>NZ_FONM01000044.1 GCF_900112935.1 Trichococcus pasteurii
ATTGGAGGACGAAAGGTGAAGAAGAAGTTAATGTTATATTTGGAAATTCAACAGATGAAAGAGCGGGACTTTTCCATCCAACAAATCGCAAAGCAGTTGAAGGTATCCCGCACAACGGTTTATAACTACATGGAGAAGACACCGGAAGAAGCTTTCGAATGGGTCAATTCATTAGGTTCGAGGAAGAAGAAATTGGACCCATACAAGGATTGGATTGTTGCTTGGCTTCAAGAGTATCCGCATCTGAATGCGTCTCAGATACAGGATTGGCTGCTTGAGAAATTCCCCGACTTCACCGTTGGTGAAAGTACGATGCGGTTATATGTGAATCAAATACGCGAAGAATATCAGATAGCTAAAACTAAAGTTGTGAGGCAATACGAGGCGGTCGAAGAACAACCGATGGGAAAACAGGTACAAGTCGATTGGGGCGAAACGCGTCAAAAGACGCAGGATCAAAGAGAAATCAAATTATACTGCATTTGTTTCTTACTTTCCCATTCACGCTACCGCTATGTGGAATGGCAAAACCGCCCCTTTACGACTCGTGATGCCATTCGAAGCCATGAGAATGCCTTCGAATTCTTTGGTGGCATGCCGGAAGAAATCGTTTATGATCAGGACCACCTAATCACTGTGAGTGAGCACGCTGGAGACATGATCCTGACCGCTGAATTTCAAGCGTACAAACAGCAACGGAAGTTCAGAGTCCATTTATGCCGCAAAGCCGACCCCGAATCCAAAGGAAAAGTGGAGAGTACGGTAAAGTATGTGAAACGAAATTTCGCCGATAGCCGGATTTATACGACAATCGAGAACTGGAATGAGCGCTGTTTAGCCTGGTTGGAAAGAACGGGCAACCGAAGGGTTCATGGAACAACAAAAAAGAGACCGGTAGAAGTGTTTCTCCTCGAAAAGCAACACTTAAAACCAGTCTCTAAACTACTCTCAACCGAGAGTATCACCGGTTCAAGTATAACAAGAACGGTAAACAAGGACAATACGGTTTTTTATAAATCAAACCGTTATTCCGTACCACTAGGCACTTACAGACCGAAAGGCCTGAATACAGTGGCTATTGAAATCAAGGAAGATACGAACGATCAAAAACGGCTTATTATCAGAAAACAGCCCGATGGGGAAATTCTGGCGAACCATCCTCTGGAAACTTCAACTGGCAAACTGATCAAAAATAAAAACCATGGGCGCGATCGTTCGAAGGGCATTCAAAGCTATAAGGAAACCGTTGCGCAGCAGTTCAAAGATTTGGAGCTTGCCTCACGATACATTGATATCTTGATGGAGAAGTATCCGCGCTATAAAAGAGACCAACTGGCCGTTCTACAGAAAGCGGCCCTCGAATACCCCACTGTCATTGATGAGGCCCTACAGAAGTGTATGTCTGAACATCTGATGAGTGCGAATGACTTTACGGATGTGGCTAAATACTTGGCTGCCCCTCGGAAAGAGACTCCGCCTGTTCCACCCGTACAAGCAGTCCGATCGGATTGCGCTGATATCAACGTGGAGACGCATCCGATGAGTACCTATACGGAAATTCTGGGAGGTGCCGCCTCATGAATGATAGCATAGACGCGCTGCAAAGCCAGTTCAGACAGCTGCGCTTGGTGGAAACTGCGAGCGAGTTGCCTGAGCTTTTCCGTAAAGCCGAACAGGCCTCCTGGACCTACCGGGAACTGGTGCAGGAGATTGTGTGCTTCGAATTAAGGAAGCGCGAGGAAAAAAGTGTTCAGAAACGATTGAAATGGGCTAAGTTCCCGTACCACAAAACACTGACGGAATTCGACTTATCAGATCAGACTTCTCTGAGCAAACGGCAGCTTACCCAGCTCCAAGAGCTTACTTGGCTTGAGCAGCAGTATAATCTCATCTTTTTGGGTCCGAGCGGTGTGGGGAAAACGCACTTATCCATTGCCTTAGGCATGGAGGCCATCCAGAAGGGGTTTCAGGTGACGTTCGTGACAATGGGAGAACTACTCTCCCTTCTGAAAACTGAAGAATTCACGCGAAAAGCGCAGGTCCAGCTCAATCGGATCCGAGCGTCTGATTTAGTGATCATTGATGATTTGATGTATATGGCAATGGATCAAAGGGAAGCTACCCTGTTTTTTCATTTGATCAATCATCTATATGAACGGAGTTCAATCATCTTGACCTCCAATAAGAGCCCCGACCAATGGGGAGAATTATTGGGCGATGAGGGCGTCGCAATGGCTATCCTAGACCGTATTCTGCATCGAGCGGAGGTCGTTCACATGAATGAAGCCAGCTACCGTATGAAGCATCGCCAGAGCATGTTTGTGAGCGAAAGTGTTCAAAATTAATTGGCGTTAACTGTTCAATTCTACTTGACGCTGACA
>NZ_FONM01000040.1 GCF_900112935.1 Trichococcus pasteurii
CTTCTCTTCAATAATCTCCCTACTGTTCATTCAATCTAATTATAAAAACAATGTATTAATTCCACAATTAAAAACGTCTTTTTGCGGAAGAACCTTTAAAATGTACCACCTCTGCAATAATTTTTACCAGGCTCGGCAAAGAAATGTACCACTAAATGCGAAGCAGTTTACCACAAATACCTCTTGTATAATGTAGGTGCACACCTCAGGGTGTGACATTTACTTTACAGGAGGTATTTTTATTATGTTTCATTATCGAAGGATACTGGAAATGCATGGTGAGAGAATCAGTATTCGCAGTATAGCTGCAGCAATCGGAAACTCTCGTCAAAAAGTTACAGAGGTTATCAGGAAGGCTGAGGAAAAAGGGATAGTAGTGCCACTATCAGAAGAGATGACCGATCAGTGGTTAGGGGAATTCTTGTTTCCGGAAAAGCAATTAGAGGCTAAAGGGAGACATTTACCTGATTTCGAAAAGGTTCACAAAGAACTTGCGAAACCAAACGTAACCTTGGCACTTCTTCATAAGGAATACGAAACAGAGTGCAGGACAAGCGGGAAAATCCCTTATGCTTATCGCTCATTTTGTGATTACTATAATGCCTTTGCGAGAAAGTATAAGGCTACCATGCGCATCCGTCGGAAGCCCGGAGAAATTATGGAAGTGGATTGGGCGGGGTCTACAGCTTATGTCGTAGATCGAGATACTGGAGAAAAAATAAAAGCTTATGTCTTTGTGGCGGCTTTGCCGTGCAGCCAATTGGCTTATGCGGAAGCATTCTTGACGATGAAATCAGTGGCTTGGATTGCGGCTCATAATCATGCGTTTGAATACTTTGGTGGTTCAACCGATATAATTGTCCCGGATAATTTAAAAACGGGTGTCAAAAAGAATGAGGGTATCGATGTGATCCTTAATGAATCCTATCGAGAGCTCGGGGAACATTACGGGTCCATTATTTTACCTGCGCGAGTTTCCACACCGAAGGATAAAGCCAGTGTCGAAGGCAGTGTTGGTGTCATCTCAACCTGGATTATAGCTGCTTTACGCAACACTCATTGCTTTACAATTGAAGATTTAAATCATGAAATCAGAAAGAAGCTACAAGAATTCAATGAACGACCGTTCACCAAGAAACCAGGATCCAGAATCAGTGCCTTCGAGGAAGAGGAAAAATTCGCACTTAATCCTCTTCCACTGGCACCTTATAAGATGTCTGTCTGGAAAAAAGCAAAGGTTCAACTAAACTACCACGTCTCGGTTGAAAGCATGTTTTATTCCGTCCCATACGAATACATTCAACAAAATATAGATATCCGGATGACAGAGAATCTAATTGAACTATATTTTAATTCCATGCGAATCGCAACACATAAACGTCTACAAGGGAAATTTGGACAGCACTCGACCGTAAGAGACCACATGCCAGATAACCACAAAATGTACGTCGATCATACCCCAGAATCGTCCATAGAATGGGGTGAAACCGTCGGTTCTTCGACAGTCAAGGTTGTTCAATACCTTTTGGACCATTATCAAAATGAAAAGCAAGCTTTAAAGTCCATCATGTCTCTAAAAAGCTTTGGTAAAAAATATTCAAAAGAGGAAATAGAATCGGCATGTTCCACAGCGTTAAGTTTAGCCTCTTCGCCTTCTGTTAAAAGTATCCAGACCATTCTAAAGAACAATAAGCAGAAGAAAGCAGCCAACCAATCAAATGCTGAATCTACTAGTATACAGACGCACGGATTCACTCGCGGCGCGTCCTATTTTGGAGGGAAATAATATATGTTAAATGAGCAAACATCAGCTAAGTTAGCTGAATTAAAACTTTCAGGAATGCTTGAATCCTATCATGAACAGATGACCAATAAAGATTATCAAGCAATGAGCTTTGAAGACCGTTTCAACCTCATGGTTGACTTGGAGTATTCTCGGCGAAAAAATAACAAACTACAACGGCTGATTAAAGCCGCAAACTTTAGAAATTCTACTGCTAGCATTGAAGACATCGAATACCATACGGACCGTAATCTAGATAAAAACCTTATCTTAAAACTAGCCAGTGGAATCTATCTGGAAGATCATCATAACCTCATTTTGATGGGTGCTTCAGGGAATGGGAAAACATACATCGCCAATGCCTTCGGAATACAGGCCTGCCGACAGTACTACAATGTGAAATACATCCGCCTTCCTGAATTACTAGATGAATTAACCATCTCTAAGAACCTAGCAGACGGCAGCTTCAGAAAAATAATCAATAAATATAAAAAAATTCAGCTACTCATCATCGATGAATGGCTGTTAACAGATCTTTCGTTAGAGAATTCGACCTTCCTGTTGGAAATAATTGAATCCCGGCTTAAAACAGCATCAACCATTTTCTGTTCACAGTTCCATCCAGAAGGATGGCACGCAAAACTAGGAAACCCACAAATCGCTGATGCCATTTTAGATAGGATTATCCATGATTCTTATCAAATTCTCGTGGATGGAAAAGTTTCTATGCGTGAACGCCATGGTATCCACAACTAGTTTTCAACTAAGAGGAGGTTTAAGGAATATGCGTTATGAAGATGAAACTGAAGATTATTATGAAATGTTAGATAAGCAATTTGAGGAGGATGAACTTATTTCCTTCGTTGTAGCCTTATTTGAATATTCTACTGAATTGGAAGAACAGGTCGTCGCACTAAGACGTACAGTCAATGAATTATCGGATAAAGAACGTCTCCCGTTTCCTGATTTAGAGGGAGATATCTATCAAGTATTTGATGATTTTTCAGCATACAGAAAGTACAAAAGTCTTATTGAAGAACGTATTGAATGGAATAAAACTCACCCTATTTCCGAGATGATGAAATGGCTATAGTAACTCCACTCAATGATGTCGGTTAAGTTTTGTAGGTAGAAATTTATCAGAGATCAACAAAGAGCCGCTCCTGAATCATATGGAGTGGCTCTTTGTTGACCTTAAGGTCATCATTTGTCGCTTGCGACATTTGAAGTGGTAAACGCTTTGCATTTACTGGTACAATTCTATGCACTTACTGGTAAAAATTAATGCACTAGTGGTACATATTCAAGGTTCTTCCGCAAAAAGACGTTTCCTTAAATTTTAAACATTAATTTAGCCCGTAATAGTTCGAGACTTCCTCTACCGTACATTATTCGTTTAATC
>NZ_FONM01000038.1 GCF_900112935.1 Trichococcus pasteurii
GCCATCAATTGACTTACGCATATCAGTTTTTCCGCAAACAAGGTAAATGTGCTTAACCTTGGTGTAATCAACAATCATCCGTCACAGCTCCTTCAACAAAGCGTACAGGATGTATTTTTCAATGCCTTGATATACTGAAACCGTTCGGTTTCGAACTGTATCCTTTATTTCAAAAGCAAGTTGTCGTTCGTGCGGTATTGGATCAAAATCAATTTGATTATCTAACTGAATAGGAACAATGTCCGGCTGTCTTTCCATTTGGGTACCTCCGTTATATATGATAACTGAAGTATAAATGGAAAAACTCCTCCCGAAAATCTACCTGATTATTTGGCGCTTACCGAATACAAAGAACAGAATCAAGTGGGGACCAATGAAATACAAAAATTTAAAGTTTTTTTTCTTGTTGTCTTTAGCGTTGACTTTGGTGGATACAGCTTCAGATGTTTGCATATTATCTTCCTTTCAAAAAAATTCATACAGCGATTCCGATTAAGAATGCCATATGAATTTTTGAATTACTACCTTATCACTCCATTGCGGTTGGACGATCAGCTTGCATTTTCGGCAATCAGATCTTCGACTGTTTTTTGAGCTTGCTCCAGGCCTTCGTCAATTGTGATGTTGCCGTAGATCATGTCTGATAAAACGGTAGCCAAAGCTGATTCGACATAGCTGTAATATTTGTAATCGAAAATATAGGAAGCTTCTTTTTCGACATCCGAGCTTGTGAAGAATGATTGTGGGTACTGTTGATACTCTTCGCTCTCGAATACTTCCTTACTCGCTACGATTTGGCCGGCACCTGCCCAGTCGATCGAATTTTCACGCATCCAGCTTAAGAAGTCTGCAACCCCTTGTTCTTTTTCATCTGTTCTGTCTTCGTTGTTCAGCAACGAGAATAAGTGGGCAGAAGATCTGTTCGTGAATTTGTCAGGCGTCACGGAATAAATGTTGGTCACTCCGAAGTTCAAGCCTTCAACAGAACCATGAGCCGTGGATGTCCAGGTTCCGTCAGTAGAGAACAACACATCTCCCGCTTGGAACATCGCGTAGCCATCTTCTCCGTAAGGTGACATCAAGCCTGCATCCGCTACCGATTTCAACTGTTCGACCACTGTTCTCATCGCATCCGTATTGATGGTAGGATTGCCGGCTTCGTCGGAAATATCCCCACCTACGTTGACGACGTTCGCCAATGCCACCCATTCGATCAAAGCATTATTGATGGCGTACTGCCCTTCATCCAGCTTTCCGTCCAACGACAGGATTTCTTCGATCGTCACCACATCATCCTCAAGGAAAGTATTTGCATCATATTTATCCAGCAGATCGGTATTGTAATACATCGCATTCCCGTGGATGTCCAACGGAACGGTGTATTGCGTCCCTTCGTAATTGCCCGCATTCCAAGCGACTTCAAGGTAGTTGTCCGCTGTCAGATCGGTATTCGTTGCCATCAAACCTTCGACCGGCTCCAACATATCCAGATCTGCAAATTGGGGAACCCGGTCCGCGTGAATCAAGGTCAGATCCGGAATGTCTTTGCCGGAGTTCATGACTGTGTATATCTTGGTGTACATATCCGCTGTGATGACGCTCTCAACGGGGAATTCAGGGTCGGTCTCATTGTACTCGGCAACCAACGCATCCATATAGGCACCATCGTCACCGGTCAAAGGGTTCCAGAAGGTGATCGTATTTGCGTTACCGCAACCTGCCAATAAGGTAATGCCTGCCAACGTCGCTGCTGATAAAAACTTTCTGTGTGCATTTTTCATTTTTTATGCCTCCATTTTATTTTGTTTTTATTCTGATGACATTCCAAGATAACGGTTTCAAAACAGTGGACAACCTACTGTCCTTCAATACCACCTCTGACTTTTCTTTCAATTTGACCAAATCATGATTGGTTGCATTTGTATCTTTTTTATCATATCCAGCCAACTCGGTCGCTTCGGTGATAGTCTCCAACTCGAACCCTTCTTCTTCGAAGGTGAATGCGATGTCTCTGTCTTCCGATCGGTTTACCGCAAAGACAACCAGTTCATCCGTTTCATCGTTGTGTACCGCAATCGTTTCGATATAAGGCACTTCAGCAAAATCCTTCGAACCGTATGTTTCCGACTCGACATGCGGAGTCAGCACCACGCCTCTTCCATAATTGGATACTTGCATAAAGGGATAGAAGATGGTTTGTTTCCAGGTGTCTCCATTCTTTTCCGTCATGATCGGAGCAATGACATTCACCAATTGGGCCAGGCAGGCAATCTTGACGCGGTCAGCATTTTTCAACAGCGTGATCAACAAGCACCCTACCATCAAAGCATCCTCGAAATTATAGATATCCTCCAACAAAGGTGGGGCGACTTGCCATGGTTCCAATTCCTTATCCTGATCATTTGAGTGATACCATACGTTCCACTCGTCGAACGACAGATTGATCTGTTTATCGCTGCCTTTTTTGACCTTCACGAAATCACAGATGGAAACGACTGTCTTGATGAAGCGGTCCATGTCCAAAGATTGTGCCAGATAATTGCCTATGTCATTTTCCTTATTCCCATAATAGCAATGCAACGAAAGATAGTCGACATAATCATAGGTATGCTCCAAAACGATCCGTTCCCAGTCACCGAAAGTCGGCATTTTGCTTGTCGAACTCCCGCAAACGACCAATTCAATGCTGCCATCGACCAGTTTCATCGCCTTAGCGGTCTCTGCCGCCAAGCGTCCGTATTCTTCTGCAGTCTTATGGCCGATCTGCCAAGGCCCATCCATTTCATTGCCGAGCGACCAGGTTTTGATGCCGAAAGGTTCCACTGATCCGTTCTGCTTGCGCAGGTCGCTCCAGTGGGTTCCCCCTTCAAAGTTGCAGTATTCCAAGCATTCCACAGCTTCTTGGATACCGCGCGTGCCTAGATTGACTGCCATGTTCACTTCTGCATTGACTTCTTTTGCCCATTTGGCGAATTCGTGTATACCTACCTGATTCGTCTCCATAGATCGCCACGCCAAATCCAATTTCCTTGGGCGTTTCTCTTTTGGCCCGATTCCATCCTCCCACTTATACCCTGAAACAAAATTCCCTCCAGGATAACGGATAAGTGGCACATTTAGTTCCGCCACTACCTCTTTGACATCTTTCCGAAAGCCATCTGCATCAGAATTTTTGTGTTCCGGTTCGTAAATGCCGTCATAGACAGCCCTCCCCAAATGTTCTATGAACGAACCATACAAACGCTTATCTATCCTGCTGATGGCATTCTGCCTGTTGACCGATAATTTCGCTTCCATTTGTCCTCCTTACCAACTTAGTTAACTTTTCAGTTTACTAAGATGAACAAAATTAACTTATGAGGTAATAATATCGAACCGTGCAACCGTTGTCAACATTATTTGTGTTGTTTTTGCAAAAATATCCCAAACTTAGTAAACATTTTAGTTAATCATGTTCATAAGCGCTGCCATTACGCTCTTTTCAATCAGCATTTCCATAAACCTATGGGAAATATATCTTTTTTTAGTTAACTCATAGAGTAATCTAACCCAACCTATTGACAGACAAGTGATAAACTTTTATATTTATCACATACAGTGATGAACAATATCATTAACTAAAATGAAAAATGAGGTGAGCTTATGCAATTGGACATATCCGAATCATCTTTGGCTGTATACGAGGCATTGGCCAGCGAGATACGCTTAAAGATCATCCAATTATTATCCAAACAAAAAATGAATGTGAAAGATCTCGCGCTTGAACTGAATCTAAGTAGCGCCATCATTTCAAAGCACATCAAAAAACTTGAAGCCGTAGGTATCATCAAAACGGAAAGGATCCCCGGCATATCCGGTCTCCAAAAGGTATCCATCCTGAAAGTCGATCATATCGACATCAATTTTCCGAAAAAAATTTACCATTCCTTTGAAACCTTCGATACCGCCATCCCGATCGGACACTACACGGATTATCACGTCACTCCGACCTGCGGGTTGGCTGATTCCAAAGATTTCATCGGAAATGTGGATGAACCGAAATACTTCATGGACTCAGGACGGATGGACGCCAGCATCCTTTGGTTCACTGCAGGCTATGTGGAATACAAAACCCCAAATTTCCTGACACCTGATGACACGCTGGAACAAATCGACATCAGCATGGAAATCAGTTCAGAATTTCCTTTTTCGAACGATGTTTGGCCATCCGACATCACCTTCACCCTGAACGGCACAGAGTTGGGTACTTGGACGAGCCCGGGCGACTTCGCGGACACGCGCGGGAAGCTGAATCCAGCTTGGTGGCCGTCGAATTTGAACCAATACGGTCTGTTGAAAACACTAAGGATAACCCATCACGGTACTTACATGGACGGAGACCCCCTTTCCGAAGTCAGCATCGCTGACCTGAATAAGACGGCCGAAACATGGGACATCCGCATCGAAGTGAAGCCCGATGCGGAAAATGTCGGAGGCGTGACCTTATTCGGCAAAAAATTCGGAAACCATGATCAGGACATCAACTTCAAAGCCTACTATTCCTGAAAAATGAGAAAAAAGCTGCGACCCACTCCTCTCGGAGCGGATCGCAGCTTTTTGATTTGTTTGAATGAAGTCTATTTTGCGAATTTTGCTTGATAAGCTGCAACCACTTTTTCAGTAGTGAAGCCATATTCCGCCATTACCACGTTGCCGTTGCCGCTTGCACCGTAAGTGTCGATGCCGTAAGCTAGGCCATCAAGGCCGACATAACGTTCCCAACCGAAGGTCGCGCCCATTTCGATGGACATGCGGTTGCGGACTGCGCCAGGCAGGACTGTTTCTTTGTAGGCCGC
>NZ_FONM01000035.1 GCF_900112935.1 Trichococcus pasteurii
TTTTTTTATTAGTTTAATATTAGTTATAGAAAATGTATTATTTATATAAAATATCTGTAAAATTATTTTTGCTTATTTTAAATTATAAATAAGGTCGGGTGAGTTAAGATGGCAGTAACTAGAGATAATGTAATACCTGTAAATTTAACTGAAACGGAGATTAAGGAATGTGTGGATATTGCTAAGCACATTTCTTCGCATATTGTTGATCGAGCGGACTTGCATGCCCGGGATTATCTGGAAAGATTTATAAATGTTCTCCAAGGTGAAATAGCAGAAAAAATGGTTATCAATTGGCTACGTGAAAATGGGAAATATGTAGCATCTGCCGTAGATAAAACTTCTACAACACCTGACTTAGGGCATGATCTTATATTGAAAAATCACTCAGATGAAGATATCAGATGTTCTATAAAATCTTCGTTATCTGCTTTTAAGGATATAGACGAAATAATATCAAGTTTTACTTTAGCAACAACTTTGCATGAGATAAGAGAAGTTAATATCCAAACTTATTTTTGGTTAAATCTTCACGGGAACCCTCGACAGGTAGTACCCAACGCTGGGAATGCAGCAATAATTGCTTGGGCTGGCGAAAAGGATTTTTCCTCCTTTCATTCGTATACAACTGAGAACAGAGAATCCCCAGTTAAAAAGTTATCAGAGTTGAGAAGTATGAATAGTTTATTAGAGTATATAAAATAATGTGAGGGTTTTCAAAATTCGAAATGACATAAAGAAGCTAATTGGACAATACCCAGTTAGCTTCTTTTTATTATATAAGGTGTTGTATTTGCCAGTTTAAGGTCTTAAATTGCATTGTCCTTACTCATTAATTAGTTTTGATAGCTGCTCCAAAGTGTTCCTGCCATCATTTACAGTATAGAATTTCACACCTAAAAGCCTTACATTTTCTACTTCGTCTTCAAATTCAATTTCTGATTCCGCATCGTTTAAAGACAGTAATAAATCTTCTTTCCATTGTTCAGCCACCATACGCATATCAGAGCCACCTTTAGGTTCAATATAGAAATTATATGTGAAATCTGAACTACCTACAAAAAGAATAAAATCAGGTTGAAATCCTCCATAAACAACCCTATCCCCAGGCTTTTCTTTAAACTGGTGCAACTTAATTGGGTTAGCTTTTTTTTCACCTTCAATTATTGGAATAGGATTTTCATCCAATCGAATCAAATACGTATCATCGTAGCCTTTTTCCTTTAATTTGAGGATAAATTCACCAATCCTATTAATTAACGATTGCTCTAACCTATTCACGATAGCATTATCATATACAAACCATTCTTGACCCGACTTACTATAATCAATTGCTTGCACAATCTGATCCATACTACCATCAAGTTTTGAAATTTTCTTTCGGTAATTCTTTACAACATCACGAATAAGTTCCGGCTTAAAGACGTTTGTCCCACGTTCTTTTTGGAAATTAGCTTTAATTGTTGCTGCGACATCTCTTAGATAACGGTCAATGAATGACAACTTAAACATTGCCAATTCAGACGAAGAAAAACTATCAAGATTCAAGTCACTTGAAACCTTTAAATAAAAAAACTTACCTTCAGCATTAAGCCAATCTATGCCCAAAAAGTCCATTTTTGATTCCAGTAAAGGTAAATACTTTATCAAATTACTAAACTTATAGAAGGAGTTACGTTGCATAGCTTTTTTCCAAATACTAGGCTCAATGACACCTAAAGATACTTCTTGCAAGCTAAGATCCGAAGGTACTTCAGCATCATATTTTGCTTCAAGTACACTGTCTGAAAAAGTATATATAGGCGGTGTTTCTGAAACGCCATATTTTGCCAAAGAATCATAGTAATCCAAAGGAACTTCCTCAACTTTATTGTAGTAAAGTTTCCCGGTTTTGTAGATGTTTGTTCTAGTAAATGAAGTCTTGACGCGTGCCTCAACAATAACAGACTTCTTATCATCCGCAGTAGGCAAACCCATTTCTTCCAATGATTCCAATAAATTTTGAAGATATTGTGACTCATTCAAAGTGTGATAATGCAAGGATTCTAACAAAGTATTTTCACCAGGCTCTCCATCAAACCTTCGAATATAGGAACTTGTACCATCTATTTTAAAAGGATTATAGCGCGCACCTCTACCAATTAACTGGGCTTCGGAAACGGTAGATTTTTTGTCGCCTTTTGCGTTTTCGGATAAACGTACAATATCATAAAGATTTAGTACATCCCAACCTTCAGTTAATTTGGCTACCGCAAAAATAGCACGAATAGGATTATCCGGATCCTCTAATGTATTTAGCATCCTATAATTTCCAATTTCCATTAATCCAGTCCGTTCAGAGTCATTAACATTAATTATATTTCTTGCATCAAAGTCATGCTTCAGCTCTGTTAAAATTTTCGCTAGATTCTGTTCGGAATAATAAGAATAAGCCAAAGATAGCGAGGTATTTTCACTTTCACTAGATTGCTTTTGACGTTTTATAAACTTATCCAGTTCTTCAACAGTCAAAGCTTGAATTAATTCAATAAAACGTTTAGTTGCTTTCTTTGATTCCTCTATACCTTTACTTTTGAACATCATGACAGGTTTAAACTCAGGATCGTATTTCATACCAATATACTTCCGATATTGACTTAATAATACCGCGTTTAAAATTTTGTCGTCATCTTTACGAACTTCATCATAACGACTAGTAATACGGAGTACATTTTTAGAAAATCCATCAGCAATAAACTTTTCCAATGTATAACTGTAAGCTACCTTATCTTTATACTTAGCGTATGTGTTAGCATCTTCTAAATTTGCTGTAGCAGTGAACTCTAGCAATAAATTTTCTTTATGGGCATTTAATATAATATTGATTGCGCTTTCCCAGCTTCTCTCAGCGTCTTTTTGCTTTTTTGTACTTGCTGAATAATGATGGGCTTCGTCCCCTAAAATAACCGTTCTATTTCGTGAATAATCTTGTGCAGGCATGGTGTTTTCTTTTACACTAAATAAATCGGAGCTAATAGTTTGAATAGTATCTAACTTAATATAAATTGTATTTTTTGATGGGATACTTGGGAAACGAGAAACTCTTTCAATATTTATCCGCTTGCTTTCGATTTCAATATTTTTTGAAAAAAGGTACTTACTTGATTTTGAATTAGTTAAGTTTTCTATTGTCTTAGAAACTACCCCTTTTGTATTCACAACAAAAAGGAAATTTTGAACCGCTTTTTCTTGGTATAAATATAAGATTAAAGCAGCCATCAAATCAGTTTTTCCAGATCCTGTAGCCATATTGAATAGCAAGTGGTTAGGCTTCTCACGATGACCTTCTAAATTTTGGGAATAATGAAAGAACCTAATGGCAGCCTCTTGATAATCTCGCAATGTATGACTTAAATTTTCGTTTATATAGCTAGGTACTTCATAACCTAAATGTTCCGATAACAATTCAGTATCTGTTGCTTTTAATTCTTCTAAGAAAGGTAATGGTAATTTCTTTTTTTCTTTTGGTTTTTTCGCCATTACTCTTCACCTTTCTCATAAAAACTTTTGTTAAATGAAATTTCTGCATTAGTTAACAAACAAGAAACATTATTGTCGTCAATTTCAGAATAATCAAAATAAAGTTGGTTCTTGTCAATAATTTTTACTAATAATTGCTTTTGCTCATCTATTGGTCGTAACCAAAACTCAGTATCCACGTATTTTTGTAAATCAACCCGAAAATCTAAATCCGCGCCATTTTCTTCATCGGACATCCGTTTATAAACAGAACGTAATTCATTTTCGTCTTTCGCTCTTAACACAGAATCAATGTACCCACGATTTTTTTCCATTAATTCGACATAGATAAAGCTACTCCCGCCTTGCCATTCAACATCTTTTGAAATCCCCCCCTGTTCACCTTTAATAACTTGATTCAGTCGATTGACAGATACCGTATCAATGTAGTCCATTTGTTCAATCCCAATAAAACGTCGATTCATTTTCATAGAAACAGCTTGCGTAGTTCCCGAACCCATAAAGAAATCTAGTACTAAATCATTTTCGGTTGTTGCAACATCGAGTATAGCCTTTATCATATTCTCAGGTTTTGCATACCCAAATGATTCTCTACCCATTAACTCATCTATTTCAATATTTCCATCCTTGTTCTTGGAATTCATCAATAGTGCTGTTAAAAAGTCTGTTATTTGTAAGTCGGAAATCACTGAACTTAATTTTCCAGTATTATCATCCTCATCTTTAAATTTTCGCATATAAGGTTTTTGTATATTCAGAAAATCGTAATCATCAGGAAAAACAATGGCTTTATTCTCATAGTAATAATCAAAGGTATCTGATGTTATACACCATGTTCTCTTTTCGCTTGCAGGATATTCTTTACCAGTGTTTGGATCTACAATAGTAAAATAAGAATTAGGGCGTTCTTTGGCAGTTGTTTGCTTGGTTAAATCAGCAATTCTCCAAGGTCTTCCCGGTAAATCTTCAGTAGTATAATACTTTCTTTCAACTGTTCTACCTACAACTTTGTTAATATCAGATACGTTTGTATAAGTAAGAATCCAATCAAAATCTTGCGAAAAATTGAAGGGCACGTCAGACTTACTATTCCTTGTTCTTCTTGGGATAGTTCCAATGAAATGGTCTTTACCGAAAATATCATCAGCAAGAACCTTTAGGTAATGCATGCCATCTTCTCCTACGCTAATCCAAATGGTCCCACCCTCTTGAAGTAGTTCTTTAGCTATTTTCAGCCTGTCTTTCATAAATACTAACCATGTTGATAGCTTGAAATTTGAATTGTATTTAAATGCATCTACTTCCTTCGTTTTTTTAAAGTAATAGGGGGGATCTATAAAGATACACTTGACTTTACCTTCGTATCTTTCCTTAATTGAATGCAAAGCAATAAGATTATTCCCTTTAATAACCAAGTTATCTTCATCTGTAAAGTTAAAAACTTCCTCTTCGCCATTAACAGTGTATTTTTTTACATGATGTAATATTTTCTCATCTAGCAACGTATCAATCTCTGCTTTAGCAATAGTTTCGTTAAGGAAAGGTTCATCTGCAGATAAATCATCCTTATCGAAATCTTCCTTTGTCATCCCAGCTTTCAACACAGAATCCTTGTATGGGAAAGCTAACGTTACATCTTCACTATCATTAATGAATCTACCCCCCGCGGTTATCCCAATTCTATTTTCAAATTGGGTGTAACTCCCCATCCATACTGATTGATATTGAAGCATTTCTTCGAATTTATCTTTAAGGAAAATAGTTTTATCAGCAATATTCATTGTGTAGTGAGTGGAAACGAATTCATCACTGATTAAAGCACTCATCAAGTCCATATCGTAGCTTCTCAAAGCATTTACTAATGAGTGACGTTTCAAATTACCTTCATGATCAAAATATTTGTCACCAAATCCTAATACAATTTCTTTGACTCTATCTATTACTTTTGGTTCTACTTCATTTGACATTGGATTTTCCCCTTTAATTCATCTGTAAAAAAGCATAGAAAAGTATAAAGATACTCAAATGTGCTTTTCATTTATTAGCTTTTAACTTAACGTCACGGTCCTCTAGAGTTTTATAGTTTAATTCATATTCGCGGCGTAATTCTTCAGGCATACCGTTTACGTACTCGTTAATTAATAATTCTAAAGCACCTTTTTGACTTTTTGCTAATCCCATCAATGAAAGAGATTGAAGTTGATTTCGGATATGATTGTTTATTCTGATATTTGCATAGTAGGTAACAAATTCTGTTTTTGTAATCTTCTCTTTCTTACTTTCTTTTTTTAAATCATCTTGAGTAAAAGTTTCATTGGGTCTGATGTTTTTTCCTCGGTCAAGTGAATTACCTTTGTTTACTCGAAGAAGACTATCCCTGTTGTTCATATCTTTCTCGCTCCTCTATTCTACTAATCAGTTCATCAGTAACCTCTTTATATTTTTCATTTACGCGTTTGTCATGCATGTCTTCTAAAGTGATACCTGTAATATCATAACGTTTCAATCGTTCCATGGTTCTAATAGTGTTTTTAAACATATTTTTTTCGCCGAATATATTTTGGGCTGCTTTTAAAGTGCTAATATCCACGGGTGCACCGTTCTTTAATAATACAGGTAATATACCCACTACATCTAATGTTGGTGCTTGGTACAAACCGATAATTTCATCTCTCATGTAATTTACAAATGATTCAGCACCCTGTAGTGAACGTTCATGGGTCTGTAAGACAATTACGCAATAATCAGACATAACTAGCGCGCTGTCTGTTATTAGACTAATAGTGGGAGGAGTATCAACAATAATGTATTCATATTTATCTCTTAAAGGTTTTACTAAACCAGCAAGATAGTAAACTCTATCCGAGTAATTACTTATTTTTTCCATAAAGCGCGGATAAAGAGCAAAATCTGCTGCTGAGGGTATCAAATCTAGGTTATCTTTAATGGGAACAATGGTAGAAAGTAGGTCTTCATCTCTAATAGCTGCCATCAACGTTTTTTCAAAGATAGCCACTTTACCGGTTTCAACTTCCTTAGTTTTTAAATAAAGGTTAGTGGCATTTCCTTGAGGGTCGAGATCTAGAAGCAACGTCTTGTGACCTTGTTGTGCTAATTGATAACCAATCATTGTTGCATTTGAGGTTTTGCCCGTCCCGCCTTTTGCATTTCCAAATGTAATTATCCTTGATTTCATTAATTATCCTCCTCGATGTGTACATGTATACATTATAATGTAAAAATTTAAAAAAAAGTATTAAAACAATTTAAATGATATTTTTGACGCACAAATACTAAAGAGTACAAATACTAAAAATCATTAATACTAATATACTTAAATACTAATGTATACATTTTTTAGACGTGAACATTAACATACAAAGGGATGCGTTTACAAATAGGAGGATAAAATACACATGTATGCATGTATACATGTGTTAATGTAAAAATGTAAAAATGTAAAAAAGAACAAAAATACTAACGAAACGTTGATATAACAACATTTTATCTGGTTTACATCGAAAAAAAAAAATAGTATATTTGAAACGAAATATTTAATTGAATACAAAAAAAGCCCCACAGACGGGAATCTGTGAGACAACACTAAGGTAGATGTTTTTGTAATGCCATTATTATATCAAGTTTAGGTATACAGGGCAAAGGCTTTTTTTAAAATCGTTGGAGCCAAGCAGCGATCTATTAATTTAGAAACCAAGTGGAAAGGTTAAGCATTGGCCGCCGCAATAAATAATGCTAGGGGATTATAAGGGTATTTCTGTGTGCATACTCTCCCTGAATGGTGACTGCGACCGATTTAACGGCAGGGGTGGTAATCCTGGGTCGAAAAGCCCGGTAGCCGAAAACAATGCTCTTAGGGAGGATTTTAAGAGGGTTTTCTGCGTGTTTGAAAAGACACCAACGCACACAGATGTGACATACGCGAACGAACGATCCGACGCTAGCATTCTCAAAAGATGCCTATACATGTTGTGCCCTAGATTGTAATACATTTTCATTTGTATTGCTCGTCTAGGGTACAACTATGCTTATTTGCTCACTCACTCACCTCTGCTAGCATTCCAAGATCGACTAATCAAGCTTTTTATCTTGAAGAATCTTATTTTGCTTATAACTAAAATGATCTAGTGATAACCTATAACTATCAAACAATTTCTATCAGTGCCCGAATTTTGACCTGTGTGCCATGTTCTTCGGGGGACGAATAAGTTTAGGGCTCGATTATCCGGATCTTACCTGCCTATGTTTTTTTCGCTTGTATGCGATTATGGGGATAGTTTGTTAGTTATCTTTTCTTAATGCTTTTAATGTGACTTTTGCTTATAAAATTTTCAGTTGAGGAAGGAACTGCTCGGTTTAAAAAAATAAATTTGTGGCTTCGTTCCACTTTATATTTCTCTCATTCCCACTGCCTTATTTGTCCTCTATATATTTTTTTATTAATTCCATACTTTTCTGCTTCATACAACCGAAAACTGGTCAGGATGAACATAATCTTCACCACCTAGTTCACCAAATTATCACCACCTAGTTCACCACTGGACTTTTGGATTTTTTGAGTGTAGCCCTCTTCCTTATAATTTCTGCATAGATAGATTAAAGTGGCTTGCTATTGGGATCTGTCAGTGTTTTCAATATTTTTCTTATCAGACATAACTTTTTTT
>NZ_FONM01000043.1 GCF_900112935.1 Trichococcus pasteurii
TGTTTGTGGCAAGATAAACGTACATACAATTGCAGCGCAAAAGTACATAGCTCCGCAAGCAGCTTAGGGTAAAATAAAAAGCCATTGCGGGCGTCCTGAAATTCCTCTAAAGTTATAGTTCCGACACTGTAACTGGAGGTAAGAAAGGGAATGCTCGCAATGACCGATATTAATACTATCAGAAATCTACGAAACAATCACGATAAATCTATTCAACACATAGCTGACGAATTGGAAATCAACTGGCGCACCGCAAAAAAGTATGCAGATGAGGATCTTTTACCTGAGCCGAAGGTCCGAAAGAAAACGGGCATGATGTATGTGGAACACTGGGGAGGCATCGTGGCTCTCTGGCTTTCTGAAGATTCTAAGCTCCCGAAGAAGAAGCGTAGGACCGTTGACTTTATGACTAAAGAATTGAAGAACCAGGGGTTCCCCGGTTCGTATCGCACGGTTTGTGATTTCGTTAGGGACTGGAAAGCCACTCACTACGTTGAAGCCAATGAAGATCAAGGCTTTGAGCGTTTGGAACATCCTCCGGCGGAAGCGCAGCTGGATTTTGGCACCATGGAGGTCTGCCATGAAGGAGCCTTTAAGGATATCAAAGCACTCGTGATGTCTTTTCCTTATAGTAACGGCGGATTTGCGGTGGCATTACCAGCGGAGAATCAAGAGTGTCTACTTGAAGGAATGAAGGAGCTATTCCGACAAGTTGGCGGCGTCCCACGAAAAATTCGCATTGATAATATGTCTACGGCAGTAACGCAAGTAAAGTCGAAGACGGAACCAGCAGTGTTAACGGATGGGTTCCTGCAGTTCGCTACGCATTATGGGTTTGAGACACAGGTGTGCAACCCTAGAAGCGGAAATGAAAAAGGCAGCGTAGAAAATAAAGTCGGCTATGTTCGCTACAACTTCTTTCCGGCCACTCCAATCATGAAGGACTTCGCAAGCTTTAATGAGGCATTGGCGGTTCAATTAGCGAAAGACAGGGAACGCGTTCATTATGAGAAACATGTACTTATCAGTGAACTCTGGCTTGAGGAAAAAGCGGATCTTTTGGCATTGCCCGATGTCGCATATCCAGTCTTCAAGGAAATCGAAGTAAAAGCCAATAAGTACAACGAAATTAAGCTGGATGGCGAGCGAATCCATGTTCCTCGCGCCCGGAACCATTCCATCATCTACGGGCTGCTTCGCTTTGACTCCTATCAACTGGTTAGCACGGATGGTGAAATTATCGCTGAAGGCCCCCGGCCCTACATGATGAAGAAACGAGCGATTGACTGGCAAGCAATACTACTCGATTGGCGGCGCAAATTGCGTGCGATGCATTACTCTCGTTACTGGAAATATCTACCCGAACGCATCAAGCTCTATCTCAGCCATCCCGATTGGAAAGAACAGGCAAAGCGTGTAGATCAGCTTCTCGTTTTTCTCGTCACCAACGATATGTTAGGTATTGATCAGAACTTCTACGACCTTATCGGTTCTTCGAAAGAAACGGATGCCTATGATGTGGATTGGAATGACTATGATGCATTTCTCAAGTCATCTAATGGGGAGGCGGCGAGTTGATGGAAACCGATCGTTTAGAAGAGATCTGTAAGCAGTTGCGGCTCTCTCATATTCCTAGAGTCATTGGAACGGAGGGCTTTGAAACCAAAGAAGATTGGTTGCTATTCCTGTTGGAGAATGAATTGAAGTGCCGGGAAGAACTAAAGACGGCTCGGCTCTTCAAACAGGCCAAATTCCCTGTACGCCGGACTTTAGACAACTACGACTGGCATGATCATATCACGCTGCCAAATCCGACCACAAAGGAAGATTTAATCAGCCTCTCCTTTATCCGCCAAAAAGAAAACGCCGTTTTCGTGGGTACTCCAGGAACTGGTAAGACGCATTTAGCTTGTGCTCTGGGCCAAATGGCCACGCATGCTGGTGTTGAAACGCGCTTCTGGCGAGTCTCCGAATTGGTGGGAGAATTGGAACGCCAATGGAAGAACAACACGTTGGAGATCTTCAAGCACCGTTTTGACAAGGTGAAGTTGGTTATCCTAGATGAGATGGGCTATGTGCCGTTCACTAAGGAAGGTGCCGAGTTACTCTTCCAGCTGATCAGTGATTGGTATGAAACGAAAAGTATCATCATCACCAGTAATTTGGAGTTCAGCCAATGGAATAAGGTGTTTATCGATACACGTTTGACGGCGGCATTGGTGGACCGCTTGATTCATCACGCACACATTCTAAGCTTCACCGGAGAGAGCTTCCGGCTCAAAAACGCTCTATCAAGACCAAAATAATCAGAGAAAAATTTCAGGCGCAAAGGTGTGTACTTTTTCTTTGCAATATTGTGTAGGAATGTCTTGCAAAACACA
>NZ_FONM01000034.1 GCF_900112935.1 Trichococcus pasteurii
GATAATCGTATCAATTTAAGGAGGTGCTTTTCATATGCCACAACAAAAACCCATTATTGTCCTCGTTCAATTACACCCCGAACAAGAATTTCATCCTGTCACCCATTCTGCGTTACCACCTTTACAACCAATTTGTACGATTAAAACGCCCACCGTTGAAATATCGTTCTTCGATGGCATAGATCCGCACGTCGTGCAGGTAATTATGAGGGGGATTGAGCCTCGATGAAATATGATTATACCAGCGTAAAAAATATCTACATCGTTTGCGGCAAGACCGATATGAGGAAAGGCATCGATGGATTAGCTACACTTGTTCAAGACGTTTACGAACTTGATCCTTATGAAGACACCATTTTCTTATTCTCTGGGAGATCCAAAGACCGCTATAAATGCTTGTATTTTGATGGAGACGGATTCGCCTTGCTTTACAAACGGTTGGATGCGGGGAAACTGCAATGGCCCAAAGACGAAAATGAAGTGCGGTTGCTTTCACAGAAAGAACTTCGTTGGTTATTGGAAGGTCTATCCATTCAGCAACCAAAGGCGATTCCGCCTTCTTTAAAAGGATCCTTCTAAATCCTTCTAAGATCACACTTATAGTCAATTTACTCTTTATTTTCACTTCTGAAATTGCGTATAATAGAAAGAACGAAACAGAACGAAAGTGGTGAGTGTTGTGACAAATGGTTCTTTTAAGAATGAAGATCAATCCGAGAAATTAATCCGATTGCTGGAAGATCAGTTAGCCCATGCGAATGAACAAAATAAAGCATTATCGCAAAAGCTGGATCAAGCCTTGGATCAGATCGAATTTTTAAACCAACAGCTACAGCAGTTAACCAAGCTCTTATATGGATCCAAAACGGAAAAATCCAAGTACATTACGCCCGACGGGCAAGGATCTTTATTTGAAGATGAGCATCCCTCGTCTTTTTCAGATTCTGAGCATACAGAAGAACAAAGCCAACAGGAGATTTCTTATACTGTTGTACGAAAACTCCACAACAAGAAAAGAAACGACTCCCTTCGTGGGGATGTCGAGACGGAGACGATTCACCACCATCCGGACAACACCATTTGCGACTGTTGCCAACATCAGATGACTGAAATCGGCAGTACGCTTGCCCGTGAAGAAGCTGCCTTTATTCCTGCAAAGATGATGAGGGTGCAGCATATTGAACATGCCTACGAGTGCAAGAACTGCAAAGGAGATACCTTACAGTCAGCAAAAATCAAACGCGGAAAAGCGCCAAAATCAGCAATCCAGCGCAGCCTCGCAGGTCCTACTGTCCTCGCCAAAGTTATCTATGATAAATTTGTGCAATACCTTCCCCTTTACCGCCAGGTAAAGGAATGGGACCGCTATGGACTGCAAACCAATGACAAAAATCTTTCCAATTGGGTCATCCGGGCATCTACTGACTGGCTGTTGCCCGTTTATGAACAAATGAAGGCAGGCCTAATGGCCAAATCCATTTTACATGTCGACGAAACGTATGCCCAAATCATTAAGCGTTCCGACGGAAAAAAGGGACAAACGCATGCCTATAACTGGGTCTATCGCAGTGTACCTATCCAAGGACCAACAATCGTCTTGTTCGACAGCGCCTTGTCACGCTCGCGTGCGGTTCTTGAACGTTTCACGCAAGGATACAAGGGGACGATCATTTGTGATGGCTACTCTGCCTACGGCAAGCTTCAAGATGTGACTTTTGCGAATTGTTGGGCACACGTGCGCCGCTACTGGTTAAAAGTAGACAGTAAAAAAGGACGGATTGGCGTGAATTACTGCGATAAATTATATCGACTGGAAAAGTCTTTCAAGAAGCTATCTCCAAGTAAACGCCGTAAAAAACGCCAAAAACACTCGAAGCCGATCATAGACGAATTTTTCAAATGGATTGAAACCTCGTGGTTTACTGGCAAAAGTGCCTTAGTGACTGCAGCTGAATATACATTGAAACGAGCGGATGGATTAAAGGCATTCTTATACGATGGGCGCATTGAAATCGACAACAACGCTGCCGAGAACGCCATAAGACCCAATGTTTTAGGGAGAAAAAATTGGCTTTTTTCTTTCAGTGAAGCTGGAGCGAAGGCGAACGCCATTTGTTTGAGCCTGGCAGAGACCGCCAAAAGTAATGGGATTGATTTCTATGAATATCTCAAAAAGCTGCTCATGGATTTACCGAACCTGGACATCCATCAAAGTAACGACGTGCTGGAGCAGTACATGCCTTGGTCGAAAAATATCCAAGAGACATGTGGCAGCAAATAAAGAAATAGCCGGATACTCGCGAAAAAATCGCATGGTATACGGCTATTCGTGATGCGCACCACAAGGTGCGCTGTTTTTTTATATTTCGGGCTTACTTTTTTATGGAGTTTTTTTATCAGTTCTGCGTATTCTTAGAATAAAACATCAAACCACTTGATTTATACACATCGAGTGTGTATAATTTGGCTGTAGAAAGGAGTTAAGAATATGCCGATGACGCCAAAACAAATGGTGAAGTTCCTCAAGGAAAACGGCTTTCGTAAAGTTAGACATGAGGGATCACATCTGACAATGCGAAATGAAGAGACTGAGAAACAAACGGTCGTACCGATGCATAACAAAGATTTATCCAAAGGAACCGAACAAGCCATACTGAAGCAAGCGGGGCTCAAATAGCCCCCCGCCTCAGGGCCATATTCTTTATATATAACTCAAGGGAAGTAAAATAAACAACAGAAGGGGGTAATGAAATGGCAAAGAAATTAGTATATCCTGCAACTTTTACACAGGACGGTGAATATATATTTGTAGAGTTTCCGGATGTAGATGGAGCCTTCACACAAGGGGAAAATTTACAAGAGGCATATGAAATGGCTGAGGAAGTATTAGGAGTAATTTTAGCAGACAATAAGGAATATCCTATACCTAGCACTGTCAAAGAAATCGCAACAATATATCCAAACTCAGATGTAGCTTTGGTAGGTGTTGATATTGATGCGTTTAGAAGGAAGTATCGTTCGAAAACTGTCAGAAAAAATATAACTTTGCCGGAATGGCTAAATGATTTAGCAGTCTCAGAAAAAATTAATGTTTCTCAAATTGCAACTGAAGCATTAAAAGAAAAGTTAAAAGTATAATCAGCATAACTAGTGATTTTTTTATATGAAAGAGTAAGAAATAAACCCTACCTCCAATTAAGGAAGTAGGGTTTATTAGTTTAGGAACATATACTGACAGTATCAAATATAAAAAATAGATAAATTTCATTACACAGATGTCAACTTTTGTGATGCGTATAGATTCATAGAATCCAGCAATTAATTTCGATGAGTTTTAACTGCTCACAAATAGTAGAAATTTGGTATGTAATACAAAATGAGTACAAAACTTGAAATTATATCCCTTTTGGTATACAATTTGTACAACTGGAGGCGATTAAGATGTTCGAAAGTATAAGGTTAGTTAATTTTAAATCTTTTACAGATGTAACTTTTGATTTCGCGCAAAAAAATAATAATAGGCCTAAAAATTTAGTTTCGATTTATGGTGAAAATGGTAGTGGCAAAACAAATATAGTAGATTCATTTAAAATTTTAAAATTTTCTACGCTGACCACAATGTTCGCAGATCAATATACTGAATTTCAAACATCCTTAGGAAGCGATGAAAAGGAAAATGTTAATAAAGAATTATTGAATAATATCAAAGATATGATGGTTGCAATTAATTATCGAGATATAAAAGCTGTTTTAAAGAATAGTCCTAGAATTAATGCGAACGACAATACAAAATTGGTTTATAATTTTATCTTAAATGGAATTTCTGGAACTTACTCATTAGAATATGATAATAAATGTAATTTGATATCTGAATCGCTTTATTATTTATTGAATCACCGTAGAGGTACTCTTTTCAATATAACTAGAGAAGAGAAGAATGTAAAAAGTAACTTAAGTAATATTACATTTAAGCTGAATTCGCAACATACTGAATTAAAAGAACTTATTAATAAACTGTGGGGTAAACATACATTTCTCTCTATTTTTAAGCAGTATCAGGAAAATATAAATGAAGAGTATGTGAATAAAAATGTGTCACATCACTTTATTGATATATTGAATGAAATTGATAAGGTCATGATCTGGACTGATGAAATTAAAGGACCTTTCAGTAAAAAAGATTTTATGCTTATGAATCTTGACAGTGGCACTATCAAGCAAGACCAAATTGGTCAATTACTAAATTACGAAGAAGTGATATATAGTTATTTTTCAGCTTTATATTCCGACATAAAGGATGTAAGCTACCACACTAAAGAGAGGAAAGACAGTCTAGATTATCAACTCTTCATTCATAAAAATATCGGTGGGGAGTTGACTGAAATACCTTTCTATCTCGAGTCCAATGGAACGAAAAACTTATTAGAATTACTGCAAGCATTCTTCTGGGTTGTAAAAGGCAATATTGTCATTGTTGATGAAATCGACGCAGGAATTCATGATGTATTGATGACTTCTATCATAAAAAATATTCGTGAGAATATTTCAGGACAATTAATATTTACAACACACGACACAATTCTGTTAAGAGATTTACCCGCTTCATCCGCATATTTCATCAATCAAGACAGTATGGGGAATAAAATTATACTATCAGGGAATGATTATGAGAAAAAAGTGTTTAGTAACAATAACATGCAAAAAATGTACTTGGATGGACTATTCAATGCTATTCCAGACCCGTTAGATATCGATTTTCATGATATCTTTGAATCATTGAATCCAAGTGAGGTATAGGCATGCGAGGATATAACGATGGGTATACAAGAGCTATAGTGATAGTCCATGGTAAGAGTGAGTATGATATAGTAAGGCACATAAAATCTAAACTTAGGGTCCCTATTGAAATTTACGCGAAGGATAAAGGGCAGCATTCTATTGAAATATCATCGATTATGGGTGTCCTGGAAAATCAAATATTTCAAAAAAAGAAAAATTTCTTAGGCGAGTATACTAAAATAAAACGCGAGAATGACGATATATTGAATGTTAAAATATTTATTATTCTTGATGTGGATTCAGCTCCACCGGAAACTGTGAATAAGTTTGTGAATAAATCAATGTTTAAGGATCACTGGTTATATCCTTATATCCATCCTATTCTGAATGATAAAAATCTTGAAGAAGCATTAAATAGTATCGGATATACTTACGCAAAAAAAAGTAGTGAGAAAAGTAAATACAGTAAAATCTTTCCAGTTGAAAGAGGAAAACAAGATAAAGATACTATAATCGCGTTAAGTGCAGCATTGAAGACAACAAAAAAGAGTAACCTTGATGAGCTATTGGATTATTGTCTGGAGAATTGTCCGAATTTTGGTTCTTGAATTCTAGATAGGATGCTCAAACCAAATTTATCACTGACGAGTGTCTGAGTATTTATGAAATGCTGGTGTTTACTTTTCATAACTAAGGCATGAGGCAATGATCTTTTTGGACGCTTTCCTCCGGCGAGCGAATGTTCACCGGAGGACATCGAATTCTCGGCAGCCGAACTCCGGCGAAGCCGTTGTGATCGGAGGTAATAATCTTTTTGGATCTTCTCCTCCGGCAGACAACCCCCTCACCGGAACTGGCACGGCGTTACGCAGCCGCTAACCAAGATACCAAGTCCGTCTCAAATCGAGGCGGGCTTTCTTTCGTTTCCGACTTTACATCTGTTAACTACTGTTATATACTGTTTATCGAAAGGGAGGGGGAGTCGTTTTAGAATGAAAATCATAATTCAACACAATTCGATGGTACCGATCTATGAGCAACTGGTGAATCAGATCAAGTCGTTGATTTTGGAAGAGAGTTTGAAGGAGAACGAGCCTCTGCCTTCTGTGCGGGTGCTGGCGAAGGAGATCAGGGCCAGCGCACTTACCGTCAAAAAGGCCTACGATTTGCTCGAGCAAGAGGGTTTCATTACGACGATCCACGGCAAAGGCAGTTTTGTGCTGTCGGTGAACAAGCACGCGAAAAGGGAAAATCTGCTGTACAGCACGCAGGAAGAGTTGGAGCAAGTAATCAAGAAAGCGCGGCAGGCCGGCATCTCCAAAGCGGAGTTGGCGGAACTGGTAGCGATGATTCTGGAGGAGGAAGAAGCATGATTGAAATGGAAAACGCCGTCGTTAGGTATCCGAGTTTCGAGCTGGATTGTTCGTTGCAGGTGAACGAGGGCATGATCACCGGGATTGTCGGGGAGAACGGCGCGGGCAAAACGACCCTTTTCAAAGCGCTGTTGGGCTTGGTACCAATCGCATCGGGCAGCGCCAAAATCAACGGGCAGGACATCGCAGCGTTGTCGCTGGCGGACCGCGAAAGCATCGGCACCGTGTTGGCGGAATCCTTTTTTAACGATATCTATACCATAAAGGACATCAATCGGCTGTTGAAAAGTTTTTACCGAAAATTCGACGAAAGCTATTTCCAGCGCAAATGTGCTGATTTCCACCTGCCCAAAGATCAAAAACTCAAGGAATTCTCGACCGGCATGAAGGCCAAGCTGAAGACGCTGACGGCGCTGTCGCATGAGGCGCAGCTGCTGATTTTGGACGAACCCACGAGCGGACTCGACGTCAGCGCGCGCTATGAAATTTTGGATATACTGCAGGACTACCTCGTCGACCACCCGCAATGCAGCATCCTGATCAGCTCGCACATCTCGAGCGATCTGGAGAAACTCTGCGACGACATCTACTACCTGAAGGCCGGCAAAGTCCTCCTGCACGAGGAGACCGATCGCCTGCTCGATGCTTACGGCGTTCTGAAGGTGGATGAAGAAGCCATGGGGCAACTCGACCGCAACTTCCTTTTGTATCGGAAGCGGACCAACTACGGCTACGACTTGCTGACGGACCAGCGGCTGTTCTACCTGGAGAATTACCCCAAGTTGGTTGTGGAAAAACCGACGATCGACCAAATAATGCTGATGATAATGGATGGTGACCGACTATGAAAGGCCTCTGGGTAAAAGATTTGCTGCTGTTGCAGAAGCAGCTGAAAACGTTCCTGATGTTCGTACTGATCGCCGCGTTCAACGCCTACACGATCAAATCCGTTCCGGTGATATTTATTATGATGGCGTTCTTCTTCGTCACGACCTCGGCCTCGACGATCTTCTATGACCAGGAAAATCACGGTTTTCTCTATCTGTTCACCTTGCCGACGCGCAAAAAGGATTACGTGATCCAAAAACTGCTGTTGGTCTTGGTGTCTTCGCTGGTTGCGGTGGGGCTGTCGTTCGTTTTGATTTTCCTGATGATGCAATTCGACCTTGAACTGCAGACGAGCGGGCAAGACTTGCTGTACAGCGCACTCTATAGTTTCTTTTTCGGGTGTTTCTACGGTTCCATCATCACGCCGCTGTACTTGCGCTACGGAACCGAAAAAGCCAGAGTGTTCATCTTCGCAATCATGGGGGCACTGGCAATGGGCATCATCCTGATCGAAAAGACGGGTGTGCTCGATGGGATAGCGGGCTCCGAGTTTATGGCCAACGTGGCAACCCTCAATTCGCTGCAGATAACAGGACTGACCCTCGCGCTGACCAGCGCGATGCTGGGTGTTTCAACAATTGTGAGCAGACGGTTTATCGATAAGTCGGTTGCGTTTTAATATAGAAGAAGCTCCCCGGCGAAATGCGCCGGGGAGCTTCTTCGTATTACTGGAGGTGGTCTCCTCCGACCTGGCGGGTGCTCGCCGGAGGACAGGATCCCAATCATTACTTACCTCCGGCCCACGGCTGGCCGCCGGAGGAAACTGAGTTCCCCAACAACACACCTCCGGCGAGCCCATCCTCCCCGGAACTCAGATTCCGTAGAAATGCCCGAACTCCGGCGAAGCCGTTGTTCACAGGAGGAAAGGGACAGCTACGTAAGCGCCAAATAACCAGGTATATACTGCAACACGAATAACCCTGCTACAATATGGATATCATATCGTAGTAGGGTTATTTGCAGTTTGCTTGAATTTCTGGACTCCAGGGCAAATAATCCTCAAGAAGATCAGATTCCTCTTTGAACGGTGTGTTCGGAAGTTCCTTGAACAAATAAGTCAGGTATTTGAATACATTCAGATTATTTGCTTTGGCAGTCTCAATGATGCTGTAGGCAATGCTGCTTGATTCAGCGCCCTTAGGGCTGGCATAAAAGTTCCATGCTTTACGGCCGACCACGAATGGTCTTATGCTTCGTTCCGCCAAATTGTTTGAAATTTGGCATTCACCGTCCAAAAGG
>NZ_FONM01000033.1 GCF_900112935.1 Trichococcus pasteurii
AAAAAAATCCACAATACCTAATAAATAAAATAGTGGATAGTTTGCCATCCATTGTTGAGACACTAATAAACAAGCAGCAGTTGTTCTTCGTAATTGAAGAGTTCCTGCTGCTTGTTTTTTTATTGAATTAAAAGCCTAAATCGATTTTCTTGTACACGTTGTTTATATTCTCTTGGGTGACCCCAATGTACCGCAGTGTGACTGCTTGCGACGAATGTTGAAATATGATCTGCAAAAGTTCAACTGGAACCGCCTGGGAATACGCGGCATATCCAAAAGATCGACGCAGATCATGGCAGGATAGCTTCAAACCTATCATATCCCCGGCTTTCGCAACAATCTTGTGAGCCTGGACCCGTTGGATATGCGATTGCTTGTTCATATTACTATAGAAGAGAAAATCATCGGAAGTAAGCTCATTTTCGTTAACATAATTTACAATCGATAGCTTTAACGCGTCATGTAGGGCCAATTCCTTGGTTTTACCTGTCTTTTTTTCCGTAACTTTGTACGTGTCCTGATTGTATACGTCCTTCACCCTGGTAGTAATGATATCAGATACCCTCAACCCACTCCTGAGCGCATATTCTATCAACAATCGCTTTTTGGAATTCACTGGATAGACGTCCAGGAGATTCTTAATCGTGTTTTTGTCTTTGATTACCCTTGCTCCACTCATCTTAATCGCTCCTCAAAAGGGAAGTTTTAACGTTCATTTTGTTTCCCTTTTCCTTATTTGAATCCATCATAACCCGAAAAGACTGTTTCAGCAACAATCCGATGGAAACAAACTTAATAATTGTTTCCCTTTTTTCAAAAACCAATTTATCCGCGTTTATTCTTGCTTGTCCTGTTTCGATACATTTGTAAAAACTATTCATGATATAATTAAATAAAAATCAGAACTGAGGAAACCGACTATGGCCGATATCTTATTAATCGATAATTCAAATATATTTGTTGGATTGAACCGATTTTCTACATCAAGCTCACGTTTTTCCCGATTACCTGTGAGATTTGACTATATCAAGTTCACAAAAACATTTTGTGATAATGAAAAACTGGTCGAAAAGATACTTGTCGGGTCAACTCCTCCTCCTAATGATAATTTCTGGTCGTTTATGATAAATAAAGGGTTTACAGTAAAAACCTTTGAACGAACACCCAATGGGGAAAAAGCTGTCGATACTGAACTTGTAGCGCAGGGAGTTGATGCAATTAATAATTACAACGAGCCTGGCCGCCTAGTATTAATGAGTGGCGATTCCGATATGTCTCCGTTAGTGGAAAGAGCGCATAATAAAGGTTGGAAAGTCATTGTCTGGACTTGGAAAGATGGCATAAGTACTACTTATGAAAAGAACACATTCATTGATGAGGTGCTGTTTATTGATGATATCCAAGATGATTATGTATTCTTCGAACCTACTGAAGATGTTGCTTATCGCGAAACCCTTGGACAAAGGACACAGCGTGAAGAAGAAGAACGCATTGCTCTTCAAGAAAAACAAAAACAAAAACGTATAGCTCTCCAAGAAAAGCAAAAAGAACAACAAGCAAAACAAAATTCTGATCAAAAAAAAGTATTAACATGGCTAGCGAGTGCTGGTGCTTTAGCTGCTACAATTTTTATCTACAAAAAGCACAGTTAAGGACTCGCTGAAGATTACTAAGGTTAAAGTTATACAACCAAGCGTCTTTGGTAACGAATATGGTGAACGAAAAGACCTTTACAACGTTTTTTATTCATAAAAAATATACTGAAAATAACATATGCGTAATATTGACTTTTATACCGTTAATTTTACGTAATGTTGTTTTTTTTTGAAAATAGACTGATTTTGACAAGAGTTGAAAATTCCATATGCGTAATATTGACTTTTATAGCATAAATTATGCGTAATGTTGCTTTTTTTTGTGAAAACACTTTAATTCCGTTAACAAATTTTTAAACATTATTACATTTTTTAGAAACATGCATGCTATACTCAAAACAAATACAAGGATAGGTACTGAGAATCTATGAAAAATAATCCCCTTTTAGACCCAAATATTAATGATACCCGCTATCTTTTAAGTAAGAATTTAGACGAATCTCCTAAGAATTTGAATAAGCCTTTTGTTATTGAAAAGGAGCGCGTCAAAATTCCGGAGAAACTTGATACTACAAAAAATTACTTAATAAATGGTGATTCGATAGAATGCATGAGAAGAAAAGTTGCTGATCATTCTGTTGATTTAATTTTATGCGATTTACCTTACGGAGTGTTAAATACAAGCAAGGAACGAACCTACTGGGACCGCACATTGAATTATGAACACTTATGGAACGAGTATCTCAGAGTGCTTAGGCCGGGCGGTAACATTGTTCTTTTTGGTATGGAACCCTTTGGGGCGGACCTCATCAAAACATCAACAATTCCTTATAAATACGATATAATTTGGACCAAAACAAACATTTCCAATCAACAGGTAGTTAACATACAACCCTTAAGAGCCCATGAGTCCATTTATGTTTTTTATTCCACAGAGTCTGATTTTAATTCATCTCAAAGAAAACGAATGTACGATGTACTGAAAGCCGGATTTAAAAATTCAACACTTTCTAAACGTGAACTTTACGCCACATGTGAAATCCCCAAAAAAACATTACAAGCTTGCTTTCATAAGGATTTCAAAAAGTTTAAACGGCCTGGACGAACCCAATATAACCATTTAAAGGATATACTTAACTTAAAAGAAGAGTTTGAAACATTTGCCCCAGTTGATAAAAAAAGTTTTGTTAAACCAACATTTAATCCGCAAATGCAATGGAAACATCGATCAGATTTGGATATTCCGAAAACTAAGAACAAACTGATGTACCCGAAGACCTACGTTCGTTTCGGAAGAGACCCTAATGGGTTTCACCCAACACAAAAACCTGTAGATTTGCTGAAATATCTGATCCAAACTTATTCAAATACAGGGGAATTGATTCTGGACAACACTGCAGGAAGCTGCTCTTTAGCCAGCGCTGCTATTTCAACTAATCGACGGTATATTTGTATTGAAAGAGATCGAGATTTTTTTGAACAGGCCGTAAAAAGGATTAACGCTCAAATCGATACTCTTAATTCTTATAAAACCCGATAACCATTAACTTTTTGAAAGAAGTGAGGAGACACATGAAATTTACGAATATCTTATACGATGCCTTGTTTATTGCTGAATTTGAACAAACTATGGAAACCCACCAACCACGCCTTCAATTTGAATACGATAATGATGACAATGCTAGCGAGATGGTGGACCAAGTTCTTGATATATATGACGATTTGCGTGATGAAAATACGTTGGGCCTATTAACAATTACACTTTCCAACGGAAAAGTCGTCGAATTAGACAGCGAAAGCTATGATTACTTCGTGAAATATGAAGAAGAGAACCCAATAGACACTAAAGATATAAACGCTGCATATCTTCAAAGCGAAGACGGATTATTTCAAGAGTTGCGGGCTATTTTAACCAAAATCGACAATATTAGAGATGTTCTGTTCTTTATTGAATACAGAGATAAAATTAGCGAAGGATCTGACATTTCACTCGATTTAAACAATGAAATTACCGATCTGGAACAGACTGCAAAGGGGTTAATTATTCAAACAATGGCAACCAACCCCGTCGATCCCTTTATGCAAATGATTATTCATAATGATTTCGAAAATGAGTATGGTGAACAGCCACTTTTGGATTTCCTTTCTGATCTAGGATTATTAGATTATCTGAGGCTGAAATACAATAAAGATTGACTACAAAAGGAAAAAGGAACACGCCAGCTATAACGTGTCCCTTTAATCTTATAAATTCATTTCATTTATGATATACTGTTTTTAAATATTAAATGTTCTTCATTAAGATAGTAGGATTTGCTTTGGAAGAGAGATCAGTTATGCCCAACTGATTTTTCAATTCCCTGGTGAGTCTTACTTTTTTTATGTCATACGCTTCCAGCATTTCACCAATTGCTTGGTGGTATTTGTATTCCACAAACCCCTTTGAACCCCATAATTGCTGTATTTCAGCCTTTAATTCATTCACTATTACATACCCTTTAGTGTGAATGTGTTCCAAGGCAACTTTATGAATATCTTCAGTGATTGCTTTTGATACCTCTGATATAGCGCGATTTTTGTCCTGGGGAAATACCCTGTCTGCTTCGGCTTTTCCAAATGATCGCTCAACCCATTCTTTTGAGAATGCTTTTTGAGTGAAACCTTTACTTATGAGCTCCGCGCATTTTCCCTTAATTAGCAACACATCTTCCATCCCATTTGTTAGTTCATAAATATTATTATGATATTTTCTAGGTACTTTCCGTTCTAACCAATTGTCATCCCGATACTCATGGGTTTGGCTTTTTTTTATTTTCACCAACAATTCTTCAGGAATCTTATCCTCATCTAATTTCGCTATAATCCCTGTAAAAGCCATCAGATTCAACAACTTCGATACCTTATGTTTGGAACACTGTAACCGTATAGCCAAATTTTCTAAGCTCATATAGGTCAAACATCGAATATTTTCACCATCGTAGTTCAAATTCATTTTAAAGATGTCAATGATTGCAACTATGTATACTGAATACTTGTACTTACTGAAAATTTGATATAAATCAGGATCAGTATGCATTAGCGTATCTGATAATAAAACTTCGTTAAAAAGATCTGCTTGATTTCTGATTATTTCTATTTCTTCAGAAACGTCAATTTTAATTCCGGTATGTTCTATTAGGAACTGAACTGCCATATCATATGGGAGATCCTTATGATATTTTTTGTAAGGTTGACGCAGTAATTTCTGCATAACTCGAATAATATCATAGCTACGATTATTGCCATTTTTGCCTGTAGCGTTTTGCTGCGTATACAACCAGGTATTGGTATCTTTCGGGTTCCAAATGGAACAGGATGGCTTAAAATCTCTTTCAAATAAGTTTCTGAAGGGATTTGGAGGTGTTTGTAGCAATTCAGCCATCGGGAGTGTTCTAAAATATTTTATTGCTGCAGCTGTATCTGGAAAATTCATATCACCATACTTCTTCCAGCGCTCTGAAACTTCTTTAAAGCGGCCTTGCTTGATAAGCTTATATGTAGGGAGATGTGTGCCCACACTTTGTAAGTAATCCTGATTGTTTAAAGTTGAATCATGTTTGTTAGTGATTCCAGAACTTTGAAAAAGATTAATTGGCAATTCGTTGTTGTAATTGATTTCTTCTGAAGCGCGCCCACCCATGAACAACCTTGAACAATCTTTGATCTTTTGATCGGCATGGGGAAACTTTTCCAATAGATATTTATATGCATTTCTAACTTCTTCTGCTGAATACAAAGGCGTTTCCAAGATAAAAATTACCCTGAATCTTTCCCAGTCCTCAGTATGACTCAGCGTTTTATACATGAAAGCTGCATATTTCTGTGTAAATTCATTTTCTTTTATACTGTCATACGTTTGATAGCTTGCACCTTCAAGTTTTGCCTTTTTATTAGTTGAATTGTCAAAGTCAAGAGCCAGCGCTTGCTGCTGAATCATATTTCCATTTGCTCGGCTTCCCTGCATAGTTGCTAAAACTACCGATTGTCCCAAATTACCAACCAAATTGGCTAGTTCTAAAGGTGAAACATTGCTGACTGATTTGGTAATTCGATTATGTATAGCTTGCATTATTACTGACATTTCGTCGTCATTAGGCTTTTCAGTAAACGCCTGGCAATCAATATGTACTTGTATTTCTTTTACTATTTTGTTCGCTCTCCTTATATTGTTTATTTTTATGCGTTTTTTCATTATGTTTTTTACATTCTTCCACACCTTTCCTAAAATAAATCCAAGTAACGTTTCGGCAAACAAACATAACGCTTTTATAACGCTTTTATAACATTTGAATACGCTTTATCCATTGATGTATATGCTTTCTATGTCCTTATGAAAAAGCATATCATCTTACCAGCAAGGTAGCAAATCGTTTTAACTCTGTTTCAAATACATTGATGTTAACCCTATTTTAAGATACTTTTTTCATTGTTTTTTAAATTACAAATCTATATTCAAACCAACAGACACACCCTCTCCAGAACGTCACCAGATCAAAAATAAAGGGGGTAGATTTGATCTTTGGAACGTCCATTCATAATTATGCTTGGTGTAAAAAAATCGCACACAGATCAAATATAGGCTTCTGGGAACGAATGTTAGATGAGCTTATTCTAAGCCATTTGTCCTCTTATTCCTAAAAATCAAGGGACAGTATACGTTTTTTATAGATTTAAGATATGGTGGAACAATCTTACAACAAGTAGAGTATTTCTTTGTTATTCTATGTCTTAAAATTAACTCAATAATTTGATAATACTTAGTAGAGATTAGTAAATATAAGATAGACTAGTGGTTTCTTTCCTAGATAGTTTATAATTATAATTAGAGTGATAAGATAAGGATTAGTGACAAATATTTAGGATATAAGCAGAGTTAAAGAGAATATAGAATGTTTGGGATTGATTTGATATGTTAGTAAAGAGGTATGGTGTGGCATAATAATTGATAGATAGGTTGATAAGTTGTAAGAGAAATCAATGGATAAGGCGAGGGATAGGTATGCACAGTGATAATTTCAATGAATTAATCAAGAGGGACAAGACTGCAGCAACGGATGTAGAACGGTTAGCCATGTTTAAACTATTTTCGAATGACGATTTGTTCCAAAAAGTACATGCACTATATGACTTTAAAGCACATTCGATTAAACCCGACAGCCTAGAAAATGGGGAAGTCGACTTAAGCAGTAGTTCACTCAAACTAGTAAAGTTAGCATACAATCTGTTCAATGGTTACTACCCTGCCGATGTCTTAGATACTTTTGCAGGACTTGATGAATACAACTTCGAACTGTGCATTGAAGCAATCAGAATTAGATTTAACCAATAACAGTAACCAATAAAAAGAGAGTATCCAATTGCCCGGATACTCTCTTTTGTTTTAGTAATTTTAACTTTTTGAACCTGAGTCGTTATGGATTTGTAATCCTTGTTTCAACATACTATTATTAAATTATAAATAAAATATTTTAAGTAATAGGAGATATAGATAAAATGAATAGAAGCGTGATGAAAGAAATAAAAGAGGCGGCAGTGATGTAGGACGATAGGGGAATATAGCATAAATTGCATAACTAAAAAGACTGGTCCAACTTATTTTTTTTGGGGGGCGGACCAGTCTCATTAGTAATATATGCACGTTAACCTAAAAATCTTTTTAAATTTAAACTTTTTTGGTCGCTGCGTTAGAAGTAAGAATCCATGCATATCTTAGGAGGAGTTAGTTTGTCGGTATATAGCAATTTTTCAAGCTTTTGTTCAAATTTAGATATGAGCAGCAATACGGTTTCAAATATTCAACGTAGGTATCGTCAAATAACTAAAAGAATCAACACAAATTATAGAAATAGCAGTTCGGAAACAGCATACAGCTTGTATGTCGGATCTTATGGAAGAGACACAGAGATATGGACAAGTGACATAGATATACTGGTACATTTACCTAATGAGATATACCACAAATTTAATGCTTATGCTTCGAATGGACAATCTGCATTGTTGCAAGATGTCAAAACTGTTTTGCAAAAAACATATAGCTCTTCCCATATAAAAGGAGATGGCCAAGTAATAGGTATTAACTTTACAGATGGCATAAATTTTGAAATTGTTCCTGCGTTCCTTAATACAAGTGATCGTTTCACTTATCCAGACTCCAACAATGGCGGGAGTTGGAAAGTAACCGATCCGAAGAAAGAAACTTCCGCGATAAATGAAAAGAATAGCGTAACAAATGGGAATTTAAAGCGTCTTTGTAGAATGATGCGATCGTGGAAAGGAAAATGTGACGTGCCTATTAGTGGAATTTTGATTGATACACTCGCATATAATTTCATTAGCACGTGGCCGCATAGAGATAAGTCATATACATATTATGATTACATGAGCAGGGATTTCTTTTTATACCTTAAAAATATTGATAAAGCGAACCTGTATTGGTCAGCCCCTGGAAGTGGTACCCTTATCTACAATTCCGAGAACTTTCAAGCAAAAGCTGCTGTCGCATATAATAATGCTTTACTAGCTATCGATTACGAAAATAAGAACATGCCTGCTTTAGCCAAAAGTAAATGGAGGGAAATTTATGGATCAAAGTTCTACTGAAACACATGAATATAGGTTAGAATCTCAGCTTAGAGAGGCATTTGGGCGAATTGTATATACCGGGACCTGCCACTATAAAAAGATAGATTGGCTACATAGCTTAAATAACATTATAAAAATTTCGCAAATAATACTATCCGCGTTTGCCACTACAGGATTTGTTGTTAACATTTTTTCTGAGAGCAAGATAGCTAGTATCCTTGGTGCCATAATTTCCTTGGGATTGTTAATACTCAATTCATATGCTAAAAGTTTTAACTTGGGTGAGATCTCCCAAGATCATAAAGTAGCGGCTGATGCCTTATGGAAAATAAGAGAAGAGTACGTTTCACTCTTGACAGATTTCGAAAGTTTGACGGTTAAAGAAATTATGGAAAAACGAGATGAGTTGCAAGAAAGGACGGCAGAAGTATACAGCACTTCACCCCCAACAGACTCCAAAAGTTACAAGGCAGCACAAAAAGCTTTGAAAACCGAAGAAGAACAGACCTTCTCTGAACAAGAAATTGATGATATGCTGCCGAATTCGATCAGAAGATCCAACAAAACGCGCGAATAACCGACAATGATAATAATTTGTGCAAGGGTAACACTTATGAACCTTATCTACGTATTTATTAGTAGAAAGGCATGGTGATAAAAATGGAATGGAATGACAATGTATTTGGCACATTTATTAAAGTTGATAAAGGAACTGAAGGAATGATTGAGTGGCTGCAAAGCTTTTATCTGACCTGCTATGACGTAACCGCAACCCCTGCAGATATATTAGGTGACGCTATCTTTGACCTGTTTATACGGACACTTGGTGAAGAGTCAAATTTAAAGGAGTAAACAGGAATATAACACTGCTTTTGAAGTATGCAGCCTAAGTTGGATAATATATACAAACATTTTTTGAACATAAATTTAAACGAACGGAGATTAACATGAAGGAACTAAAAGTAACACAAGAAAGACTATCTGAGCTAGTGAACTTAATGGGGTTGATAGAAGGATATTTAACCATTTCTGAAGGCGAAGTAACAGATAGCAACGCCCAAGATTTATACTTTATGAAAAGATCGGTTGAAACCTTATTCATTTCAGATATTGAAGAACCTTATGAAGAGTATATTAAAACGATTCCGAAGGACAATCGTAAAGACTACCTAAATACTGGCACAACAGTTTCAAATTACTTTAACTTTAAAGAAACTGAGGAATTCGTGCCCTTCCAAATAGAAGCCAAGCAATATGATTTGTTTAAGCATGGCGATAATCTACTTACGGATGAAAATGATATAATGCTTATCAATCGCTTCAATGATTACCTTAGCGTATTTGAAAAACGAAGAGATATTCAAGTATTTTCAAACGAAGAGATTACGGCCATAAATAAAGAAACTATGAAACACCATCATAGTTTTACGACTATATTATCATCAGGAGCTCGTAGCATTAACTTCGAAAATTGCAACAAAGAGATTCTATATATTTTAAATTTGGGGTCTAAAACATCAAGATCTACAAGAAAACGTGATACTTTAACATTTGTAAGTAATTTAAACCGTAAAAGTAATATATCTAACTGATATTGCAAATAATTAACACAAAAAGAAGTCCATTAAAGTAATCCAGGTTAACAGTTACTTTAGGGGCTTCTCTTTTTATTCTAAAGAGTTATTATAATTTTTATGTCGCTGCGATCACTCGATCTATAATAGGCTTCTGGTATTAAGTTTACTGACTTTTTCGTCATCAGTACTAAACTAGAAGAGAAAACAACCACTTTCGACATGATCTTCACAAGGAATCCCAAGTTAGAATTAACTTCATTGACTAAAACAAGATTGTCACTAGTTCTCAATCCACTTTTTAACCCGATAAACATAAAATCGTAATTCAGTATTGAATTCATTGGCTAAATCGATAGTCCAAACTGTATTGCTGGAAAAATACTGCCGAATATCGGCTTACCCCAGGAAAGAAGGAATAAACCATGAATTTCAACGAATACATTCAAATGTTAACCACGACCTTGAAAGAACCTGAAAGTAATATGGCTCTTTTCTCCACAATAATGAACCTGAATACATTACCCGACTGGAACTTGAAAGACAGGGATATCTTTGAATTTAAATTACTAGAATTAAGTACTGATTTTGTGCTAGATACGGATCCTGAAGACGCTGAAATAATAGACAAGTCTGACTTAACTGAGAAACCATCGTCAAGGTTTGATGAAATTTATTATTTATACCTGAAACATTTGGATTCCAAACGTAGTTAGCCTTGTTTAAAGCCATAAATAAAGGCAATGAGAGCCACGACTGCATATTTATTACATAATAAAAAGGCTAAGATACCGGCAGCGAATCCAAATTGGAAAAATGAAGCAATTATGATTGCCCAGCGTACTGTAATTCTGATCCAGCGACCCATATCGGAAAAAAATAGGAAACCGCATAGTTTTAATAGCAGCACAATCGTTAATACAAAAATAATAAAACCTACTAAGATAGCTGTTAACATATTAAATCCACTCCTCGGACACATCATAGTGCCCTCTTGCAGTTTCAGCAATCCAAATCAATTAAACTTTCCAATATTTCTGAATAATCTGAAATTTTTAAAAATTTATATGTCTAATCGATTTATTGTTACCAGCTCTGACTTATTCAACACGTGTCTATTTTCACCCACAAAAATAGGTTAAAAGCTAAACCAGCCCTATTTGAAGTTTCAAGTAAAATTTTAATTATTAAAAAAATTCTTTGTCTGATAGGTTTTCTATTGTAATTTCTTAATTATTCTACATTAGCCCTATTTATTCCTTAAAAACTAAGTTAAAAGCTGGAGTAAACATATTTGATTTTTAGATCAAAATAACAATTATTAAAAAAA
>NZ_FONM01000031.1 GCF_900112935.1 Trichococcus pasteurii
CCTTTTGGACGGTGAATGCCAAATTTCAAACAATTTGGCGGAACGAAGCATAAGACCATTCGTGGTCGGCCGTAAAGCATGGAACTTTTATGCCAGCCCTAAGGGCGCTGAATCAAGCAGCATTGCCTACAGCATCATTGAGACTGCCAAAGCAAATAATCTGAATGTATTCAAATACCTGACTTATTTGTTCAAGGAACTTCCGAACACACCGTTCAAAGAGGAATCTGATCTTCTTGAGGATTATTTGCCCTGGAGTCCAGAAATTCAAGCAAACTGCAAATAACCCTACTACGATATGATATCCATATTGTAGCAGGGTTATTCGTGTTGCAGTATATACCTGGTTATTTGGCGCTTACGTTCGTTTCCGTGCTGTCCGCATTCATCGGGATTGCGATTGCGCTCCTGGGCGCCTATGCCATCCACACTGCGGGCGATAAAATGAAAAAGTTCTACATCACGACATTGAATATGACCTCAAACTTCCAAGGCATCGTGTTGGCTTTTGCCTTCATTCTGTTGCTGGGGAATTCAGGGATCCTGACAACATTGGGGGAAAGATGGAACCTGGCTGGATTGAACAGCTACGATTTGTATACTACATCGGGGATACTCATCACCTTCATCTACTTCCAGATTCCATTGGCTACCTTATTACTCTATCCTTCATTTGATGGCATCAAGACAGAGTACAAGGAAGCGGCAAGCCTGATGAATGCAACGGCTTGGCAATTCTGGTCAAAAATTGGTCTCCCGTTGGTGCTGCCAAGCATTTTCGGAACCTTTTCCGTTCTCTTTTCAAATGCGCTTGCAGCCTATGCGACACCGTATGCCCTGCTCGGGAACAATTATGCCTTATTGCCGATCCGGATTTCATCCATGTTCACGGGTGATGTTGTCCAACAGGTGGAATTGGGAAGCGCCTTGTCGATTGTGATGCTCGTATTGATGAGCACGATGACAGTCTTAAGTAACAGCCTATTAAAGAAATTCAGAAAGGGTGTGTAAAAAATGAAGAAACGAAGTAATGCCTTTTCTTCATTCATCATCGTTATCCTTTCCGTGATTTTGCTGCTGCCTCTGTTTGTGACGCTGCTGAATTCTTTGTTCAGGGACTTGAGCAACATCATCCCAGAAGGGTTCACGTTTGAATTCTACAGCGGTATTTTTGCGGGTTCAGGCGGGATGGCAGGCGCGATAGGCAGGTCTTTACTGATTGCGATCATACCGACGCTTGTTCTGTTGATGCTCCTTTTGTTGGCGATGTATGTCGTGCAGATCCATTATCCGAAAGGCGATAAATATTTGGACCTGTTGTCAAAAATCCCCTACGGCATTCAAGGGGTCATACTTGCAGTCTCAATCATTTCGCTGTACGCATCTTCCAGCACCTTTTTGTCGAACCGCATTTTTTTATTGAGCTGTGCCTACGGAATCGTCATCTTGCCTTATATGTACCAAGGCATCAAAAATGCTTTGACCACGCTGGAAGTCATGCCGATTCTGGAGGCTGCGGAAACATTGGGCGCCAGTAAACTGTACGCCTATTTCCGAATCATCGTACCTAGTGTTCTAAAGGGATTGGTTGCTACAATCCTGCTCTCGATAGGCATTCTGTTCAGCGATTTCGTCTTGGTGAATATCATTGCGGGCAGCTATTATGAAACAACCAGTATTTTCCTTGATAAAACCAGAGGCGTTTCGGGACATGCGGCCAGCGCAATTTCCGTGGTCATCTTCTGCATCATGCTGATTTTGACGAACTTGGCGGGTTATCTGGGATCGAAAGAGACAAAAAGAGCAAAAACACAAAGGATTCACATTTTTCGTAAAGTACAGGGGAGAAACAATGGCATATATAGAATTCAGAAACATTCGAAAATCATATGACGGTGAAAATTTGGTTTTGAAAAATCTCAATCTGCAAATAAATGAAGGCGATTTGGTCACTTTGCTGGGGCCATCCGGTTGCGGGAAATCAACCTTACTGCGTTCGTTGGCGGGTTTTGAAAGTATTGATGGGGGAAGCATTCACATCAACGGCCAGGATGTGACGGATTTGCCGCCGGGAAAACGGAATATCGGGATGGTTTTTCAACAATACTCGTTGTTCCCCAACATGAATGTAGCGGAGAACATCGCATTTGGTTTGAAGATGCAGAAAATGAACCAGAGTGTGATCATGGAAAAAGTCGCCCGCATCATCGAACTCGTTGACCTATCGGGGAAAGAGAACCATTATCCGGCGCAATTGTCCGGCGGGCAAAAGCAACGGGTTGCCTTGGCACGCGCCATCGTGACCGAACCGAAAGTATTGTTGCTGGATGAGCCGTTGTCTGCTATTGATGCGTTGCTGCGGAAGAATCTCCAAAAGCAGATCCGCCGTATCCAGAAGGCACTGCATATCACAACAATCTTCGTCACGCATGATCAGGATGAAGCGATGCTGATGTCGGATGTGATCCATGTCATGGCTTCCGGAAAAATCGAGCAGTCGGGTACACCGACCGAAATTTACACGCATCCCGAAACGCATTTCGTGGCTTCGTTCATCGGCAACTACAATTTGTTGGACAGCTCGGATTTTGAAAAATTGACCCAGCGTAAAACGCAGGCAAGCCAAGTCGCTATCCGTCCGGAGGCCATCGAGTACTTCAAGGATCCACAGCCTCAGACGGAAGAACACCTGTATTTCAAAGGGAAAGTGGTCGATGAAACAATCAGCGGGAACATTTTGTCCTATGTGATCCAAACCGACCAAGGCGTTGCGCTGCGCGCGGATCATCTGTATCGTACCTTCAATCTGCTTGATAAAGGCGAACAGGTCTTTCTGAAAGTAGAGAAGCGCAATATTTTGGAGTTTTAAAAAGAGCCCCTCATCACCGCCAGAAAAAGGCAAGTGATGAGGGGCTTTTCTTGTGGGCGCTGCGTTTATAACATCGTAACCAACCACCCGATGAATCCACCCATGATGATCAGATAGGAGGAGTTCACCTTGAATTTGATGAGGCCGATGAAGCTGACTGCGAAGATGAGGACGCTGATCCAAGAAACGAAGGTGGCCATCCCCAATTGCCAGGAAACCGAAGCCATCAATGCCAACGAAGCGACCGTGATCCCATCCAAAATGCCGGCGAAGAGTTTGGATGAACGCAGTTTGTTGAACAAGGGGTGCAGCAACAAAATAAACAGGAAGGAAGGCAAAAAGATGCCGACCGTCGCCAATAGGGCACCCGGTACGCCTTGGATCAGGTAACCCACAAAAGTCGCCGTCGTGAAAACGGGACCAGGGGTGAACTGACCAATCGCGACCGCATCCAACAACTGGGTGCTGGTCAGCGCAACGTAGCGATCGATGAATTCAGCCTGCAGAAAAGCCAGCAGTACATAACCGCTCCCGTAAAGGACCGAGCCGATCTTCAAAAAGGTCAGGAACAACAGCGTCAGCGACATAGGTTCGACCGCCAGATGACGCGACCGCCATTTGGCTGACTGCTGAATCAGCAACATCATCAATCCGGTCAGGATGAGAATCGTGATTTCGCCGACGCCCATCAGAGACAGCAGATAGGCAGCCAAGAACAAAAGCAGCGATTTGGTGTCCTTGATGGTCGTCTGCCCCAGACGGAAAAGGGCCTGGATGATGACCGCCAGGATGACCGGTTTGATGCCTGTGAAGATCGTTTCGATGAGCGGCACTTCACCGTACTGTTTATAGAACATGGCAAGCAGCAGCACGATTGTCATGGCCGGAAAGATGAAGCAGATGCCTGCCAAGAAGAGCCCGATCTTTCCGCCGCGTTTGTAGCCCAGAGCGATAGCCAGCTCCGTCGAGTTCGGACCGGGAATCAGATTCGTGAATCCGAGCAGATCCATGAAGTCCGGTTTGGTGAGCCATTTGCGCTTCGTCACCAATTCGTCCTCCATCATGGCGATGTGCGCGGCCGGACCTCCGAAGGCAAACAGGCCCAACTTGGCAAAAACAAGGCAAATTTCCTTGTAGATATCTTTAGAATAAGTCACGGAATCCCTCCAATGTAAAAATTATAGTGGCCAGCAGTTTCAAATGGGCTCAGTATAAGCGATCCGGTCTTTGAACTGGGTCAATCCAGTTACGCCAAACTCGCGCAACAGGGCGATGGCATCGTTGAAATGGTAACGGTACTTTTTGATGCTGTGTGCATCCGAACCAAGACTGAAGCGGGTTCCGCCCATTTCCAGATAAAGACCGATCATATAGCGGTACAAGTCTGCATTTTTGTATTCATACATACTGCGGGTGTTCAATTCAAGCGCCATTTCTTTCGCCAATATTTCTTTGAGCAGTTCTTTTAGTTCAGGCTCGAATTCCCGCAGATCATCTGCTGTGACCGGCAGGCGACGGATTCCGTAATCAAAGTGCGCGAAGACATTTGCGCCATCGACTTGGCGGACAGCTTTCGTACAAAGTTCGAAATATTCCTTCATAACCGCTTTGGGATCCATCTCATCGATGATCGGCTGCAGGTAATCATAAAGCCCATTTTGGTGAACGCTCAAAAGGATGACATCGAAGGCTTTGCCTTCGAGATAGGACTCGATCTGTGTGTGGGATTCCGGGGTGTAACCGACTTCGATGCCCCGGCGGATGCGCCCATCATGGACCGCGTTCAAGGTGTCTATTTTTTCTGAATAGGCGGCATAATCCAAGACGGTATCCACACCGCCGTTATAGGCATCATGAAAATCCAGATGTTCCGTTGTGACGAGTATCCCATCGGTTTCCTCGAGATAATTTTCAAATGATTCCGCGGAATCGGGGGAAAAATGCGTGTGCATGTGTTGATCATAGTATCCCAAAATCATTCCTCCTTGTGCATAGATGTCATCAGTATAGCAGACGGCGATGGATATCCAGAAAAGATTGCGTTAAAAAAATGTAAACGACCGAAAGCAGAATATAGAAGATTATCAAAAAATTTGCACCCATGCTTGTGGAATTTTGCTATAATGATGAAGGTCGTGAAAAATAAGATAAATTTTTTGGATTGGTGGTTTTTTATTTGGCAGCACGATATGTCATGGGAGTGGATGTCGGTACCACAAGCACAAAAGCCGTACTGTACGAAACGGACGGCTCTGCTTATGAATCAGCGTACGCGCATTATCCATTAATTAAAGAAAATCCCGAAATGGCGGAACAAGACTTGGATGAGATCTTTTCTGCCGTATTAAAGACGATTAAAGCAGTGATAGAGAAAGCGGAACTGGGCCCGACAGATATTGCCGGCATCGGTTTTTCGAGCGCTATGCACAGTTTGATCCTTATGGACGCGGAAGGAGTGCCGCTGACGAGGAGTATCACGTGGGCGGATAATCGTTCGAAAAAATACGCCAGCATGCTGAAGCATTCCGAAGTGGGCCAACGTTTTTATGAAAAAACTGGCACACCGTTGCACCCGATGTCCCCATTGAACAAAATTCTTTGGTTGAAGGCGGAAAAGCCCGAAGTGTTCCAAGCAGCACGCTGGTTCATCGGCATTAAAGAATACATTCTTTGGCGCCTCTTCGGTGAATTCATTGTGGACTATTCTGTTGCATCAGCTACCGGTTTGTTCAACATCAGGGAATTCCGCTGGGATGAGGAGATTCTGGAATTCTGCGGCATCACGAGTCAAATGCTGCCGTTGCCGGTAAGCCCTGGTCACCAACTGAGCGGACTCTCGGAGGAAGTGGCTGATTTGTTGGGGCTGGATGCGGACACGCCCTTTATTGTTGGGGGGAATGACGGTTGCTTGGCCAACCTGGGCATGGGAGCGATTCGCGCCGGTACTGCAACAATCACAATCGGTACGAGTGGTGCGGTTCGGATGACGAGCGAAAAACCTTATGTGAGCCCGGAAGGACGTACGTTCAGTTACATCCTGGATGAAAACCATTATGTGAACGGCGGAGCCGTCAACAATGGTGGGAACATCTTTGACTGGGCCATCAAACAATTTTTGCCGGCGAATATTGCCGATGAGGATCTCTATGATAAAGCGATGGAGATGATCGCAAACGTCGCACCGGGTGCGGATGGCTTGGTTTTTCATCCTTATCTGAACGGCGAACGGGCGCCTTTATGGAATGCGGATGTCAGAGGGAATTTCAGCGGCATCAACATGTTGCATACGAAAGAGCATTTTTTGCGTTCCGTTTTGGAGGGTATCTGTCTGAATCTGAAGGATGTGCTTGCGGCGGTCATCCCGATGAACGGGGAACCGACAAAAGTCATGGCCAGCGGGGGCTTTTCGCGCTCGCAAGTCTGGCGCCAAATCTTGACGGATGTCATCGGTATGCCGATCGAATTCCCGGAAACTTTCGAAAGTTCCTGTACGGGTGCCGCTTTGATCACGCTGAAGAGCTTGGGCCTGGTGGAATCGGTGGATGACGCAGAGGAAATGATGGGCGCTTCAATCGAACATCAACCGAACGAAGACAGCAAGTCTGTCTATGCAGCGATGTTCCCGCGTTACCAAGAAATGAGCAAGCTATTGCAGCAATTCTATACAGAAAAATGAAATTGAAGCAAAGGAAAAGGCATAGACACTGAGAAGAAATTCAGTGGCTATGCCTTTTTTGTCTACTCATCAGTTATTGGTTGCTCCAGTGCGCTTTCGATCAGCTTTATCATTTTTTTTGGTGCGGTGATCGGGGCAAAACGTTTGAGGATTTCGCCGTCGCGGCCAATCAGGAATTTTGTGAAATTCCACTTGATGGCGCCGCCTCCAGTCTGTTCGACCAAATATTTGTAGAGCGGATCAGCATTTTCTCCGTTCACTTCAATCTTATCGAAAATCGGGAAAGTGACACCGTAATTGAGTCGGCAGAATTCAGCTGCTTCTGCGCCGTTCAAGGGTTCTTGGTTATTGAACTGGTTCGATGGAAAGCCCAGAACGATGAAATCCTTGCCTTTGTATTTTTCGTAAAGCTCCTCCAGTTCATCCAATTGACCCACCAAACCGCACTTCGAAGCTGTATTGACGATGCAGATAACTTTTCCTTTGTACTGTTCCAATGATACAGATGACTGATCTGTTTTAGTTACTGAATATTCATAAATGGACATATTGAAGGACTCCTTTGGTTATGCTACTCATGTGTGTTGAAACATAGTATAAACAACAATGAAAAGGATTGCAAAAGAAAAGGTCTACGAAAAATCGAAGGAGATATGACAGTTTCATGAGAAATGATGAAATTGTAACAGTAATTTCCATAAATGACTGTTTTTTTTTTCTCGTTTGCTGTATGATAGTTGAGTATTATAAATCGAATCTGGAGGGATTTTTTTTGGACATGTTTGAAGGCTTAAGCCAAAAAATCGTAGGAAAAAAAATAAAAATCGTTTTCCCGGAAGGCTTAGAACCAAGAATCTTAGGGGCAGTCGTACGTCTTAAAGCGGAAGACTTAGTGGAACCAATCGTTATCGGAAATGTGGATGCAGTCAAAGAAGCTGCAAAAGGCCGCGGATTCAGACTTAATGGCATCAAAATCATCGATCCAACTGATTATGCTGAAATCGATGAAATGGTTGCATCTTTTGTCGCTCGCCGTAACGGTAAAGTCACTGAAGAACAAGCTAGAAAATTGTTGTTGGATGAGAATTATTTCGGAACAATGCTGGTACACATGGGCTTAGCCGATGGTCTGGTGAGCGGCGCTGTTCACTCGACAGGTGATACTGTCCGTCCTGCACTTCAAATCATCAAAACAAAACCAGGCGTAAGCCGCACAAGTGGTGCCTTCATCATGATCCGTGGTACTGAGAGATTCCTTTTCGCTGACTGTGCAATCAACATCAATCCTGGTGCTCAGGAATTGGCTGAAATCGCTGTTGAAAGTGCTAAGACAGCTGAAATGTTCGAAATCCAACCAAATGTTGCTTTGATGAGCTTCTCAACAAAGGGTTCAGCAGCATCACCGGAAGTCGACAAAGTTGTGGAAGCTACAAGAATCGCAAAAGAATTGGCTCCTCAATACAACATCGACGGCGAATTGCAATTCGATGCTGCTTTTTCTGAAGTGGTCGCTAAACAAAAAGCTCCTGGCTCAACAGTTGCCGGCAAAGCTAAAGTATTCATTTTCCCTGAAATCCAGTCAGGAAACATCGGCTACAAGATTGCACAACGTTTCGGCGGGTTCGAAGCGGTTGGCCCAATCCTGCAAGGCTTGAACAAACCGATTTCCGATTTGTCACGCGGATGTAACGAAGAGGATGTCTACAAGACAGCCATCATCACAGCAAACCAAACTTTGCTTGATTAATGAAAAAAATGGAAAGCATGGACCAAATCCGGCTTTCCATTTTTTTTGTACTCCTAGCTGCACCATCCGCAGAAAAAAGGTGCATTCCGGAGTGAATATTTCTATAATAAGGAATGGAATAAAATATATTGGTGAAGATGGAGGAAGATTCAGGATGTTCACCTTAACAGCAAAGAATGAAGAAGAAACGATGTGGATAGCTGCGCAATTGGCGCAGCTTTTGGAACCGAAAGATGTCATACTCCTGGAGGGAAATCTAGGTGCCGGAAAAACGACCTTTACAAAAGGTTTGGCGAAGGGCCTGGGCATCGACACGGTCATAAAGAGCCCCACCTATACTTTGATCAGAGAGTACACAAAAGGCAGGTTACCGTTGTACCATATGGATGTCTATCGTTTGGAGGATGTCGGGGGCGATGATTTGGGTTTTGAAGAATATCTTTATGGGAATGGCGTTTCCGTGATTGAGTGGGCTAAGTTCATCGAAGAGGAATTGCCGGATGCGTATTTGACGATCCGATTGGTTCCTGCCGGGGAATTTTTTGAAAACCGGGAAATCACTTTTCTCCCGACCGGCGAACGCTATGATGCTTTGGTCGAAACGTTGCAGGGAATACTCACGAAAGAAGGACAATAGTATGCGCAAAAGAGAGAAAGTCGAAATCATGATCCGGGAAGCCATCCCGGCCGATGCAAAAGATATCATCGCCTTCAGCAAAAAAACCGGCGCCGAAACGCCTTATTTGGCATATGGGGCTGAAGGTTTGGAATTGTCCGAAGCCTTCGAGGAATTGTATCTGGAAGATTTGATGGAGAAAGACAACAACGTGATGCTGATTGCGACGATAAACAACAAGCAATTGATCGGCTTGGCGTCCGTCGGGGCAACGGACAAGCCCAAGCTTAGGCATGTAGGTGAAGTCGGCATCACTGTCGAGAAGGATTATTGGGGATTCGGAATAGGTTCGGTTCTGATGGAGGAAATCGAGACTTGGGCAATCGAGAGCGGCGTGATCCGCCGTTTGGAGCTGACGGTCCATGGCGGAAACGAACGGGCCATCCATCTTTATGAAAAAATGGGTTACCAGCAAGAAGCGGTGATGCCGCGTGCCATGCTGATCGATGGGGAATTTATCGATGGCGTAATGATGAGTCTGATGATCGACTAATATGCAGGTACAGAATGGCGGTTTAGGCAAAAAATAATTTGAAATTTTTTGCCTAAACCGCCATTTCCCACTTGACGTGTTAGCGCTTACATGTTATTATAACTATACAAAGAGAGACATACTAAGTAAGACAAAGAAACAAAAAAGAGTATGCCACTCTTTCAGGGAAATCCTTCAAAAAGATTTTCCGGTTAACAGCTTTTCAGTTAAGCTGTTAATGCAAAGTCTTAGATGGTTCGGAATTTGTGGCCTAGATGCATTTCTAAGCCATGAAAACTTGAACCATTCTAAGATTAATAAACAGTAGATTTCATTCAAGCAGCTGGAAGCGTAAGCTTATATGACTTGCCTGAAAGACAAGCATAACCAGTATTGAAAAGTTCGTAGATCATTAAGATTGAACAATCAATGAAGCGAGGATGAGGCTACTGATTTAGGAGGAAGTGTTCCGATTGTTGGAGCACTTCCTTTTTTTGGTTCTTGTTAGGTACGTAATTTTATCAGGTGTAAAAATTTGTATATATGAAGAAATAAATTATTGGACACAAAATGCTTGCATCCGCAGAATCTTTAAGCTATCCTTTAAAACGTAATCGTTACGATTTAGTGACGGAAAATCATTATCCGATTCCGGATAGTCCATAAAGAGAAGGCGGAGGGAAAAAGGTGAAACAAAAAAAGAGTATGAAGTGGGCGTTGTCGCTATTGGGGACAACTGCACTATTGGCCGGTTGCGGAGCAGTCGGGAACACAACAGAAAGTACGGAGTCGGACAAGCTGCAGGTCGTCACGACATTTTATCCGATGTACGATTTTACGAAGCAGGTCGCGCAGGACGATGCCGACGTAAGTCTGCTTTTGGAAGCCGGAATGGAAGTGCATTCCTTTGAGCCATCAAGCCAGATGATCGCCGAAATCGAGGATGCGGATGTTTTCATTTACAATAGCCCGGAGATGGAGACGTGGGTGCCGGATGTGCTGGCTTCCATCGATACTTCGGATATGGTGGTCATTCGTGCAAGCGAAGCGATCACGCTATTGGAGTATGAAGGCGACGCCCACGAGCATGATCACGAGTCCGAGGAGGAAGATGCGGAGACGGGGCATACCCATACTGTCGATCCGCACGTATGGTTGGACCCTGTGCTGGCGCAGACAGAGGTTACGACGATTGCGGAAGGACTGGCCGAAGCGGATGCGGACCATGCTGAGGATTACCTGGAAAATGCCGAAATTTATAACGGGAAACTGAATGAGTTGGATGAAGCCTACCGCGCTGCCTTTGACGGAGCGGAAAACCGCACTTTCGTGACACAGCACGCTGCCTTCGCCTATCTGGCGGCCCGCTATGATCTTGTTCAAATGTCCGTAACGGGGCTGAATGCCGAAAGCGAGCCGAGCGCGGCTGCTTTGGCGACACTTTCCGATTACGTGAAGGCCAACAATATTTCGCACATTTATTTTGAGAACAATGCCTCTTCACAGACGGCGGAGACGCTTGCCGAAGAGGTCGGAGTGGAATTGGCGGTATTAAGTCCCATTGAAGGGATCACCGAAGAGGATCAGGAAAGTGGTTCGGATTATATTTCGGCCATGCTGGAAAATCTTGAGGCATTGAAGAAAAGCATCAACTGATCCAGAAGTGTTATTGTTCCCCCTTGTGGCGTTTGCGTGCTATGATTTGGTTGAGAAAAGACAGCAGAAAAAGCTTACATCGAAACCGGTAAACAGTCGATTCAAAAGCCGCTTTCAGTCGAACAACATGCGCTTGTGTCAGTCAATGGGAAGGTATTGTCGGAGGTAGTGCCAAAAATTCTATGGAAACTGCCCAAAATAACGAGGTGATGTGAAAAACCAAGCCCTGCTATTCAAAGTTAGGTGAAACAAACGCTCTTGACAACCGAGCCAATGGTTTCTTCCTTTGCCGTCAAGGGCGACGGTATACAAAAGGAGCAGCACAAAGTAGCCCTTGGCTTAGAAAATTCTAAACCATTGGCTTTTCGGATTGTAAAGAGTACGCTCCGCCGTTTGTTTAGTTTATTGGTTCTCTCTTTTTTAGAGGGCTCCGGTGCCAAAAGTTAAGGGGTTTGGTCCATCAGCCAATCTTGAGATAAAGAGATTAATTTTGTCCATTTAGCTGGCATGTTGGGAA
>NZ_FONM01000030.1 GCF_900112935.1 Trichococcus pasteurii
CGTCTTACTCCGCAAACCATATTTTTTTCCAATTTCAATCATGCTGCCCAGGCCGTTCAGATAGTCCGTGACGGCTGCCAACTTTAACTCCTTGGAGTAATGACTGTTCTTCTTTACCGGTAAAAGGGCCGATGGACCGCCGTTCTCATAAAGTCTAATCCAACTGCGAATGGTCTCTTGAGATACTCCTGCATTTTGTGCTGCTCTTGATATGCCAATTTCATTTCTCACATATTGCTCGACAATGTTGACTCTGTTTTCGACAGATAATTTCATAACTCTTTTAGACATAGAAAAAACCCCCATATAAGACTTGAAATAATTCAATGTCCTATATAGAGGTAGCATATCATATTCCGACAGCCTTTTCGCTATAATGAGAGGCAAGCTTTTATCAACCAATAAGGAAAGGGGATCGTCATGAGCCATACATTCAGAAGCATTTTCGATATCATCGGGCCGGTGATGGTCGGCCCTTCCAGTTCGCATACTGCAGGCGCTCTGGCATTGGGTAGAGCGGCGGCGCAGCTGTTCGAGGTCAAACCGAAAAAGGTCACGATCCATTACTACGAGTCATTTGCAGATACGCATCTCGGCCACGGCACCGATTTTGCGATCCTTGGCGGAATACTCGGTTTTGCGGCGGATGATCCGATGATTCCGCAGTCCCTGAAGATGGCCGAATCCCAAAAGATAGCCGTGACATTCATCGAAGAAATCGGCGACTCTCCCGTCGGCCACCCGAACACAGCCACGATGGTGTTGGAGCGGGACAAGAAAAAAATATCCGTCACAGGCAGTTCCATCGGGGGCGGCTCGATCGTTCTGAACCATGTCGCCATCGACAACTTTTCGATGCGTTTGGATGCGCATCTGCCTATCTATTTCATCCATCAGAATACGCTCCAATACCACCTTTACAGTGAAACGGAATGGCAGAATTATTTCGCATTCAAAGGCTATCCCCTGAATGATATCCGCATTTTCAGGGAAAGTGATACCGAATGGGTCATCCTCTATCTGGATACGGTCCCCACCAAAGAAATGATCTACGAAATCAACGAGTTGCCTTTCATCGAAAAGGCGATTTTGATCAGTTAGGAAAGAAGGAATACCGCTTTGTACAATAAGATTGCAGAATTGGTGACAGCCGCGGAGGAAAGCGGCAAACCGATTTCCGAATTGATGCTGCTGCAGGAAATGGCCAAGAGCCACCGGACGCGCGATGAGATTTGGGAACAGATGCGCAATAATTACCACGTCATGAAGGCCGCAGTCGAAAAAGGCTTGGCTGGCGATGGCGTGTCTTCCCCCACTGGATTGACCGGCGGCGAAGCCGTGAAACTGCGGAACTACCGTCAACGCGGCAAAACACTTTCCGGAGACGACCTGCTGATTGCAGTGGAGAGCGCCATCGCCACGAACGAAGTCAATGCTTCGTTGGGCATTATCTGCGCCACACCGACTGCAGGCTCCTCAGGAACTTTGCCGGGTGTTATGTTCGCGATCAAGGACAAATTGGATCTCACGGAGGAACAGATGGTCCAAATGCTGTTCTGCGCCAGCGGGTTCGGCATGGTGATCGCAAACAACGCCATGATCGCCGGTGCCGCCGGAGGGTGCCAGGCCGAAGTCGGGAGTGCATCCGGGATGGCAGCTGCTGCTGCTGTCGAAATCGCGGGTGGCACGCCTGAGCAAGCATCGGAAGCGATGGCGATGGCCATCAGCAATCTGCTCGGCCTCGTCTGCGATCCGGTGGCCGGGCTTGTAGAGATTCCCTGTGTTAAGCGCAATGCGATCGGTGCGGTCAATGCCCTGATCAGCGCCGACATGGCTTTAGCTGGACTGACGAACAAAATCCCGGCTGACGATGTGATCGAAGCGATGCGCAAAGTCGGGAAAAACCTTCCCGCCTCCTTGCGCGAAACCGGCCTGGGCGGTCTCGCAGCCACCCGCGAAGGCGTCCGCCTGAAAATGATGATTTTCGGTCAGCAGCTGGAAGTCAAGCCGGAATGGGTGGATGACCAACCACCGATCAAAACCAATCTATTCGAATAACAGACGTCTCTCTCCTAATTGTTTGACCTGAGATGCATCGTGCGGCAACTATGGCCATGCTAAGAATGTCTAATAACCCGTAAGAATCGGCCATCCTGAACAAAATCCTATCTAAAAGAAGAACGGCTGTCTCCTAGCGAGACAGCCGTTCTTCTTTATTAGTATCAGTCTTTCACCGCGATTGCTTCGATTTCGATGACGGCATCTTTCGGTAACGCGGCTACTTGCACCAAGGAGCGGGCCGGTTTATGTTCGCCGAAGAATGCAGTGTACGCGCCGTTGATGGCGTCAAAGTCATTGATGTCCTTCACGAACACGTTGACCTTCACGATTGATTCCAACGAGCCGCCGCCCGCTTTGACGATCGTCAACACATTGTTCAGGCTGGCTGTTGTCGCTGCTGCAGGGTCAGTTACAAGCTCCTTCGTTTCCATATCGATCGGTAATTGTCCGGATGAAAAGATGAAACCGTTCTTTCTTGTTCCTTGAGAATAAGGCCCAATCGCTGCGGGCGCTTTGTCAGTACTGATGAATTTAGTCAAGAGATCCCCTTCTTTCTTTTTAATCTTATTTTAATAGTAGCACAACCTTGCGGGGATTGTGAAGCGGAATTTCTTCGGCAGACTTTTTGAGTATATTGGGAGTGCGGCTGCCAAACGAATGCAAGCCAACTAATTTCAATCAGAAACCCTAGTAACAGATATTTCCCCTGTCAATTCTTTGATATGTTCTCCCCCTGAAACAGCTATGCCCAAATCATACAATCCGCTGTAACGCCCAAAGCTGCCATAATACATGACGACATTCCCCCATGGTTCGAAATAGGCAAGTGTGCCAGCAGGGCCTTCTGCACTTGGAGTGTTACTGATATTCAGTTTTGTTGGCGGGTAAAATATCTTTTCATTGCTCCCATAATTCTCCACCATTATTTTCAAGGGAAGCTGAGTATAGAGTGATTCTGCAGCAACACTATTATTCAGCATAAATACAACAGTATGAGTGTTATCTTGAACTTGTATCTCCATTTTGTCTTCTCCTCTCTCAATACTATTTTCTAGTGATTGACTATCTTGTAATCCTGAATTCAAATCTGTTTCACCTCTTTCAGACGTTTGTCTAAAGCAAGCGGCTAATAGACAAACAGCAAAGAGCATGAAAGTGAGGAAGATTCTCTTACCCATTTTGCCACCTCGCTTATAACTCTGTTACTGTACAATCTTACCTCTTAACCTTGAGATTAAGTCAATATTTTTCTCCAAACAAAAAGCGACTTCTCAGCCGCTTTTTGTAGGAAATCAGAAAACTGGCAGTAAAAATGTTAGCTTATCCCCTACCCGCAATTCATCGTATCCTTTATTTCCGATACATTTTTATTTCCAGAAAGAGGTCATTATACGTTCCAAGGGTTTTGGCCCCCAGGTTTTCGTAGACTTCGAGTTTGTCCATGATTTCATCGGAAGGATAGAATTGTTCGTCGCTGGTGATTTCAGGATCCATCAGCTTGATGGCGGTTCGGTTCGGTGTGGCGTAGCCGACGTATTCCGCGTTGACGGCCGCATTCTCAGGTTCCAGCATGAAATTGATGAAAGCATAGGCGCCTTCGATATTTTTTGCTGTCTTCGGTATGACGATGTTGTCGAACCACAGATTGGAGCCCTCTTCCGGGATCACATAATGAAGATTTTCGTTTTCCCACAGCATCTCGCTGGCTTCACCGGAGAAAGTCACGGCGATGGCCGCCTCTTCCTGGATCATGTACATCTTGATTTCATCGGCAACGATGGCTTTGATGTTCGGCGTGATGTCCTTCAGTTTCTCCGTAATCTCATTCAAAATCATCGGATCCGTTTCGTTCAGCGAGTAGCCTTCACTTTGGAGTCCCAGACCCATCACTTCGCGCGCACCATCAATCAAAAGCAGACTGTTCGCGTAGCCCGGATCCCAGAGATCGGACCAGGAAGTGATCTCCTGCGTCACCATTTTGTCGTTGTAGATGATGCCCAAGGTTCCCCAGAAATAAGGGATGGAATATTTGTTGCCTTCGTCGAACGGCAAATCCAGGAAGCGCGGATCGATGTTGTCCAGGCCTTCGATCTTCGAGTGGTCCAGTTCGATCAGCAAGCCTTCTTCAGCCATCTTATTGATCATGTACTCCGAAGGGATGCTCAGATCGTAAGCCGTTCCCCCCTGTTTGACTTTGGTGTACATCGCCTCGTTCGAATCAAACGTCTCATAGGAAACTTTATAGCCAGTCTCCTCTTCGAATTTCGTGATCAGTTCCGGTTCGATATAGTCGCCCCAGTTGTAGATCGTCAGCGTATTCCCGTCCGAAAAACCTTGCGCTCTGTTCAAAGCGTTTATTCCGAAAGCGATCGCTGCACAAGCAAGCAGGACAACGGCCGCCATTCCCATTAATTTTTTCATCCTTTTTTCACCATCCGTCCCGAGCCGGCGCGTTTCCCGATCGCCTTCATTTGCTGCGCGTGCTTATTGTGCTCGTACTGTTGAATGAAATAGTAGCCCAAGACCAACAGCAGCGTGAACAGGAACATCAGCGCACTGAGCGCATTGATTTCCAAGCTGACACCACGGCGGGCTCGTGAATAGATTTCCACCGCCAAAGTAGTGAAGCCGTTCCCCGTCACGAAAAAGGTCACCGCAAAATCATCCAAGGAATAGGTGAAGGCCATGAAAAAACCGCTCAGGATCCCTGGAGTGATGCTCGGGATCAGGATTCTGCTGAATACTTGGCCGGAGCTGGCGCCCAGATCCTGGGCCGCACTGATCATCGAATCGTTCATCTCATAAAGCTTCGGCAACACCATCAGCACGACGATCGGGATCGAAAAAGCGATGTGCGACAGCAGCACGGATGAGAAGCCCAGCGAAAAGCCCAGCATCGTGAAAAGGATCAACAGGCTTGCTCCGATGATGACGTCCGGAGAAACCATCAGCACATTGTTCAGACTTAAGAGCGTATTCCTGATGCTGCGTTTTTTCGTGTAATAGATGAAAATCGCGCCCATCGTGCCGATCGCAGTCGCGATGAGGGCCGACAGCAAAGCCACCAAAAATGTGTTCAGAACGATGCCGATCAAGCGCGTATCCTCAAACACGGCCTGGTAATGCTCCCAGGTGAAGCCAGTGAAGGCGTTCATGGTCCCGCCGGCATTGAACGAATAAAAAATCAGATAAAAGATCGGCAGGTACAGGATGGCGAAAACGAGCACCAGGAACGCATTGTTCCACTTCGTGTTGGTTGTTTCCTTCATTTGGCTCCCCTGCCTTTCCTCTTTTTGTCACTCGTCAAGGCCATGATGGCGATCATGCTGATGATCAGGATGACGCCGATCGTGGAACCCATCCCCCAGTTCTGGGTGACGAGAAAATGCTGCTCCACGGCGGTTCCCAGCGTGATTACCCGGTTTCCGCCGATCAGTCGCGTCAGCATGAACAGCGACAGTGACGGGATGAAAACGGCCTGAAAACCGCTGCGAACACCGCTCAGCGTCAAGGGAAAGATGACCCTCGTCAAAGTCTGCATCCTTGTTGCACCCAGGTCCTCACTTGCGACGATCAGGGACGGGTTCAGCTCTTCGATCGAATTGAAGATCGGCAGGATCATGAACGGCAGCTCGATGTAAGCCGCCACGAAAATGAAACTGAAGTCCGTGAACAGGATCTGTTGGGGACCGATGCCCATGAAGCTCAGGAACTGGTTGACCGTTCCGCTCTGGCTGAACAAACCGATGAAGGCATAGGCCTTCAGCAAGAGATTGATCCACGTCGGCAGAATGATCAAGGAAAGCCAGAGCTGCTTGTGCTTCGTCCGGCTCAGGAACAGCGCCGTCGGGTAACTGATCAGGAACGTCGCGAGGGTGATGGTGAACGCATACAGAAACGAATTCAACGTCATCCGCAAATAATTTCCCGAGCTGAAATAAGTCGCGTAGTTGGCAAACGTGAAGGCCCCGGTGATGTCAAAAAATGACTGGTACAGGATCAGCAGCATCGGTGAGAGGACAAACAGCCCCAACCACAGCACATAAGGAACAGAATAGAACGCTCTTGAATTTTTCGTCATGTCTCTTCCCCCTATTCTTCATAGCTTTCGAGACGGGCATCGAATTCTTCTTCGGATTCGCCCAGTCGCATGACATGGATATCCTGCGGCCCGAAATGAAGCCCGACATCCCTGCCGATTTCCGCGCGCTTGGTGGAATGGATCATCCACTCGTTTCCATCCTTGTCGTAGCCGATGATCTCATAGTGGACGCCGCGGAAAAGCTGCGTATCGATATTCACAACCAACTTGCCGTTTTCGACAGTCGTCAGCTCCAGATCTTCCGGACGGATGACGATTTCGACCTTTTCACCCGGCGTGATCCCCGCATCGGAACATTCGAACTCTTTGCCGACGAAGCTGACTTTGTAGTCACCCACCATCGTCCCCGGAACGATATTGCTTTCGCCGATGAAATCCGCGACGAAACGGTTGATCGGCTCATCATAGATATCCACAGGCGTGCCGCTTTGGACAATCGCACCTTTGTTCATGACAAAGATCCAATCACTCATCGCCAACGCCTCTTCCTGATCGTGTGTGACAAAAACGAAGGTGATTCCGAGACGCTGCTGCAGTTCCCGCAGTTCGTACTGCATATCCGTGCGCAGTTTCAAGTCCAAAGCCGACAGCGGTTCGTCCAAAAGCAGCACATCCGGTTCGTTGACGATGGCCCGGGCGATTGCGACCCGCTGTTGCTGGCCGCCCGACATTTCACTGATTTCACGGTTTTCGTAGCCCTCAAGTTGAACCATTTTCAGTGCTTCCTCCACTTTCAGCTTGACCTGGTCCTTGGGCATTTTTTTGATCGTCAGCCCGAATGCGATATTATCGAAAACATTCATATGGGGGAACAACGCGTAGTCCTGGAAAACGGTATTGACTTTGCGTCGGTTCGCCGGTACATCATTCACTTTTTCGCCGTTAATTTTGATGATGCCTTCCGTAGCGTCCGCGAATCCCGCGATCAAACGCAGAATCGTCGTTTTGCCGCAACCGGATGGTCCCAACAGGGTATAGAATTTGCCTTTTTCAAGTTCAAAGTTAATATCGTGCAACACAGTTTCATCGTCGTATACTTTTTTTACGTTCTCCAAAGTAATGATCGGTTTGTCAGTCATTTTTTCCCGCCTCCGTCGTTTAATTATGGGCGCTGAACGTTCTCTCCAATCGGATGCTATCGGACATTCACTCATTACTACCATGTTAGCACAAAACACTATTATTATATAAGAAGGCGCATCCTTTACAACAAAAACACGAAAAAAAACGCCAGAAATGATCATTCCGGCGTTTGGAACTTATATGGATTTTATCAGAAAAGACGCGCGGCCCGATCGTAGTAGACGAATTTTTCCGTGAAGGAATATGGATCCGTCATTCCGATTTGATTGGCGAAGGTAAACAAGGTGGTCTCTTTCAATGAGGCGATCTGGATCAGCCTCGGATTGATAAGGACAAAAGCCGAGCTCGTATCGGCCACGATTTTACCTTTGGCCATGACGACCGCTCTGCGGGTGTATTCAAGCATCAGGTGCATATCATGCGTTACGATCACGACGGTCACGCCGTTCTGGTGGATCTGTTGGAGAAAATGCATGATGTCTTTGTAGTGACTGAAATCCTGTCCGGCAGCCGGCTCATCCAAGATGATCAGCTCGGGATCCAGTGCCAGGACGGCTGCAATCGACACCCGTTTCAGTTGACCGAAACTCAGCATGGATAACGGCAAGTCTTTGATGTATTGCAGTCCGCAGACTTTCGCAACTTCATCGACTTTCTTTTCGATTTCTTCCTCGCCCATGTTGCGCTGTCTCAGTTTTAAGGCGATTTCTGCATACACGGTTTCCTGTGACAAGCTGTCTTTCGGGTTCTGCGGGACGTAACCGACATAGTTTTCCGCTTCATCCGCATCGATGTCGCTGACTTCATGGCCTTTCCAGTAGATACGGCCACTCTGCGGTTTTTCCTCTCCGGTCATCAAACGGGAAAGGGTCGATTTGCCGGCGCCATTCGCACCGACAAGGCTGATCATTTCCCCTTTATAGATGCGGAGAAAAGCCCCGTCGACGATATCCTCATCGTTCCAAGGATACTTGAACGATAAGCCATCCAGTTCCAGAAGCACTTCATCATAATCGGGGTATCTGAATTGCGGCAGATAATTCAGCCAGCTCTCCATTTGCTCCTTTAATTGCGGCCCATTTACCTTCTTTACGTTCGCCAGCTCCCGGACATTGTCCAGATCGACTCCTGCATAGCGCATGGCCGTGATGTACAGCGGTTCCCGGATACCGATATCACTCAAGATTTCGGTGCGGAGTATCTCCTCCGGTGTCGCATCAGCGATGATCCGCCCGCCGGAAAAAAGCAGGATACGATCGATCGGTTGTGCCAAGACATCTTCCAATCTATGTTCAATGATGATGACAGTCGTGTCGCTGACGCGATGAAGATCTTCAATGAATTTCATTGCCAAATCCCCGGAGCTCGGGTCCAGATTCGCTAATGGCTCATCGAATAAAATCAATGGTTTGCCATCCAATGAAATGCCGGCCATCGTGATATCACCCAACTGCTGTTCCGATAATTTCATGAAACTGCGTTTCAGATAAGGGCGTTTCTTCAAAAAGTCATGCCAGTTGTCCATTTTTTTCAAATCTTCCGCTGTACGGAACGGGACTTGTTGCTTCAATCCAAATTTCCCCATTTGATCTGCGTGGGGAATCAGACTATTCTTGACCAGTTTCATTTCGTTCGGAAGAAAATCTTCAAAGGGGGCTACTGTTTGATCGACCTGATGGTGAAAGAGGATGTTTCCGCTCGCATCGCCGTTCTCTTCGCTCGGCAATACGCCTGTGAGGCAGCGGGCAAAGGTCGTTTTCCCGGAGCCGCTAGGGCCGAGCACAAGTATTTTTTCTCCTTCGTAGATGGTGACATTCAGTTCTTCCAACGTCGGTTCCTTTTGATCTGAATAGGTGAAACTAAAGTTCTGAAAAGATATCAGTGGTCTTCGCATGGCTATCCTCCTTCATTATATATTCAAAAAAAATAATTAAGTGCTATTCAAAAAAGAGCTGAATGTTCACACCCAGCCTTCTTTTCACCTATACGCTTCCCACTGTATCTTCTCCGATGATCCGGACTTCCGTTTCCAATGGCACGCCATAATGTTCCATTATGACTTTTTTGATATGTGCAATCAGTTCAATGTAGTCGGTCGCTGTAGCTTGGTTGATGTTCACGATGAAACCCGCATGCTTCATCGACACCTGTGCCCCGCCCCAAACCAAGCCTTGCAGACCCGCTTCCTGGATCAATTTGCCTGTGAAATACCCTGTCGGCCGTTTGAAGACGCTGCCGCACGAAGGGTATTCCAACGGTTGCTTCGATTCGCGCAAAGCCGTCAATTCATCCATTCGGGCTTTGATCGCTTCGTGATCGCCTTTTTCCAGATGGAAGACGACTTCCAGAACGATTTCGTTCGTTTCCTGCAGCTTGCTGTGACGATAGGAAAACTCAAGTTCATCCTTCGCGTACGTTTTGATTTTGCCATCGCGGGTGATCACCACTACGGATTCGATGACTTCTTCAACCTCACCGTCATATGCTCCGGCATTCATGTAGACCGCTCCGCCGACGCTGCCGGGAATGCCGCATGCGAATTCCAAGCCGCTCAACCGCTCAGCCAAGGCCATCCGGGAAGCATCGATCAGACGTGCACCGCTTTGGACGATCAAACGATGACGCTTCACTTGCATGTGGTCCATTTCCGTCAGGATCATGACGATGCCGCGGATGCCGCCATCCTTGATGATGACATTGCTGGAATTGCCCAATACCGTCAAAGGTATCTGCTTTTCATTCACCCAAGCGACGATTGCCGCAACTTCATCTTTGGTTTTCGGAAAGACCAGCACATCGGCTGGGCCACCTGTTTTTGTGTATGTATAATGTGATAAGTTTTCGTTCTCTTTAACAATCGTTTCAGGAAACTGTTGTTTTATTTCCGTCCCCAACATGCATTTCACCCACTAATTTTATTATGTAGTCCATTTTAACATCACTTGATACCGATTTGTATCAAATTAGTAAGCGGCAGCAATTAATTATATTTTTTTAATCATTAATTAATCAAAAGTTAATCAAAAGCGATTCCGCACCTGTTCATGCTATTTTAACACAAGTTTATGAAAAAATTTACAATTTAATCAATTTGCAAGAGCTTTGTTACATATCCGTCTGCCGGAAAGAAACCTTCTTCATTTTTTGGACACGAATTCCGGCCCTCTTCCTTGTGATTCGATCGCTCCAGTATGGTAAAATATTACAGATAACAGAAAAAGGAGGCTGCTCTATGCAACCGAAACAAACCAGAAACGGAATCACATTCACACTCTTATCCATCCTATATCCGCTTTACCTTTTCACTACCAAAGATCCTGGTTCCGTATCCACGACTTCTTTGATATTGGCGCTGTTTTTGCCGATCGTTGGAGCGATCTTTGCGCTGAACATCCCGGAACCGAAAATGAAATGGACACTGGCCGCCCTCAATCTGTTCATTTTCATCCTGTTCCTTTATTATACGATCGCGTTGCGTTAAGGCAGGTGGGCAAAATGGATCTTAAATTCGTCTCATGGAACGTCAACGGCTTGCGGGCCGTCGTAACCAAGAATTTTGCGGATATTTTTGCGGACTTCGATGCCGATTTCTTCTGTCTGCAGGAAACGAAATTGCAGGAAGGCCAAATCGAGCTTGCGTTTCCCGGATATGAATCCTACTGGAATTATGCCGATCGCAAAGGCTACTCTGGAACCGCGATATACACGAAACACACCCCGCTTTCGGTTCGGTTGGGCATCAGCGTTGCCGAACATGATTCGGAAGGGCGCGTCATCACCTTGGAGTATGCCGATTTCTTTCTGGTCAATGTCTATACGCCCAATTCCCAAGAGCAGCTGAAGCGTTTGGACTACCGGATGCATTGGGAAACGGCCTTTCTGGCATACCTTAAGGGTCTGGAATCAACAAAACCAGTCGTTGTCTGCGGCGACCTCAACGTTGCCCACGAAAACATTGATCTGAAGAATTGGAAAACGAACCGCAAGAACGCGGGCTTTTCGGACGAGGAACGCGCCAAGTTCAACGAAATGGTCGCAAACGGGTTCATCGATACTTTCCGCTACTTCCATCCGGATGCGGAAGGCAGATATTCCTGGTGGAGTTACCGCTTCAACGCCCGCAAAAACAATGCAGGCTGGCGGATCGACTACTTCCTTGTATCGGAAGCTTTGAAGGATGCCTTGGTCGATGCGGATATCCATGAAAATATCTTCGGCAGCGACCATTGCCCGGTATCGCTGAAGCTTTCGTTGTAGAACGCGGGATAATTGAAGCAGCAATCAGTCGGGAGGAATGGAATATGGATTTTCAAGGACGTGTGGTTGTGGTTACCGGCGGAGCGAATGGCATCGGCCGGGCCGCAGTGGAATCGTTTTTGTCCGCGGGTGCCGCTGTCGCATTCGTGGATACGGATAAGGAAGCAGGGGACAAAATCGTTTCACGCTTCGAAGCGAATGACGTGTATTTTCATCACGGGGACATCGCGGAGGAAGCTGCCCTTCATGCTTTTTCGGAAGCCGTCAAGCAACGCTTCGGCAAAGTCGATTATCTGGTGAACAACGCCTGCATCAGCAAAAAAGGAATCCTGTCGCAGTGTTCCTATCAGGACTTCAATTATGTTCTGGCTTTGGGCGTCACGGCGCCATACCTGTTGACGAGTTTGTTTTTGCCGGTATTCACAACTGAAGCTTCGGTCGTGAACATCGCATCAAGCCGCGGTTTCATGTCGCAAAAGGACACCGAAAGTTACTCAGCCGCTAAAGGCGGCATCCTTTCCTTGACGCACGCCCTCAGCATTTCACTGGCCGGAAAAGCCCGTGTCAATTCCATCAGCCCAGGTTGGATCGACACGGGTTCCTTCCATAAAGAGGAAGATTATCAGCCGGACTATGAAGCCGCTGATCTCCTACAACATCCTGTCGGTCGTGTCGGTGTACCGAATGATATCGTACAGACGATCCGTTTTCTCTGCAGCGACGCAGCCAGCTTCATCACCGGACAAAATTTCACTGTCGATGGCGGGATGTCCAAGCTGATGATCTACCACAACGACCATGGCTGGACCTACAATCCCGAAACCAAGTGATCGATAACTTCGGGAGCAAGGCACAACAATCCCGACGTTTCACCTAAAAAATAAGCAGGACGACCTTCACATGAAAGGTATCCTGCTTATTTTTGTTATCCGGTTTGAAATTAGTCTGGCTGGTCTTATTTTCCCGGAAACTGCTTCACGAACCATTGCGCAGCCAACTCGGCAACCTGTTCCAGCGTGCCTGCTTCTTCGAACAGATGAGTGGCTCCCGGAATGATGGTCATTTCCTTCTCGCAGTTCAGCAACGCGTACGCCTGCTCATTCAGTTCGATCACGCCATCATCATAACCGCCCACCAACAACAGCGTCGGGGCTGTGACCTTAGCCAAATAGGCTTTCGCCAAATCCGGCCGGCCGCCCCTTGATACGACGGCTTTGATTCCATCTCCCAACACAGCAGCCGATTGCAAAGCGGCAGCAGCTCCAGTGCTCGATCCGAAATACCCAATCGGTAACTGTTTCGTTTCCTCCTGTTGCTTTACCCAGTTTTCCGCAAGCGTCAACCGTTGGGCCAACAAATCGATATCGAAACGCTTGTCGGTCCACTCGCTTTCATCTTCCGTCAAAAGATCCAGCAACAAAGTAGCTAATCCATGCGCCCGCAGCACGCTGGCGACATATTTGTTGCGTACACTGTGTCGGCTGCTTCCGCTGCCATGGGCAAAAATGACGAGCCCTTTCGCGTCTCTGTGCAGTACCAGATCACCGTTCAATGTGACGCCCACATCGGTTATCTGCACTGCCTTTTCTGGATCACTCATCTGCCTTCTCCTCCTTCACGTTCATGCTCCGAAGCAAAGATACAACCTCCGCGTCGTCGAGCTGATCGAAATGGACATAATAGGCTCCTACAGCACCGAGATAGTCATCCGTCCGTTCCAAGGCGACGACTGCATCCACCATTTGGTCCATCTTTTTCGCGGTATCTTCTGGTGTGACCGGGATTGCCACGATGATGCGTTTCGGATTCCGCTTTTTGAGAGCCGCAATCGAGGCGAACATCGTGAAACCGGTCGCGATGCCGTCATCCACGATGATGGCCGTTTTCCCTTCCAAGGATTGGATGTTCGCTGCTCCGACATACGTTTCCCGCCGCCGTTTGATTTCCTGGCGAAGCCGCTTCAGCTCCCATTCCAACCAATTTTGGTCCAACACCCCGTGCTCGCCCGGATTGAAGATCGGGTCCGCATCCTCTGTGATGGCCCCGATGGCATATTCAGGATTGAATGGGTGTCCGATTTTTTTCGTGATGAGCAGATCAAGCGGTGCCGCCAATTTTTTGGCGATTTCGACTCCCAAAGGAACTCCCCCTCGTGGCAAAGCAAATACGACGATATCTTCTCCGCGGTACTTCTCCAACGCTGCTGCCAGCAAGATGCCGGCCTCTTTCCGATCGGTAAATAGCATACCTTCCCCTCCTTGTCCGACAACGTACTGTCAAAGTTTAGCTCTGCCAGACGTTCAATTTTGTATTTTTTCGTTGATTTAACGGGGTTAACGACAAAAACAACTTGCCACCCCCCAATTTTTGGT
>NZ_FONM01000028.1 GCF_900112935.1 Trichococcus pasteurii
TGAGACGCATTCAGATGCGGATACTCTTGAAGCCAAGCAACAATCCAATCCTTGTATGGGTCCAATTTCTTCTTCCTCGAACCTAATGAATTGACCCATTCGAAAGCTTCTTCCGGTGTCTTCTCCATGTAGTTATAAACCGTTGTGCGGGATACCTTCAACTGCTTTGCGATTTGTTGGATGGAAAAGTCCCGCTCTTTCATCTGTTGAATTTCCAAATATAACATTAACTTCTTCTTCACCTTTCGTCCTCCAATAACCTAAGATACCTTTAAAAGTATACAGGATTGGAGATATTCTTTGGCGAAAGTGTTCAATCTTATTCATCGAAAACTGTTCAATTTAGTTTAGCACTGACAGGAAAATAGCACCACAGTGAATGCTGCCTCTCCTACTGCTTCGAAATCTATATTTTCGGTTGTAAAAGACACTGTAAGAAAGCACCCTGTAGCGATGGTTGTGATTGGATTGGTGGTAGGAACAGCTACAGTCGGAGGTATTGGCTACGGAAAGTATAAAGCTAAAAAGAAGCAGAATGAGGGGAAAAACGAACTGCCGGAATATGTAAAGGACTTCAATAATGCTTTCAGAGTATATTTAGAAGAGGTTCATGCAGGCAATCTGAATGAAAGCACACTGGATACTTTGATTAAATATCTAAATCAGATGAAGGAGCGCATTGACTCTGACGAGAGCGAAATTTCATTTTCTTCGGAGCAGGTGGGCAGCTTGATGAACATTGTCTTTGACTATACAAGGCAGCTTGCTAAGGCAAACTCCTATAAGGTTGTGAAACTCAGAAAGCCGGAAATTGTTTCTACAGAGGAATCTATTGACGGTTTGCAGGAGTACTTGTCTATTCAGAAACAGATTTTTGTAATGGGATTATAAGATAAAAAGAAAATCTTGTTATGAGTCCAAGTAAAAAAGCTGAAAAAAGAGACTGATTGGCAGATCCATAGAAGTAGGAAAGCAGTTGCTTGAGAGATAATGAAGTTGAATTTTTATACCAATTTGTCATTGAGTACGATAGATTTATTGGGATTATAGAAACGATAAGGAGCTATCATGAGGGGTGGAATTAGGATGGTAATTTTACGTGGCTAGGAAGACGATACTTATTCTTTTGGAGGAAATCACGTAGATGTTTGTATGGAAGAAAGCTATAATGATGACGATGGACAAAGTTGTAGAGAGATCGTTGGATAGGGTTCGTGAAATTTGCAATTTAATTTAAGCCTCAAAAGAGGCTTTGCTTGGATGGATAAATTTGAATTTGGAGGACTAATTATGGCAAAGAAAACTTTTACAAAAAAATGGGATGACGTGATTCCTAGAGATGCAACAGGAGGTTTTGTTGGCCTTGATTATACTTGCCCCTACTGTCATTATGATAACGCTGAAGTGATATATATTGACGCTAGCAACATTGGTAAAATTGATGCCGATTTTGAAACGGACCAAGTGTGTAAAATATGTGGAAAAGATGTAATAGTAGTATGTCAATATTAATATGCAACCAATGAAAGTGGTTACTTTAAATTCAATTTTGCCGTGAGTATCAAGGACTTGTTCCCTAATACGCCTTTCTCTGACGGACATGTTTCCAAGAATCGCAAAATCGCAGATATATTTCCGAGTACGTCGGCAGAAATTCTGGTGTCTCGAGCCAAGTCGAGAAGGTAGGACTGATTGTCAACACCGGTTCAAAAATGTTGTTTTTCAGCGGTAGCCGATGTTGGATTTCACCGGCGTCAGCCGAAAAACAACGGGGTTATGTCACTTTTCACCGGTCGATCAACGGGGAGCGTGTGTTTGGAAACCGCGCATCTTCTACAACACGTTCCACTTTACGTTCGGATCGAAATGCCAGCTCTCGGTTGGTCAATTCCAGGAGAGCTTCCGTATATAAATTTATCTATTATAAATGGGGCAATCCGGATCAATCCTTACCGATCAATTCTGAAGGCTGCTGTGGTGATGGGTAAATTTCTAGAAGAGTAGTTCAATTTGGGATTAAACGCATTTTAAAATATATATTATTTCCATGAAATATCAGCAAAGAAGAAGGCTAAGATTCCCAAGCGGATCTTAGCCTTTTTGTTTTGCCAAAAATGAATGGAAGAAGGATGAGATATGTTTCAATCAAAAAATAATCGTTACGTCACTAGAGGTGTAGATGATTCAGTTCCCGTAGAAACTCAGTTCTTTCTATGGTCCCTGATCGACGATCAAGTGCAGAAGGGGGACGAGGTCGACTACTTCCAGAAATTCGAATTGATAATCAGTGATAACGGCCAAGAAATTTTGCATAGCCAAGAGGAGCCCAAATGGAGTCGCAAGACATTGCTGGAGATTCCGAAAGATTGTTGCGTAAACAAAGTCATCTGGGTGATCGACAGTGAGGAATACCAGACGATGTTATTTCCGGATGAATACTAATCATGGAGACAGGAGGATATTAAAGAAATGAAAAACATATATGAAAGTAATGGGATTTTTTCAATGACAGAAAAAGAAGGTGACAAGCCAAAAGCAGCGAAGCGCGTGAACATCGTTTCGGTACGATTGGTCAAGGAATCCAGTATGCTCTACAAGCGGAGGAGTATTGGCTCACCTGCGGATGGGTACGAAATCTTCAAAGACTTTTTGGAAGATTTGGACCGGGAGGCTTTCATTGTCATTTCATTGGACACCAAGAATCAGCCGCTATCCATTAACGTTGCTCATATTGGCAACATCAATTCCAGCATTGTTTCGCCGGCCTGCGTCATGCGGGTTGCTCTTCTTAGTAATGCAGCATCGATCATGGTGGCTCATAACCATCCATCCGGAAATCCAGAACCGAGTGAAGCGGATCTTATTACCACCAAAAAATTAGAAGAAGTCGGTGATTTGATGGGCATCCGATTATTGGATCATTTGATCATTGGTGATGGTCATTTCATTTCTTTGAAGGAACAGGGCTTTTTGTAAAGGGGGGATGCTCAATGAGGAATATTAAGTTTGTAATGGAGCTGCTCGACAAGCAGTTGGGTGTTTCAACGGGTGCGTCCGATTTCGGCTATGAAAGTGTTACATTGGACCGGAGTGAATTGGATACGGATTTGTTGCCTGGCTATTTCGATGAGATACAAACCGATGAAACGCTACTGATCCATTTTTATAATGTTTACGATTACATCGTTTATATTGTAGCCGATGTGAAAGACAGCCGTTGGTGGCTCGTGGGCATCCTGAAGGCCGGGAAGCTTGCGTTTAGCAGGAGATTTGATTTGTAGGGGGTGGCATGATGGACAAACAGATTTTAAAAATAGCCCTCGCATGTTTGAGGTTAATTGAGGAAATGATTGCGAATACAAGAGATGGAAGGGATTAAATAATGGATAGTATATTTTTCAAACTCTTACTGAGCGTTTCGATCGTTGTGATAAAAACAATACTGGATGAAGATTAGGAGGGATACTATGATCACTGAAAAAAGCACAATCGCTGTAGAGATGTTACTTAATGAAGAAAAAACGGAACGCTACCTTTATAAGCGGATTTGGAGTAAAGCAAAGGCGCCCAAGCTCGCTTGCGTAATGACGATACATCCAGGAAGTACTGATCCGAACAGTATGGATCTGACCACCATGCTGATTGCCAATGCAATCAACGAAATGGGCTACGATGGTTTTCTGGGCGTTAACCTAACAAGTAAGCTACAGCAAAAACGGAAAATCAGCGCTAGCGATTTTTCGGAGGAGAACGACTCGGCTATCCTCGAAGCATTTAATGAAGAAAACGTAGAAAAAATAATTGTTGCTATAGGATCAAGCATCAAGACGAACAAAGAAGTGAACGCCCAACTGAAAAGTATAATAGCCCAGCTATCTGAAGAGCGGCAAAAGATGGTGGAGGTGTTGGTTGGACTCGATGGACCGGTTCATCCGTTGACTCCGATTGCTCGTGGTGTAGGTGGATGGAAGCTTGCTAAGCTAAAAATGTAAAACTGAGGACAAAAAATGATCACTTCTAGCACTCTAAGCTCTAGACTGAAAAATGAGTGCTGGGAGTGCCGAAAGAGATCTGTTTTTGACTGGTATTTTCCAACCTCTAGTGTATTTTCAAATCTATTCTCGTGGTATTCTTATTATCAAGGAGGGATACCATGAAATATGAAATAAATGAAATTGAGCTGCAGATTTTGCTTGAAGCAATGAAATTAGTAAATTTGGAGAAGCAGGTGCTCTTGAAGGATGACGAAATTGACATACCTGAAAAAGTGGTTTCTAAAATAGTCAGGTCTGTCGAAGAGAGAATATTGTATTTGCTTCGAAGTGACTCAAGTGCAAATGCTAAGTCCCTTTTTGAAAATTATATTCAGGGAAGATTGGAATCCGAAAGATTTTTAAAAATTGCTCAGTCTATTTTGGATAGATGCAGATTTATTGAAGTTGAGAAAGGTGTTGCCGAAAAAATTAGGATTTCAGAGGAAACACCTGAACCTATACTTCATATTATGCAAAATTTAGCGGCTTATGGAAACGGGCTGAACGATTTAGTGGGTAGCAATTTTTATAATCAGTATTTTCTAAGTCAATTTTTAATCTACAGAACTAATGAGGATAGATTTAAACTTGACTCTAAGAAAATCAATAAAACTGAATTATATAAATTAGTTTATGATAATCCTGATTCAAAACTTGAGATACTAAACAACATGACTGATATTCAGAATGCTCATAAATCTCTTTTAAAAGAGAGCTCCTCGGATGTCAATTTTAAAACAGCGATAAAACGAATGAACCAAGTAATACCAAGCAAACATAAAGAGGGCACGATGAACCAGTCAGAAGAATTAAATATTTTTCAGCAACAGGCAGTGTTGATATGCTTTTTAATTTATAAATCGAGTTATCAGCGTTTTCTGAGTAACCCTTCTACACAACGTGTGCCTGACCCAAGAATTTTTGAAGAAATAAAAGCCGCGATTGAAGAATTTTATCAAAAGCGCCCAATTAGTGGAGTAGACGATGCATTGTTTTTGAAAACGTTGAGCGAAGATACTTATCATTTCGCATTATTTAACGCTATTACCCGACTTACTACTGTGGTATTGAGTGAGATGAACGAAATCGTTGTAGCTTCCAGAAAATACGATTCATTGAGTATGTTATTCATTATTGATCAAATGATTGAAAGCGTACCTGCCTATACATCTGAATGGCTAAGTAAATATCAAGAAATGGCAGCTGAAATTGATAAATTTTCTAAGTTTCCGGAAATCCAACAAGTAGTTCGGGAGGCTGCGGAAGACGAAGAAGCACTGAATTATGCAAAACAAACTATGCTCAATATGTTTAGTAAGTTCGATAGCTTACAACAAGATTCAGAAAATTATGAGTTTGTGGAAGAGACTTTCAAAAAAATAGTAAAAGACTATTACAATGATGATGAAGAAAAAAGTGCTTATACTAAATAAGTTCTAAATATTCGATGGAGATCTTTAAAAAATAAAACATATATGTGAATTAGCAGTATCCCCTAGTTTAGGAGGTGCTGCTTTTTTATGATATATAAGTTCATATTTTGTTACTGCAAAAAACGGTGACAATCAAACACCGTAGAGTTGTTTATTTCTGCAAGATGTTTTATTACGTTGGTAAATTTAGTAAATAAACATGAACTCTATACAATCTGTTTTTGTTAACGTATACATTTATTCCGTAGATAACCGATGTATATAAATTAATCTCTGAGGCAATGGTTTTAAATCAGGCGTTTTTTGTTTTTTTTACCTGAAAATGTTGATTTATCAATGGAGAAAAAAGTTAGAGGGGTAGCGCAATTCCCGAATCGGGCCGAATCTTGTAATCTATGGATAGTTCATCGAACGAAAAATCGATGAACGGAAAAAGGTTACATCAGGAGGCTACACGATGACGCATTTCCAACAACACCATGATGTTGGGGTGGGCCGATATGGATTAGCAGATATTGATCTTCCATATAGTTCACTTCAAAAAATACTGTTGTTGCCGCTGAATTACGACGTCGAGAGTCGAGGCCCCCATGTCCGAAGAATCCTTCAGGCATCCAACGTGTTTTCTAGTTTATACGATCTGGAGAAATCTATTCAACCGCTACTTTCTACTATAGAAAGTAGAGGGCTGATCGTTGCAGAGCGTTGGTTCAGTGATGTTTTGCCAAAAAGGCAAGACGAGCTGAACCGTACAATCGAAGAAATTAGCAAATATGTTTTGGTTGAAGGAAACGAGATCGACACATCAAGGGTCACCGATTTCTTGATACGAAATGATTTACCGGCAGCCAACGACAACGACAAGTTTCAAATGTACCGAAATCTCCACCCGCTTTACGAATTGCTGTTGAAAAATAATAAGCAGCAGCAATTTCTGAAGCAATGGGGGAACAAGCTCTTGGCAGAGGGTAGGCGAACAGAATCCGGGGTAGTCATCAAAGGAAACTGGCAAAGCTTCAGCAGTTATAGCGGCCGAATGTTCTGCAAGCAGCTACCATTGACGTCACTCCCTAAGGCTGTGAGAGAGTTCATCACCTCTCCCGACGAAAGAGTGATCCTATCCCTTGATTTCAACAATGCCGAACTTCGGATCCTCGCCTATTATTCCAAATGCACGAAACTTTTGGAGCAATTTGAAATTGGTGAAGACATCCATTTTCAAACCGGGACCATGATTGCGCAAGCAATTGGGCTCAAGGATGCGAATGTTGCTGTTATCAGGAAAACTGGTAAGCAATTTGCCTTTGCGCTTCTCTACGGAGCTGGAACTTCGATGATTGTAAATAATCTTCGAAAGCTAGTACCTACAGTGACGAGCGCAACCGTTTCTCAACTGGTAACCGCTTTTTTCAAAACCTATCCAGAAGTACACCTGTTCCTTGACAACTTAGAGAAAGATTCACACTTGTTGACGCCATTCGGCAGAATTAAGCCGCTTGCGACCTTCAAGCCGACGCAAAAGCGAAATTATCCATTTCAATCGAGTATTGCGGTTGCCGTGAAGCAATTAATGCTCATTGCAAACAAACGATTCGATGTCGTTCATGTGATTCATGATGAAATCTGGATACTTGCTCCCACCCGTGAACCAACGGTAGTGGAGGAAGTTATCGAAGAATTCTATCATCAATTACTAAACATACTACCAGATTTCCCGATTTCGGGATTCATCAAGGTAGAACCAATAGGAGGAAATACACATGAACATGGATGAAAAAAACACATTATTCCCAGGCGGAATGATCAGTTTGAGCAATTTTGCAAAAGGCGCGAAGGAAGGAATCAATCGCTTCCGTATATTGGATGCGAAGTTCGACACCATTATAACCAAGTCTGGTGAAACAAAAGATGTCGTCGTCCTGCAAATTCAGCTGACTCATACACAAGAACAAGATCGCCAAGAAACTCTCCAAGGATATCGCGTCTTTGTTGATTTTTCTTACAAAAGTCAATTCCATCAGATGATCTTATCAGCGACAACTGCTCTCGGTAAAGAGGATCTACCTGGCATCCGTGAAGTAATTGGCCTAGAGGGAACCGTAGCACTATCATATTACAAGCCGGATGAAGAAAGATCATTCGCTCGCCTAAACAATTGGAACTTTTTCGTACCAACCGAAACGATGGCGACGGAACTATCGCAGTACGCGGATGAGTTGTCAGATGAAGAGTCTGCCGATTGGGGGGATGACGCATGATTTTGTTTGAGAACAAGGAAAACGCCCGTCTGATCCGTCAATATCTTAATCAAGAGGCACTGTTTGAAAACTGCGACATCACTCCAGAAGCCCTGCGTACCTACTCGCACTTTGAAGAAGAGCTTGGTAAGGTACCGAATGATAGGCAAGGAAACATCTTGGCCGAACTAAGTGTGGGATATGAACTTCGACCGGTCATGAAAAGAATTTTAAATAATTATGATCTGTTAGAAGGGTTGGATGGTGAAATATCTGGTTCTGATGAACTTACGCTAGCGTTCCAAGCATTAATGTTGGAGGCTGCTCGCAAAGTAATGTCTGCTGAACTTTCCGAGGAACGAAAACTATGGGTCAATCGGAAATTGATGGCAGAGCGGATTATGCAGTTGTATTCATTGAGGATAAATCAAAAGGATCCAGAGATAATTTTGATTTACAACCACACAAATGGTCGTTGGGAGGATGGAAAGATTGCCATCTCCCGGTTGATTATTGAACTGACCCACTATTTAGGGACAAATGTTGTAGACTCTTGGACAGCCAACTTGGAAAAAGCAATCGTGGATATTCTATTACGAAAAGTTGAAATGATTGATCCATCAGAGTTTAACCGGAATTATTATCCGTTCGATAATGTAACACTTGATACTGCGACAGCAGACATCGTTGAGCATTCTCCAGGTTATTTAACGACGATGGGGAGTAACGTTTCTTATGAATCGACAGCTGAATGTCCAGTGTTTGAGACGTTCTTAACACAAGTTTTCGAAGATGAAGATACAGTTAAATTTGTTCAAGAATGGTTCGGCTATACTTTGTATTCTGGACACAAGGCCAATGCCTTACTGATTGGGGTGGGTTCGGGAGCAAATGGGAAATCCACTTTGTTCGATATCCTGGCTCAACTGGTAGGAATATCCAATGTGTCATCGGTGCCGTTGTCCAATTTCAACAGTGAATTCGGACTCGAGCCGTTGATTGGAATGAAATTGAATTTGGCGACAGAGTCCGATGCGGATGCATTTAAAACGGGGAAATTGAAGGCATTGACTGCTGGTGAAGCTATTTCGGTGAATCGAAAGAACAAAACTGAAATCACAATAATTCTCCCTACGAAATTCGTCTTTCTCGTGAATGAACTTCCTATGTTGAACGATAGCAGTATGGGATTTGAAAGACGTCTGATTATTCTGCCTTTTAACCAAACGTTTATGCCGGATAAGCAAGACAAAGATTTGTCAAAAAAACTTACGGCAGAGCTAAAAGGGATTTTGAACTGGACCATCGATGGAATGCAGCGGTTAATGAACAATAACTTTCAATTTACGAAATCCGAGGCCATGAATAAGGCAAAAGAATCCTACTTCGGAATAGGGAACCCAGTTGAACGCTTCGTGAAAGAAAAAGTTATCAAAGCACCAGAGAAAAAGATTGATAGTGCCGAACTCATTAATGCTTACCGTTTTTGGATGCAAGGTAAGGGATATCCTTACAAAGGTACGGATTCCCCACAAACTTTTTGGAGGATGTTTGATGAAGCAACGCGAAAAGAGCTCATAGAGTCTCATAGGAAAAAATCCAACGGAAGAAACATCGTGCATGACATTGCGCTAAAAACGGAAGGGTAAACTGATCCACTGGCATCACTTGTTGTACTACTGGGTGGAGTGAGCGCAGAGATGTCAGTGCTTTATTAATCACTGCAAATACAACCAATTGGCGGGAGAAACCTGCTACTAAAATGGATGGAAATTTACACTATAAGGAGGGGAATTAAAAATGGGGAACAACAATAAAAACTATACCTTTATAAAAACGGTCGCGGAACAACTATTACCGTATTTGATCAATCATGAAGAAAAATCTTCTGGTTATTACATGAATGAAAACTAAAATTGGAGGCGAGATAAATATGTTCGGTATGTCTAAAGAAGAAGTAAAGTATATGTGTGAAAGTCAGGGAGCTATCTTTGTTGATGTGGATGAAATATTTGGAGCGGGGATGTGGGATCTCGATGATTTAATATCCCTAATGAAAGAAAAAAACCTATGAAATAACCATGAACCAACTGACGCCTTGTCGGTTGGTTTATTTTTATCAAAGGAGATGCATGTACTATGCTATTTGCATACTTACGGACATCAGTGCAGAAGAAGAATAAGATATCCATCGAGATGCAGTTGGCTGCTATCAAAGAAAAATCAGCAGATCTTCAACTGCCAGAATTGCAAGAAAGTAAGATTTTTGAAGATTGCGGTATCAGTGGTGCTAAACTCGAAGAACGAAAAGGGCTGCAGGAACTCTTGACAATCCTTCAGGAACCGTCTTCGCGCTACAGTACATTGATGGTTTATCGCTTCGATCGACTGAGCCGAGACGTGGGAATCATGCTCAAGATTATGGAAGTTTTGGAAAATAATGAAATAAGGCTGATTTCGGTAATGGAATCTTCTCTTAATTCAGACAACATCCCCATGCAGAAAATGTTGGTTCATGTTCACGCCTTAGTGGCGCAGTTTGAGCGAGATATGATCATTGAGAATGTGAATATGGGATTAGCTCAAAAAAGAAGGGAAGGCAAGCCGCTTTCGCCCAATGTGCCGTTTGGATATCGCTACTCACAGGACGAGCTGCTTCCAGTAGAGACAGAGTTGAAAGTAGTTAGGTACATTTATGATCTTTACCTGACAGGTGAATTTGGGTACGAAAAAATAGTAAACCAACTCACCAAAAGGAACTTCATCTTTAATGGTCGTCCCTTTGTTGAAACAGATATCCATCGCATCCTTAGCAACAAAACCTACTATGGCATCTTTAAGGGTAGCGGTGTAGGTGGTGAGTACAAAGGCTCTCATGTAACCGTAGTCTCAGAAGAGGAATACGTTACTGTTCAAAAAATAAGAAGAAGGAAGCAGTCACCAAAGGTCAGTACAAGAAAAAATTGGCTGAGGCAAAAGCTGACTTGTCCATGCTGTAATCAGAAGCTAACACCCAAGATGAAACGCAACAATAAGATCGAATACCATTATTATTACTGTGCCAATCCGCAATGCAAAGAACGCGTAATCCATGCGGATACGGTTGAAAAAGAAGTGAAGAAGGCAGTGATTCAATTCCTTGTTCAAAGCCAGGTACTTGAACAGATGGTGGGCGAGATCGAGAGCCGACAGTGCGAAGAGTTCACGCAATCCAAGCGAGAGCAGCTACAACAAGCGAGAAGGAAGGAGCGACTCCTTCTCCAATTCGAAGAAGGGAGTATCGGTCCGGAAGAGTTCTCCAAAGCTTATTCAGCACTGAGACAGGTGAGCAGCACTACTAATCGCAAACCAAAAGTAACGGTCAGAAGAAAAGACTTGGAAGCTTTGCTCGAACAAAAAAATCAAATCAAGAAGCAGATGCTGCCGGAGAAGTTCTACTTCGATCTGGTAGAACGCGTTAACATGGATGAAAAATACCGAATTAAAGGGATTTACTTAAAAAATCTTAAAATCAACATCATTGAACAGGAGGAAATCAAATTATGATAGTAGAAACAGGGCCTAAGACCAAACGAGCAGTAGGATATATCCGCGTCAGTACTGCGGAACAGAAAGAAGAAGGCTACAGCCTTCTTGGGCAACGAAAAAATATTGAAATGTTTGCAGAGAAGCAAGGCTACGAATTGATCGACGTGTACGCTGATGAGGGAATCAGCGGAAAGAACATCATCAAACGTCCGGGCGTTCAAAGATTGCTCGAAGATGCCAAGACAGGAAAATTCGATGTGCTAATCATCTGGAAGCTAACGCGGTTAGGCCGATCCATGAAGGATGTGATGAACATTGCCGAAATATTGTATTCAAACAATGTTGAGCTTCACAGTATCTCCGAATCATTCGACATCACGACCAGTACCGGGAAGATGATGCTGGGACTGCTTGCCAATTTCGCTGAATTTGAACGATCCCAGATTAGTGAAAATGTCAAAATGGCCATGAAGTCCTTGGTGAAGAACAATAAGCGGTTTCCTGGTGGACGGATGTTAGGATACAGAAGTGACAGGGATGAAAATGGAATGAAGATCCTCACCATCGAACCAAAAGAAGCACAAGTCGTTCAAATGATTTTTTCAAAATATCTAGAGGGAAACGGATACCGAGCCATAGCCAACACCTTGAATAAAATGGGCTATAAGACCGTGAAGGGAAATACTTTCAGTACCATTGCCATCAAGGATATTTTGATGAACCCAACTTATACCGGTATGCTACGTTACAACCGTTATGAAGACTGGGAAAACAAGCGCCGTAAAGGATACAATCCAAACTACATTCTAGTTGAAGGCACCCATGAACCCATCATTGACAAGGAAATATTTGGTAAGGTGGAGGAACGCATCAAAATGGAAAGTAAGCAACCGCAATGGACTCACGCAGGCGAAAACATTCTTACTGGACTGCTCCGGTGTCCTGAATGCGGTGGTGCTATGGCTGCAAGCAATACAACGAACAAGAGGAAAGATGGCACAAAAAAGAGAATAAGATACTACTCTTGCGCAAATTCCCGGAATAAGGGTGCGACTGTATGTCACGCAAACAGTATTCGGGCCGACGTTGCAGAATCTTTTGTTCTGGGTAGGCTTCGCGAAGTGATAGCTTTTCCTGAAAACCTGAACAAAATCATCGATGAGCTCAACCATCAGATTAAATCACAACGCAAGCCGTGGGAATTGGAACTACAGACCCTCGAGAAAGAGTTGGTGGAAACGCAGGCTAAAATCGACCGGTGGCATACCTTACTAAAAGATACGCCCGAACTTTCAAGTGAACTGGGCACACGAATCGAGCATCTAGAAATTGAGTACTACAATCACAAGCAGCGTATTAAAGAGCTGAATTGCATGCTTGAAGTTGAAGGCTACAATATTAAAAGGGCAGACTCTAAAAGAGTTTTAGAGTTGGTGAATATCTTAATTGAAGATTCCGACTCGAAGAAGACGACCAAAGCGATCTTAAAGACATTCGTAGATCGGATTACCTTTGACAAAGAAAGCAAAAGCGATTTTAAAATATACATGACGTTCGATCAACTTATAATCGACCGACTGAACGAATTCATGTCATCAGAGCCAACAGCAGAAACAAATGCTGTTGGCTCTTTTATTTTGCCGAAAACACTAAAAATAACCGTATAAATATTTGATTAAAAAATGATTAAATAAAGATAGGTAAATTGCGAATTGGTTGTTATAATTGAGAGGTAGAAATCAAAATATTACTATTAAATTGGAGGATGGGAAATGATTGAAAGATTTCCTGATGTCGATTGGTATTGTGATAAGTGTGGTTCATCTCTTAACAATCAAGATGGGTTTAATGATCACAAATATCTTTGGAAATGTACCGAATGTGGATTTAAAAGTAGTATATCCAAAGATAATATTCATTGGAAAGACGAAGAGGACTAAGGTGGATTATGCCTATAAGAGTCAATAATGTACTCTTGTAGGCTTTCTACCATCACTAGATAAATTAATACGATAAATCACTTGTGATTAGCTGTCTTCGGAAATGGAAAGCTTCTCATTAGAGATCGCAAATATTTCGAGATTGAGAGGATTTTTTGATGAAGAGGCCTATATCTTATACTGCGAATAATGCAGCAAAAAAAGATACATTTGTTGGTATGCTGTACGAGAAGGGAGTACAACAAACAAAAAATGAAATATTAACTCAAATGGAATTGGATGCAAGAAGGCTATATGAAGAGGGATATATACATATACATGATCTGGAAGCCTATGGTCTAACTTATAACTGCCTCTCATTAGATGTACTGAATTCTGCAAAAATCAACATGTGCAACGCGGGAAATGATTTCGAAAAGATACTTAATATAGTTGAGTATTATAAGGAAATTATATCTAATATTGGTAACGAGCAATCTGGAGGCATAAGTTTCGCTAATTTTGATCATGAAATCAGCGCTCTATTTTCTCGGTTTGATATAGCTGATTCGGAAGAAAATTTAAACCTATTAGCACTGAGTTTGAAAAAATTCCTGAATTGGATAAATAAAACCCGAACGAGATATGGAGAAGAATATTATTACGTTACTTTGAATATGGGATTAGATACAACAGCTGTGGGCAGACATGTGATTCAAGTCATTATAAATGAACTATCTGAAAGTGAATTTATGTTACGTCCTAATATTGTAATAAAGGTAAAAAAAGGAATTAATGTATCCTTATCTGACGCTAATTATGATGTTCTCCAACAAGCGATTCAGTGTTCATGCAAGAGAATGAACCCGACTTATCTAAACTGTGATTCGGAATCTTTTTCTGAATGTGAGGGCATGAAGTTGTCTATAATGGGATGCAGAACAAATGTTAGTTCGAATTTATTTGGTGACACAACATCTATAGGGCGAGGAAATATAGCGAACATTTCCATTAATTTACCGCGTATTGCATTTGAGATAGTGGAGAATAAAACAGTATCAGTCGACGAAAGATTCAATTATTTTCAAAAAAAATGGGAAGAACTTGCGGATAAAGTCAGCTTAATCCTGTTGGATAGATATAAAAAGACTTGCCGTCAAGATATTAACCTATTTCCGGCGAACAAAGAATACCAACTTTGGAGCACACCGTTCGAAAAGGATTTAGTCGAAACTTTTAAAAATGGAACATTATCGGTTGGATTTATAGGGCTGTCAGAGGCAGTAGAGATTTTATTTGATAAAAAGATATATGAAGATGAAGATCTATGGCTGCAAACCATCGATTTTGTGAAGTTTATGAGAAAGAAAATGAATCAGAATACCAATTATTATAATTTGAATTTTAGCCTGTTGGCTACTTCTGGAGAAGGAATCAGTAGTCGTTTTTTAGATATTGATAAGGAGCTCTATTCTCATACTTGTCTAGAAAAAGGATATTACACAAATTCATTTCACATAGAGGTCGATTCAAATGTTAGCGCTTTTAGGAAGTTGGAATTAGAAGGGCCGTACCACAAATATTGTAATGGTGGAAGTATAAGCTACGTTGAATTGGGAGAAGCACCAATACATAATCCTAACGCTTTAAGTTCAATATTGAAATATGCTATGGAAAATAATGTCAATTATTTAGGTTTTAATTTCCCTTTGGACATCTGTAAGCAATGTGGACATGAGGGGTTTTATAATAGCTGTCCTAATTGTGGTAGTTCTGATATATATAGAATTAGACGTGTATCTGGCTATTTGGAGATGCTGGATAATTTTGGGAAAGGCAAACTGAACGAGGAAAATAATAGAAGGAAGAACCACTTTGGTGCGTAAAGGGTTGCCGGATTAATGATAGGACATATAAAAATTTCAAATTACAAGGAGTGTTAGGTACATGATTGAATTTAACGATAGTGATTTTGAGAGAGCATATGAAGAAGAGGTTGATCGTATCAATGAACAACTGGAGAAAGAAATTTTATTTGCAATGATTGGTGACGTCAATACTGGAAAATCCTCAACAATCAACCGTCTCGTCGGAGAAGAAGTTGCATCTGTTGGCGCTCAGCCTGGAGAGACGGTAATAGTTAAGAAATATAAATATAAAGATAAGATTATCTTTGCAGATACACCTGGATTGGATGACATCAACAGTAAAAACTCTGAGGAAACAGAAAAATTCTTTAAGGAAGCGGATATTATTTTATTTTTCCTGAATGCTGCAGGGACGGTATTTTCTGATGGTGAAAAGAAATACTTTGATAAAATCAGTAAAATTAATAAGAAGATAATATTTGTCATGAACAAAATTGATGCCGCTGACGACATACCGGGTCTGGTAAAATATGTTCAAGATATGACTGGTTATAACTATAGTGTCGTACCGATATCTTCAAAAACTGGTGAACACATTGATAGGCTTCGAAATGCAATATTGGACATCCTCAAAAAAGAGAACAAGGACATACTGTTTGCAAAAAGCATCAAAGCAAAGTCGTCAACCGCCAATAAGTGGATTTTATCAGCAGCAGCTACTGCTACGGGAATAGGTGCTGCGCCAATTCCTGGATCGGATATTGTTCCACTAACGACCATTCAGGTCGGTCTTATGTTAAAGTTGGCAACTTTGTATGAAAAGTCGATATCAAAAGACAGAGCAAAGGAATTAATACTCTCTTCGTTGATGGGAAGTTTAGGGAAAAATATATTCAGACAGGCAATAAAACTTATACCGGGAGCTGGCTCAATCGTTTCCGGCAGTGTAGCAGGTTCTTTAACTCTGGGATTAGGATATGCTGTCAAATATGCCTATGAGAACAACATTGAGCTTGATGCAGACATATTAAAATCACTAAGCTCAATTTTCATGAAAGAGAAACTGGTTTCGAAAGGTACGGCTATTTAATTTGTGTGCTGAGCTTATGTGATGAAAATTATGGAAAACATCTACATGTTTGAGTTAATGAAGATAGAGCTCTACTTTGCCATAAGGTGTAGAGAACAGGACAACCGAATACTGCTTAAGAATGTAATCGAATTTTTTGTCAAATGTTAAAAATATGCTGTTACAGTACACCTTAGATAATGTATAATAAAGTTATATAATATTTACAAGCTCGGCAAAATAACTTAATGAGGTGGATTCTATGTTAACAAATAATGCACAACAGTTTAAAAGTTTTTTGTTAGAACGTAATATGGATTTGAATTTTATCGATGACAATGGTGAAAGCGTTATTGAAATTCGAGAAATGTTAAAGTGTGGAGCAAAAATTAGATTGGTAACAGTTTTTGATAAGGATGATACGAATGTGAAAATATATGGGTTTGATTACATACAAGGAATTAACCCTGTCAAAAAAAACTACATATATGAAGCTCTTAATAACTTAAATTCGAATTATACTTTTACTAAATATTATTTAGATGGGGATTCAATAATCATACAAGGGAATTTGTATTTTTTAGATACCTTTAGCAATGAAGCGACCATGCAAATGATGCTTGGAGTAATGGATTGTGCAAATAGTGAATATCCAGCATTAATGAAGTTAAACTGGTCATAAAAAAATAAATTATCACGAAAGTAAGTAATTTGGACATTCCTTCAATCATAGTGTAGTAATTTCAACAAGATAGTTAATGACTATCTGCAAAATAGAGTAGACGATGAATTTCATCTATTGAAATAAGGAAGCTACATTTAACTCTAGAAGAGGATTTTTCTCTTTTGGGGTTTTTTTTTAGAACTATAACTCCCTGGTTTTACCTGATCAGTGAAATTCATTCGAATAGCATTAGTGGTTATGGTATCCGCAACACAACTAATGCTATAAAAAAACCGCAGTTGAATATGATACGCACATGCTTATCATAAATGAGGTCATTTTTTTGAGGAGAATGGCGGTATGACGGCATTTTTGAGTGAGCTACAGAAATGGCTTAAAAAAGAGAATAGAAACGAAAAAACGGAAAGCCTATGATGACGGGCTTTCCGTTTTATTTTTGCCTTCCGGATCATCTACCGCTGTAACACAGATGTAATATTTGCTGAATAATTCAGAACACTTGCCATGATAGCCATCAGTGAGTGGTTTTTGCATTTTACCTAGATTCCCAAAAAATTATAACGTGGTCGGGGGCACAACACCTAAGGTGTTATATAATTGCGACTGCTTCTTCGTAACCTCACCCACTCGCAATGCACTGCCTGGATTTTCAAATGCTTCAATGATATCCAATTCGTCCAGTAATTCCTGCATCGTATAATTTTTATACAGCTCTTTTTCGGACATCTGCTTTTTGATGTACGATAAATAGATCAATGCAATAAACTGTACGAATAATTTTCCTTCAAGCGAACTTTCTGATGAAACGGCTGTGCGCCGTAAATTCAGCCGCTCTTTAAGATTTCCAAATGCTTTCTCAACGATGTCTTTGTTACGGTACAAATCTAAAGCGGCGATGGGATCCTTGATTTCATTGCTGATGAGGGCAAAGAATCCGTAGTCTTTTTCCGCTTGGGTAATGGCTTTTTGTTTGGGGGGTACCTTTGTCCCGCGTTTTGGCGTTGAAGTGATTTCGAAGTATTTAGCGTACTGCTTTTCGTGTTCCACTTTGCGGTTCCCGGAAACTAGTTCTGCTTCGAGCCGATCAAGAAGCGCATTGAAACGGTTCTCGTGCTCCAGTGCTTTTTCACCGCTAAAATAAAGATGCAGGTACATCCGCCGTTTCCCTTCAATCACATCGCCTTTGTACGGCCGTTTCTGTGAATACTC
>NZ_FONM01000026.1 GCF_900112935.1 Trichococcus pasteurii
TGGGCCGTTATCTCCAGTTGGACGTTTTTACCTAGTATCGGTAGATCTTGGACCGTCCGTCGATGTGTACCATGGTAGTGAGTGGACACCATCTGACAGTTCGGGCACCCACAGGCAGAGGTAACGGATTTCAAGTGAATCACGATGGCATGTTCGTCTTCATTCACCGTTATTAGTTGCAAAGAGTCCATTGGATAAAACGATTCTAAATTAAGTTCAACAGACGTCATCACGATAACCTCTTCTCTTCAATAATCTCCCTACTGTTCATTCAATCTAATTATAAAAACAATGTATTAATTCCACAATTAAAAACGTCTTTTTGCGGAAGAACCTATACATTTGCAATATTCAGTCCTAAATAATGCTATTTACCCTTACAACAACGGATTGGCCGAGGGACACATCAATAAATTAAAGGTTATAAAGCGAATTATGTATGGTCGAGCAAACTTTGAGACACTCAAAAACAAAGTGATTTGGTGTTCTTTCAACTAAGTCAGGAAAGAACCAAATTATTGCAGAGGTGGCACATTTTAAATGCCATAATCATCTACTTCGACTATACTAGATTATTGATAAAATAAATATAAAACGATATTAATATGTATGGGATAACATTTTATGAAATAATATTTGAAATAATTATCTATAGCTGGAAAGAACCAATTATGTAATTATATTATTACTTTTCGCCACTATAAACTATTTGCCATCTTTTTTATTACTGTGCTAATTTTTATGTTTACAGACTTCATTACTCCCAGCAATCCCTTTTTCTGCAAAGCCATTAATTTATACAATAATTTATATTTATTTGATAATTTTCCCATTTCCTTTATGAAGTAGTTTAAATCATCTATTTCAACAGCTTTTTTGTATATTATATGGCTCTGAATTGAAATCTCTTCTCTCAAATCTTGTATTTTTCGTCTTAATAAGGGAATATTTTTGGAAGCATCAATTCTTTTTTTAGGACGCCATTGATTAATTTTATCTTTTTTATATAATCGATAGGCTAATTCATCATGGGTATGTCTATAATGTGCAGCTTGTGAACGGAAAATAGTATCTTTATCAACTATATCTAACTTCAATCTTCCTGATTTGATTCCCTCTTGAATTAAATCATCAATAACTGGATTTCTTACTACTACTACGTTATTTCCCTTACTATCTTTGGTATACTCTGGTAACCAAGCGTCACCTAAAGTTATATCCGCCGTTTCATTCATGACATCGTCAGTATAATCAGAAGCCATAGTTTTAAAGTATCCTTGGCCCCAGTCTTGACCTAATAATTCATCAGAGGGTTTTACGATTGTCATATCTTTACCATCTATTGTACCTATCATTTCTATTCCGTAATTACTAGCGGGTCTATTTAAAAGTTTTTTCCGGAAATTTATATACTTCAAATCGCCAGGTTTTATTCCAACTTGCCAGGCCAAAGCTTCAGCAAATTTACTACTCTTCTGATGGCCACATATTAGACCAACTGTATATTTAATTCTATTTTTAATAATATCATCTTTTTCTGCTAATAAGCGAATCGCCATGATGAAACTCGGTATGCCAATAATTGCGTATCTCCCTGGTACTTCTTTTACTATCTCTATGACTTGTGATAATTCAACAGGATAATATTTGGTTTTTGCACCTACCTTGATTTCATCAATTGATTTTGAAATGTCATATTTAAACATTATTGCACTACTAGGATCTAAATTTTCTTTCACATGTATAACACCATCAATTAAATTCTTTTCAAATAACTCCTTGAAAATCCATGTCCCCATTCCACCAGAACTCGCGTTTTCTCTATAGTCTCCTTCAGATACATGTCCGGCATATAATGATTTAAAATATCCAATTCGTTCGTCGTATTTTATGTCATAAACTTGATCATATAGTTTTTTTGCGATTTCTGCCTCATCTGTTTCGCTGTTTAAATTTGGGGAAACGTATTCCACTAGTTTGTCCACTTCATGGTATTTATGCCCATTTATTATTTCTTCATACATACCATATTCATTTAATTCCATGTTAATATTTCCATCTACAGCTGCGCAAGATCCACTTGCTTCACTATAAATTTTCTTTGAACTGAATTCTTCTACTTTCAAATTTCCACCTCATATTACTCTGTTGTATTATTTAACCAATCTATCTAGCATTTTTTCAAATAGGCTTATCTATTATATTCTTTGCGTATTAATTCCATTAAATTTGACTGACTTAAAATACGCCACTTTACAAGTTACAAATAAATGAATGTTCTTCTTTTCAATTTATCTCTCAAAAGCTTTTATTAATGTTAGTGAATTAATTCTATTTTCGATAAAAAATCCGAAAGTATGGAATAATAATTCCTCCTGAAAGGTAATTCTAATAAGCTGTTTTCACTTTTGAACTTTCCTCTCTCAAATGATCACACTTCTCCCATTTGAAAGTAATTGGCTGCCCTTAGCTCTAGGCGATGACAAAAAATGGTGTAACTTTCGATCCCATTTTTGGTTCTAACCATATATTTTCCGAAAGACCAAAAGGTCTACTGTTTATAAAAAATGACCTCCATTGCCCAACGAAATACATATAGGCAATAAGGCAGATGACGGTTTCTGTCCGCTTCAGGAAGTAATGGACAGAGCGTTTCCAGTTCATGGTCATCCAGCAGAATATCTTCTGGCATACTCATACTAATGAAAATGTGATAACTCGAAGATTTAGCGGGATTGAAGGTTGTGACTGTTGCATAACTGGCATTGGAAATAGATTGACCCACACCTTTCCGATTCCCACCATGTAATAGCCAATTCGAATATGCAATTCAAGGCTCTCCATTTCTGGGCAGATCGAACGCGTTTGCCGGTGGGTGCGAGAAGCAAGTAATATAGTTTTTTATCTACCTTCACTTTGGCAATCAGCTTTAATTGGGATCTGAAGATACATCATAATGATAGCTCCCTTTGGATACCACCTATCACACATCAATATGGCTTTGGCTTTTTCCGAAAACTCCTGAATTACCTTTTCAAACATACCAGCAACTTATACTCATCTTTGAAAAGTAAGCGATAACCTACAGAAGCGCTAAGATAATACAGTTTGCCACCACCCTCCAGAGGGACGTTAGTTACCAACCCACCAAAACAATTGTCCTTCATATAGTTACTTCCGTTATGGTAAGCATGATCAAACATCATCTGGTATTCTTCAAAATATATATATATATTTTGAAGAATACCATAGATAATCAGAAATGTGGGATAGTTACTACATTTCTTCTGAATGCAAGACAACACAATATGGACAGTACTCTGATTCAATAGGGCCTTCAACATTTAGTAATGCGAGTTCAAACAACTAGAGGCGTTTATGCTCTTCAAAAACCAAGGGTACGAAAGAGGGACGGATTAAATCCCTTGCGTCGAAATAATGCCCGAAATGAAAAAAATGTCCCGCGGTCGGGCAAGTCATTTCGGCAAAATAAGGTGCGAAATAATATCTTAAACTTTTGATTGACCTACCCTTTTGATGTTATAGGTTCATGATAAGCAGTCCACTTTTTAGTTGTTTTTTCCCAAATCAATCATACAAAAATAACAGTTAGTTTGTTTTTTAATTCCCTTACGGGCGTGAAAATTTGTAAAGTGATGTTAAAAATATAAACTACTAAATAATTATGAACTTAAGATATAAAATAGATATATTCTATAATGTAGAATCAATATTTACCTAATTTGAAATCCTACCTCAATATAAAGCGCTTTAATCGCTTTTTACTGACTTCTGATAAGTTACCATTTGCGAATTTTATAAGTTTATTTTTAAAAGCCCAATTCATTCCAGCAATACGACAATATAACATTCCTGGTAAATCAATGTCATTTTCCTTAGCAAAATTAATATTTCCTTTAGCAAATGGGTCTTTTTCTTTATTGAGTACTTGTTCGACCAAATATTTCTTTTCAGCCTTTGCTTTATACTTAGGAATATCAAATAAATTTTGGAAATCCTCGATTTTTCCAGATGAATTTATTGTCATTAAAGTTCTGCAGCACTTACTACATACCGAACAATTTTCATGAGTGTCATCTCCACTCACACACACATTTAAATATCTATATACAGGCTCATAATTCATGATACGCACTGTTTTTTCAACTCTTGTATACTGTGCTCCATCAGGTATAAAGTCAAGTGATTCGGTTGACAAAAGTGGTAAAAGAATCGAATCACAATATGCTCCAACATCTATATCAATGTAATTTGAAGCTGTCTTTATAATGTCACTATAATCTAAACCCGCTGATGCATAATAGTATTTACTATATAATTTTTGCATAAAAATAATTCCAGCCGCACTAGTAAGTGTATGTGTTTTTTGATGACCCCATGGATGAAATAAATATAAATTAGAGTCTACAGATATAAAATCCAAACCTATTTCTTTGGGAAATTCTCTCAAATATTCATACCTCAAATTATATTTATTTCTAACTTTATTTTCATCATCAGAGCCATGTGCTCCAACATTTAAAAATAAAAAACTGTTAATCTTATATTCAGGATTGTCCTCTAATTCAAAATGGTCATATACGGTACAAAAAGAATCAATACCTCCCGAAAAACCTGTTCCAACTCCATCCCCTTCAAAGTTTTCACTTACTAAGGTATCAGCTGTTACGTTTATTTTCTTACATGATGGTGAGAAAGATTTAATTAATGGAATAACATAATGATTGATATTAAATAATAGCTTACTTGATACAGTTCCTTCAATATGAATATCTTCACCATATTTCATGGCAGGAAATAATAATCCTACTAAAAAAGCGTCAAAATGAGATGTACAAATACCATTAGCATATTGTTTTTCAGTTGAAAACCAAAGCTCCTTCTTCCCAAATTCTTTACTATCAACCGATATAGAAAGTTTCACTATTTGATCATTTTTACTTATTCTTAAATTGTATAAATTCATACTTATCCTTCTCCCATTTTAAATACTTTGTTCTCTGACTAATATTCATCTCCGAAATTTTTAAGATTTTCTTAAGTTTGTGATTGACAATTTTTTGAGATTATCATTGAAAAATAGTTTCTTTTCAAAATTATTTAAACCAAATTTATACATTGATAATAAATAGAGGACAGAAAAGGGAATAGCCAATAATAAGAATGTTAGATCAGCAAAATGATTTTTATTCATCATCATTACAATCGCTGTGCATATTGGTATAAAAGCTCCCTTTGATAATTGAATTATTTCCTTCCAAAATAATAATATATCAAGCCCTATTACTTTGTGGTAGTAGACGTTTATAAAAATTTGATTAATAATTACTGCAATAGAAGTTCCAATTGCACTTCCAATCGCACCATAATATTTTGCTAGTGGGATACTGATTAAGATATTTATACAAGCGACTAAAGTCATAAAAAAAGCTGCTGTTTTATGCTTGTTCTGTGCTTTTCTAATTTCTATTCCAATATTTTGTATTAATGATGTCAGCATTGGGATCATCAATACAGTAGCTACATAATATGATACTAAATAATTTTCTCCCGCCCACAGATTGATAAAAGATCTTCCGAACACAATAAAACCAATAATGACAAGTAGAACAAATATGTATTGAATTCTCCCAATTTTTATAAACAGGGTAGTAAGTTCTCTGTCTTTCGAATTTTTTGCAACAATACTATTGACTCGGGGAATGAATACTGATGAGATTACGGTAGAAATACTAATCAGATAAGTATTAAGTTGAGCGCCAATTGAATAAATCGCTACTTCAGATGTTCCTTTGTGTCGTCCAAGAATAAATTTATCTACGTTCCAGTTAATTTGATCGACTACCATATACAAAAAAATATAAGAAGAAAATATTGTCATTTCTTTCATGAGTTTAATTTCTAAACTTCTAAAAGAAAACTTCATGTTAAGCTTTTTAATACAAAAAGTCATATTTGTTATCTCTATTATTAAATTAAAAATAGTTGTCACTACTACCATTCCTACAGAACCGTATCCCATGAGCAAAATTGGTAAGATAATAAATGGATTGATTACCGTTTTTATCATTTGAATAAATTTCTGAAATACGAATTCTTCATTTGCTATTATATGAGAATTAAAAACTATACTAGGAAATGATATTGCAAGATTTAGAACTAAAATTATCATTAAAATCTTAGCTCTTGATAATTCATTATCTGTTAGTTCTACACCAAAAATTAATTCAGTATTAAATGCTAATATTGCTCCTGCGATTACTGCTATCAAACCTATAATAGAGAAAATAATTAGGAACATCCCATTTAATGCTGCTATCTTCTCCCTATCATTTAAAACTTTATACCTTGTATAGTAGCGCATATAAGTACTACCAAATCCAAAATTTAATACCCCTAAATAGGCAACAATAGATGCTACAAGATTATAAAGACCATATTCACTTTGGCCTAAAAGCCGAAGCATCATTGGTGTATAGATAATTGATACTATATAACCGATTACCATTGAAGCATATGATAAGGCAGCGCCTGCCTTTAGTTGGTTTACTTTCATAAAGTTATACCTCAGTTATTTCTAAAGCATTTTTTAAATACTTATATGCTTTATTTCTCTCATCGATTAAAATAGGCTCAGTATGAGTAAAGTCAACATTGAAATATTTTCTTGTCTGTTTAACATTCTCCCATTTTCTATTGTCCAATTTGAATTTGGAAAGTAATGTATCTATCCTAGAATTCATAGATGGTTCTTCCCCTATTCTATTAAATACAACAAAAGGTTTTTCCAGTAGAACAGAAAATACTACCCCATGAAAAGAATCTGTTAAGAAAATACTTGATGAATTAATATAATCAATAAATTCTCCAGGATCAGTGGCATATCTTTTAATTTCTTCATAGCTTCCTAATTTAACAATTTCTAAATCATTATCTATAGAAATTGAGTTTATAAGGTCCTTAATTTCCTTGGATAGCTCTCCTAAGAAATACGTCAATAAAAAAGGTTTTTCTGGTTTTAATTTAGAAACTTTAGAAGCAGCAAGCCATTCTTCTTTCTTCAGCATCAAAGTAGGATCTACAATAACTAATGCTTTTCTATTAGTCATATCTTCAATGATTTTTGCGCCTGCATCTTCTCTGACTGACAAATGTTCAAACTCTAAAATCCATTTTCTATATTTCTCTCTATAAGATTCAGGTATTTCTGAAATTCCGAAACTAGGAGCATAAGCAATTCTTTTATTTTTAGGTGCAAAAGTTAAGAAATCAATCGTTGAACCTTTTCTAAAGATAGGATTCCACACTTGATCACTACCCACAACAAAATAATCAAAATTTTTATTTAGGTCTTCTGGAACTGAATTATCTGTTATTGTAAAGTCTGACTCTTTTATATTTTTTTTCGTAAAAACTTTGAATGATTCGGATTTCTTTTCCAACGCTTTCTGATTTCTTTTTCTGTTTATACGATGTATCATTTTTTTATTTAGTTCAGTCAAGCTACTCCCCTTGATTTTTTCAAATAAATTTCTCTTTGTTTGTTCGTCTTTTCTTTCATCTGGTTTATTAATTATTGTTGTTACATCGAATCCAATAGATTCTAATACCTGCTGCGCTGCATAATTTTGCAATCTATTTCCGTAATTAGTATAATCAACTATTGTAACTAGACCTATTTTTTTCAACTGCTTGTCCTCCTAATTATTTCTCAGTTGTACATGTATTTATATTAATTTCTGTATTATTGAATCATCTTATACATTCACCTAACAAAAGCAAAGTAATGTATTTTATTAATATGACAATAAAATAGAGACTTTGAATTCAGATCATTTTATTCTAATTATCATTTGTCAAAAACACAGGAAATCACTTTGAAATAGTTTTAGTGCATCATCGGATCCATGCCTGAAAATAAAATAAATTCCCACTTTATATAAATTGAATTGGATCCTCTACGCTCCTGTTTACCTTATAATTAAAGCAAGGATAGGAAGGTAAATCCCACTGGAACCCCACGTGCAGCCAATCCTGATTGCTGAATTGATTAAGGCAATGAAAATAACCATCCCCAAGCGAATAGTGGGATAGAAGCATTGACTATCGCCACTTTGAAAGTACGGCAAAGAGCAAGAGATCGAACTTAATGTGATTGTACTCACTAAACTCGCTTCTGGATTTAAATTTGACGGCTATTCTAATTGGCACTGGCTTTCATGGCCATTATCGAGAAACAAAAACGGGGGATTGTTGTACCCGGATTGTTATGCCCTCAAAGTCATACCTCTCTCATCATGAAACAGCTTGGAATTAGTCACACGCTTCCTATTATACTTTGACGAATGCGGATCCCGAAAAGCAGCGGGAATTTTGAAATCAAATCTCCCTATCTTAAAATAACTAATTAAGGTCTGCTGAATATACCCATAATATTATTTTACAGGTTCAACAGGACCTCATTCTTGGCAATTCCGTATTATTGTATAATTGCTATTTATATACCTCTTGACACTTCTTAGGCCTGACGAGCGCCGGACAGGATGATCGGATAACGAGTTGTTTATAGTAACTCAAATTTTTTCGGTTTCAGTTTATTTTATCCGCGTAGAAAGCAGGTTCGCTGCTCCGCAACTTTACGATTTCTGTGTAGCTTATGACTACTTCTTTATGATGCGCTTAAATGCAAAATGCAACCTTTCGATACCAGTGTGAGTCTATACTCAGATTGACGACAACCATCGTTGGGATAAAAAAGAAGTCGTTTTATTCTTCAACATTCTACCAAGTAAAAAGTTGAAGAATAAAATGGCTCGGCCAGATTCAAAATGGCCGAGCCATTTTTAAGATCCCAGACAAACTTATTCGAACTGGACGTAGTCTACTAGTAAACTCAGCACTTGTCATGTCAATTCGGAACTAACCTATCAAGTCCTTAGAAATATCCAACAACTATGTTGGTAAATGAAACAAAAAGTATTAATTTCAGAAAAATTTTTATAGCCATGAATCTTTTTTATTCATGTTTATTAATAAATATATTTAGCTCTTCTGGAGTACCTAACACATGAACTTTATCCAAATTTACAATACTATGTGTACACTCCAGTTTTTTACTTATCATATGATTATACAAAGGAGCGATGAACTTTTCATTGTTAATTAAGTTGCTTTTGTCAGTGTAATAGTCATTATATAACTCTTCAAATAGCTTAGCAGATGAAAAATAATATGCTCCTATACTACAGTTATTGGAAATACGTGACTTTTCACGAACCTCGGTTACTTTCAAATTATCATCGAGTTTCACAAAACTCCAATGATTTCCCGCTCCATAAAAACAAGGTATATGCCCTTCACCTTTTATATCACTATATTTCAACTCAAAAGGTTCTACATAAGTATCAATATTGTAAACCATTATGGCATCGCTAGGATTACAATAGGGAATCGCTAACATGCACGTCGTAGCTTGACCATCTGTAAGATGGTCAAGTTCTAAAATTTGTACCTCTCTAATTTGATATTTTTTACACTTTTCAAGTATAAAGCTAGAGGCATCATCTTGCTCTTGAACAATAAAAATATATTTTTTTACGTAAGGATTGTAGTCCATAAGGCTATCCATAGACCATTCAAACAGAGTTTTTCCTTTTGCCTCTATCATATATTTTGGTTCTTGATATCCAGCTTTTTTAAATCTAGATCCTTGCCCTGCCATTGTAATTATTATTGTCATCTCTTTATTCATTAACTTGCTCCTCTATACTTTGGCATATACTTTCAAGTTCCTCAATCGTGTTGTTTAAAAATTCATCCGGTCTTATTGACCTGTCGTCCACATAAAACCCTTTATGACCAGGCCATGGTTTTCCGTACATGATTTCATCATATGGAATATCCCACTTATCTAACCATTCTAATAAGATTTTAGCTGTATTTTTATTGATTAATCCTAAATTCCCATTGTATGAATTCATATTACGAGAGGTAAATAATATAACTTTCACACCTTGGGATTTATAATAGCGTAATTTATCCAATACATTCTCATATGGAACAAGATCCTCATATCTTTCTTCTTTTCCTTTTACAGGACATAATGTTCCATCAATATCAAAAATAAATGAATATTCTTTTAAATTTGCACTCACGTTAGGAATCCTCTTTTTCTATGATTATTTTCTAATATCTATTACGCGATTTAATATTTCAAGCCCTGTAGCTAACATTGCTAGTTGATGTTTTTCACTTTCAGTGTGCAATGGAATCATGCTCAAAAATAGCAAAGATTGAATTAATTCTATTTTTTTAATCTCTTCTCCAATTTCTTCCTTAAAACATCTAACGAAAGACTCATATAAGTCGAAGTCACGTTTCCTTTCGTTAACGTAGTATTTTATATTTGTATCATTTACTTCCAAATAAAATAGATCTTTGATAATATAATCATATTTTCCATCAAGACTATGAAATAATTTAGCTAATTCGTAACGTCTATCTCCGTAAATATCATATTTACCAAACTTACCTCTTGGATCTATTACTTTGATGAAAGTCAAATTCGAATCTATCATTATATTAGCAAAACATAAATCGCCATGAATAATATTAAATGATCTAACATCGCATAATTCATCAATTATTATTTTTGGTAAAATTTCACAAATTTCCGAAAGTGATTTATATTCTATACCATTTACAATGATTGAGTTATCAAAAAAGTCCTTAAATTTACTATTCTCTTTCATTTTTTCTAATCTCGCCATTGTTTTATTTAAGTACATTTCTACAATGGCGTCATTTATTCCATCATCGCTTACCTTATACCTTTCAAAATCATTAATAATAAATTTAATTCTTTTGAATGTATCAGCCCATTGTTTCTGGCTTAAGTCACCGAATAAAAACAGTTCGTGCAATGTATGATATGCATAATATTCCATGTTTATATATGGATTATTGTAGTCAATTGAGTATGAAAAGATTCTAGGTCTAACGTATTCAATATCCGTAGGTAATTTTAAGTACCATAATATTTCTCCAAGAAATTTTTCTTTTTCTTCACTTGTTTTTGATAGAATCCCTCTATTTTTATCAATTGATATATGGTTAAAAGATCTAGCTTTAACTTCTATCTGGGTATCAAAATATCTATCAGCATGCCCTATGTCAAACCACTTATCTGCTTTTCTCATTTGCATTGGATATACTTTACTGTAATCCATTAAAGCCCTGTAAAACGAGTCTATGTTCGTGTTCTCATTTAAGGAATTTTCTAAGAATTTTTGAAATTCAAGCGGCCGAGTAATAAAAAATACCCCTACAAATAATTTTTCCCAAGCTTCTTTTGAGCTAATTTCCTGTTTATCCCATATTTCACTTATAATACCTTTTTTTTCAGAAAAAAATGTCCATGTATCTGAAATGTAATCTTCCGAATAAAAGCACATATCTTCATTAATATCATTTAATTTATCAAATACTATTGTATCTCCAAAATTAATAACTAATATATCCTCAGATTTACATTTCGAATAATTTATCCCTGAATAAATACTATAGCCTAAATCTCTAATATCATTTAATTTATGAATGTTTATATTTTCACTGTAAGAGCGAGCATAATTCCTTACTTTTTCAGCTGCTTCATAAGTAATAACTTCATACGTATCAGCATAATCTTTATAAACTTCCAAGAAACAATCCAGCATTGTTCTATCATCGACAGGATAAATAACAGCTGGGATTTTCCCGAGATTTTGAAGATCCTTAGGCACTACTTTAGCGCTCGGAATAATTATTTTTTTCATTTATTTTACCCCACTTTTTCATATTATTAACTCACATGATTTCAATTACAAAGACATCTCATTTAGAATTTTTTCTGCAACACTTTCCCAAGTATTTGATGAATAAACCTTTCCAGCATTATTGATAGCTCTCAGTTGTTTCTGTTTATCATTTAGCAAAATAAACATATTTTTTGCTAAATTCTCTGCATCATCATTTTCAATTAAATAATCTTCATCATCTGCGGATAACAAATATGGCATTTCATAATTATTTCTGCCAATGCAAAGTAATCCATAACTTTTTGCTTCTAAAAACACAAGTCCATAAGCTTCGAATTTAGAAGGCATACAGAATACTGTGCTTCTTTTTAATAACTGTTCTAATTCTTCCCGTTCTGTTTTTCCTATAAAATTAACATTAGTTAAATCCGTCTTAATACAATTTGGACCCGCAATATACAATTGTGCATCTGTATCATATTTCTCTACTAATATTTTAAATGCTTCTAATACTAAATCTCCTGCTTTGCGATCAAAATCAATACCAATAAAGGAAATGATATTCTCCTTATGTAGTATTTCACTCTTGATAGGCGCTGAAAATTCTGGGTTAATTCCTGCCCCTACAGCTACAAATTTACAGGACATTTGTGGATATAGTTCCTTCATCCTGTCTGCAACCCAGTTTCCCATAAAAAATATTTTATCGGCGCTGTTATATATTTTTTTTTGTACCTCGATTTTTCTTTGTAATTCATCGTCTGAACATTCTAATAACAATCCGCCACTACTCTTTTTCAAATCTTTCTTTAAACTCTCTTGTATTGGTGGCAACACAGCAATTGCCAAATCTTGATATAGAAAGTACCTATTTTTTATTTTTACCTCATTAGCAATTTCTAATACCGGTAAATGTCGGTATTTATTTAAAATAAAATTAGCTTTTAATTGCAAAAGACTATCATGCAGTGGACCAAAAAGATAACTGCTTTTATTTCTACTGAATTTATCTCCGATAATCCTCAACCCTTTTAATAAGAGGCCTTCATGTAAATCAACCTCAATTACCTCCACTTTTTCTTTTAGGGCCTCTTTGAGTGCATATGATGTCCCTGACCAAGTACCTTTAGGGTTATTTCTATCCACAGTATACATAACTACAATTTTATCCATTTTTTCTCCCTTTAGACAATCAATATTAATATCGAATCACCTTATTTTTGTAATTTTGGTGTTCTAAATAGCTTAAATATATGACTAAAACAAATATCCATTCTAATTTCCACCACCAGAATGTAATATTATATGCTAAAATCATATTAAATATTAAAAACATTAGCGGGAGTATATTACCTCCAACTCTATATATACGCCATGACATCCCCATAGCTCGAATTAGAAACAAAAATACAAATAACAAACCTAAAAGTCCATAAACATAAAAAAATGCAAAGATGCCATTATCAGCCAAATATATATAATTTACACTACCTGAAGCAATACTAGCATCCAAAGAATTTGGATAACCGCACCCAAAAATTAGATTTGAAATGCTACTGAATAACTGTTCAAAGTACAATGATCTACCATAAAATCTAATTTCAAGAGTATTCTGAGTCCCTATAATAGTATCAATAATTCCAGAATTTACTACCCAAAGTACCGCTCCAAAGATTACTCCTGAACCCCATATTTTTAATAAACTTACTTTATTCCATAGTAAAAAACCAATAAATAAAGTAGCAATTATTGCGCTTGACTCTAATCTTCCCTGAGAAACTAAGAAAACATGAGCTAATCCAAGCAACAAAACCATAATATGGTAAAATTTATTTTTCTTATCATATAGCAATCTCTCAAATACAATCATTATCATTAATTCTATAACGACAGAATCCACATAAATTCTTAATCCATTTCTTTGATTCATCAGAGTATTAATAAAAATTAATTTCGGATATGTAAAATGTTGGATTAAATATAGTATGGATGCGACAATACCAACTATAATTATTGCATCAAGAAATGATTTAACATTTATTTTTTTCAAATAAATCATGTTTCTTATTGGTAGGTAAGATAACAATATGAAAAAAAAGTATCTTTGTGGAAGTAACCCTGCCATAATAGACTGTTCCCAATTAACATTTCCTTTGAAAGCTGCAACAAAACAAATTAATAGCGCGAGATATATAGGTCCTTTGTAGCTTTTCCCCTGCTCATTTTTTTTATGATATTTTATATAGCAAAAACCATAATACAAAATAAAGAAAACCAATGTTATATCGTCAGTATTTACACCAAAGATAGCTTCTGGAATCAAATACATCCATCGACACATCATTAGTATAAATATAATTAACATATACGTGTGAATTTTTTCTTTACTGAATTTTATCGTCAAGTTCATAATATTCCCTTTTACTAGTTATTTTTATCCAAATAATAATTCATTTCCATTTGTGCTAATTCTTCGTAGCTTATCGAATATTGTAAGATTCCGCTGTAGATTGATAGCCAATTAGAAAAATTTAAAACATACTTATAAGACCGCTTCTCAGAGTCTTCAACTTCATAAATATGATTTAAATTATTGTCACTATAATATCTACCGGGCTTACCCCACAAGAAACCTACTTCATCATAAGAAACTGCAATTATATAATTTTTTATAAAGTTCCAATAAGTTTTTACTCTATAAAATTCAGCTTCAGAAATATTGCCATGATTACAAATGTAGTTTTTCATGAACATAATCTCAGGTGCTTCCGCTGAATGAAAATCCATAACTGTAGAAGTTGTAATCATGTCATTTTCCCTTTGAGTTCTTTCTTTTTTATTCTCAGAAACGTTTTGTTCATCAATTTCAAATAATCTAAAAACATCGTCTAATACTCCAAAAAACATAAAATCAGATATATGGAAAGGTATAAACAACGAGGCACCCACAGGGCTTTGCAGAACAATTATTCGTTTGTCTTGGGGTAAGTTCATTCCATCTGCATCAACAGGAAATTGTTTTAACAAACTAACGAAATATTCATACAAATTATTTTTTTGGAATCTCTGATCAGTTCTCGTTTTTAATACATAATGTACTCCTGCTTTCTCTGCTTCTGCTAAACCAGCTTTCGTACTAATAACCTGAAAATTTATATTACCAATACCTGTAAATTTTGGTTTTTTGTTTTGTATGACTATAATTTTTAAATTTTTAATTTTTTTTATTGTCTCAGTATCTTCATCATCCCATGTAGAAACAATAATAACGTTATCACTAAATAATTTTCTGTACATTTTACATGTTTCCAGAGTGAAATCATTTTCTAACAATAGCGGTCCTTGAAGTATTACGGCAAATTTTGGCAAATTTTGAACTTCTAATTTTTTATAATATACTTGCTCACTAGTCTTCGGAGCTAATCTAGTTGTCAAATATGTATTTTGATTCTTTTCGTATTCATTTAATACCATATCAATGATGTATTTATCATAGCCAGCACGAAACATTCTAGCTAATTTAAATTCACCTTCGTGTAAACGCCGTAATATACCTTTAATAGTCAACTTAAATTCCCCACTCCCATTTCGAAATTTGTACCAGATAAACATCTTATTTAATGAAACGACAAGTGTCACAACGTCTTCATCTGGACACTTATTTTTTTTATTAGTAATGAATAATACTGATATAATGATATGACTAGAAAATAGATTATTATTATTATTAGTCATGCGCTAATCACATGCGTAGGTGTATAAAATAGTTTATTTAGAACGTCATAACCATGTCATTAATGAATGTATATAATCATATGTATATCACGCTTTAATTCGCAGAATTTATCTATGTTACATCATACCAATATATAATTAGTTAAAGTGATACAATATTCTTAACCATCTCATTTTTTTTACCAAATATTTTTTTATATTCCTTCTTAATCTAATATACCATGGTAACCAAGATGATTTAAAATGATGTACCGTATATGTTTTACTATCACTAATATCTTTGAAAGTATTAAATTCCATGGCACTAAAATAAATTTCTGGAAACAATACGCCGTTCTCTTTGATAGTTTGATATTTCCCATCTAGTATTATATTTTCTTCTCTTAATGCATCGGATATTCTATAGGTATTTGGATAGGTATTTAATTCACCGTTCTCTTTTATAAATACTTCGTTTTCATATAGATCAATAAATTTCTTAATCCAGTTGTTGCCCTTACTAGCTGCCATAAAGCTAGTCATTAGATGCTCCCCATAACACTCATAACCTAAAATTAAATTATACTGGTCTAATAAATCGTCAAAGTCCTGTTTTATTTCAATGTCTGTATCAAGATAAATACCGCCATATTTATATAGGGCATTCAACCTTGCCACATCACTCACAAATGCATATTTTTTTGCTTTATACGCGTCTTTAGTATACGTATTATAATTTACATCAAAATTTTTCTCATTCCACTCTACTATATTAAAATCAGGCAACATTACTTTCCATCCCTCAATATATTGCATAACACTCTTAGGCTTATTCTTTTCTCCAAACCAACAATAATGTATAATTTTTGGAATCATTTCTTCTGTCCTTTACTATAATTTATTAATCAAACTATTTATATCAATATTTCTATTTTTCCCGAAAGGTTCATATGAAGCGCGAATAAATGTATGTTTTTTTGGTGTTTTAATAGTAACAACAGAATTCAAAGACTCATATTTTTTTACTGCAAAACTTATTTTATTTTTATATGGTAGCTTATCAAATATGTTTAAATGTTGAGCAGTACAGCCATTTTGATCATTAAACTTAATAAGGATTCTTTCCCAGCATACCCGTTGACAACGATTTGTCCACTTTTTATATGCTTCCTCATTGCTATGGTAATGTAGGAAAAATATTTCGATTTCATTATTTAAAATTCCGATTGGGTATTGACCAAATCGCTGATCATTAGCGAAATACCCCTTCCACTTGGACATTTCAGGATCTATAAATTTCAATTCTGAACCCAAATACATTCTCAGATTGGATATGAACTTAATATAATCATCCGCCATAAAAAATAATCCTACTGTGGGAGATTGTTTTTTTAATCCGTAACTTTCGTATATCATTCCTCCCCAACAATTATTTGATATTATTGTAAATTCGTCATTTAATAACTTTAATTTCCTATAGGAAGAAAATCCTTTTCTCCATAATTCCAACATTCTTAACCGTAAACCTTCATAAGTCATGCTATGAACCCCTCAGCTAAAATATTATAAAAAATTCTTAGATTGATTTTGTAAAATCAATCGCTGATATTCAAACTTTAAATTTTCAGAGATATCAGTAATATCAAATCCAGCCCTTTTTAAATTTTGTTTATTAGCTTCTTTCATTTTATCTCTATCTGGTAATTCTATCTCAAGGATTTGTTTGGTCCATTCTTTAGCGCCAGATTTCAAAGAAAGAAAATGGACTAAATCAGTAGCTTTGCACTCCTTAGTAACACTGTCTGATATCAAGCATGGTAATCCAGATGCCTGCCATTCAATTGCTACAACTGGAAGCCCCTCAAATCGTGATGGAAGAACCATTAAATCCATACCTTGAATAACCTCTTCAACGTTTGAAATACTTCCTAAGAATTCTACGTGATTATTAAGTCCAAAATCTTCAACTAACTCTTTAATCCTTTGTTGATTTTCCCCATCACCTATTAAAACTAAATGATAGCTCTTGTTTTGCATTATTAGCTCCCTAATTATGCTTATTATGAATTCATGGTTTTTCTGATAATTAAAATTCCCAACATGTCCTATAACAGTTTTATCGTTCCAATCGTAAAAACTTCTAACTTTATTTCTGATTTCTTTATTAAATTTATACCTATTAAGATCCTTACCATTATGAATAGTTTTAAAATCTTTTTTTCCAAACAGCCACTGTCCAGCATCATTTCCACAAGCAAATGCATCTGTGCTAAATAATTTTAAAAAAGGCTTTAATATCTCATTAGCGATTTTGTGTGTACATTGTGTATTATGACAATGAGCAATTCTTATTCTACATCCCCCAATAAAAGCAGTAATTATTTCTAGAGATAAAATGGCGCTGCTACCATGGACATGCACAATGTCATATTTTCCTTTCTTAATTAATAGGTACAAGGAATATAAATATTTCAAAGTATTTCTTTTTCTACCTGGTAATTTTTTAATACCACAATTTAAGTTTTCAAAAAATCCAATGCAAGCATCATCACTCTTACCAGCAACCACTAGGTCAATTTGCATTCCACTCCTTGGCATTGAACTTAAAGATTCCATAATTGTGCTAGTTATACCTTCACGTCGTAACCCTTGTGTATTAATTATTAATAAACGCATATACATTCTCCTATAAATTTAGGGTTTTTTCTTAGTTTTACCTATATAATCCCTTATAAATTTATTTTTTTTTATCAACTTCTTAAATATTTCAATAATCGCTCCCTTAGAATCAATTATTTTTTGTTTTTTTTCATATAACATTATTTCTTCGCAACTTATTTTTTTTACCCCACTAATATATACTTGTACTTTATTAGTGTATTCTCCTAAATAATCACGAACGTAAGATCGAATTGGGTTATTAATATCTCTGCTGATTCTTTTTATGCAAAAATAGTTATTTTTACTTGTAATAATTCTATCAATGTCATCTAAATAAATCGTCCATGATGCACTATTAGTGGCATTATATGTATAATTATCTGTATATATCTCTTTATCCGATATTAAAAATTGCACTATTGTTGGAAAATACACTTCTTCTCTTGCATATAATTGATTCTCATTGATGTCATTGAAGTCATAACTATTATTCACTATATTTGCTATTTGACTGAAAAGTTTTTTATCAAAAAACGCACCTTCTACTTGTGATCTCTTAATATCATTTACTGTTCCATTTAAAGAGGCGAGCATATTAAGTAAATCTGTATCTGACTTTGCTTTGTATGCAGCCATCCAAGTTACATCTATGTCAACTGGAATTATTTTTAATCCAGCTTTCCATTCAACCATAAAATCATTGAGTCCCTCTTTGATAAATAAATCATTGCTTGCGCCTAACGAAAAGTATTCAAAATCTGTAACTGAACAAACGTATTCAAAATTCGAAAGATGAGCTTGAATGATATCTCCAAATCCAGTTCTAACATGTCGAGGATTTATAAAAACATTATCAAGATGTTCTAGTACTTCAAAAAAAGTGTTTTCATTATATTGGCTTCCAGTATATTGAAAATTTTTACTCAGATGTAAGACAATACCACACCCTTGATTATAGTACTTATAATTCATTATCTGATCTATAACTACCTCAGGTTTTTCATGTACTGGAATTGAAAAAATATTTCTAATCATTCAATTATCTCCCTTTGAAACTATAAAATTCAAAAAAATGATATTTCACTATTAATTATCTATGAAAATATTTTCAAGGTAGTATTCATCTATGTTTAGCTTATAACGTAATGTATCGCTCTTGGAAAATATGCGCTAATCTTAGAATCAAATACATAGGTCATTTTAATGCAACAGTAAATATTTCTTCCACTAATTTCTCAAGTTCATTATTAAATTTTTTATTGTGACTTTTTATTCCTTTAGGCATTTCCATAACTATTTGATCGTAGTTCAAAATTTTATTCTGTAATTGTTCTATGCCCTCAATGACGATTATATTTCCTTGTCGCTTTTCTACTTCCTTAGCAAATTCAAGTTGATGGTCATTAACATGTTCGTCAAACTGCTTTTGTCTTGGAACAACGATAGGAATCTTCCCTACTTGAAGAGGCATTATGAAACTAGAAGGCCCTCCATGGGTAATGATAATTCTAGCATCATGAACCATTTCTTTCATTTCTTTGTATGAAAATATTTTTTTCCATTCACAGTTTAGTGGCACATATGTACTAAATCCTGTTTGGATTACAATATTTTCGCTAATTACATTTTCCAGTTTTAATTCATCAATGCACTGTATAAGCCTATTAAATGATTGCTCATGTGTACCAACAGTCACAAATATCATATTATGCCTCCATTATATTCAGAAAATACTACCTAAATTTACAGCTTTAGGATAGACTTGCTTCAATTCTTCCCACTCCACTACAAATTTATCCACAATTGGATAAACCAGTTTCCCTGTCATTGTAGGTTTATCTATTCGATCAAATACTTCTATATAGATTAATTTAGAACCCAGTAATTTGCCTATATAAAAAAAGGGAACTGCCACTGCGGCACCCGATGAAATAATTAAATCTGGTTTTTCTCTCCTAAGGATTTTCCACGCAAGTATCGTATTTTTTATTAATCCTTTAATGCTGCGATTTGTTGGGTAGTAACAAGGATAAACTTTCTCATCAATGAGTAAGCTTCTTGCATCTTCTTTATCAAAGGTAACCCAAAATCTATCTTTATTTTCCCAAAATGGTTTTAGCATATATAGGTGAGTAAGATGTCCTCCACTCGATCCAACTAAGCATACCTTCATTTTTTCTCCTCCAATATAAAAAAATCATAGCTATATACCTTATCATTTTTTATGAACAAATAATTTTATTACTTTTAATAATTAATATTTATTCAATTATTATTTCCCATCATGGCTTACCTATTGACTCTATTACCAACAGCAATCATAGAGGTCAAAAATCCTTAGAATAAACCTTGAATATCAATAAATGTGCTACAAACGTTGAATCAATTAAAGCAAACCCTATTCAATTATTTACTAGCCTTAGGTTAATAGCCTTCTAATTAGCTTAAAAGTACCTATAAAAAAGAATCTATCAAACAGATCCCTTTTTACCCAGCACAACTCCTACTGTCTTAAAAAGAATCTTCATGTACAATCCCAATGAAAAATTGCTGATATACTCTGTATCCAATTTAACAACTTCCTCAAAATCCGTGATATCACTTCTGCCGCTCACTTGCCACATGCCAGTAAGCCCTGGTTTAGCTGCAAGTCTGCTTTTGTGGTGCAATTCGTATTGTTCGTATTCATCCACTGTCGGGGGTCTAGTTCCGACTAGGCTCATATCCCCTTTGAGGATATTGACGCTTTGCGGCAATTCATCTATCGACACTCGCCGGATGAATTTACCAATCGGCATGATGCGCGGATCGTCGTCCATCTTGAACATCAGGCCATCCATTTTGTTATGGGCCATCAATTCCTTCTTGCGTTCTTCGGCATCCATATACATAGAGCGGAACTTGTAGATGCGGAAGCGTCTGCCGTTGCGGCCGACCCGTTCCTGCGAGAAGAATATCGGCCCAGGTGACTGGATGTAGATGATCGGCGCAATAAAGATATACGCGATAATGGTAGCCAACAAGCCTGCCAGACCACCACAGATATCGATGACTCTCTTGATGAACAACTGGCGTGTCGTCGCCATCTTGATGCTTGTCGTCAGGACGGTATATCCATTGATTTCCTCTACCACTTTATTCGGCATCTCGCTCGATACATGATCCAATGAGATATGGACCGTGATTCCCATAGCCAACAAACTGTTCGTGATTTCTTCGATTTCGTCATAGGAATTGCGCACATGGATAAAGACGCCATCCACCGTATTCGTGCGAAGATATTCATACAATGTGTCATCATTCGCAACCACTGGAACGCCATTGATCGATTGGCCAATCATATCGGCATCCACAATTGCAAGTCCCTTCACGATATAATCACTGTACTTTTCCTTTTGAAGCTGGTTGATTGTCCGCTCGGCTACTGCTTTAGAGGATACTACCAACATATACGAAAGGTTCTTCTCGTTGGAATAAGCCATCAGCAATGCCTTCTTCAGTAATACTCTTCCCAGCCAGGTGAAAACGATGTTGATTCCCCACATCGTGAAGAGCACGCTTCGGGAATAATCCGCTGACTGCTGGGTCGCGAACATATAGAAGGTCACCATCGCGACCAGCATACAGTTATGCTGCAGCACCGCTTTGAACTCCTTCAGATAGCCTCTTCTCAGGATACCGGAATACTCCTCCGTAAAAAAGACAATAAAGATATGCAGGATCGGAAGGATGACCCCCAACACTGCATAGATGGACGCCGCAAAGGGAGAGGAGACCCCGAAGCGAATGATATATGAAATAATAAATGCAGCTTCCAATAAAAAAATATCAAATACCATAAAATCAAAATGCTTTAACCAACCACTATTTGCTATCTTATACATCCGACATTACCCCTCAGCACTTTAAATAACCAACAAACTCCTTAACTTGCGCTTCTCTAATAAGCACCATCACCATTACAAACAACTTTTACTGTCTTGAACAGGATTTTGATATCCATCCAGTAAGAACGCGTGGTGACATACTCCAAATCCAATTCGACCATCTGCGCGAAGGTCAAGCGGCTCCGTCCGCTCACTTGCCACAAACCGCTGATGCCAGGCGTGACCAACAACCGCTGCTTATCGTAGTTTGTGTATTCATCAACTTCACGGATCAATGCTGGACGCGGCCCGACCAGACTCATGTCTCCTTTGAGGACATTGAATAGCTGCGGCAGTTCGTCAATGCTGCACTTGCGGATGCAGGCCCCAATCTTCGTGACGCGGGGATCTTCCTTCATCTTGAACATCGCTCCGCTGACCTCGTTGTGTTTCAGAAGACTAGCCAATCGCTCTTCTGCATCGACATACATCGATCGGAACTTGTACATTTTGAACAGTTCCCCGTCCTTTCCGACACGATCCTGGCCGAAGAATACTGTCCCCTTCGGATCATCCCACTTGATCAGTAGCGCTACAATCAGGAACACCGGTAAAAGTAGGATGAGCCCCACTAACGCAAGGACAAAGTCCGTCATTCGCTTGAATCCTAAGTACAATGGTTGGCTTTGCGCAACCACACTGTTCCCAAATCCATTAAAAGCCCCAACATTTAAACTCTCTTCAATCTCCATACACAATATCCTCCTTCAGAAAATAAAGCTGTATCTCCGCCCGAACCCCATTCGCTAACAAATGATAAAAAAGAATGTTGATCCAATCAAAAAACTAACTTCCGAATCCTTATCACCAAAAATAAATTCATACTTTTTGCAAAAATACTTGGAAAATTTTCTGGATTTCGGATTAAAAATAAATTATCAAAGTCAATATTTAATAAAATTAATATACCTCGAGAAACATTGTAAAAGCCTTTAGTTACTTGATTTAAACAGTAACTTTAGATAAATATTTCTAAAAATGATTAAACTGGTTTAAAATATCTTAAAGTACTTATTATGATAACACCCAAATCACAGAATTTACACAAAAATTGAAATATTTTCTCATATATACCGTTACTTTTCATAAAAAAAACGAAACTTTTACAAGTAAGCGTTTCAATTATTAACATTTTCTATTTATGCATTTGTTTCCTATCCTATATGTCAGTTTCATGTCACCATCATGAAAACTCCATTACGATTTACATACACCCTCTATTCTCAGTCATATTTTATCGGCCGTCGGCTGAGCATAATCTAAATAAAGTCACTGAAATAATTTCCGCTAAATTCCCGAGAGATCTTTTCCTGTTTAATAGTCTCTTTCAAGTTATTGGTTGCATGTTTTGCACTTCTTTTTTTCTGGCACAAAAACACACCCTGTTATTATAGTCTGTTCCTGACAGGTTTCTTATTAAATATTCCTATAATCATAATATAAGATGCTAATGAGGTTCTCTCCTCCGGTCAACATTCGCTCGTCGGAGGTGGGATAGTTGGCGTATTAGTGTTCTCCGATGAGCAGGCTCTTCGTTGGAGGTGGCTGTACGCGCGGCACGGCTCCCATTTGCGACAGAAATCGCAACATTCAGATGTAAGCCTATCCAATCGGCTGAATCCGGCCTATACTGGAGCTATTGTTTCACCATTAACCGAACGGAGGAATGTTTTCGTGATCATTGATGCATTGACGAATATGGAATTTTATAAGGGATTGAACGAAAGGCTCTACAAAGGGCTTAAATTTTTGAAGGAGACAGATGTCGCATCATTGCCCGTTGGGCGTTACGAGATTGATGGTGATGAGGTGGTTGCGCTGGTGCAGGCGTACGATACGCGTTTAGCAGACGAATGCCGTTGGGAGGCCCACTATACGTACACTGACATCCAGTATGTCGTGGAAGGCAGCGAAAAGATGGGCTGGAACACGCTGGATGGCGTCGTGAAAACGGAGGATCGTCCGGAAGATGACGTGTATTTCTTTGATGCGGAAGGCGATCATTTCGTCGTGCGCGCAGGACAGTTCGCTGTGTTCACGCCGCAGGACGCGCACCGTCCGGGCTTAGCGGTTGATGGGCCGGCACCGATCAAGAAAGTTGTCGTGAAGGTGGCGATGTAACATAAGACAATTGAAAAGCCGGGACAGCTTTGCTTACTTTGATCCTACAATACTTTCCCGCATTCCAGTATTATTGGAACTCTAACTTAGGTATTTCTTGGGTAAAGCTGTAGAGCCAAGAGTCTGATTCTAGTATAAATGTTCATTCCACGAGCATTAAATAAAGCAATCAAAACCATCCGTGTTAACGATTGGTTTGCTCTACGGTTTAAAGCCTTTACTACTAACCAACCCCTAATGGGGTTCTGAATGGTTCGCCAATTGCACTAATATCAAGGACTAGATCCAAAGGTATGACTTCTAGTATTCCACTTACTCTTGCTCACTTATTTACATTAGAATAATCCATTCGAGACAAATCAAACTTATCAGACGATGCCTAACGCATTTACCATTGAAATTAGATGATTAAGAATACACTATCCCAAAATTTGTATGTCAATCCGTTCGAGATCATTAACGTGCAAAAATTTGGATTGTCTCCTGAATTCCCGGAATTTATAACGAGGGAAGGGCAACGCCTAACGCCTCGTATAATTCCTTCTGCTTCGTCGTAACCTCTCCCAACACGCGACCGTGCCCGGGGGCCTCAAATAATTCAATCATGTCCAGTTCGTCCAGTACACCTTGAAGGGTCCATTGGTTAAATAGCTCGGCATCCTGCATCTTCTTTTTCACGTAGGATAAGTAGATTAAGGCGATGAATTCCACAAAAAGCTTCCCATTCAGGGACAATTCGGATGAAACTTGCATTCTTCTGAAGTTGAGGCGCTCTTTTAAATTGCCGAAGGCTTTTTCAACAACATCCTTGC
>NZ_FONM01000025.1 GCF_900112935.1 Trichococcus pasteurii
CCAGCTACCGTATGAAGCATCGCCAGAGCATGTTTGTGAGCGAAAGTGTTCAAAATTAATTGGCGTTAACTGTTCAATTCTACTTGACGCTGACACAGTATCAGCGAAATAATTACCACCTGTATTATACCGCATCTTGTTAAACAAAAATGTCTATAATGGCAAAATCCAGTTAAATCTGACTACCCCTTAGCTATTTGCTGGCCAATGAGCGTAATAAATCATCAATGTGGTCATTGATGATGACCAAACGGCTTTTCAGTAATTGCCCCTTCTTGGTCAGAACCAAATTCCCGCCCTGATTCTGGAATAATTTAACTTCAAGATCAGTTTCGAGATAGTGGATATGCTGCGTGACTGCTGGTTTGGATAAGCAAAGTTCTTGAGCCGTCTTTGCATAATCCAAGCAATCAGCTAAAACCAGGAAAGTTTGGTAATGATAATCAATCATAAAATCACCCTTTCGTTTCTTATTGATGACTTACCGGCAAACTAAATCTGAAATCACCTCAAAATGCCTTATTTCAGAAGTGTTTTTACTGAATAGAGGGATAAAGCGTCCTCAAAACACCCTTTTGTCTGAATCAATGGAAATATTTCTTACTTTACTTTACCTGAAGTCAGATAGTAAAGATAAAGCCGCGCGAAAACATCTGAAAGACTGGCACCTTCCAACGCCATCTCTTTCATGAAATCAGACAATTCTTCTTTACTGACGATCAGATTGGCCAGTTTATAATAATCCCCCAAAGGATAGACATAGATGACGTTTTCCGGTGTCTTCCGTCCGAAGGGGTGAAAGAGATTCTTGATCGCAGTTTGGTAGAAGGGATTGTTCTTCCCGGTGCTGAAATTTCTTGCAGCCATTTCCTTGAAATCAGCTAAATGGATCGGGATACTGGCATTTTTCCTGAAAAGAAAAAGGTCTCCGGACCCACTCACCATAGCTTTCTCCAACAGATCTTTTATGGCTGCCTGGTAGCCTGCTTGATAGTCGTCGGTTGTCTGTTCATCGGATTCGGTGCTTGCATCTGCTTCTTTTTTCCTGGCGATAAAGTCAGCGAGGTCTGATTGTTCTATCTGATAGCCTGTTTTTCTGGATTCTTGTACAGCTGGCAAGTCTCCTTGACGAATCCAACGCAAGACCACTTGTCTAGAATTTGTGAAGCCTTCTTTTTCAAGAATGGTGAGTACTTCAGAGACGTTTAACATGTGACTCCCCCTCTCATTTATCTTTACTTTACCATATTTCAAAGTAAAGTAAAGATAAAAAGAAGATAGAGGATTCTAAAAAGATTTTTCTGTCGTTAATAGGCAGCTGTCTATTATGAAGGGGAGAGGGGCAGTCGTAGGTTTTTCAAGGTAACTTTTGTAATTGGTTTTTACCGCCCGCTGGAATACGGACAGGTGAGCAGATTGAAAAATTGCTACTTTCGCGCGTGTTGGAAAAGGAAAAGGAGTGTCCAGAAAATGGTTCATTTCTGGATACTCCTATTTTGGCATGCTTTTTCTCTAAATAATCTGAAATATGTGTCCATAAACCCGTTATAAATTCTATGTCCAATTAATCGCCATGGCTGAAGATAGGGTACAATAAAAAATGGGAGATTTTTTGAAGATTAGATATACACGTGTTACTGCCAGTATACAGAATTTGGATTTACAGGAAGATAGGCTGGAAAAATTTGGCTGTTAGAAAGTTATTACAGGACACACGAGTGGTGAATAGAGTAATCGTCCGGGATTAGAAACAGCGATTGAATTTTTTCATTCAGGGGATACACTCGTTGTGTGGCGATTAGATCGGCTTGGCAGAATATGGGAGACTTGATTACGATCGTCAATCGTTTGAATAATCGTGGCGTTAGCTTTCATAGCTTACAAGAAAAGATTGCGATGGATAAATCAAGTTCGACTGGCCAATTAATGTTCCACTTGTTTGAGGCGTTTGCGGAATTTGAACGAAATCTAATTCTGGAACGATCTGCAACCGGCCGTGCAGCTGCACGGGCACGAGGAAGATTTGGCGGCCGCCCGGAAAAGTTGAGCAAACGTGATTTGGAACTTATGAAGACGTTGATCGATAGAGGGAGGTGACACATACAACCTAATCACTTTTTCGGACCAGAAACAGATCAGATATTGTCAACCATAAAAAAACTGCATGAGACTAAGAGGCACCCCTTCAGTCTCATGCAGTTTTATGCAATCTACTATATTTTCGTAGAGTTCTAGTCTCCGCCAGCAGCGATTTTCGCTTTGTTATAGATAGACACTTTATTTTTCAGTTCTTCTAAAGTGCCTACTTTTTTCCCTTTAGAATAGAACCCATCTGTAATGCCTAACGCTTGGAACACAGCTTGTTTATAGGCGATTTCTGCATTCCATTCAGCTGTGTCGAGAATCTGCAAGGCCTTATGAATTGCTTCACTTCCGGTTGCACCCTTCGCGTTGATCAGTACTCCATGGCTGTCCAATAACAACATGTGTGGCAATGGCAAATCATTCATCTTGATATACCCGCTGGTCAAAGCCGCTAGTTCTTCTGAGCAGTTCGGTTCAAAATCCATAACAGGAACGGGGCCTACTTTTTGTGTAGCTTCAGTCAAGTTAGGCATTGGGAGTCCGGTTGTAGCCCAAAACATTGCATTTGGGGCATGAGCATGAAGAACTGCTTTGATTTCTGGATTAGCATCATAGACAGCCTCATGCATATTAATTTCTCGTGTCAGGCTACCGACACCATCAATAATCCTTCTTGTATGCGGCTCAACGACAAGTACTTGCGCTGGAGAAACTTCTCCGAGATACGCTTCAGACATCATAGTGGGTGTCATGATAATGTATTCTTTCCCATTTTCGTCTGTTGTCTTAAAAGAGAAATTGCCACCTGCTACGTTGGTATTCTTACGCTGGAAAATCACCTTAATAATATTCGCCATGTCTTGTCTTTCTCTTTCAAATATCATACGTCCGTCTGACATTTTTATTCCTCCTTCATCTTAAATAATTTTTTTGATTGCAGCGCGGTTATGGTTGCTTCTCGCACTACTTCGACGTCTTCTATTTTTCTGTTTCGATATTCGTTATACTCTTTAAATAAGATGCGATCCCCTTTGTCGTAGATATACAGGGATAACCCGATCACAAAGATGTTTAGCGCATATATTTTCGTAGAGAGCGCAATCAGGAATAGTGCAAGGGCAAGAAATAGTAATCCCATCCATTTCATTTTTTCGACTTCTTCTTTCTTGTGACGCACGGTCAATCCCCCTCTAATTCTAGACTCTGTCTGTAGGCATCTTCGCAGAAACAGCAACTTTTGAATCTTCTGCGTAACGCTCACTCGGAACTTTCGCATTGTTCATGTATCGATTCAGCAAGAAGAATAACCCTAGGAACACGACACATCCTACAATCGCTAAGACATTCTTATCAAAAGCCTCTGCAAAAAGAATTCGGAACTCGGGACCTTCGATTGAAGACCATGTAATCAATTGCCCTTCTTTGATCCCTTCAACGGCACCCGTTTCCTGAGCCAAGCCACTCAAGACAGGAGCTAAGTAAGTTGCACTGTACAAATAAATCGGCATTGAAAGGACACCTAAAACAAGCATGCGTGCCAAGTTACCACCAGTTAGCAATAATCCACCTACAGCAATGGAATAGTTGATGATTCCCGCTAGCGGCAACACTTCATTTCCAGGTAAAATGATTGAATACCCGATAAAAACAGGAACTAACAAAATTGCTGTAACCCATACTTCTGATCGGCCTGCAAGAATCGGCCAATCCAGTCCGATATATACTTCGCGATCTTTGAATCTTTTCTTGATAAATTCTGACATTGCATCAGCCAATGGCGAGAGAGACTGCATGAACAATTTAGAAATCATTGGGAACAACGCTAAGGCTGTAGCGACTTGGACCGCCAAGTTCAAAGAACCAGAAACTCCATACGCTGCTGCAAACCCAAGACCCAACCCGATGATGAAGCCCATGACCGAGTTTTCAGAGAAGATACCAATTTTTTTCTTTAATGCATTTGTGTCTGCGCGTTTGTTGAAGAATGGAATTTTATCCATTAACATATTAAGTGGCAACAATAACACTGCAGCTGAAGTCATAAAGTGGGTTACGGTAACGAGTGGTATACCTGTCAAATCTTGGATATGTTTTTGGAACATATCTCCTAACTTCAATTCCAACACTACTTGAATAGCAGCAGTAATAAATCCGGCTACAAGACTTCCAGAGACATAGTAAACTAGGTAGGCCGTCAAAGCTTTCCCCCAAACATTCCACATGTCTACGTTTAGTGTCTTAGTTAAATTCAATATCAGCATCACAAAGTTAACACCGATAGTCACAGCGAAAAATACGAACGCATATGCCCAAGACCAAGTAATACTTGCCGCACCGGTCCAACCTAGATCCAGAGCTGGGAGATTAATTCCTGTATTTGTCGCCAGCGCTTCAGATGCCGGACTTACGGCATTGGACATGTACCCTATAACCATTGACATGCCACTAAATGCGATACCCAAAGTCAGCGCCGATACAAATGCCTTTTTAAACTTCATCCCAGATAGTAGTCCTAGCAACAAAATAATGAGCGGTACGAAAACAGCGGAACCTAAACCTAAAATATAGTTAATGACATCTTGAAAGATCTGCATTTCTAAATACCTTCTTTCCAATTTCTTAGTTTATGAACGCCTTTTTATCTCACTAATTCACAAATCTGCGAATAAATACTATCTACACCCATTCCAGTGAGAAAAGGAATCCCTGGGAACACAGCTACACCTAATTCTTGCGCTTTTTCTAGGACATCTTCATCAGGCTGAGCAACATAAACATAGATGCCTGTTGATGGTAACTCATTTTGAATAGACTTATAATCTACTGCATCAACAGGAAAATTGATGCCATCATCCTCAAACATATTTGCAATCTTACTTGCAATGGTTTGACTTGTTGCTACCCCACTACCACACGCCACAATCAATCTTTTTTTCATAATAATTACCTCCTATATAATTAGATATTATTAACAAATAACTGATATACATCTTTTGTCGATACAGTCGATTTATACTGATCCACAAACTTCTTATCCATAAATAAGTTCATGAAAGCTTGCAACAACCCTACTTGCTCCTTACCATTCTTGATACCAAGGAAGAATAGATCTTTGACAGGCATTTCTTGACTGTCACCCATTTGCCGACAGACAACCTCATCCGTCAGACGCGCAACGAAAACGAATGGTTTATTCACGTACTCTGGATCAGAATGCGGCAAAGCAATATTCAGGTGCTGTGTTATCAATCCGGTTGGAAAATTCCTTTCTCTCTCGGTTATACCTTTTAAATAACCAGCATTTACCACTCCCGTTTCCATCAATTTTGCCGCAACCAACTCAAACGCCTCTTCCTCCGTAGCGGCTTGAATATTTAAATCTACCCAATTCGCATCAAACATATCTTTGTAGCTCATTCTCTCACCTCTTATATTTGAACGTTTTTGTTCTACAAAGTTAATCTTAAGTTCGATAAAGTTTAACTTTGTTTTACACGCTTAGTATATACCGCTTCCAAACACTTTGTCAACGGTTTCTTTTTAATTTTCCGATATTATTGATTGACTTTATTTTACTTTGTTATTCTTTTGATGCTTTCTTGTTCTTCTTAATCTTAAAAGAACACCGAGTCACAATTAAAGCACTTTTTTTGTTCGACCTCTTCAAAATACTCAAATATTTCTATTGAAAAAGAAGATGAGTATCTATATAATAAGGTCAAAGCAAAAAGTTCGAACAAAGTAGAACACTTCGGATTAAGAAAGAAGGAACTGTCATGTTGAAAAAAGAACGGCAAAATAAAATACTCGAACTTCTAGAAGAACATTCTTATCTAACAATTGTAGAAATTGCTGATGCATTAGAGGTTTCAGAGATGACTATTCGACGAGACGTAACGGAACTGTCAAAGGAAAACAAACTCAAAAAATTGTATGGCGGTGCAGAAAAGCTTGATTCTCAAAGAAAAGAACTCAGCACCCAAGAAAAAATCCATGCAAATATAGATGAAAAAAAATACATAGGGAAAGTCATGAACGAAATCATCCAGGATAATTCCACTATCTTCGTAGGGGCCGGAACAACTATTCTTTATGCACTTCAATTGATTAATCGGAAAAATCTTTTTTTCATCACCAACAGTCTAATCGCTTTCATGTATTTACGGGAGCATACGGATTATCGAATTATTTTGACTGGTGGAGAGTTCTCCCCTGTTACTGAAGAGTTTGTTGGTGAGGTAGCCATTAAATCCTTCGAAAGTTTGAATATCGATATCGCATTTGCTGCAACTAACGGTATCATCGACAACAATGTCACAACGGCTCAGTTTGTCGAAGGGGCTGTCCAGAATGCTGCACTTGCAAAAGCCAAAATCAAATGTGTTGTTGCCGACAGTTCAAAAATCGGCGTTTCTGATATCTACACTTTTTGTAACTTGAACGACTTTGATTACTTGATTACCGATGAAAAGATTTCTAAAGAGATTTTTGATCATTATAGTCAGTACACTACTATTCTAAAGGAGCATGCAAAATGATTATTACTGTAACGATGAACCCTTCACTAGATCACGCGTACTTCATTGATCACTTTTCCCCGGGCATAGTCAATCGTTTTCAAACGCCCAGAAAATCAATTGGAGGGAAAGGGATAAACGCCGGCAGAGCAGCATCCCTTTCCGGGGCCAAAGTCATTATTTCCGGCTTCCTCGGGGGAGATCTCGGACAAATTGTAGGGCGAGATTTAAAAGATGAAAATTTATTTGAGTTAATGATGCTGCCTGTCTCAGAAGAAACACGTCGCGCCATCACGGTTATGCATGATGGCAATGTTCATACAGAGATTGTTGAAAGCGGTCCCGAGGTTAGCGATGAACAAGCATTCCACTTAATGAATGAAATCAAAGAGAAACTAAATAAAGAAAATGCATCTGTCATAACTATCAATGGTTCCGTCAATTCCAATAACAAACACTTGTACAAGGATCTCCTTAAATATATCCGAACTGAAATCAGCAACGAGATACCGGTTTTAATGGATATTTCTGGGGAGCAGTTATTATCGCTATTGGAAAGCGACGAGTACAAACCTACATTCATCAAACCGAATATCCATGAATTGGGTGAATTGATCGGAAAATCAATTCCATCAAAGGAAGTAGCTATACATGAAATGTCCCATTCTCTTTTCAATGACATTGATTACATCATGGTCTCATGCGGCGCGGAAGGAGCTTTGTTCAAAGCAGGAGACATCTATTATAATGTTGAGATACCTACGATCGACATTATAAATCCTACAGGTTCCGGAGACGCAACGGTAGGTGGATTTGCTTATGCACTCGAAGAAAAATATTCAATTGAAGACACCCTGAAGTACGCAATGGCCTGCGGCATGTCCAATGCTCAGCATGCTGAAGTGGGGGTAATCAATAAACACGATGTAGAACTATTTATGAATCAAATCCAAGTGAAACAGTATAAATTTGAACCCACAAAAGCAATAGGATAAACAATATAGTAACTTACAGTATGATGCTGTACAATTTACTTAAAATAAGATTAATCTCGATTTCTCCAATTCAAAATATTTATCCAGAAAAAACTGCCCTAAAACCAGAAATGAATCACACTGGGTTTAGGGCAGTTTTATTTATTTTTCTATTCTAATTTTTCAGTTGCCACCCTTTTGAAGCGCATCCTGTTTGTGCTCTACCTCCCATTTTCCACCGTATCTTTTCGGATAGTCAGATGGCATCCACCAGTGGGGCGTTGAAAACTTGATAAATAAACACTTCACTATTGAACCTAGTTATAATAATCCGATAATGAATGATACACTACTGGACCAAGGTAGCCCTCTTGTGGCGGGTCAAAGTACTCTTGCTTATGCCGGTCATTTTCTCTACTTCTTTATAGGAATGATTCTTCAGTAGATTCATGGCGAGATTGATTTGTTGCTGGCTGAATTTTTTCGGTCGCCCTTCCCGGAAGTCAGGTTTCTGTTTAGCCAACTCTTTCCCCTCTTGTGTACGTTCTACAATCAAATCACGTTCAAAATCCGCAAAAGCGCTGAAAATCGTGAAGATCAATCTTCCGGTTGACGTATTTTCAATAATTCCTAGATTCAGCACATTGATCCGCACACCCTTCTCAAATAAGAGCTTGATCGTGTTCAATGCGTCTTGTGTACTGCGAGCGAAGCGGTCCAGCTTCGTCACAACCAAAGTATCCCCTGTCTGGATTTCCTGAAGGAGTTTTTGAAATTCGGGACGATCACTTTTTGTTCCGGTAATTTTTTCGAAGTAGACCCGGTCGCAGCGTTCCTCCTCGAGTTGACGCAGCTGCCCTTCCAAATCTTGCTGGCGAGTACTCACCCGTGCGTAACCATATTTCATCTTTTTTTGACCTCACTTTTGACTATAAGTTATGACACCTTTGTATCCCTTGATTTTACTAGAGCAAGGAAGCATAGTCAATACTCTTGAGTTTTGGTGATAGTGTACTAAAATAATTTTGAAAACCTTCATAAACCAAAAACGTCAAAACGCATCTGAAAGATCAAATGCATTTTGACGTTATTGGCTAATTTTATTGTTTCCTGATCGAATCGTGGAAATCTATTTCTTTAAAATCCGCATAGCATTGAGAACGGCTATTACCGTCACGCCGACATCTGCAAAAACCGCTTCCCACATGGTGGCAACCCCGAAAGCTCCCAGAAGGAGGAACAGTCCCTTCACTCCGAGGGCAAAGAAGATATTCTGCCATACAATGCGACGGGTATCCTTGGCCACCAGCATGGCGACCCCAATCTTGGAAGGCTTATCGTCCATAATTACCACGTCAGCCGCCTCAATGGCTGCATCTGACCCCAATCCCCCCATGGCAATCCCAATATCCGAACGGGCTAGAACGGGGGTGTCATTGATTCCATCCCCCACGAAGGCGACTTTCTCATTTTTCTTTTTACGTGAGAGGATTTCTTCGAACTTTGTCACCTTATCTTGCGGCAACAACTCGCTGTAGACCTCTGTAATCCCCAGCTTCTGGGCGATTGCGTCCCCTACTGCTTTCGAGTCGCCAGTCAGCATAATGATATGCTTGATTCCAAGCTCCTTCATGCTGGCGATCGCGGCGGCGGCATCCTCCTTAATGGCATCCGCAATCAAGAGGTACCCAGCATACTTCCCTTCTATCGCCAGGTAAACAATTGTCCCGATTTCGGTTACTTCCTCGAAGTTCACAGAAAACCTTTCCATCAGACGAGCATTCCCAGCCAATATATTTTTTCCATCGATGGTGGCTTCGATACCGTGTCCGGGAATCTCGTTATAGGTGGTAATTCTTTCTTCCTGGATCTCTTTTTTATATTTTTCTTTAATGGAATCCGCGATCGGGTGGGTGGAATGGGCTTCGGCATGCGCAGCCACTTCCAGTAATCCTTCCGCACTGATTCCTTTCTCGGGTTCAATCGCTGTTATCTCGAACTTCCCTTTCGTCAAAGTGCCGGTCTTATCCATCACCACGTACTTCAAGTCATTTAGAGCTTCCAGGTAATTACTTCCTTTCACTAGTATGCCCTTCCGTGAAGAGGCTCCGATTCCGCCGAAAAAACTAATCGGAATGGAGACAACCAGGGCACACGGACAAGAAATAACCAAGAAAATAGCTGCCCGGTAAATCCATTCATCGAAAGTAGCTCCCGGGAGCACCAACGGTGGCACAATGGCCAACAAGAGCGCTGCTACCACGACAACCGGGGTATAGTAGCGAGCAAATTTGGTGATAAATTGCTCGGTCGGTGCCTTTCGTCCACTCGCATTCTCTACCAAATCCAAAATTTTCTTGACGGTTGATTCCGCAAAAGGCTTCTCCACCGCTACTTTCAGAACCCCGTTGCGGTTGATAAAGCCACTCAGGACGGAGTCACCCGGGTTCACGCTACGTGGTACGGATTCCCCGGTCAAGGCGGATGTATCCATGGCGGAAGTCCCTTCCACTACCTTCCCGTCCAACGGCACTTTTTCTCCAGGACGGACAAGTATGAGATCACCCACTTTAATGGTTTCCGGGGCGACCTTCTGGGTACCATTTTCAGTTACCAAATTCGCATAATCAGGACGGATATCCATCAAATCAGCAATTGAGCGACGGGATTTCGAAAGGGCGACATCTTGGAACAGTTCCCCTACCTGATAGAACAACATAACCGCAACGGCTTCCGGATACTCCTGAACATAGAAGGCAGCTAGTGTTGCAATTGTCATCAGGAAGTTCTCATCGAATAGCTGCCCCCGGAAAAGGTTGCGAAAGGCACGCCAAACGATATCATAGCCAACAACCAAATAGGCAATCACAAACAGAGTAACGGAAAGCCATCCTTCCAGTGGCAGGAATATTCCAGCCAGCAGGAGCGTGAACCCGAGTAACAAGCGGATGACGGCCGTCTTTAATTCGTCTTCTTCATCTTTCTCAACTGCTGTTTCAAAATCCATTTGTTGCAAAGCCTCGGAAACAGCCACCGGAGGAGTTTCTGATCGGCTGCTTCCTCCGATTACTGTGCCATCCGCTTTATTCCGCAGGGTTATGCCAGGCTCCAAGGCGTTAACTTTCTGTTTCACCTGAGATAAGACGAGTTCTTCCCTTTCCCCGGTCACCTCGAAGCGCAAGGTTTGGGTCATGTAGTTCACGTTGCTGTTGGCCACACCTGCCACCTTCGCAACGCCTCTTTCTACTTTATTAGCACAATTAGCGCAATCGATCCCATCGAGGATCCATTCGTGTTGTTTCTTGTTCTCGTCCATTGCGTCTCTCCTTATTGAATATTAGTTTGAATGGCTTTCTCTATAATCCCAACAGGGTTTGAATGGTGCCATTTTCCATCATAATATAAATTCCTAATCCAATAAAAACCAGCGAGACTATCACCCGCTGATACTTCTCGATTGTTTCTGATATCAAGGTAATTTTTGATAATCTGTAACTGATATAGCAAAGGATCGCCACAGAGATGGCGAAAACAATTAACGCTACACCAATTTCAATTCCAGCTAGTGATGTAAAGTAAGGGATATAAATACCTAGATTGTCACCACCGGAAGCCACGGTAATCAGGGCTACCGTCCAAAATAATCGGTTTCCCCCTCCTGCTTCCATTTTTTCAAGCACTTCCTCTTCATCTTCATCCTGCTCTCCCTTGAAAGTAATCCGAATTCCTAAGTACAGTGGAATCAATCCCAACAAACCAATAATCCAGTCTTCAGGAATGAGGTTTAAAACATAAGCTGCAAATAAACTGAACGCAACGAGCATTCCCGTTCCCAGGTATTGTCCCCCAACGATTTCCTTCATCTTCCCCTTCGTGCTGCTTTGAGAGAAGATAATCATGAGGATCAGGAGATAATCAATACTGGTAGAAACATAAACCGCAAGGGCAGATATAATTGTTTGTAACATAGGTGCGCTCCCATCTAAGATATAAGTTGCAAGTCTTCTCCCACTCTTAAGACCGAGCGAATAAAAGTCACTATTTCTTCGTTGGCCAGCGAATAGTAGACCATCTTCCCTTCTCTATAGGAGGTGGTTACGCCATTTTTTTTCAAAAACCGCAAATGATGGGAAGTGGTGGCCATACTTGCATCAATAATGGCCGCTAGATCACACACGCACATTTCCTTATAGGTGGCCAGGGCATAAAGAATCTGGACTCTGGAGGTCTCTCCCAGACATTTGCTTAGTACTGATAGGCTCGCAAAATCCTTCCCTTGGAGTTCAGCTATAATATAATTCACCTTTTCCTCATGGACAACCGTGACACTACAAACATCTATGTCCATCTTGTCGATTTTATTCACCCTTCTCCCCCCCTTTTTTATCATTCAAACGTTCATTTGAATGAAGTATATCAGCATTTGCTCCAATTTTCCATAACTATTTTAATTGTTGCCAAGAAGTGAGTGAGGACCTGGTTTCTCTTCAGAGCATCCAGCCTTACTCTGTTGTATTTACTTCGTCGTGTGAGGAGCCGTTCTCTCCAAAATTTCTCGGATTCCTATATCGAAAAATAGCCGTGATTTTGCCAGAAGGCAGATTCACGGCTATTTTTCGATGTAAGCAATTAGATTCCTCGATAATGTTTATAGTTGGATTAGAGAGACCTTAGCAAGCGGAGTCCATTTAGGATCACAACGATTGTACTTCCTTCATGGACAATGACGCTAATCGCGATATCCGTCAAACCTAAAAGGCTAACGGTAACCAGGAGGACCACGACTGCCATGGAGAAGTAGATGTTTTGCCAAATCACTTTGTTCATCTTTTTAGATAATCTGTGGGATTGGACTAGTCTGTCTAGATTGTTTTGCATCAAAACGAGATCCGAGACATCAATCGCAACATCAGTACCCTCTCCCATCGCGATTCCAATATCGGCATTCACGAGGGCTGGGGCATCGTTCACACCATCGCCCACCATGGCGACCACACCTATCAGCTAAGTCTTTAAATTCTAGATAGTGGGTGGGCTTATTCTGAATGATGGCATCAAAGGTGCCATTTAATTAGGCGATAGTTCAGCCTCTGTTACCCATTTATGGTTCCTGACCATTTCTTCCCCTGTGGTAGGCTCAAAGTCAACCATATATACGGTAGTGTCTTCTGCTGATTCTATCGTGGCAGTTGCCCCTTGCATGCCTTCCATATGACTCGCTTCCAACGTAACCTCCGTACCAGGTTCCAGTGGTTCTTCGACATCTTTTGTTTCAGCTATTTCTTCTTGGATAACCCATTGATGGTTGGTTACTCGCGGATCGCCATTAGTTGGATTGAAAGATACTTCGTAAACTGTAGTGTCGAATGCCCCTACAATAGTAGCCTCTGCACCCTGCATTCCTGTCATATGGTCTGAATTGATGGTAACAATGTCCCCTATCCGATATGTTGGATTTTCTGCTGCTAGTAATCCTTCTGGTATTTCTCCAGAATCATCATGCATCATTTCACCCATATTCGAAGTAGAAGCAATACTTTCTATATCTGATGAAATATTTCCCACGGACTCAGAATCTACGTCTCCATCTTGATCAATAGAACATGCGGCCAATAATACTAATGTAGAAAGACCTAGGATACTTTTTATCAATCGGTTTTTATACATGTTTCATTACCCTCCTTTAGGGACTATTATCGAAAGTACTCTACATTACACATTCTGTCTTTCCTTTTTTCAATAGTCAAATAATTAGTCTTATAATCAATTTACCTAGTAAGGGCTATAGGTTCATTTTTAGTAGTCAAGTACAGCACAATCAGATGCATACAATCGGTATCCAAAAAAATGTCGCATTAATTCGTAGCCATTATTTGGGCCCCACTTTTTTATTTAAAAACTATTCCTTCAATTTTTAGATGCTTTAATGGCTTCCTACAAAAAAATCGCTCACTCTTCCGATACAGTATCACTTTCTTTTTTCGAACAACAGTTTTCCTTTTTCTTACCACCTAGCATTGATAGCATCATTCCTCCCATCATAATGGGGCATATAAATGGCGCAATAACTCCTAATATAGTAGCAAGTCCGAGATTATATTTAGCAATAAATGGTATTGATACTATAATCAGTATTGGTAGGCCACAACAAATAATCATATGGATCATATGATGTAATGGACTGTGTTTATGCGTTCCTGATTTCTCTTCTTTACTTTCATGGTGGTGCATAATTTATCCCCTTGCTTTGATTTATTTTATGTTTCTGTTTTTATAATAATATATGAATGTGTTGATTTTATGTAGAAAAAAATCATATCAAAAAGCCAAGATTTGTATATGATCTTGGCTTTTTGATATGAATAGTTCATTTCCGGAATATATTTTTGAGAAAACTCAGTTCGAGCATGAAACTTCAGACTTACCCAACTAACTTTTCAATATTTTCTTCTTTTGTTGGTATTCTTCGTCTGATAATTCTCCTTTTGCATAACGCTGATCAAGGATTTCAAGTGCCTCATCCCGGCCATTTGAAGTTGTGCCAGCATTATTGCCTCCTTGGACTAGCTTCATCACCGCGTATACGATAATAACGATTAAGATTACCAGGATAATCATCATGAAAATTCCCCAACCGCCCATCATGTCATAACCATAATAATTCATCATTTTTCCCACTCCTCTTTCTGTTAATGTTCAGAAATCACTTGTTCCAAATCGCCATGCCAATCATGGTACCAGACTTCTCCGGTAAGGTCATTGACACTGAGCATCCCGATTACTTTGTCGTCTTCCTTGATATGAAAAGTGTAATAACCATAAAATGCGTGCCCCTCACCCGGAACCGAAAAAGCTTCGCCCAACTGACTCTTCACAAAATCATCCGCAATTTTGACTGCTTCTGTTCGGTTCACAGTTGCCGTATCCGTTGCATTCGCATTGTAGCGGAAGGATCCTCCCATCATCATGCTGTATTTCTCATTCCACATCATGTTGGGACCCGGCTCGGGGTAGATCTGTCCCGTATAAGGATTGACCAAGAATTCCATGGCCCCTCTGCCGGTATCTTTCTCTTCCACCGAAACGTAGTAATCCGCATCGGTGAAGACAAAAATATCTGCCACTTGAAGATTATTTCCATAGCCCTTCAAATAATTTTCGACATCCGACAAAATCTGATCCGGCGTCAATTTCTCGCCACTGCTGTTCTGGTTGCTGTTGACTCTGCCACCCATCATGCCGCTGTTGTAAAACCCTTGCGTATAAACGTCTGTTCCCGCATTTTTTGCCAGCAAAAACAACCCGCTGCTGTAAACAATCAATACAGCAAGCGCACCAAACAGGATCACACCCCACACTAATTGATGCTTGTTTTTCATATCCCTGCCTTCTTTCTTCGGTAAGCCTTAAAGCGATTTTGAATCGGCACCTCGTCTTTAGAAAATTGGATAAATTGTGCTTACTGAAATCCATGGCATCAATTACGCCTCTACATTTTTAATTAGTACCCTCACTTACTAAACGCCAATTCTTACTACTTATCCATACTTTGAGGATTTGTTAACCCTAATATACCGGAGCAATGTGTAGATTTAATGGAGTTTTGCTTCTTCATACAGTCTACATAATCACCTAGTATGCTATGACTATGAAATCTAAAAAAAACAATCCAGAAAGAAGGACATAGACTATGCAAACAACTCTATTTATCATTTTAGTACTACTGATTCCTGTTTTGACGATGGTAATCCTAAGTGCAGTTCGTAAACATAATTCTGTTTTAAGCGCAGATGTAAAAAGATTACGGGTAGAAAATGAGGCTTTGAGGAAAGAGCTTCTTAAACGCGGCATCATCGAATATGTTTAACAGTGGTAAAAAAAATAAACCTTAAGGAAAAGCATGCAGACAAAAGTCTCCATGCTTTTTTTTTCGTGATTTCTACCTTTTCATCAGGGCATTCACCCAATAGCTCGTAATCTTGGAGAGCCTAATAGAAAGATTATCTTCTGGATTAGAACGAATCCTCATTAAGAATGAAACTGAAGAACTTCTTGTATCTTTTCGAATACAATGTCGGGCTTTTGTTCGCCATTGACCATAGAAACGATTCCCGCTTCCTGATAGAAACCCGTCAGTGCTTCCATTTCGAGCTCACTCACTTGTAGCCGTCTTTCTATGACTTCTGATTTATCCTCTGACCAAGGCGAATCGATCCTCTTTTCTAATCTTTTCCGTAAGACCTCTTTCCCAACAGCCAGATAGAGGACAACATCCAGCGACAGTCTTTTGCTTTCCAGATATGCTTCTAACGCTTCCGCTTGCTGACGCGTTCGCGGATATCCATCCAAAATGAAACCCTCTTTCATGTCATCCTCTCCCATGCGATCCCAGAGGAGTTTATTGACCAATCTATCGGGGACTAGTTTTCCCATATCCATGAATGTTTTGACTTCTAGACCGATCGGACTACCCATCTCAGCGAAAGATCGGAAGATTTCACCTGTAGAGATATACGGAATCTGATAGGTAACTGCGATTTCCCTCGCTTGGGTTCCCATTCCAGCGCCGGGCATTCCCATTATAATGATATTCATTTTCTAACACTCCTTATCTGCATTATGCCTCTATCGGATCGTACACAACCATTCACTACTAAGATACCGCATGATTGTGTAGGGCGTATGGAGAAACAAAAAAACAAATATTTGCAGTAGTTCTAAAGGCATTAATAGGCCGACAGAACTTTTCCTACTGCTTCTTTAAAAACAATAGGACATCTTCTACTCCATAAAACCCACACAATGAAAAGGTAAACTCAATTCAGCAATATTGGAAAACTACCATCGTGCATTGCTCAGGAAAGATGGTGCGGTGGGACAATTTTTAGTAGTACAGAATCAATCGTGTGAATGATGGAGGGAAAACATATGAAAATTTTGATTGTAGATGACGAGGAAAACATTTTGGAGATTGTAGAGGCGTACTTGGTTGCTAAAAACTACCAAGTAGTCAGAGCCATGGACGGAGAAGAAGCCTTGCGGAAAGCCGAAACCATCCGGCCGGATCTCATCGTCCTGGACCTCATGCTGCCGGATATCTCCGGTCTTGAGGTCTGCCGAAGAATAAGAAAATCCTCCAGCGTCCCTGTGATCATACTGACGGCCAGAACAACGGAACAGGATATCCTGAGCGGACTGCAAATCGGCGCGGACCATTATATGACGAAACCCTTCAGCCCAAAAGAACTTGTGGCCCGAGTACAGACTGTACTGCGGCGCTCACATCCGGAACCCCAAGAGGTGAAATGGTCCTTCGACGGTGGTTTATTGGAAATCTATCCCGATAACAAGCAAGTATTCAAAAAGGGCGTAGAAGTGGGACTAACGCCAACTGAGTACAGGTTGCTGACTCTTCTGGCGTCACATCCTCAGCAGATTTTCCCTAGGCAACAGCTCTTGCAGGTCGTAAAAGGATTAGATTTTGACGGAACAGATCGAGTTATTGATGTCCATATTAAGAACCTGCGACAAAAGATAGAAGATGATGATACGCGAACCCCCTACTATATCCTGACAATCTATGGAGAGGGATACCGATTTGGTGGTCAAAAATGAAGCGAACAATAAAGTGGCAACTTCTCCTTTCCTTCGTTTCGCTTTCTTTTATTCTGGTAGGAGCCTTCAGCTGGATAACCCTGAACTTACTAGAGAGCCACTTTTCTGACTATGTCAGGGAGAGACAGGAGTCAGAGTTGGAAGAATACAGCACTGATTTAGAGAATCTCTATCAACAAAACGGTACCTGGGAAGAAAATTCGCAAGCAATTCAGCGTGTTGGGCGAAATGCTCTCCAACAGGCAGTGATTGTGAAGATATACGACGAGGATGGGCAACTTTTATGGCAGCCGTCTCCTTCTGAGGAAGAAGAGGCGAAGACCCAGATGCAAGACCATCTCCTGCATATGGAGAAAACGGTATGGGATATAGAGAGCGACTACCTACAAACCCGCGTTACCCTCCATGATGGTGCCGAAGAAATTGGAACGCTGGAGGTCCAATCAGTGAGCCCCCACGCTTATACACAACATGACGCTCTCTTCATTTCCGGTATGAAGAGTACCGTGGTTCTGGTGGCTCTTATCTCGCTCCTCATTCCCCTCTTCTTTGCGCTACTGGTGGCCAAAAAGCTTAGTTCTCCTATCGTCACAATCAATGATTTCACCAAGGAAATTGCCAAAGGGCGTTACAGCAGTCTTTCTCTGGAAGAAACAGGAATCCGGGAGATTGATGACCTGCTGGTATCAGTGAATGATCTTTCTTTGCAACTTCAACACCAACAGAAGATCCGAAACCGTTTGTCCTCCGATATTGCCCATGAAATCAGAACGCCTTTGACGACCTTGAAAGGGAATATTGAAGCCATGATAGATGGTGTATGGGAAATATCTGAAGAACGGCTCTATCGTTGTTATGAAGAGATAAGCCGAATTACGCGTCTGATTGGAGAAATCGATCGGATCAACGAACTCGAAAGTCAGGAGTCTCAACTACAGAAAACCACCTTTGATCTTACGGAACTAGCCCAGCAAATCGTGGACAATTTCCAACCCATGCTGGTTGAAAATAAACTCAACTGCTCCGTTAGTGGTGATCGCGTGTTTATTTCTGCGGATCGGGACAAAATTCATCAGGTCTTAACTAATCTGTTGGCAAATGCCATTAAGTTTACCCCTTCGGGAGGAAGAATCGACCTTTACGTTTCGCAAAGTAAAGGCACCACTTCCTTTCGGATAATCGACAACGGACAAGGTATCCCTCCGGAAGAGGTGGGCCAAATATTTGAACGGTTCTATATGGCGGAGCCCTCCCGAAACAGTAAACTAGGGGGGCAAGGAATAGGCCTTTCCATTGTAAAAGGCATTGTGAATGCGCATCAAGGGACTATTTCCGTAGATAGTATTTATGGGAAAGGTACAACATTTACAATCAATCTTCCCAAGGCAAAATAAAATAGGGTTTATAAAAAAGTACTCCAACTAATTAAATAGGGTTGGAGTACTTTTTTCAGTGGTCTATTCTCTTATCGTGCAAGGACATCAATCTCCGCCTCTGTCGGATTATCGGATACAATCTCAATTAGCATGCGGTGGGGTAAGTTTAGACTGGTTTGTCCAAGTGATTGGATCCACCCTGTCCTCACGGCGATTTGCTGGGGGCTGTTATCCGATTTGTCACGAATCCGCTCCCCATCAATTTCGATAATATTATACTTCCCGGGAGCAGGATAGTAGGTGATAAGCCGCTGTTTCTCATTTCCGGTCAGGAGGAAGCGGTCCACTTCCTCGCCGTTGAACGAGATAACTGCATACAGCTTGCTCTTTTCTATGTGCGCAGTTTCAACGGCGAAGATCATTGTCGGTAAAAAAGATAGAACAAACAGAAAAGAGACAATAATGATATCAAAAGGTTTCACCATTCTGCGATACTTTTTAATCATGATTCTCCCCCTTTTTCTCTCGTTTACTCTAACTGTTTTTTTCTCTTCAAGTACTCTGCTTCCGTAATATTATCTCTGGCAAATTCTTTTTGAATCTGTTCCAAAGAGGTCTCATTCGCAATTCGACTATCTGTTCGATCGGAAAGAATCTTGAGAATGAGGTACGCCACCATAAACAGCACTATAATCCAAAGAAACCCCATCAATCTTAAGGATCCCAATCCGTCATGATTCAGCAGATTCCAATAACTCGACATGCCACTCACACTCTTTCCTGTTATCCGTCTTTACTTCAATCTCTTTCTCCTTTGAGGTTCCATCCTTCTAGATAGTAGGTTTTGGGCGGATAATCCCTTCTCCGGTAAATCCAAATACCAATCGCACCCACAAACAAGAGCAAGGACAATCCCTGTGACACCCGCAAGAAATCACCAATCCACAAGCTATCCGTGCGCAGGCCCTCTATGAAGAATCTGCCCGCTGAATACCAGATGATATAGCTGAGGGCCACTTCGCCTTGCCGCAACAACCCCTTGCGGTTTCGCAAGGCAATGATTACGCCAAATCCGAGGAGACTCCATAATGACTCGTAGAGGAAGGTGGGCTGGTAGTACACACCGTTAATTTGCATCTGATCAATGATAAACTTCGGAAGGTACAAGTTCTCCAGAAATGTTCGCGTCACTTCTCCACCATGTGCTTCCTGGTTAGTGAAGTTGCCCCATCGACCGATGGATTGGGCCAAAAGGACATAGGGAGCCAGCACATCCAACATCAAGGCAACGGGAATCCTCTTTTTCTTGGTGTACCAATAGACAGTGAATCCCCCTGCAATCAACCCCCCATAAATGGCAATTCCACCATTCCAGATTTGGACGATTTCGCCCGGATTTTGCAGATAGTACTGCCATTCGAAGAGAATGTAGTAGATTCTGGCTCCAATCAGCCCAATGGGAATCGCCCACATTGTCATATCTGTAACGGTATCTTCTCCTAAGCCTCTTTTCGTGCCCTCCTTGGACGCCAAGGAGATTGCCAATAGCATAGCAGCCCCAATGATAATCCCATACCAGTAGACGGTGAATGGGCCAAATGAGAAAGCTACGCGATCAATTGTTCCTACTATTGTTTCCATACTTTCCTCCTTATAAGAAAAAAACGTTTATTTTATAGTGCTTTTACAATCCCAAGTAAGGTTCTGGGTCAACCTGAACCCCATTCTCATAAACCTCGAAATGCAGGTGGACACCTGTTGAATCCCCCGTTGTTCCCATTATCCCTAATTGTTGTCCTTGGGATACTTTTTGTCCGGGAGCAACCCGAAGGCTGCCCGCTTCCATGTGAGCGTATAAAGTTTGGAGTCCGTTTCCATGGTCGATTTTCACGTAGTAGCCCCATGAATTATGGTACCCGGCTACTAGAACGGTTCCCCCCTGGGCTGCGACAATCGGTCCCGATCCGGCAAAATCCATGCCCGCATGCAATTTCCACTCCCCTGTAAGAGGATGGATTCTGTATCCAAAAGGATCTGTTACAATCCCATTACTCGGACGAATGAAACCAGACGCGGTAACGCTCTTCGCTTCAGGCAGGGTTTCCCCCGCAGAGGCATACTCCACTACCTTGCTTTCTTCGAAGAAGCTTTCAGGAACAATCTCACCCGCCATTGCAACCGCGACCTCTTGTGCAGCCTGTTGTCGTACTACTTCTTCATCAGCGATCCGGCGTTGCTCCTCCTTCAGTTGGTCGGAGAGGGTGCTCACCGTTCCGGCAAGATTCTGTTGCTCCTGATCAATCGCTTCTTTTTGTTCCACCGTAAGATCATACTCTTGGGCTAGCTGCTCGATTTGATTCTCCAGCCCTGCTTTCTGTGTCACCAAATTGGTTTTGGCTACTTGGATTTCCGCACTCAGTATTTCGAGGTTTTCCTGCTCGTCCTCAGCTGCCTGCTTTTTCTCCACCAGATCCATTTTGTCATTTTTCTGCTGGACGAGTATTTCCTTGTTGATGTTCATAATGTAAGTTACTAAGCCTATGTTCCCTATCATTTCCGCAAGGTTCTCCGAGTTGATAACTGCTTCCAGGAGAGTACGTGGATTTGTATCTGTTTGGACGGCTCTGGCTTGCACTTTAAGTTTTTCCCCTCTTAGTTCAATCCGTTCTTCCAGCGTTTCTGCTTCTTTACCCAATTCCTTTATTTTTTCCTCAGAAATCTGCAATTTCCCCTGCTGTTCAACTAATTGTAGGGTGAGCTTGTCGATTTCCTTTTGCAGGGTGATTGTTCCAACCCCAAGTTGCTCTTTCTTTGCCTCCAATGTGTCCAATAGCTCTTGTTGCCCTGAAGAATTCTCATCCAATTCTTGGATTCTGCTTTCCAATTCCGTTTTTTGTTGATTGAGCTCTTCCAGCGTATCAGCTTTCACATCCAAAGGTACCACCAGTAAACTTAAAAGCGTGGGAATTCCTAAAATCCTGAACATCTGCTTTCTATTCATGTATCCTCCTTAAATGTCGGCAAAATTTGCCCCTTTCTTTTGCTTATTTTACTGTACCAAGGAATTATGTAGGTTTTATGGAGTTGTTAATCTCCATAAAACCCACATAGTTTTACTCTATTCTTGTCTTAGAAAGTTATTCTGAATCTTATTCGCTTCACTGATGGAATTGGGTTCTTCGTAATTTTTTAATCTATCGTCCATTTCTTTACTAACGTGTTAGTTGTAGCATTGGCGAAAAAATAAAAGGAGAGTTGAACATGGAATCAATCTTATTTATTGTTTTGATGGTGGCAGGGCACATACTCATGATGTTTGTTATGCCGGGTATGCATGGCGGACATAATCATAAAGGACATGGTCACGCGGATCCCGAATCGGAAGACAAGAAAAAGTTGGAAATTGAAAACAAACGGTTAAAAGAGGAATTGAACGTAGTAAAATCAAAAATAAATCAAAATGAATTGTGAGGGCCATTCCACATTGAAGCAGAAAATTATTCAAATTTCAGGGTTTATTTTCATTACCTTTTTCATCTTATCCCTTTCGGTCGCAGCAACCATCAACTTTACCTTCCTCTACTCGTTTGACATTGGTTACTTGAATATATCGGAATATGTAGACATGCCGAAAGAGCAAATCTTAATGAACTATCGTATTCTGCTAGATTACCTGAATACCCCATGGATAGCGAAACTGGATATGCCGGATTTTCCCAGTTCAGCGCGTGGGCTATTCCACTTTGTTGAAGTAAAAAAACTCTTTGCCTTAGATTACCTAATCCTATTGTTTTCCGGCGTAGGCACGTTTGGATTTGTGCGGTATCTGAATAGGAGACAACAATCTTGGCAGCTCCTGCTCTACTTCCGCCGGGGAACCCTTATTCCCCTTGCTATCCTTTTGGCTCTCCTGGTTAGCTTCGACACGCTGTTCGTGCTTTTCCATCAAGTTTTCTTTAACAATGACGCCTGGCTCTTCAATGCCACTACTGATCCTATTATCTTAGCTTTACCTGCCGAGTTCTTTATGCACAGTTTCCTCTTGGCCTTTGGATTAATCGAAGTCTTCCTAATCCTGGGGTACTTCACTACTAAATATCGAATCTCTGCCCCAAGCCGTTGATTAAAAAGGTTATGGTTCATAAGAAAAGCAGGGCTCTCCATCGAAAGCATGGGAGCCCTGTTTTTATCGAAAATTTATCGATCTATGATTTTCCTTATACAGCATACTGGCTGGTCTGACCCGATTCTGGAAGGGGGTCAAACCAGCCAGTGCTTTTTTCGTTCCTGCTTCGTTTTATTTAGGGTCTAATTTCAAAAGCATGGCATTGATCGCAACAATAACGGTCGATAAGGACATGAGGACGGCGCCGAAGGCCGGACCCAAGGTAATGCCGATAGGAGCAAGGAGGCCAGCAGCAATTGGAATCGCGATAAAATTGTAGCCTGCTCCCCATACCAAGTTTTGTTTCATTTTACGTGTCGTCTTGTTTGCTAACTCGATAAAGGATTCAATATCCCCTGGATCAGACTGAGTAAGGATAATATCCGCAGAATCCAAAGCTACTTGCGTTCCAGCTCCGATTGCAATACCTACGTCTGCCAAGGCAAGGGAAGGTGCGTCATTGACCCCGTCTCCCACCATGATAACCGTCTTGTTTTGGTTTTTCATGGACTCGACCAGCTTGTACTTATCTTCCGGAGATTGATTGGCTTGGTATTGAATACCTAGAACTTCTGCAACTCCTTGTGCAGCTTCCTCGTTATCACCAGTAGCCATGAGTGGTTCAATTCCGTATTTTTTCAGCACCTCGATCAAGTTTCTGCTGGTTTCTTTCAGTTCATCTCCCAATGCGACAGCGCCGATTGCTTCATTATTTTCTACAAGGATACTTAAAGTAGCGCCTTTCGGAATATCCATACGCAATGCTTTTCCGTATGCCTTTTGGCTGATTAATTGATAGTGGTGGCCGTTCGCCTCCCCTTCTATTCCTGCTCCCGAAACGATTTCAATGGAGTCAAAGGAAACTGACTTAATGCCTTTCGCTTCAGCGTGGTTCACAATCGATTGGGCAATCGGGTGACTGGAGCCCGCCTCTATACCCGCCAACAAGCCTGTAATTTCTTCTTCAGAATATTTATCACTCAAAACAGTGACGTCCAACACTTTAAATTCACCAGTTGTTAAAGTACCTGTTTTATCCAATACCATAACATCCGCTTTAGTAGTTAATTCCAAAGCTTCTCTATTTTTAACCAGTAATCCTCGGCTTGCACCCAAACTAGTACTACGTGATACTACCAAGGGAATAGCAAGACCCAAAGCGTGTGGGCAGGCAATAACTAACGTAGTCACAGTAAAGATAACGGCTGTAGGCAGATCCGCAATGATCGTCCAGATTAGTAGGGCGATTAAAGCTACTACAACCGCAATGTAGAACAACCAGCCAGCTACTTTGTGAGCCACATTCTCTGCTCGAGAAGGTTGGCTTTGTGCTTGGCTAATTAATGATTGTACTTGTGAGATAAAGGACTTATCCCCTGTTTCTGTTACTTCTACATATAGGACACCACTACCATTTGTTGATCCACCAATGACTTGATCTTTAACATTCTTTTCGATTGGCTTAGATTCACCTGTTAAGAGGGCCTCGTTTACACGGGATTCTCCGCGAATAATGATACCATCAGCTGGAACATTTTCTCCTGCTTGAACACGGATAACATCTCCAACCTGAAGTTCAGACACAGGACGAGTCTCAATCGAATCGTCTTCTAAAACAACATGAGCGTCTTTTGGCACTAATTCTGCTAGAGCTTTTTGCGCGTCCCCTGCTTCACCCAATGCCTTCATTTCAATCCAGTGTCCTAATAACATGATTAAAAGTAACGTTGCAAACTCAAAGAAGAAGTCCATAACATGTTCTCCGGTCACATATCGAGCGGCCACTGCGTAAACACTATAGGCATAAGAAACCGTTATTCCCAAAGTAATCAAGGACATCATGCCTGGAGTTTTTAAATTAAACTCATCTTTCGCACCCATGTAGAATGGTTTTCCGCCATAAATGTATAGAATTGTTGCCAATACAGCTGCTACAACGTCTGCATAAGGAAAGATAATTTGGAAAGGCAACTGAATATCCATCAAAGGAGTAATGAGTAAGATTGCAATTCCTAATGGGAGTGACTTCAAGAAAATCTCCTTAAAGCTACCGTGATGGTGGTGGGCATGCCCTCCCATTGCGCCATGATCCATTTCACTGTGATCCATCGCACTATGATCCATCTTGCTGTGATCCATCTTGCTGTGATCCATCTGACTATGGTCCATCGCACTATGGTCCATCTTGCTGTGGTCCGTTGGTTTATTCGAACCGTTCTGTTGCTTGTTGTTCATAAACTTATCCTCCTCTTACCTCGATTAAAGAATGAGCCTCAGCTGTTCTCCCTGTTTCTTCATGAAGGATAAAAACTGAGGCTCCCCGGATAGAATCTGAATACAAAAAATTACCTAACTTACAAAATTTTTAAACTACCTTACTCCACTACTGAATACTTTGTGTCCTCTAAAACTGCGACAAATGTTGCTTTATCAATAACAGATCGTGTATTTATAGTAGCTTTTTTGCCTTTCAAATCAACAGACACTGATTCTACTCCCTTTATGGATTCGAATTTTTCTTTTACTCCCTTGGCGCAACCTTCACATTTCATGCCTTCTACGAATACTTCTTGTTTCATAAATTTTTCCTCATTTCTTTTTTTTATTATTAAATTTCTCTTTATCCTTTTTTGAAAGAAATGTTTCAACCGTCAGTCAACTATTAATGAAAACTAAAATGGGGTTGTGTGCAACAGTCGCAATTCTCCGCTTCATTGATCTCCCTTAAAAGATAGGGAATATCGGATAATGCTCCCAGAAACTCATCTTGCTTCGTTTTATTACCTTGAACGAGTGCAATTTTCTTGCTTTCATCAATAGACACGCTCTCCACTGCAGGGAATTTTTTTGTCTTTTCCGCTATTATGTTTAAGCATTTGAAACAAGATAAACTTATAGTTAACTCCATCCTCATTCTACCATCCTCAGTTTTATTTCATAACAGAAGGTTGAAATCCCTTTAAACGTAATGCATTCAACAAAACAGAAATGGAACTGAAACTCATTGCTGCTGCTGCAATAACCGGGCTGAGCAGAGGACCTCCAAATGCATAAACAACACCCATCGCAAAGGGGATACCAAATATGTTGTACGCGAATGCCCAAAACAAGTTTTCTTTAATGTTTCGGATGGTGGATTTACTCAATTCAACAGCAGTAGGTACGTCCATGAGATCACTCCGCATTAAGACGACATCTGCTGATTCTATGGCTACATCCGTACCCGAACCGATTGCAATCCCTACATCTGCCTGGGCAAGAGCTGGAGCGTCATTGATTCCGTCGCCAACCATCCCTACCTTTTTGCCTTCATCCTGCAACTTCTTCACTTCATTAGCTTTATCTTCTGGTAAGACTTCGCTCAACACCCGATCGATGCCCACTTGCTTGGCGATGGCCTCAGCGGTCCGTTTGTTGTCTCCGGTGATCATGGCTACTTCGATTCCCATCTTATGCAGCTTCTTGATGGCACGTAAGCTGCTCTCTTTTACAGTATCCGCTACCGCAATGATTCCAGCGATTTTACCATCCTTTGCAATGTACATAGGCGTCTTACCTTGGCTTGCTAATGCATCGGAGGCAGATGCCAAATTTCCCAGACCAATATGCCTTTCGTCCATCAGCTTCTTGTTTCCGAGCAAGAGGTGTTGGCCATTGATTGTCACTTCAATCCCATGTCCTGGAATAGCATTAAACGTTTCTGTTTTCAAGAATGCTAGGCCCTTCTCTTCTGCGCTATTCACGATTGCCTCACCAAGTGGGTGCTCCGAGCCTTTTTCGGCGGAAGCAGAAAGAGTCAGTAATTCCGTTTCGGAAATCCCTTCAGCGGTGATAATATCCGTTACTTTTGGCTTCCCTTCTGTTATCGTACCCGTTTTGTCGAACACAATGGTGTTCAGCTTATGGGTCGTCTCCAACGCTGTCCCGCTCTTGAATAGCACGCCATGCTCTGCACCTTTTCCTGTCCCGATCATAATCGCTGTGGGAGTAGCCAGACCAAGCGCGCATGGGCACGCAATCACCAGTACCGAAATGGCTATAGTCAAGGCGAATACACCTGTTTGACCAGCAAAGTACCACGCTATCGCGGAAAGAATTGCAATCGCAATGACAATCGGAACAAAATACCCGGAAATGATATCAGCCATCTTAGCAATAGGGGCTTTGGATCCTTGGGCATCTTCCACTAGCTTGATAATTTGGGACAGCGCAGTGTCTTTTCCCACTTTTGTCGCCTTGTACCGAATCGTCCCATTTTTGTTGATACTCGCACCAATAATAGCATCTCCCACAGATTTTTCCACGGGGATACTTTCACCTGTGAGCATGGATTCATCTACCGACGTCAATCCTTCGATAACCACGCCATCTACCGGCATTTTCCCACCTGGCCTCACAACGATAATGTCGCCAACCACCACTTCATCAATGGAAATCTCTGACTCTTTTCCGTTTCGTACCACCAGTGCGGTTTTAGGTGCCAATCCCATAAGTTTTTTAATGGCTTCAGAAGTTTTGCCTTTTGTTAAGGTCTCGAGATATTTCCCTAGGACAATTAAAGCTAAAATAACGGCTGCCGTTTCATAGTACAGTTCATTGGCATAGGCTACTTCTCCAAGGAAAATCATCACTGTTGCAAATACCCCGTAAAGGAAAGCTGCACTAGTTCCTAGAGAAATCAGTGAATCCATATTAGGGTGCCCTTTAGACAATGCCTTGAACCCATTGCGATATATTTTACTGTTGACCACAACCACAGGGAGTGTCAGAACGAGTTGAACGATAGCAAAGGCTTCCGGGTTCATCATCGGGTTAATGAAATCAGGAAGGGGCGCATTTACCAAATGCCCCATTGCGATATAGAGTAACGGAGCTGTAAATAGCGCGGATATTAGAAACCTGTTCCAGAGACTCTTGATTTCTTTCTGTTTCTTTTCTTTATCCTGGTCTACCGTATCAGCAGTTGCTACTTCTTCATGTGCCTCATAACCTGAATCCATAACCGCCTTTATGATATCGGTAAGGTTCACCATACCCGGATCATACTCCACTACCAGTTTCTCCGTGGCCAGATTTACGGAGGAAAGATTTACTCCTCGTAGTTTCTGAGTTGCCTTTTCAATCGTCTGGGCGCATGAAGCACATGTCATCCCCTCAATATTGAATGTTTTCTTAACCGTATTAGAAATTGCAGTGTATCCTGCATCTGCCACTGCTTTTTGAATGTCTGCTTCCGTCAATGCTGAACTGTCAAACTGGATATTCATTTTTTCGGTTGCGAGATTAACGTTCGCAGTCTTTACTCCTGGTAATTTCTGAGCAGCTTTCTCTACAGTTTGTGCACAGGATGCACAGGTCATGCCGTCTATACTGAATACTTTATTCTCCATCTTTGCTTTTCCTCCCTATTTTCCATGTTGGTGTAGGTTGCACTGACATTGCCTAGGTAGACATCGGCAGCTAACCTCTTCCACAGCGGAAGTTTTTTTCTTTTCCAAAATCTCTTCCAAGTAGCGGATATCATTAAAGCTCAATATGTTGTCCTTTATTATTTCCCCAATCACATGTCCTATATCTTTGTTGCAAATACGGTTGAAAATGTCGCCTGTATAGTTTCGGACAGTATCTTCCTCTGCAACACGTGCCGTGTAGATAAACTTTTTCCCCTCTTGCTCAGTGGATAACGCGCCCTTTTCAACCAAACGACCCAACAGAGTTTTTATGGTGGTTGCCTTCCAATTCATCTTATCTTCCAGGATCGAAATAACTTCCTTACTCGTGACATGATGGTTTGCCCAAACAACACGCATGACTTCCCATTCGGCATCAGTTATATGGGGAGTTAACGTTCCTGTCTTCATTTTTACCCCTTCTTCCCTGTTATTCGTTTACAGACGTAAACGTTTCTATGCTTATAATTTACACTTGTAAACATTATTTGTCAAATTTTTTCTTAAAATCATAAAAAATAGGACAAGACTGAAATCATTGTGCGATTTCAGTCTTGTCCTATTTTAAATTTGCTGCCTATCTATAGATAGTTGCACTGGGATTTATGTTATTACGCGAGCAAATTTAATTTACTCGCTTCTTTTTTTATTTCCCTGTGCCAAATGTAAAAAAGCGAACCTGTGTAGAGGTATTGCATGATAAATTGAAGAATTTCCGGTTTGGAATACCATCCGAAGAGGACATACAGAGGCAAGCCGAGCAGTCCTTCTTTATGGTAAAAAATAGTCTCAGAGAGGTCAAAAGCTTTTATGAATAGCGGACTCTCGCTGGATAACAGGTTCATGGAACCAAGCGCGGATAGCCCTTCATGAATACCGTAACCAAGCAAAAAGCCGGCTTGCAGGATAAGATAGGCCAAGGTGATATTGAACAGAATCCTCAAATTGACTTTCACTAACGAATGATTGATCAGGACTGCCAACACTAACGCTGCTGTAATCCCCGCAAACAGGGCTACGATGGCATACTGTCCGGCAAAAGTGAAGATCGCAACCTCTACGCCCTCACGCGCGACCATGATGAAAGCAACACCGGCAATCCCAAAGGCAGACAGATTTTGGCTGACGCTGCTTTCCACAGTCGAGACCATGTTTCGGCCGTGCTGAATCATCCAATAGATGAACGTGGTCACCAATGCCAACGCAACGAAGCTTGCTCCGCTTTCCCATAATTTTGCCACTTGGTCCATTTTGTCGATCGCTTTTGACAGGATGTAAAGAATGCCCCCGATACCAAGCGAAGCAACAATGCCGCTGATTGTCCCGTAGTAAACATATTTCCGCAAAGATTCGTTTTTGCTTTTCCTCAGGTATTGAAGAATGATGCTGACGATAAGGAATGCTTCCAAGCCTTCCCTGAAACCCATGATAAACGCGGGTAGAAATGTATCCATATTAATTCTCCTTTAAATGTATTAGTTCATACCATCTTCATTTACGGAAAAAATGTAATTGAGAACGATTCTCACTTGCATCATTATGAATGCATGTAGTTGACTTGTCAATGAGAAAATTCTAATTTAAATATTACCGATGAACAAGGCTACCCTAGCAAGAAAATGAATCATTAAGCGGGTAAACTATAAAAATAACCTCTACTTCCGAGATTAAAACACAAGAAGTTTCAATGGATTGAACATATTTATCGGAAGCACTTTATTCCGAATTTCAGCGAAAATTCAAATTCTTTAAAAATAGTTTTACTGCAAAAAATGTATTTTTCCTACTTCGGACATTATTACCTATTTTTCGGTATACTAGCATTTCCGCCCAGATAAATGAGCTGAGGAAAAGTGATTATTGTTCGTTTGATTAATTTGTGTCCGTGCAAAACAAGCTGTGGCAGCTGGGATATCTAGCGATCACAGAAATAGGTCTTCAGATTACGGCTGTTTAGCATTATTTTCTGATTTTTGAACTATTTATTTCCCAACTAAGAAAGCGTATACTTATTATTAAAGGGGGATATCATCAAAGTGGAACATTATGCGCATGTCGTTGATCAGATTCATTTTAGGATAGATACGATTAAAGCTATTATCAAGGAAACCGAAATCTATCTACACAAGCAATTGAACGGCGGTGTACCAATAGAACATTTATCTGAACATTATTCATTGCTGGATACAGAAGAAGGCCGTCTCAGTGGATTGAACGAAGCACTAAACATACTCCAATCGCAATTATTAAAGTACAAATCCGACCAGCAGTAGCAGCTATCGGATACTCATAGGGACTACCTATCAAAATCTACTACAAAAAAAATAAGGAACAACGCTGAATAAATCAAGCATTGTTCCTTATTTTTTTTCTTTAAGATATTTAAAACTTCGAAAATTTGAACAAGAGATATTCCTCTATCCATTATTCCCTTTCATAATCCCCACAACTTGATTTAAGTGCAACAGTGCTTTCTCCAGGAATGCCTGCTCGGACAAAACACACACAGAATGACCTTCTTGTTGTAAAGTTTCCACCTTTTGCATCTTTAGACTTCGTGAGTCCTCCTGGAAGAGATTGGTGTTCGCCTTTCCGACCACAAGAATGGTGGTATCCTTGGTAACCGCTGCTTGTGGTTTCCCTCCTAAGGCGGATACTAAATCTTGCGCTTGCCTCCGAGAAAACGTATCCAATTTACCTGTAAATACAATTTTTTCGCCCCGCAACATAGTATCACCTGCCTTTCCCCTCAGCTGGAAGAGTTCTTTTCTCTATTTTACCCTTCTCGAAAGACTTTTATCAAGAACGATTAGCGAACGTGTATTCTTTTTGCAGAAAAAGGCCTTATATTGCTCTCAACCTAACCTTAGACCCCTTTTTACTTTAAAGTGGGTGGGAAAATAAAGGGTTTTAAGACACTTTCAGATTGAAGAATGGACGACTCCCATTCAAATCTACTAAATTTAGCGACAAATAAAAAATTCCTCGAGTATAATCGAAAAAACAAACAAATAAATAAGTTTTTAGAGTATAATCGAAATATATGCATAAAAATAAAATTATTAGCGTATGCTCGAATAAATATTTGGAAATATGCCATATTTCGTCTGTATCGTAGGATTTAAGGAGGAACATTATGTTTAATCGTCAAAGTTATTTAAATAAATTGATTCAGGCAAAAGACAGCGATTTTGTGAAAGTATTGACTGGTGTCCGGCGTTGTGGGAAATCAACCCTTTTAATGCTGTATAAAGCCTGGCTCCTGGAGCATGGTGTCGAAGAAGATCAAGTTATCGAAATCAGTTATGAAAAGATGGAAAATGAACCTTTGAAAGATGGGCACCACCTCCATGCTTACCTGAGGGAACGGATTCCAGGACAGAAGCGGGTGTATCTGCTGATTGACGAAGCGCAGGAAATTCAGGAATGGGCTAAGGTTATCAATAGTCTCAAGGTGACGTTCAATACGGATATTTATGTGACAGGATCAAACTCCAGTCTCTTTTCTGGAGAATATCTTACTTACTTATCCGGACGGTATATTGAAATAAAGGTCTACCCCTTGTCTTTCCGTGAATTTTTGGAGTTTAAACAGTACGATACGGTAAATAACCTAGAACAACATTATCAAGAGTATATCCGCAGCGGATCCTTCCCCGCAGTGAACCTTGTGGAAGACGAAAATTTGATTCGAACGATTAACCAAGGACTCTTTGATTCTATTTTCTCAAGAGATATTATTAGCCGCGGTGAAATAAGAGAAATTGGTGGCTTCTACAAGGTCGCAAAATTTGTATTTGATAATATCGGCAATAGTCTGTCTACCAATAAAATAGCCAATACGTTACGTTCTGAGGGATCAAAAATCAGCCATGATACAGTGGATAATTACTTGATGTTGATGTGTGACGCCTATATTCTTTACCAGTGCAATCGTTATGACATACGCGGGAAAGAGCTCTTAAGAACGAACGGAAAGTATTATATTGTCGATATGGGGTTACGTAATCAATTGATCGGCTATAAGTCTTCCAACATGGGCCATGATTTGGAAAACATTGTGTTCTTAGAGTTAATCAGACGAGGATACCAGGTTTTCGTTGGCAAAAACGGGACCGCCGAAATTGATTTCATTGCGGAAAGATCGGAGACGAAAATGTATATTCAAGTCTCTCTATCGGTGATGGACGAGCAGACAAAAGAACGAGAATTCAAAGCTTTTGAAAAAATTACCGATAACTATCCGAAATGGTTGATTACGATGGATCGATTGGATATGTCCCAAAATGGCATCCTTCACAAAAATGTATTTGATTTTCTATTGGAAGAGTAGCGGTATCCATATAAAGCCGTGAGCAACTCTTCTGTTCTTCCTTCCTTTAAATGAAAAGCGACTCTTTCTGGTCTAGTAGAAAGAGTCGCTTTCTTATAATAATTAGCGTTAAATAAGTCCTGTTGAAATTAATATAAGTAGGGAAACGACGAACTAGAAGTTCATAACCAAGAAAACAACCTACTCATATACTCAATCAAAGGAAAGGAAATCTGTTTGCAAATAATAGTACCTGTGTGTTTTCTTTGCAGCAGAAATTTGTTTTATTGAATGTATGTTCTTAATCGGATATGTCTACGATTTATCAAGAAAATTCAAATTTCCCCAAAGTATATCCTACAAAATTTTGTCTCAATAGACTATTGGATATGGAAAGTCTCTAATCTTTTATCCTATTCTTAAGCAAAGCAAAGCAAAGCAAAGCAAGAATAAGAATGGCCTGCGGCATTCTTTACTCAATTATATAAAGACGAGGAGAGAAATTCTTGATTAAGATGACTTTCATCCTCTTATTAAAAGTTATTAAAAATGTGTTTTAGGCTTATTAAAAACTACTAATTCCTATTAAAAACTATTAAAATAGGCCTTTTTGGGTCGTTTTGAGCGGAGTAGAGGACGCATCAGGCTTTGCCTGATCTGCCGCGGTTTTCGAGAGATTGAGAAAACCGCAGCGGAGTGACCTCCTTATGCTCATGGAAAAATAACTTTAGACTTACCTTTAACGAATTAGGCTAAGTCAAAAATATTTTTTTCACTGAATTACAGAATCATAAGTTAGTCATTAGTAGTGATAAAATGTTTACTTTTAAATACGTATTAAGGAATAAAGAATTTCAAACTTCCTTTGTCTCGGATACGCTTAAATAAGAGCACTGCGTATCATAAGGTGCTTATTGACAGTTATCCATGCTTTTCATTAAATGCAGGGCATATTTATCAGAAGCTTTACTTTTTTGAGTGCTCAAAAAGGTGAGCATACATTTGATTATATCCTTCTCTTTGACGAGTAGTGAGTCGTGTATTCACATAACATTCAATCAGCATTTGCATCATATCATTAACTGTAGACTTATCTGTCTCTTCTAACTCTTCAATAAATGGTTTCAAAGTATTTAATCGAAGTAATACGTCGGGTGATAACTTTGCGGTTTTTGTAGCCTTAAAAAAATTATCTGGAATACTTTTTTCTTGTGATTGTTGTTCTATTTTTTGCTCAGAAGGTCTGTCTATTTTTGAGGGCGTTATAATAGGCCGAAGGGGTGTCCGATCGAATTCATTGGTTCCTTTAATGCTGACATTTTTTTCTAGTAGGCTATTCTTATTCTTTTTGATAAGTGGTTCAAATGATTTACTCATAAAACGACTCCTTTCCTACGCGATAATAATCTAAATGCTTTCCAAGTACCTTTCGTGTTCATCTAGCTCTGTCAAAACATCTATGAATAATTGGTGTGCCTTTCCGTCCCACATTTCTATTGTTCCACTGATATTTCTGTTTACATGGATACCTTCCACGTCATAAACTTTCAAGCGTTCCTGGTAATTTACAATTGTTCCCAATACATTATTCCCATACATTTCTTTTGCTTGATCGAGGACTTTTGTATCAACACGTCCTCCCTGTCGTAACATCATAGGAATGATTCCCAGTACTTGCAAATGTGCGTTGTACTTTTCAGAGAGAAACTGCATATAAGCGATATATGTCTGCGCACCATCTAGTGATAATTCTTGCGTCTGTAAGACAATGATACAGTAGTCTGCTGCCATCATTGCATTGTCTGAGTAATCCGAAATGGTTGGTGGAACATCAATATAGATACGATCGTATTTTCCTTTCAACGGTTTGATTAACTCTTTTAAATAAGAAATTTGAGAAATTTCATCTTCTGGAAACTTTTCGAACAATACTTTTGTTAAGTTCCTGAAGGAAGTATTGGCTGGTATCAAATCAAGTTTAGGCATAATGGATATGACTTCATTCTCTAAATTACCTACACGAAATCCGTCAGTAATAGATTTATCTATATTATCAATATTGCCCGTTTTGGCTAAGACACGTGTGGCATTTCCTTGTGGATCCAAATCGATTACTAAAGTGCGATCTTTAAATTGTGTGGCCGCTTCATACGCTAACATTGTGACGGCTTTTGTTTTTCCTACGCCACCTTTAAAATTTCCTACAACATATACTTTTCCGTCCATGTATGTCCCTCCGAAAAATATTCAATAGTATACTCATGTATAGATTATACCATTCATAAAAAACTATGCAACGGTATACTCCTTTGAAAGATACTTTTGTAAGGATGTAACAAAAATGTAATATATGCAAGAGTATACTAGTATACTCTTGCATAGTTTTTTTGGTATAC
>NZ_FONM01000024.1 GCF_900112935.1 Trichococcus pasteurii
AGCACCCGTTTCCGGATGTTATCCCCCTCTTATGGGCAGGTTACCCACGTGTTACTCACCCGTTCGCCACTATCTTCTCAGTGGAAGCAAGCTTCCATAGAAAAGACCGTTCGACTTGCATGTATTAGGCACGCCGCCAGCGTTCGTCCTGAGCCAGGATCAAACTCTCATGTAAATGTGGACTCTTGTACAGAAATCCTACATGTTAAGCTGATAGCTCTTAATTTCTTGCTGACTTTATGTTTGCGATACTAAGTATCGCCTTCGTTTGCCTCGACCGAAATCGAAGCTCCCTGCACATTTGGTTCGTTCATTCTTTGTTCAGTTTTCAAAGGTCAATGGCGCATCACGTATTACGTGATTGCTTATTTATATTAGCACGGCTTCGTTTATCCGTCAAGCTGTTTTTGAAATATTTTTCAAAAACATTTACTGCTGACTGCTCGAAGCAGCAACTTTTATATCTTATCATCAACACGATTGCATGTCAACAATTATTTTCAATTGTTTTATTTGCTCTCGTGGACAACTTCTAAATACTACCACCTGGCACCTCCCATTGTCAACACTTTTCAGCAGATAAAAACCCGGACCGTCGAATAAATGACCAGATTTATCTATTCCTTCATTAGAGTGCGAACCAAAAAAACGCGAATAAAAAAGCGGATATCGGGTTTTAATCCGAATATCCGCTTGCATTTATTATGTTATTTGCCGATCTTCTCGTAGATTTCGACGATTTCTTTCGCCAAGTCTTTGAATGCGATGGACGTCATCAAATGATCTTGTCCATGGACCATCAATAACGACAGTTCCACTGCATCTCCTGATGCTTCTTGTGTCAACAGACCGGTCTGCGCATGGTGAGCTTCCACCAATGCTTTTTCCGATTCGCTGATTTTTTCGTTCGCTAATGCAAAGTCTCCTGCTTTTGCGGCTTCGATCGCTTCAATCGCATTTCCTTTTGCATCGCCTCCATGCATGATCAATTGCATGATGACATCCAGGTTTTTTGGTTCTGCCATTAGAGAAACTCCTTAAGCGTTTTTATTATTCGCCCATCAAAGTGAGGGCTGTTTTCAATACTTTTTCGCCGTTCATCATGCCGTAGTCCTGCATGTTGATGACATCCATTTTTGTGTCCGTGCCGGCAACTTTATCTTCGAATTGTTTCTTCATGTATTTAACTTGAGGTCCCAACATCAGGACATCGATTTTTTTCTTAGCTAAGTGTGCATCTGCTTCTGAAGCGGATACTGCGAAAATTTCAGCGTCCAATCCTTGCGCTGCTGCTGCCTTTTGCATTTTTGATACAAGTAAGCTGGTGCTCATTCCAGCTGCACATACTAACATGATTGTTTTGTCTGCCATATTCATTCTCTCCATCCATAAAATTAATTTGATATGCGATTATTATAACACATATGATAGCGTTTGTCGAAAACACTTTCATAAATTTTCAAGCGGTTTCAGTTAACCGCTTTCTTTCGGGTTTCGCGGAGCGAGGACACTACTTCAGGTTCTTGCCGTTTTGTTCTATGACCTCTTTGTACCAGTAATAGCTGGCCTTTTTGTAACGTTTCAACTCTTTCGGACTGTCTTCATCTCGGTCCACATAAACAAATCCATAGCGCTTTTGATACCCGTTCAGCCAACTCAAAAGATCGGTATAGCTCCACGTGCAGTAACCAAGCACGGTGACACCATCCGTGATGGCTTCCTGGACCGCTTTGGCATGGTCGTTCAAATAATCGATCCGGTACTGGTCATGGATCTGACCCTCTTTAAGCTTGTCGTACTCACCCAATCCATTTTCGGTTATCAATATCGGCAGTCCGTATCGGCTGTTTATCCGACGCAAAGCAATCCTAAGGCCCACCGGATCGATATCCCAATCCCAATTGGTTTTTTCGACAAATGGATTCAGCACTTCTTTGAAGACGCCTGGAATCCCGCCTCTTTCCGTACTCCCCTTTTCGCCGGAATAGTTCGGCGTGCCGATGCCGACGCCATCCAATGGATTCGCAGCAACCGTTGATGTCTTATAATAATTCACACCCATGAAATCCGGTTTCCCTGCTTTCAATATCTTGAAATCTTCCGGTCGGGTCTCGGGCTGCAGATCGTTTTCTTCCAACCAATTCCAGATGACCGAAGGGTATTCTCCTTTTGCATAGACGTCCATCCACAGATAGGCATTCAATTCGTCGAAGTTCTCCGCCGCCAGAATGTTTTCTGGGCGTGCGTCAATCGGATAGCCCGGCGAATAAGCGAAACTCGGCCCGATTTGCCCATCCAATCCAAGCGAACGGAATTTTTTGATTGCCGCCGCATTTGCTACATTCGCATAATGGTTGGCTTGGTACATCCGTTTCGGATCCTTCACTGCCGGCGGATGGGTCGCCATCAAATAGCCGTGTGAAATGAAGACATTTTGCTCATTCAAGGATACCCAATATTTGACACGGTCGCCGTATCTCCGGAACACCGTTTCTGCGTAAGTGGTGAAGTCTTCGATTATCTGGCGCGATTCCCATCCCAGATAATCGTCCTGCAGATATTGCGGGATATCCCAATGATACAATGTGACAACCGGTTCAATATGATTCGCCAGCAACTCATCAATCAAGCCGTCATAAAACTGCAGACCTTTTTCGTTCACTTCCTGCATGTTGTATGGGAAGATCCGGCTCCAGGCAATCGAAAAACGGTAAGCCTTCAGCCCTTGTTCAGCCATCAGCGCGACATCCTCTTTGAACCGGTGGTAGTGATCAACCGCTACATCCCCATTCGTTCCTTTAAAAGTCTTGCCGGGAATCCTGACAAAAGTATCCCATACAGATACGCCTTTCCCATCTTCATCCCAAGCACCTTCAACTTGGTAGGCTGCTGAGGCAGATCCCCATAAGAAACCTTCCGGAAAATCCTTCAATTTTTTATGTTGCATATCATGACCCACTTTCTGTTAGTTTGTTTCTGCTTCCCGAAATACAAAATGGACCATAAATCATATGAGCGATTTATGGTCCATCTATGTTTGGTGTCTAGTGATTATTTTGCGATTTTCTCATAGATTTCGACGATTTCTTTCGCCAAGTCTTTGAATGCGATGGACGTCATCAAATGATCTTGTCCATGGACCATCAATAACGACAGTTCCACTGCATCTCCTGATGCTTCTTGTGTCAACAGGCCGGTCTGCGCATGGTGAGCTTCCACCAATGCTTTTTCCGATTCGCTGATTTTTTCGTTCGCTAATGCAAAGTCTCCTGCTTTTGCGGCTTCGATCGCTTCAATCGCATTTCCTTTTGCATCGCCTCCATGCATGATCAATTGCATGATGACATCCAGGTTTTTTGGTTCTGCCATTAGAGAAACTCCTTAAGCGTTTTTATTATTCGCCCATCAAAGTGAGGGCTGTTTTCAATACTTTTTCGCCGTTCATCATGCCGTAGTCCTGCATGTTGATGACATCCATTTTTGTGTCCGTGCCGGCAACTTTATCTTCGAATTGTTTCTTCATGTATTTAACTTGAGGTCCCAACATCAGGACATCGATTTTTTTCTTAGCCAAGTGTGCATCTGCTTCTGAAGCGGATACTGCGAAAATTTCAGCGTCCAATCCTTGCGCTGCCGCCGCCTTTTGCATTTTTGATACAAGTAAGCTGGTGCTCATTCCAGCTGCACATACTAACATGATTGTTTTGTCTGCCATAATATTTTCTCCACCCTTATATATATTTGAGCCCCTATAAAAGGGGCTCATTGAGATGCTATTATGCTACTACGTTTCCTGAAGCATCAGCTTCAACTTCACCGATTTCAACATTGTATGCTTTGTTGTCTTCGATTTTGAAGAATGGGTAGAAGACTGCAGCACTGATGAATGTTTCAACGATTTGCCATACAGCACCTCTCCATCCGCTGATCAAGAAACCAGAGAATACTGGAGGAGTTGTCCATGGAATGTTTACCCCGTTTGTAAGAGGAACCAATCCGATGCTCATCACGATGTAAGTAAGGATAGCCAAGATTACTGGAGTCAAGATGAATGGAATCATCAAGATTGGGTTCAATACGATTGGCATACCGAAGATCAAAGGCTCATTGATGTTGAACAATCCAGGTCCGATCGCTAATCTTCCGAGTGTTTTGAATTGAGTAGATCTTGCTGCGAATAAGCACAACAATGCTAAACCTAATGTTGAACCGGCACCACCGATTTTAATGAAGTTTGCATAGAATTGGTAGTTGACGATGTTCGGTAATTCCAAACCTGCAGCATAAGCATCTGCGTTTTCTGCAGTCAAAGTCAACCAGATTGGTTGCATTACAGCACCCAAGATGTTTGGACCGTGAAGACCGAATGAGAACAAAAGTGTTTCCAAAATCAGTACCAAGACAGTTGCAGGCAATGTTGCACCTAAGCTAGTCAGTGGTGCTTGGATGATTTCGAAGATGAATGATTGAGCTGTTTCGTAAGGTGTCAAAGCGAATACCATACGCAAGATGTTGAAGATCAGGATAACGAATAATCCAGGGATCAATGCGTCAAATGATTTAGCAACGTTTGATGGTACAGATTCAGGCATGCTTAATTTCCAGCCGCGAGCCAATACCCAACGGATGATTTCGACTGCGAAAACAGCACTCATCATACCTAGGAACAAACCGCTGGCACTCAAGTTACCCATTGGGATTCCTGATGCGTTTTCAGCACTCAATAATGTTGGAGTCAAGATAAGGAACCCAACGATACCATAGATGATTCCTGCCAGATCATCCAAGCCGTAGTGTTTTGACAAATCTTGGGAAATCCCGATCATAACGAACAAGGTCATGATGTTCATTGTCATGTTGTAAGGTACCATGAAGAATTCTGTCCAGTTGGCACCGAAGATGCCTGCCATGAAGTCTGCATAACCCGGAATCGGTAAGTTAGCGAACAATAGGAAAATAGATCCGATGATCAGTAGGGACATTGCTCCGAAGAACCCGCTCTTGATTGCTGAAAGGTAACGGTTTTCGTTTAATTTGTAAGCAATTGGTCCTAATTTTTCTTGTAATGTATCTAAGAATTTATCCATAATAAAATCCTCCTCTGTTAGGAACACTTGTGAAGACAGCGTGCCGTCTTCGAAAACAGTAATATAAATTGATATGATTGCTTGTCCGGATTCTGCCAGTCAGTATCAGAACAATGGGCATTCGTCTTTCGCCTTCATTTGCCGCTGTTCTTTATCAACAACGGATGGTGCGAAAAACTTTTCTTGCTTTCTACCTCTAACCTTCCAGTTTCTCCCCGTTTGACGCGATCACTCCTTTGTACCAATAGAAACTATCTTTCCGGTATCTCTTCAGATCTTTCAGATCGAAGTCTTCCCGGTTGACGTAAACAAAGCCATAACGCTTGCGGAACCCTTGGTGGGTGCTGATAAGGTCGATTGCACTCCAGGTGCAGTAGCCGAACACATCTGCTCCATCCGTAACAGCCAGGTTCATCTGTTCGATATGGTTGCGGAGATAGTCGATCCGATAATTATCATGGACCTTCCCATCTTCCAGCTTATCAATACCGCCTAAACCGTTTTCAGTAACGATCAGGGGTTTACGATAACGAGAGTAAATTTGGTTAATCGTCGTGCGGAATCCAGTGGGGTCGATCTGCCAACCGAATTCTGTATAAGGAAGATGCTCATTGTCGGATCCTGCGAAGAATCCTTCTTGGCTATCTGATAATTGCTGATCTTTTTTGCCTGCTTTGCGTTCCGTTCCGGCTGGATAGGCTTGAACAGTCGAGCTGTTGTAGTAATTGAAGGCGATGAAATCGCATTCTGCGGATTTCAGTATCTCCAAGTCACCCGGTTCCATGTCAGGCAATGCATCGTTTTCTTCCAGGTAAGCCCACACTTGGTGATTGTATACACCGTATACGGCGATATCGAGATAAAGCCAGTTACGGATTGCGGTATACAGATCGGCTGCTTGGACATCCGCTGGGTTGTTCGATTTCGGATAGACGGCCGAAATGTTCGGTGCCGGTCCGATTTTGACATGCGGCAATTTTTCGTGGCAGTTGTTCATCACCATCGCTTGCGCAACAAGCATGTGGTGGTTTTGTTGGTACAAGGATTTCAAAGTGCTTTCACCGGTACCGACTGCAGCGCCGTGAAGAATCATCATGTTCTGTTCATTGATCGTCAGCCATAATTTGACGCGGTCTCCTAAGTTATCGAAGAGGACATCGCAGTAGCGGACAAAAGCATCGATTGTGGCGCGGTTTTCCCAGCCACCTTTTTCAGCAAGCCCTTGCGGCAAGTCAAAGTGATAGACCGTCACTAACGGTTCGATGCCGTATTTCAGACATTCATCAATCAAATCGCTGTAGAACTGAAGCCCTTTCGGATTGACTTCTCCGTCACCGTCAGGAATGACCCGTGACCATGAAATCGAGAAGCGATAGGTTTTGAATCCCATCTCAGCCAACAATGCGATGTCTTCCTGCATGTGGTGGTAATGGTCAGTAGCTACTTTAAAATCGGAAGTGTCGGGAACGATTTCCTTCACGTCCTGAACAGATGGGCCTTTACCGTCTTCGTCCCAAGCGCCTTCAACTTGATATGCGCTGGTTGCGGACCCCCATAAAAAACCTTTTTTAAACGGTTTCAATTTCTTATGATACATATTCCCATTCCTTCCCTATCGATTTCCACTCAGGAAGCCGACCGCCTTTAAGCGGTTACATGATTTTCAAAAGCGAACTCTCTTCTTTTAAAAAGAGTCGTTTCCAGATCGCGAATGCGCTTTCTGTTTTTCAACATAACCCTATTATAGAGTTTGTGAACGAAATGTAAACAGTTTCACCCCGTAAAGGAACAACAATCATCTTTTGGAATGATGTTTCACAAAAGAAACGTTTTGTTTCAGCCTAATCTTTCATTGAGGCTTATGGTTGCGCATTTGTTGCATGTAATTATAATTGCGTCTTGCCAGTGTTTCAATCAAAAACACGGCCGGCAATTGGGAAGTGACGTTGACCTCTTCGTCGACATATTCAGGCGTCAGGTGATAGGCGAGGTTGATATCTGATTGCCTTGCCAACGAATTGGTGGAGGAATTCGTGATGCTGATGATTTTGCTGCCCAGACTCTTCAGATCTCCCGCTTTCCTTAACATGATCTCTGTTTCTCCGGAAACGGAACAAACAATTGCAACGGTATTTGTATATTGCCGGCTGATCAAGTGAAATGGATAGTAGGGATCTTGGATATGGAAAGTGCTTTGACCCAAGTTTGAAAACTGTCGGGATGCATAGGCAGCAATCAGGCCAGAAGTGCCGATGCCGAAAAAGAGGGCAACATCGGAATTGGATATCATTTCGACTGCAGCTTGTATTTTTTCTTCGTATTCCGACTGCATGGAACGGCTGAAAAACTCTTCGACGATTTCGGAAGTTTCAAACACCTTCTTATTGTGTTTGCGGTTGTCCATTTCCTTCAGATGCAGCTTGCACTCCCAGATATTTTCGAAACCCAACTTGCTGATGGTCCGCGTAACCGTCGCCGGCGATACATGGGTCTCGGAAGCTATCTCGCGAACGCTCATACGGATGACTTTTTGGGTATGCTGCACGATGTACTCGTATACCTTTAACTCTGTATTCGTCAGTAACTTCACATTCTCTTGATTGAACACGTAAAAACCCCTTTATCCGGAACAAAATAAGCTCTGAGGCGTGCATTAGTTCGTTGTCTTTTCTTCTTAACCATTTTACCATTCATTTTGAAAAAAACAAAAAACAAAACAATTTTACGCAACGCAAAATTGTTTTGTTTTCTTATGATGCTTATTTCAGAAAAATAGGCTTGTTCTCAGAAGATATCTTCCGAAAGGCTTTTGCGGAAAGCCTCGATTTTCCGTAATCTGCTCTTTTCACCGTGCGCGATGTCCAGCTCATCCAGCAAGGGAACCAACATTTCGTAGGTTTCCAACACGCTGTCGCCGCGCATTTCGATTTTTGCGGGAAAAACTTTCGCCTCAAACAGATATTTGTACAATTCGAATTGGATATCGCGTGATTTATCGGAAGTCAGCACAGTGGCCAGCAGCACTTCCCCTGATTTTTTATCAGCGATGGCCATCATCTTCACAAAACGCGGCCGCTCCCCTTCTTTGAAAGTGATTGGTTGCGGCAAATAGAACAAGTCTATTTCGAAAGTGTTTCTTAGGAAGCTTTTCTTTTCCATCATCAGACGACGGATTTCGAACTGGGAAAGCATCAGATCGTATGGACCTTTCGTCAATTCGCCACCAGTCAGGAACGCGAGGATATGTTCCTCTTTCAATTTCCAGACACTGTCCTTTGTTCCGGCTTGGTAATAGTAGCGCGTCGGAACATCATCCGCAGCAAAAGACTTGTCAAAGTCCAGCTTGCTGTAGACAGGGAACATTTCCAAAAAGCTCTCCAGCACCCGCTCGAAAAGAGCGATGTCCTCTTCGGTCGCCGACCAAGGAACAAAGCCTGGAGTAAAATCCAGAAGTTCCGGCCAAGCTTTCTTGCCGCGGAATTTGACATCCGTTGTGCGGATGCGGTTATAGTCGATTTCTTCCAGTTTATTTCTGTCGACGAATTCCAGCCTGATGTTTTTCAGCTTTTCGGTATATTCCCCGATGCCATCCGCTTCCGTAAACTCCGACTCCAAAAGATCCAAATAAAGGATGTATTCCGAAACATCCCGGAAGACGCTCAACCCGATGCTGTCCTCATCCAGCCCATCCAAGGCAAAGAATACCGGCTCCTTGCGATCGGAATATTTGATTCCGACTACGTCCGTGTCTTTCATTATTTCCCAAGGCTTCAATTTATGAAAAGCCTTTATGTTTTCGTACAATTTTTGATAATCTCTCATTTATATCTCCTATCTATTTACAAAACATAAGCCTATGAACCTTTATAAAAATGAAATTCGCAGAAGATGCTGCTTTTTAGTCAGTTATCCCTAGCGCTTTCCACCGCATATGTTGTTTCAGCTTATTGTAACAAATTCCTTTCCTATGCTATCATATCTTGAAGCGTGCATCAATTTTTCTTTTTTAAGGAGTCCAAAAATGACCTTTTCTTTCAAGGATATCGAACATAGCAAGTCAGTAGTCAAAGAAACCTCTCTGTACACTCACTATCACAATGAAACGGCCCTTTTTATGTATATCGAAAATTACGTGATTTTCCATCGCGTGCCAACCTTCGCTGAATTCATCGAGGCGGAAGCCTATTTGAAATCAGCGCATCAAAAAGATAACCAGGATTTCATAAAATTCATTTGGCCCGAAGATTGCGAAATTCCGCAGCCGATCATTTCCTATCTGGGTTCGAACGACTTCAGCCTCGATGTATTGGAACTGTACGCGGCCCTTCCCGGAACCTTTGAGCCGACGCGGATTGATGAAACACCTTCCGATGTCAAAGTGGAATGGGTGAACGCCGACAACCGCAGCGCCTATCTGGCTTTGTCCGCACGGGCAGACAAGGAAGTCAGCGAGGAATTCGCAAAACAAAAGCAGCCCTACACCCAAGCTAAATTCGACAACCCAGCTTTCCGTCCCATCGTGGCCCTGCGCTCCGATGAAGCGGTCGGTTCCATCGACCTTTATCTGAAAGAGGAAAGTATTGAAATCGATAACTTTCACGTTGCTGTAGATTCCCGGGGTAAAGGGATTGGAACGGCTCTGCAGCAATTCGTGATGGATCATGCCGACGGGAAGACCGTCCTTTTAGTGGCTGATGCAGCGGATACGGCGCGCGAGATGTACAATCGTCAAAATTACACATATATTTCTTTCCGCTACGAGCTCCTTAAAGTCTTCAAATAACGGATCAACGGGCTGTCTCATACGTAGACGGCCTATTCTGCAGGCAGCAGCCATAACTAGAGCGAAAGTTGTCCGGTAATCCGATTGAATCGGACAACCAGAGTGCTAATAGCAACAAAAAGGGCTGCATCAGATCCAGAGAGTGCTACGCTGGTTCTGATACAGCCCCTATTTACTTTTCTCATTCGATTTCGTTGATTTGGTAGATTTCCACAGGATAGTTCGATTCGATTTCCTCAATGATTTTATCCACGATTTTTTGGCAGAGGACCCGCGAACTGTTGACAACCGCCAACCCGATGACGGCCTGGTTCAGCATATCTTGTGCCGATACTTCCGCAATGCTGACATTGTAACGCTGATGGATCTTGGCAAGGATGCTTTTCACAACGCTGCGCTTGTCCTTCAGAGAATTGGAATCGAAAAGCCGCATAGACAGTTCAACAGCCAACACATTCATCGTAATCGCCCCATTTTTGTTTAATATGGAAACATTATCTCTTCAAGACAAAAAATAACCGAAACTGCCCCTTCTGTCAAGGGATAGCTCCGGTCATCGGATAAAACAGAATTTGGGATTCAACGTATCCTAGAACAGTTCTGATTCGCAGACACCGCTAACGTTTCGCACCCCACGTAGTGAACAAGAGAGGCTCACTTCGTGGGCTACTCCAACGTTCGGGTGTCTAAACGCGAATCATCACACTCTCCTAATAGTCGAACTCTGAATCCCAGAACTCTCCGCCTAAGTTGACAACCACACGCGGACAAAAAGCGTCCGCTTTGTGTTTGTCCTCTTAGTGCTCGATTTCTAAACGGGATTCATCGTATCCTAGTAATTATCTACATCTTTTCGTTCGCCTTTGAAGTTGTTTTTCTTTTGGTGGCGTTCGATCAGTACTTTGGTCACATCGGCTACGTCGACGCCTTGGTCGTACAGGAGTACGCCGAGGTGATAAAGCAGGTCTGCTGTTTCGTTGGCGACCTCTTCTTTGTCGTGGTTTTTCGCGCCGATGACAACTTCGAAGGCTTCCTCGCCGAATTTCTTGGCGATTTTATCTGTGCCTTTATCCAGCAGGTAGTTCGTGTATGATTTTTCATCATGTCCGACAGCGCGCTGGCGGATAGTCTCTTCCAAGTCATCCAATCCAAAGGCAACCGGCACATCAAAACAGCTTTCCGTGTTGCGGTGGCAAGTTGGTCCGGCCGGATCGATCATGATCAGCAACGCGTCCTGATCGCAGTCCAGGTACATGTCCTTCACGAACTGGTAATGCTCGCTGGACTCGCCTTTTTTCCAAAGTCTGTTCTTGCTTCGGGAAAAGAACCAAACAACCTCGTCCCGTTTCGTCAATTCAAAGGCCTCTTCATTCATGAAGCCGACCATCAAAACATTTTTGTTCGTAAAGTGCTGAAGAACGACAGTCAATAACCCTTTCGAAAAGTCAGGCACAAGTTTATCGTATTTAGACATTGCGCATATCCACTCCATTCTCAGTACAGCATTGTTTCACTTCAGCGATCGACACTTCTTCATCATGGAAGATGGAAGCTGCCAATCCGGCCGATACATCCGTTTCCTTGAACAAGTCGGCGAAATGTTGGGCATTGCCGCCGCCTCCGGAAGCGATGACCGGAATCGAAACCAAGGCTTGGATTTTATTCAGCAGGCGGTGATCGAAGCCTTGCTTCATGCCATCATAGTCCATACTGGTGACCAGCAATTCCCCGGCCCCCAGCGCTTCCACTTGCTGCACCCAGTCCAACGTCTTGATGTCGGTCCGTTTTTTGCCGCCGTGGGTATAGCAATACCATTCCTCTTTGTCGGCTTCCCATTTCGCATCGACAGCGATGCAGATGCATTGGCTGCCGAACTTGTCGCTCGCTTCCTTGATCAGCTGCGGATTCGCCAACGCCGATGAATTCAGGCTGACTTTATCGGCTCCGGCGTTCAGCAGACGGGAAATGTCATCCGTCGATTTGATGCCGCCGCCGATCGTCATCGGGATGAACAGCTGTTGCGCCGTTTTGCGGATGACATCGATCATCAGGTTGTGCCCGGTTTCGGTTGCGGAGATGTCCAGAAAGACCAGTTCATCCGCACCCAAAGCATTGTAGCGCTTCGCCAATTCGACCGGATCGCCGATTTCCCGCAATCCCTTGAATTGGATCCCTTTTACGACGGTGCCGTCCTTCACATCCAGGCAGGGAATGATCCGTTTCTTTATCATGCCAAGCCCTCCCAGAAGGCATCCGTATTGGCCGCTTTGCCGACGATGGCTGCCGCCACTCCCAAAGCTTCCAATTTTTTGATGTCTTCGATGTTGCGGACGCCGCCTGATGCGGTGATGGGATGGGTCGAAAGTTCGACAAGTTTGCCCGTCAACTCAAAGTTCGGTCCGGCCATCTTGCCGTCTTTCGAGATATCCGTATAGATGATGCCGCCCAAGGCCATCGGATTCGTCGCTTCCACGACATCATAGATGGTTTGGCGGCCCGTTTCGGTCCAACCGTTCACAGCTACCAGTTCGCCTTTAGCATCCAGTCCCAAGTAGATCTTGCCGGGATATTTCGCCGTCATCTCAGCCAACCAAGGCAGATCCTGCAGCCCTTTCGTCCCGACGATCACATAGCTGGCGCCTTTTTCGAAATAGTGCTTGATGGTTTCTTCGGAACGGATGCCCCCGCCGATTTCGACAGGCAATGCGCTCTGCTGCAAAAGCTGCTCGATGAACGGTGTTTCTTCCGGTTTTTGGTTCAAAGCGCCCATCAGGTCCACGATATGGATGCGTTTCACTTGCTCATATTGCGCATAAAAAGCGATGGCTTCCTGAGGCGTACGCCGCATTTCTTCTTTCGTGCCGTAGTCCCCTTCGGTCAGACGGACACTCTTGTTGTCGATCAAGTCGATCGCCGGCCAAATCTCAATCATTTATTTCCATCCCCCTTGCAAAGCTTGGTTCAAAATTTCCAGACCGTAATCCCCGCTTTTTTCCGGGTGGAACTGGATACCAATGACGTTATCCTTCTGGACGATCGCCACGATTTCCTGGCCATAGTCCGCCGTTGCCACAACATTTTCGTCGGTCACTACCTTGTAGGAATGGATGAAATAGACATCCTTATCCAAACCTGGATGACTGGAATGCAGATTGTTCCAGCCCAAATGCGGAACCGGCAGATCGCTGACGATGTATTTCACTTCGCCCGGCAAAAAGCCCAACCCATCGACATCGCCTTCTTCGCTGTGTTGGAACAGGAGTTGCATCCCGAGACAGATGCCGATGAACGGCTTTGTCTGCTCCAATTCAGTCAGCAGTTCCCGCAAACCGATCGCATCGATCCGCTCGATGGCATCCTTGAAATGTCCTACGCCCGGCAGGACGATGACGTCCGCCTTGCGCAATTCTGCTTCGTCATGCGTCAGGACCGTTTCATAGCCAAGAAAACGAATGGCGTTCGTCAAGTTCGCGATGTTCCCCAAACCATAATCAACGATTGCTATCATTCGATCACTCCTTTTGAGGAAGGCAGGCGCTGCACGTCGGAATCGGCCATCGCGATGCGCAGGCTTTGCGCAAAGGCTTTGAAGATGGCTTCGATTTCATGGTGCGTGTTGCCGCCGCGGATCAAGTCGATATGTGCAGTGTAGCGGGCGTTGATGACCAAACCATGGAAGAATTCTTCAACCAGTTCCACATCGAAGCTGCCCACTTTCTCTTTCGAAAACGCAGCATTGAAACTCAGATAAGGCCGGCCGCTGATGTCGATGACGGAACGGGCCAAGGTTTCATCCATCGGCACATAGGCGCTCCCGTAGCGGTTGATCGCCCCTTTGTCCTGACCCAGTTCAGCCAGCAGCTGCCCCAAGACGATTCCGACATCCTCGGTTGTGTGGTGATCGTCCACATCCGTGTCGCCGTCCACCTGGACATCCAAAACGAAGTGGCCATGGAAAGCGAACAGATCCAACATATGGTTCAAGAAGCCCACACCCGTATTGATGACGGAAGGTTCCAACCCTCGTTTCAAGGTGATGGCGATTTTCGTTTCTTTGGTAATGCGCTCTTTTGATACGCTCACAGCTGTTCTCTCCATTCTCTGATGATTTCGGCTAAGGCATCCAACTGTTCATCGGTGGCGATCGAGTAACGGACAGCCGTTTCGATGCACGGGATGCCTGATTTTTCATAGGTGCGCGGCTGGTAGCCGTGGTCGATGATCCATTGGCCCAACGCAGGCGCCAATTCACCGTAAGTGAAGACGAAATTCGTCTCGCTCGGCAGCACGGAAAGAATATCTCCTACGCCTTCATTGAAGATTTTCTTCAACTTGGCGGAAAGCCGGCGTTGATCAGCCATGAAGGCCCGCAGCCGTTCCGGATGCTCCAGCAAGAAGGCCGCTATGCTCAAGGATAAGGTATTGAGCGGATACGGATGCGCGATGGAATTCAACAACTGCATCGTTTTCGCCGTCGAACTGGCGATGCCGATGCGCAGACCGGCCAAACCGTAAATTTTTGACAAGGTACGCAAAAGGATGACGTGGTCACCGACCGGCCGCGCCGGCGGGTTGTCCACGAAATCCATGTAAGCCTCGTCCAAAATCAGATAGCCGCCGGATTCAGCCAACAAATCTGCTGTCTTTTGGATGAAAGCTGCAGGGTGCAGCCCGCCCAGCGGATTGTTCGGTTGCGAAACGATGAAATAAGCAGGCTTTTCCTTCTCGATGACTGCGTACACCTGGTCATAGTCAAAGGAATAATCCGCTCTGCACGGCACTTTGATGATTTCGCGTTGGAATTGTGCGGCATACTCTTCGTACATGACGAAATCCGGCTCCAGCATCAGGATCGGTCCGTCCCCCAAAAGGATTGTGCACTTCTGGATCCATTCATCCGATCCATTGGCAAAAGCGATCAAGGCTGGATCCTCACCATGGAAAGCGGCGTACGCTTCCGTCAAGCGGTCGATGGCATCGTCCGTATATTCCTGGAAGCGTGTCGCTACAGCTATTTCGGCAATTTCTTCATTTGTCAGCGCACGGATGGGACTTTCATTTTTGTTGATGCGGATCATTGGTCGTCCCCCATTCTGACAGCCAAGGAATCGTGGTGGGCCTGTAGCGACTCTTCGGTCGCGATCAGCATCCCGGCCGGAGCCATCTTCCGGAACGTTTCTTTCTTCAGGTTCAGGACAGAGTTCGGACGCAGGAAGTCGTTTACGGACAAACCGTTCGCAAAGCGGGCATTGCCTCCGGTCGGCAACACATGGCTAGGGCCGGCAACATAATCCCCGATTGCTTCAGGCGAATATTCACCGATGAAGATCGCTCCGGCTGTTTCGATGGCATCAATGTAATCTTCTGCGTCTTTTGTCTGGATCGAGACGTGCTCGCCTGCAATCAGATTCACGACTTCGATGTTCTCTTCTTTACCGCTCGTCAAAATCGGGAAGTGATTGTGCTTCAAACTCTCCTCGATGACCTCTATGCGGCTTTGTTTCGCTTTTTGGACAAGCAGTTCGGCTTCGATGGCGGCCAATTTTTCTTCGTTGTCGCAGACAAGGAAAGTGCGGGCCAATTCATCGTGCTCGGCTTGCGCCAGCAGGTCGATGGCAACCCATTCGTTGTTCGCCGTTTCATCAACGACTACAACGATTTCGGATGGTCCGGCGATCGAATCGATGCCGACATCTCCGTAGACCAATTTTTTGGCCAAGGCGACATATTGGTTCCCGGGTCCGACGATTTTGTCGACGCGCGGAATGGTTTCCGTACCGTAAGCCAAGGCAGCCACGGCTTGGGCGCCGCCCACTTGATAAACGTGGGTCACGCCGCAGATATAGCAAGCGGCCAAAGTTGCTTGGTTGATGGCGGTCTTTTGCGGTGGGGTCACGACGATCGTTTCCTTTACGCCGGCTACATTGGCCAAAACGGCAGTCATGAGCACTGTGGAAGGGTAACTCGCTTTGCCGCCCGGCACATAGATGCCGACTTTATTCAGCGGATGGATTTTCTGGTACAGCTCCCCTGCCTGAGACTGCTGCCATTTGATGCTTTCTTGATAGACTGTGATGTTGTCGCGGGCTTCCTCCAACGCAGCACGCAAGTCCGCATCCAAGCGGTCGTAAGCTTCCTTGATGACGCTCTGCGGCACTTCCAATTCCGTGATGTCCGCTCCATCGAAACGTTTTGCGTATTCGAACAGCGCAGCGTCGCCTTTTTCCTGAACAGTCTGGATGATTTCCATGACAGCCTGCGTCTTTGAAAAGTCGATCGTGTTTTTTGTTTTGTAAGCTTCTTTGAACGTTTTAGTTGTGTACATTATCCTTCACCTTCAATTGATTGATTATAGTCTGGATTTCATCATATTTGGAGAAATAAGCATGCTTATTCGAAATCAGGCGTGCGTTTATGTCATCAAGTCGGACCTGCTCACTCAATCCGTTATCATGCAGCGTCTTGCCGGATTGGACGATATCCATGATGGCATCCGCCATATCGATGGTCGCGGCCAATTCGACCGATCCCTTCAGCGCAATGATTTTCACGGGTTGCTTGATGGAATCAAAATATTGTCTGGTGTAGTTCACGTACTTCGTCGCAACCACTGGATATACGTCCTTTTTCTCTTTGCTGGCGATGGCGAAATGGCAATAACCGAAAGGCAGATCCATCAGATTATTGATGTTGCAGTTCTGCTCGATCAAAATATCGCTTCCGGTGATGCCCAGATCCGCGATCCCTTCTTCCACATATACAGGCACATCTTCTCCTTTAACCAAAATGAAGCGGGTGTCCTTTGTCTGAATGACCAGTTCCCGAGAAACGGACTTCAATGCTGTCGACCATTCCGTCAAGTTGATTTCATCCAAGTATTGGATAAAATCCTTAAGCTGTCTGCCTTTTGATAGCGCGATAGTAATCATTTTTTCCCTCCGTTAATTGTTGATGGCCATTCCGAATGCTTTGGAAGAGCTTGTATATTGACCGCCCGATGCGACGGGTTCCGTTTGGTTTTCGCCGTACAGCTGAATAAAGATTCCCTTGTAATAGGATTGGTTCGGCAACGCCAGCATATCCGCGTAGACGTAATCCACGTTCTTGCTTTTCAGCGTAGCTTCCCATTCAGCCAGTTCATTCAAATGTCCGGTCAGTTCAGGATAGTTTTCCTTCAGATAGCCGGCCTGTTCCGTAGGTGCCTGATCCATCAAACCGATCAGCGGATGGTCCGCACCCAAACGATGCTTCAAGGCATCCTGGTTTCTTTCACAGATGAACTTGCGGACGGAAGGATCTTCCAACTCCCGCGGGTTCAGAATTTTTTTCAGTAATTTGTTATGGCTGACTACCGCAACCGATAAAGAAATGTCCAATTCCTTCTCCATGAATGTGATCATATCCCCCAAAACCTCGATCTGTTTCGGAATCGAGTCGGTAAATGTTTCCACACCCAATTGGTGACGCTCTTTAAGCAGCGAATAGACCGGGCCGGAATAGGCTATTTTATCGGCGCGTAAATGGTACTGCTTGCGGTATCTCACGATGGCATTCGTCCAGTCACTGCGCAAGGCGAAAAGTTTATCGCCGCTTTGCCATTTATGCCGGTTCAGCATCAGGTGCAAGTCATCATGAGACAGTTGTGTCCACTCAAATTTCTCTACGACTCCCAGGTCGATCAGATCGTACCCTAAGTGGTGGAAATGATGGAGAAACCCCATCTCTCTTTGTTTCTTCGCTAGCAACGATTCATTCGTCATCATTTCGTCCAAACTGTCTCACTCCCATTTCTTTTTGATAGTCCATCTGTTATCCTTAGAATATCGTTAGAATACCATTAGACGTTGGTGTTATCATACCATAGAAAGCCGCCACATTGTATCCTAAAATGATGACACTTTACGAAGGAAGGAAGATAGAAGATGCTCAGCGACAGACACGTCCATACCCCCTATTGCCTGCACGGTTCATCCGATGCAATGGAAAATTATGTGAAGGTTGCCATCGAGGCCGGCCTCCAGTCCCTCACCTTCACGGAACACGCGCCTTTACCGATGGAAGATCCGCTTCCGGACAAAGACAGCTCGATGCGTCCTGAAGACGTCGATGCCTACTTGGCCGAAGTCCGCACACTTGCCAAAAAATATGAAGGAAGCATCGAAATCCACGCCGGTTTTGAATTGGACTATCTGGAAGGAAAAGAAGCGGAAACGCGCGCCTTCCTGGAAAAATACCCGGAGACCGTTCCCCATTCGATTCTGAGCGTGCATTTCGTGCAGCTCGCGCCGGAAGAATACTTCTGCATCGACTTGGACCGCGAATCGTTCACGCAAAAAGGCGCGGAAATCGGCTACGAAACGCTCTACACACTTTACGAAGCGGCTGTCAAAAAAGCCTTGGCGCTTCCGTATGGAGAACTGACCCCGAAAAAAATCGGGCACATCAATCTGATCCATAAGTTCCAAAAAGCCTACCGCGTCAGCGACCCGATCGACTGGAAGCTGCTGTTGGATAAGGTGAAGGAGAGCGGGTACACCCTTGATTACAACTTTGCCGGAATCGACAAACCGGACTACGGCAAAACTTACCCGGATCCGGAAATGATGGCCTACGCCATCAAGATCGGCCTCACCTACGAGAAGGGGTCCGATGCGCATGCGTCCCATGAAGTCGCCCGTTATTTCGGTACGGCAACAGAAACGGAATACGATGACTGGAAAGAAGCCTGAAACGGCTTCTTTTTTTGGTCCCATCCTCTCAATGCTGAGCCTTATCGATTGAAATTATCTTTGAACACTGTTACATTTATCTAGTAATCAAAAGCATTATATCTAGTATCGAAAACTAGATTGAATTTTCCAGTCCAGAAAGCAGGTTGTCCCGTGAAGCTTAAACCAGAATTGGAAGACTATCAGCAACAGCTGCTCGACTTGACGTTCATCCGATTTGACGAGCTGCCTGATTTTGGCCTCTACAGCGATCAAGTGATCGCCATCATCGAAAAGCAATTGAGTTTCCTGAACGCCACCCAGGAAGAGCGCATCATCACACCGGCTATGATCAATAATTACGTAAAACTGCAGCTGATCGATAAACCAGAGAAAAAGAAATATTTCAAAACCCACATCGCCCAACTGATCGTCATCACCTTGCTCAAGCAGGTGTTGCCGTTGTCGGAGGTGAAAAAAGGCCTGGAACTGCAAGTCTCCATCCGCGGATTCCAGATCGCGTACGACACCTTCTGCCAAGAATTGGAGTATGCATTCCGGATGCTCTTCCGTGATCTCGACAAGAAAGAGCATTTCACCTATACGTTGGAGGACATCCACAGCGAAAACATCGCTTTGAAGATGATCACGCTGTCGCTCGCTTCGAAATTGTTGACACAAAAAATCATATTGGTCGATGGCGTCAGTCACGCATCCAATAAAGGGGAGAATATTAATGATGAAAGCTAATTCCATTGCCGTATTGGCAGATTCCTGCAACGATATTCCGCAGGAGCTGCTCGACAAATACCATATCTACACCTTACCGTTGATGATCAATTATAAAAACGCGAGCTATCGCGATCGGGTCGACATCACACCGGAGCAAGTCTACGAACGATTCCAGGAAGAGATACCGAAGACAAGCCTGCCTTTGCCGGAAACGATTGCCGACACTTTCGCCAAAATCAAAGCGGACGGCTTCGATCAAGTGATCGTATCCGCCATTTCCAGTGGTTTGAGCGGCACCTGCCAAGCCATCAGATTGTTGGCGGAAGATATCCAGGATATGCAGATCGTTGTCATCGATACGCTGAATATCGCCATCGCATCCGGATTTGTGGCGCTCTATGCTGCCGAGCAGATCGAAGCGGGACTTCCGTTCGATGAAGTCGTTTCGAAAACACAAGCAGCTGTGAAAAAGTCCACCATCCTGTTCGGGGTCGGCACCTTGGAGTACCTGATGAAAGGCGGCCGCATCGGTAAAGTTTCCGGGATCCTGGGAAGCGCCTTGAACATCAAACCGATCATCTCCTGCAACGAAGAAGGCATCTACGACACGGTCGCAAAAGTGCGCGGCCGCAAACAGAGCATCCAGAAACTGATCGATATGACCCGCGAAAAACTGGGTCAGCACAAAAATTACTACTTGTCCATCTGCCATGGGGATGCCTACGAAGAGATGCTCGTCATGAAAGAACAGCTGAAGGATCTGGTCACCGGGGCCAAAATCTACGCCGAAGGTCAAATCTCGCCGGTATTGGGTGTCCACACCGGACCCGGATTGCTAGGAGTCGGAATCATGGTGCTTGAGGACTAAAACAGAGTGTGATGATTCGCGGGAGGAAAGGGAAATTCAGGCGTACCTCCGGCTAGGCCGCCGCGGCCGGAGGTCACAGACGAGGATCCGCCTCAGCTCCGGCGAAGGCCCCCTCATCGGAGAATGCAAGCCAAAATGTTGCTCAACTGCGGCGAAGCCTGCGTTCGCCGCAGTTGAGCAACAAAAAAAAAAGAGTGGTTGCCCCTTTTTTCGGGCAGCCACTCTTTTTCACGCTCTATTTAATTAGTTTGATTTCATCAATTCATCGACGTAAGCAACTGTTTCCGGTTGGTTTGCTTCGATTTCAGCGATTTTCTCTGCGAATTGTGGCAGATGCTCTTTGTGTGCATACAACAATTCATCCAACAAAGTCTTGGCTGTTGTACCGCCCGGCACTAGCGGGTTGATTGTGAAGGCTTGCAATGCCGCACCGTAGCTGCCTGTGATGGCTGCGCGGATGACTGTTTCTTCCATCGCTTTCATGCCTTGCAATAAGCCACGGGCTGCGGAAGGCATTTCGCCCCAGTTGTATGGTTCTGCTCCGTGCGCTGTGATCAAAGCGGAAACTTCTACGACGCAATCATAAGGCATATCTTGGATCGTGCCGTTGTTCGCTGTTGATACAACCATGTCCGTACGTTTGTCGTTTTGGATCGACGCGATCACTTCGCAGGCTGCATCGCTGTAGTGCGTACCGCCGCGTTGCGATAATTCTTCCGGCTTGTAGTTCAAAGCAGGATCTTTGTAAAGTTCGAACAAGCGCGTTTCTGTTGCCTTGACGACCTGCGCACGTGTTTCGCCTTTTTCGAATTCTTCGATGGAATGTTTCAACATTTCATCTTCGATATAGTAATAACGGTGGTATCCGCAAGGAAGCAAGCCTAAGTCCTTCAATTGCTCGTAGTGGAATTGTGCACTGTGGATGTTTTTCAGATGATTTTCATCTTCGGTTTTTTGCGGTCCGTAAACCATATCGATCACTTCATCTGTGCGTTCAGCGCCCTTGTCATCCCAGACACGGTGCCAGTGGAAGTGGTTGATTCCGGCAAATTTGAATAATAATTCCTCTTCAGGAATCGCTAATTTTTCTGCTGCGACTTTGCGGTGTCCGATCGGAACATTGCACAATCCGATTGTTTTCTTCCAACCGAAATGTTTGATGGCTGCTTCAGTCACCATACCTGCAGGGTTCGTAAAGTTGATCAACCATGCATCCGGACATTGCACTTTCATATCGGCAATGATTTGACCGATGATCGGAATAGTACGGAAAGCTTTGAACATTCCGCCTGCACCATTGGTTTCTTGACCCAAAACACCATGGGACAATGGAATGCGCTCATCTTTGATACGGGCATTCAGTAAACCTACACGGAATTGCGTCGTTACGAAATCCGCATCTTTCAAAGCATTGAAACGATCCAATGTTAAGTGGACTTCCCAGTCCAATCCAGCCGCCTCGACTTGGCGTTTTGCCATTGCGCCGACGATTTCCAGTTTTTCCTTACCTGCTTCGATATCCACCAACCAAATTTCTTTGATAGGCAATTCATCTTTTCTTAAGATGTATCCTTCAATCAATTCCGGTGTATAACTGGAACCTCCACCAATCGTAACAATCTTCAAAGCTTCTTTCGACATGCATGCTTCCTCCTATTTTTGGTTTCTTTTTGCTTTCCGGATCAGCCGGCTCAAAAATTCTGTCGTGACAATGCATTCCCTGACAAAAGCGGATAAGGGCCCGAATGTCCGGACAGGAAAGGCTTACATTCCCAGTTTCCGTGAAAGGGCTTTTCGCTTTCATGAGTTCATGATAGCACAACCCTGACGCATCCGGAGAATCCCCTTACATTTTGATTGCAGATTTACCATAATGATTTTCGTTTCAGAAATGAAACAATTTGTTTCACCCTCAAAGGATATCCAGCGCCGTTTTGAAGGTGGGTGCCGGGAACCTTCCGTCCAGCAGTTTCAGATCTTCTTCATCGAGACGGATTTTGGAAGCTTGGGCATTGAGATATGTGTGATCGGGATTCGAAGAGCGCGGTATCGCTGCAACGTCCGGGTGGATGATGCACCACGCCAAAATGATCTGGATCGCTTCGACACCGTGTTTTTTAGCGATGCTCTGCACTTCCTCGCTCTCCAACAGTTGCTCGCGCAACCGGCCTCCCTGCGCTAACGGCGAGTAGGCCATGATCGGAATGTTGTGCTCACGTTGCCATTTCAACAGATCATACTCTATCCCGCGGGAGCCGAGGTGATACAAAACCTGATTGGCTTGGCATTGATTCCCGTTTTCCATCGACAAGAGATCCTGCATATCATGGATATCGAAGTTGGAAACGCCCCATCTGCCGATCTTCCCCTCCGCCTTCAACTGCTCCATTCCGGCTATTGTTTGGGACAAAGGCACATTGCCACGCCAATGCAGCAGATAGAGATCCAAATGGTCTGTATCCAATCTGCGCAAACTTTCGGCACAGGCAGCCAAAATTTCATTCCGGCTGGCCCGATGGGGATACACTTTGGAAACAAGATAAACCTGGTCGCGGATGCCTTTGATCGCTTCACCCACCAAGTGCTCCGACTTCCCGTCCCCATACATTTCAGCTGTATCGATAAGGGTCATGCCCAGTTGCACACCTAAACGCAAAGCCTCAATCTCCTCTTGCCTTTTTGCAGGATCCTCACCCAAGTACCACGTTCCTTGCCCCACTTGCGGCATCATGCTGCCATCCGGCAACGCCACCATCCGATTGGCATTTTCTCTCTGCAGAGACGCCATTGTATGTTCGTCTATGTTCGTCATTTACAGACACCATCCTTTCTGTTTGCGACACCCTTCCTTATGACAAGTATACCTTTTTTTGCTGGGAAAACAAAAAGAATCACAGCGCTTACAAGTTTTTCGGTTTGATGGCCTTTTCCTTTGGCGATTTCGATTTTGTGGCTTATGATAAGGATATACAGCTGTTTAATTTTCAAGAAATCCCATTCGATGGATTCGAGCGATGGAGCAGACTCAAGGAGGAAGAGTATATGAAATACAGGAATCTAGGGAAAAGTGGTTTGCGCGTCAGCGAAATTGCACTGGGCAGTTGGTTGACGTACGGAAAATCAGTAGCGGACCAAACAGCGGAGGAGTGCATTCGGACTGCGTATGAAGCAGGCATCAACTTTTTCGATACAGCCAATGTTTATGAAAAGGGTGCTGCTGAGACTGTGCTCGGAAAAGTGCTGAAGGACTATCGGCGCTCCAGTTTGGTCGTCGCCAGCAAAGTTTATTTCCCGATGGGGGACGGTCCGAATGATCGGGGCTTGTCGCGCAAGCACATCATCGAATCATGCGACGCCAGTCTGAAACGCCTGGATATGGATTATCTGGATCTCTACCAATGCCACCGTTACGATCCGAGCGTACCGATGGAGGAAACGCTCTGGGCACTCGATGACCTGCAGCGTCAAGGCAAGATCCTTTATGCCGGCGTCAGCGAATGGCCCGCCGACAAAATCCAGCAAGCCCACCAGCTCGCAAAACAGCATAACTTCCGGCCGCTCGTTTCCAACCAACCGATCTACAATATGATCGAGCGCTACATCGAGGTCGATGTGCTGCCCGTCTCCGTCGCCAATGGCATGGGGCAAGTCGTCTTTTCCCCATTGGGACAAGGCATCCTGACCGGCAAGTACAAATCCGGACAACAAGTTCCGGAAGGTAGCCGTGCCGCCAACAGCAAACTGAACAGTACGATGCAAAAATATCTGGAAAACGAGTCCCTGTTGGAAGCAGTTGGGGAAATCGAAGCCATCGCCCACGAATTGGAAATAACCATGCCGCAACTGGCTTTGGCATGGATTTTGCGCCAACCGGGCGTCAGCTCAGCCATCATCGGCGCCAGCCGTCCGGAGCAGATCGAGGATAACATCAAGTCGGTGGATGTCGAATTGACGGATGAACTGTTGCTTGGCATCAACCAAATTTTGTTGAAAGTGAGCAGCTTCAAACCGCGAAGCTGAGCGTATATTGAATCGTTCTGGATACCAGGACACAGAAAAGGCCACCTTGATCGATAAGGGTGGCCTTTTCTGTGTTCTCCATTCATTTGTTCTCCTGATCGATTAAAAACATGGGAACTCCGGCGAACGGAGGCTTCGACGGAGTCCATCCCACATTTTGCTTGCGTTTTCCGATGAGGAAGCTCGCGCCGTAGTTGCGGCTGATGGCAACGGGTGTGCTCCGGCAAGCGAAGCTTCGCCGGAGCAGAGCGGAAATCCGAAAGATCCGAACCACTCTGCTCCGCCCGCTGGCTCTCAATCCAGCGCCAAAATCTCCAGGATGGAACGGACATCGCGGACAGACACTTGGCCCGGCGCGGAGACGTCTTTGGCCGCCGCAAAAGTCAGGCAGGAACCGAACAGTTCTCCGGCCAACCGCGAAATGACGCCGTACTTGCCCATCGACATCGTGATGCACGGGCGGTCAGCTTTCATTTTTTTCATTTCCAATGTCGCCGCCAGCAGCGTCAGGACATCCTCCTCGCTTTGCGGCATGACCGCAATCTTCGTTATATCCGCCCCAATTTGCTGCATCTTCACCAATCTCGCGACGATTTCCTCTTTAGGTGGCGTCCGGAAGAAATCGTGGCTCGACAGGACGACTTTCACGTTTTTTGCATTCGCTTCGGCAATCAATTCGATCACCTCTGCTTCAGAACTGAACAGTTCGAGATCGACCAGGTCCACCAGCCCGCTCCGGATTGCGAAACGGTTCAGTTCAAAATAGCGATCCAAGCTCAGCTCGCGTTCTCCGCCCTCTTTTTTGGTGCGGAACGTGAACAGCAACGGCTTTTTGTAGATGCTGTTGATTTCAGCCAACAATGCCGCGACCCGTTCGGGATGCTCTACATCTTCGAAAAAATCGATGCGCAACTCCGCCAGATCGAAAGCGACGTTTTCCAGCATTTTGACTTCGGCAATGATTTCCTGTTTTGTTTTTCCTACCAACGGCACGCAGATTTTCGGCCTGCCTTCGTTGAAGACGACATCTTTCACTTGAACGGTTTTCACTGTTGTATCCCCTCCATGGCGCATTCCAGCCCCCTCTACCTTGAACCTTTCCGGTCAAAGGAAGCTGAACTTCCGAGTATATGATACCTCCCATTTTATCGTTAAAAACGCCAAAAGCATAGGGACAGTTTACGGAACTTTTCCGATCCGCCCACATTCCCGTGCTGTCACTATTTGGAAACATACAGAACGACACCGTGCGGAGCGATGAAAGCCGTCTCCACATCCGCAATCGACACTGTCCGGTTTTCCCAAACTTCATGCAGATCTCCGCCGATTGTCCGCAGCCATCCCTCGACGGATTCAGGTAAACGAGCCGGATCATCCGACAGATTGAAGCAAGCAACATATTTCCTGGCGTCACTTTCTGAAACCCAGATCACCAAATCATCCTTCCGGTACACTTCCCTTGCATCGCGCCCGTTCTGATGCGCATCGATCAGGTAAGGATCGGTCAACAGCGAACGCGTCCAGTCATCCAATTTCCGCAGATCGCCACCGAACATAAGCGGCGAACGGAAAATCGACCAGAGCGTCATCAGGGAGCGCTGTTCATCCTTCGTGAACCGCGTCATGCGCGCTTCGGATCCGTCGGCAACGGTCCGGGTACCGATATGGCCCAACGGCAGCATGTCGCAATCCGGCCAGGTGCCGGATCCGACAAAAGCCGACCACTTTCCGCAGCGTCCGAACATGTCATACAGCTGATTCCAGTTGTCCCACAAATCGTCCGTCAGCCGCCACATATTCGCATGCCGTTGGAAAAAGGTGCCGAACTCGATCGGGGCGGGTCCCGGCGAGAGGCTCAACACCATCGGCCTGCCGCAGCCGTCGATGGCTTTCCGGATCAGCTCAATTTCGCCTGTATGGGTTCCGTATAATTTCGAATCGGCGATGTCATCGACTTTCAGGAAGTCGACTCCCCAGTCAGCATATAAAGCCAAAAGCGAATCGTAATAGGCTTGTGCGCCTTCTTTCGATGCATCCACGCCGTACATATCCGTGTTCCACGGGCAGATGGAATTTTCATCCGCAATGTCCCGAGCCGTTTTTTGCGTACCCCAAATTTTCGTATTGTTGTGCACCGCCTGCCTCGGAATGCCGCGCATGATATGGATGCCGAAATTCAGTCCCATTCCGTGGACCGCATCCGCCAACGGTTTGAACCCTTGTCCCCCTCGGCTTGAAGGGAATCGATTTTCGGCAGGGATCAGTCGACTGTAATTATCCTGACGAAGTTCGGTGAATGGGTGATAGGCGCAGGAATCAGCGCGCGGCTCATACCACTGGATATCCACGACGACGTATTCCCAACCGTAGTCCTTCAAGCTTTTCGCCATCATTTCGGCGTTGCCCAATACTTCCGATTCCGTCACGCTGGCTCCAAAAGAGTCCCAGCTGTTCCAACCTTTTGGTGGTGTCTGTGCGTAACTTCTAAACATGCGTGTCCTCCTTATCAACCCATACCTGCATCTCCCCCAAAGACCGATTGCCACAGCTGTAGTAAGGGATGAACGTCAGTTTTTTGGGAATGGCTTTCGGTTTCTGACGGACACGGTACAATTTGTATTGCCACTCATCCTCCATCACTTGCAGCTCGCCTTCCGCTTCCAGGCAGACGATATCACCGAGCAGCTGATCCGATCGGAAACGCGGTCGGATCGTTCCGGTCAGCGCCAGCAGATGCAACTGTTTCCCATTGTCCTGTTCTTCCATGCAATAAACGAAGGGCCCACGTTGCAGCGCGACTTTGCCCTTATCCGCTTTGACGAGCGGGTGCGCTTCTAGTTCATTGATGGCGATGGTGTAGCTCAATTCAATTTTCGCTGATTCGGACACTACAGTAACGTAGGTGTAGCCATTGCATGTGTCGGCAACCGTTTCTTCGCCGTCCACAATCAGCAGTGGATCCGACGCCCAGTAAGGGATGCGGATGCCCAAACGCAGCCGTTCAGAGGATGCTTTTTCAACCGTGATGACGGTCCGGCCCGTTTCCGAAAACGTATGGCTTTGCCGAATCGTGTAAAGTTTGCCGTCCTGCTCCCCGGCCAGTTCGCTGTCGATGAACAGATTCAGCAGCACTTCATCGGTTTTTTGCGTGAAGGCGTATCTTCCGACAGCGGGCAGCGTGCGCGCCAAGTTCGGCGGACAGCAGGCGCAGCCGAACCAGGAAGGCCGCGTCGCTTTCACATGGCTCTTGTCCGGATTCAGGGCGCTCGCTTGCGGATCCACCTCCAACGGATTGACATAGAAGAAGTGTTTCCCGTCCAAGGCCATGCCGCTGATGATGCCGTTGTAGAGCGTCCTTTCCATGATGTCCGCATAGCGGCTGTCGGTTTCGCTTTTCAAGAGTTCATTCGAAAAATTCAGCAGTCCGATCGCCGCACATGTTTCGCAGTACATCAGATCGTTCGGCAGATCATAATCATAGGTGAAGGCTTCCCCGCGAACGGTTGAACCGATGCCGCCTGTCACGTACATCCGTTTTTGGACGATGTTATCCCAAATTTTTTTCGCCGCAGCAACCAATTTTTCATTTTTCTGGTAATGTCCGGCACCCGCCATCGCCAGCGCCATATAGACCAACCGGACAGCATGCCCTCTGGCCGTATCCTGTTCGACGACAGGCTTATCCGCTTGATGGTAGACGGCATTGATGACAGGCTTTGGTCCTTGCTTCAATCCCAAGCGGTCATTTTCTTCCAGTTGGTCCGCAAAGAAATCAGGATTCTCGCCGCGAACATCCAGGAAGTAGACGCTCAAATCCAAGTATTTCCGGTTGCCCGTCAACTCATACAGGCGCACAAGCGCGAGTTCGATTTCCTGGTGGCCATCGCTGCCGTCGATTTTCCCTTCCGCTTTGCCGAAATGCGCTTCGATGCATGCGATCGCTTTGTCGGCGATCTGAAGCAACCGCTCGGAACCGGTCGCTTCCTTAAAGGCGATGGCGGCTTCGATCAGGTGGCCAATACAGTACAATTCATGGCTTTCGAACAACCTTCTGAATTTCAGTTGCGGGGCATCGATCTGATAATAGGTGCTCAAATACCCATCTTCAGCCTGCGCCGCTTCCAAAAGGTCGATTGTTTCCTCCACTTGGGCGACCAAAGCTTCATCCTGCTCCAACGCGAGCGTGTTGGCTGCCGCTTCGATCCATTTGTACAAGTCGCTGTCCTGGAAAAGCCAGCCGTAATGATGCCCTTCCTTCAGACCCGCCGCTATCTTGAAGTTTTCGATCACATGGCTTTTTTCCGTCGGGATGGTCGCATCGTCCCGTTCGCTTTCGATGGTGATGTTCCCTCTGTCGTTCAGGACATCCCATTGGAAAGGAATCATTTCCTCTTTCACCAGTTGCCTGTACTTCAGCCAGAAGCTGTCTGACACTGTCACTTTCGGTTGTTTCTGAAGCAATTGTCTATTCATTTTGTGTCCTCATTTCATCCAATTTTCATCCTGATTTCATGCCGGGATACAAGAAAAGCCACCAGCAAGCCGGCAGCTATTCTTGTTCTTTTATGAGCGTTAATACAAATGTGGCGCCTGTTGTAGATGGATTTACCACTTACCCAAAGGGCAGCGTTTGTCCTGCAGGCTGGCACGGAAGCGCACGAAGCAGCCGCAATGCTGACAGGTATGTTCCGAAAGTGCAGTGCACACATTGCAGACCGCCAGCCGCTGGTCCCGCAGTTTTTCGGAAGCGTGGTTCAGCTCCATCGACAATTGTTCATCAATAGCGGTCTCGATATCCATCTCCATCATCTGATTGTGGCGTTCGCAGCCTTTGCAGGTCATGTCAGTTTTCCTTTGCGTATACGGAAACAACACTCATCGGAGGCAAGGTGATCGTCACTTCATTGCCATCCACTGAGAAATCAGTGAATGCTTGTTTTGCAACAGCTTCAGGATTTTCGAACGAGTTATGATCATCCATCTTGCTTCCGAAAACCCCTTCTGCTGTCACTTCCCCGACTGCGCCATCGACAAGGCTCAACATGACGGTTTCTGCGTCAGTCAGACTGTAATTGCAGAAGGATGCCGTCATGACGCCGTCTTTTTTGGATACGGTGTAACTGGTCGTGCCGGAAACGGCACCATCCGCGTCCACAAGGGTTGCGTCCTGGTGGTTTTTGTACAGATCGAACACATGATAGGTAGGGGTCTTGATCATTTCTGCGCCTTCGGTCAGGATCATGGCCTGCAGTACGTTGACCATTTGGGCAATGTTCGCCATCTGCACGCGTTCTGCATGCTTATGGAAAATGTTCAGAGTCAGGCTTGCGATCATCGCGTCCCGGATCGTGTTCTGTTGGTACAGGAAGCCAGGGTTTGTGCCCGGTTCCACTGCCAGCCAGGAGCCCCATTCATCCACAATCAGACCTACGCGTTTGTCAGGATCGTATTTATCCATGATCGTGCTGTGGCGCGTGATCAATTCATCCATCTTCAAGGCGCTGTCGATCAGCGAGAACCATTCTTTTTCAGGGAACCCCAACGCCGGACGCTTGTCTTCCCATACGGAAGCCAACGCATAATGGTGCAGGCTGATGCCGTCCATGAACGGTGCCGCATTCTTCATCAGCACATCCATCCAGTTGTAATCATCGATGTTCGGCCCGCAGGCGATTTTGTAAAGCGGCTCTTTCGTGTACTGTCTGACGTAGGTTTGGTATCGGCGGTACAGATCAGCGTAATATTCCGGCCGCATGTTGCCGCCGCAGCCCCAGCTCTCATTGCCGACGCCGAAGAATCTGACTTTCCAAGGCTCATCCTGGCCATTTTCGCGTCGTAATTTCGACATCGGTGAAATGCCGTCCATCGTCATGTATTCGACCCATTCCTGCATCTCTTGGACCGTGCCGCTGCCGACGTTGCCGTTGATGTAGGCTTCCGCCCCGACCTGTCTGCATAATTCAAAGAACTCATGCGTACCGAAATGGTTGTTTTCCGTCACGCCGCCCCAGTGGGTATTCACGATGGTGGCGCGCTCTTCGGTAGGGCCGATGCCGTCTTTCCAGTGGTACTCGTCCGCAAAGCAGCCGCCCGGCCAGCGGATGACCGGAACCTTGATGGCTTTGAGGGCCTCCACAACATCTTGTCTGATGCCATTGACGTTCGGGATTTCCGAATCGGCTCCCACCCAGACACCTTCATAAATGCATCTGCCCAGATGCTCCGCAAATTGACCGTATATATAACGGCTGATTTTCCCTTTTTCCCTGTTCAAAGTTACTTGTATCTTATTCAAATCGCTATCCATCCCTTCTAGTCATTGTCAATTCCGGGTTCACCGAAAATCGGAAACCCATTATCGCTCCAAGAAAATACTTGCGCATGCGCATGGCGATCGGGCACATCCAACGGATCGCCTTCCGTCACGATTTTCGGACGCGCGTGGTAGATCAGCACATCGTTCTCTCCGTCTTCGCTGCGGGTGAAGCTATTGTGGCCCGGCCCGAAAAGCTGGTTCTTGGCGGAACTCCGGAAGACCGGTTCCGCCAGTTTGTGCCAGTTGTAGCCGTCCAACAGATCGCTTTCGGCATCCGCCCACAACAGGCCCATGCAATAATTTTCATCGGTCGCGCTGCCGGAATAGGTGATGAAGACTTTGCCGTTGCGGATGATGACCGCCGGCCCTTCGTTCACCAGGAAACCGATTTTTTCCCAATCATATTCCGGAATGCTCAGGAGCGTCTGCTTGCCGCAGAGGGTCCACGGGTTCTGCATTTCGGAAATATATAGATTGGAATTGCCTGGAATGGCCGGGTCTTTCTGGGCCCAGACATAATAGAGCTTGTTGCCCAATTCGAAGGTAGTCGCATCCAGACTGAAACTTTCGAAGGCTGTTTTGACTTGGCCTTTTTCGATCCATTTGCCGGTCAGCGGGTTTTCGCTGTCGCACTCCAGCACGTACATGCGGTGCTGGAACGTCCCTTTGGCCACCTCATCCGTTCCCGCCGCGGCGAAGTAGATGTACCAACGCCCTTGGATCAGATGGATTTCCGGCGCCCAGATCAGGCTGCTCATCGGACCTGTCGCGTGCGCGTCCCAGACGCTGGCGCGTTCGCCGTTTTCCAGTTCGTTCAGACTTTTCGCGCGGCGCACTTCGATCTCCTGATAGCCGGGCACCGAGCCTGTGAAATAATAATAGCCGTCCGTATGTTTATAGACCCATGGATCCGCTCTTTCGATCACGATCGGGTTTTTGTAGTTTGTCATAGTCTTACCCAAAGCATCCACCTCTTTATTCTTTACTCTAATCTTCTATAGTTTTGATGCCTAACAGGGCTTCCCCTTGATCGGACATCCCTGAAAAAGTCGTCGTTTCGACTCCGTTCACTTCATCCCATTGTTTGATGAAGTAGCCTTTGTATTCGGTAAAATTCAGGACCAAGCTGGATTCGTTCGGCAATTCCGAACTCTTCCAATAGCCTCCGCCTTGGCCGTAAACAAGATGCGTTGCGGTCAAAGTCAGCGCCAGTTCCTCTTCATATTCGGCATCGATCGCGTTGTCCATTTTGTAGAAGCGGTAATCTCCAGCTATATCCTCTGTTTCCAAAGCGGCAAGCGACTCTCCGGCATATCTCAGCGGTGCAACAACCGGCCAACCGTCAGAATTGAAGAACAATTGATGCACCCGCACTTCATTTTGCTCACCCTTATTCGGGAAGCGCGCGTGAAAAATGATGTAGTACTTATCTTCCACTTCATCATAATAGGCTGAATTATGCCCCGGCGACACATAGCCGCCGACCGGGATATCCTGCTCATTCGTGATCGCAAAATTACCGATAAGCTTGGTGCCGTAATCTTTTATCGCCTCATCGTCGAAAAAGCTGCCTGCTTCACCCTTGGCAGCGATCATCGCATTGCCGCTTGCGTCCTCATACGGCCCATCGGGATTCTTCGATCGCGCGACCCTGATGTTGTAGCCGCCGCTTGCATCCAAGCCACCAAAGGACAAGAACAGATAATAATAGTCTGTATCTTTATTGTACAGAATATAGGGGGCTTCGATCCGGCTGTGATTGCCGCCCAACAATTTTTTGCCATAACCTTGATTTTCTTTAGGAAAACCTGTTCCGGAGTCCATCTCTAGTATAAAAATGCCTCCCGAGTAAGATCCATAAACCATCCATAGCCTATCTTCCTCATCGTAAAAAACGTGGGGATCAATGACGTTCGGCTCTTCCGTTGCATCGAACGGCTCGCCGGTCACGCTCTCAGTTCCGGATGTCAAAAAGATGCCTTTGTCCTCGTATGGCCCTTCGATCGAATCCGATACAGCCACCCCTAAAGTCGACAGCGGGCTGCTGCCTTCGCAGGAACAATAATAAAGGTAATATTTCCCGTCCTTCAGCTGGGTTATGTCGCTTGCCCAGAGCGTATCCGTTCTGGAATAATAGAAACTATCCGCCAATGAAACGGAGACGTCATCGAACAGCTTGCTTGTCGACACACTGGTCGCCAATTGTTCCCAGTTCATCAAGTCCGGGCTCTTCGCGAATGCCAGATGGGACCCGATGATATAGTATTGACCCTCTGCAAAAATGATCGATGGATCATGGACGGAGGCTTCCTTGAAATCCTGATTCAGGCTTACCACCTCCTGGTTCGGTTCCACTGATGCATTTTTTGCTTCTTCCCCGCAGCCGGCCAATAATGCCACAGCCGACAGACTAAACAGTATTTTTTTCCGCACAATCGCAACCTCGACTTTTCTCTTCATTTCTTCTGTTTTTTTGAAATCAAAGGGACATTTGGTTTGCCAAGCGGATCGCCTTATTGCGCGATTGATAGATGACGAACAGCACTGAATAGATGATGATGCCGATGACATCCAGTGTGCCGATCGAGAAGAGGAGCAATCCCCCCAGCCAAACAACTACCCTTTTCTGTATTTGATTATTCGCAGACGGCGCACAACAATGATGTTGAAAACACCGATGATCAACTGCAGAATCCCGTACCCGACTGCAATGGTGTAGACGGAGTCGATCAAAGAACCGTCGAAATTGATATCGGACGACAGCCCGGAAGAAAGCGCGCCGATTCCGGATGTTTTGATCCAGGTTGCATATCCCAGTATCGTGACCATGCCATTGATGAGATTCCAGATGGCACCGCCTCTTAATAGGTTTCTTTCTAAAGCCCTATTCATCTTTTAACACCCCATTACTTAATTCCTACATTGAGATTCAATGAATCAATGAAATACTTCTGAGCAAAAACGAAAAGCAGCACGGTCGGGATCATGGCGATGACCGCAGCGGACATCAATTGCCCGATCATCACATAGTTGCCGTACAAATCCTGCAGCAACTGCAGACCTGCTGTGATCGTCATTTTTTTGACGTCGCTCAACACAATGGTTGGCCATAGAAAGTCATTCCATGAGCCAACGAACGAGAACATGCCTGCAACAATCAGGACGGGCTTCACCAACGGAAGAATGATGTTTTTGTAGATCACGAAATCCGATGCGCCGTCCATTCTTGCGGACTCATCGTATTCAGCCGGGATATTCTGCATGAATTGGCGGACCAAAAATACATTTCCGACACCGCCCAACCCTGGGATGATGACTGCCAAGTACGTGTTCACCCAGCCAAGGGAATCCACTATCTTATAGGAAGGGATGATATTCACGGCTGAGGGGAACATCGAGATGGCAAGTACGCCATAGAACAAAGCATCCCGGCCTTTGAAGTTGACCCTTGTGTAGCCGAATGCAGCCAAAGAAACGACTACCACAACCAACAACGCATGCGTGGTCGAGACAAACAAGGAGTTAAAGAACCACGTGATGATTGGTGCGCTCGACGTGTTCTGCAGCAATTTCAGGTAATTGGTGACGATCCAGTTGGCAGGGAACATCCGGAAGCCCACTTCCATGATATCGCCTTGGGATTTGAAGGATGTGAACAGTCCGAAAAGAGCCGGGAACAACCAAGCAAGCGCCAACAGAATCAGGAATGCATAGGCTAAATATTTTGAAGCATTGTTTTTTCTCATCTTTTTCACCCCTTCGATCTTTTCGTCATGACGTAGAATTGTAAGGCTGACACTGCCAGAATGACCAGTCCCAATAAAACGGCCATCGCGGAAGCCATACCTGCAACGGACTCTCCCGATCCGAATGCCAGATTGCGGATATACATCATCAGAACGGTGGTGGACTGATTAGGTCCTCCGTTTGTTGCCATCAATGGCTGAACGTACACATTGAACGCACCTGCAGTGGACATGACGAATGTATAGAACAGCGGGAACCGGATGGAAGGGAGCGTGATGCTGATGAATTTCCGTAATGAACCCGCGCCATCAATCTCAGCGGCTTCATAAAGGTCCTCCGATACCCCCGCCATAGCGGAACGATAAATGATCAGGTTGCCGCCGATCGCACCCCACATCGACATCACGAAGATGACAATCCAGGCATACGGCTGCTGGGCTGTCCAAACGACATCCGAAGCGACCAAGTTGTTCATGGGCCCCAATCTCGGATTAAAGATCAACAGCCAAATCAAGGCACCTGCCGAGGCGGAAACGAGCCCTGGAACATAAAAGATGGCCTGGAACAAGCCTTTGAATTTCAGGCCTTTATGCTGCATGACGGTTGCGATCATCAGCGGGAACAAAATTTGGAAAGGAATCGTGTAGAGCACAAAGAGCAGAGTGTTTTTCAGGCCATTCCGGAATTGAAAATAAAACGTCGATTCCTGGTCCAACAGAATCGTCTTGTAATTGTTCAAGCCTACCCAGGTCTGGTCGGAAATCAGGTTCCACTGTGTGAATGAAGAATAAATACCGTATATGATCGGCAACAGCACGAATACAGTAAGCGCCAAATAACCAGGTATATACTGCAACACGAATAACCCTGCTACAATATGGATATCATATCGTAGTAGGGTTATTTGCAGTTTGCTTGAATTTCTGGACTCCAGGGCAAATAATCCTCAAGAAGATCAGATTCCTCTTTGAACGGTGTGTTCGGAAGTTCCTTGAACAAATAAGTCAGGTATTTGAATACATTCAGATTATTTGCTTTGGCAGTCTCAATGATGCTGTAGGCAATGCTGCTTGATTCAGCGCCCTTAGGGCTGGCATAAAAGTTCCATGCTTTACGGCCGACCACGAATGGTCTTATGCTTCGTTCCGCCAAATTGTTTGA
>NZ_FONM01000009.1 GCF_900112935.1 Trichococcus pasteurii
TTCCGCAATAGCTCAGTTGGTAGTAGCGCATGACTGTTAATCATGATGTCGTAGGTTCGAGTCCTACTTGCGGAGTTTTTCGGTTAAGTCTCATGCATTTGATATGAATAAGATTTTATCGGAACTTGGAGAGTTGTCCGAGCGGCCGAAGGAGCACGATTGGAAATCGTGTAGGCGGGTTAAACTGTCTCAAGGGTTCGAATCCCTTACTCTCCGTTTTCCCAGTATAATTAATTTCTTGGTCCGTTGGTCAAGCGGTTAAGACACCGCCCTTTCACGGCGGTAACACGGGTTCGATTCCCGTACGGATCATAATTACCAGCATTATGGAGGTTTAGCTCAGCTGGGAGAGCGTCTGCCTTACAAGCAGGATGTCGGCGGTTCGATCCCGTCAACCTCCATTGGTTCCGTGGTGTAGGGGTCAACATGCCTGCCTGTCACGCAGGAGATCGCGGGTTCAAATCCCGTCGGAGCCGTTTTTAATTTTTATTCTGGTCTGATAGCTCAGTTGGTAGAGCACTTGATTGAAGCTCAAGGTGTCGGCGGTTCGAATCCGTCTCGGACCATTTTTTATATGATGGAGGGATAGCGAAGTGGCTAAACGCGGCGGACTGTAAATCCGCTCTTTCGGGTTCGGCAGTTCGAATCTGCCTCCCTCCATTTTTTTGATTAAATTTTTAACATAGGGGTATAGTTTAAAGGTAGAACTACGGTCTCCAAAACCGTCAGTGTGGGTTCAAGTCCTACTACCCCTGTTGTTTAACTTAATATCATGGCGATCGTGGCGAAGTGGTTAACGCACCGGTTTGTGGATCCGGCATTCGTGGGTTCAATTCCCATCGGTCGCCCTCTTTATTGGGCTATCGCCAAGCGGTAAGGCAACAGACTTTGACTCTGTCATTCGTTGGTTCGAATCCAGCTAGCCCAGTTTTTTCAAATAGCAATATCTCGGCGGTATAGCCAAGTGGTAAGGCACAGGTCTGCAAAACCTCTATCACCGGTTCAAATCCGGTTACCGCCTTTCCGATAGGTGATCTATCGTAATTAATTTATTATCATGCCGGCGTGGCGGAATTGGCAGACGCGCTGGACTCAAAATCCAGTGCCCGCGAGGGCGTGCCGGTTCGACCCCGGCCGCCGGTATCACACAAAAAAAGCTCCTGACGATGACATCATCGTTGGGAGCTTTTTTTTGCATAGCGAATCTCAGTTTGGGTTATAATATAATCAGTGAATTTATATGCGAAAGTGGGCAGAGCAATGGGTATCATTATCAGGAAATATAGCGACACTGATTTGGGGGCAATGACCAAAATTTGGAATCATATCGTCAAGGAAGGCCAGTACTTCCCCCAAGAAAATAATCTATCAGACAAGGAAGCAGCAGCCTTTTTCGCAGATCAGACGTTTTCCGGCGTTGCGGAAGAAGATGGCGAAATAGTTGGTTTGTATATTCTTCATCCGAACAATATCGGACGTTGCGGTCATATCGCGAATGCCTCTTACGCGGTCAAAGCTGATCAAAGAGGGAAGCGTATCGGCGAAAAACTTGTGGTGCATTCGCTGGAGATGGCCAAGGAGTCAGGGTTCCGCATCATGCAGTTCAATGCCGTTGTTGCCAACAACAAAGGAGCGATCCATCTTTATAAGAAGTTGGGCTTCAAAGAGTTGGGGACCATTCCGGGAGGCTTCAAAATGGATGATGGTAGTTTTGTGGATATCATTCCGTTTTATCTGGAGCTTTCCAGAATCTAGATCGAACGAAAGTAATGATGGGCAGGAGTGCCCGTCACTTCCAAATAAAAACCATTCATCGCAATGAGTGCGACGAATGGTTTTTTCTGTATGTGATCAAAAATGAATGTTCCTTTTATTCCTTCAGATCCAACTGACGGATACGGCGTGGTTCTTCAAGTCTTGTAGCATTTTTCAATTTGTAACTGTAATTATTCAGGTAATCTTTTGAGAAATAGCCTGCATAAAGAACGTTCAGAATGAAAAGGATGGATTCCTCGGTCGAGAAACTGCTGATTTTTTTGTAGAGGCCCTCCCTGGAGGAGATGGTCAGGACGGTATCGATTTCTTTCCTCATGTAATTGTTCCCGTCACTGGTGATGCCGATCAGTTTGACTCCTTTTTCTTTCATTTCTGGAATGAACTTCATTGGTTCGCGTGAAACATCATTTCCCGCGTAGGATATCAAGATTGCAGCATCTCTATTGGTGAGAGAATAAGCAATCATGCCGGTTTCCCCAGGAGCCGCCACTTCCACAATTTTTCCGATTGAGATCATCTTTCTGCGGAACAGTTGTGCCAGCAAATTGTTCGGACTCATCCCCAGCACAACGATTCTGTTGGCACCGACCAATTTATCGACTGCTTTTTCAAGGACAATGGAGTCGAAACGGTCGGCGGTATCGTGGATACTTTCGACTTGGATCGTAGCGATTTTTTTGATGATTTCGGAGAAGGAATCGTTTCTATCGAAAGGAATATTGGGACTGATGTCGGAATAATGAATTTCTTCGTAACGGATTTCTTCGATCAGTGTCCGGATCAATTCCGTCCAACCGCTGAATCCCAATGATTTGGCGAACCTCACAAGCGTTGCTTTTGATGAGTAGGTTTGTTGAGAGATGTCGTTCATCGTGTATTGGTTCAGTTTGTTTTTGTTCTGCATTATGAACTCGGCTATTTGTGACCGGGAGTCTGTGTACAGGATTGTGTACTCCTCGATTTTTTGCAGCAGTTTCATGGATACACCTCCGATTCGCATTTGTATTCTGCAGCTGCGATATGCTTCAACATGTATTATATCAGAAAGCTTCTTCTGTTATGAAATTTAATGAAAACGTTTCGCAAAATTTCGCGTATTCCTATGAAGTTGAACGTTTCCGTGAAACGCTGTTCCGACTTGGCTCTGATGTATTGTAAAGGCACCCCTCGGAACGTATATTCAGTATGTAAAGCGAAAGCGCGCTATTCAAAAAAGGAGAGGGGTTTCCCGGATGAGTAAAAAGTACGAACAGTTAGCGAAAGAAATCGTTGGATTGGTTGGAGGAGAAAAAAATGTCCGTAATCTGATACATTGTCAGACCAGACTTCGTTTTGATCTTTATGAGGCATCAAAAGCAAATGCAGCTGAATTGAAAGCATTGAACGGAGTTGCGGGAGTCATCAACAGCGGAGGGCAATTTCAGGTTGTGATCGGCACGCATGTCAGTGAGGTATACGATGAAATTCAACCATTGCTTGGGGAAATGACTGAGTCAGCCGACGTTTCGGATAACAAAAAGAAAAATGCTGCCCTTTTGGCAGTCGAATTCATTTCTTCAGCATTCACACCGATTATCCCTGCGATAAGTGGAGCCGGTATGATCAGAGCGTTACTTGCATTATTGGTATTGTTCAAAGTTATTTCCAATGAGAGCCAAACGTATTTCGTAATCAATTTCATGGCTGATGCCGTTTTCTATTTCCTGCCGTTCTTGTTGGCTTCCACAGCAGCCAGAAAATTGAAATGCAGTCCTTATCTTGCGATGGCTTTGGCCGGCGTGTTGCTGCATCCAAATATGGGAAGATTGATCACGGAAGGGAATCCGGTGGAAATTTTTGCCATGCCGATGCGCCTGGTGAATTACGGATCCAGCGTCATTCCGATTTTGCTGATCGTCATCGTCCAGTCTTACATCGAAAGATTCTTTAACCGCGTCATTCCGAATGCAGTCAAAATCGTTTTCGTTCCGATGTTCACGATCCTTTTGACAGGCATCATTGCTTTAGTAGCTGTCGGACCGATCGGATCTTATGTGGGTGAATACATCGCTTTGGCATTTGAGATCATCCGTGGCGTTGCTCCTTGGGCACCGGCAGTCATCGTCGGAACGTTCTTGCCGATCATGGTTATGTTCGGTATCCATACAAGCGTTGGCCCTTTGGACGTCATCCAATTGACTTCTGTCGGATATGCGAATATTTTTGGACCGGGCGCGATGGTTTCGAATATCGCGACAGGCGTTGCCGCACTGGTTACAAGCCGTGTCACAAAAGTACAGTCCGAAAAGCTGCTTGGCACATCAAGCGGGATCACTGCTTTGATGGGTATTACGGAACCGGCGTTGTACGGTATCGCTTTGCCGAAAAAATATCCGCTGATCGCAACGATGATCGGTGGAGGCGCCGGCGGATTGTATGCTGGTTTGAGCGGTGCTTCGAGATATGCGACAGGATCATCCGGTTTGCCGGCGATTCCTTTGTACATCGGGGAAGATATTTCAAACCTTTACAATATTCTCATCGCAATCGCCATCAGTGCAGTCACGACAGCCATCGCAACTTACTTGCTGAGTTTGAAATATGAGAAAGCGATTGTGGTTGCTGATAATGAAGAACCGCAAGAATCGACAGCGACTCAAACTATCCAAGTTGCAACTGTCAGCATCAACAGCCCAATCAACGGAGAAATGTTGCCGCTGTCTGAAGTGCAGGATGAAGCCTTTTCCGCTGGAATGTTGGGCAAAAGGGTAGCCTTTGAACCTGTTGAAGGAAAAGTCATTGCGCCTTTCGACGGTGATGTGGTCAGTCTGTTCCCTACAAAGCATGCCATCGGTCTTCTGTCCAATGATGGCGTGGAACTGCTGATTCATGTAGGCCTTAACACCGTTGACTTAAACGGAAAATTTTTCGAAGCACATGTCAAGCAAGGGGATCAAATCAAGCAAGGCCAGACCCTATTGACGTTCGATCTGGAAAGCATCCGCGAAGCCGGTTACGTGACCCAAACACCTGTAGTCGTAACGAATACAGGGAACTATAGCGATGTAAAACACGATGATCTGGGAATTAAAAATAGCAACAATGTGATGCTGACGGTTCACATTTAAACGGGAGGAAAAGAAATTATGGCGTTACCTAAAGATTTTCTATGGGGCGGAGCAACTGCCGCCAACCAAGCTGAAGGAGGCGTGCTTGAAGGCGGAAGAGGGCTGTCGAACGTTGATGTTATGCCGACCGGACCGGATCGCAAGCTGGTTGCGGCCGGCAAGCAAAGAATGCTTGAGTGGGATGAGGATCATTATTATCCCGCGAAAGCTGCGATCGATATGTACCATCGCTACAAGGAGGACATCAAACTGTTCGCAGAGATGGGATTCAAAGTCTACAGGATGTCCTTATCCTGGACGAGGATCTTTCCGAACGGCGACGATCGGGAGCCAAATGAGGAAGGGCTGCGTTTCTACGAGGAAATTTTCAAGGAACTGCGGAAATACGACATCGAACCTTTAGTCACGATTGCCCATTTTGATGTGCCTTTGCATCTCATCAAGCAATACGGCTCATGGCGCAACCGCGATTTGATCGGTTTTTACGTCAAATATGCTAGAACCGTACTGACGCGTTATCAAGGATTGGTGAATTACTGGCTGACGATCAATGAAATCAATATTCTGCTCCACCAACCATTTGTCGGTGGCGGCATCATCTTTGAAGAGGGTGAAAACGAGGAACAGGTCAAATATCAGGCTGCCCATCACCAGTTGGTCGCGAGTGCAGCTGCCACAAAGATTGCGCATGAAATCGATCCGAACAACAAAGTGGGCTGTATGTTGGCCGGCGGGAACCACTATCCGTACATGTGCCGCCCGGAGGACTATAAGGAAGCAATCGACCGCGACCGCGAAGGCTACTTCTTCATCGATGTGCAAGCGCGCGGGAAATACCCGAATTACGCCCTTAAGAAATTTGAGCGTGAAGGCTTGGAAATCAAGATGGAGCCGGAAGACAAAGACATCCTGGCTTCCGCGCCGGTGGATTTCGTATCATTCTCTTATTACTCATCCCGTACAGTCAGCGCCTACGCTGAAGATTACCAACAGACGACCGGGAATATCTTTGCGACCATCAAGAATCCGAACTTGCCATCTTCCGAGTGGGGATGGCAAATCGATCCGATGGGTCTGCGCAATTCGTTGAACCAGATGTACGACCGTTACCAAAAGCCGCTTTTCATCGTCGAAAACGGTTTGGGCGCGGTAGACATCCCGGATGAAAACGGATTTGTCGATGACGAATACCGGATCGAATATCTCCGCAAGCATATCGAAGCTTTCACGGATGCGGTCGAAATCGATGGAGTCGAGTTGCTGGGCTATACGACTTGGGGATGCGTGGACTTGGTCGCCGCCAGCACCGGCCAGATGAGCAAGCGTTATGGTTTCATCTATGTGGACCGGGATGACGAAGGCAACGGCACTTTAGAACGCTCCAAGAAAAAATCATTCTACTGGTACAAAAAAGTCATCGAAACAAACGGCATGGAATTGTCCAGCGATAACCTGGATATACAGGAGCTGACACCTGTTGCTCAGTAATTGATTCAGGGGCACAGATTGACAATTTTCGATGCATTATAAAAAAAAGAAGTCTGAAAGAACCCAGAATGTGTGGGAGTTCTTTCAGACTTCTTTTGGCAACAAATGCATACATTTGTTGTATACTGTATGCGAGAAAGGGTGATTGAGTTATGAATATATCTGAAGCTGCAAAAATTTCCGGGCTCACTGCTGCAACGTTGCGTTATTATGAAAGCGAGGGCCTGATACCGCCAGTTACCCGCAAAAACGGCGGGGTCCGGGATTACCAAAAAGACGATCTTGGTTGGATCGATTTCATCAAATGCATGCGCAGCTCGGGGATGTCGGTCGAGTCCCTCATCGAATATACGACGTTGTTCAGAAACGGGAAAGAGTCGGATGAAGCGCGCAAAAATATTTTGATCAGGGAAAGAGATCAACTGCTTGCCAAACAGAAGGAAATCGGTGAAACGATCGAGAGGCTGAACGGAAAAATCAAAAGCTTTGAAGGCAATCTGAAGGCTTCCGAAGAGAGTCTCCCGCATTAAAGATATTTCCAGTTTTCATAGCTGGAAAACAAAACCAATACAACAGCATGAAGCCCGTTATGGTTCCTACAAAAAAAATGACCATCCGGCTTGACTTAATGTTTAGGTTAAGTGTTAAGGTAAAACCATCAAAGAATCAGAGGAGGAACATAAAATGAAATCATTGACAGAAAAAGTGGTCATCATCATGGGTGCTTCAAGCGGAATCGGTGAAGCGACCGCACGGCTATTGGCTGAAAAAGGGGCAAAACTGGTGATTGCGGCACGCCGCGAAGAACGCCTGGTTGAAATCAAAGATTCATTGCCGGACGCAGAACTTGTTTACAAGGCAGCGGATGTATCCAATTATGAGGATGTAAAAAATGTGGTCGATTTGGCTGTCGAAACTTACGGCCATGTCGATGTGCTGTTCAACAATGCCGGGATTATGCCTACCGCACCATTGGTTGAAGGTCGCCGTGACGAGTGGCAACAAATGTTGGATATCAATATCATGGGTGTATTGAATGGCATTTCTGCAGTGCTGCCATTGATGGCAGAGCAAAAATTTGGTCACATCATTTCGACCGATTCGGTAGCAGGGCATGTTGTCTATCCTGATTCAGCGGTATACTGCGGCACAAAATTTGCCGTGCGCGCCATCATGGAAGGATTGCGTCAAGAACAACGCAAGAATAATATCAAATCGACCATCATTTCCCCAGGGGCTGTGCTAACAGAATTGTACAAAACGATCAGCGACAGCCAGATTGCCGAGGAAGTGCACAAGGCACAAGTAGAACGAGGCTTGAGGTCGGAAGATATCGCTATGGCAGTAGTATTTGCGATCGACACGCCAGATCGCATGTCCGTCAGTGAAATGATTGTCCGTCCGACAACACAATCGATATAAAATATAGCCATCGAGGCGGTGAACGCGGTAGCGCAAAAAAATGGCTGATTAGTGCTGCTTGCGGACCAGTCGAACCAAAAAATCCCTTCCGACGTTGTGCAACTGACGTCGGAAGGGATTTTTTTGATGTAGTGATGAAATTATCGGGACAGGGTAATGCCGTAAAATGGTTTAAGCCAGAGCTTCCAACATATCCTTTACAATCAATTCAGGCGTCAGATGGAACTGCTCATAAAGCGTTTCGAGCGGAACATTGTCGGTAAATTCTTTTTTCGCGCCGAAATTCAAAACTTTGACAGCTGAGGCCCCATAGAAGGAAGCAATCTGCTCGCCGAAGCCTCCAGCCAATGAACCGTCCTCGAGCGTGACGACCAAGTCATGGGTCGCTTCCAGTTCCTTCAGCGTATCTGCATCGACCTCGGTGATGGAGCGCGGATTGATCACGGTGATGTCCTCACCGGTTTCAGCCTTCATTTGCTCAGCGACTCGTTCGCCGAGGGAAAGGAAAGAACTGAGCGCCAAGACTGCTACTTTTTTGCCTTTGCGGATTATTTCATAAGTTGGCGATTGGAAGTCAGCCAGTGTATTTTCTCTGGAGACAACCGGTCCGTTCGGCAATCGGATCGCAATCGGCCCTTTTTCCTGTTGCAGCGCCCAATCCAGCATCGCAAGCAGTTCTTCCTTGCTTGTCGGCGCAAGATAGTTGAAATTAGGGATGCTCTTGATCAATGGAATGTCGAACAGTCCGTTATGCGTCACCGCCCCGCTTGAGATCTTCCCACCGCTGATGATCAGTACGGCCGGCAATTCATTGATGGCCAGATCGTGCGATAACTGGTCATAGGCTCTCTGCAGGAAGGTGCTCGAGTGGAAAACGACCGGTTTGACGCCTTGGGAAGCCAACCCAGCCGCAAACGTAATCGAGTGGCCTTCGGCGATGCCGACATCGAAATAATGTTCCGGATGCGCGGCTTGGAAGGCTTTTAGGCCGAACATGCCCGGGATGGCCGCATTGATTGCAGCCAGTTTCATTTCATCCTCATCGACCTTTTTGATCAGATAATCCATGATGATTGAATTGTAGGATTCCCCTCCAGCCGATCCTAGGCTTTCGCCTGTTTCCAGGTTGAAAGGTGAACGCCAATGGTAGTTCGTTTTTTCCTGAGTTGCTTTTTCGTAGCCGTGGCCTTTTTCGGTGTGGACATGGAGCACGATTGGATGATCGATGTCTTTGATAGACTGGAAGGTTTCGATCATTTTCGCCAAATCATTTCCTTCCTCGAGGTAGCGGTAATCAAAGCCCAATGCTCTGAACGGATTGTTGGCTGCTTCGCCATTTGTCGCACGCAGCTCGGCCAATGAACGATAAAGACCGCCAAAATTCTCATCGATCGACATTTCATTGTCATTGACGATGATAATAAGATTGGATCCTAATTCTGCGGCGTTATTCAGCCCTTCGAAGGCGAGCCCGCCGCTCAGTGAACCGTCCCCGATCAAGGCAACGACATTTCCCGTTTCCTTCTTCAGGTCCCGCGCTTTCGCCATTCCGACAGCGAGACTGATGGATGTGGAAGTATGCCCCACAGTGAAGAAGTCATGTTCGCTTTCGTACTGGGAAGTGTATCCGGTGACGGAATGGAAGTTCTCTTTGTCGACGAAGCCATGTTTGCGGCCTGTCAGAATTTTGTGAGGGTAGGACTGGTGGGAAACATCCCAGACAATTTTATCCTTTGGCGAATCGAAAACATGATGGAAAGCGATCGTCAATTCGGCGACACCCAAGTTAGGGCCGACATGGCCGCTGACCTGGCTGACTTTGTTCAATACAAGAGACCTGATTTCTCCAGCCAATTGTTCCATCTCAACGAGGTTCAGTGTCTTCACGTCTGCGGGACTGTTCACTTTGTCTATGATTGTTGTTTGTAGTGTATGCAAATCAAAATCGCTCCTTTTGGTTGTAAGTGCAGTTCTCAAGAATGTTCCTGCTCGTAGTGTTCTATTTTCTTGTTCAGTATTTCCAGTGTTTTTCCTAGTTCGTTGTAACGTTCTTCCATTTTTTTCTGTTCTTCGATGAGGATTTCCTTCCTGGCAACGACGGTTTCCGTTCCCTGATCGAACAAAGCGGTGTATTCGATCAAGGATTCGATCGACAAACCGGCATTGCGCATGCATTTGATGAAATCGATCCACCCGAGATCGGATTTTTCATATAACCGGACGCCACCGTTGCCGCGTTTTACAGGCGGGATTAAGCCGATTCGTTCGTAATAACGCAAGGTCACCGCGGTCAGCCCTGATTTTTCTGCTGCTTCTGAAATATTCATTTTTTTTCACCTCTGCTTGGCATAATTTGTTTTATAGGCAAAGCTTACAACTTAAAGTTAAGGTTAAGTCAAGCGAAATTTTCAAATGGATAAAATTTCCTGTTTCCTGTTGACTTAAAGTCAAGGTTAAGTGGTAGAGTTGAGTCAGTTAAACGAATGAAAAAAAGGGGGCAATTATGATGAGTTTCAAAAAGGATTTTCTTTGGGGCGGTGCGACTGCCGCAAATCAGTGTGAAGGAGCTTTCGATGCAGACGGGAAAGGGCCGTCCGTTGCGGATGCGATGCCGGGCGGGAAGCAACGTTTCGCCATTTTGAATTCGCAGGAATTCGACTGGACGATCGACAAGGAAAAATATGGTTATCCGAACCATATCGGGATCGATCACTACCATCGTTTCAAGGAAGATATCGCCTTATTCGCTGAAATGGGCTTCAAAGCCTACCGCTTTTCGATCGCTTGGAGCCGGATTTTCCCGTTAGGCGATGAGGAGACACCGAATGAAAAAGGTTTGGATTTCTACGGAGCGCTGATTGATGAATGCTTGAAATTCGGGATCGAACCTGTCATCACTTTGTCCCACTACGAAATGCCGCTGCATCTGGCGAAGGAATACGGTGGCTGGAAAAACCGCAAGATTGTCGGCTTCTTCGAGCGCTACGCCAAAGTCGTTCTGGAACGTTTTGCATCAAAAGTGAAATATTGGATGACGTTCAATGAAATCAATTCGGCCTTGGAATTTCCGACCTTGTCGCAAGGGCTGATTCCGAGCACGGGTTCCGATGACTTCACGAACCGTTTTCAGGCTTGGCACCATCAATTCGTCGCAAGTGCTCTCGCTGTAAAAATCGGGCATGAGCTGCGCGAAGACATCCAAATCGGCTGCATGCAGATCTATGCGCCTTTTTATCCATTGAATGCTCATCCGCAAAACCAGTTTTCTTCGCAATTCAAAGAGAGAGCTTTCGACTATTTCACAAGCGATGTGCAAGTAAGGGGAGCTTATCCGACTTACACGAACCGTCTGCTGCAGGAATACGATGCCAAAGCGCCGGTCATGGAGGAAGGCGATCTGGACCTGATCAAAAATTATACGGTTGACTACATCGGTTTCAGTTACTACATGAGTATGGCGACTGATGAAGTCGGGGAGCAGGGTGAAAGTGATGCGGCCTCAGGCAACCTGATGAATGGTGTCAGAAATCCATTCCTGAAGGCGAGCGAATGGGGCTGGCAGATCGATCCGATGGGCTTGCGTGTTTCCATGAATGATCTTTGGGATCGTTATCAAGTTCCGTTGTTCATCGTCGAAAACGGTCTCGGTGCAAAGGACGTCAAGGAAGCAGACGGTTCAGTACAGGATGATTACCGCATCGACTATCTGAAGGAACACATCAAGGCGATGCATGAAGCCGTTCTTGATGGGGTGGACCTGATCGGCTACACACCTTGGGGCTGCATCGACCTTGTGTCCGCATCCACGGGCGAGATGAGCAAACGTTATGGCTTCATCTATGTCGACCTGGATGACGAGGGCAACGGTACTTTGGAACGTTCAAAGAAAAAATCCTTCGACTGGTACAAAGAAGTGATTGCCACAAACGGGGAAAACATATTGGCGGAATAAGTTTGGACAACTGCCCCGACTCGAGGAACGTGATGCAAATGCTCCTCAGCTCCGGTGAGGGGCCGTTCACCGGAGTACGAAGGTAACTTTCAGAAGCAACTCCGGCGAAGCTCGCCTTATCGGAGCAGGCAACCAGAATATTGGCTGAACTTCGGCAAAGCAACTGTTCATCGGAGCAGGTGCAACAGTAGCGTCACTGGTGCTGTACGCACCCAGAAAAGAAAAAGGAAAACACGCACATCCTGTTGAGGTTGTGCGTGTTTTGACATTCATAGAGTCTTTTTTAAGCAGTTTGGGTTTCCAGAGCGGCCGATTTTTCCTCGTGCTCAAAGTCTTCCTCCCGCAACTGTTTCCGTTTGATGGAGTAGAAAAGGATGATCAGCAGATTGAAGGCGATCAGGATTGTCAGCAATACGACCAGGTCCGTGGAGATGCTTCCGCCGATGCCGAACAGCTGGCGGTAGGCATCAATCGAATACGTCATCGGCAGATACGGATGGATCGCCTCGAAGAAGCTGTTGGACAACTGGATCGGATAAGTGCCGCCGGACCCCGATAACTGCAGGATAAGGAAGATCAGCATCAAGAAAGAGCCGACCTTATCAAACAGCAGATTGAAGAGCATGACGATCGAGACCGAGACGAGCGCGGTCAAAATGGTGAGCAATAGCGTTTTTCCAATCGAAGCTGGTGCCAATCCATTCACGTTCACTAGCAGCGCGACCATGATGAGAGATTGGCACACGCCGACAACTGCAAGGACAGAGATTTTGCTGGCCCACCAGCTGATTCCGTTTTTCGGATATTTCCGAGGGGTAAAGCTGTCGTACATCAGGTTCAGGCTGATTGCGCCGACGAAGAGGGCGACCGACATCATATAGGGAGCCATGCCGGTGCCGTTGTTGACGACCGGCGCCGTTTCGATCTGGTTCGCGATGACCGGTTCGGCCATCATCGCGTAGGTGTTTTCCGTGGCATCGACTTCGTTCAGAGCGGTGCTGCCATCCAGCAGTTTTGCGCCGAGTTCATCTGTGCCGCTCAACAATGTCGTCAGTCCGGCATTCAGTTGTTCTGATCCTTCAGCCAATTGACCCGAGCCGTCACTTATTTTCACAGCACCGTTTGCAAGCTGGCTCGTGCCATCGCTCAGCAAGCTACCGTTTTTGACAAGCTGCAGCGTCCCATCCGCCAACGCTTGCGTCCCTTCCTGAAGCTCCATTGCGCCTGCTGCGAGGGGTCCGGTCTGGCTATTCAGTGAATTCAGGCCGGCGCTTACTTGTGCATTGCCTTCTGCAAGGCTCTGCCCGCCTTCAGCCAATTGCTCGGAGCCGGCTGTGAGCTGACTCATGCCGGAAGCGAGCTTTTGAGAGCCGCTTTGGGCGCTTCCGATGGCTGCCTGCAATGATTGGGAACCGGACAGAAGGGCTGTGCTGGTTTGGCTGATTTGGCCAAAGCCTGAAACCAATGCTGTAGCTCCGCCATAGAGATCGGCGTAGCCGGTGGCAAGGCTGCTGATGCTGGACTGGAGTGCGGCTATTTGCTGGCCGATGGCAGAAGCATCGGTTCCGCTCAATCCGGAAAGGGAAGTGAGGCCGGTTGCAATCGTTTGGATTGAACCGGACTGTTCGGTCGCGATGCTCTCCAGCTGTTCCGAGACGGCTTGGCTGACGGCTGCTTCCTGTTCAGCGGTCAATGGGGTGCCGCTTTGGGCAATCGCGTCCATGATGGCTGCGGAATTGCTGACGGGGTCCGTAGCAGCCGTGATGGTGTTGAGTTCGGTTTGGAAAGACGCAAGCGCAGTGGATAAGCCGTCCAGTTGGGCTAGGGCGGTCGCCAAATCCGATGATAGATTGGACTGTTGCAGCTGACTGTCGAGCGTTTCGATGCCGATTTTCATTTGGTCGAGACCGCTTTGCAATGCAACCAGTTTTGACTGTTGCTCAGCACTTGTGAGACTCGTATTCAGTGCCGCCAAGCCAGCAGTCAAAGCTTCGCTGCCTTCCGCCAACTGGTCCATGCCGCTGTTCAAGGAATCCATACCTGCCGTAAGGGTATGTCCGTTCGTGGCCAAGCTGGAAAGCCCGTTGCTTAGCGATGCGCTGCCGGCTGCCGTTGCTGCCGCGCCATCGTTCAATTGACTGACGCCTGTTTGCAAGGCTGGCATGGTAGCTGCCAGTTTGGATGTGCCATCGTTCAATGCCGTGGCGCCGTCATCCAACTGGGCGACTCCGCTCAGATACGTTTGAAGGCCGACTGCCAGCGTCTCGGCACCGTCGCGGAAGGTGAGGGCACTGTCCGCAAGCGTCTCGAGGTTTTCGGTCAAGCTTTCGTTGCCTTCTTTGATCTGTACAGTGCCGTCGCTGAGCTGCCCGCTGCCATCAGCGGCTGCCGTCATCCCTTCCGCGACAGTCTGCAATTTGTCAAAAACGGTTTCCGCATAGATGGCGGTCACCTCATCGGAGATGGTGTCCTTGATTTCATTTGCTGCAGAAGCTGTCAGCTTGGATGCGATGTAGCTCCTGCCTGCACTGGTCCGGTAGGTCAATTCCATCGGTTTAGGCGTTTCATCCAACAAGGTAGTCGCATTTTTAGAAAAATCATCCGGGATGGTGAGCGCCATGTAGTAGCTGCCGTCAGCCAGTCCGGCTTCCGCTTCTTTCTGAGAGACGAAATCGAAGTCCAAGGCTTCGGATTCCTCTAAGCCGGCAACAAGCGAGTCGCCCACAGCCAATGTTTCCTCATTATAGGAAACGGCCTTGTCCTGATTCACGACAGCGACCGGCAGTTCGGCCAATTTGCCGTAGGGATCCCACATGGAACTGAGGAACAGCACGGTGTAAAGGGAAGGGATCAAACTGATCCCGAACAGGATGATTAACATTTTTTTCGTTTTGAAAATTGACTTCCATTCTTGCTTCAACAAGCTAGTGCACTTCCTTCATTTAAATTTCTGCAGACAGGACGATGGATTCCCAATCTACGGTGTCGACCCTATCAGAGCCTTCGACCAAGAGCGAATCGAGTGTGTATTTCTGCAAGCGGGCTTTGAATTGTTGCTCTGCATCGAAGAATACTGCGAGGACTTCCTTTTTTTTGTCTTTGATTTTTTCCGCGCGCAGGAACACTTTTTCGGCCAGATTAGTCGGCCGGACAAAGCTGTGCGTTCCTTCGATCGCTTCATAGATGTGCAGCATCGTGATTTCTTCTGGAGTCAGTTTTAATTTGAATCCGCCGTCTTTGCCGGATTCGGAATCGACCAATCCAGAAACGACAAGGGAACGCATCACTTTCTTCAGATAGGAATCGGAGACGGACAAACGCTTGCTCAGGATGGCGCTCTTGATCGGATGCTGATCGATTTGGGTCGCCAGCATGATCAGTATGCAGATGGCTTGTTCCACGCCGCTTTTCATTTTCATCATTTTCGCCTTCTTTCGTAGATATATTTTATCCATGGATGTATTTTATCTCTTAATATCCGATTGTTCAAGTGAAGCTTTTCGATTTGAGGTAAAAAAATAGCCGAGCAAGCCAAGAAGGCGGTTTGCTCGGTTTTTCTTTATGTATCAGAATATTTCAATTTTACGTTTGGAAAGTACAGTAGGTTCTTTTTTCGGAAGCACTAAGTTCAAGACACCATCCGTCAGAGTAGCTGTAATGTCTTCTTCGTTGATGCCTTTCAGATAAATTTCCCTGTGGACGGAACCCGAAGAACGTTCTTGGCGGATGATTTGTCCTTTATCGTCTTTTTCGATTTTTTCCGATTTGCGGACGGCTGAAATGGAGAGAATGTCGTTGTCATAATCCACAGTGATATCCTCTTTGCTGTAGCCCGGCAGATCGGCTGTCACTTGATAGTTGTCCTCGGTTTCATGAACGTCCAATTTTATTTCCTGGAAAAAACGATTTTGGAACATCGATCCGGTGTCCGACAGCAGGTCGAAGAAACTGTTGCTTTTGCGTAACTCATTTGACATTTGAAAAATCTCCTTTCTTTTTGTTGAACCTTTCGTTCACCCTCAGTATATACCTACGGAGACCAGATTTCCACCAAAATGAAGCCGGTTCCAAAAGGCGGAAAAGAAGCGACAATCAAGCAAAAGCTGATTCCAAACGGGTTCTATGGTAAACTGTTAAAGGAGTTTTGAGACAGTGAACGCCTGACACCGTGTGAACGGAAGAGGCCGAGAAAGGGTAGTATTTATGAAAAAAATTGAAGCGGGCAGTCTTTATCTGAAACAGCATCGGGATCTTTTCCAGTGTCCAATCTGCAAAGGGGACTTTGAAAAGGTGGAGGGGCATAGTGTCGTCTGCGCGAATGGACATCATTTTGATGTGTCAAAAAAGGGGACCCTGCATTTGCTGATGAAGGGCGGCCAGAACGAATACGGCAAGGAGATGCTTTCGAGCCGGAAAAATTTGGCGGACACCGGTTTCTTTTTCCCGTTGCTGGATGACGTATATGCCCATATCGACAAGCCGGAGTCGGCGACGGTTCTGGATGTCGGTTGCGGGGAAGGGTCGCATCTGCATTATTTGACCGAAAAAGGCTTAAAGGGAGCGAAAATAGGCTTTGATATTTCGAAGGATGCAATCCAATTGGCGGCCAGCAACTTTTTCCCGGATGCTTTCTGGTGTGTGGCCGATCTGGCGCATTCACCTTTTGCAGAGAGTGCTTTTGATGTCATCTTGAACATCTTTTCACCATCGCAGTATCAGGAATTCGACCGTGTTTTGAAGCCGGGGGGCAAGGTCATCAAAGTTGTGCCGAATGCTCAGTATCTGATTGAGTTGCGGGAACAGTTGTATGCTTTGGATGCCACAAAGAGAGAGTACGACAATCAACAGGTAGTGAACCGATTCTACGATATCTATCCGGATGCAGTCAGCGAAGAAGTGCTCTATAGCGTGGCTCTCGATGCACAAAGCTACAGCTGGCTGATGGAAATGACGCCGTTGTCTTGGGGTGCTTCTGAAACGGCGTTGGCAAACGCGGCGGCAAATCCTTTGAAGTCCGTCACTGTGGCAGTCACACTTTTGGTCGCAACTAAAGCGATCTGATTTTCACAAAACCGGAATATGGACCGATTTTCTGAAAAATGTTGACACTGTGGTGTGATGTGCTATAATACGTATATCATTTTGTAGCCATTATTATCGTTTTGTTCCACAAAATGACCTTGACCAACGTATCGCATTCGCCGTGCCTGACACCGAAACGATACGTTTTTTTGTGCGTATTTTCGCAATCTTTTTCGGAAGTCGATGAAGGCACCGAACGGTACACAAAATACTGACTGTCAGGAGCAGGAAAAATGGATTTTGCCGCATTGAAGGCTGAAATAATAGAAGAAAGCAAAAAGCTGGGAATCGATAAACTAGGTTTCACGACTGCCGAACCTTTTGAACATATGTTGGAAAGCTTGAAGGAGCAGCATGCGAAGGGCCATACGGTCGGATTTGAGCACCCGGTTCTGGATGAACGCATTTATCCGGACCGGATATTCGACAATCCGCAAGCGATCCTTTCGATTGCGCTGGCCTACCCGAGCAAAATGACCGAAAAGGCTGAGCGGGTGCGCGGGGAACGCCGCGGTAATTTCTCGCGCGCTTCCTGGGGGATCGACTATCATGTCATCCTCCGCGAAAGGATGGACCGCTTGATTGCCTTCATCCAGGAAAAGGTTCCGGGTGCCCGCTTCAAGCCGATGGTGGACACTGGCGAGCTGATCGATACCGTGGTGGCGCAACGGGCCGGATTGGGCTTCATCGGCCGCAACGGACTGTTGATCACGCGCGAATTCGGGTCCTACGTCTATTTGGGGGAAATCATCACCGACATCCCTTTCCCTGCGGATGAGCCGGGTGTCTTCGGCTGCGGGGAATGCACGCGTTGTGTCGATTTCTGTCCGACCGGGGCGATTCTCGGCAACGGCCAATTGAACCCGAACATCTGCCTGTCCTACCAGACGCAAACAAAAGGGTACATGCCGGAAGAGTACCGCCAAAAAATCGGCCACGTCATTTACGGATGCGATATCTGCCAGCAGGTCTGCCCGTATAACCGGGGCATGGATCATCACCTGCATCCGGAAATGGAGCCGGAACCGGAAAGCGTCACGCCTGTGCTGCAACCGATGCTGACGATTTCGAACCGGGAATTCAAGGAGCAATTCGGACATCTGGCAGGCTCATGGCGCGGCAAGAAACCGCTGCAGCGCAACGCGGTCATCGCTTTGGCGAATTACCGTGACCGGACGGCGATCCCGGAACTGCTGCGGATGATCGAACAGGATCCCCGGCCGGTGCTGCGCGGGACGGCCGCTTGGGCCATCGCGGAAATCGTGCGCGAAGCCAACCCGGAATTGTTGGCATTTTTCTCCGAACGGCTTATAATCGAAACGGACGAAGAAACCAAAGCCGAAATGGAGAAGGCTTATCTGAAAATACTTGAAATCAAAGAAAAAGATTAATCTGACAGAATGAAGGAGCCTCACTTATGACCAACCATATCGTACTATTTGAACCGCAGATCCCTGCGAATACGGGAAATATCGCGCGCACTTGCGCAGCAACCAACACAACGTTGCATCTGATCGAACCATTGGGCTTTTCAACCGACGATAAGCAGCTGAAACGTGCCGGGCTCGACTACTGGCATGACGTAAATATCATCCATCATGCGGATCTGGCGGCATTCCTTGACTATTTGGGCGAGCGCCAACTGTATCTGATCACAAAGTTCGCCGACCGCATCTACAGCGAAGCCGACTTCACGAAGGACGAGGATGTCTTCTTCATCTTCGGAAAGGAAACGACCGGCCTGCCTGAATCGTTCATGCAGGAAAATGCTGAAAAATGTTTGCGCATTCCGATGAATGATGAGCATGTGCGTTCCCTGAACCTTTCGAACACAGCCTGCATGATCGTCTATGAAGCGTTGCGTCAGCAAGGGTTCCCCAATCTGGAATTGACCCACACTTATGAGAACGACAAATTGAAAGGGTAAGACCTTCCACATTTGATGGGCATCACAAAAAGAATGGCCGAAGCAAAAAAGCTTCGGCCGTTCTTTTTTTATTGCAGTCGAATAGGTATAATGGATGTAACGGAAAATCGAAAAGGGGATGGAATGATGGAAAAAGCTGCATTATTGGCCTTACAGAATGGATCGGATGTTCGTGGGATTGCGATTTCGACAGAAAAACATGAAGCGACGCTGACGGCGGACAAAGTGACGCGCATCGGATATGGTTTTGTGGAGTGGCTGCAAAAAGGGAAAAACATCAGCCTGAACGGCGAAAAGAAAGTCAAAATTGCGATCGGACAGGACAGCCGCTTATCCGGTGGGGACATCAAAGCTGCACTTATGGCAGGGATGGCGCCTTATGCCATCGAGCTCATCGATGTCGGCCTTTGCACTACGCCGGCGATGTTCATGTCGACGCAGTACGAAGATTACGAGACGAATGCAGCAATCATGATCACCGCCAGCCATCTTCCTTTTGAGTACAATGGACTGAAATTCTTCACCAAAACGGGTGGAGCAGAGCACGAGGATATCGAAGAAATTTTGGAATACGCCTATGAAATGCCTGAAGCATTTGCGGAAAAAGAACAAGCGGCCGTTGTGACCGAGATGGACCTGCTTTCGGCTTACGCAGCCGATCTCCAGGATAAGATCCGCAAAGGCATCGCTTCAGCGGAAAATCCTGAAAAACCGTTGGCGGGACGCCACATCATCGTGGATGCCGGCAACGGAGCGGGCGGATTCTTTGTGGATCGGGTGCTGCAACCCTTGGGAGCCGACACTTCTGGTAGCCAATTCCTGGATCCGGACGGCACTTTCCCGAATCACGTCCCAAACCCTGACAATAAAGCAGCAATGAAGAGCATCCAGGACGCTGTGATCGCAAACAAAGCCGATCTTGGAATCATTTTCGACACGGACGTGGACCGTTCAGCGATCGTCGACAGTGAAGGAAAAGCGTTCAACCGCAACAATCTGATTGCGCTGATTTCAGCGGTGCTGTTGAATGAAGAACCAGGCGCGACGATCGTAACGAATTCCGCGACTTCTGCTCATCTGGAGACGTTCATCACGGGCCTTGGCGGGGTCCAGGACCGCTATCTGACCGGTTACCGGAATGTCATCAACCGCGGCATCGAATTGAATGAAGCGGGCATCAATGCGGTCTTGGCGATCGAAACGAGCGGGCATGCGGCACTGAAGGAGAATTATTTCCTGGATGACGGCGCCTACCTGATCGCAAAACTGCTGATTGCCGATGCACAGTTGTCAACGGAAGGAAAGCGTCTCGGCGATCTGATCGCAACACTAGGCCAACCGGCTGAAACGATGGAGTACCGCTTCACGATCATCAAAGAACCGATTTTTGAAGTGGGCAATGCTATCATCAAAGATTTTGCCGCTTTCATCGCTGCCACCGAGGACATGGCGTTGGTTGCGGACCATCTTGAGGGCGTGCGCGTGAATCTGAGCGGACAGTACGGGGAAGGTTGGTTCATCCTGCGTTTGAGCCTGCATGAGCCGTTGTTGGTATGGACGATCGAAAGCGATGAAGTCGGCAAATTGCCGTTGATCGCGAAGACCGTGCTGCCTTTCTTCAAAGGCCGTCCGGAGTTGGATACTGGGCACCTTCATTAATACATTTTGATGGACAAAAAAAAGACTTTGCGGTAGGCTCAAATGCCTGCCACGAAGTCTTTTTCATTTGCTTATTCGGTTACTTCGGGTTCATCTTTTTCTTCCGATTCGGCAGATTCAACATGGTTTTTCAGCTTCCTTGTCGTGAAGATATCGATGACGAGGATCGAATTTTTCTCTTTTTGGATGGCTTTGAAGCGGTAGCCGTGGTATTCAACTTCTTCGCCTTCCTTGACGTCATATTTTTGGTCCAGCAGCCAGCCGCCCATCGTATCCACATTCTCGTTGTCGATGTCCAAGCCGAACAGGTCATTGACATCATCGATCAACATGCGGGCACTGATGCGGTAATGGTTCTCGCCAAGCATGATGAATTCAGGTTGATCTTTCGTCTCGAAATCATCGCTGATGTCGCCGACGATTTCCTCCACGATGTCCTCCATCGAAACGAGGCCGCTTGTGCCGCCGTATTCGTCGATCAAAACGGCGACTTGGTTATGCTCCTTCTGCATCTTCACCAGGAGTTCCTTGATCGGAATCGTCTCGATGACCGTGATGACCGGACGAACGAAGTCAGTGACGGTGAATTTGCTTTCGTCCTTGTTCTGGACAGCTTCGACAAAGGCGGCGAAGACTTCTTTGGTATTGATGACGCCTACTATCGAGTCTTTATCCTCGCGCATGACCGGATAGCGGGTATATTTTTCCTGCTGGACGACATTTGCGATATCGCTCAGCGACATGTCGAAGTCGACCGCTACGATTTCTGTGCGCGGAACCATGATTTCGCGCGCCATCCGCTCATCGAAGTTGAAGACATTTTCCACGAATTGGTATTCTTCGCGGTTGATTTCCCCGCTCTTCAAGCTTTGGCTCATGATCAGGCGCAGTTCTTCCTCGGATACATTGTCATCCGATTCGCCGATCGTTTTCATCCCGATCGCTTTGGAAATGCCGTTGGCGGTTTTGTTCAGCACAAAAATCAGCGGGTACATCACCCGGTACCAAATGTTCAAAGGTTTTGCGATGCGCAGTCCCATTTTCTCCGTACGGCTCAAGGCAACGTTTTTGGGAACGAGTTCACCGATGATGACTTGGATGGAAGTCAGAACAGCGAAGGAAACAACGAAGGACATGATGGTCGCGATCGCTTTGGGAATCGGCAGGTTGCCGAAAAGCGTATCGAACAGACGTTTAAAGGTAGGGTCCCCTAACCAACCAAGGGCAAGGGAAGTTATCGTAACCCCCAGTTGCGTCGCTGAAAGATAGCTGTCCAGTTTCACGGTCATATTTTTCAATAATTTTGCTTGCGGATTCCCTTCTTCAACCAGGAAATCCAGTCGGGATGGACGTATCCTTACCAGTACGTATTCCGACATGACGAAAAATGAAGCGATGAAGAGGATGAGGAAAAATAATAGTAAACCGGTTGCAATTGACATAATTGATTGCCTGCTTCCTGTAAGGACAGCAGACTTCACCTCCTGTGAAATAATGATCCTGAATAGGAAATTTCTTCACGAGATCTCTGGTTTCACGCTGAAACAAATGAATGCGACCAAAAGAATCCCTGAAAATACACGTTTTCGAAAATTCTTTTGGTCTACAGATGATTGCCATCTGATGCGTTCTGTCCCACTGGTGCCACCTACCTTAATAATTATTTAAGCAAAATTCGGTTATTTCAAAACGATACTTATGCTAAAATTATAAATCAAAATAGAGAAATTGCAACACGAGCGCACTTCTGCGACTTAAGTCGGTTTCTTATTTGAGCGATTCCTGTTACTATGATACGGAATCCTGCTGTCGCGATGTGCTTTCATGTGACAATCTTATGTCGTTGCTCCACTGTCATACGCACCGCAAAGGCATTCAGCAATCCGGGGGGATGTAATAAATGAAGAAGGATGAAAAAATGCAAAATAAACCATTTAAAGAAATTTTCAAAGCCGGGTGGGCCCGTTTCAACGAGAAACGCAAAAACCTCTGGCGGAAATACCGGATAAACAAATTTATTGTCTTGTTTTTGTTGATTGGTACTTTGATCAGCAGTACCTATCTTGTTTTCTTGGCAAAGACAGCCAACGTCGAAAATCTCAAGGCCGGTCTGGAACAGACAACGGTCATCTACGATCGCTACGGCAATGAAGCCGGGGAACTCTATTCGCAGAAAGGGACGTTCGTGACGATTGACCAGATTTCTCCGAACATCCAGACTGCCGTCGTTTCTACGGAGGACAAACGCTTTTACACGCACACAGGGGTTGACCCAATCGGAATCGGCCGTGCCGCTGTCGGTTTCGTGCTGAATGGCGGTAATATCGTCGGTGGGGGTTCGACGCTTACCCAACAACTGGCCAAAAATGCCTACCTGACTCTGGATCAGACGCTGATCCGCAAAGCCAAAGAACTGTTTTTGGCGTTCGAAATCGAAAGCAAATACACGAAGGACGAAATCCTTGAGATGTACCTGAATAACGCCTACTTCGGTTCCGGGGTGTGGGGCGTCGAGGATGCTTCGCAGAAATACTTCGGAAAATCGGCGAGCGAAGTCAGCTTGTCGGAAGCGGCCGTTCTGGCCGGAATCCTGAAGTCGCCGAGCTACTACAACCCGATCGATAATTATGAAGCGAGCACTGACAGAAGAAATACGGTCCTGCAGTTGCTGGCTGACAATACTTTTGTCGATCAAGCCACTGCTGACGCCGCAATCGCTGAAGATATCAATGTGGTGGATAACTATTATGCCGACAGCGGTTATAACTATCCCTACTATTTCGATGCGGTCATAAATGAGGCCATCAATACCTATGGCTTGGATGAAGAGGACTTGCTGAACAGGGGTTACAAAATTTACACCGGCTTGGATCAGGACTATCAGAACCAGATGGATGATGCCTATGCGAATGCCTATCTGCCGGCTGCCGATGACGGAACCCTGCTGCAGAGTGCTTCAGTTGCCTTGGAACCGACCACAGGGGATGTGCTTGCGGTCGTCGGAGCAACGAACTATGAAGGTTTCCGGACCTTCAACCGGGCGACCCAGATGACCATGGCGCCGGGTTCGACAATCAAACCGTTGTCCGTCTATACGCCGGCTCTTGAGGCCGGATTCGAAGTCGATGCGGATGTGATGGATGATGATTCCTTGACTTACGGCGATGACGATTATTCCGTTTGGAACTATGACCAAAACAGTCTGTATGACACTTTGCCGATGTACCAAGCGCTTGCGGAGAGCAAGAACACGTCCGCAGTGTGGCTGTTGGACAAGCTGGGCATCCAAAAAGGCATCGCCAAGCTGGAGGACTTCGGCATCTCCATCGGCGAAGCGGATGAGAATCTGGGCGCGATTGCGCTCGGAGGGATGAGTACCGGGGTAACACCGGTGCAGTTGGCCAGTGCCTATACGACATTCGTGAACGAAGGGGTGCGCACGCAAGCGCGTTTCATCACGAAGATTGTGGATGCGACCGGAGCGGTGATTGTGGACAATACGAATCCGGAAACGAACCGGGTCACGACAGCCGCAGTCGCGGAGGAAATGACGAGCATGCTGATGGGTGTGTATGCAGATGGCGGAACCGGGGCATCTGCGCAACCATCGAACGGCATGGTGATCGCCGGCAAGACCGGCACGACAGAGCTTGACCGGGAAACAGGCTACATCAAGTCGCAATGGATGGTGGGGTATACACCGGATCTTGTCGTCGCAACCTGGTTGGGATATGACGAAACCAATGAAGCCCACAATCTGAACAATGCCGGAAAGACGATGGCGAATTTGTACAGTGCTGAGATGGGCGCATTGTTGTCTATCAGCCCGCAGACCGAATTTGCGGTCGCTGCTGCCGAAGAAACCTATGACAGTGGCATCATGAGTGGACTGAAAAATGGTCTCGATGAGTTCATGAACGAAATGGGCTCGTTCGGCCAAAGCATCGGCGAGGGTTCGCAAAAATTGTTCGATTGGGCGAATGAGGCTTTCGGGCAATAAAAATTGATTTGAGGAAAGACAAGCTGCGATGGCTTGTCTTTTTTTGACATGCTTGTTGAAGGAATGTCCGATAATTGTAGGGAATCGGACAAGCGGAGAGCGAATGTCTTGCGGGTTGTCCGATAAGGTGGAAGAATCGGACAAGCGGAGAGCGAATGCCCTGCGGGTTGTCCGATAAGGCGGAAGAATCGGACAAACGGAGAGCGAATGTCTTGCGGGTTGTCCGATAAGGCGGAAGAATCGGATAAACAGAGCATATTGTTGTAGGGAATCGTTCGGCTTATTTAACAGTTTGCGAAAGACCTCAAACGTCGCACTGTGACGTTTGAGTGCCTAAGCTGATATTACGTCACGGCCAAAGAGCGGCCGTTCTCGTAATATCCTCTTAGTGCTCGTCCCCTAACCGCGAATCATCATGCTCTGCGTAAACGCGTTCTGAATCCCAGAAATCTGTGCCTAAGCTGACTACCACACACGGACAAAGAGCGTCCGCTTTGTGTTAGTCCTCTTAGTGCTCGATTTCTACCCGGGATTCATCACGCTCTTTTTTCCGAACGTATTTTCGTGTTTTTTGATGGCTTTATTGTTCGGATAATGTTATAGTTTATGTAATATGCGAATGGAAGGAATGGGATAATGAGTAATATTTATGATACGGCTTATGAGTTGGAAAAAAATCTGCGTGAGGCTTCTGTTTTTACAGAGTTGTCTGCCGCTTATACAGCTATGAGAGAAGATCAAGTGGCTTTTCAATTGTTTGAAGAGTTCCGTAATGTCCAAATCGGACTGCAACAAAAACAAATGACAGGCCAAGCGATCACTGATGACGATGTGGCATCTGCTCAAGCAATCGCTGAGAGAGCATCCGGCAACGAAGTCATCCAATCTTTGATGGCCAAAGAACAACAGTTGAGCCAATTGATGGAAGAAGTCAATGCCATCATCACAAAACCGTTGCAAGAATTATACGCGCCTGCAAAAGATTAGTACTTAATTTTTGACGATAAGCTGTGACCATTTCCGAAAGAATGGCCGGATGATAGATAAGGACAGGATTCAACGCATTGCCGATCAATGCCATCCAACGTTCTTCATCCGATATTTGGAGGAAATGGCGCAGTTTTTTTGATTTTTCATGAACGATTCCAAGGAAATTTGATTTGTCAGATTTAGCATAGAATGCGGAAAGAAGGACAGCTTGTGATTACATTTATCCATACAGCGGATCTCCATCTGGATAGCCCTTTTAAGGGGATAAAACAGCTGGAGCCGCAGCTTTTTGATGCCATTTACCAGTCCACTTTTGATTCCTTTCGGGAATTGGTGACGCAGGCCATTGCGGCTGAAGTGGATTTTTTTCTGATCAGCGGGGATATCTACGATGAGGAGAATCAGAGCGTAAAGGCGCAAGCCTTTCTGCGGGATGAACTGGGTCGGCTGGATCGTTCCGGCATCCCGGTTTATTTGTCGCATGGGAACCATGATTTTCTCGGAAGGGAATCGCTCAAACTGCAGCTTCCGGAGAACGTCACGGTCTTCGAAAAAGAGGTTACGACCGAAATGTTGACCACGAAAACAGGGGAGCGAGTGGCCATCACCGGCTTCAGTTATCCTTCCAGATGGGTCGAGGAACGGATGATCGTCGATTACCCGAACCGGAATCATACAGTCGATTACCATATCGGGATGCTGCATGGCTACCTCGAAGGGTTGAACTCTTCCGAAGGCGTCTATGCGCCGTTCTCTTTGGGCGAATTGAACGCGAAAAACTATGATTATTGGGCTCTGGGACACATCCACAAAAGGCAGCAGCTGCAGGAGGCTCCGCCTGTCGTCTATTGCGGAAATACGCAAGGGCGCAATCCGAACGAAACCGAAGCAAAAGGCGCGTATCTGGTGACGCTCCGGAAAGGGATGGTACCGACGTTGACTTTTCTCCCGACGGCGCCGATCGTTTGGGAAAAAGAAACGATGTCGTTGCATGGATGCAAAACCCTGAATGATGTGTTTGCGCGCATCGAGGAACGTATGGAACAGCATCGCGCTATCAGTGAATCGAGCGTGTTGTTGTCGCTGCTGTTCACGGACATCCAGGGGCTTCATCCCGATGTTGTCAAAAAGATCGAGGACGAAGAGATACTGGACGGTGTCCGACAAAGGTTGGACCGGCCTTTCATTTATCTGTACCAGTTGAAAATTGCGGTTGATACGGAAAAAGAACTGTTTTCTTTTGATCAGGTCATGAAGGAGAGTTTTTCGAAAAGTTGGACGGAAATCAGTGCCGATGACGTATTCTATCAACAGCTGGACAACTTTTTCCAACATCCGCTCATCAGGACTACGTTTCCTGACTTAAAAAAAGATCGAAGCTTCAAAGAGGAAGTGCTGGCAGCCGCCAAGAAGAGGATTGTGCAGGCTGTTGCGTTCGAGGAGGAAGAGGACAGTGAAGATTCGGAAGATTGAAATATACGGCTACGGAAAATGGGTGAACCGAACCTTTGATGGTGTGCAGGATCTGCAGGTATTCCACGGAAAAAATGAAGCCGGCAAAAGCACCTTGTCATCCTTCATCAACAGCATCCTCTTCGGGTTTCCCAGTGCCCGCAAGAAAGATCAGAATCTGTACGTCCCGAAACAAGCGCAAGCATACGGCGGTCGCTTATTTTTGGAGGACACGCGGTTCGGGGATGTCATCGTTGAGCGGGTGAAGGACCGCAATAAAGGGCAGGCCCTCGTCACGCTGCCGGATGGTGTGCAGCAGACGACAAAAAATCTCGGGCGTTTCCTGTTGGGGATGGACAGGGAGACTTTTGAGTCGTTATACACATTCAAAATAGACAGTCTGCTTTCCTTGAAAAAAACCCAAAAAGACGACCTCAACCATTATCTGTTGAGCATCGGCACCAGCGGGAGCGAACGTTTGCTGCAATTAGCCAAAGAATACCGGGATGAAGCCGCGAAACGCTTCAAACCGACAGGCAGCGTTCCGCCATTGAACAAGAAGATACAGGCTGCTGAAAAACTGCAAAGGAAGCTTCAGCAAGCAAAAGCAAAAAATGCGACCTATGAAACTTCGCTGTTGCATTTATCGGACAGCCAAAAACAGCAGGCGGAGCTTTTGTCCCGTCAACAGGAACTGGAGCAGGAACAAACCGCAATTGCAGAAAGCTTGCGTTTGGCGGACAGCTATCAGGAGTGGAAACGGCTGAACAAGGAAATTACGGCTGTCGACTACAGTGAAGTGCCTGAAGATGCCCGTTACCAGTGGCAGAACCAGCAAGAAAAAATGGCCGCGTCGATCCAAGCGCAAACGCAACTCCAGGAAAGGTTAGCGCAGCTGCAGAAACAGTTGGGCGAATATGTCCATGTGGAATGGTACAAAGGGCATCAATCGGAGTTTGCGGCTTTGCAGCACAGTGCAGCCAAAACGCAAGCGGATCTGAATAAGATCACTTATTTGGAAAATGAGATCAGCAACAACAAGGCTGATTTGGCCAAACAAAAAATGGCCTTGGGTTTGAATCTGGCCCTGCCCGCTCCGGAGCCGCTCAAGGAAGAAGAACGCGGGCAGTTGCAGCAGCTTGCGCAGGACATCCGACAGATCGAAGAACAGCTGCTTCGCTTGGACCACAATATCGGTTTTCATGAGGAACAGCTGGAAACCCTCCAGCAAGAAGAGACTCGCCTCCAACACGAGAAGCTTACTGATGAAGCGTATGCTGCGCTGCAAAGCGATGTGCAACAGCCGAATCAAAGAATTGCTGCACCCGCCCCAGCGAAAAGAAATCCGCTCGGCATGCTGTTTTTGGCTGCGGCTGTATTTTTGGTCCTGTCCTTTGTTCTGGCAGACTTCCGGGTAATTGCATGGGCGTTGTCTGCTGTGCTTGCTGTCGGTGGGGCTATCCTGACCAGAAGGAAGCAACAGACACAAACGAAGGACGTTGCCTCCCAAGAAGGCTCCTCCGAAAATGCTATGGAGCAATTTCTGAAGCAGGCCGCTGTCAGGGAAAGAATCTCGGCTGTAACAAGAGAGCTCGAAGAGTTGCAGGATAAGTTTTTGGAACTTTTGAACAGCCGGGAAGAAACGGAAGAGCGCGGAAACATGCTCCAAACCGAATGGACGACTTTCCTGCAGCAGAAAGGCTATCCAGCCCGCATGACGGCAAGGGAACTCCTGCAATTGGACCCCGGTGCCGTGTTGGCGGAGAAGGCCGCACTGATCATCAATCAGGAAGCCGAAATGAGCGATCTTAATTTCGCCGTGGATAAATGGAACGAGCAGACTGCGTTCATCCGCAGCCGTTTCCATTTTGAACATCTGACAGTCGCTGAAATGGCCGCACGCTTCTCCGAGATACAGAATGCCGTCATTTTGGAAGAAAATATGGCTACGAATGTTCAGGATAAAATCAATGAACTGCAGCAAGAGTTGGAGCAGATCCAACGCGACCTTGCCGAGTCCCATCAACAGAGACAGCGGCTATTGGATCAGGCAAACGCAAAGACGGAAGCTGAATTTTACCAGTTGTTGGCTCTGAAGGAAAAGCAGGAGCAAAACCTCAAGCGCAAAGAATTGCTGGATGAGCAGGTCAGTGGCCGCGAGCAACTCTTGGATCGTTATGGCGATGCCAAGAAAAGCGCGGATCTTTACGAAAAGAATGAACTGGAAATGCGGCGGTTGAAGTCCGAGCTGTCGATACTGCAGCGGACTGAGGTTGAACTGAAGCATCAGCTGGAACAATTGGAAGAAGGCGGTACTTACAGTGCCTTGCTGCAGGAGTTCGCTTTGGCCGAAACCGAGCTGAGGGACCTTGCCATCGAGTGGGCCGGCTTGGTTACAGCCGGAGAATGGATCGAAGGGGCATTGCGGTACGGGAAAGAGGATCGCCTGCCGCTGATGCTCGATGATACGATAACCTTCTTCAGTCGGTTGACGGAAGGCGCATATACCGGGATTGCGTTCCAAAAGAACGGCATGAAGGTGCAGCGTAAGGACGGAACGACCTTCTTACCGAATGAACTATCGCAAGGAACGGTGGAGCAGTTGTATATTGCGCTGCGGCTTGCGTTTGTGAAGAATACTGCCGATATCGTCAGCATGCCGGTCTTGATCGATGATGGTTTTGTGAACTTCGATGACGACAGGAAAAATATCATGTTTACGTTGTTGGAAGAGCTGAGCGAAGACGTGCAGGTGCTCTTTTTCACGTTCGACGACACTTGCGTTCAACGATTTTCACAGAAACAAGTATACATGTTAAAATAGGAGTGAAAGGGGCTGATAGGGGTGGCCAAAAAAATATATGAACATGAAATCGATGATAATTTTGAAATTTATGTACTGATCAAAAGTGCGGATATCCGTCTGGCAAAAAACGGCAAGAAATTCATCGCCTTTACTTTTCAGGACCGCAGCGGTCAGATCGACGGAAAGTATTGGGACGCAAAAGAGGAGGATATCCAGCAGTTCCAAGCTGGTCAAGTTGTTGCCGTAACCGGTAAACGGGAACTGTATCAGAACAATCCCCAACTGCGCATCACAAAACTAAGGCTCGCCCGCGAAGGGGAACCAAGCCGACCGGAACTCTATATGGAGCGTGCTCCGTTGAAATCGGAGGAAATGGTGGAGGAAGTCAGCCAAATCCTGTTTGAGATCACGAGCGCACCAATCAACCGGATTGTCCGGCATATACTAAAAAAATATCAACGGGAATTTTTCGAGTATCCCGCTGCGAAACGTCACCATCACGCTATCGTAGGCGGACTGGGTTTCCATACGGTATCGATCTTGCGGATGGCCAAAACGGTCATCCAACATTACCCTTCAGTCAATAAGTCTTTGCTGTACGGGGGAGTGATACTCCACGATATCGGAAAAACGATCGAGTTGAGCGGCAGCATGTCGACTGAGTATACCCTGAAAGGGAATCTGATCGGACACATCGTCCTGATAGATGAAGAAATCACCAAAGCCTGTCTGTCCCTGAACATCGATGAGGACAGCGAAGAAGTCATCCTATTGAAACACATTGTTCTGGCGCATCACGGCAAACAGGAATTCGGTTCGCCGGTGACGCCGCATCTCTTGGAAGCCGAAATCATCCATCATCTTGATAATTTGGATGCTTCCATCAATATGATCGATACGGCCTTGCTGCGCACGACACCAGGAACGTTCAGCGAGCGGATTTTTGGGTTGGAGAACCGCAGTTTCTATAAACCGCTCTTTGCCCAACCTTCTGAAGAAGGGCAATAACAAAAAACACGCAAGTTACCGGCATCAAAGGCTGGTGACTTGCGTGTTTAACATTATAAGTATTAGTTTGCTGATTCAGCAGTTGCAGATTCCGCTTCTTCGGAAGTTGCAGTTTCTGAGCTAGCTTCATCAGATGTTGCTGAATCTGATGAACTTGTTTCTTCAGCAGGCAAGAATTGATCGATTGCTGCTGCCAGGTCTTCGTCCTTGATTTCAACATTCGCTGCTTGAACGATTGTGGACATGACGGATGTCAGGTAATCATTGTCGGCAAGTTTTTCGTCCATCATCAATGTTTCGATGTTTTCGCGTTCTTCTTCCAATGTTCCTTTTTCTGTCTTCTCGATCATCTTGATGACGTGGTAGCCGTATTCGGTAGCGACTGGTGTTTGTGTCACTTCGCCGACCTCAAGCGCATAAGCTGCTTCTTCGAATGCTGCAACCATGTCGCCTGCTCCGAACAGTCCTGTCTCTCCGCCGTTTTCAGCAGTTGCTGTGTCGGTGGAGTTTGCTTTAGCCAATTCCGCGAAATCTGCGCCTGCATTGATTTGGTTGATCAGGTCTACAGCTGTTGCTTCGTCCGCAACCAAGATATGCTGTACATTGATTTGTGGTTGGTAAGCTTCGTAATAGGCTTCCACTTCCTCATCCGTGAAAGTCGTTTCAGCTCTTACGGCTGCTTCAATCAGTTTGTTCAAATACAATACATCCTGGTACTCGTCTTTATTTGCGAAGCCTGATTGTGACAAGATGTAGTTGAATGTTTCTTCTCCGCCGTATTGTTCGATGGTAGTCAACAGCTCAGCTTCCGTCTCAGCTTCCAATTCATTGTCGCCGATCGCGTCGTTCAATACGTCGATCAAGATCAGACGTTGCAAAACGGTTTCGCCGATTGATGCTTTCATTGCGTCGTATAATTCATCTTTAGTGATATCGCCTGCTGGAGTCGTTGCGACAGTTTCGCCAGTCGAGCAGCCTGCTAATGTGATGGCCGTCAGGAAAGCAACGGACGTCAATGCTAATTTCTTCTTCATGAATGTGGCACTTCCAATCTATTTCTATTTATTTATCCCATGAATAACCATCTATAAATATATCATAAACGCCGTGATTATGGAAAATATTCCTTAAAAACGCTAGCAAACTTCTCAGAAAATTCATATCTGCAGACCAATCCGGAAGCAAGCGAAAACCGCAACATAGAACAAAAAAGAAGCCCGTATTACCGCTAGTGCGGGCGGATTGCTCAAAATGCCAATATTTGGTATCATAAGTTGATGAATCGAAAGGAATGGGGGGAACTTTGTGAAATGTGAAATGAGTTCTGCGTTTTGCCAATGGCTGGAGATCAACAATTTTCATCTGAAAGTCGAGAGCACATTGGAAAAAAGTTTGCAGATGAACCATAATCTTTCTTTGAAAGAGTTCTATGTCCTTTATTTCTTATCACAGGAACCGGACCAAAAACTAAAGCTCCAGGATCTGGAGGAGAAGGTCGGTTTAAGCCAAAGCGCGGTTTCCAGATTGGTCAGCAAATTTGAGGCTAAAGGTTGCGGGGCTTTGGAGCGGAATGTCTGCGAGCAGGATCGTCGGATCGTCCATACGTCCTTGACGAAAACAGGAGCAGCAAAACTGGCTGCAGCGGCTGCGACAGTGGAACAGGTGCTCACGGAGTCTTTTTCGGAAATGCCGGTGCAGTTGCTCATCAAGCAGGCCGAAAATCAGAATAAATAGCGGGTTCTTGATCGAACTCTTTTTAACATAAACACTGAAAAATACGACGCTCCAAATGACCGTTTGACCGGTTTGCATTTGGAGCGTCGTATTTTTTATTTCCATTATTGAGTTGGCGCATCTGTCGCTGCCGGCAGCTGCGATTCCATGCTCGCTGCGACTTTTTCCATATCCTCAGTCAATACGGCAAGTTTATCGTTGATGCGGTTGATTCTTGGTTGGGCTTGCTGGGTGAAGCTTTCAACAGATTTTGCCACATCTTCAGTGACTGCCGTGACGGAAGCCAAACCTTCGTTGGTCAAGGATTGGATCGCTTTGCGCAAACCTTGGACGCTTTCGTTGAGGTCCTCGACCGCAAGGGTGTTGTCCTCTAGGTAGGCTTTCGCTTTCTCGCGGTTTTCTTTGCCGCTTCGGGGACTATTCAGCAATCCCAGCAGACCACCGACTACCGTACCGAATAAGATCCCTTCCATAAATGAGCGCATATCTATTCCTCCAGACTCTCTTTGATGGCTGCAACTACTTTTGCCAATTCTTCCTGCGAATATTTCCCTTCATGCGTCTTCCATTTCAAACCGAATCCATCCGAATCCGAATCTTCGTAACGCGGCAAGAAGTGGATATGCGAATGGAAAACAGATTGATAGGCTATCGAACGGTTGTTGTTCAGAATGTTCAATCCCAAAATGTCATCGCTGGAACGTTCGATTGCGCGTGCGATTTTAGGGATGCGCGAAAAGACTTCCTTCGCCAATTCTTCATCGTATTCAAAAATATCAGCAACATGCTTCTTGGGAACCAGCAAAGTATGTCCCTTCGTCACTTGTGATAAATCCAGAAACGCTATGACGACATCATCTTCATAGACAATGCTGCTCGGGATTTCGTGGTTCGCGATTTTGCAAAAAATACAATCTGTCATATGCCTGACCTCTTTCTTTCCGTAATCTACTTTTTCTATGATTTAACTTTATCATATTTGCCATTTTTTTGATATCCTGAGGGCAAAAAGACGCTTCGGTCAGCAAGATATTTGGGATAGGGAAAGGCTGTGCTATAATATAAGGCACAAACGCATGCGAAAGGGACGGTTAAATGTCACTATTATTGGAGAATGTCACAGGCGGTTATACGCAACTGCCTGTCATAAAAAATATAAATTTTGAGGTCAAAGCCGGTGAATTGACTGGATTGATCGGATTGAACGGAGCGGGCAAGAGCACGACCATCAAGCACATCATCGGTTTGATGATGCCTTTCAGCGGGAAAATTGAGATCGATGGCCGTACGTTGCGCGATGACACGGAACATTATCGTAAGTCATTCGCTTTTATTCCCGAGACGCCGGTGCTCTATGAAGAGCTCACTTTACGGGAACACTTGGAAATCACGGCGATGGCCTACGGAATCACGGAAGCAGTTGCCATGGAAAAGGCGATGCGCTACATCCGGGATTTCCGTCTGGAGGACAAGCTGGACTGGTTTCCGGCTTATTTTTCCAAAGGCATGAAACAAAAGGTGATGATCGTTTGCGCATTCATGTTGGATGTGCCGGTTTATGTCATCGATGAACCATTCCTGGGTCTGGATCCGTTGGGCATCCACTCGTTCCTGGAGATGGTCAGGGAGAAAAAAGCGCAAGGTGCAGCTATTCTCATGTCTACTCATGTGCTGGCCTCGGCCGAGAAAGAATGCGATAATTTCGTCCTGCTTCACCATGGAGAGGTCAAAGTGAAGGGCACGATGGGGGATCTGCAGCGCGAAATGGGGATGCCGGGAGCGAGTCTCGATGAGCTTTACATCAGCTTGACGAAAGAAGTGGCGCAACCATGAATCTGGACAGTATCTGGAAAAGAAGGCAACAACTGCACCTGAAAAAATTCAGCCGTTACAGCAAATATATCTTCAATGATCATTTCGTCATAGTCCTCCTCTTTCTGCTGGGAGCTTTGGCTTACCAATATTCCGAATTCGTGAAAACTGTTACGCCGGATTTCCTTTGGGGAAAACTTCTGATAGTGGCTGTTTTTTCAGGCAGCATCTTTATCGGGAAGCTGGCGACTTTCCTTGAGCCGGCCGACCAAGTGTTCCTTTTGGCTAAGGAAAAGGAATGGGGAAGCTATTTCAGCAAAGCGAAAAAATACAGCCTGATCCTGCCGTCGATCCTGTTGTTCTTTTTGGCAGCCGCGGCAATGCCGATGCTATTTGCCGGGAGAACAATCGGGGCGAGTGATTTCCTCCCGATTTATGCAACTTTGATTCTCTTGAAAATCATCGATTTGGATCTTCAGGAGTTGGGTCTGAAGATAGGCGACAAGAAAGTTCGGCAAAAAAATGATCTGTACCTGGCTTGCGCGGCGATTTTATCGTTCAGCATCGCGATATTTTTCAATCCATGGGTTGCGCCGGTACTTGTAACGCTGTATACTATGTTTCTGCGTAAAAAAGTACAAGTGGCGTACGAGGCGCGCTATCCGCTCTATCAATGGGAGCAGATGATCGCCTCGGAAGAACAACGAAAAGCTCGGACAAACCGAGTCATCAATCTTTTTACGGATGTTCCTCAAGTGAAGAGCAAAGCAAAAAGAAGGAAATATTTCGACGGCTTGTTGCGTCGGATCGAAGGCAACAGCAATTCCTACCAGTATTTATACGCGCGGGCATTTTTGCGCGGGACAGATTACAGCGGCTTGTTCTTCCGCCTGTTGACCATCGGGGTGCTGTTGCTTCTGTTCACGCCTTCAGCCGGATTTTCTTTAGGCCTCAGTCTGTTGTTCCTGTATTTGACAGGCTTCCAGCTGTTGCCGCTGTATTTCCATTTCAATGAGAATATGCTGTACCGGCTATATCCGACGCAGCACGCAGATAAATTTGCCGGCTTCAAGCATTTGCTGGCTTACCTATTGGGAGTGGAAGGATTCCTTTTTGCGGGAATCATCTTCATCAACAACAGTTGGCAGACGGGCTTGGCTGCAGTCGCCTTAAACGCCGGGTTCGTTTGGCTGTTCATCCAGTTTTACATGGGCGGGCGTACGGGAAAAAGAGAAGCAGCAAGTTACTGATCTACGGATTAAAATCGGTTCAGTTCCGAAACTCCCATGGAATATTCTTGACTGAATATGTAAAGAAATCTAAAATAATAATTGTATGCGAGTGCGGGTCGCTGCGCTTTCAGAGCAAAATGATCGGCATCGCCAAATGAACACGTAGCACATGAACAGAAGAGCAGACCGAGATAGCTGGGGCTTTCGTCCCGGCTCCTTCTTTTCAATGATATAAATTTATCAAATTAAAAGTGCATCACCTTTGGTGCTTCACAAGTTTGCAAAATATTTCATGCACCTAAAAAGATGTCTAGCGGTCCAAGCCTGCCTCTCGGAAATTAGATAAATCTGACCCATTGCGCTCTGCGATGCTCATTCAGGGCCAGATTTCCTAAATTTCTTTCGAGGCAGAGCGGGCTTGTACCGCTTTTCAAAATTAATGACAGAGTAGGGAATGAGCTCGATGGATTATAAAATGGACTCAGGGTGGCGGCTACATCCCATCGGAGGAGACACAGGACAAGCTTATATGGGCACCAGAGCCGAGGAAAGAGTTTTTTTGAAAAGAAACTCTTCACCTTTCTTAGCTGCGCTTTCCGTTGAGGGGATCACGCCGCGACTGATCTGGACCAAACGGGTCGGCAATGGGGATGTCCTGACAGCTCAAGAATGGCTTAACGGCAGGGAATTGAATCCGGATGAGATGAAAGGGAAGTCCGTGCGGGACATCCTGCATCGCATCCATCATTCCGAAAATCTCCTGAAGATGCTTCAGAAGGTAAAAGGGGAAATCTTCAACCCGATCAATTTCTACAACCTGTACGTTGCGGATCTGCCGGATGACCTGAAATCCAATTCAGTCCTGCAACAGGTGACTGAATATGTGAAGAACAGCATCGCCAGCATCGACGACTCGCAAAAGACGGTCTGCCACGGAGACGTGAATCGCAAAAACTTCCTGTTGGATGAGGAAGACCGGTTGTACCTAGTGGATTGGGAAATGGTCAAAATAGCTGATCCGTTCTCAGACATCAGCACCTTGCTGGTTCAATACGTTCCCTACGAGGAATGGGGAACATGGCTGGAGCAGTACGGTTTGCGGATGAATGACAATATGGAACGCCGGTTGGAGTGGTACAGCATGATGGTGTGCCTCTGCATGATCAAAAAGAGTCATTCGCAGGATCGTAATATGGAAATGAACCAATTGATTCTGTTGCTGAAAAAGCTTTATCAGAATCGCCTGAACAGTTATTTATGAAATCCTCTTCGTCTTAAACGAACGGAAAGGATTTCTTTTTTCGAAAAAAAACAGATAAGAAAGAGGAGAATTATGCGCGTAAGAAATAAACCATGGGCTGCCGAAAAATTGGCTGAGAGTACCCAATATGTAGTGATGGAACCAGCGGATTGGAAAGGGAAATGGCAGGAACGCTTCGGCAACGAGCAACCGATCCATGTGGAAATCGGCTCCGGCAAGGGCCAGTTCATCGTCGAGATGGCTCGCATGCATCCGGAAGTGAATTATATCGGGATCGAACGTCAGACGAGTGTGGCGGTCATGACACTCGATAAAATGATCGAATCAGGCTTGAAAAATGTCCAATTGCTGAATACGGACGGAGAGAATGTAGCGGATTTCTTTGCGGAGGGCGAAGTGGATCGCGTCTACCTGAACTTTTCCGATCCGTGGCCAAAGTCCAAGCATGACAAACGCCGCTTGACCTACAAAAAATTCCTGCGGAACTATGAACAGATCCTGGTTTCCGGCGGGGAGATCCATTTCAAGACGGATAACCAAGGCTTGTTCGAGTATTCGCTCGCAAGCTTCTCGCAGTACGGCATGACTTTAAAGCAAGTCTGGCTGGATCTGCACAAGAGCGATTTTGAGGGGAACATCATGACGGAGTATGAAGCGAAGTTCTCTTCAAGAGGAGACCGCATCTACCGTGTCGAAGCAGCGTTCCCGAAAAAAGAGACGGCTGATTCAGAAAAATAGCACACAAAACAAAAGGAAGGACCAAAGCTGCGAGTGCTTTGGTCCTTCCTTTTTTTGTGCAACTAATGATGTCCAGCGATCCAAGCCTGCCTCTCGGAAAGAGATGAAGGACCCCCTTGTCTCTGCGAGCCAAGGATACTGATCGACTAACCTGCTGACGCAAGAAATCTCTCAGCATGTTGCGCTCTTCGATACTCAGTTGCATGGGAGTCTTAGGGATTCATCCCTTAGAGTCCCAGTACAAGGTGACCGTAGGGAACGTTGCAGGGCACGATTTCCTAAATTGTCATGACTCTTGCGATTTCAATCGCTTAATCCTGTCATAAGGCCATCCAACCGGTCGCGCAGTGAGGCCCTCTGATGTCGCACTGTGACATCAGAGTACTTGACCGTTTAGGTCACAGTGTTTCCTTAATCGAGGCAGAGCGGGCTTGTATCGCATTTCTTTTTTTACAGTTTGTATAAGTCCAAAATGGTTCCTGTGTAGGCATCGGCGATGAATTCATATTGCACCAATACGCCTTCTTCTTTGCGGGAAATGCCGCCGTAATACACATCCGTCTTTGAAGAATAACGGCTGAGCGGGACAGGATGCAGTTCGATCCATGAGCCTTCGATCGGAGCTTCAGCCAAGAACATCTTTTTGACGTTTTCCAGGATTTTATCGCCGTTTACAGTCCGTTTCTGTTCATAGCAAAGGGCTGTCACGACTGAACCAAGTACGAGTCCGGCTCCGAATAAAATACCGCCCAAGATTTCTTCTTTGTGTTTTTTGCACATGCATTTTTCCAAAAAGTTCATCTTATGTTCCTCCTCAAAGTAATGCGCTTTCTTAATTTCTCCCTTCAGTATAGCAATAATACGAAAAAAATAATAGGGAAATGTCACAAGCGGCAGGATGCACAAAGGAAACGTTTCCTGTGCTGGACAATGCTTCTTAACGAATGGAATCGTTGCTATGACAAGGATGCTGCGCTATAATGGATAGGATAGTCAGACACTTAAGGGGGATCGGGAGCGGCATAAGGATAAATTTGTGTGCTGCTCCATTCAAATATGGATGATAAAACATTTGCTATGATCAAAGAATTGACGGAATTGCAGGGAACAAGCGGAAACGAACGCAATATCCGTAACTATATGCGCGAGAGAATGGCGCCATTGGTGGATCGCATCGAAACGGATGGCTTGGGCGGTATTTTCGGAATCAGAGAGCATGAAAATGAAACGGCACCGCGCATCATGGTGGCGGCACATATGGATGAAGTTGGCTTCATGGTGGCAGGCATCACGGATCGGGGATTGTTCCGGGTTGTGCCGCTTGGAGGTTGGAATGCTTATGTCGTTTCGGCACAGCGCTATACCCTGCAGACGTCCAAAGGCGATATACCTGTGATTTCTTCTTCCGTCCCGCCGCATTTATTGCGCGGGGAGGGTGAAGGCAAAAAAGTCAAAGTGACGGATATCCTGTTCGATGCCGGTTTCGATACGAAAGAAGAGGCGTTGGCATTCGGAGTCCGTCCAGGAGATACGATTGTTACCCAAGTGGAAACGATCTGGACAGCCAACAAGAAGAAGATCATTTCAAAAGCGTGGGACAACCGCTACGGGAACACGGTTGTTTTGGAAACGCTGGAAGCATTGAAAAATGAAAAGTTGCCGAACACATTGATCGCCGGCGCAAATGTTCAGGAAGAGGTCGGACTGCGCGGGACAAAGGGGGCCGTTCACAAATTCAAGCCCGATCTGTTCTTCGCGGTGGACTGCTCCGCTGCGGACGATCTGACGACGACCAAGGATACGTTCGGGCATCTGGGAGAAGGTTTCCTTTTGCGGATCCAGGATCCCGGCATGATCACCTTGAAAGGGATGCGCGAATTTCTGTTGGATACGGCGGAAACGCATGATATCCCTTATCAGTATTTCGTTTCCAAAGGCGGAACGGATGCGGGTGCCGCCCATGTCATGAACGACGGCGTGCCTAGCGCGGTCATCGGGGTCTGCGCCCGCTACATCCATACACACCAAACAATGTTCCACATCGACGATTATGCGGCGGCAAAGGAAATGGTCGCACAAGTCATCAAAGCGTTGGACAAGAGTACTTATGAAACCATCATGGCCATGAATTAAGGAGGAATGGGATTATGGATAAACTGAAAGATTTGGATCAATTCAAAGAACTGCGCGATTCGGGAAAAACGGTATTCGTCTTCATGACCGGCTGGTGCCCGGACTGCCATTACATCCGCCCATTCATGCCCGAGGTGGAAAGCAAGTTCGCGGATTTTCGTTTCGTCGAAATAGACCGCGACGATTTCGGCCCGCTGGGGGAAGCTTTGCAGATTTCCGGAATACCGAGCTTTGTCGCTTATGATAAAGGAGAACTTTTGGGGCGTTTCGTTTCCCGCAACCGGAAGACGCAAAAAGAGATTGAAGCCTTTTTGGGCGAATTGTGATACTATTTCGTTTGGGAAAAATAAATGAAGAAGCATAAAGGAGCAAACAAAACATGTGGTTAAGTTTTTATAATCGTGAAGCAGTCGGGGATACATTATTATTGACAAAAGGGGATATCGCCGTCCGCCAAGAACAATCATGCGAATCGAAAGGGAATGTGACGCGCATTTTCAACAACCGTACAAATGAAACGATGGGCTATAATCTGTTTTCGATTTCAGATGCGCTTACGTTGCATGCAAAGGGACAAGTTTTCCTTTCAGATGAAGAAGTCGCAAAAGTGAATGCTTTGATCCAGGCGGCAGGTTTCAGTGACGCTGTCGTTGTCGATCGCTCACCTAAATTTGTTGTGGGTTACGTCAAGGAATGCGTGCCGCATGAAGACTCCGACCATCTGTCCGTTACGCAAACGGAAGTGGACAACGGAGAAGTACTGCAGATCGTCTGCGGTGCAGCCAACATCAAAAAAGGGCAACGCGTCGTCGTAGCCAAACCAGGCGCTGTCATGCCAAGCGGTTTGATCATCTGGCCAGGTGAATTGCGCGGCGTAGCCAGCCATGGCATGATCTGTTCAGCCAAAGAATTGCAGTTGGAAAACGCAAGCCCTAAAAAAGGCATACTTGTCTTGGATGACAGCTATACAATCGGCGCAGCGTTTTCTAAATAATCCTATAGAATTATTCTTGAAAAAGAAGTACTATTATAAAGGAATTCCATTGAAACCGGGCATAGTATTGCCGGAAGCAAAATAAGAGAGGAGCAGACTGGATGAGTCGCTATGATGGACCAAGTTTTTTTCGGCATGAACATCGTTCAGGAATGGATGGAAGTCATCCTGCAACAAATAAGTTTGATTTTCCGAATTACCTGAAAAAAGAGGATGAAGAGCATGGCATGCTGGAAGAAAAAGGCGATTCTGCACAACCGTCCTCCTATATCTCGCAAGATTTGCTGCATCCGATGGACACAGTCCCGTACATCCGCCACAACAAGGAGGCATTCGTATCCTACAGGGATAAAGCTGTGAAGCCTGTTGAAGATGTTTTTGCGGTCGAGAAAAAAAGACTGAAGGAAGAAAAGCAGAAGGAGCGCCGCACGGAACTTGGCATGCATCCTTTCGCATCCTATAAAAGCAGAAGGCCTTTCCAACTGACCGAAGTACCGGAACCGTTGAAAGGCTGGGGAAACCTGAATGAAAAGAAAATCGATTATCGCGCGATTGCGGCATTATTGAAGAAAAGCAGCTCGGACCTGCTTATTTTCGAACTGGGGGCACCTGTTGAAGACGATGCGATTCTGGAAGAAGACAACGCGGGGGAAAGTGAGTTGCAACCGTTGGAAGGCAAATCCAAACGGGCAATGAACCGCTCGCTGTTGGGCATCATGGAGCAGGAACGCTCATACGATGTAGCCGGAAAATTCGTCCATGAGGCTGCCGATTCGGTAAGCCACTCTTATTTTTAGTCATCGCGTTGTAACATTAGCTTGATTTGTACGCTGCGGTTGATTTTGCAGTGAAATTATTGACATGTTTGACATCAAAGTTTAAATAATTTCATGCATTTTCTTAATCCGTGCGTGCTATACTGGTTCCGATTCAATAAATGGACAGCAAGTCATCATGTCCTGAGAGAGTGTTTTGAGGCACAAACATCAGAAGGTAGCCGAAAGACTAACCTTCCTTATTCATTTGGAGGTAATTATGGAAACGGAAACGATTTATCATTTTGTCGGCATCAAAGGTTCTGGGATGAGTGCGTTGGCATTGATCCTGCATGGAAAAGGCTACAGAGTCCAAGGCTCCGATGTCGAAACTTATTTCTTTACGCAAAAAGGTTTGGATGATGCTGGCATCACAATCATGCCATTCAGCGAAGCGAACATCACACCGGGTCTGACAGTCATCGCAGGGAATGCTTTCCCTGATTCACATGAGGAAATCGCGAAAGCGAAAGAACTCGGTTTGACGGTTATCCGCTACCATGATTTCATAGGCGAATTGATCAAGAACTATACGAGCGTCGCCATTACCGGTTCACACGGCAAGACAAGCACAACCGGTTTGTTGTCCCATGTGTTGGACGGGATTGCCCCGACAAGCTATCTGATCGGAGATGGCACTGGTTTCGGCCGGGAAGATGCGGAGTACTTTGTGTTGGAAGCTTGCGAATACAGACGTCATTTCTTGGCTTACTCACCAGACTACGCCATCATCACGAACATCGATTTCGATCACCCGGATTACTACCAGGACATCAATGATGTTTACAGCGCATTTGATACGTTTGCATCCCAAGTGAAAAAAGGCATCATCGCTTGTGGGGAAGATGCGTATGTCCGTGAGCTGAAAGGAAAATATCCTGTCACGTTTTATGGGTTCGCTGAAGACAATGATGTTGTCGCCAAAAATGTCACGAAAGACACAAACGGCAGTCAGTTCGATGTGGAAATAAATGGCGAGCTGTTCGGTCATTTTGAAATCCCGTCATTCGGCACGCACAACATCCTCAATTCATTGGCCATCATCACATTCTGCTGGTTGGAAGGTTTGGACAAAGACAAGGTTGCTGCCCAGCTCAAGACATTCTCAGGAGTAAAACGTCGCTTCAGCGAAAAATACATTTCGGATATGGTTGTCATCGACGATTATGCCCATCATCCATCCGAAATCCGCGCTACACTCGATGCAGCCAGACAGAAATACCCTACTAAAGAAATCATTGCAATTTTCCAACCGCATACCTTCACGCGTACGGTTGCCCTGCTTAGCGAGTTCGCTGAGTCGCTGGAATTGGCCGACAAGGTCTTCCTTTGCGATATCTTCGGCTCTGCACGCGAAAAGGACGGACAGGTTTCGATCGGCGATTTGGCCGATAAAATCGAAAAAGGCGCAACGGTATTGAACGTCAACAATATGTCTCCACTGTTGCAGTTCCATGATGCTGTAGCCATTTTCATGGGCGCGGGGGATGTTCAGAAATTTGAACTGGCTTATGAAGAACTGTTGAGCCATAGCGTGCCGACAAAAAATTAATTCAGTAGAACGGTTCTGATTCGCAGATACCGCTCCCGTTTCGCAAACAGAGGATGTCCACAAAAGAGGTGGACATCCTCTGTTCACTCCAACGTCCGGGTATCTAAACGCGAATCATCACACACTGTTTTAGAACGGTTCTGAATCCTAGAGTTCTCCGCCTAACGCTGTTCAGGCCCACTCAGCCAAAACCGGGCTGCTTGGTCCTGAACCTCGTTAGTGCTCAAACTCTGAGCTCAGGATTCATCACACACTATTAGTCCGGGGATCACTTCCTGGGCTTTTTTGATGCAAGGCAGAGCAGGCTTGGGCGGCTTTTCTGAATAAATGGGTCCAGAGAGCTAAACGGCTTTTATCGGAACGGCGTTTTTGATATGATAGACATATATGTGTTCAAAGAAAGGAAAAGTGAAAATGGGTCTGAAAGATATAAAGCTTGGAAAATCGATTGATGAAATTCAAGAGGGGGATTCGTTGACCGTCACGGAAATCATCGAAGACAAAGATATTTTGCTTTATCTTGGGTTGACGAATGACGGAAACCCGCTCTATATTCAACATGATTATTCGCAGACGACTCGGTTCCATAAACCGATAGTGCCAACTGTTTTGTTGGTGGGGATTTTGACGAGCAACGTTTCCAAACATTTGCCGGGTCCGGGTTCACATATTGTGGACGTTTCTTTGAATGTGATTGAACCAATCTACCACAACAGCACGATCACGTTCAATTTTGAAGTGGAGCGCGTGGATGAGCGCCGTGAACAAGTCACGATCAGCGTTGTCGGAACAAATATGGAAAATGAACGCGTGTTGGATGCCGAATTGATCGTAGAGACACCTCGCAAATTGATCTTTGATGAGGAAGAGAACGTAATCATGAACGAGCGAACTGAAGTCGAGGAGAATGCCGATAAGGGAGTTAATCCTCCATCGATGGCAGATGGCGATTCAGAATAAGCAGAGTTAGGATGTAAACAGATGACTGATAAAAAGAAAAAATTACTATTGGTGGATGGCAGCAGTGTGGCTTTCAGATCCTTTTTCGGATTGCCGAATCTGGATGGGTTCCGCAACAAGAACGGATTGCATACGAACGCGCTCTACGCCTTCAATAATATATTGGAACGCATCTTCCAGACTGAAGAGCCTACGCATCTGTTGGTAGCATTCGATTCCGGGAAAACGACTTTCCGTAATGCCCTTTATGATGATTACAAAGGCGGGCGTGCCAGCATGCCGTCGGAGTTGTCCGAACAATGGCCTTATTTCGGCGTCTTAGTCCATGCTTTCGGAGGCAAGACTTATGAATTGGTCAATTATGAAGCCGATGACATCATCGGGACCTACTCGCGGATGGCCGATCAGGCCGGCTATGATGTCGTCATCATTTCAGGCGATAAGGATATGATCCAATTGACGACGGATAATATCCGGGTCGACATAACCGTCAAAGGTGTGTCGGAATTGAAATCCTACACACCTGACGTCATCCGTGAAGAATACGGCATCGAACCGAAACAGATCATCGACATGAAGGGGCTGATGGGGGATTCGTCGGATAATTATCCGGGCGTCACCAAAGTCGGCGAGAAGACTGCTTTGAAGCTCCTGACTGAATACGGCTCCATCGAAAACCTTTACGAGCATATCGATGAACTGAAAAAAAGCAAGATGAAAGAAAACCTCATCAATGACAAAGAAAATGCGTTCATGAGCAAAACGTTGGCTACGATCGATCTGGATTCTCCCGTGACATTGAAGCTCGATGAACTTGCGGTTGAAGGCAAACAGATGGACAAGCTGACCGATTTCTATCGCGAAATGGATTTCAACAGTTTCCTTGATAAACTGGGCGTGGCTTCCGAAGACCGCTCCGAATCCTTTGAGGATATCCATTTCGAAGTCCTGACCGAAATCCGTCCCGAGCATTTCACGGAGCGTATGGCACTGTACGTGGAGATGCTCGAAGACAACTACCACGACGGAAAAATCCTCGCAGTCAGCTGGGGAACGGAAAAAAATATATATACGGCTTCGTTGGAAACAGTTATGGCAAGCCCCGCTTTCAAGGAATGGGCTGAGAATGCCGAAGCCCACAAAATTGTGTACGACGGCAAACGGACGATGGTCATGCTGCATTATGCCGGCATCGCGCTGGCGGGCATCGACTTTGATATCCTGCTGGCCTCCTACATCCTGAATGCGAAGGACAACAGCAAAGACCTTGCGCAAGTCGCCCAGGAATACGGCTACAACGATGTCTCCTTTGATGAGGCCATCTACGGAAAAGGCGCTAAAACAGCCGTTCCAGAGGACACTGTGCTGCATGACCATTTGGCACGCAAAGTGAAAGCGATCCAAGCGCTGTTTGCCCAACTGAACGCGGAGCTTGAAAGCAATGTGCAAAAAGACCTGTATTACGAAATGGAACTGCCTTTGTCGTTTGTGCTGGCGCACATGGAAATCCAAGGGATCAAAGTGGAACCGCAACGTCTTTTGACCATGAAAGAGGAATTTGCCGGCCGTTTGCTTGAAATCGAGAAAACCATCTACGCGGAAGCGGGTGAAGAGTTCAACATCAACTCACCGAAGCAATTGGGTGTCATCCTGTTCGAGAAGATGGGCTTGCCAGCCATCAAAAAGACGAAAACAGGCTATTCGACAGCGGTGGATGTATTGGAAAAACTGCAGGCGCAAGCGCCGATCGTGGAGCACATCCTGAATTACCGACAGTTGGCCAAACTGCAATCGACCTACGTGGAAGGACTTCTGAAATTCATCAAACCGGAAACCGGAAAGATCCATACGCGCTACCAACAGACATTGACGCAGACCGGCCGATTGAGTTCCGTCGATCCGAACCTGCAGAATATTCCGATCCGGATGGAAGAAGGCCGGAAAATCAGGCAAGCCTTCGTTCCCCAGCAAGAAGGCTGGAAACTGTTTGCCTCAGACTATTCACAGATCGAATTGCGTGTGCTGGCGCACATTTCCGGGGATGAGCATCTGCAGGAAGCCTTCCTGGAAGGACAGGACATCCATACCTCGACCGCGATGCGCGTATTTGGCATCGAAAATCCGGAAGACGTCACTGCCAATCTGCGCCGGCAAGCGAAGGCCGTCAATTTTGGGGTTGTGTATGGCATCAGCGACTATGGTTTGTCCCAAAACCTGAACATCACCCGAAAAGCCGCTCAAGAGTTCATTGACCGTTATTTCGAAAAATATCCAGGTGTGAAGCAATTTATGGAGGATATCGTCAAAGAAGCGAAAGAGACCGGTTATGTCGAAACGTTATTCCACAGACGCCGCTACCTGCCTGACATCCATAACCGCAATTTCAATCTGCGCTCCTTTGCGGAACGGACTGCCATCAATTCGCCGATCCAAGGCACTGCCGCTGATATCATCAAAGTTGCGATGGTCCGGATGGATAAAGCCCTTAAGGAAAAAGGCCTTCAAGCGAACATGCTTTTGCAGGTTCACGATGAACTGATCTTCGAATGCCCGGAAGAAGAAATTCCGGTATTGGAAAAATTGGTTCCGGAAATCATGGAGCATGCCGTCTCCTTGGCTGTGCCGCTCAAAGTGGACAGTAACTTCGGCGACAGTTGGTATGAAGCAAAATAACCAGGGATAAAAACGATAAAAGAGAGGGGGCTGTTTATGCCGGAATTACCGGAAGTAGAAACCATCCGTAAAGGGCTCATCAACCTTGTCGGAGGAGCCGTCATCACAGACGTAGCAGTCTTTTGGGACCGCATGATCACGCCGCCCTTTTCCACGGAGCGGTTCAAGACGGTCCTGCGGGGGGAACAGATCCACACCATCGAACGCCGCGGCAAGTATCTGATCTTCTTGTTGGACCACTGGGCGATGATTTCCCATCTGCGGATGGAAGGCAAATATGAGGTCAGCGAATCCGGTGAGCCGATCAAGAAGCACACCCATGTCATTTTTTATCTCGCCGATGGCCGCCAGTTGCGTTACCTTGACGTGCGCAAATTCGGTAAATTCACGTTGTTGCCGATCGAAAAGCGGGATGAGTATGAACCTTTCAAAAAAATGGGGCCGGAGCCGACAGCGGATTTCTTCAAGTTGAGCAAATTCAAAAAGGATCTTGCCAAGTCGCATCGGGCAATCAAAGCGGTCATCCTGGACCAGAACATTGTTGCCGGTGTCGGAAATATTTATGCGGATGAGTCGCTTTTCCAAGCCAAAATCCATCCGCTGCAAACTGCTGACACAATCGGCCCGGCTGCAGCAAAAAGGCTGCACGAAGCCATCATAGATGTAATCAGCAGATCAGTGGAAGCAGGCGGTTCGACCATCCGGACATACAAAAACACGCTTGGGGAGGCCGGGAAATTCCAAGTCTCTCTTGCCGTTTATGGACAGACCGGGAAACCTTGTCCGAATTGCGGCCATCCGATCGAAAAAATAAGGGTTGCACAAAGAGGAACGCATTATTGTCCGCATTGTCAACAACTGCCTAAGCTCCGTCCGAAGGCAGCAGACATCAACGACATTGCGTACAAAGGGGCGAGATAAGCGAACATGAGTTATATATTGGGTCTCACAGGAAGCATCGCTACAGGGAAATCGACTGTAGCGAAGCTGTTTTTGTCTGCGGGCATACCGGTTGTGGATGCAGACTTGGGAGCAAGGGCTGTCGTTCTGCCGGGTGCGCCAGGGTTAGCGGACATCATCAAGCATTTCGGGGAAGACTATCTGCTGCCGGACGGCTCGCTGGATCGCAAACGTCTGGGAGCGCTGATCTTTTCGGACAGAGAAAAGCGGGCGGAGCTTGATGCGTTGCTGAAAGAACGCATCAAGGATTGGATCCATGCCGAAAAGGAGCGTTATATTTCGGAAGGGCATGAACTCATCGTGCTGGATATCCCTTTGCTTTACGAAGGCGGCTATGTGGACAGCTGCGATGCCGTGATGGTCGTCTATGTACCGGAAGAGCTCCAATTGAGAAGGCTGATGAGCCGCAATCATTTGGATGAGAAGGAAGCCGCCCAGAGGATGCAAAGCCAGCTTTCGATCGAGAAGAAAAAAGAGCTGGCGGACTTTGTCATCGACAATTCCGGGACAATCGAGGAAACCGAAAAACAAGTCAGCGAATGGCTGCGCGGACACAGATCCGTCTAGCCTGAGGGTCCCGAAAAGACCATCTTTTCAAGGTTTTTGAGCCACAAGTATGTTATAATGAAGTGATAATAAACGAAAGAAAAGGGGGAAAGCCGATGCAATGCCCAAAATGTCACTATCACGGATCGCGTGTTGTCGATAGTCGTCCGGCTGATGACGGGAAAGCCATCCGCCGTCGTCGCGAATGCGAACAATGCCATTTCCGCTTCACTACATTCGAAAGGATCGAGCAGACGCCATTGCTTGTCATCAAAAAAAATGGCGCGCGCGAAGAATTCAGCCGTGAAAAGTTGTTGCGGGGATTGATCCGCTCCTGCGAAAAACGGCCGATCGCCCTTGAACAATTGGAGACTGTCGTCAATGAAGTGGAAGCCGAAATCCGAGCGCTCGGAGAAAATGAAGTATCCAGCATCGTCATCGGGGAATACGTCATGGATAAGTTGGCCAAAATTGACGACGTCGCCTACATCCGTTTCGCAAGTGTTTACCGTCAATTTTCGGACCGGAAAACTTTCCTTGATGAATTGAAGAACATGGAGAAGAAAAAAGCCGAACAAGCGGCTGCCGAATCTTCAGACATCCAACCATCCGATGCTCCTCCCCACGAGGCAGCCCCCGGAAAGGAAGACAATGAATAATGAGCTATCCATGGCAAAATATCAGCCCTAAGGATCCTTTCCGGGCAAGCCAGACGAACTTGATTTCCGATGTGGACCGCAAAATCCTGACGCAATTGTATCAGCCCATCATCGGGCCGCAAGCGTTCAGTCTCTATTTGACGCTGCTTGCGGAAATTCCGCAGGAGAGCTACTGGAGCAAGGATCTGTTGCATGCCGAATTATTGGCTTTATCGAATATCGGGATACCGGAGTTCTATCAAGCCCGCGTGAAATTGGAAGGGATCGGTTTACTGAAGACATTTCTGGTGAACGAACCTGAGAAGCAGTATCTATACGAATTGCAGCAGCCGCTGTCCAGTCATGCTTTTTTCAGCGATGACCTGATGGGGTTGCTGTTGTATGAGAAGGTCGGCGAACGGAAATACCGCGAACTGCAACAACGGTTCAGCCGGCAAGTACGCGACGTAAAAAATGCGGAAAACATCACGAAGTCTTTTCTGGATGTTTTTTCCTTCTCGGAAACCGCCTTTACGGAGCAAGCTCGGATGAGGCAGAACGATAACGCGTTGCTGGGTGATGACGCGGCAACGCTGCCCGTAATCGAGAACGATGGGTTTGACTTCGCGTTTTTCCGGCAGCTGTTGAACAAACAATTCGTCAAACGTGAATCCATCACAAAGGAATTGGAGCACACGATCACTATCCTCTACACCTTGTATGGTTGCGACGAACTGCAGATGGCCCAGTTCATCCTGGAGGCCGCTGATATCGAATCGGGCAAAGTCGACGGAGAAGCGCTCAAAAAAATTGTATCCGATGCCTATGAACAGAGGCACAGTACCCGCTTGGAGGTAAAGGACAAAGTCACCCAGAGCATCCAATTGGCTAAGGATACTGAAAAAGGCCGGGAACAAAAATTGGTTCAGGCACGCTTTTCCAGTGAAGAAATCGCGTTCATCAAGGCGTGCGAACAGTTGACGCCGCATCAGTTTTTGACCAGCATCAAAAAACAGAAAGGCGGCATCGTGACCGCCTCGGAAACGCAATTGCTGCGGACGCTGATGGAGAAGGCCGATTTCAAGCCGAGTGTGCTCAATGTATTGACGCACTACGTGTTGGTCATCCTCAACAATCCGCACCTTTCGAAGGCCTATGTGGAAGCGATCGCTAATGATTGGCTGCAGGATGGTGTCGATTCGCCCGAAAAAGCATTGGCGAAAGCGAAGCAATTCGCCGGCGAGATGAAGGCGAAGGCTGAAAAGCGGGCAGCCAGCCGAACAACCGCAAAGAACTACGGGAAAACAGTGGCGCGCAAGAAAGAAAACTTGCCTGATTGGGCTAAAGAGGAACGGAAACCGGTTGTTGAAACACCGCTGACGCCGGAAGCGCAACAAAAATTGAATGAACGCATCAAAAAATTAAAAAGTAGCGGAAAGGCAGGGGATGAGTGATGGATCATATCGGAAGAGCATTCTACAAATATATGAATAATCCCGAAATCAGCCAACGCTACAAAGGCATGATCGACACAATCATGAAGGATGCCGATGTCCAGGAATTCTTCCAGAAACACGAAGAGCGACTGACACAGGAAATCGTCGAAAGAAGTTATTCCAAATTGCACGAATATGTGCAGGAAAAAGAGAAAATCCGGCTGGGTAAAGAATCGCAGAATCCCGGCTATGAGCCGAACCTGGTGTTGAATGCCGGTTACATAGATGTCGTCTATACACCGACAGACGAGACGATGGCGCGGGAAAGGGAAAAGGAATTGCGGAGTCGGGTCCATTCGATGTCGATGCCGAAGGATGTCCGCACAGCGACGCTGGATCGGTTTGTCCAATCGAACGAGCGGATGCCGGCCATTCTGGAGTCGTTGAATTTCATCGATGCCTTCAATGCAAATCCGAAAACGCACCACCAAGCGCTTTATTTCTATGGGCCGTTCGGAGTAGGGAAATCCTATCTGTTGGGTGCGATCGCGCATGAGTTGGCGATGGGCGGCCATCTGACGACATTGATGCATTACCCGACCTTCACGATGGAGATGAAGCAGGCGATCCAGAGCAACACGGTCAACGAAAAGATCGATGCCGTGAAGAAGGCGGAAATCCTGATGCTGGATGATATCGGAGCGGAAGCCAACTCCACCTGGATACGCGATGAAGTGCTCGGTGTCATCCTCCAGTACCGGATGCAGGAGGACTTGCCGACATTCTTCAGTTCCAACTTTACGATGCAGCAGTTGGAGGAACATTTGCGCATGGGCAACCGGGGCGACGATGAGCCGATGAAGGCAAAACGCCTGATGGAGCGGATACGCTTCTTATCGCGCGAGATTCCTCTGACCGGAAAAAACCGTCGCTTCGAGCAATAGGCTGACGTTCAGCTTTTCTGCAATCAAAAGAGTTGGCTAGCTTCACGGGTAAGCCCTTCGGAAATTAGATAAATCGTGCCTATTGCGCTCTACGATGCTCAGTTGCATGGGACTTTTAGGGATTCATCCCTTAGAGTCCCAGTACAAGGTGACCGTAGGGAACGTTGCGTGGCTCGATTTCCTAAATTTCTTTCAGGGCTAAGCGAACCCGTTTAGCTTTTATTATATTAAACTTGAAAACAATTATTTTTTGTGTTTAAATGGACTACAGATGAAACGAAAGACAAATCGATGAGAAAGACACCGATAGATGAACTGATTTTCAGCGAGGGATGGCTTGGTGGAACATCCTAATCAATCATGTATTGACCCCTTTCGAGAGATTCCCTGAACATGCAGTAGGGGGAAACGGTACGCTCGTTATCGCGTTCAAGTAAGGATGAGACAGAATCTTAGGCGGATGCCTGTCGCACTCTTTGAATTTGGGTGGAACCACGTAGACACGTCCCATTTCCGGCATAAGCTGGAAATGGGCTTTTTTTATTGCCTTTTTTGCCATCCGCAACGTACAGAATTTAATTAATTGGAGGAATCAGCATGTCAGAAATCAAAATCACTTTTCCAGACGGCGCCGTAAAAATATTCGAAGCCGGCGTAACAGTGGAAGAAGTAGCAAAAAGCATCAGCAACAGCCTGGCCAAAAAAGCTTTGGCCGGAAAATTCAATGGGGAATTGGTCGACTTCACACGTCAGTTGGAGACGGATGGTTCGCTTGAAATCGTGACTCCGGATCACGCAGACGGATTGGGTATCCTGCGCCACTCGACTGCCCATTTGATGGCGCATGCTTTGACGCGCCTGTTCCCGGAAATCCATTTCGGCGTCGGACCAGCGATCGAAGCAGGTTTCTACTACGATACCGATATGGAAGTGCAGCTTGCCGAAGAGGACTTGCCGAAAGTCGAAGCGGAAATGATGAACATCGTGAAGGCGAACTATCCGATCGTCAGACGTGAAGTGAGCCGTGCGGAAGCATTGGAAATCTTCGCAAATGACCCTTACAAAGTCGAATTGATCACTGCGTTGCCTGAGGGTGACGTCATCACCGTCTATACGCAAGAGGACTTCACGGACCTTTGCCGCGGTGTCCATGTGCCGGCAACAGGCAAAATCCAAGTCTTCAAGTTGTTGTCATTGGCGGGTGCCTACTGGAGAGGAAACTCGAACAACAAAATGATGCAACGTGTCTACGGAACAGCCTTCTTCGACAAGAAAGCCCTAGCTGAATTCATCAAAATGCGCGAAGAAGCAAAAGAACGCGATCACCGTAAATTAGGCAAAGAGCTGGATCTGTTCATGATCGCTCCTGAAGTCGGTTCCGGTTTGCCTTTCTGGTTGCCGAAAGGCGCGACGATCCGTCGTACGCTTGAGCGTTACATCGTCGACAAAGAAGTGAGCCTGGGTTACCAGCACGTCTACACGCCGATCATGGCGAATGTGGAATTGTACAAAACTTCCGGCCACTGGGACCACTACCATGAAGATATGTTCCCGCCGATGGATATGGGCGATGGCGAAATGCTGGTGTTGCGTCCGATGAACTGTCCGCACCACATGATGGTCTACAAAAACGACATCCACAGCTACCGCGAATTGCCGATCCGCATCGCCGAATTGGGCATGATGCACCGTTACGAAAAGAGCGGGGCCTTGTCCGGACTGCAGCGCGTACGCGAAATGACATTGAATGATGCCCACGTATTTGTCCGTCCGGATCAGATCAAGGACGAATTCAAACGCGTGCTGCAATTGGTCATGGATGTTTACGCAGACTTCCAGATCAGCGACTACCGTTTCCGTCTGAGCTACCGCGATCCTGAAGACAAAGTAAAATACTTTGACGACGACGATATGTGGAACAAAGCGGAAGCGATGCTGAAGGAAGCCATGGATGAATTCGGTCTGGAATACTTCGAAGCTATCGGTGAAGCTGCGTTCTACGGCCCTAAGTTGGATGTGCAGTTCAAGACAGCGATGGGCTTGGAGGAAACGATGTCCACAATCCAATTGGACTTCCTGTTGCCTGAACGCTTCGACCTGACTTATGTCGGCGAAGACGGCGAAAACAATCATCGTCCGGTCGTTATCCACCGTGGCGTCATCTCCACAATGGAGCGGTTTGTGGCTTATCTGATAGAAGAGTACAAAGGAGCATTCCCGGTATGGTTGGCTCCTGTCCAAGCTACGATCATCCCTGTCAACCTGGACCTGCATGCCGATCAAGCCTATGAACTGAAAGCCGTAATGGAACAGTTGGGCATGCGTGTCGAAGTCGATGACCGCAACGAGAAGATGGGTTACAAGATCCGTGCTTCCCAGACTCAAAAAATCCCTTACCAACTTGTCATCGGCGACCAGGAATTGGTGAACGGAACCGTCACTGTCCGCCGCTACGGCTCGAAAGAAATGGTTACTTTCAGCATGGATGATTTCTTGGCTGAGGTTCAATCTGAAATCAAAAACTTCAAATAATCTTATCAAATCCACATCTTTCTGAGCAAATCATGATACAATAAGTTTCAGTGATGTAGCTTTGATTCTGTTAGCTTGATGAAGGCCCGGAACATGGCAGTTTGTGTTCCGGGCCTTCATTTTCTTATATATTTTGCTTGATAGGGGATGAAGGGTTTATGTTAAGAGAAGAATTGATGAAAATGCTGGATGGCCGTGAAGATGACATGATCGCTTTGCGCCGTCATTTCCATGAGCATCCTGAACTGTCATTCGACGAGAAAGAAACGGCTGCGTTCATCGCCCGTTTCTATGAGGATAAACCGGTTGATGTGCAGACGAACGTCGGGAACGGCTATGGCATCATCGTCACGATCAACGGAAAACAACCAGGCCGGACCATCGCGCTGCGGGCGGATTTTGATGCGCTTCAGATCGAAGAACAGACCGGTCTGCCGTTTGCATCCAAAAACCCAGGTGTCATGCATGCCTGCGGACATGATGGGCACACTGCCTATTTGATGGTCTTGGCTGATTGCCTGATCCGTCTGCGGGACCAATGGGAAGGAACAGTCAAAATTGTGCACCAGCATGCCGAAGAAATGGCCCCGGCAGGCGCCAAGAGCATCGTGGACTCCGGCTTGTTGGACGATGTCGATGAAATCTATGGCATCCATTTCTATCCGGATCATGAAGTCGGCACCGTCTTTTACACAAGCGGCTACGCCTATGCGGGCTGCAGCGACATCAAAGTTACGATCCAAGGGACTGGTGGGCATGCTTCGCAACCGCACCGCTCCAACGATACGATCGTGGCGGCTTCCAGCTTCGTGATGAATCTGCAGACCATCGTTTCCCGCCGTATCAATCCTTATGACATGGCTGTCGTGACGATCGGTTCCTTCGAGGCGGTCGGGAGCAGCAACGTCATCAAGGATAGCCTGGTTCTGCGCGGGGATGCCCGTTATATGGATCTGGAGGTCGGGAAGGTCATTGAGGAACATTTCCACCGGATCGGCCGCGGCCTTGAGGAGATGTATGATGTGAAAGTGGAAATCGACTACAACTCCGATTATCCGCCCTTGTACAACCATCCGAAGGAGACTGCCAAAGCAGCCGCAGTCCTTGAGAAGCATGGTGTCGGGTCTTACTTGAATCAAGTCATCGCAACTTCAGCCAACACCGGAGCTGAGGATTTCGGTCAGTATCTGCTGAAAATCCCCGGCGCATTCCTGAATGTCGGCGCCCGCCCGAACCAAGTTGAAGTTTTCAATAATCATCACCCGAAATTCGATATCAATGAAAAAGCTCTATTGGTCGCGGCTAAATCAGTCGCTGACATCACCCTTGCGGCGTTAGCCGGGGAATGAGCGTTTAGGAGGATAAAAATGGATTTAGAAAAGATAGAAACCGCCGTCCAAATGATTTTGGAGGCGATCGGTGAAGATCCGAACCGCTCAGGACTGCAGGATACGCCGAAGCGGGTAGCGCGCATGTATGCCGAGATTTTTTCCGGTGTCGAGAAAGACCCTGCCGATCACGCTAAGGTGGTCTTCCATGAAGATACCGACGAAATCGTATTAGTGAAGGACATTCCTTTCTATTCGACTTGCGAACATCATCTGGTTCCTTTTTTCGGTGTAGGACATATCGCTTATATGCCGAAGGATGGACAGGTAATCGGTTTGAGCAAGCTGGCGCGTATCCTGGATGAGGTCAGCAAAAAGCCGCAGATCCAGGAACGGATCACGACGACTGTTGCGGATATCCTGATGGAGCATCTGGAACCGCAGGGCGTCATGGTCGTTTTGGAAGCTGAGCATATGTGCATGACCATGCGCGGCGTGAAAAAGCCGGGCAGCAAGACTGTGACATCCGCAGTCCGTGGCGCATTCAAACAATCATTCAAATCCAGAAGTGAAGTGCTGGAATTGATCAAACTGTAGACGAAGTACACGCTGATGAGGAGAATGAATCTTGAAATTAACGACAAAGACGAAGGTATATGACCTGTCGAAGCGCAGCTATATCATGGGGATCCTGAATGTGACGCCTGACTCGTTTTCTGACGGTGGGGAGTGGAACACGGTCGAAAAAGCCGTCGCCCATGCTCTCGAAATGGTTGCTGATGGTGCTGACATCATCGACATCGGCGGAGAATCCACCCGTCCGGGCCACACCCAGATTTCTGATGAAGAGGAGATTGCGCGGATTGTGCCTGTCATTGAAGCTGTCAAAAAAGCGGTCGATGTGCCGCTTTCGATCGACACCTACAAGTCGGCGGTCGCCCGTGCGGCTTGCGAGGCCGGCGTTGATATCATCAACGACATTTGGGGCTGCAAGTACGATCCGGAGATTGCGGCTGTGGCTGCGGCATTTGATGTTCCGATCATTTTGATGCACAACCGGGAAAAGCCGGATTATGCCTTTTTGATCGAAGATATGCTGGCTGATTTAGCGGAGAGTGTGCGGATTGCAGTTTCGGCAGGCGTCAAAAGGGAAAACATCATCCTCGATCCCGGCTGCGGATTCGGGAAAACCTATGAAGACAATCTGAACGTGGTCCATCATCTGAAGCGGTTTGCGGATCTCGGCTACCCGTTGCTCCTGGGAACGTCCCGTAAACGGTTCATCGGAACGGCACTGGGGGATGTCCCTTTCAAGGGGCGCGATCTGGGGACTGCCGCAACGACTGCATTGGGCATAGTAAACGGTGCACAACTGTTCCGCGTGCACAATGTAAAGGCCAATGCGGAAATGGCACGGATGATGGATATCATGTTGAAAAAAGGAGAGAGCCCGATTGGATAAAATCTATTTGAATAATCTGCAGTTCTATGCCTTTCATGGATTGAATGCGGAAGAAAAGGTGTTGGGACAGCGCTTCAACGTAGATGTTGTGCTGCACACCGATACAAAAAAAGCCGGTTACAGCGACAAAATGGAGGATTCGATCCATTATGGCCATGCCTACAAAGCTGTCAAAGCGGTAGTGGAGGGCGAAAACTTCAACCTGATCGAAGCTTTGGCGGAGCATATCGCCATCGCTTTGTTTGCGCGTTTTGACGGCTTGCAGGCGTGCCAGGTGAAAGTGATCAAGCCGGATCCTCCGATCGTCGGTCATTATGATTCCGTTGCGGTTGAAATCTACCGCGAAAGGGAAGGGAGCTAAGCGCATGCCTATCGTGTACATCGCCTTAGGCACGAATCTCGAGCCGCGTGCAACCCATCTCGAAAAAGCCTTGGAGCTTTTCCGCTCCTTGCCCGATGTGGAAGTGAAACGCGTATCCTCCATTTATGAATCGAAACCGGTCGGCTATCTCGACCAGCCGGATTTCCTGAACCTGGTGTTCGAAGCGGACACGGACTTGCTTCCGATGGATTTGCTGGACAGCTGCCAAAACATCGAACAGGAACTCGGAAGAGTGCGGACCATCCGATTCGGCCCGCGCACCTTGGATGTCGACATTGTTTTGTACGGAGTGGAGAGTATCGAAGAAGAACGGCTGACCGTGCCGCATCCGAGGATGCAGGAGCGCTCCTTCGTGCTGTTGCCGCTGCAGGAACTGAATCCGGAATTTGTCGTTCCGGGATGGAACAAAACCGTCAATGAACTGGTGGCGGAATTGCCCCCAGAGGATCTCGAAGAAATCTGGAAATACGCACCGGAAGCCTGAATGTCTGAACCTATCTTGTAAAAGAATATTTTTAGAGAAATGCTCTTGACGTTTTCATTTCAACAAGGTATACTATAAAAGTTGAGAAATTAAGCAGAAGCACCCGCTTCTCGCCTAAGTGGACAATCGCGTCCCTGGGCCAGATATGTACAAGTAACTTGCAGCAATGCGAGTATTGTCGGCGGGTTATTATGACCCGCCGGCTTTTTTCTGCGTTCTTTCTCTCAAATATCATGGAGGTGAACGACCATAGCAAAAGATATGATGGTTAACGACGGCATCCGTGCCCGCGAACTACGCATTATCGGTAGTGACGGCGAGCAACTAGGAGTCAAATCGAAAAGTGATGCATTGCAGATTGCAGAAGCAGCAAATTTAGATTTAGTTTTGGTATCGCCAAATGCAAACCCGCCCGTTGCCCGTATTATGGATTACGGTAAGTTCCGTTTCGATCAACAAAAACGTGAACGTGAAGCCCGTAAAAACCAAAAAGTGGTAAGCCTTAAAGAAGTACGCTTGAGTCCTTCCATCGACGAAAATGATTTTCAAACGAAATTGCGGAATGCACGCAAATTCTTGGAAAAAGGTGACAAAGTGAAAGCATCGATCCGATTCAAAGGACGTGCCATCACCCACAAAGAAATCGGACAAAGGGTCCTTGATCGCCTTGCATCTGAGCTTACTGACGTTTCGACGATTGAATCTCATCCTAAAATGGACGGAAGAAGCATGTTCTTGATGTTGGCGCCCAAAGCCGATAAATAAATTTGTAACTTAATTTAGGAGGAAAGACAAATGCCAAAACAAAAAACTCACCGTGGTTCAGCTAAACGTTTCAAAAGAACTGGTAACGGCGGACTAAAACGTTGGAGCGCTTTTACAAGCCATAGATTCCACGGAAAAACGAAGAAACAAAGACGTCAATTGCGTCAAGCTTCAATGGTTAGCGCATCTGATATCAAACGCATCAGCCAACAATTATCACAAATGAAATAATTCTAAACAACAACAATACGAGATAGAACCATGGTTCTAATAAGGAGGAAATCACTATGCCACGTGTTAAAGGTGGGACAGTAACCCGTAAACGCCGCAAAAAGATTATTAAATTATCTAAAGGTTATTACGGTTCAAAACATACATTATTCAAAACAGCTAAAGAACAAGTAATGAAATCTTATACTTATGCTTACAGAGACCGTCGTCAAAAGAAACGTGACTTCCGTAGATTATGGATTGCCCGTATCAACGCGGCTGCTCGCATCAACGGCATGAGCTACAGCACTTTGATCCACGGATTGAAACTTGCTGGTATCGAAATGAACCGTAAAATGTTGGCTGACTTGGCTGTTACAGACGCTGCAGCTTTCACTGCGGTAGCTGAACAAGCTAAAGCTGCTTTGGCTAAATAATTTTCTAATCGCTGCCCTCCGGTCTTTGACCGGAAGTGCGGCGTTTTTTTGTTTTTCATAGAGTAAATGCTATACTGATATTATGTCAGTAAATCAATGGGGGTATCATTTTGGAAAAGAAAGAATTACAGATGCTGATCGATTTGACGGATGCGAGAGGCGTTCCGGGCAACGAAGGGGAGGTCCGAGAAGTCTTCAGACGCTACGCGGAACCTTTCGCCGAAAGCTTTTCGCAGGACGGATTGGGAGGTCTTTTTGCCAAACATGCGGGTACAGAAGATGGGCCGACCATTTTGTTGGCGGGGCACTTGGATGAAGTGGGTTTTATGGTCACGAGCATTACCGAGAAGGGTTTCATCAAATTCCAAACTTTGGGTGGCTGGTGGAATCAGGTCATGCTGGCCCAGCAGGTGGAAATCACCAACTCAAAAGGCGAGCGCTGCCACGGGGTCATCGGCTGCAAGCCTCCGCATGTGCTGACGCCGGAAGCGCGCAAAAAGCCGTATGAAATCAAAGATATGTTCATCGACATCGGCGCTTCTTCGAAAGAACAAGCAGCGGAATGGGGCATCAAACCCGGCGACATGATTACGCCGTACATTTCCTTCAAACGCATGAACGATTCAAAATTCCTTTTGGCGAAAGCTTGGGACAACCGCATCGGACTGGCCGTTGCGCTGAGAGTGTTGGAAAATGTCGCAAAAGCTGGGCATCCGAATGTGATCTTCAGCGGCGGGAATGTTCAGGAGGAAGTAGGTCTGCGCGGTGCGAAGACGGCCACGCATATGATCCGTCCGGACATCGCGTTTGCTTTGGATACAGGAACTGCCGGGGATACTCCGGGAATGACGCCTCAAGAAGCGGATTCCGAATTAGGAAAAGGGCCGCAATTATTGATTTATGACGCATCGATGATCCCGCACCGGGGCTTACGCGATTTCATCGTCGGTGTTGCCGAAGAATGCGAAATTCCGTTCCAGTACACGGTCATTACAGGCGGTGGAACGGATGCAGGCGCCCAACATCAGAGTTTGGATGGCATTCCTTCCTTCGCGATCACTGTGCCGGTACGTTATCTGCATTCGCACACTTCCATGATCCATGAAGATGATTATCTGAATGCGGTCAAATTGGTCACCGAATTAGTCAAACGCTTGGATGCGGAAACAGTCAAACAGATCCGCGAAAACGTCTAAAAACGCGAACGGGATGAATATCTGTCGAAAAGTATCCACATATTTTCGGTGGTGGATAGAGTAAGATATAGATAGTGATTAATTAGGCGTCAAGAAAGAAAAAGGAGGGGATGGAAGGATGGAGAAGATGAAAAGACGTATCGCGATCATCGGCGGCGGACTTAGGGGATTGACAGCCGCTTATGAAATCGATAAAGCCATCCGGGAACAAAACCTCCCGTTTGAGTATGTCGTTCTGGAGGATCGAGCCGCTGTGGGCGGCATGATCCATACGATTGAAATGGACGGGTATGCGTTTGATGTAGGCGCATCAGCTTTCGATTCGAGACGGGCGGATATTTCCGGATTTTTGAAGGAATTGAGCTTGGAATCCGAAATTCAATTCAGCAAAGGCGGGAAACTGGTGCTGTTCGATGGGACTGCGGTCATGGATGACACTATGATGACTTATCACGGCATGCCGCTTTTCCCTAATGATATTTGGCAGGCAAATGGATTGACCTTGGATGCAAAGCTCCGGGCGTTCATGAACAGCATTTTCCTGTCCAAGGACCTGCATGAGAACCCTGAGTATTCAACCGACAACTTTTTGGAATTCCGTTTGGGACGGGAAGTGGTCGACTATATGGCTGAGCCCTATTATCCGGATAACGTCTATGGCTCCATGGAATTGATGCCGGTGAAGTTATTCGATGAAAATTTGGTGACCATCTACGGAAAGGCGCATATCGGAAAGCACAAAAAAGAGCAGCTGATGCGTTTTGCGGATGGATCCGGCCAGGAGTATACCTTCAAAGAAGGCTTGGCAACCTTAACCAAATGCCTGGCCCAGCGTACGGAAGGCCATCTATACGTGAATCAGAAAGTGAAGTCGTTGAACAGCGTGGCGGAGGACCTGCTGTTGATCGAATTGAATGGGCGTGAATCCATGCGTGCTGGGAGTGTTGTGGTCACAACAAATCCCCAGGAATCCCTTGGGTTTTTGGAAGGTCTGACCAGTGAAATTGCTATCCCGAAAGCTCAAAGCACCAGTGTGGGCACAGTTTTTTTCAAAATAAACAAAAGGGCAGTCAAAAACTTGCCTGAAGGGCAAGGGTTTGTGATTCCGCGAAGAAGTTCCTATCATAGCACCAAAGTTGTCGTTCTGAACAACAAATGGCCGCTGCTCGAGCAGGCGGAACATTATTATGTACTTGTGGAATTCGGCAGATGTTTGGAAGAAACCTTGATAGAATTAGCTGATGATCTCGTGATGGATATCATCAAGAAAGAAGTGAAGGAAATTTTGACTTTGACTGAAGAGCCTCTACAGGTCACTTTTTATCGCTGGGAAAAGGCCGTACCGCATTTCAGTCTGCATCAAAGACAAGAGATGTTGGGTGAAGATTATCCAGTCAATAGCGAGTATGCAAAAAGAGGCATTTTTGTCGGAGGAAATGGAATCACTGGTTATGGGATGGAAAATGCCATCATAGAGGGGAAACGCTTAGCAGATGAGGCAATCCGCTACATGAAAAAAATGGAAAAGAATGACAGTCCGAATGCATGATGAAACAGTCCGCCTATCTGTATGGTTACAGAGAAGGGTGGACTGTTTTTTGAATTCGGGTAGTGTTTCTTTTTATTTGGTGCTATAATGAATCCGTTGATGTTTAACTGTTATCTATCTATATAAAAACTGTTTCTTTTTGTTGCCGTGAAATAGTTTGCGATTGTCGATGGCTGAAGGCGTGTTATAATCAGAACAGGATTCTTTGCTTATCAGATATTGGATTGGAGGACGTTGAATGGAATTGACTATTTTGGGCTGCATGGGCGGCTATCCTACAAAAGATGTCGGGACGACAGCTTATCTGCTGACATCTGAGGATTTCAAACTGTTGATCGACGCAGGCAGCAATGCGCTGTTGTCACTGGAGCATCATCTGGACCCGTTGGATTTGGATGCGGTCATCCTGACGCATTATCACGCAGACCATATTGCGGATTTGGGTGTCCTGCAATATACTTTTCAGCTGAAAGAGCCTGCAGTTGGAAAATCGAAAAAAATATTGCCGATATACGGTCATGCTGAATCGGAATTCTTCCGCTTGTTGGAGATGCCGGGGGTGAGTGAAGGGATTGCCTATGCTCCGGAGGAGATGTTGGAATTGGGGCCATTCCGGATCCATTTTTTGAAAACCATCCATCCGGTCCCGTGCTATGCGTTGCGGATCGAGGAAATAGCCACCGGAAAAGTCTTCGTTTTCGGGGCGGATTCAGCCTATTTACCGGCATTTGTGCCTTTTGTGAAGGATGCTGACCTGTTCTTGGCTGATGCCAATCTGTTCAACGGCAACGAGCGTCATCATGCGCATATGACCGCAGGTGAAGTCGGGACGATAGCTGAAGAAGCCGCAGTTAAACAGCTGATCCTGACACACTTGCCGCAAAAAGGCGAGCTATCCGTGCTGTTGGACCAAGCGAAAGAGTCTGCGCCGTCCGTGTCTGTAACGCTGGCCGAAAAGGATCGGATCATCACCATCTGATCGTATCCATCAAACGGAATGAAACAACAAATCAAATGAAGAATGGGAGAGGAATAGGCATATGTATTTTGTAGATAATCAAGGACAGTTGGATCCCAGCGTTAATATTGCGTTGGAGACATTTTTATTGAAGGAAAAAATCTTGGACGAGCCGATTCTGTTGTTCTATATCAATGAACCGTCGATCATCATCGGCCGCAATCAGAATACGATAGAAGAAATCAATGCGGACTATGTCGAAGCGAATAAGATACATATCGTGCGCCGTATGTCCGGGGGCGGCGCAGTATACCACGACCTAGGGAACTTTTCATTCTGCTTCATCACGAAGGATGACGGTGATTCTTTCCGCGATTTCGGGAAATTCACAAAGCCGGTCATTTCCTTTTTGCATAGCGTAGGCGTCAAGGAAGCTGAATTAAAAGGAAGGAACGACTTGGTCATCGGAGAGAAAAAATTCTCGGGGAATGCCATGTACGCGACAAACGGAAGAATGACGGCCCATGGGACGATCCTATTCGACTCTGATTTGGATGCCGTAACCAGTGCGTTGAAACCGCGCAAAGAGAAAATCGAATCGAAAGGCATCAAGTCGATCCGCAGCCGCGTGACCAACATCAAACCATTTGTTGATGAGGCATATCAAAATTTGACGACTGAACAATTCCGCGATTTGATGTTGCTTTCGATTTTTGATGTCGAGACGCGCGAGGAAGTAAAAGAATACCATTTGACTGATGAGGATTGGAAACGCGTATATGAAATCCGCGAAGAGTACTTCGGTAACTGGGATTGGAATTACGGTAAGTCGCCTAAATTCGAAATCCAAAAACATCATCGTTTTCCGATCGGATCCATTGAAGTCCGCTTGAATGTTGAAGAGGGTCATATCCAACAGCTGAAGATTTTCGGAGATTTCTTTGGATTGGGTGAAATCAAGGATGTTGAGGATGCATTTATCGGCGTCAAATACGCCAAAGAGGACATCCTGGCCAAATTGAAGGAACTTGACATCAAGAAATACTTCGGCAATGTTACAGCGGAAGAATTGCTCGAAGAATTGTACTGATAAAGAAAGAGAAGCCCCGCAATGCGGAGCTTCTCTTTTGCATCATTATGGCTGAACGAACCCGTTCAGCATTTCTTGTCCAGCTTCACGAGTTAGCCCTTCGGAAAGGACAAAGGAACCCCTTGTCTCTACGAGCCAAGGATACTATTCGACTAACCTGCTGACGCAGGAAGTCTCTCAGCATATTGCGCTCTACGATGCTCATACGGTATGATTTCCTAAATTGTCATGACTCTTGCGATTTCAATCGCTTAGAGACATGATACACTTGACCGTTTAGGTCACAGTGTTTCCTTAATCAGGGCTAAACCAACTCGTTCAGCATTTCTGTTCTATCTGTGGAGGCCGATTGCTGTTTCCATGCGTTTCAGGGTTTCTGAGGCAACGGCATTCGCTTGTTTTGCCCCTGCATCCAAAATGTCATCCAGTTCTTTGGAACTCAATAGCTCGTAATAACGATTCTGCATCGGTTCCAATTCGGCGATGATAGCATCCGCCAATTTTTCTTTGAAATTACCGTATCCTGAACCGGCAAATTCCTTGACCAATTCATCGATCGATTTATCGGTGAAGGCTGAGAAAATCGTCAACAAATTCGAGATGCCTGGCTTGTTTTCTTTATCGTATTCGATGATGCCGCTTGAGTCGGTGACGGCACTCTTGATTTTTTTGCGGATGATTTTTGGCTCATCCAGCAAGGAAATGTACCCTTTGGTATTCTTGTCGGATTTGCTCATTTTGCTGGTAGGATCTTGGATGCTCATGATCCGTCCGCCATCTTCTGGAATCATAGGCTCGGGCATGGAGAGGATTTTTTTGCCTTTTCCATACTTGTTGTTGAAACGTTGCACAAAATCCCTTGTCAATTCCATGTGTTGCTTCTGGTCTTCGCCGACAGGGACGAAATCTGTATTGTAGAGGACGATATCCGCTACCATCAATGGAGGGTATGTCAGCAATCCGGCTGAAACCGTCTCCTGTTTGGATGATTTATCTTTGAATTGGGTCATTCTCTCCAATTCGCCCAAGTAGGTGTTGCATTGGACGATCCACGCAGCTTGAGCATGGGCCGGTACTTCCGATTGGATAAAGATGGTCGATTTGTTCGGATCGATTCCAAGCGCCAAATAAAGAGCCGCCAACCCGCGTGTCCTTTCGGTCAGAGTGGCTGGATCTTGTGGGACGGTGATCGCATGCTGGTTTACGATGCAGTACGTGCAGTCATAATCTTCTTGACGTTGCACGAATTGTTTCATCGCTCCGATATAGTTCCCGATTGTCGGGATGCCGCTGGGCTGAACGCCGGAAAATATTTTCTTTTTCATAAAAAGCCTCCTAGGTTAAGTACGTCACTTTTCATTATAACGCAAATCAGGTTTGTATTCACGATTTAATTCGAATGCACAAAGTCGGATGATTGCGAAGGGGATGGAAGCGTTTTTAAAATTTAGACTGAATTCGGAAAAAAATAATTATCAAACGATATTTATTATAAATTATAAAATTTCGGAATTGAGATACGTGGTTTGAAAACGCCGTTAAATAAGGTTTTCACAAACATTTTACTGACTATAAAAAAGTGTAAATGTGTCGTAAATGTGACAGAAATTTGTAGTGCCCTTAAAAAAAGGATAGCTATTGTGATTGGATTGGTTTATAATAAGACTTGTAAGTGATTCACAAACAAAACTTACGAATAAAGGAGAGATCAGAGATGGTAACATTATATACTTCCCCAAGTTGTACCTCATGTCGCAAGGCACGTGCATGGCTAGAAGAAAATAACATCCCTTATACTGAAAGGAATATATTCTCCGAACCTTTGACAGAAATTGAAATCAAAAGCATCCTGAAAATGACTGAAGAAGGCACTGAAGAAATTATTTCCACTCGATCCAAAGCATTCCAAGAACTGAACATCGACTTAGACGAATTACCTTTAAATACATTATTCACTTTGATCGAGGATAATCCCGGCCTATTGCGTCGTCCGATCATTCTGGACGAAAAACGTTTGCAAGTGGGATACAACGAAGACGAAATCCGTCGTTTCTTGCCGAGGGAAGTCCGCGCGCTGGAATTACAAAAAGCGCAAAGATTGGCAAACTTCTAGTCAAAAGCAACCAAATAGGAATCAACAGACAAGTGCACCGGACAGACGGTTGTACTTGTCTTTTTTGACCGCCAAAATTTGGCTTATTTACCGAAAGAAACGCATAGATGAGAAAACAAATGAGAAGTTGAAAGATTTTGTGCTTTTGTCTTTACATTTTTGCGATTTGATTTACAATGGGTATAAGAAAAATAGGGAAAGAAAAGTGGGGTGAAGCATGATGGAAATGGAAAACATCAACGAAAACACAATTCGCGTTTTGATTGAAAATTCTGATTTGGAGGAAAGAGGCATCACCTTTCTGGATTTATTAGGAAATCAAAAGCAAATCGAGAGCTTTTTCTACAGCATCCTCGAGGAAGTCGATGTTGATAATCAATTTCATGAATCAGATGCAATTACTTTCCAAGTGCTGCCTAATGGGAATGGATTAGAGTTATTCATCAGTAAAGGGATGAATAACGAAGACGACTTCGATATGGCAAATGGCTCCAATCAATTGGAGCATGTAGTGGATTACATCAAAAAACAAACAAAGAGTTTCAATGAACGTGATAAAACGGATGCTGAATCTGAAGAAGATGATATGGCACCTTTGGAGGTCGTCTTTAAATTCCAGAGTTTTGATGACTTTTTGGAGTTGGCGAAACGGATGTTTTTGGAGAGCGGCATATCTTCGCTTTACTATTATGATAATCAATATTACTTGGCGGTTGTCTATTTCATAGATGAGATGACGGAAACGAATATCGACAATGAAATTTTGAAGGCCTTGGAATTTGCGGAGGAATCTGATATTGCTGTTGAGATATTAGGCGAATACGGCAAGTTGGTTATCCAAGACAATGCATTGGAATCAGCCAGACACTACTTTAAATAAATAATCTGATCCGATCCTGAAAAGGGTCGGATTTTTTCTTTCCCTTTTGCGGATATTATGGGAAACGGAGAGAAAGGGCGGTTGCTTATGCTGATCGCTAGAAATGCAAATGGAGAATTGATCCAGGCTTACCAAGCTTCAAGAGAAAAAGGGAAGAATGTTGAGGAGTACTATTGTCCAGCCTGCAAGGGGAAGTTGGTGCTGAAAAAAGGAAACATCATGATTGCGCATTTTGCCCATCATCAACTTTCGGATTGTGCCGTTTTTTCGGAAGGCGAAACGCTTCCCCATCTGAAGGGAAAACAGTTGCTTCTGGATAAGTTCCAGAGGGAAGGAATTGCAGTTACATTGGAGTGTTGGCTTCCTGAATTGCAGCAACGTCCGGATCTGTTGATTGTTCTTGGGGATGGGAAAAAAATTGCTGTGGAGTACCAGTGCAGTCCGATTTCGCCTGCCGATCTGCTAGCACGGACACAGGGATACAAACGATTCGGCTACGAAGTATGGTGGATTTGCGGGATGAATTATCAACCGGGGAGCATCAAAATGACGCAGTCGGTTTATCAATTCTTGAATCATTCCGTCGCGCTTGGAAGTTGGATCGGCATTCTGGATACCCAGGCGGAAGAAATGGCCATCCATCACCACCTCAAGTTGGGCAGGGATGATCGTTTCCATTTTGTGAAGACCCTGATTCCTTTGGATGAACTCAAATTTGCTTGCCTGGAAAATCTCTATAGGAAGGGACATTTGCCGGGCGCATCCGATTCAGTGGCCAACACTTATGGGAAAACTGCGTCACGCAAGCATATGCAGGCGAAGGATATCAATCTGTTGCGGTATCGCACCGATCCGGAGCACCGGAAATTTCTGTTGGCGGTCTATCTCGATCGGAAGGATCTGTATCATTTGCCGGCAATGCTGTTCGAATTGCCTTGCCGAACATTAGGCATCCGCACGCCGGCATACATCTGGCGTTACTATCTTCTCAGAGAGTTCAGCAATCCGGAAACGGCAAAGCCTCTCACAAAAAAACATCTTCTCGATTGGCTATCAAGATGCATACGCACGAATATGATCCGGACACGGGTGTCGATGGAGTCCGATAAGGAACTTTTATGGGAACCATTGCTCCAATTCATGATGCGGCTGGTCGAGGATGGCCATGCCGCAGCCATCGGCAAGGAAGAATGGGTCCTGCTGTCCGAGCCGTTGAACGGAAATGGGGAAGGTCATCATTCGTGCTTTGGTTAGAACCTGTATGTTCTTGCCAGTACCCTTTCAGCCCTAAGGTATGCTAAAATTATACTATTGAAATAATTTGAGGGGGAAAGTGGATGACAAACACAGAGAAACAATTGAAGAGAGCGGAAGTCCCTGAGGCTTCCACATGGGATTTGACAGCGATCTTTCCGACAGATGCAGCTTTTGAGAAAGCGTTGGATGAATTAGCGGGTGCAGTGCCGTTCGTGCGGGCTTTGCAAGGAACCATCGGCTCGAGCAGTCAAGCTTTGTTGAAAGGGATTGAAGAAGTCCTCAAAATCAATCAAAAGTTGGAAAGGGTTTATGTTTATTCCCATCTGAAGAATGATCAGGATACGGCGGACAGTCTGTATCAAAACTTGCACGACAAGGCGATATCGATCTTGACGAGCGTCAGTGAAGCTACCTCTTGGTTCGAGCCGGAAATACTTGAGATTCCGGAGGATGATCTGGAGAAATACTTGGCAGAAAATGAAGAGCTGAAGCCGTTTGCGCATCTATTGGATAGCCTTACCTCTGCTCGTGAGCATGTCCTGTCCGCCAGAGAAGAAGAGCTATTGGCGGGTGCTGGGGAAATTTTTGCTGCGCCAAGCAAGACTTTTTCGGTTCTCAATAACGCTGATATCACCTTCCCGATAGTGAAGAACGAGGAAGGTCAAGATGTCCAGTTGACTCATGGTTTGTACGGGAAATTGATGGAAAGTCCGGATCGGGAAGTGCGCGAAGGAGCTTTCAAAGCGCTCTATCAAACATATGATGGTCTGAAAAATACATTTGCGACTACCTTATCCACGAACGTGAAGGCGCACAATTACAAAGCCAAAGTGCATAAATATGAATCTGCCCGCGCAGCGGCGCTGGCGAATAATCACATTCCTGAATCGGTTTATGATACATTGCTGCACGTAGTCAATGAGCACTTGCCTTTGTTGCACCGCTATGTGGACTTGCGCAAGGAGTTGTTGGGTGTAGAGGAGTTGCATATGTATGATATGTATACGCCGTTGACAGGTGAAGCTCCGATCAAATACAGCATCGAGGCTGCGACTGAAGAAACCTTGCGTGGACTTCAGCCGTTGGGAGAAGATTATCTGGCTATCCTCCAGGAAGCATTCGGCAACCGTTGGATCGATTGGCTTGAGAACGAGGGCAAACGCAGCGGAGCTTATTCTTCCGGCGCGTATGACACGAATCCGTATATCCTGATGAATTGGCAAGATTCATTGAATCAACTGTACACCTTGGTTCATGAACTGGGTCATAGTGTGCACAGCTATCTGACGAGGAAGAATCAGCCCTATGTGTACGGCGATTATTCGATCTTCCTGGCCGAAATCGCTTCGACAACGAACGAAAATATTTTGACTGATTACTTGCTGAAGACCCAGACCGATCCAAAGGTCCGCATCTATATTTTGAATCATTATCTGGACGGCTTCAAAGGAACGATTTTCCGCCAGACCCAATTTGCTGAATTCGAGCACTACATCCATCAACAAGCTTTGGCTGGCGTGCCATTGACGCAAGATTTCATGACTTCTTATTATGCAGAACTGAATGCCAAGTATTATGGTCCAAGCGTAGAAAAAGATCCTGAAATAGGCATCGAATGGACCCGCATCCCGCATTTCTACTATAACTATTACGTTTACCAATACGCTACCGGCTTTTCGGCTGCAACGGCGTTGGCAAAACGCATCGTTGAGGGCGAGGAAGGCGCGTTGGAGCAGTATCTTTCCTATCTGAAGGCAGGAAACAGCGACTATCCGATTGAAGTGATGAAAAAAGCAGGCGTGGATATGACCCAGTCCGCTTATATCGAGGATGCCATGAAAGTGTTCGAGGAACGTCTGAATGAACTGGAACAATTGATTGCAGCTCAAAAAGAGTAGTCAGCAGGAGCGCATTTAATTTCTTTGCAATAAAAAATGAAAAAGCTTCGCGGTCCTAGCTGGACCGCGAAGCTTTTCCCATCAGTGGGTGATGCGTAGGTAGTTTTTTCCGATTGTCGTAATATTCGTTTTTTTCATGTTGGCGCTTTTCTGTTCGCATGCAACCGAGCAGTCTTTGATCACTTCATGAAGTACTTCGGCAGTGATGTTGTCCTCCAACAAAAGGCCGTATTGATAATTCAGATTATCAAAGATGACAAGCGATGGATTCGTTTTGATGTTCATCTCTTGTGCGATATGCTGATCTGCCTCGTAGCTGTTCTTTACGAAAGGCGATTCTTTGTCCTCAAAGAACATGTCGACGTCCAGTTTGGCTTTGGCTGCCACTTCCGCCAGTAATTCATTTGAGTAGGTGGTTTTGCCGTCCGCAAGTGATTTCTGCAGATGGAGCAAAAAGTTGCGGCCGCGTTTTTTGCCTTGCATCAAAGCGGCCTTATAAGCCAGAGAGGCATCATAGATTGAACTATATATTTGATTGCGTAAGGTTAAATCTTTTTCCGGTAAATTTAATCGCTTCATATACTGAGTGACGGTATTGAAATTATGGAACGTTATGAAACGGAAGTGGACTTTAGGCCCATCCAACGAACTCATGAATTTCAGGACTTCTTGTTCCGTGCGGTAGCATTTGTAGCCGATCGGATTCACAAATAGATAAAGCTCAAAAATCTGTTGGGGAGAAGAGATAGAATCAGTTGTATTCTGTTTTGACCTATACATTTTATTCCTCCCTCTTTCTTGTTTTGCTTACTTTTAGTTTACCAAAAAAAAGCCTAAACAAGTAGCAATAAGGCTTCTCGAAGAGCTGCCTTTTGAGACAGGCCATGATTCTTCTGTACAACCTTCATTTTTTCTTGTTCAGTATCACTTGTTTTATTGTCAAGGTGTATTTTACGAGACAATTAACTTTTTTGCAACTAAATCGACTGATTTTTTTATCTTGTACGGCTTCAAATCCGACCCAAATAGAAGGATTTCGCGTTTTTGTCTGTTTTCGCGCATTGGGATAAGCAAAAAGACCCATTCTCGATTTGGTTTCCGGAGAATGGGTATGTCAGTATAGGCCGTTTTCGGGTACCGACTATTGGTGTGTCGTCGAATTTGGATAAGCCAGCATGCGTTCGATTTTTTGTTTCGTTTTACGAACTTTGATGTCGTGAAGCTTCAGGAAAGTTTGGAATGCAAGAGCGCCTTCGTCCAAAGATTCGGACTCGAATTCCAATTCGTAATCCATTTGATCTTGGTAGAAGCTTTTATCCAAGAAGTAAGTCCCTTTGTCCCCAGGGAAATCATAGCGGATGGTTGAGAGCTGGCCGATGATCACAAGGTCCTCTGTCGCAATGCCCAACTCCTTCAGTTTATCGGCTACATTTCCCGATGCTTTCATCCGATGGGCATCAACCAATTTTTTTGCCTCTTCGAGAGTCAGATCATCGTTCGTTTCCAATTTTTCATTTTCCTGGATAGGCGTCTTCAGTGTGATTTCACCTTTATCTTCATACATACGGATGCGCAATCCGCTGTTCAGTTCCTTCAGTTTATAATCAGGTGTATCGAAATAGACGTTGGTTTGCTTGATCGGTTCAGTTTCATCAAGGTTGAAGGCAGTAATCAATGCCTCGTATTCTCCTTTATTCAATAGGTTTTTGAATTCTTTTTCAATATTTTGGCTCATCATCATTACTTCCTTTCGGTTATGAGGTTCGTTTGGTCGCGACTGCTGATCGGAAATCCGTGTCTTCGTTACAGTCCGTCCATCAGCATATATACCAGCAGGCGATGCGAAAATTTATTCTTATTGTATCATAAGTTTTGCGGAGTTTATCATTTAGCGATGCTTGTGCACAGAGTGTAACGTTTATATTTGAAGGAAAAATGAATTCGGTCCTTTTCGACAAGAATTGTATAGAATCATAAATAATTGTGATAAAATAAAGTAGCATATACTATATGATAGGGTGTCGTTCTATGGAAAATAAGGAAGTTGAAAACTGGGATTCATTTTTAGCACCGTACGAACAAGCGGTAGAGGAATTAAAAGTTAAGCTGAAGGGAATCCGTAAGCAATATCGCGATGAGAATGCGCACGCGCCCATCGAATTCATCACTGGCCGTGTCAAAACAAAGGAAAGCATATTGGAAAAGGCGGAAGTCCGGGACATTGACCTGACCAGACTGGAACAGGACGTACAGGATATTGCCGGCTTGCGGATCATGTGCCAATTTGTAGAGGACATACACGAAGTTGTGCGCCTTTTGCGCGCAAGAAAAGACTTTAAGATCATCATAGAACGGGATTACATTACACATAAAAAAGAGAGCGGTTATCGCTCGTACCATATGGTGATCGAATATCCGGTGCAACGCATTTATGAAGAGAAGAAAATACTGGTCGAAATTCAGATCAGGACATTGGCCATGAATTTTTGGGCAACGATCGAACATTCGTTGAACTACAAATATCGGGGCGAATATCCGGAAGAATTGCATGACCGTCTGATACGTGCGGCAGAAGCTGCTTTCCGTCTGGACGAAGAAATGTCGGAAATACGCGAAGAAATCAAGGATGCGCAACGCTATTTTTCCGACAAAAAAGAAGATGGACGATAAAATTGTTCGAGAGGAGATCGGATATGAAAATTGCACTGGTCCATAACCAGACGCCAGAGACTTTATCCGTCGCGGCGAAGTTCAAAGAGATGTGCCTCTCTGAAAAAATCGAAATTGTCACGGATTATCCTGATCTAGTGGTATCGATTGGGGGGGACGGCACATTGCTTTCGGCTTTCCATAAATACGAAGACCAATTGAGCCAGGTGCGTTTTGTGGGGATCCATACTGGGCATCTGGGCTTTTATACGGATTGGCGGACCTATGAACTGCCAGAACTAGTGGAAAGCTTGAAGCATGACAAAGGGGAAAGCGTCAGCTACCCGTTGCTCGATGTCCGCGTCAAGTATGCGGATGAGGAGGAAGAAACCCGCTACATCGCTCTGAACGAAGCAAGTTTGAAGAAAATGGACGGAACGATGGTTTGCGATATCTATGTAAAGGATGAACTGTTCGAGACATTCCGTGGCGATGGCCTTTGTGTATCCACGCCTACAGGGTCGACTGGGTTCAGCAAATCGCTTGGCGGAGCCGTAATCCATCCCCGAACGGAAGCCATCCAGCTGACTGAGATGGCCTCAGTGAATAACCGCATCTATCGGACGCTGAGCTCGCCCATGATCATCGCGAAAGACGAATGGATCGTCATTTATCCACACAAGGAAGATCGCTTGATTTTGTCTGTAGATCATTTGACATTCAAGAAAAGAAGCATCGAACGACTGGTTTACCGGATTGCCCAGGAGCGCGTGCATTTTGCGCGTTACCGTCACACGCATTTCTGGGATCGGGTCGAAGATGCGTTCATCGGCGTAAAGAAAAACGACAGGAACGAACGGACAAAGGAGCGGTGAATATGTCAACCAAAAAGTGGCTGCTGAAGACACGTTTGAAGGAACAGCACATCGAAACGCTGAAGGGACTTTATCCCGATCACGAGATGGTTACCGATGATGCGGAAACAGAAGCATTCGGTGAGGTCGAGTGGACTGTCGGCTGGAACGACAGATTGACCGGCCTGTTGGAGGAAGGGCAATTGCCTTCCTTAAGATGGGTCCAAGCGATTTCGGCTGGCGTGAACAGCCTACCGTTGGCAACCTTTGAAAGACGAGGAATTTATTTGACGAACGCGAGCGGTATCCACGCCGAACCGATTGCTGAATACGTCATCGGCGTATTACTTTCGCATATGCGCGGATTGAAAACTGCAATCCTGAATCAGCCGCAACGCAAATGGGAACAGACCACGGAGCTCCAGGAACTGAAAGGCAAAACGATGATGATTGTAGGGGCAGGCCACATCGGCAATCGACTGGGAGAATTGGCTAAAGCATTCGGTATGAAAGTCATCGCTGTCAATCGCAGCGGCAAGGAGTTACCGGGCTTGGATGTGACGGTCAAAATGGATAATATCGGCACTGTCATCGACTTTGCGGATGTTGTCGTGGATGTCCTCCCCCAAACGGATGAAACCTACCATGTTTTTGATGATGCCCTCTTCTCGCGCATGAAAAAGGGTGTTCTCTTTGTGAATGTCGGACGTGGCGTCACGGTTGACAGCGATAGCCTCGTCAAGGCATTGGACAACGGAACAGTGGCGTATGCGGCTTTGGATGTGTTCGACGAGGAACCGTTGCCTGCCGAAAGTCCATTGTGGAAGCATGAAAAGATACTGATTACGCCGCATTTTTCGGGTGTGGTTGAGCATTTCCGGGATAATCTGTTTGAAGTTGTCTTGGAAAATGCAAAGAGTTACAAGAAAGACGGCAAACCAAGCCGCAACCTGATCGATTTTGAAAAAAAATATTAACAGATAAGGCAAGGCTGCACCAGCGAGTCAGATGGTGCGGCTCTTTTTGTGGGTCAATTTTTTTTTGCATGATGACGGGGCATGAGTTGTGGAATGTCCTCATTTTGGTTAGAATAGGAATGTATGTTGCCGGGCGGGATCCTGAAGGTTTCAGGATCATTGTATTGCCGGGTGATCTGTTCAATGTCTGGATCAGCACAGAACAAACCAAGGCGGCTGTTCCGCACGTAGAGATTTGGTATAGAGTAGGGGTAGTGTAGAGTGATTTTTAGCTGGATATATGAAAAAGAAGAGACGATACAGATGAAGACTTTTTTACGTTCCAAGGGAATATCAAAAAGTCTATTGGCTACCATCAAATTTGATGGTGGCAGTATCTGGCTGAACGGTAAAGAAAGAACGGTACTGGCGACCTTGGAAAAAGGCGATAAAGTAATGATCCGGATTCCGGATGAAGGGGAACATGAAACGACTGTCGGGGTGGATATGCCTTTGGACATTTTGTTTGAGGACGACCACTTTTTGGTTGTGAACAAACCGTTTGGCGCTGCTTCCATCCCATCAAAGGTGCACCCGCGTCTTTCCATGGCGAATCGCGTCAAAGGCTACTACCAACGCCAGGGCTACGTGGACCAAGTCATCCATATTGTTACGCGTCTGGATCGTGATACGACCGGCGTCATGCTTTTTGCAAGGCATGGGTATGCGCATGCTCTGATGGATACGCTATTGCGCAACAAGGAAGTCGACAAAACGTATCGGGCGATTTTATCCGAACCGGTGCTGACGCAGCCGCACGGATTCATCGATGCCCCTATCGGCAGGACAGAGGATTCGATCATGACGCGAATGGTCAGGGAAGACGGAAAACAAGCGCTGACTGAATATTGGTTGGATCAGTCCTATCCGGATGGGCAGACTGTGAAAATCAAGTTGCATACGGGAAGGACCCATCAAATTCGGGTGCATTTCACCTCAATTGGTGCGCCTCTGCTTGGGGATGACCTTTATGGTGGCAAAGCTGACCCAGAAATGTTGCGGCAAGCCCTGCATTGCGAGTCATTGGCATTTGTGCATCCGATCAGTGGGGAATTCTTAAAGATAGAAGCGCCGTTGCCGGATGATTTCATCAAATGGGAAAGCAGACAGAGAGAAAAGGAGGCTGATATCCGTGTTGGAACCACAATATGAATTTGACCTGGACGAAGCGCTGGCGAAAATCCGCGAATCGCTCCAGGGCGAGGATATAGAAAAATTCCGTTCCGATTTTTTGGACTATCACCTCTACGATCAGGCCCAGATTTATCTGGCTTTGGCGCCTGAGGAACGCATCACGATGTACAATTATCTCTCAGCAAATGAAATGGCCGACATGTTCGAAATCATCGAAGAAGATGTCGAGTCGATCGAAGCGTATCTTTTGGAAATGAACAATCAATACGCTGCCGACATGTTGGCCAACATGTACGCCGATAATGCCGTGGATATGCTGAAGCAACTGAAGGATGAACGGATTTGGCTTTATCTGCGCTTAATGCCAGTGGAATCAGCGAAAGAAATCCGGGCCTTGTTGAATTATAAAGATGAGACTGCCGGGGCCATCATGACGCCGGAATTCGTCTCGATCGTCGCCAATCAGACAGTCCGATCGGCGATGGCCATCCTTAAAAGCAAAGCGCCTAATGCGGAAACAATCTACTATATCTACGTCGTCAATGTGGATAATGTGCTGGTCGGGGTCATTTCCTTGAGGGATCTGATCGTGAACGATGAAGACATGATGATCGGCGATATCATGAGCGAGCGGATCGTATCCGTGAACGTAAACGAAGGGCAAGAAGATGTTGCCCATAAAATCCGGGACTATGACTTCCTGGCTGTGCCGGTAGTCGACGAAAACAATGTATTGTTGGGGATCATCACCGTCGATGACATCATCGACGTCATCGATGAGGAAGCCATCAGTGACTTCTCCGGTTTGGCCGGGGTCGACGTTGAGGAGCAATCAGAAAATCCGTTTGTGGCAGCATCCAAACGGTTGCCTTGGTTGATTACGCTATTATTCTTGGGTATGGGAACGTCAACCTTGATTAGTCAATATCAAGGTTTGATTTCGGATGCATCGATTCTTTCCGTATTTGTCACCTTGATCACCGGAACATCCGGTAATGCGGGGACACAATCACTTGCCGTCGCCGTCCGGAAAATCGGCATGCAGGATGATGAGGAGAAAAATTTGTTCCGTACCATTTTATCCGAGTTGGCGACAGGATTTATCTCAGGGTTAGTGACTGGTGTCTCGATTGCGCTTGTCATCGGTGTTTGGAAACAGAATTTCATCTTGGGTGGGATCATCGGCATTTCCATGCTGGTTGCCATCACGGTGGCGAATCTGGCAGGTAGCTTGATTCCGGTATTGATGGATCGTCTTGGCTTTGATCCTGCCGTTGCAAGCGGACCGTTCATCTCGACATTCAGCGATTTGACTTCCGTCTTGATCTATTTCAACATCGCAAAACATTTTATCAGCACCCTCATGTAGGTGCAAAAAAAAGGCAACGGACACAGCCAAAGCGGCTGTTTGTCCATTGCCTGTTTTTTTTGGCTCAGTGCTATAGTATTTTATCCATGTCGTGGTGGAGAATCCCGGCTTCTTCGTATTCTTCGCCGCAGATGGTGTAGCCGACTTTTTCGTAAAAACCTATGGCATGATTCTGGGCTCCGAGGAACAGGCGCTTGCCTCCGAGTTCACGGACGTGCCTTTCGATTTCCTGCATGAGGATGCTGCCGTATTTCTTTTCCCGTGCGGCTTTGCGGATGGCAACACGCTGCACTTTGTATTTGCCGTTTTCCATCGGATAGATGCGGGCTGTGGCAACAGGGATGGATTCTTCATATCCGACGAGATGCAGGGTTTTGTCTTCCAAATCGTCGATTTCTATGGAAACCGGCACCTGTTGCTCCTCCACGAATACTTCTTTACGGATGTCCAAGGCATCCTTGTAGGTTTTGGATTTTAGATTTTGTGTCCATTCAAAATGCAACAACGCGTATTCCTCGCTTTCGAAATTTGGTGGGTTCGCAGAACCTCTTTTCTTATTTTACCTGATTCGGCATTTTTTGTCTGAATTAATTGCTTTTGTCTTTTTTAACCGGGTTCTTTTGCTATACTTATATAATCAGCAAGAGGAGGAAATAATTTATGCCAGAAATAATCGAAACGATCCAACAATTGACAAACATCCCGTCGCCGACTGGATATACCGCAGAAATCATTGATTTTCTGGATGAAAACCTGAAACAGAAGGGGTACCAACCTGAAAAAAACAACAAGGGCAGCCTGATGGTGACGGTAAGAGGTACCGAAAATCAAAGCCGACGCTTTGTGACAGCGCATATCGATACGCTTGGGGCGATGGTGCGCGCGATCAAACCGGATGGAAGGTTGAAAATCGACCTGATCGGCGGATTCACTTATCATTCGATTGATGGTGAATACTGCACGGTCCACAGCGCCGCAACAGGAAAAGACTGGACGGGAACGATATTGTTGCACCAAACGAGTGTCCATGTCTACAAAGATGCGCGCACGGCTGAACGCAGTCAAGACAATATGGAGATCCGTCTGGATGCGGAAGTGCACTCCGCCAAAGATGTCACTTCGCTTGGCATCGGGGTAGGGGATTTCATCAGCTTTGCGCCTCGGACAGAGATTACCCCGACCGGTTACATCAAGTCAAGGCATCTGGACGATAAAGCCAGTGCGGCTATCCTGCTGCAGTTCCTGCACCGCATCGCGGACGAAAACCTGACGCTGCCTTATACGACCTGCTTCTTCTTTTCGAACAATGAGGAAATCGGCTACGGAGGCAACTCGAATATGCCGCCGCACACGGTGGAATATTTGGCTGTCGATATGGGAGCGATGGGTGACGATCAGCAGACTGACGAGTATACGGTGTCCATCTGCGTGAAGGATGGGTCGGGTCCCTACCACTTCGGACTTCGACAACAGTTGGTCGGACTATGCGAATCGCAAGAGATCCCTTACAAACTGGATATTTATCCGTTTTATGGAAGCGATGCTTCTGCAGCCATGAAAGCGGGTTGGGACGTGCGCCATGCTTTGATCGGACCGGGAATCGATGCCAGCCACGCCTATGAGCGGACCCATCGGAAGTCCCTGGAAGCCTGCGCCAGACTGTTGGAAGCGTATCTGTCCGCTCCGATGATCGGCAAACAGCCTGGGAAACAAGGGGATATTGAATGGAACAATTAAGAAAAACGAATCTGCTCTACTGGAGTGTTTGGCTTTTGGTGATGGCGTGCCTGGTTTGGGTATCCACAAAAATCGATTTTATTTTTTATCCGATCGGCGCCTTCATCTCGACGATATTCACGCCAGTGCTCGTGGCAGGGTTTCTGTATTATATTTTCACGCCGTTCATCGAAATGTTGGAGCATAGGCTCAACATCAAACGGCCGGTAGGCATCCTAATAGTCATGGTACTGCTGATCGGCATCGTCATCTTCTCATTTCTGGGGCTCATTCCGAATCTCGTAAGCCAAATCGGAGAACTGTTGACGAATTTACCTGGCGTGGTCCGTTCCTTGAACAAACTCTATCAGCAAGTGATTGAACAGGAATGGGTTCAGAGACTGGACATTCCGACCCAATTGTCCCAGTTGAGCGGAAATGTCCAAAGCAGCATCAGCACCTTCCTGAATGGCTTGACGGGCAGCATCGGTTCCGTACTGTCGGCTGTAGCCAATATCGCCTTACTTGTCGTCATCATTCCGCTGATTTTTTTCTACATGCTGAAGGATGGCCATAAGTTTCCTGAAGCGGTTGCCCAATTGCTGCCGCACGAATATTCAGCAGATGTGCTGGCGCTCTTTAAGGAAATCAACAAAACAATCGCCAAATACATCAGCGGGCAGGCGCTTGTCTGTTTGTTCGTAGGGACATTCACCTTTATCGGGTATCTGCTGATCGGATTGCCGTACGCCTTCCTGCTTGGGGTCACGGCAGCCATCACGAATATCATTCCCTACCTTGGGCCATACATCGGCTTAGTTCCAGCCGCGATAATCGGGCTGACTGTCTCGCCGGCAAAAGCCTTGTTGGTCTGTGCCGTTGTGCTGGTGGTACAGCAAGTGGAATCGAACATCATTTCACCGAATGTCTTGGGCAAAACGCTGGATATGCATCCCCTGACGATCCTGTTTCTGCTCTTGGCGGCAGGGAAAATCTTTGGTGTATTGGGAATGATATTGGCGATTCCCGCGTATGCAGTAGTGAAAACCATTGTCCAATATGTCCACGGTTATGTTAAAAACAGAAGAAAAAAAGTGTTGCATAAACAATAATAAAAATTAATATGGATTCCAAGGGTTATTGATTGCTTTTTACCTTTGGAATCCTTTATTATGTAAAAAGTATTAAGAGCATAACGAATCAATTTGTGCAGTTTTTATTATGAATTATGAGAATGATGGCAATTGGTTTGTGCAAAATATATTAATGCGGAAAATTTAGGAGGAAGCATAATGAAAGTGATCGTAGTGGGATGTACACATGCCGGAACGTCAGCAGTGAAGACAATTTTGAAGGAGAATCCAGGTACTGAATTAACAGTATACGAAAGAAACGACAACGTTTCATTCCTGTCATGCGGGATTGCGCTTTACGTCGGCGGTGTCGTGAAAGATCCACAAGGATTATTCTATTCTAACCCTGAGGAGCTCGCTTCATTGGGCGCAAACGTAAACATGCAACATGATGTAACAAACATTGATACAGCTACAAAAACTGTTTCTGTGAAAAACTTAGTTACCGGAGAAGAATTCCAAGACACTTACGATAAGTTGGTTTTGACAATCGGATCGTGGCCAATCATCCCTCCAATCGACGGCATCCAAAGCAAAAATGTTTTGCTTTGCAAAAACTACAACCAAGCAAAAGAAATCATCGCACGCAAAGATGACAAAAAGAAAATCGTCGTTGTCGGCGGCGGCTACATCGGTATCGAGTTGGTGGAAGCATTTGCCAACGACGGAAAAGAAGTTACATTGGTCGATGGTTTGGATCGCATTCTGAACAAATATTTGGATTCTGAATTCACGGACATCCTTGAAGATGACTTGCGCGCACATGGCGTAAAAGTACAATTGAATGAAATGGTTAAAGGCTTCAAAGACAATGAAGCTGGAGACATCACAACCGTTGTGACGACAGGCGGAGAATACGAAGCTGAAATGGTCATCTTATGCGTAGGGTTCCGACCGAACACTGACCTTGTCAAAGGCCAAGTGGATATGATGAAGAACGGTGCCATCATCGTGAATGACTACATGCAAACAAGCTTGCCTGACGTATACGCAGCAGGAGACAGCTGTGCTGTAAACTACAATCCGAACGATGGACATGCATATATTCCGTTGGCAACAAATGCTGTGCGTATGGGATTATTGGTCGGCAAAAACATCAACGGTCCTAAAATGAAATACCGCGGAACCCAATCCACTTCCGGATTGTACCTGAACGGCTTCACTATCGGTTCTACCGGTGTGAATGACGCAAGTGCTGCAGCTTTCGGACTTGAAACACGTTCCGTAGTTCTGGAAGACTTCTACCGTCCGGAATTCATGCCTTCAAATGAAAAAGTGTTGATGAAACTTGTCTACGAAGTAGGCACGAACCGCATCGTCGGTGGACAGCTGATGTCCAAGTATGACATCACACAATCAGCCAACACCTTGTCATTGGCTATCCAAAATAAAATGACGATCGAAGATTTGGCTCTGGTCGACTTCTTCTTCCAACCTCACTTTGACCGTCCTTGGAACTACTTGAACTTGTTGGCTCAAAAAGCTTTGGAACAAGAAGCGGAATTAGCTGCTAAATAATTCAATCCCATAATTTGGAACCCCTCCTTTAATCGATCCGTTGATTATTGGAGGGGTTCTTTGTGGGGGGAATGGTATATCCGGATAAAACACTTGTTTTTTTTGCCGGGTCATTAGATAATGAAAGATAACAATCCACTCTCAAAGAGATATAAAAACGAAGGAGAAACAATCTATGACCACAGACCCCAGTAATCAGACCTTGCTTTGGCAACTGCTGCTGATTGCGGTATTGACATTGGTGAACGCATTTTTTGCGGCATCCGAAATCGCATTTGTTTCATTGAATAAAAATAGGGTGGCGAACCAAGCCATCAAAGGGGATGAAAAAGCGCGCAAAATTTTGGCGCTTTTGGATCATTCCGATGACTTTTTGGCGACTATCCAAGTTGCCATCACTTTCGCGGGCTTCCTTTCCAGTGCTTCGGCTGCCAATACATTCGCAGCCAAACTCGATCCCTATTTGAGCAATATACCAGGAGCGGAACAGGCCGCCATTCTGATCGTGACATTAATGCTCTCCTACATTTCTTTGGTTTTCGGTGAACTGTACCCGAAACAACTCGGTCTGCAACGCCCTGAAGAAGTGGCGCGCGCTGGTGCTGGCTTCATCACTGTCGTGCAAAAACTGATGAGGCCCTTCGTTTGGTTCTTGTCTTTTTCAACGAGCGTCCTTGAAAAAATGACGCCGATCACGTTCACAAGCGGCAACGATATGTTTTCGCGTGAAGAAGTGCGGGAGCTTTTGGAGAAGAGCAGCGATGAAGGGACCATCGAACGGATGGAATTCAATATGCTGAAAGGGGTGCTCTCCATGGACAATAAAATGGCCCGGGAGGTGATGGTGCCGAGGACGGACACCTTCATGCTGAATGTGAACGATGATGTCGAGGAAAACATAGAGGCCGCCTTGGATTCACCGTATACGCGCATACCCATCTATGAGGATGACAAAGATAATATTATCGGTGTGCTGCATCTGAAAAATCTGTTGAAGGAATCCAAGAACACGCCGATCGACCAGATCGATCTGCGGAAAATCATGAATGAGCCTCTGTTTGTCCCGGAAACCATTCTTACGGATGAGTTGATGTCCTACCTGAAGAAAAGCCATAACCAATTGGCGTTGCTCCATGACGAATACGGAGGCATGGTAGGGATTGTGACCTTGGAGGACATTTTGGAAGAAATCGTTGGCGATATCGAGGATGAATACGATGAGAGCTATGTGCTGATCGAGCGGATCGGCGATAATGTATACGAAGCCGATGGGGCTACGCCTTTGCATCGCTTCAATGATTATTTTGGCACGCAACTTGAATCAGCGGATGTCGATACGATCGCCGGTTATCTGTTGACCGAGTTGGGTGAGTTTCCGGAAGAAAATGAGCAAGCATCCATCGAAGAGAACGGATTGACCATCAAAACGTTGGAGTTCGACAATCGCCGTCTTTTGAAAGTCGGGGTGTCTTATATCAATGAGAACGACCGGCCCGCAAAAGAACGTTTCAAAGAGGACGAGGCAGCGGCTGAAGAAACCGCCGATGAAGCGGAAGAAACAGAAGGAAGAGACTGAATGATGAGCAGTTTTGCCCGGATCGATAAAAGTCGGTCAGGGGGAGGCTGCTTTTTTGCATGCGGGATAGTATACCTACTGATAACCAACCCGTATTTTGGGTCCGCATACTGTCGCAAGGGAAATCTTGTGGAATGCTCGGATTTCTTGTATAATAACAAAGGTATTGTCGTGGGTTAGCGTGTGCATATTGCTCATGCTATCTTTTTGTGTGATGGAAAGTAGATAATATTTTGAAAACAAAAGTGCATCACCACAGGTGCTTCACGGGTTTGCGAAATGTTTTATCCAATCAAGAAGTTGGCTAGCTTCACGGGTTAGCCCTTCGGAATTTAGGAAGGAATCCCTTGTCTCTACGAGCCAAGGATACTGTTCGACTAACCTGCTGACGCAGGAAGTCTCTCAGCAATTGCGCTCTTCGATGCTCAGTCGGCACGATTTCCTAAAATTCATTCAGGGCTGAACGAACCCGTTCCGCTTTTCTTACGTTCACGATGTCACGATAGAGATATTTGGAAAAAAGGGGAACAACATGACTCAAACATTAGCAGATAAAGTAAAAGCAAGAAGAACATTTGCCATCATTTCCCATCCGGATGCCGGTAAAACGACCATCACGGAGCAGTTGCTGTTGTTCGGGGGCGCAATCCGCCAAGCCGGGACGGTAAAAGGGAAAAAATCAGGCAAATTCGCCAAATCGGATTGGATGGATATTGAAAAACAAAGGGGTATTTCGGTAACCAGTTCGGTCATGCAGGTTGATTATGACGGCAAACAGATCAATATTTTGGACACGCCCGGACATGAGGATTTCTCGGAAGATACGTACCGTACTCTGATGGCTGTGGACAGCGCGGTGATGGTCATCGACAGCGGGAAAGGGATTGAGCCGCAGACAAAGAAATTATTCAAAGTCTGCAGTATGCGAGGGATTCCGATCTTCACCTTCATCAATAAATTGGACCGTGATGGCCGCGAGCCGATGGATCTGATAGCGGAATTGGAAGAAGTATTGGGGATTGATGCTTATCCGATGAACTGGCCGATGGGCATGGGGAAAAATTTGTTGGGTCTCTATGACATCTACAATAATCGCGTTGAATTGACTCATCCAGAAGAGAATGAAGACAATGATTTTCTGCCGCTGAATGAGGACGGCGAAATCGAAGGCGATTATCAAGTGACGCATTCAACCATCTATACCCAAGCGGTTGAAGATGTTCAATTGCTGAAAGAGGCGGGCAACGACTTTTCTGAAGAAGCGATTGCAGCCGGGAAACTGACGCCTGTCTTCTTCGGATCAGCTTTGACTGGCTTCGGCGTTCAGACATTCCTTGATGCCTTTGTGGATTTTGCTCCGAGCCCAAGTGAGCATGTGACAGTAGCGGACGAGATCGTTGAACCTACTGACGAAAATTTCACCGGCTTCATCTTCAAGATCCAAGCAAATATGAATCCGGCTCACCGGGACAGGATTGCTTTCGTGCGGGTATGCTCTGGTGAATTCAAACCCGGAATGGATGTTTTTGTGACCCGTACAGGCAAAAAAATCAAACTGGCGCATACAACGCAGTTCATGGCCGATTCCCGCGAACAAGTCCAGACGGCAGTAGCAGGGGACATCATCGGACTTTACGATACCGGCAACTTCCAGATCGGCGATACGATCCATGAAGGCAAAAAAGGACTTCAGTTCGAAGCTTTGCCGCAATTTACACCTGAACTGTTCATGAAAGTCACTCCGAAAAACGTCATGAAACAGAAATCCTTCCATAAAGGTGTGCAACAGCTAGTTCAAGAAGGGGCGATCCAGTTGTACAAAACCTACCACACAGAAGATTACATTTTGGGTGCGGTCGGTCAATTGCAGTTTGAAGTGTTCCAGTACCGTTTGTTGCATGAATACAACGCGGAAGTCGAAATGACGCCGATGGGCTCCAAAATTGCGCGATGGATTGATCCGGAAGATTTGGATCCGAATATGTCATCCAGCCGTAACTTATTGTGCCGCGACCGTTTCGGCAATCCTGTATTCCTTTTCGAAAACCAATTTGCTATGCGTTGGTTCGAGGACAAGTATCCGGAAGTCAAATTGACAGCTTTGCTTTAATTTGAACCATCAAAAAAAAACAAAAAACGCACATTGCTGAAAAGCAGTGTGCGTTTTGCGTTAAGAAGAGTTTTTTTCGAGTGCAAAAAATGTCAATCATTTAAGATGAGATAGCTCCACGAAGTTATGGCCAGGCATAACTTCCACATCGTCAACGGTAAGATGCAACAATTTCGTCAGAACAAAGTCGATTTCGCTTTGCTTCACACGACGGTTTTTGTTGAGGATAATGACATCCTCATGTGTTGCGGCACCGGTAAAGATGACTGTAGTTTGTCCCAAAGAATAAACTTTGACAAATTGAGCATCGGTGTTGGCCAATTGCTCACGTACAAGATCAGCGTGGCTATTTGTAACATCGATCAATTTCATGGACGAACACCCCTAACTTAGGTTGGCTGTTTATAGAATAATTATATAACAACTGTTAATTTATTTAAAGAGTAAACAAACAAATGAATAATTTTCATGGCCTTTCAAAGGAGAAAGGCAAGAGCCGCTTCTTGGACTCTTGCCTTTTGCGAAATCGTTTCTTATTCAGATGCCGTTGTTTCTGTGCGTTCGACTTTGCTTACGACCATCAGGTTGCCTTCTTCGTCCGCATCGACAAACAAATCTTTGATTTTCGGATTATCCAAGTAGAATTCGGCTACTTGGTCCTCGATCTGATCCTGAATGACGCGGCGCAGCGGGCGTGCGCCCATGCTTGGGTCATATCCCAGATCGATAAGTCGATCTTTTGCTTTCTGTGAGACGGTAACGCTGATTTCCTTATCCTTCAACAATTCGTTGACGTCATCCAACATCAGTGTGACGATGCTGCTCAAATTTTCTTTGGACAGCTGGTTGAATTCGACGATCGCATCGAAGCGGTTGATGAATTCAGGCTTGAAATAATCGCTCAAGCGGTTCAGGATGGAATGCGTCTTGCCTTTCATGGCTGCGCCGAATCCTACACTTGCTTCCTGGACGCCTGTGCCGGCATTGCTGGTCATGATGATGATGGTGTCTTTGAAGCTGACGGTCCTGCCTTGGGAGTCCGTCAGGCGACCGTCGTCAAGAATCTGCAGGAAGAGATGCATAACATCCGGATGGGCTTTTTCGACTTCATCCAACAGTAAAATGCTGTACGGGCTGCGGCGGACGCGCTCGGTCAATTGGCCGGCTTCGTCATAGCCGATGTACCCAGGAGGCGAACCGATCAATTTGGAGACGGCATGTTTTTCCATGTATTCGCTCATATCGAAGCGGATGATCGCGTCTTCGGTTCCGAACATTTCGATCGCCAACTGTTTGGCCAATTCGGTCTTGCCGACACCGGTAGGTCCCACGAACAGGAAAGAACCGATCGGACGGTTTTTGCGGCTTAATCCGATCCGGTTTCTGCGGATTGCTTTGGATACTTTGTCGATGGCTTCGTCCTGACCGATGACATTTTTCTTCAGATCGGCATCAAGGTTCTTCAATTGCGTCTGTTCTTTTTCAAGCAACTCACCGACCGGGATATTTGTTTTGATCTCAATGATCTTTTGGATATCCTGTTCCGTTACGACGGGATCGCCATCAGCTGGGGCCGGATTCTGTTTCATCTTAGTCAGATTTGTGATCTGATCGCGATAGTAGGCAGCTTTTTCGTAATCCTCAGCATGCAGGGCGGCTTGCTTTTCCTTTTCGGCCGTTTCGATGCGTTCCTCGATCTGTTTCGGATCGATGGCTTTGATGGTCAGGTTCTTTTTGGATCCGGACTCATCAAGCAGATCGATGGCCTTGTCGGGAAGGAAACGATCCTGGATATAGCGGTGCGACAATTTGACTGCCGCTTCCAGTGCCTTGTCCGTAAATTTGACATGGTGGTAATCTTCGTACTTCGGCCGGATGCCTTGGAGAATGATCAACGTCTGTTCAGGTGTCGGTTCATTCACGCGCACGGGCTGGAATCGGCGTTCCAATGCAGGGTCTTTCTCGATTCTGCGGTACTCATTCAGCGTTGTGGCGCCGACCAATTGCAGTTCGCCTCTCGCGAGGGCAGGCTTCAGGATGTTGCCTGCATCCATGCTTCCCTCAGCATTTCCTGCGCCAACGATTTCGTGGATTTCATCGATGAAGAGGATGATCTGTTTGTTCGCCCGGATTTCATCCATCAGCTTCTGCATCCGTTCTTCGAATTGGCCGCGGATGCCGGTTCCTTGAACGAGCGAGACGACGTCCAAACGGATTACTTCTTTTTCCAGTAATTTCTGAGGGACATCTCCGTCCACGATTTTTTGAGCAAGGCCTTCCACTACGGCTGTTTTACCGACGCCGGCTTCCCCAGTGAGCACAGGGTTGTTTTTCGTGCGGCGATTCAGGATTTCGATGACGCGTGCGATTTCGCTGTCCCTTCCGATGACAGGGTCGATACCGCCATCGCGGGCCAATTGCGTCAAGTTGATGCCGTATTCGTCCAGCAAGCCGCCTTTGCCGCCGCCTTTGCCTCCGCGGGCAGCTTCCGGGGCAGGAGGCTGTTGATAATTCTGTTCTTGGTTCTGCTGCATTTGTTTGAAGAAGGAATCCAGATTACCGAAAGAAAATGGGTCCACTGGGCCTTGGGATCTTGGATTCGGATTGTTTTGTTGCGATTGAGCGGCTTTGAACTCTTGGTAGCAGCTCTGGCATAAGTCGATTTGGCGTCTTTGTCCATTCACGCTGGCATACAGATGAATGGAGGCTTGGTTTTTTCCGCAATGTTGACAAAGCATGGCAATCTTCCTTTCTATATGGATCATAGCTACATGTATATTATAGTAGTAACGGCTAAGGAATACTCGCGAGAAGGTTTACTGACCAACTCTGACCTTATGGACCCATTATACATTGACCTATTTTGACTTTCAAGAGGTTTGACTTGGAATGAGGCAAAATTTTTATTCCGGGACGGTATCCAGCCAAATGGAAGGTTGTATTAAATTAGTGGCATTTCAACAATTATGACAAAAATTTGAACGAATCTATTTAAAACAGTTGTAGTATAAAGCGAAAAATGTTAATCTTATTTAATGAAAGGGTTATTTTTAATTCGTTTTTCCATTTTTCTGTTATAATGGAAACGTATCAAAAGTACCTTAAATAAATACATCTCAAAGGGGTTTATGACTATGGAAAGAAAAGAATATCACGTAATCGCAGAAACAGGGATTCACGCACGTCCAGCAACTTTATTGGTGCAAACTGCAAGCAAATTCAATTCTGATATTAATTTAGAATACAAAGGTAAATCTGTTAACTTAAAATCAATCATGGGTGTAATGTCATTAGGCGTAGGCCAAGGCGCTGATGTTGTCATCACTGCAGAAGGTCCGGACGAAGCTGACGCTATGGCTGGAATCACTGAAACAATGGTAAAAGAAGGGCTAGCAGAGTAATATGAAAAACCACTTACAAGGAATAGCAGCTAGTGATGGTATTGCAATTGCGAAAGCATATTTGCTTACTGAGCCGGATCTGTCCTTTGAGAAGCGTAAAGTGGAAGATTCAGAAGGCGAAGTTGCTCGCCTTTTGGAAAGCTTTGAAACCGCTAAATCAGAGGTAAGTGCAATCAGAGACAAAGCGGCAGTATCACTTGGCGAAGAAGAAGCACAAGTTTTTGATGCACATTTAATGGTATTATCCGATCCAGAAATGATCGGATCAATGAACGCCAACATTCGTGACAACGGTGTCAATGCTGAATCAGCACTTTCTGATGTTGCCGGCATGTTCATCGGTATGTTCGAAGCGATGGAAGACAACCCATACATGCAAGAGCGCGCAGCGGATATCCGCGACGTTACGGAGCGTGTATTGAGCCACTTGTTGGGCGTCAAAATCCCTAACCCATCGACAATCACAGAAGAAGTGATCGTCGTTGCCAAAGATTTGACTCCTAGTGACACTGCTCAATTGAACCGTGATTTTGTAAAAGGATTCGTTACCGATATCGGTGGACGCACATCCCACAGCGCAATCATGGCTCGCTCTTTGGAAATTCCTGCAATCGTAGGTTCAAAAGAGATCACACAAATCGTCAAAGACGGCGATATCATCATTTTGGATGGTTTGGACGGCGACGTCTACATCAACCCTGATGAAGAGACATTAGCTGCATACAAAAAGAAAGCTGAAGAGTTTTCTGCTATGCAAGCGGAATGGCACAAACTGAAGAATGCAGATACAGTGACTGCAGACGGTAAACATATCGAATTGGCAGCCAACATCGGAACGCCTAAAGATTTGGACGGCGTTATCGCTAACGGCGCTGAAGCGGTAGGTCTGTACCGTACTGAATTTCTGTACATGGATTCTTCGGACTTCCCGACAGAAGATGAGCAATTCGATGCTTATAAAGCTGTTTTGGAAGGCATGGAAGGCAAACCTGTCGTTGTTCGTACAATGGACATCGGTGGGGACAAAGAACTGCCTTACTTGGAATTGCCGAAAGAAATGAACCCATTCTTGGGTTACCGTGCAATCCGTATTTGTTTGGCTGAGCCAGAGATGTTCCGTACACAATTGCGTGCATTGTTGCGTGCTTCCGTTTACGGTAAATTACGCATCATGTTCCCGATGATTTCAACTCTGAACGAATTCAGAGCAGCAAAAGCGATGTTGGATGAAGAAAAAGCGAATCTATTGGCCGATGGCGTAGAAGTTGCTGATGATATCCAAGTAGGTATCATGATCGAAATCCCGGCAGCTGCTGTATTAGCTCATCAATTCGCTAAAGAAGTAGATTTCTTCAGTATCGGAACAAATGACTTGATCCAATACACAATGGCGGCAGACCGCATGAACCAACAAGTTTCTTACTTGTATCAACCATACAACCCAGCTATCCTTACGCTGATCAAGCATGTTATCGATGCTTCTCATGCTGAAGGCAAATGGACTGGCATGTGTGGCGAGATGGCCGGTGACCAAACAGCGGTTCCGTTGTTGGTAGGTCTTGGTTTGGATGAGTTCTCCATGAGCGCATCCAGCGTCCTGAAAACACGCAGCTTGATGAAACGTCTGGATTCCAAAGAAATGGAAACATTAGCGGACAAAGCGATCAATGAATGCACGACTGTCGAAGAAGTTATTGCATTAGTTGAAGAAATGAAAGCTAAGTTAGTTTAAGCCGATTCAGGCACAAAAGACCGGGCATGCTTGCATGCCTGGTCTTTTTGCGTGCCTGCGATTTCAAGCCAATTATGATTGCAGACCCCTATATTTGTGGAAGCCGCTTCGTGAAAATATATTTTGAAAGTAGGTCTGCGGGATGAGTGACAAATATCAGAATGTTCTATATACTGGATATGTTGAGCAATTATAAATTTAATGGGATTTTTTCGAGGTGAAGTCATGAGAATAGGCATGTTTACAGATTCGTATTTTCCTCAAGTGAGCGGGGTGTCAACATCAATCCGCACTTTGAAAGAGGAATTGGAGGCAGAAGGTCATGAGGTCATCATTTTTACCACCACTGACCCAAAAGCTGATGAAGATGAAAAAAATATAATCCGTTTGACCAGTATCCCGTTCTTATCTTTCAAAGATCGCAGGATTGCGGTCAAAGGAATGAACAAAGCGCTGAAGGAAGCGAAGAAACAGAAGATAGATATTGTGCATACACATACGGAGTTCAGCTTGGGGTTGACGGGCAAATTTGTCGGTTATATGTTGCAGATTCCGACAGTGCACACCTACCACACCATGTACGAAAAATATCTGCATTACATCGCTAACGGAAGAGTGGTGAAGCCCAAAGCGGTAAAAATTGCTTCCCGCTACTTCTGCAACCGAACGATGGGCATCATTGCTCCGAGTCAGCAAATGAAAGAGAAATTGGCCTCCTACAACATCTATAAGGAAATTCGCGTCATCCCAACGGGTGTTCAGATACCGGATCGGATTGACGGCATCAAAGCCAAGAAACGCGAAGAATTGGGCATTTCGGATTCCGAACTGGTGTTGCTCTCCCTGAGCAGGCTGTCCTCGGAAAAAAACCTGGATAAACTCGTTCATGCTTTCCCTGAGGTCGTGGAAGCCTACCCGTCCGCGAAGCTTATTTTCGTGGGTGACGGACCGATGCGCCACGAGTTGGAGACGCTGGTGTCGGAAATGGGCTTGGCCGGAAACGTCATTTTTGTCGGAGAAGTCAGAAATGAAGATGTGAGCGAATATTATCAGATGGCAGACATTTATATCAATGCTTCAGACTCGGAAACGCAAGGCTTGACTTATCTGGAATCGATTGTTAACGGGTGTCCAGTCATCGCTAAACGGAATGACTACTTATCCGGTCTGATTAAAGAAGACAGCCTGGGGATGTTGTTCGACGAGGATGGCAAAATCGGCAAGACCATCATCGCCTATGCGGATTTTTATCACAGCTCGGATGTTGCGACAAATCAAGAAGTATGGGATGGGCTGATGCAGGAAATTTCATCAAAAACGTTTGCGGAGGCAGTATTGAGCTATTATCAAACAAGTATCGACATTTATGAATCGCAGCCGCGCGAAGAAGTGAAATTGAGAGTGAATCTCTTGGAAAAAATCAAACGTTGAGCTTGAATGCCGGGGAACAGATTGCTTGGATAATCTGTTCCCCGGCGCTTTTTTGTTTTTATCTGTGTAATACGTACGGTATACTGTTAACATAGCTTTTGGAAGGGGCGGATTTATAAATGGAAAAAATTGGTTTTATCGGAACGGGCGTCATGGGCTCATCCATGATCAGACATCTCTTGAATGCAGGTTATGCTGTCCACGTCTATAATCGGACGAAAAGCAGGGCGGATGCGGTAATCGCTGAAGGCGCGAAATGGTGCGATACGCCTGGCGACGTGACGGCGCAATCAGATATCGTCATCACGATGGTGGGCTATCCGACGGACGTTGAAGAAACCTATTTTGGGGAGACTGGAATTTTTTCTGAAGCGGATGACCACCATATCCTTGTTGATATGACGACAAGTACGCCGACTTTGGCAGAAAAAATATATGCTTTCGGGAAAGAGAGAGGGATCCGGGCGCTGGATGCTCCGGTATCAGGGGGCGACAAGGGTGCTCGAAACGGAACGCTCACGACGATGGTCGGCGGAGATGAAGAAGCCTTTGATGCCGCAAAAGAAGTCTTGTCGGTTTTTTCGAGCAAGGTGATGCTGCAAGGTCCAGCCGGCAGCGGCCAGCACACAAAAATGGCTAACCAGATCATGGTGGCCGGTACGATGACCGGTATGACGGAATTGCTCGTTTATTCGAAGGCGGCGGGATTGGATTTGGAACGCGTGATCGAACAAGTCGGTTCCGGCAGTGCCGCGAACTGGTCTTTGACGAATTATGCCCCTCGAATCCTGAAAGAAGATTACAGCGCAGGTTTCTTCGTCAAACATTTTGTCAAAGACCTGAAGATCGCACTGGATGAAGCGGATAAGATGGGTATTGATTTGCCGGCTACAAGGCAGGCAGCACTGCTGTACGAACAATTAGCGGGCAAAGGTTTTGCTGATGATGGTACGCAAGCGTTGGTGAAGCTTTGGTGGGGAGAATAAGCTGAAATTGAGACCTTGAGGCCACCAGATTCCTGGAAACTCTTAATATGATGCATCGTTTCGGCAGGTTTTCCGCAATCATAGTGGCGCAATACTCAAATATTGTTTTTCTTGCATAAATTACAGTAAATTGATGCGCACTCAGAAAAAAAATGCTAGAATAAATAAGAAGTTAGTCTTGAAAGGGGAAATATCATGAAACCTTCACAGCTCTCAGCGATCCTTCGTCGCCTAGAAGTAATGATGGAAGACAATGGTGATGTCGAAATCCGTCGTTTTGAAAAAGAAGGCGTAGAACGTTGCGTCGTTAAATACAATCGCGATACGGAAAGTTTTGAATTGGAAGAACACGATTCAAACCAAACTTATCAATTTGATGATCTTGATTTAGTTGCCATCGAAATTTACGAATTATTACAAGATTAATTCATCCATCCTTGCATGAACTAAGGCAGCGGGAAAATGAGCCGGCTCATTTTTCCGCTGCCTTTTTTTGTCCTTTTCATTTTTATGGGAATAAAGTGGCAATCATTAAAAGTTTTTAATTTTTATGTAGAGTAATTCCGCAACTTTCAGTATACTGTGTAATAAGGAAATAATTGAAGAGGTGGAATAATGGCAAACAAGATTTACGTAGGTTTATTAGGACTAGGAACGATAGGGACTGGCGTTGCCCGCATCATAGGTGGCCACCAAAATAAAATCAATCAAGTCGTCGGACAGGAAGTAATCATCAAAACGGTTCTGGACCGCGATATTGATAAATGCAAAGCTTTCTTTGGCGAGTCTGTGCATTGCACAGATAATTTTGATGATATTTTGAATGACGAAGAAATTTCAATCATCGTAGAATTGATCGGATATGTTCCGGCGGCAAAAGATTACATCTCCAAAGCTTTAGCGGCTGGAAAGCATGTCGTTTCAGCGAACAAAGACCTTGTGGCTTTGCATGGCAAAGAATTGGTCACTCTGGCGAAAGCGAACAAATGCGATTTCTTGTATGAAGCAGCTGTTGCTGGCGGCGTTCCGATCTTGCGTGCCATCACGGAAAGTTTCGCTTCCGACAATATCCAAAAAGTTATGGGGATCGTGAATGGTACGACCAACTTCATGATGACGAAAATGGACAAAGAAGGCTATTCTTACGATGAAGCCTTGACATTGGCTCAGGAATTGGGATTTGCCGAGAAAAATCCGACAAGCGATGTCGATGGATTGGATGCAGCACGCAAAATGGTCATTTTGGCTCGCCTTGCATTCGGAACGAACGATGTGACTTTGGATGATGTAGCAGTGGCGGGTATCCGCAACGTTTCCATCAACGACATCAAGTTGGCGAATCGTTTAGGCTACAAAATCAAGCTGATCGGTACTGCCGAAAAAATCGACGACAGCGTCAATGTGGAAGTCGGACCGGTATTTGTTCCGGAATCGCATCCTTTGGCCAGCGTCAACAATGAAATGAATGCTGTCTTTGTCGCCGGGGAAGCTCTTGGGGAGACGATGTTCTACGGAGCCGGAGCTGGTGAGTTGCCTACTGCAACAGCCGTTGTCAGCGATGTGATGAATATCGCTAAGAACATCCTTTTGGGAACAACTGGGAACATCTTTAACGAATATGAGATAGAGACTCGAATCGCGAAGCCTGAGCAGGTCATCAATCCTGTATTCATGCGTTTGGAAGTTACTGATCGTGCAGGCCAGTTTTTGGAATTGGCAAAAATCTTTGCCACTGCAGAAGTCAGCTTTGATAAAATCATCCAAGAGCCATTGGCGAACGGTAAAGCGATCATTGTTATCGTTACGCATCCGATGTCGAAAGCGCAAGAAAATGAAATCATCCAGGCGATGGAAGATAATGATGATATGAAATTGAAGGTCCATTTCAAAGTATTGGAACATTGATCGGACTACTTTCGTATCTCGAATACATTAAAGATCAAGAAATGATGAACCATCGTTCTTTTGGAAAGGATTGATTAGTAGGATGTTTGATATCCGTGTACCGGCAACTTCCGCCAATTTGGGACCAGGCTTCGATTCCCTGGGATTGGCCGTATCATTATATTTGACCTTGACTGTAAAAGAAGAGGCCGACGAGTGGGAAATTCTCCATGATTTAGGAGCGGGGATTCCGACTGATAAAACGAATCTGATTATTGAGACTGCATTGTCTTTGGCCCCGAATATGGCACCGAGGAAAATCACGATGACGAGTGAAGTGCCTGCCGCCAGAGGATTGGGCAGCAGTTCGGCTGCCATCGTTGCAGGGATCGAGTTGGCCAATCAATGCGCAGATCTGCAATTGAGCATTGATGATAAAATTCAAATCGCTACGCGCATCGAAGGCCATCCCGATAATGTGACGCCTGCAATCACAGGGGATTTTACGGTCGGGACCGTCCTGGATTCCAAAGTGTATTGGACGAAGGCGAGTTTCCCAGAGGTTGCCTTGGTAGTGACGATTCCGGAAAAGGAATTGCTGACGAAGGAGAGCAGGGCCGTTTTGCCGGACTCGCTTCCGTTCAAGGAAGCTGTCAAAGGCAGCAGCATCTCGAATATGCTAGTGGCGGCTGTTTTTTCGGGTGACATCGAAAAAGCGGGCGCATTGATGGAGCAGGATGTCTTCCATGAGCCTTATCGGGGCACGTTGGTTCCTGAGTTGAGCCAAGTCCGGGAATTGGGACATGAGATGGGCGCGTACGGTACTTACCTGAGTGGTGCCGGCACGACGATCCTCACGATGATCCATCCTGAAAAGGCAGAGGCGTTCGTTGCCGCGGCCAAAGCCGCTGTAAAAGACAGTGAAGTCAAGCTGCTGCATGTTGAAAAAAATGGTGTGCAAGTAATCAAATGATAGTGGGCCCGAGGAGAAATCCTTGGGTTTTTTGTTTTTAGCTGGGTGCCCGCAGGGGGTTCCGCTTAGTGCTCTCAAGCTGCCGAGGGCATAGCGCACAATAGCGCCATATCAAACGTGTTCTGAATCCCAGAAATCTGTGCCTAAGCTGACTACCACACACGGACAAAAAGCGTCCGTTTAGTGTTAGTCCTCTTAGTGCTCGATTTCTACCCGGGGTTTGTCATGGCTCTTGCGATTTCAATCGCATAATGTGTCGCATCATTTTATTAGTTAAACAGCTCGCAGTGTGGCCCTCTGATGTCGCACTGTGACATCAGAGTACTTGGGCGCTTGCGACCACAGTGCTACCCCACACTCTCCCGCATAGCATCGCGCCTTCTTAAACGCGCTCTGATTCGCAGACACCACTTCCGTTTCGCAAGCGGCTGTCGTCCACAAAAGAGGTGAACGTCATCCGCTTGCTCCAACGTCCGGATGTCTAACCGCGAATCATCGCGCTCTTGTATTTTTTGGTTTATGCTTTATAATGTTACTGGAATGGGGTTATAATATACAATTGGATAGTAGTGAGGCTGGGTCAAAACTTTTTTGCGGGGTACAGGATGCTTGTTTCGGATTGAGTGCCGTGCAGTTTTTCGGTTTTGGGGCGCGACTTGGGGGATTTCTCTCGGGTTCTGCTTGAAAAGTGACGTTGTTGCTTTTTCCCGTCCTCTTATTTTTTTGATGAGGAGACATTATGTTAAATAAATTCAAACCGACATGGATGGTTGAGTCCATCTATCACATTACTCCGGAACAACTTGAAAAGAACAACATCAAAGGTGTCCTGACCGATCTGGACAATACCTTGATCGCCTGGAATAATCCGGAAGGGACACAGGAATTGAAAGATTGGATCGCCTTGATGAAAGAAAATGCGGTACCTGTGGTCATCATTTCCAACAATAGTGATAAACGCATCAAGATAATCGCGGATAAGCTGCAATTGGCTTATGTGCCAAGGTCGATGAAGCCTTCCCGCCGTGGGTACATCAAGGCGGCTGAACAGCTTCAGCTTCCGTTGGATCAATGCCTGATGGTTGGCGATCAGTTGCTTACGGATGTTTTTGGCGCGAATCGAGCGGGAGTCAAGAGTGTGTGGGTAATGCCGATCATCAATTCGGACGGATGGAATACGCGCATAAACAGATTCTTTGAAAGAAAGCTGCTGAAACGTTTGTTAAAAAATGATCCAGGAATGATATGGAGGAAATCACTTGACTAAAGAAGAATTAACAGAAGATCTCTATTGCATCGGTTGTGGGGCGAAAATCCAGACCGAGGATCCGACCGAACGAGGTTATACCCCGGCGGCCGCTCTGCAAAAGGGATTGGAGTCCGGGCAATTATACTGCCAACGTTGTTTCAGATTGCGCCACTATAATCAGATGGAAAAAGTGTCCGTCACGGATGATGAATTTTTGGCGATGCTGAACACCATCTCGATGGAGGATGCTTTGATCGTCAACGTCATCGATTTGTTTGACGTATACGGCAGCATGATCCCCGGCTTGCATCGCTTTGCGGGCAAAAATAAAGTGTTGGTGGTCGGAAATAAAGTGGATGTTTTGCCGAAGTCGGTCAAATTGTCCCGTGTGAAGCAATGGTTGACGGAGCAAGTGCAGTCTGTAGGCTTGCGTCCGGTTGACGTCGTGCTGGTAAGCGGCAAGAAAGCGACGTCCATCGATGAACTGTTGGAAACCATCGAGGAGCTGCGGGATGGCAAAGATGTTTATGTCGTAGGGGTTACGAACGTAGGTAAATCCACTGTCATGAACCAGATCATCCGGGCCGCTACTGGCAACAAGGAAGATGTCATCACGACTTCCCAATTCCCGGGCACCACTTTGGATCAGATCCGTATTCCGTTGGACGATGGGCATTTCCTCATCGATACGCCGGGAATCATCCATCACCATCAAATGGCGCATGTCCTGAGCCCGAAAGAATTGAAGCTCGTAGCGCCGCAACACGAAATCAAACCGATCACTTATCAGTTGAACCCGGAACAGACGCTGTTCTTGGGCGGGGCATCGCGTTTTGATTTCATCAGTGGGGAAAAATCGTCCTTCACTTGCTATTTCGCAAATGACTTGAAAATTCACCGCACCAAATTGGAAAAAGCGGATGAATTCTATGAAAAACATCTGGGTGGCTTGCTGCAACCGCCGTCTGCGGAAGACGCGGAAAATTTCCCGCCGTTGGTCAGACGTGAATTCAATGTCAAAGTACCGTCTGATATCGTATTTTCCGGATTGGGATGGATCACTGTCCGCAAACCAGGCAAAGTCGCAGCATGGGTACCGCAAGGCGTAGATGCAGTAATGCGCAAACCGATCATTTAAGTAGAAAAGCGGTACAAGCCCGCTCTGCCTCGAAAGAAATTTAGGAAATCTGCCCCTGAATGAGCATCGTAGAGCGCAATGGGTCAGATTTATCTAATTTCCGAGAGGCAGGCTTGGATCGCTAGCCATCATATGAGGTGCAGAATTACTTTGGGAATAAATAAAACACCAACGGTGATGCACTTTTGAAAAAAATATATTTTCTTAGAATAATAAGACTGAGGTGTCAAATGGAATTAAGAGGCAAACAAAAACAATATTTGAAAAAAGAAGCGCACCATATGAATCCGCTCTTCCAAGTTGGTAAAGGTGGATTGAACGAAGAGATGCTTTACCAAATCGGGGAAGCATTGGAAAAAAGGGAACTGCTGAAGATCGCTCTTCTGCAGAACACGGATGAGGAAACGGAAGATGTCGCTGCAACGATCGAAGAAAAACTGCAAGCGATCGTCGTCCAACAGATCGGCCGCACGCTGGTGTTGTTCAAACCGTCCTCTAAAGAAAAGAACCGTCGTTATTCGACTGTCGTTGAAAAAATCTAAAGGCAGGCCAATCCATATTTTATTGAGGTGAGAAAAAATTGATCACAACTTTAAATTTGATCGGACAAACGGATTATATGATTATAGAAGAAACAGAGGTCGAGACGCAGATCGCATTCCAGGACCGGAAACGCATCGGCATCATGGGCGGGACCTTCAGTCCGCCGCATTTAGGCCATCTGATCGTCGCGCAGCAGGTTGGGGAACAACTCGGCTTGGATAAGATATATTTCATGCCCGATGCCGAACCTCCTCATATCGATGAAAAAGAGTCGATTTCGGCGAAGCATCGCGAGACGATGGTGCGGCTGTCCATTTCGGGCAATCCGTTGTTCGATATCGAAACCATCGAGTTGGCGCGGGGCGGCAAAAGCTTTACGATCGATACGATGAAATTATTGACGGCCATGCATCCGGATACCGATTATTATTTCATCATCGGCGGGGACATGGTTGAATACTTGCCGAAGTGGAAAAACATCGATGAATTGGTGCAACTTGTGCAGTTCGTAGGCGTCGCCAGGCCAGGATACGGAAGGGAAAGCATCTATCCGATCATCTGGGTCGATGCGCCGTTGATCGACATCAGCTCGACTGAAATCCGCAAGATGGTCAAAACCGGCCGCTCAATCCGTTATTTGGTTAAAGAGGATGTCAAAGATTACATTTTGAAAGAAGGACTCTATCTCGATGACGAAGACTGATCTTGCATACACAGGAAGCTATACAGATTGGACGCGGAAAGCGATTTTGGCGGAAGTGGAAAAACAGATGAAGCCATCGCGGTTCCAACATGTGCTGCGGGTTGAAGCCTGTTCCATCGAATTGGCGGAAAAATATGGTGCATCCGTGGAAGCGTGCTCGTTGGCCGCTCTCCTACACGACTTTTCCAAAGAGCATGATGCAAAAATCATGAAGGAAATCGTCCTGTCCCAAGGGATGGACAGTGAAATGACCGGTTACGGCAGCGAAATCATGCATGGGCCTGTCGGCGCTTATTATGCGGAAACGGTATTCGGGATCACGGATGAGGCTATCCTTGACGCGATCCGCCAGCATACAATCGGCGGCGAGACGATGAGCCTGATCGGGAAAGTCCTGTTCATAGCCGATTACATCGAATCAGGCCGCACGTTCAAGGGTGTTGATGAAGCCAGAAGACTGGCGGGAATCAGCCTGGATGAGGCAGCTTATTTTAAAATAGAAAAAACAATCATCCATCTGGTGAAGAAAGAACTGCCGATTTATCCCGGCACGATCTATGTCTACAACAGTTGGATCCAAAGAAAAGTGGGGAAATCATAATGAAATTAACAAGTGAAGAATTATTGGAAGTAGTGGTTAAAGCTGCAGATGACAAATTGGCTCAGGATATCATGGCATTGGATGTACGCGGGTTGACATCGATCGGTGATTACTTTGTCGTCATGAACGGCCGTAATGAAAAGCAAGTCGCTGCAATCGTTGAAGCGATCGTGGAGAACGTGCACAAAAACAAAGGCGAAATCAAAAACGTTGAAGGCAAAGATTCAGGCAAGTGGACATTGATCGATCTGAACGACGTCATCGTGCATGTATTCAACCATGAGGAACGCGGCTATTACAACATCGAAAAATTATGGAGCGATGCGCCTATGGTCGACATCTCAGGGATGGTCACTGAGCAATGAGCTACGACATCTTTGCCCATTACTATGATGAAATAATGGACCAGTCTGTCTACGACAGCTGGCTTCTTTATGTTGAAAAATATACAGCCGGGAAATCCGGTCTTAACATCATGGAACTGGCTTGCGGGACAGGGAAGATTGCAGTGGAGTTGGCGAAAAAGGGTCATCAGGTAACAGGGGTCGACCTATCCGACGAAATGCTTTCGCTTGCTTACAATCGCATGCAGGAAGAAGGCGTCACGCTTTCTTTGGCCGTGGGGGACATGCGTTCCTTGGAGCCGATGGGGGATTTTGATGTGGTGACGTGCTTCTCTGATTCACTTTGCTACATGTCTGAAGAAGCTGAAGTGGCTGAAGTCTTTCAAAGCGTCATCCGGAATCTCGGTCCCGGCGGTATTTTTTTGTTCGACGTCCACTCGATGCATCAAGTGAACAACGTTTTTCCGGGATATCAGTACATCTACCAGGATGAAGAAGGAGCCTTCCTCTGGGAAAGTTTTGCCGGCGATGCCACGAACAGTGTCGAGCATGATTTGACTTTCTTCGTTGGATCCCAGAAGAATCCGGAATTGTTTGAACGCTATTCGGAATACCATCGCGAACGCACGTATCCGTTGGAAGTCTATAAGCGGCTGCTTGAAGCGGCCGGATTTGTCGATGTGACGGCTACTGCGGAATTCGGTGAGTCTGAAGTGCGCGATGACAGTCCGCGCTGGTTTTTTGCCTGCAAAAAAGCTTAAGCAAGCCGAGGCAAAAATCCGCGCAATCATAAATGAATCAAAGGGGGCGCTTCGATGAAAGCCTGTGGAGTAATCGCAGAATATAATCCTTTCCACAACGGACACCGCTATCAATTGTCGGAAGCCAAGCGGATGACCCAAAGCGATGTCATGGTTGTCGCAATGAGCGGCAATTTTGTCCAAAGGGGTGCGCCCGCTCTGTTGGATAAATGGACGCGTGCGGAAATCGCATTGCGGAACGGCGCGGATATTGTTGTGGAGATGCCCGTATTGGGGAGTGTGCAGGCCGCGGATCTGTTCGCAAAGGCAGGCATCCGCTTGTTGCAGGCGATGCAGTGCGATGCTTTTGCATTCGGGGCTGAAGAAGGAACAGCGGAAGATTTCATTTCGCACAGCCGCTTATTGCGCGAACACGGATCGGAAATCGATCGGATTTTTCAGACTTACCGAAATGATGGCAGAACCTATGCTGCGCAATTGGAAACGGCCATTGCCGAGGTCCTGCGCCCACAAGGTTCTGCCATTTCCTTTTCAACACCCAACAATCAGCTCGGGTTGGCTTATGTCAAAGAAAATGAACAATTCCCCGAACCGATGGAAACGGCCATCGTGCTCAGGAGAGGCGCCGGACACAACGACAGCGATTCTTTCGGACAAGAATTTGCAAGTGGGACCGCCATTCGCGAATGGGCGCTCCACCACGGAAAGCAAAGCGAAGGGAATGGCATGGGCAGGTTTGTGCCGGAAGAGACGTTAGAGGCGCTGGAGAGGCGTCCTCTGCTTGAGTGGGAACCTTACTGGTCGATGCTGCAGTATCAGCTTATGTTGCTTTCGCATGCGGAACTCCGGAACATCTATCAAGTTGAAGAGGGCCTGGAATACAGGCTGAAAAAGGAAGCCGAGGATGCACCTGATTTTATGGCTTTCATTCAGCGCATGAAGACCAAGCGTTGGACATGGGCCAGGCTGCAGCGTGTCTGCACCTATATTTTGTTGGGTATTACCAAGGAAGAAGCGCATTCCTTCCAGGAAAAAGCGGATGCCATCCGGTTACTCGGATTTACGGAAGCCGGAAGACGCTATCTGAATCAATTGAAAAAAAACACGGAAATCCCGATCGTCACGAAAGTGCGTGAACCACATACGGCGGATCTGAAACTGGAAATCCGGAGTGACCGCATCTATCGATTGGGCGCCGTACAGGTTTTGGAAGAGCAAAATTTCACCCGCTCGCCCGTTTATATCCGAAACGGTCTGCAGAATCCGAAATAAGACGTTTCCGGAATTTAATGAAAACTTTAATGAAAAATCGCAAGAAGCGTTTGACGGGCCACAACCAAAGAAATATAATGGATAGGTTAATAGATGCTAGAGCCTTTAATATTCGGTTTTAGGCACTAAGGAGGACAATCAAATGAGCGAAGAAGCCAACTCCGTCAGTTTCGTTCCCGTAATCGTAGGGGGGAACAGAGGAGCCTATAGTTTGGCGAGAGCTTTCTATGAAGCGTACCAAGTTAAAACGAATATCATCAGCCCGATGATCATAGGTCCTATCGGCAATTCCCGCATCATCAAGCATTACATCCAACCGGGAATCGATGACCTGGATCATTTTTTTGAAACCATCCAACAAATCGGCCGCGACTATCCGAATATGAAAAAAATCATCTTCGGGGCAGACGATCGCTATGCGGAACTGCTGATCCGAACGAAAAACCGCTTCGGTGATGATTGGATCATTCCGTACGTGGATGAACCCGTTTTCCTGCGGGCGACCAATAAGGAAAGTTTTTACGCCATCTGTGAAAAAGCAGGCGTTCCATATCCGAAGACTCTAGTCATGGATGAATTTTCACTTGATTTGCCGTTTGAATTTCCGATCATCATTAAGCCTTCGAATGCCATCATGTACCAGGGGCTTCATTTTGAAGGCAAAGAAAAAGTCTTCATCGGACGGGATGAGAAAGATCTTGAACGCATCTACCATTTAGTGCGTGACAACGGCTATACGGACAACCTGATCCTGCAGGAATACGTGCCCGGCGATGATACTTATCTTGGCGTCGTAACGGTCTACACATCGCCTCGGGACAAGGAAATCAAGCTGATTGCGTTCGGGCACATCCTCCTGGAAGACCATACGCCATCCGCCATCGGAAACCACCTGACGATCTGGGCCAGGGAAGAGCAGAAGATTGTTGCTTCCGTTCAAAAGTTGATTGCGGAAACCGAGTTTTATGGTTTCTCCAATTTTGACGTGAAGTACGATAAGCGCAAAGATGACTATGTTTTCTTTGAATTGAACGGGCGTCTTGGCGTCAGCAACTATTATGTTACCGCCAGCGGGAATAATGTCGCGAAATACTATGTTGAAGATTACATCGCCAAGAAAAAACTTGGGGTGACCATCAACACGAATGAAGCCTTATTCACTATGACACCAAAAAATCTTTTGCTGAAATACATCGAGTCCGACGTGTTGAGGAAAAAAGTAAAAGAGCTGTACAAGGATGGGAAAGTAGTGCACCCTTTGGATGCGCCTTTTGAAGTCAGCCCAAAAAGAAAATTCTATGTGTTGGCTTCCAAATTCAATTATTACAAAAAATTCAGAGAGCATCCGCCAGAGGAATGAGCTGAATCAAGAAACAAACGGGAAACGAGGGATGAGAAAGTATGAAAAAATTTTTTGGTATTCTTGGAGGAATGGGAACGCTGGCGACGACCAACTTTCTTGTTGAAATGAATAAGCGTCATTTCCCCGAAAACGACCAGGATTATTTCAATTACATTCTGATGAATCACGCTGATATTCCAGATCGTACGGAATATATTTTGGATCCGACCAAACCGAATCCAGTGGAAGCAGTGATAGAAGATGTTCATATGTTGAATCTTCTTCAGCCGGAATTCATCATCATGCCCTGCAATACTATCCATTATTTCTTCGATGATATTCAAAAGGAAACGGATATTCCGATTTTGAATATGATCGATCTTACGGTCGACTATATTGCGGAACATTATGAGGGCGCAAAAAAAGTCGGATTATTTGCCACAGAGGGAACGCATCAGAGCCGCATCTACGAAAATCGACTTATTGAGAAAGGCTACCAAGTGGTATTGCCGGACAGAGAATTACAAGACAAGATCAATAAAATGATTTATTATTACATCAAAGAGAGATCGCATTTATTTTTCCCTTTGTATTACGAAATTTTGGAAGATTTCAAAAATTGCGGTGCGGACATTGTGCTGTTGGGTTGCACGGAAGTTTCGTTGATGAACAGTGAGGACGAAGAACAACGCTATCCGGTCGTCGACGCGGAAAAGGTGCTTTTGGACAAAACGATTGCGTTGGCCAAAGAATTAAAAGCGTAAAAAAACGTTTTCCTTTTTGGATGTAAAGGAAAATACATTGACAAAGGTTTTTTTCACTAGTATAATTCAATTTGTTATTTTAGGGGTGATGGAAATGAAGTGGCCATTAAAAGAATTACAAGAACATCGTGGTGAACCGTACTATTTCTCTCGGACGATAGACCGGGAAAGTTCATTGATGCAAAGAAATAATGAAATCCAGGCAGTGTCGCCGATTAAGGCGGAAGGTTTCTTATTATACGAAAATCATTCTGTGCTTGCCAATTTCCGAATCGATTTAACGATTACCCTGCCTTCGTCAAGGTCGTTGGAATTAGTTGATGTACCCTTGCAAATAGCAATCGAAGAAGTGTACACTGAAAGTGAATCACTCTATCTCGAGCAGGATAAACCTGCGGAAGTCGTGCTGCCGCTTGAAGGCGATGAAGTGAATCTGGTCCCCGCTATCGAGGACAACATTCTGCTGAATCTGCCTCTACAAGTCTTCACGCCGGAAGAGATGGTGTCTGAGGAAATGCCTAGTGGCGCTGAATGGGAAGTTGTTTCCGAAGAATCTTTCGCAAGAAAGAGACAAGAGGAAAAAACCGATCAGATCGATCCGCGATTAGCTGGTCTGAAGGCCCTGTTAGAAGACGAAGAAAAAACAGAGTGAAATTTTTGACGCTGATTTTTTAAATAAATACAGCGATTAATACAGGGAGGTGTAAGGAAATGGCAGTACCTAAAAGAAGAACATCTAAAGCGAGAAAAGCAAAAAGACGTACGCACTTCAAGTTATCGATTCCAGGCTTGAACGCATGCCCTAACTGTGGCGAATTGAAAAAGAGCCACCACGTTTGCGCATCATGCGGACAATATGATGGAGAAGTAATTATCGAAAAACAAAGCTAATCATGAAATGCCATCCGCAATTCCAGTCAGCAGAATGAATTTTCTGCTGGCTTTTTTTGTTTTCATTTTTCAGGAGGCATAATTTTCCGGAATGAGGTAAAATGTGTTTATGCGGCATGGACGCCATATTTTCGTAAAGGAGCGTTGGAATGCAAAACTTCCATTATTTTGAAATTCTTTTGTATGTTTTTCCGATTTTAGAAATCATTCTGATCAATAAATATTTTAGGCCGTATCTCAGGTACAAACAAATTATCCAACTGACGGTTGCGGATGTCGTCTTGCCGTTTTTGTTCGTAGGCATCCATCTGCTGAGTGTCTACAGTCTGACTTTTTCGCTGTTGCCGCATTTTTTGCTGGCGGCCTGCGTCGTCGGCCTGCTGCAGACGCTGTATTTCGACAAACGCAGAAAGGTCCACCAGCCGAAGCGGTTTTATCGTTATTTCATAAAAATACTGTTTTTGATGGCGCTGCTTTTTTATTACATGTTGGTGCTGTTGCGCATTTATTTCCTCATAAGAGGATAGTCCGAAAATTGAAGAACGAGGTGGCACGAAATCATGAAAGTATTATTGTACTCTGAAGGCATGAAATACATCGGGAAATCCGGTTTAGGCAGAGCAATCGAGCACCAGAAAAAAGCGCTCGCACTGGAAGGGATATCTTTTACGACAGACTACAGAGATGATTTTGATCTGATGCACATCAATACCTACTTCGGGCAGTCCTATCGTTTGTTGCATAAAGTCAAAAAGCAGGGGAAACCAATCGTTTATCATGCCCACTCCACAAAGGAGGACTTCCGGAATTCCTTTATCTTCTCCAATGCGGTTGCACCGCTGTTCAGCAAGTGGATTCTGCACTGCTACAGCCATGGCGATGTGGTCTTGACGCCTACCCCTTATTCCAAGCAATTGCTGCAGCAGGCAGGTTTGGAACAGCCGATCATACCGATTTCGAACGGAATCGATTTGTCGTTTTACCAAGCGACTGCGGAGATGGGTGCGTCTTTCCGACAGAAGTACGGGTATAAGGCAGCGGACAAAGTCGTCATGTCTGTAGGCCTTTACATCAAACGGAAAGGCATCCTTGATTTTGTCGCCTTAGCCAAAGCGATGCCTGCTTACCAGTTCATCTGGTTCGGGTACTTGAACCTCCACCAAGTTCCGCGGGAAATCCGTGAAGCCGTGGAGACAAAATTACCCAATCTGCAATTTGCCGGTTATGTGACTCCTGATGAGCTCAGGAACGCATACTGTGGTGCTGATTTGTTTTTCTTCCCAACTTACGAGGAAACGGAAGGAATCGTTCTTCTGGAGGCACTCGCCATGGGACAGGAGATCCTGATCCGGGATATACCGATTTATGAGGATGACTTGGTCGATGGCAAGCATGTCTACAAAGGCAAGACGAATGACGATTTCCGAAGGTTGATCAGCGGCATTTTGGAAGGCGACCTGCCTTCTCTGAAGGCCGCAGGACAGGAGCGTATCCGCCAGAAGGATCTCAGCTGCATCGGTTCTGAATTGAGGAGCGCTTACGAAACGGCCATCCAGTTGCATAAGTCCGAAAACAAGCGGAATTCGGCTCCGCAAACAAAATGATTTTTTGGGAGAAATCCCCACTTTCAATAAATTTGTCAAAAGCAGCTGATCGGAACCGAGCTTATTCTGCTTGGTGCTTGTGATGTCCCATCCTTGAGCCAGACAAAAAGATAGATGATAACTGAAAACAAATTGATTTCGATAAATAATCGAAATCAATTTGTTTTTTTTATGAATTGTTCGGGAAAATGTGGTAGAAAGTGGGGGGATGTGGTAGACTGAAAACATATTTGAAGGTGGGGGCGAGTGTCTTTATGTTGATGGGCGAATTCAAACACAATATAGATGCTAAAGGCAGATTGATAATGCCCGCAAAATTTCGTGAGGAATTAGGCGATACGTTCATCATCACCCGTGGATTGGACGGCTGTTTGTTCGGCTATCCGTTAAGCCAATGGGAGCTGCTCCAGGAAAAATTAAAACAGCTGCCCCTTGCCAAAAAAGATGCGCGTGCTTTTACCCGTTTCTTCTATTCAGCCGCTATGGAAGCTGAATTGGATAAACAAGGGCGCATCAATATCCCTCAAACATTATTGGATTATGCGAAAATTGAAAAAGAATGTCGTATTGTCGGAGTAGCCGACCGTATTGAAATATGGAGCAATGAGAAGTGGGAAGAATTTGCTGATGAGGCTGCCGAAAACTTCGAAGATATTGCTGAAACGATGATTGACTTTGGATTGTAGGTGCAGAAATGGAAAAATTTGAACATTATAGCGTGTTGTTAAAGGAGTCCATCGATGGTTTGAACATCAAACCGGATGGCATCTATGTCGATTGCACTTTAGGTGGTGCCGGACATAGCAGCGTGATTTTATCAAAACTAAATGAGAATGGGCATCTGTATGCCTTTGACCAGGACCGTATCGCTATCGAAAATGCTGAAGCGATGTTGGGGACTTATATCGAAAAGGGCATGGTGACACTCATCAAGGCTAATTTTCGGAATATCAAAGAAGAACTGGAAAACCGTGGCGTTTATGGCGTAGACGGCATCCTGTACGATTTGGGAGTGTCTTCCCCACAATTGGACCAAGCTGAACGAGGGTTCAGTTACCGCTATGATGCACCTCTCGACATGCGCATGGACCAAGAGCAGGAACTGACGGCCCGCGTCATTGTGAACGAGTGGCCTTTTGCTGAATTAGTGAAGATTTTTTATCGCTATGGTGAAGAGAAATTTTCAAAACAGATTGCCCGAAAAATCGAAAACATCAGAGAAACCCAACCGATTGAGACGACCGGTGAACTGGTCGAAATCATCAAAGACTGCATCCCGGCACCGGCCAGAAGAAAAGGCGGGCACCCGGCTAAGCGCATTTTTCAAGCTTTGCGCATCGCCGTCAACGACGAATTGTCCGCTATTGAAGATTCGATAGAGGATGGCTTGAAGATGCTGAACGTAGGAGGGCGCATGAGCGTCATTTCCTTCCAGTCCTTGGAGGACCGGATCGTTAAAGTCCTTTTCAAAGAAGCCAGCTCGAAAGAGGAAACTTTACCTTTGTTGCCTATTCTTCCCGAGGAATATGAAGCGGACTACAAGCTGATCAGCCGAAAACCAATCTTGCCCAATGAAGCGGAATTGAGTGAAAATTCGCGCTCCCAAAGTGCAAAATTGCGTGTCATCGAAAGAGTCAAGAAATAACAGGAGCACAGCAGCTCTGTAACTAAAGATCATCAGTCGGAACCAATAAATTATGCCGTAGCTGCACAATTTATTGCGGGGAAGGAGAGGATTAAGTGGCATTACCTGAATATAGGGCGGCGATTGCAGAACCGACGCTGCCAAAAGAATTGACAGAACCTAAAAAAGGCCAGCCTGAACCGAAAGGCTACAAAGCCGTTAGAGATAAATATGTAAAAATTGAAAAATTTGCCATCACCATCACTATCTTGAGTGCTTTGGTCGTATTGCTGCTATCTCTGGCTACACAAGTGACCCTCTCCAATCAGAACAGAGCGTTGCAGGACTTACAAAATGATAGCGTTGCGATCGGTCTGGAAAATCAAAACTTGGAGCAAGAAGTCCAAGAGCTTTCAAGATACGACCGCATCATCGAGATAGCGAAAGAACTTGGTCTGGAAATGAATGAAGCAAACGTTAGGAATGTTACGCGATGAAAAAAACAGCTAATCCACAAAATAACCGAAAAAAAATGACTCGCATCATGGTTGGTTTGACAGGTTTACTATTTCTTGTATTTATTTTTCGTTTTTCTATGATCATGATCACCAAGAAGGTAAATGGCGAGAATCTAAGCGAGCATGTTAATAACTTATATACCAGAAGTAGTATCCTTGCCGCAAAAAGAGGTACCATCTATGACATAGGTGGTAATCCCATTGCCTTGGATGCTACTTCTTATTCGTTAGTGGCCGTTTTGACCGATGAATGGAGTGAGGATACAGAAAATCCGAATCATATCGTCGACAAGGAAAAAACAGCTGAAGCTCTGGCGCAATACATCAGCATGAGCAAAGAAGAGATTCTGACCATCCTGAACCAAGAGGATTTGAAGCAAGTCGAATTCGGAAGCGCAGGAACCAACCTGAATTATGCGACTAAATCCAGCATTGAAGCGGAGGGACTTCCGGGGATCACGTTCGAGGAAACACCTTCAAGGCTTTATCCGAATGGGATTTTTGCTTCCCATCTTGTCGGCTTTGCGCAAAGTTCAGCCAGCGATGAGGAAGCAGACACAAACGAAGAAAAGAAACTGGTCGGTATGATGGGGATAGAATCCCTGTATGATGATGATTTGGACGGCAGCGATGGTGAAGTCACCTATCAAGAGGACTCCAACGGCTACCTGATTCCAGGCACGCAGATCCAGGAAGAGGAGCCTGTCGAAGGCGATGATCTTTACCTGACGCTGGACAGTCGCCTGCAGATCTATCTGGAAAGCCTGATGTCGCAAGTGTATGCAGAGGCTGAACCGGAATCGATGACAGCGATGTTGGTCGATCCGGAAACCGGCGCAATCCTTGCGGCTTCCCAGCGGCCCACATTCAACGCCACGACCAAAGAGGGCATCGATGCGCAATGGCAGAATCTGTTGGTGGAGGATACCTATGAACCGGGTTCCACTTTCAAAATTTTGACTTTGGCGGCGGCCGTGAACGAGGGGGTATTCAGCCCGTTTGCGACCTACGCTTCCGGAAGTGTGGAAGTGGAAGGCGGAACCATCCGTGACTACAATAAGGATGGTTGGGGCAATATCACCTATCTTGAAGGGTTGGCCCGCTCAAGTAACGTGGCCTTCGTGAAGCTGGTGCAAGCGATGGGTTACGACGTGTGGGAATCCTACATGAAGGCATTCGGTATCGGCCAATCAACCGATTCAGGACTTGAAAATGAAGCAACGGGGAATTACAGCTATACTTATCCGCTGGAAAAGGCGAATACGGCATTCGGACAAGGGGTGACGGTTACGCCTTTCCAACTGATGCAAGCTTTTACAGCAATCGCAAATGAAGGCACCATGATGAAACTGAACTATCTGGATCGCACAGAAGATCCGAATACGGGTGAGGTCACCGTTGTCGAGCCGCAAGAAGCGGGATCTCCGATTACGGCGGAAACCGCCCAAACGGTCCTGACCTACCTGAAAGAAGTCGTCTATAACGAGAATGGATCCGGTCAGGCTTACCAGGTCGAAGGAACAGAGATCGCTGCCAAAACGGGTACGGCGGAAGTGGTTAATTCCACAACTGGCGAATATTACACTGGCTATTCCAATTATCTTTACTCGGTAGTCGGATTCGCGCCGGCGGATGATCCCAGCTACATCCTGTATTTGACAATGAAACGGCCTGCAAACTTGGACAGCCTGAATGGCTCAAAGTACCTGTCGGAAATATTCAACCCATTCATGACAAGGGCAATCGAATATGACAACCTGAATACGGAAGTCACCGGGGATATCAATCAAACCTCGATGCCGGAAGTTACAAATTTGTCCAAAGATGAGGCTTTGGCGGCCCTGACTGCTGTCGGCTATAATGATACAGCAATCATCGGCAGCGGCGGCCGGATCGTCCAACAATACCCATACGCCGGGACACAGACAATCACGAACCAGAAGACGATCCTCATGACAGAAGGTGCGATGACGATGCCTGATGTCTACGGTTGGTCAAAAGACGATGTCATGAAAGTAGCAGAAATCGCAGGCATCAACTTTACTTTTGAAGGGGAAGGCTATGTGGTTTTCCAGAGTCTCGAGACGGGCTCCATCCTGAACGCTGCCACGGAAGTCAAGATCATTTTGGAATAAGCGTTCGGATCCAACACTCACAATCAATAAATCAAAAATGTAAAACACCTATTAGGAGGAAATCATATGCATTGGACAGAAATGCTGTTGCCTTTATCGATCAGCTTCGCCATCACAATCAGCATGATGCCAATCTTCATCGGCTATTTTAAAGTGAAACAATTCGGACAGGTCACCAGGGAAGAAGGACCGAAGTGGCATCAAGTCAAAAGCGGCACACCGACGATGGGAGGAGTCGTGTTCATCATCGCTGCGATCCTTACCGTTATCGGGACAGCAATCTGGAAGGATGTCCTCACCGTTAAACTGGCTATGTTGCTGTTCGTGCTGTTGTTTTTTGCAGCTATCGGTTTTTTGGATGATTTCCTGAAAATATTCAAAAAACAAAATGAAGGACTGACCTCCAAGCAAAAGTTCATTTCGCAATTGGTAGGGTCTTTCGTCTTCGTTGCACTGTTCTTCTTGTCGGGTTCGGATCCTTTGATCTCGATCCCTTTCTTTGGACAAATCCACAACTGGTTGGTGTTTGCTGCCTTCACGATCATCTGGATCACCGGTTTTTCGAATGCGGTTAACTTGACCGATGGATTGGACGGATTGGTCGCCGGCACGGCAGGCATCGCCTACACTGCATACGGCATACTGGCATACCGTCAGGGACAACTGGAAGTATTGCTGTTTTGCATCGCGATTGTGGGCGGTCTTATCGGCTTCTTCTTTTTCAATAAAAAACCGGCGAAGATCTTTATGGGCGACGTCGGCTCATTGGCGTTGGGTGCAGGACTCGCCGTTGTTTCGTTGGCGTTGCATCTGGAATGGTCCTTGCTGCTGATCGGTCTTGTTTTCGTCATCGAAACGGCCAGCGTCATGCTGCAGGTCGGTTCCTTCAAGTTACGCGGCAAACGCATCTTCAAGATGTCTCCGATCCACCACCACTTCGAAATGAGCGGGTGGAGCGAATGGCGCGTCGTCCTGACTTTCTGGGCGGTTGGTTTGGTTTCTGCAATCTTAGCCTTGTGGCTGCTCGTCTAAGTGAAGGGAGAGAAACACATGAAAACAAATAATCGATTCGAAAATAAAAAAGTATTGGTACTGGGCTTGGCGCTCAGCGGAATGAATGCGGCCAAACTGCTCCTGGAACTCGGCGCAATGGTCACAGTCAATGACGCAAAGGAATTGAACGACAATCCGGATGCAAAGGAGTTGATTTCATCCGGCATCAAAGTGATCGCCGGCTCACATCCGATTGAGCTGCTGGACGAATCTTTTTCGTTCATGGTCAAGAATCCGGGCATCCCGTACAACAATCCGATGGTCAAACGTGCACTTGAATTAGGCATTCCCGTATTGACCGAGGTAGAATTGGCAGCGGAAATCCTCGAAGGCCGACTGATCGGCGTGACAGGCACGAACGGAAAGACCACGACCACGACGATGATTACGGAACTGTTGAATGCGGGCAGAAAAATAGGGAAAGCCTACAAAGCCGGCAACATCGGCGTACCTGCATCGGCAGTGGCGCGTGTAGCGACTGCAGACGACGATGTCGTGATGGAATTGTCGAGTTTCCAATTGATGGGGATCGAGGCGATGCGACCTGCCATTGCCGTCATCACGAACATCACGGAAGCGCATCTGGATTATCACGGCGACCGCGAAGAATATGTCAAAGCGAAGTGGCGCATAACCGAGAACCAAACAGCCGTCGATCATCTCGTTTTGAATTGGGATCAGCCGGAATTGCGTGAAATGTCCCAATATTCAAAAGCACAAATCGTGCCTTTTTCGCGCACACAGATTCTGAAGGATGGAGCCTATGCATCAGAAGGTTCGCTGTATTTCAAGGGCGAAAAAGTGATGGATATTTCCGACTTGAGGGTTCCTGGCGAACACAATATCGAAAACGCGCTGGCCGCGATCGCTGTAGCGAAACTGTCCAGTGTAGCCAATGAGTCTATCGTATCAGCTTTCCATCTCTTTTACGGTGTCGAGCACCGGATCCAATTTGTAGCCGATCTGAACGGAAGGAAATTCTACAACGATTCGAAAGCAACGAATATTCTCGCAACCAAAACAGCTCTGAGCAGCTTCCGGACTCCGGTCGTCCTGTTGGCAGGCGGACTGGACCGTGGGAATACCTTCGATGAGCTCGTCCCCTTTCTTGAAAATGTGAAGACGTTGATCGTCTTCGGGGAAACTGCCGAAAAATTGAAGGATGCAGGCGAGAAAGCCGGCATCAAAGAAATCGTGATGACTGACAATGTCGCAAGTGCAGTTCCGATCAGTTACCAGTACAGCGAAGAAGGTGACACGATTCTGTTGTCTCCGGCCTGCGCGAGCTGGGATCAGTACAAAAATTTTGAAGTGCGCGGCAAAACGTTCACGGATGCTGTCCATTCCTTGGTCAAAGCCACGAGTGAGGAGGATGGTTCTTTCTAGAGAACCTATGTGCTTATGAAAATAGTATTATCCGGTGGGGGAACAGGCGGGCACATCTACCCGGCGTTGGCCCTGATGAACCGAATCAAAGAAAAATATCCCGACAGTGAATTCCTTTACGTGGGAACGGACCGCGGTTTGGAAAGCACAATCGTACCAAAAGCCGGCGTCGCCTTCAAATCCGTCAAGATCCAAGGGCTGCGCCGGAGTCTATCGCTTCAGAACCTAAAGACAGTCTACTTGATGATCAAGAGCATTTCTGACTCGAAGAAAATCATTAAGGAATTCGGGCCGGATGTCGTAATCGGGACGGGCGGCTATGTTTGCGCCCCCGTCCTGTATGCGGCCTCCAAACTGGGCGTTCCGACCATCATCCACGAGCAAAATTCAGTCGCAGGCGTCACAAATAAATTTTTGAGCAGAGTCGTGGACCGCATCTGCATTTGTTTTGAGGATGCCCGCGGTGACTTCTCCGCCTATCCGGAGAAGATTGTGTTCACGGGCAATCCCCGGGCGCAGGAAGTAGCCTCATTGAAGGAAAGTGCCGACCTGAAGGACTACGGATTGAAGGAAGAGCTGCCGACCGTTTTGATTTTTGGAGGCAGCCGGGGAGCCAGGAAATTGAATGAATCTTTCGTGGCCGCCTACCCGTTCTTCAAAAACAAGCCATATCAAGTGCTGCTGGCTACCGGAGATGTCCACTACAATGCGGTGGAGAAAGAAATCAGCGCGCTGACGGACCGTTTGGACAATGTCCGGATTGTGCCGTACATCCATGATATGCCGAAATTATTCAAGCGTACCGACTTGATTGTATCGCGCAGTGGGGCAACCACACTGACGGAAGTGATGGCTTTGGGTTTGCCGAGCATCCTGATCCCGAGTCCTTATGTCACAAACAACCATCAGCAAAAAAATGCCGAAAGCCTAGTGAAGAACGGGGCTGCCGAAATGATTCTCGAGAAAGACCTGCAGGCACAATCATTGTTTGAAGCCATCGACAAGCTGATGATCAATGAAACGGTACGCAAGGAAATGGCTCTCCAAGCCAAACAGATGGGCATAACGGATGCATCAGACCGGATCATCGATGTCATCTTGACTTTGAATAAATGAGAAAGGGGGGGAGCCAGATGGTTTTCGGAAAAATCCGGCAGAAGCTGAAGAGTAAAAGTTCGTCGGAAGGGACTCCCTGGCAGCGTGCAACTGCTGAATTGGAAAGGCAAAAAAAGGCTCAGTTAAAGCAGAAAACCCCAAAAAACACAGGCATGCAAGGCTTGCCGGTAGAGAAAAAAGCGAAGCTGAAAACAAGCAAACATCTTCCTGAATCCACCAAAACCGATAAGCAACCAGGGTATTTTGCTTGGTACGGCATTTTCTTGGTTGGGGTGATCGGCAGCAGTTTTTTGATCTCCCCTTACGGAAAAGTCAAGGACATCTATGTGGAAGGCGCCGAAGCTGTTCCGGAACAAAGCATCATCGATGCCAGCCAAATCACCGGGAAACTGACCGCATTGGGTGTCGTCTGGAATGACGAAAGAATCCATGCGTACCTCACTAGTGCTTTGCCCCAAGTCAAAACAGCGGAAGTGACGCTGCGAGGCATGAACGATATCACGATCCATGTAACGGAACACGAAACCATTGCCTATGTTTACTCGGACGGCTACTACTACAATGTTCTGGAGAATGGCACAGTGGCAGAGACGCAACTGAAGGTCCCGATCGGCAATAACCCGATCATCACGAGCTTTGAAATGAACCAGAATCTGGATGACCTGCTCGAACAATACATGCAATTGACGGACAGTGTCCAGAACAGCATTTCTGAAATCAAATATACCGGCACGGAAGAAAATCCATATGCAATCACGGTATACATGAATGATGGGAATGAAGTGAAGGCGATCTTGCCATCATTTGCCGAGAAGATCCTGTACTACCCTGACATCGTGAGCCAATTGGGCGAGACGAAAGGGACCGTCGATCTTGAAGTGGGTGTCTACTTCACACCCTTCGCGCAAGCGACGGAAGAGGAAACGTCCGCTTCGGCAGATTCCGCCACTCCAACCGAATGAGTTGAAAGAGATTAGGATTGACTTGCAGTCAATCCTTGAACAATGATTCCAATCATTGTTGAGGGATTGAATAACTTTTGTCAGACTTCCATCTGATAGAATTATTTGTAAAAATCTTCGTAAATGAAGAATTATTATGATAAAATGATAAGGTATAGCTTTCTGGCATCACGTATCAGTAACCGACAGTTTTTTCGGAACAATGCGGATGTTTACACAAGCCATTATGTCAAACGGAGGTTTCAATAAAACCATGAAGAATTCAGGAATATACGTCAGTCTAGATATTGGAACCACTTCAATAAAAGTTGTAGTCGCAGAATATGTGAAAGATCAAATGAACATTATTGGAGTCGGGAATGAAATTTCCAAAGGTCTTAGCCGTGGCGTCATCGTTGATATCGATGAAACGGTCGAATCAATCCGCAGTGCAGTCAGTCAAGCTGAAAGAAAAGCGAATATTCAGATATCAAACGTCATCGTAGGCATACCAAGCAACCAAATCAGTATCGAACCTTGCCACGGGATGTATGCAGTCTCAAGCGAAAACAAGGAAATTACAGACAAGGATGTCCAGAACGTCTTTGCTGCCGCAAAAGTCCGTTCCGTACCGCCAGAAAGAGAAATCATTTCCGTCATCCCAGAGGAATTCATCGTAGATGGGTTCGACGGCATCAGGGACCCAAGAGGCATGATCGGCGTACGTCTTGAATTGTACGCAAGCATGATCACTGGTCCGAAAACAATCATCCATAACATCAAACGTTGTGTAGAAAAAGCAGGTCTTCAAATCGAAGATATGGTTGTGCAGCCATTGGCCATTTCAAGCGTAGCCATGAATAAGGGCGAGCGGGATTTCGGGACCATCCTTATCGACATGGGGGGCGGCCAAACAAGCGCTTCCGTCATGCACGACGATCAATTGAAATTTTCATTTGTTGATCCCGAGGGTGGCGATCTTGTGACCAAGGACATTTCCATCATTTTGAACACGACGTTGGAAAATGCGGAGCGCGTGAAACGCGAATATGGCTATGCCATTTCTGAGGACACGTCCGATGAAGAATTCTTCCCCGTCGAAACGATCGGGAAAGAAGAACCAGTAAAAGTCGATGAAAAATATCTGTCCGAAATCATCGAAGCGCGCCTTGTGCAGATCTTCGAAAACATCAAACGCGCCTTGGATAAAGTGGAAGCGCGCGATCTCCCTGGCGGTATCATTCTGACCGGAGGCGCAGCGGCTTTACCGGGCGTCATCGATTTGGCAAAAGAAATCTTCGAAATCAACGTCAAACTGTACATTCCAGAGCAGATGGGGATGCGCAATCCAATCTATGCAACGAGCATCGGCCTGATCAAGTACGTGGCTGGACTGGATGACATTTACCGTGTTGCCAAAGGAAAAGTGCAGACGACAGGCAAAGTGATCCCTTTGCAGTCCAAAACTGTCAAACAACCGACAGTCATCGAAGAACCTGTCTATGAAACTGAGACTTATGCTGATGAGGAAAATTACGAAGAGAGCTTAGTCGGAAAATTAAAACGTTGGTTCAGTAATTTATTTGAATAATCACGCTGAACATAAAAAGAATGGTATGAAATAGGAGGAAATGAAATGGAATTGGAATTCGATTCAAGCATGAATGATGGAGCAAAAATTAAAGTTATCGGTGTAGGTGGAGCAGGAAGCAATGCGGTAAACCGCATGATCGAAGAGGGCGTACAAGGTGTGGAATTCATCGTGGCCAATACGGATACGCAAGCCTTGAATGCATCAAGAGCAGAAACAAGAATCCAACTAGGACCGAAATTGACGAAAGGATTGGGCGCAGGCTCGATTCCTGAAGTAGGCCGCAAAGCTGCAGAAGAGAGTGAACAACAAATTGCTGAAGCCTTGGCTGGAGCAGATATGATCTTTGTCACATGCGGAATGGGCGGCGGGACAGGTACTGGTGCAGCCCCTATCGTAGCCCGAATCGCTAAAGATCTTGGCGCATTGACTGTCGGTGTTGTGACGCGTCCATTCACTTTTGAAGGTCCGAAAAGAGGCCGTTATGCAGCTGAAGGGATCGCCGAATTAAAAGCAAACGTTGATACATTGGTTATCATTTCCAACAATCGCCTATTGGAAATCGTGGACAAAAAGACTCCTATGCTGGAAGCATTCCGTGAAGCAGATAATGTCTTGCGTCAAGGTGTTCAAGGGATCTCTGACCTGATCACAGCTCCAGGATACGTCAACTTGGACTTTGCTGATGTGAAAACAGTCATGAAAGATCAAGGTTCTGCCTTGATGGGTATCGGTATCGCGTCCGGTGAAAACCGTACGGCTGAAGCAACCAAAAAAGCTATTTCCTCACCATTGTTGGAAGTTTCCATCGATGGCGCTGAGCAGATCCTGTTGAACATCACGGGTGGTTCAGACTTGACGTTGTTCGAAGCGCAAGATGCAAGTGATATCGTAGCACAAGCTTCAACATCCGAAGTGAACATCATCTTCGGTACATCCATCAATGAAAACTTGGGCGACGAAGTTATCGTTACAGTAATCGCTACAGGGATCGACGACAAAAAAAAAGATGAAAAAAAAACCGCTAATCGCGGAGGAAGTGCTTTTAAGGGCCGTAAAGAAGTAGGGAACACACCTGTTTCATACCCAGAAAAACAACTTCCGGCTGAAAGAACAGAGGAAAAACCAGCCAAAGATCTATTCGGCGACTGGGATATCCGCAGAGACACAAGCGTGAGGGAACAGGCGCCGCAATCGGTCCAACCTGAGCCGGAAGAATACTCTGTGAAACAAACAGAAGATAATTATCCACGTTATCACGAAAATAAAGAAGACAGAAACGGTGGAGAGGATTCATTGGATACACCGCCTTTCTTCCGCAAGAGACGCAGATAAGCATGAATATTGAACAAAATTGCCGGAAAGTGGAGTCAACTGTGGAAGCAGCCTGCTTGACAGCCGGACGCAAACGGGAAGATGTGACGGTCGTCGCCGTCACGAAGACAAAACCTGCAGAGCAAGTGGAAGAATTGTACCGCTTGGGCTACCGCCACTTTGCAGAAAATCGCCTCGAGGGTCTGATCGAAAAGCAAGCAGCCCTTCCGCAAGAAGACATCATCTGGCATTACATCGGTACCTTACAGACAAGGAAAGTGAAGCAGGTGATCAATCGCATCGCCTACTTCCACGCATTGGATCGTCCGTCGTTGGCAAAGGAAATCAATGAGCGGGCGGAACAGCCTGTTTCTTGCTTCGTTCAGGTCAATGTTACAGGGGAGAGCTCAAAGCATGGGCTTTCCGCATCCGAGGCAATACCTTTCATCAAGAGTCTGGAGAGCTTTCCAAATATCCTCGTTGTCGGCTTGATGACGATGGCGCCCATTGATGCAACAGACGTGGAGCTGCGTCAATGTTTTAAGGATCTGAAAATAATGCAAGAGCAAGTAGCGGCGTTGAACTTGGCACACGCCCCATGCACGGAGACGAGCATGGGCATGAGCCAAGATTATCCGATAGCGATTGCCGAAGGTGCGACCTTCGTACGTGTCGGATCGGCATTCTTTGCTGAAACAGAAGCATAGACGAAGAAGAAGTGAGGGGTCTTATGGGTCTGAAAGATATATTCCGAAAGTACTTTGTCATTGAAGATGACGATGACGGATATGAGGAGGTCGATGAACCATCGACTGTCGTTCCAGTCCGCAGGTCCGAGCGCAATGAAGAAGGGGCCCCGTCTTATCGGAGCACCCAAAAAAGATCTACGAAAGCAAAGGTAATTCCTATGAATCAACAAGCGATGACCGAGAAAGCCAGCATACATGTCGTGGAGCCCAGAGTCTATTCCGAGGTGGAGAAGATTGCCGATAATCTACTGAAGAATCAGGCAGTACTCCTAAATTTCAAAAGGATAGATGCGGAACAAGCAAAACGGATCGTTGATTTTCTGACTGGAACGGTATATGCGATCGGGGGAGAAATCCAACGCGTGGGTGATGAAATCTTTTTATGCACCCCTGCTTCAGTCGGAGTCGAAGGCGCACTGGCCGAAACACTTGAGGAAGAGCGTTCGTTCTACTAGAAAGGAAGCAAAATGACACAAATATTGATTTGGCTTTTACAGATTATTCGTTGGGGCATATCCGCATATTCGACTGTCTTGCTGGTGTACGCATTGATGAGTTGGTTGCCGGGAGCCAGAAGTTCCAAATTCGGTTACTTTATCTCCAGCATTGTAGAGCCTTACCTGGATATATTCAGAAGATTGATCCCATCTGTGGGCATGGTGAGCTTCAGTGTAGTGGCGGGCATCCTATTCCTGAATTTGGTGGAGTATGGAGCACAAGTCGTTATCCTGTTCCTGATCAGATTGCTGAATTGACGGACATTTTTTCATCAAACGAAAAAGTGAGGGATTCGTATGCAAGAAGTTTATCAACATTTCCGCAAGGAAGAACAGCCGTTCATTGATAGTGCCCAATCCTGGATTACGCAAGCCGAGGAAACCTATACACCGTATTTGACGGATTTCTTGGATCCGAGACAGCAGTACATCCTTGAGATGCTGGTCGGGAAAAAAGGTGAAATCCATGTCCAATTTTATGGGGGCTATGAAGCGGCGGAGCGCAAGCGGGCAATAATTTGCCCCGAGTATTTCAGTCCGGCCCAAAGCGACTTTGAAATGGAGCTTACTGAAGTTGTGTACCCATCAAAATTCGTCAGTCTGACCCATGGGAAAATACTGGGAACGCTGATCGGAACCGGCATGAAGAGGGAACTTTTCGGAGATATCCTGTCTGATGGCACGCGTTGGCAGTTTTTGTTGGCGTCAAATATAGCAAGCTATGTGCATGCTCAGGTCACCAAGATAGGCAAGGTCAGTGTCCGCTTAGAGAGCCGGACCTATACTGATCTGATCACACCTATCGATGATTGGACGATTGTGCATGACACTGTCAGCTCGCTGCGGTTGGATACAGTGATCGCAGCCATCTACAACATATCGAGACAACGGGCAAAAGAATTGGTGAGCAGCGGAAAAGTGAAGTTGAACTGGTCGGTATTTGAACGTCCCGATTTCGAATTGGGGCTTTTGGATATCGTGTCCATCCGCGGTTATGGCCGGATTCAGATAAGGGCCATAGAAGGGAAATCCAAGAAAGACAAATGGCGCGTCGAATTTGGCGTATTGTACAAATAAGAATGACAAGAACGAAAGGTGTGTATAAGATGAGTTTGACTCCATTAGATATTCAACACAAGGAATTCCCTGTCAAAATAAAAGGGTACGATAAAGAACAAGTCAATGACTTTTTGGATAATGTCACAAAAGAATTTGAAGAAGTCATCAAACAAAATAAAGACCTGCAAAAACAATTGAAATTTGCCGAAGAAAAACTTCAGTATTTCAGCAACTTGCAGGATGCTTTGAACAAGTCGATCGTAGTGGCGCAGGATGCTGCCGACAGACTGAAAGAAAATGCACGCAAAGAAGCTGAAATCATTCTGTTCGAAGCCGAAAAAAGTGCGGACCGTTTATTGCATGAAGCGGCAGGGAAAGCGACAAAAATCAATGAAGAGACCGACGGCGTCCGCAAGGAAAGCCGCAACTTCAAGCAGAAGCTGCAACTTTTGGTTGAGTCGCAATTGAACCTCATCATGAATGATGAATGGAATAACCTGTTGAACGCTTCACCGGAAGGCCAGGTTTCGACGCCTACCTTGAATGAAGTGTTATCCAACCGGACACGCATCATCGACGAATTGGTCGCGAACTCTGACGATGCAGCTGAATTCGAAGTAGGCGGAAGATTGGCCGAAGAAGCCAGAGCTGAAGAGAAACTTGCGGAAGCTGCTTTGGAAGCTATTGAAATTCCGGAAGAAAACAAGTAAAATCTATGTATTGAAGAATGGAACACCCGAAAAAAAGAAACTTCCAGCGAATTGGCGAATGGTGAAAGGCCAATAAGTCCCTCTTTTTTAAGGATCCTCCATGAGAATCTTTTTGAACAAACATAAGTAAAAAAGGTCGCCTGAACAGCGTTAACGGTTTGAATGAGGAAGCATGACAGCCTGTTCCGGCCGTTGTCGCTTTGAATTTGGGTGGTACCACGAAGACTTCGTCCCTTTTGGAGACGGGTCTTTTTTTGTAGAAAAAAATAATGATAAGGGAGCTTCCGACAATGAAAATGAAAGATACGCTACACCTTGGGAAAACGGCTTTTCCTATGAAAGCCAACCTGCCTGTCCGTGAATTGGAATGGCAGAAGGATTGGGAAGAAAAAGACATTTATGTCAAACGTCAAGAAAAAAATGCGGATAAACCGACATTTGTTCTTCACGATGGCCCTCCATACGCCAATGGTGCTGTCCACATGGGACACGCCTTGAACAAAATCAGCAAGGACATCATCGTCCGCTCGAAATCCATGTCCGGCTTCCGATCCCCGTTTGTCCCAGGTTGGGATACGCATGGCCTGCCGATCGAACAAGCCTTAACGAATACAGGCGTGAACCGCAAAGCGATGAGCTTGGCCGATTTTCGTAAACTGTGTGAAGATTATGCATGGAAACAGATCGACGGACAAAGAACCGTCTTCAAACGATTGGGGATCGCAGGCGATTGGGAAAATCCTTATGTGACCTTGTTGCCGAAATATGAAGAAGCCGAAATCCGCGTGTTTGGAAAAATGGCGGAAAAAGGCTACATCTATAAAGGCCTGAAACCGATCTACTGGTCGCCTTCAAGTGAATCTTCTCTGGCGGAAGCCGAAATCGAATATAAAGATGTGAAGTCTCCTTCGATCTATGTTGCTTTCCAGGTCAAAGACGGGAAAGGACTCTTGGCTAACGATACAGCCTTCATCATCTGGACGACTACGCCATGGACTTTGCCGGCAAACTTAGGCATTTCCGCAAATGCTGATTTCGATTATGTGGTTGTTTCCGCTGACGGAAGAAAATTTGTTGTCGCAAAAGAATTATTGGGCACAGTCAAGGAAGCCATCGGATGGGAATCCGTGGAAATCCTGCAAGAACTGAAGGGCTCAGATTTGGAGTACATGACCGTTCAGCATCCGTTTTATGATCGCGAGTCTTTGGTGATGGTGGGTGACCATGTAACTCTTGAAGCAGGTACCGGGTTAGTCCATACCGCTCCAGGGCATGGTGAGGATGACTACCTTGTCAGCAAAAAATATGGTTTGGAAGTATTATCGCCGATAGATAACAAAGGTTGCTATACGGCTGAAGCACCAGGTTTCGAGGGCGTATTCTACGATAAAGCCAATAAACCGATCACCGATTTGTTGGCTGAAAAAGGCGCTTTGCTGAAACTGGACTTCTTCGTCCACAGCTATCCGCATGACTGGCGCACAAAGAAACCAGTCATCTATCGCGCAACGCCGCAATGGTTCGCATCCATCGATAAATTCCGTCAAGACATTCTGGATGAAATCGAAAATGTAGAGTGGCTGCACCCATCCGGTAAAGTCCGCTTGTTCAACATGATCCGCGACCGCGGCGATTGGGTCATTTCCCGTCAACGCGTTTGGGGCGTTCCGTTGCCGATTTTCTATGCGGAAAACGGAGAACCCGTCATCACACCGGAAACGATCGACCACGCTGCGAAATTGATCGGCGAATTCGGTTCGAACGTGTGGTTCGAAAGAGAAGCGAAAGACCTGCTTCCTGAAGGATTCACACACCCAGGCAGCCCGAATGGGGAATTTACCAAGGAAATGGACATCATGGATGTCTGGTTCGATTCCGGATCTTCCCACGAGGCTGTGCTGCGCGCAAGAGAAGATTTGACATTCCCTGCTGATATGTACTTGGAAGGCTCCGACCAATACCGCGGTTGGTTCAACTCAAGCATTACGACCAGCGTTGCGATCAACGGCGTTGCACCATACAAAACAGTCCTTTCCCAAGGTTTCGTTTTGGATGGGGAAGGCCGCAAAATGAGCAAATCATTGGGCAATACGGTCCTGCCGGAAAAAGTCGTCAAGAACATGGGCGCAGACATCATCCGTTTATGGGTGTCCAGTGTCGACTACGAATCCGATGTCAGAATCAGTGACGACATCCTGAAGCAAGTTTCCGAAACTTACCGCAAGATCCGCAACACGATGCGTTTCCTGATCGGGAATACGGAAGATTTCCAACCGAAGGAACATGCAGTAGCCTACGAGGAACTGCGCAGTGTCGATCAATACATGATGGCGCGCTTGGATCAGGTGGTTGAAACATGTGTGACAGCCTATAAGGAGTACGAGTTCTCGACCATCTACCAAACAATCATGAACTTCTGTACGGTTGATTTGTCGGCATTCTATCTTGATTTTGCGAAAGATGTTGTCTACATCGAAAAAGAGGATAATCTGGAAAGACGCGCCATGCAGACCGTATTTTACGAAGTACTGGTTAAGTTGGCTAAACTTTTGACACCGATCATTCCACACACAACAGAAGAAATCTGGAGTTTCCTGAAGGAAGAGGAACAATACGCACAACTGGCTGAATTGCCGGAAATCAGCGTCCGTGAAGACCAAGCAACAATTTTAGGCCAATGGGAAAAATTCATGGACATCCGCGACGCGGCATTGAAAGCATTGGAAGTTGCGCGTAATGAAAAGACGATCGGAAAATCTTTTGAAGCGCATCTGTCCTTGTTCGTTGATGAAGAAACAAAAGCTTTGTTCGCGTCCCTGGATGCGAACCTGGAACAATTATTCATCGTTTCGCAGCTTGACATCAAAGAATTGGCAGCTGCATCAGCTGAAGCGATGAGATTCGACAATCTTGCCATTTTGGTGGAACACGCACATGGGGAAACCTGTGAAAGATGCCGTGCCATCAAGGAAGAGGTCGGAACAATCGAGGATGCAACTACCCTTTGCGGACGTTGTGCAGATATTGTAAGATCTGAATATCCGGAAGCGCTCGTGCAGGATGAAGCGTAACCTTTCCACCCGGAAGAAAATCGTTAAAGTTATGTAAATAATAAGTAAAGAGCACGCAAGAGGACGTCTTCTGACGGCATTCTTGCGTGCTTCTGTTGATTTTAGGCCGAAAGTGCAGAGACTTTCCATTGTGGATTAATTTTTTAAAGAAAGCGCATAACTTTCTCTTGAATTTGGATGAGATATTCGTTATAATTATATTAGTAACTTGTACTAATATGATAGTATTTATTTGTATTAGCATTTTACCAATGAAAATTTTGGAGGTATTACACGATTATGGAACAAGGTAAAGTAAAATGGTTTAATGGCGAAAAAGGTTTTGGATTTATCGAAGTTGAAGGAAAAGACGATGTATTCGTACATTTCTCAGCTATCCAAGGCGAAGGTTTCAAAACTTTAGAAGAAGGCCAAGATGTTGAATTCGAAATCGTTGACGGCAACCGTGGTCCTCAAGCAGCTAACGTTGTAAAATTATAATCCTATTCTTTTTAACCTTAGCGAATTCAAAGCGCCCAGAGTTTCTCTGCGGCGCTTTTTACATGCAAAAAAAACCGTTGTTTCGACGATCCTTTTCAGGACCGCAGAACAACGGTTTTATGGGAAAACAGACGGCTGTCTGCTTTAGTTCTATAGGGATGGGTTACTTCTTCATGCTTCTCATAGCGAAGGATACGATGAAAATCAGGATGACTGCCCCGACTAATGCGGGAACGATATAGAATCCTCCGATTTCAGGACCCCATGCTCCAAATAAAGTTGTTCCTAACCATGAACCGACGAAACCAGCAACGATATTTCCGATTATGCCACCGGGGATATCTTTACCCATAAACGATCCTGCTAATGCTCCTAAGATACCACCGACAATTAAAGACCAAATAAAGCCCATTTTCTTTTCCTCCTTTTTTTCAAATACAAGTCCAGTAACAATATAGTTATTTCTTATGAACTATACTACTATTATATATAAAATGAGTCACATTACAAATAATAAGCCCTCGAGATGAGAGCTTTTCTGAAAACAGAAAGCAGAAATCATCCTTCTGATGCGGGAAATGCTCATGTTTTGAAAAAGAACAAAAATCAGGATAAGTGGATAAATGAAGGGCTGCCCCGAAATGAGGCAGCCCAAGAGTATCAGTGGAGCTGTTGTTCCTGTTGGTGGATATTCAACAGTTTGACTTTCAGATCGTTCTCCATCAGAGACAGCTCTTTTTCGGCCTCTTTGCGTTTGATGCGGCCTTCTTGCTGGATCTTCAGCGTCTCTTCCAAGGTTTCGATCAGATCCTGTTGCGTCTGTTTGAGCGTTTCGATATCGATCACACCCCGTTCGTTTTCTTTGGCGGTTTCGATGGCTGATATTTTCAGCATTTCAGAGTTTTTGCGCATCAGATCATTCGTGGTCTGAGAAACTTGCCTTTGCGCCGTTACGGCATCTTTTTGGCGCAGAAGCGTAAGGGCGATGGCTACTTGGTTTTTCCATAACGGGATGGCAGTGTGGATCGAGGACTGGATTTTTTCAGCCAATGCCTGGTTCGTGTTTTGGATCAAACGGATCTGTGGCGCTTGTTGGATCGTCATCTGTCTGGTCAAGCGCAGGTCATGGGTGCGTTTTTCGAGACGATCAAGGAATTGTTTCAGATCGTTGACGATCTGCACATCCATTTGGCTTTGGGAAACTTCGGCAGTCTGGATTGCTTTCGGGATCGCATTTTTCTGTAGGTCCTCCATTTTCACCTCGCCGGCTGCGATGTAGATGTTCAAGGCCTCAAAATAATCCTTGTTTTTTTGGTAAAGCTGCTCCAGCGTGACGTTGTCATTGAGCAGGCCATTCTTTTCTTTATCCAGTTTGATCGCGATCTTATCGATTTGGGCGCCTATCTTCTGGTATTTTGCCGTCATTTCGTAAGCGGATTGTTTTACCTTGCCGAATATTTTGCGGAAGACATTGTTGTCTTCTGCCCGGAGGTCTTCCGGTTTGGCCTCATTGAGGCGATACATCAGATCGTTCAGGGAATCGCCGATCTCGCCGGTGTCCTGATTCTGAACATGGTCCAACATCGAATGGGAGAATTCGCCCAGTTGCTTTTGAGCTGCAGCGCCATAACTGATGATGGCTTGCATATTGTTTTCGTCGATTTGGCCGGCTAATGCCAGTGCTTGCTTTTGTCTTTCTTCCGGTAAACGATCGATCAGCCGATCTGGGTTGGTCACCTCGACCGTGGTTTCGGGTGCATCAGCAACCACTGCTGGTTGAGCAAATGGATCTGAAAAAGGATTGGCCAGCAAATCGTCCAATTCTTGATTGACATTCTTGCTGTCAGTTTGTTTATTTTGTCCGGTAGCATCAAATTGGTCCATCAGTATTCCCCCTATATCTCTTCGTCCAAAGCATTTGCGTTGCTTTTTCCTTCATTATCCCTTTTCAAAACTTGCTTTGCAAGTTCCAGCTCGATATCCATATCCTCGATATCGTTGGACATGAAGCGAACATAATCTTCGCCGATAAGGCGGCTCATATCATCGATCGTTCTGGCGCAGTTATCCAAGGCTGTGTATGTTTCTTTCGTTTTGGAAACGTGGCCATCAATGGCGATGTATTTTTCCGTCAGCTCTTTCAGGCTGGGGAGATTCGTATACAGGAATTTATCGACTTCGTGCAGTCGATTAGGCTGATTGACGATATTTTTGAAGAAATCCTTCAGAATGTCCACCGTATCGTTGCGTGCCGCGATAGCCTTCAGTTTTGAGCGCTGCTGCAGGTTGGATTCGATGTCCTGGATCGTTGTTTTGGCTTGATCCATCGTGCTGCGGAAATAGGCGATCTGTTCCTTGGTCATCCCTTTGGACTGGTAGAAGGCTTCTTTGTCGGCGCTCACTTTTCCAAGTGTTCCCCTTTGTCTCTTGGTTTTGCGCGACCACTGCATCCTTCCGCCGTTTTGGACATAGTACAAGAAGATTCCCAAGCCGATGGTCATCGCGATCGACGTCCAGAAATCGAATTCGAATATGAAAAAGAATACCACTAATGCAATCAGGCAAACTACGCTGGAAAACGTATATTTCAATATATCTTTGATGTTGCTCCACATAATTTTTTCCTCCTTCAATAACATGCTGTTCACTTTGTCTGTGCCTATGCTATTATTCTAGCATAAAAGCATATTGAGCACCTATCGGCCGAAAGGATGATTTTCGCACCCCATACTCATTTGGGCTGAATCTCTCGCGGCTCTTGTAAATAGCGGAAAAGATAGGTTATGATAATACATGATCAGGAAAGTGGAGGTAGTGCCAAAAATTCTATGGAAACTGCCCAAAATAACGAGGTGATGTGAAAAACCAAGCCCTGCTATTCAAAGTTAGGTGAAACAAACGC
>NZ_FONM01000019.1 GCF_900112935.1 Trichococcus pasteurii
TAGCTGGATAAGTGTTCCACTGGCTCATGCGTCGGGCCGTCTTCGCCGACCGCGATTGAGTCATGCGTCATCACGTAAGTGCCAGGCAAGTGCGAAATGGCAGCCAAACGCATCGCTGGGCGCAAGTAGTCCGTGAAGACGAAGAATGTCCCTACATACGTTCTGGTTCCACCATGCAGAACGATACCGTTCATGATAGCAGCCATCGCGAACTCACGCACACCGTACCAGATATTGCGGCCGGCATAGTTGCCCGGCTCAAAGTCGCTTGCCGACTTGATCATTGTGTTGTTTGAAGAAGATAAGTCCGCAGAACCGCCCCAGAAGTAAGGTACGGCTTCACCCAATGCTTGAATGGATTCCGCACTGGTCACACGGCTTGCTTTGGCTGCGCTGCCCACTTCATAAGTCGGCAGCTTGTCTTGCCAGCCTTCAGGCAATTTACCGGTGATAGCATCTTCGAATTGTTGCGCCAATTCCGGATAAGCTGCTTTATAGTCGTTGAACATGGCAGTCCACGCTGCTTCAGCCTGTTGGCCTTCTTCGACCATCTTTTCATTGAATCGTGCCGTCACTTCAGCAGGTACGCAGAAAGCTTCGTCCGAACATCCGTAAGAGGCTTTCGCGAAAGCAACGCCTTCCGCTCCCAATGGAGCGCCATGGACTTTATGTGTTCCTGCGTCAGGAGCACCAAAGCCGATGATGGTTTTGATTTCGATCAGTGTCGGTTTTTCTGTTTCAGCTTTCGCTTCTTCGATGGCCTTGGAGATGGCTTCCAGATCATTGCCGTCCTTAACCAGGATATGTTGCCAACCGTAGGCTTCGAAGCGGGCAGCTACATCTTCCGTGAAGGATTTCGAAGTCGGGCCATCCAAGGAGATATCGTTGGAGTCATACAAACCGATCAATTTGCCCAATTTCAGGTGGCCAGCCAAGCTGGCTGCTTCATGGGAGATGCCTTCCATCAGATCGCCGTCGCCGTTCAGGAAGTACGTATAGTGATCCACAACCGGGAAGTTTTCTTTGTTGTAGGTAGCAGCCAAGTGCGCTTCCGCCATTGCGAAACCGACTGCATTAGCGATCCCTTGTCCCAACGGACCAGTAGTTGCTTCCACGCCATCCGTGTCATGCACTTCCGGGTGTCCAGGTGTCTTGCTGCCGAATTGACGGAAGTTTTTCACGTCGTCCAGGCTCACATTGAAGCCGGATAAGTGCAACAAGCTGTACAACATGGATGATCCATGTCCAGCGGATAATACGAAACGGTCACGGTCTGCCCACAAACTGTTCTTAGGGTTGACTTTCAAATGTTTTGTCCAAAGCGCGTAGGCCATCGGAGCGGCTCCCATCGGCAAACCAGGATGCCCTGAATTGGCCTTCTGTACGGCGTCTATGCTAAGTGTACGTACTGCATTAACTGCTAACTCATCAATTTGATCAAACATTTTTTTCCTCCTCAAGATAGTGAATCTAGTATTGAACTCCTCAACAAACTTTTTTAATCATGATTTAATCTTATTATAACATATTCCGAATCGGTTTATATCAGTTTATTAACTTAGGTATGCAGCAATAATGGGTTATCAATCCGACAATCCAACCAATCGCTCACCCTCGGCTTCCTTGCATCTTTTCTCTTCCAACAATGTCAACTTCCTTTTCAACTGACGATAGGCGTACATCATCGGAACGGCTGCCCCGACCCAGGCAACGGGATTGGCAAAGGCGACTGCCTGATAGCCTAACAGACCGGAAAATCCCAACGGAACGATGACACGCGCCACCATTTCCATCACTCCCCCAAAGGTAGGCGCAGCATTGTCACCCACCCCTTGCAGCGTATAACGCAAAATGATCAAAGTCGTCAACACAAGATAGAAACTGGCCGTGGCAACAAAATATGTATGCGCATATGCCAATACGGACGGATCATTCTGGTCGAACAACAACCTGATGAGATCCGTGCCGAATAACAAAAGCACTGCTCCCAACAGGATGCTGTAGGCAAAGGACAGCAGCAAACTGATGCGCGCGCCTTCCCAAATACGCGAATACAATCCGGCCCCGTAGTTTTGGGCTGCGAAAGTCGCCATCGCGATACCGATGGAGACTATCGGCAGCGTCGCCATGATGTCTAATTTTTGGGCGATGGCGTAGCCACCGACCGCATCCGGACCAAAGCCATTCAGGCTTTTCTGCAATACGATTGAACCGATCGCAATGATGGAGGCTTGCAGACCGATCGGGAGCGAAATTTTCAACGGCAACGAGAATTCGCCAGGCTGCATGCGCCAATCTTCTCTGGAAAAGCTCAGAATCGCCATTTTTTTCCGGATATATACGAAACAGAGAAAACTGGCGAATAATTGCGCTGCAACTGTTGCCAGCGCTGCTCCTGCAACCCCCATAGAAAACCAGACAATGAACACATAATCCAATACCACATTCAATAGGGAAGAAATCACCAGGATGACCAATGGAAGTTTGCTGTCACCCAGTGAACGCAGGATGTTGCTCAACAAATTGAATACCATGATCGCCACCGAACCCCACATCAAAACCAAAAAATAGGCTTCGGCTTCCTTGCGTATTTCTGCCGGCGTATCCATGAACAACAGGATATCTTCAGCCAGCCAAACGCTCAGGATGGTTATAAGGACAGTCATGAAAAGAGTGATCCAGACGCTTATCGTGATGCTCTTCCGAATCCGCTCCTCATTTTTCGTGCCAAAACGCTGCGCGGTGACGATCCCTAAACCGGAAGTGACACCGATCCCGAATCCATGGATAAAAAAGAGCACCCCGCCGACCGATCCGATGGCCGCCAGTCCGTCCACTCCCAATGTCCTGCCGATGATGATCGTGTCCGCCAAGCTGTACAGTTGTTGGAACATATTCCCTATCAGCATCGGAACCGCGAACAGCACGAGCAGCTTTGCAGGACTGCCGGCAGTCATATCTTTTGTCATCCTTCACCTCCATTTGATGATCCTTGGCCTTGCTGCTTTATATTATACCAGAGATGTACGAACAAATTAACAAAAATATTCAAATTGTACCTACAAAAATTCCGATTTATTCGTTTGGCTTGCTTCCGAAGCCGTTGTCGACGAGTATTTTCTCGCACAGCGAGTGGCTCAGATAGCTCGTTTCCGTGGAGACGGGGTTTGTGCGTTCCTTGACTCCTGCGACAAACGAACCGATCAACGGCGCGAAGCCTCGCTTGCGGAGCGTCCATTCCCAATCGCCAAAAGCAACTTGCTGCTTGCCATTTTTTTGTTCGATGGTCATATCGGCCAAATTCAGGACGCGCACAATCCCGTCAGGACTTTGGACTTCCATGACTTCCTGATTGGCTCCCGCTTCATAGTTCATCGAGACGAAACAAGTGGTGCTCTTCGTTTCGAGCATCAGCCATAGCCGTTTCAATTCCCCTTCGTCTTCGACCAGATGCGATTGCAACGAAACTACCTCATCATCCAACAAATACAAAGCGGTATCCGCGATATGGATGAACAAATCATAGACGGCAAAACGGACCGGTTCTACATTCTTTACACGATCCTTCTGAATCAGGATCATCTTTTTGTCAGGAATCTCTTTCAGCCGTTCCACCATCGGAGCAAAACGGCGATTGAAGCCAGCGGTAAGCAGCACGCCCTTGGCATCGGCCAACTCGATCAGTTCCTTTGTTTCTTCCAGATCCTCACTGATGGGCTTGTCCACATAGACCGAAATGCCGCGCTCCAGCAGCTTGCGGATGATTTCCGCATGGGCAACGGTAGCTACGTGCACAAAGGCAGCCTCGATTCCGCTGTCCAACCATTCCTCAATCGAAGTGTACAAATGTTGAAAGCCGAATTTTTTCCCTACAGTTTCCAGCGTCTCCCTATTCCGTGAGCACAGATGCCATTCCACCTCATCCTGCATCTCGACCATAACCGGAAGATACGCCTTTTGCGCAATGTTCCCTAACCCGATGACTCCAATTTTCATCATCTATCGCCTCCAAACCTGTTTGTTCTTTTTATACCATAATCTTGGTACTAATTCTCGCTAAAAGGCTGAAATAAGCAAGAAATAATAAAAATATATATTTTTTAATTGAAATCGATTGCATTTTCTTTTCTTGTTTTGTATAATTCTTGTTGAAGTTATGTATAGACATAGAAAAGGAGTTGTTTAGATGAAATACGAATTTCCTGCAGGTTTTTGGTGGGGATCGGCAGCAAGCGGACCGCAGACAGAGGGTACGGTTGCCGGAGACGGCAAGGGGGACAGCATCTGGGATCATTGGTACAAGCAGAATCCGGAGCTGTTCTTCAATCAGGTCGGGCCAGAAGACACATCTTACGTATACAATCGCTACAAAGAAGATATAGCACTCATGAAAAAAACGGGACACACTACGTATCGAACCTCCATTCAATGGAGCCGTCTGATTCCGGATGGGATCGGCGCGGTGAATCCGGAAGCGGTGGCGTTCTACAACAGCTACATCGACGAGTTGTTGGCCAACGGCATCGAACCTTTCATGAACCTTTATCACTTTGATATGCCGTTGTCATTACAACAGAAAGGGGGTTGGGAAAGCAAAGAAGTCGTGGATGCCTATGCAGATTACGCGCGCATCTGCTTCGAGCTGTTCGGAGACCGTGTAAAAAAATGGTTCACCCACAATGAACCGATCGTTCCGGTCGAAGGCGGCTATCTCTACCAATTCCACTACCCTAGTGTCGTGGATATGAAAAAAGCCGTTCAAGTCGCTTATCACGAAACTTTGGCAAGCGCAAAAGCCATCAAAATTTATCATGAAATGAACCTTGACGGGCAAATCGGCATCATCCTCAATCTGACGCCTAGTTACCCGCGCAATGAGAACGATCCTGAAGACGTCAAGGCAGCCCGTCTCGCTGATGCCTTCTTCAACCGATCCTTCTTGGACCCTGCCATCAAAGGCACCTTCCCAGAGGATTTGGTTTCGCTGCTGAAGGAATTGGATTACCTACCGGAATATACGCAATCGGAACTGGAACTCATCAAACATAATACCATCGACATTCTGGGGATCAATTACTATCAGCCAAGACGCATCATGAAAAAAGAAAGCACGGAACGCTTATCCGACAAGCCGATGCCGGATGATTACTTCGACAACTACATCTGGCCGGAACGGAAAATGAATCCGTACCGCGGCTGGGAAATCTACGAAAAAGGCATTTACGATTGCCTGATCAATGTCCGCGACAACTACGGCAACCTGCCCTGCTACATTTCCGAAAACGGGATGGGTGTGGAAGGCGAAGAGCGCTTCATCAACGCGGATGGCATGATCGAAGATGATTACCGTATCGAATTTGTCCAAGCTCATCTGAAATATGTCCATCAAGCGTTGCAGGAGGGTTGCAACGTGAAAGGTTACCACATGTGGACGTGCATGGATAACTGGTCCTGGACCAACGCCTACAAAAACCGCTACGGATTCATAGCGGTCGATCTGGCGGAAGAAGGAAAACGCACAATCAAGAAAAGTGGCTACTGGTTCAAAGAGGTTTCAGACAACAACGGTTTTGACGCATAAGGTTTCCAGGAAAGGAAAATGATTAATGAATAATTTTATTGATAATTTAGCCGAAAAATTGACTCCGCTTGCCGGCAAGCTCGGCTCAAACAGATACTTAGCAGTATTGCGTGACGCTTTTATGCTTTCTTTCCCACTGACGATGTTCGGTTCCATCGTAGTGGTGCTGAACAACCTGCCCTTCTGGAGCGATGACTTGAAAGGCACTTTGGGCGGTCTCTTCGGGAACGGCCAAAATGCGACCATGTCCATCATGACGATCTTCATCACGTTCGGTATCGGGTATTACCTGACCCGTTCCTATGATGAGGACGGCATCTTCGGTGGAGCTGTTTCGCTGGCTTCCTATCTGATTTTGACACCTTTCAGCTTCACGACTGCAGACGGCGCTGAAGTAAGCGGCGCCCTGTCCCTGGATCGTTTAGGCGCAAAAGGGATGTTCATCGGGATGCTGGCTGCCTTCCTTGCGGCTGAAATCTATGTCCGCATCACGAAAAAAGGCATCGTCATCAAAATGCCGGAAGGTGTTCCTGATGCCGTTGCCCGTTCTTTCGCTTCCCTGATCCCTGCCATTTCGACTCTGACCATCTTTTTGTTTGTGAATGCCTTGGTTTCAGGCGTGTTCACGACGAACTTGCATGATGTGGTCTACACCGTTATCCAAAAACCATTGGTAGGTTTAGGCAGCGGCTTGCCTGCCACCCTGCTTTCCTTGTTCTTTGTCCAAATCCTATGGTTCTTCGGTCTCCACGGCCAAATCATCGTCAACTCCGTTATGGACCCGATCTGGAACACTTTAGCTCTGGAAAACCTCGATGCTTTTAAAGCAGGCGAAGCCCTGCCGCACATCATCACGAAACCTTTCATGGAAACCTTCACTGTCGGTCTGGGCGGTTCCGGTATGACATTGATGGTAGTCATCTTGATGGCTTTCGTCATGAAGAGCAGACAAATGAAAGACATCGGTCGTCTGGCGATCGGACCTGGCTTGTTCAACGTTAACGAACCCGTCATCTTCGGCTTGCCGATTGTATTGAACGCATCTATCGCTATCCCTTGGATTTTGACGCCACTGATCGTAACGACCGTAAACTACTTATCAATGGCATCCGGTTTGTTCCCTACTCCAACTGGCGTAACGGTTCCGTGGACTGTTCCCTTGTTCTTCAGCGGTATGATGGCCACCAACTCCGTTATGGGCGGCGTGCTGCAATTGATCGACTTCGCAATCGTCGGAGTGATGTGGTATCCATTCCTGAAGGTTGTCGATAAAGCGAATTTGGCACTGACCGTTGAGGAAAATAAGCAAGCATCTGACCGCACTCCCTTGCAAGGCGCGCAATCAAAAAACTAAGCTGACTCATTCCGGAAACTACATTCTCTGATCTTTTCGAGCAAATGGCCCGAGGCAAACTGCTTCGGGCCATTTGCCTTTCCTTAATCAGCCAAATGTAAAGGTTAGCTTGTTTCAAGTCTAGCCATTACGGTATAATGGGAATGAAATCGTGTAATTTCCGGGAGGTTCGACAATAATGAAAAAATATGAAGAAATAGCGGATGAACTGCGGCGCCGCATCGCTGAAGGTGAATACGCAGAAGATGAAATGCTCCCGGACCAGATCGCTTTGGCGGAAGAATTCGGTGTCAGCCGGATGACATTAAAGAAAGCCATCGACATGATCGCAATGGAAGGCCTGATTTTCCGCAAACGGGGTGTCGGAACCTTTGTCATCAAGAGCGCCCTTTGGAACAGCGGAGATTCCAAAGCAGATGAATATGCTGGCTTATCCAAACAGTTCCCGAATAAGACTGTAAAGAGCAAAATCATCCTTTTTGATATCATGTTCCCTCCCAAAAATATCCAGGCCTTGTTGATGCTGGAGGACAACCAACCTGTCTATCATCTGCAGCGCCTGAGGATCATCGACGACAAACCGTATATACTGGAAAACACCTACTTTGTGGCCGGATTGGTTAAGGACCTGACGGAGGACATCATCCACCGTTCCATCTACGATCACATCCGCGATACGTTGAAACTGAAAATCGGCGGCGCCTACCGAAAAATCCACGCTGACCGATCCAATGAACTGGATTGGCAAGAACTGGATTGCGATGCGAATACTCCAATCCTTGAAGTGGAGCAAGTCGTTTATCTTACGAACGGGACACCTTTCGAATACTCAACATCCCGCAGCCGTTTCGATACGCGTTCCTACACCATCACCGATATTATTAAACAATAGCAAAAGCAGAACGGGTTCGCTCAGCCCTGAAAGAAATTTAGGAAATCGTGCCGACTGAGCATCGTAGAGCGCAATAGGTACGATTTATCTAATTTCCGAAGGGCTTACCCGTGAAGCTGGCCGTCATTATTAGATACATAATGCATTTTGTTAATCTGCGCTTTGTTTAATTCATCAAGAACATTTACTACTCAAACCTAGGAGGAAAAATATGCAAGAGCCATTGTTCATCCAACCTGTCCTGCAAGAAAAAATCTGGGGCGGCACAAAGCTGCGCGACATCTATGGTTACGATATCCCCAGCGACCACACCGGGGAATGCTGGGCCATCAGCGCCCATCCCGACGGCACCGGAGCGGTAGAAAACGGTCAATACGCCGGCACAAAACTGGATGTCCTTTATGCGGAACATCCTGAGTTGTTCGAAAATCCGACTTCGCCCGTCTTCCCATTGCTGACCAAAATCATCGATGCTGCGGAAGCCTTATCCGTCCAAGTGCATCCGGATGATGCCTATGGACTGAAGCAAGAAGGCGAGCTGGGGAAAACTGAATGCTGGTACATCATCGATGCCGATGAAGATTCCGAAATCATCTACGGACACAATGCCCAAACAAAAGAACAGTTTTCCGAAATGATCTCGGAAGGAAACTGGGCTGGGCTGTTGCGCCATGTCAAAGTGAAGAAAGGCGACTTCTTCTTTGTACCAAGCGGCACCATCCACGCCATCGGCGGCGGCATCACGATTCTGGAGACGCAACAGAGCAGCAACACGACTTACCGCGTCTACGACTTCGACCGCAAGGATGACCAAGGCAACAAACGCGACCTGCACATCCAGCAATCCATCGATGTGTCGATGATTCCGCACAAGGATCCTTCGAACCATTTCGAAACCAACACAGTGGACGGCAACACCGTGACGACTTTCATCGAAAGCGACTATTTCACTGTCTACAAATGGGATATCCTTTCGGAAATGGCCTTCAATAAAACCGCTCCCTACACCTTAGGAAGCGTCATCGAAGGCAACGGCAGCCTGACTGTCGACGCGAAATCCTATCCGTTGCAAAAAGGCGACCACTTCATTTTGCCTGCGACCGTTTCAGCTTGGTCCCTATCCGGCAACATGGAACTGATAGCCTCCACTCCCGGCCCGAAAAACAGCTAAGAAAAATAATAAAGCGACCCATTCCCGACGATAGATTCGTCGGAAATGGGTCGCTTTTTCTGTTGCTTATCCGAAATTTTTAAGCTTTCACTTCATTCGCCAGGATGATCGCACCCGTGATGCCGGCATCATCGCCCAAGCCTGGCAACACAAGATAATCATCGACAGCAGGGACCGGCACATAGTCGGCAAGCAGCTTCGTAAATTTGCCTTTGATATTATCAAGCATACCAGGGACCTTCATGACGCCACCGCCCAACACTATGCGTTCCGGACGCAGGATGACCGTGTAGGCTTCCAAAGCTTGAGCGATATAATAAGCGATGTAATCCCAGACCGCATCGGTAGGTTCCACGTCTTTACCGGCTTTACCCAGTCGTCCGTCGATTGAAGGACCGGCAGCCATGCCTTCCAGGCAGTTGCCGTGGTATGGGCAGAAGCCTTCATAATGGTCATGCTCATGCGGACGCACCAAAATGTGCCCCATTTCCGGATGCCCGATGCCTTCCAGTATTTTCCCATCCACGATTGCACCGGCTCCAACACCTGTGCCGATCGTGATGTACATAATATTCTTCATCCCTTTTGCTGCACCCAGAGCGGATTCGCCCAAGGCAGCGCCATTCACGTCTGTCGTCCACCCCATCGGAACAGCATATCTTGCTTTCATGGCACCAAGAAAATCAAAATCTTTCCAGGCCAACTTTGGCGTGCAGAGAATATGGCCATATGTTTCCGAGTCTTTTTTGACGTCAATCGGCCCAAAGGAACCGATTCCGATTGCAGCTAAATCAAAACGATCAAAGAAAGCAAATACCTGCTCCAATGTTTCTTCCGGCGTAGTCGTCGGGAAAGCGACCCGCTCCAACAACTCATTTTTTTCATTTCCGACGGCGCACACAAATTTTGTTCCGCCTGCTTCAATTCCACCTACTAGCATAAATGTCTCACTCCAATTGGTTAGTTTTTGCGTGCGTTGCCACCATCGGATCCCACTCGATACCTGCCCGATTTTTCCTGAAACAGCATACTCGCACCTCTTTCCATTATACCGCTTTCAGTGGCCGGAATCATGTTTTTCAGGCATTTTCTGCTGAAAATCGGCACTTTTTTTGATGAACGGATAGGCATCAGTAAAAATTTACTTAACTTATTAATTATTTTACTATTTTTGTTGCTTCGGGTAAATCAAACGCTTACAATAGAGAGGAAACTTAAAACAGCATTCCCAACAAAATTTAGCGGATTGATTCGCTTAATACTAAACAAGCAGGAGAGTGGAAAAACAATGAAAGTATCTGAAGCAATAATCGGGCAAGCCAACGGAACGGATGTCGTAGCTTACACCTTGACGAATCCGAACGGCATCTCCCTTACAGCAATGACTTACGGCGCAACCATCACGGAACTTATGATGCCGGATAAAAATGGAAAGACTGAGAATGTGATTTTGACGATGGATTCGTTGGATGATTATGTGACGCATCGCCCGTATTACGGAGCCACAATCGGTCGGGTCGCGGGACGCATCGCCAAAGGATCTTTTGATTTGGACGGAACTACGCATCAGTTAGTCGTGAACGAAGGCGTCAATCAGCTCCACGGCGGCCCAGCTGGACTGGATACGCATGTTTGGGACGCGGAGATCGAGGCTTCCGCTGATGAAGCCAGCATCCATTTCACAACGATCGATGCAGACGGCGCCAACGGCTATCCCGGAAACCTGTCGGTAACGGTCAGCTATACGCTTACTGCCGAGAATGAATGGAAAGTCACTTATCGGGCTACGACCGATAAGGCGACCTTGTTCAATCCGACCAACCATGTCTATTTTAATTTGAGCGGCGACATCAACAGACCGATTCTGCAGCATAATCTGCAACTGAACAGCGCTGTTTTTGCCGAATTGGGCGACGAAAACCTCCCTACCGGGGCCTTGTTGCCTTCAGAAGGGACCCCTTTTGATTTCCGCAGCGCAGGAACGCTTGCAGTTGCTGCTGAGCAGAGTCATCCACAGACCCAAAAAGTCGCCGGTTTCGACCACCCTTTCCTGCTGCAGCACGATGATGGAAAACCTGATGCGATCCTCAGCGATGTGGAATCCGGCCGAAGCGTAAAAATGTATACGGATCAGGATTGCGTCGTGATTTTTATGCACAACGGCTCGGTGGATAAATACACGATCTCCGGCAGTCCGGTCATCCAGTATGCGGGCATCACCTTGGAGACTCAAGCTTTGCCTGACGCCATCAACCAAGAAGGCTTCGGTGACATCACGCTCCGACCGGATGAAGTCTATTCGGCTGAAACGATCTACAAGTTCGAAGTGCAGGACTAATTGATAAGCAAAAGAAGGTGGACCGTAAATCCTGATGATTTACGGTCCACCTTCTTTTCTTGTCCTAAAGCGGCAGCATGTCCTGCATACTTTTCAGTATCTTTGGCCGGCAAAATCTTGACTACCTTTAGTCTTGGATATCCGTAATGGATTTTCGGTCTGTCATGGTTGTCTTCGGTTTCAATTCCACCACCAGAACGCCAGCTAGAATCAGCGCTGCTCCGATCAGCATCCTCAGCGTTATCGCTTCCCTCAGAAAAAGCGCTGAAGCGATCATCCCGAATACAGCCTCCATCGACAGGATGATTGCTGTTTCAGCCTCTTTGGTGAACTGCTGCGAGGCCGTTTGGATCAGAAAGCCCAGCATCGTGCTGACCGTCCCCAAATAAAAGATGGAAAAGTAGCCCTCTCCGGCTGCAGAGAACACGAATTCTCCCCTTGCAAGCGATACGATCACTCCCAATACAGCGGCTGTCCCCATCTGGATGGTGGTCAATGCGTATATGTTTTCACCCAGCACGAACCGATTTGTGAAGATGATCTGCAAGGCAAAGAATAATGCGCAGAGCAGCGTCAGCATATCCCCGAAGTTTACGCTGTGGAAATCGGTCAGGGAAATGACGGCGATGCCGCTGATCGATAACAGCGCGCCCACGATGGCCGGGGCTGTAACTTTTCTCCTGAAGAACAAGGCGCCAATGAACGGCACCAACACAACATTGAAGGCGGTAAGGAAGGCGTTCTTCGAAGGTGTCGTATAGACAAGACCTACCGTCTGAAACAAGAAAGCCAAGTAAAGGATGGTTCCAAGACCGATGCCTTTCAGATAGGTCTTTTTGGTCGCATGCTTCAGCTGGCCGAAAAAAATTGCCCCCATCAGTATGAATGCCAACAAAAAACGCATAGTCAATATTTGGTATGGGGAAAAATACTCCAATGATATGGCGCTCACAACGAAACCTGAACCCCATATCATTGTCACAAAAATAAGTCCGATCTGTCCCTTTCTTCTGTCTGTCATATCACTTCCCCTTTCTATTGATAACGATACTTGCCCGATTCTATTAAAGCCAATGAACAATCCGGGCGTACTTATCCACTTTACCCAATATTCTGATTGTCTGCAAGCAGATTTCAGCAAAATAATACAAATCCCTGACCGAGGAGCCTGATGCAGCTTCATCATCCTCTCAACAATCGAGTAGGAGGAGCCAACAGGCTCCGACCTCTCACACCACCGTGCGTACGGTTCCGTACACGGCGGTTCAATAACTTAAGTATCTGCGCTGGTAAAGTTGATTAAGGTCTTTCAGACCCCAACTAGCCAGCCTTTTGTTGTTAATGGCCCGGTGAATGGTCTGGTTCTTAGACATTCTCCAGTAGCCTTTACGGGAATTCGCAACTTTCCAAGCTTCTTCCTTGTCGATGCCATAACGCATCAATCTGTAAAAGCGGGTAGAGACTCTTTTCCATCTCTTCCAAATGAGTTGTCTTAGTCGGTGGTTCAGCCATTGGGCTGTTTCCCTAATAAAGGTTTTCATATCACCAATGCCATAGTAGTTTATCCATCCTTGTGTATACTGATTGATTTCTTTTACTATGTCCAGGAAGGTTCCTGGTCGTTTCCGACTGGTTAGACGTCTTAATCGTTTGCGGAATTTTTGTTTAGCCGTCTTATGTGGACGGCTTCTGACTTTCCCATCGTTTTCCAAATAGTGAACCCAAGGAATTTAGCACTACCTGGGGTAGTGACCTTACTCTTATCGGTATTTACCGTCAGCTTCAATTTCTTCTCTAGGAAGGTCGTAACACTAACTAGCACCCGTTCTCCCGCACGAGGGGTCTTCACATATATGCAGAAATCATCCGCATAACGCACAAAGCGATGACCTCGTTTTTCCAATTCCCTGTCCAGTTGATTGAGATAGATATTGGCTAAGAGCGGGGAGATTACCCCACCTTGCGGAGTTCCCTTGTAGGATTGGATAAATACATCCTGTTCCATAATCCCTGAACGAAGAAAACTCCAGATTAACTTCAACACGATTTCGTCTTGTATGAATTCCCTCAAGTACACCATCAGTTTCTGATGATTTACCATGTCGAAGTAATTCTTCAAGTCACAGTCGACGATTGTTTTGTATCCTTCTTCAATGTACTTCTCGGCTTGTTTGATTGCATCATGTGCGCTTCTTTCTTTTCGAAAACCGAAACTGTACTTGGAGAAGTATGGGTCAATCAGCGGTTAAATTATCTGTAGGATAGCCTGTTGCACGACTCTATCTCTCACTACAGGGATCCCTAGATTACGCATACTGCCATTTTCCTTGGGTATAGATACCCGCTTGACCGGTTGTGGCTCATAGGTTCCATCCAATAATTTCGCAATGATTGCCTTTTGGTATTTGACCATATGGTCATCTATTTCGTAGACCGTTATGCCGTCTATACCTGCGGCGCCTTTATTTTTGTAGACTTTCTCGCAAGCAACCACTAGGTTGCTTGTTGTTGCGATTTTCTCGATTAACGTGATACCATCTTGTTTCCTCATATCCATGCTGTATCTCTCTACGCTTCTCCATATCTCTTTCGTTTCCAACTTATCCCTTCTGGAGACAGCCGTCATTTGGTCTATACCATGACGTTTTCTGTAGTGCCGAGATACATTCACCTCCTTGTTTCTATCAAGATTATTATTGTTCAGCCCTTCATGACCCTAAGGTCACTACTACGGCTTCTGCTGACTTCTTATGGCAAGCTTTACTCCATGATTCCTCATGTCCATAAGACCTCCCCGGGTAAGAATGATAACCTTCCACTCATGTCACTGCCTCATTTACTGTAGGAGATTCGTGCAGTATAGGACTTTACTTTGTGATGCAAGCTCTTCCGTCTCCATTCAGCCTCATATGAGATTTCTGTTCGTCAGTGCGAGTGTTTGCGTCCGACTTCCTTCAGATTCCACCTCACGGTGGACACCCTTGTCATTCGCTAACAGTTCCTACTGCAAAGTCTGTAGTGGACTTTCACCACCAAGTTATCACCCATGCCGGGCGCACAACAAAAGCTTCCCGAATGATGCATGGCATCGCTTCGGGAAGCTTTTTCTATTTCATTATTTTGCCAATACCGCTTCAATTTCATCCAATTCTTCATTGCTGAAGTCAAGGTTTTCCAACGCTTTCACATTGTCATCAATTTGGCTCACTCTGCTGGCGCCGATCAGCACGCTTGTGACTTTCCCATCGCGGAGAATCCAAGCCACTGCCATCTCAGCCAATGTTTGTCCGCGTCGCTGGGCGATTTCGTTCAGAGCGCGTGATTTCTCGATGGTTTCCTGCACCCGCTCCGCATTCAGGAATGGTGAAGAAGGTCTCCCCGCACGTGAATCTTCCGGAATGCCATGCAGATAGCGGTCGGTCAGCATGCCTTGCGCCAACGGACTGAAGGCGATGGTGCCCAACTTGTTGGTTGATAACACATCCTGCAAGCCATCCTCAATCCAGCGGTTGTACATGTTGTAGGCCGGTTGGTGGATAATGAACGGCGTCTTCAAGTCTTTGAAGATTGCTGCTATTTCAGCAGTCTGCTCTGCAGAATAGTTGGAGATGCCGATATACAGAGCTTTTCCTTGACGGACCATCAGATCCAATGCTTGCGCAGTCTCTTCGAATGGTGTTTCGGGATCCGGGCGGTGCGAATAAAAAATATCCACATAATCAAGTCCCATCCGTTTCAGGCTTTGATCAAGGCTCGCCGTCAAATACTTTTTGGATCCCCATTCCCCGTATGGTCCGGGCCACATATCATAGCCGGCCTTGCTGGAAATGATCAATTCATCCCGGTAAGGCAGGAAGTCTTTTTTCAAAATCTTGCCGAATGTTTCCTCCGCACTGCCTGGAGGCGGACCGTAGTTGTTCGCCAGATCGAAATGGGTGATCCCAAGATCGAAGGCGCGTTGGACCATTTTGCGCGAATTGTCGAACAGATCCACCTCGCCGAAGTTATGCCAAAGCCCAAGGGAAATGGCAGGCAGTTTCAGACCGCTGTTGCCTACGCGGTTATAGATCATTTTGTCGTATCTGTTTTGTGCTGGTTGATACATGTCATCACCTCAACAAGTTAATATACCCAGTATAGCGTTTTCATCATTGAAGCGCAAAGCTTTTACGGAAAACGGACAACGAAAGTTGCCGCGCAACTTCGTTGTCCGTTCCATTATCCCAGTAATCCCTCTCTGCTTACGTTGATGAAGGACATCTCGACCATATCATAGCGATGATGCACGACCGAATATTCCAACGGCGTCCCTCTTTCAAGGAACATGACTTTGCTTACTTCAAGGACCGGATCCTCGTTGGAACAGTGCAAATATTTCTTGTCATTATCATCCGGCTTGACCGCACGGACGGTCTGTCGGTTGTCCCCGAATACGATGCCCAAATCCCCTTGCAGATAGTCGTACAGGGAGCGGTTCAGGATTTCCTTCGTGATGTTCGGTGCCAGCGCGATCGGGATGATCGTATGCTCCAAGGAATAAGGTTTTTCGTCCAGGATCCGCAAGCGTTTGATGTCATAGACGGGTTCTTCCTTCGTGATGCTCAGTTGGTTGCATTCTTCCTCATCCGGAAAACGGACGTTGAAGTCCAGCACTTCCGTCTTCAGTTCCAATCGTTCGCCGGCCGCAGCGGTCAAGCCGACATTCTGGCCGATTTTGATGCTCTGTTCGGCCAGATTGACCGCATTTTTCTTCACGTAGGTCCCCGAACCTTGGATCGTGTACACCAATCCAGCAACACTCAAAAGGTCCAACGCCTTCTTTACCGTCACACGGCTGGTGCCAAACTCCTTCGCCAAGGATTCCTGATCGGGAATCTTTTCTTCGGAATGATAGATCCCGCTTTTGATTCTTTTTCTGATTTCATTTGCGACTTCTTTGTATTTTGCCATGCCCTTCACCACTTATCTACGTGATATGAAAATTTGTATTTACAAATCTCTCCTTGTTGATTATAACATAGATAACTGGCCATTATGCAATAGGGAAAACAAGGGTCACTTGTACGTGTGTTCGACCACTTCCAGTCGTTTGCTTTGGATGAGGTCCCGGTACCAATAGCCCGATTGCTTCAGGGAACGCTTCTTGTCATCCTCCAGATCGATCCTTACGAGTCCATAGCGGTTCTTGAAGGCATTCATCGGCGAGACGCAATCCGTGAAGGCCCACAGCATGTATCCGTTACAGTTCGCCCCTTCATGGACGGCATCCAACAAGGAGCTCAAGTGTTCAGAGATATATGAGATGCGGTAATCGTCCTGAATGGTGCCCTTGCTGTCCGCAAAACGCTCCTCCTGCTCGATGCCCATCCCGCTTTCCGCAACGAACCACGGGATATTTCCGTATTCGGATTTCAGACGCATGGCCATATCATACATGATCTGCGGGTAGATTTCCCAACCGCGCGAAGTGTTCATCCTTCTGCCCGGCAAGGAAAACTCTTCATAATAGTATTCCGGATGGAACGGTGTCTCCTTGTTCCACTCGTAACGCGGGGACCGGACCCGTTTCGGGAAATAAAGATTAATCCCGAGATAATCCACCGTATTTTCTTTGATGATAAGCAGTTCCTCTTCTGAATATTCAAATGGAATAGCGTGCTTCGCGAGTACATCAAACAACTCGTCGGGATACTCCCCCTTCACCAACGGATCCAAAAAAATACGGTTATACAACAGATCGTACATCCGGGCGGCTTTTTGGTCCGCCGGCGATGAGGACCGCGCATAGGTCACCTCCGGATTCAGGATGGCTCCGATCTGACCGCTGTAGCCTTTTTCATGGAAAATTTGAACTGCCCGTGCCGTAGCGATCACCTTGTTGAAATTCCATTGCATCCATTTCGATGTATCCTGCTCATGCGGATAACGGATGGCATCGAGGTAGATGCGCGTCTGGATGACAACCGGTTCGTTGAAAGTGAACCAATGCCGGACGCGATCGGTATAGCGTTCGAAGGCTATTTCGGCATATTTCGCATAGAGATCGACGACATGCTTCGAGCTCCAGCCATCGTATTTCTCCATCAAATAGGCAGGGACTTCGTAATGCTCCAGGCAAAGCATCGGCTCGACTCCGGCTTCAAGCAGTGCATCCACGATATCACTGATGTGCTGGGCATAGTCTTCATCGACTACCGCATTTTCATAGTCCGTAAAGAAGCGCGCCCAGTTGATCGACGTCCGGTAATGTGTCAGACCGATTTCTTTCATCAAAGCCACATCTTCGTGGTAGCGGTCATAGAATGAGGTCGCTCCAGCCGGTCCATAGCCTTCATGCCATACGAAAGGCTCCTCTTTGTACCACATGTCCAGGTAGGAATCCTGCCCTTCTTTTTTACCCTTCCAGCCTTCCGTCTGCCATGCAGAAGAAGATGCTCCCAAGATGAATCCTTCAGGTATATTTTTAATCATCCTCATGCCCCTTTCTGTTCAAATCTTTCATTATTCCACGGCTGCCGCCACTTCTGCTTCCTTTTCGGTTTCTGGTTCCACTGCAAGCGCACGATTGCTGGCCTTCACGAACGGCAGATAGATCAATACGGAAACAGCGATACAAATCAGTTGCGTAGCGACCGCACCCAGGCTGCCTGCTGTCGCAAGATAGCCGCTGATCAATGGTGGCGTTGTCCAAGGAACCATCACGACTGCCTTACCCGCAAATCCGATTGCCGTCGCGAAGTAACCGATTGTACCTGTAACCAGAGGCGTCAAGATGAATGGGATCGCCATGATCGGATTCAGCATGATCGGCATCCCGAAAATAAGCGGTTCATTGATGTTGAAGAGGCCGGGGCCTACAGACAGTTTGCCGATTTCCTTGAAGTCGGCGCGCTTCGAAACCAAGAAGACGGCAATCAAGAGACCGATCGTAACTCCGGACCCACCCATGCTCATGTACATATCCCAGAATGGCATGTTGATGATGTTCGGAACTTCCTTGCCGGCTTCAAAAGCGGCTGTATTTTCGGCGATGGCAGCCAACAAAATCGGCTCGCGGATCGGTTTGATCATTTGGTTACCGTGGATTCCGATCACCCAGAAAATCTGCGAGACGAACATCAGCAACAGGATACCCGGCAAGCCTTGAACGACTTTCGCAAGCGGCGCTTGGATGGTCGTATAGATGATGTCATACAAAGTCAATCCCGTGATCATGAAAATCAGATGGGCACCTGCCGCAATCAGTGAAACCGTCAAAATAGTCGGAATCAAAGCAGAAAAACCGCGGGAAACATTCGTAGGTACCGTATCAGGCATGGTGATCTTCAGTTTTTCCTGTTTGCTCAACCAGGTGTAAAGTTCAACGGATAAGATGGCGATGAACATACCCAGGAATAAGCCGCGTGACCCTGTATAATTGCTGGAAAGGACATTTGTCACCGGAACCGGCGTCTCTTCAAACAAAACTTCGATTGCTGTCGGGATGGTCGCGATATAACTGATGACCGCCAAAAGACCAGCGAAATGATCGGATACTTTGTTCAGTTTAGCGACTTCGATCCCGATCAAAAAGACCGCACCGATCGTCATCAGGTTCATGGTGGCATAGTTGATCGCCTGCGTAATCGGTTTCATTTGTTCCAAGAACCGTAAAGCCTCAAATTGGGCCAACCCATTCGTTGAATCAAACACCATGTTCGAAAACAAAGTGGCAAAAGCACCCGTGATGATGACCGGCAACAACATTGAAAAGGCATTTTTGATTGCGATGATATACTTCAAATCATTGATCTTATAGGCGATCATATTCAAACGTTCAATCCACTTCGCATTTTCCATTCTTTTTCCTCCTAAACTTTTTGTTCTGATTGATGATTGAGTTGCCTCCTCCAACTCTCTTTTTCACATTGTAACCCCTTTCCCTTTCGTTGTAAATACCTATTTTATATTTGTGTTTACAGATTTTTAATTTGAGCAGATGAATGCGTCGCCTCGAATTGAGGCGGAGGCTCTGTACTCCGGTGAACGAAGGCTTCGCCGTAGTTCGGACTGTCATTTTCCGTGCGTTCTCCGGCGAGATCGGCCTCGCAGAAGTTGATAACGATATTGGTTATCGTGCTCCAGCGAGGAGGCTCTCACCGGAGCTGGATGAAAGATACGTGGACCCCCCACCAGAAATATTGGTTGGGACGGCCGAAAAAACGGGGAACATCTCAGATGAGACACTCCCCGTTCTAGCTAAGCTCTATTCATGCAACTCCAGCGGCAAGCCGTCCGGGTCCTTGAAAAAAGTGAATTTCTTATTCGTGTAGTCATCCAAGCGGATCGGCTCAGTCTCCACGCCTTTGCGGTTCAATTCCGCCACAGTAGCCTCGACATCCTCCACATAGAAGCAAAGATGGCGGAGCCCGACTGATTCCGGACCGCTCGGACGCTCAGGCGGATTCGGAAAAGAGAACAGTTCGATTTCGCTCTCCCCAAGTTTGAGATCGAGTTTGTAGGAATCCCTTTCCGCCCGGTAGTTTTCGCGGATGATCGGCAATTCCAGCACCTCAGTGTAGAAAGCTTTTGAGGCCTCATAATCGGAGGCGATAATCGCGACATGGTGAATTTTTTCAAATTTCATAGTAACAGCCCTTTCTGTTTCGAGTCTTCCATAATTTTACCATTAACGAACAATCTGTACACTTTTGCCCACAACATTTTTCTGCCCAACGGCCATCAAGATGACAGATTTCTGTATCTTTTCAAGCCTGACTTTTGATATAATGAAGGCATCACCAGAAAGTTATAATCGATTTGTTGCACTGATTGTTTCACCGTTAGGAGAAAGGATGGTAAGTCACATGATTATTACAACAACAGCCCATATCGAGGGGAAAAAAATCACTGCCTATCAAGGCATCGTTTTCGGAGAAGTCATCACAGGCATCAACGTGTTCAAGGATTTCGGAGCCGGCATCCGCAACATCGTTGGAGGACGTTCAAAGAGCTACGAGGATGAATTGACTGTGGCACGCGAAAACGCCTTGTCAGAAATGCAGGATCGTGCAGCCGCAAAAGGCGCAAACGCCATCGTCGGCATGAAGATGGACTATGAAGTGCTGGGAGCCGATAACGGCATGCTGATGGTCACCTGCAGCGGCACCGCGGTGAAATTGATGGATGAATCGGAATATTTGGGCTAAAAATTAGAGAAAGGTATCCGGGAAGCAATTTTCCGGATACCTTTTTAGGTTCATTGTGTCTTTTTACGCACCGGCTTTTTCTTGCTCGGAGCGAACGGTTTGAAGGAAACGGCATAATTGCCTGCTTCGTCTTTCCCCAACAGCAATGCTGTCGAAAAACTCTTGCCGTCTTTTTTCTTGAAACCGGAAAGGCGCTTCGTTTCCTTTCGGGCCAAGAGTTCTTTGGCTTCCTCGGGTGACAGATAGCGGCGGGCGATATAGCGGGAAATCCGGAATGAACAGGACTCGCCGTAGTCCTGGCATTGTAGGTAACTGCCCTTGATGATCGCTTCTTTCCCGCAGACCGGGCAATCGCCTACGACCGCACCGTCGCCTACAGCATCGATGCGCTCTGCGATCCCTTCGGACTGCAGCATCTCGTTCTTCGTGCCGAGGATTTCCATAACGAAGTGTTTGATATTATCCAGGAAATAGTCCTGGTCACCCTCGCCTTTATGGATTTTCGCCAAATACTTTTCCCATTCGGCTGTGAAGGCGACATCGCTCATCTTGTTGCCGGCCACGGCCTCACACAGCAGGATTCCCTTTTCGGTGATCGCCAGCTGATTCTTCGAAGCCGTAATGTAGCCTCTGTCCTTCAGGTTTTCGATGACGCCGGCGCGGGTCGCTTCCGTTCCGATGCCGTGCGTTTCCTTCAGGATCGCCTTGTCCTCGGCATCATCCACCTCTTTGCCGGCGTTCTTCATGGCTGCAATCAGCGTGCCTTCTGTGTAAGGCTTCGGAGGAGTGGTCTTCTTCTCCTTCGTGGCCAAGACGGCTGTTCCGGTTTCCCCTACCGTGACCATCGGCAGGATTTTGTCCTCCGGTTCGCCTTTTTTCCTTGTGTTGCCTTCCAGCTTCTTCCATCCCAGATTCTTGATGATCTTACCGGATGCCACAAAGTCCAGTCCGCCGATATCCGTAATGATGGTCGGTTCATCGTAGATGAAGTCCTCTTCAAACATCGCCAATGTCCGGCGCAGGACGAGATCATAAATTTTCTGCTGGTTCGCATTCAATTTCGCGATCCGGGCCTGATCCGGCACTTTTTTCGTCGGGATGATGGCATAATGCTCCTGTACTTTGGCATCATCGACGTATTTTTTGCGCGGAGTCAGATTCGGCTTTTCGATGGTGTGGCCCAAAATGCCCAGATAGCCGGAAAGATTGTCCTTCAGATAGGCGAATTCATTTTTGGTGATGAATGTCGTGTCCGTCCGCGGATAGGAGAGCATCTTCGCTTCGTACAAGGACTGGACGGTTGCCAATGTGTCTTTCGCGCCCATCTTGAATTTGGCGTTGGCTGCCCGCTGCAGATCGCTGAGGGAATACAGGCGCGGCGCAAACTCCCGCTTGTTCTCGTTGGCTTCGAAGCGTTTGATGACGGCGGGCATCTCAGCCGCCAATCCGTGCGCCGAGATGAAGGTTTTCATTTCCTGTTTCGACTCGAATTCATGCTGATACTTGGCCTCGAACGTCCCATTCGTGACCGTGATCCGGGCCAAACATTCATAATGCGTCTCTTCCTTGAAGGCGGCGATTTCCTTCATGCGCTTATAGATCATGAAGAGCGTCGGTGTCTGCACGCGGCCGACCGAAAAAGCCCCTTCTTTGATTCCGGCCTTCTGGAGCGCAATGGTGTACAGCCGGCTCAGGTTCATGCCCACCAACCAATCGGCGATTTCCCGGCTTTGGGCCTCGATGTAGGATGGATAGGTGTCTTTCCCGTCCAGCAATTCGCTGAACCCGCGGCGGATTTCGTTAGATTCCAGACTGTTGATCCAGAGGCGCTTCATCTCCTTCTTTTCTGCACCGGCATGCCGGATGATCGAACGGGCAATATTTTCCCCTTCGCGATCCGAGTCGGTGGCGATGATGATGCGGTCCGCTTCCTTGAGCTGCTGTTTGATGTTCGCCATCTGCTTGCCTTTTCCGTATTGGATCTTGTATTTGTAGCTTTCCGGGAAAATCGGCAAGTGATCCAGGCTCCATTTTTTCCATTTCGGATCATATTCTTCCGGCTGCAGCAGCCCCAACAGATGACCGGAGGCATGCACGATGACCGTTTCGCCATCGAACAGGCTGTCCTGGATCACGTAGTTCCCGGCAACCGTCGCCTTCTTTTGGAAAGAGCTCGCGTAGGCGGCCGCCTGCGATGATTTTTCGGCTAAAATGACTGTTTTCATTCTGAAATTTCCTCCCTGACAGGATTGCCGTCTGAGACTTTCAAGGCAATCGATACCCTACAATTATAACATACGCGCATTCCCGAAATCCGATTGAAAAAGGACTGCGACAGGCACAAAAAGCGCCGTTGCAGTCCTTTTAGGTGAATCGTGCTTAATCGTCCAGCTTGAGTTTCTTCAGCGCCTCGAACAAAGCATTGTTTACCGGCTCTTCATCTTTATTTTGTTTCTTCAGATACTTTTGGACGTCTTGCTTAGCGGCTTTTCCGCCGGAGCCTTTTTTGCGTCGTTCGTTGAAGGCCGAAAGTTTTTCGCGATAGCCGCATTTGCAGGTGAAAATTTGGCCGTCGCCTTCGCCGTGCAGCTCCATTTTCTTCATGCACTGCGGACAGCGGGCATTCGTGACCCGCGCCACATTCTTGCGGTACCCGCAATCGCGGTCCTGGCACACAAGCATTTTGCCTTTTTTGCCGTTCACTTCCAGCATCGGTTTGCCGCATTCCGGGCAGGTCTTGGTTGAGATGTTTTCGTGCTTGAACTTGCCTTCGCTCGTCTTGATTTCCGAAACGATTTCTTTCGTGTAGGCCTTCATTTCGTTGATGAATACATCCTTCTTCAGCTTGCCGGCAGCGATCTGCTCGAGCTTTCGCTCCCAATCGCCAGTCAGGGCCGGGGATTTCAGTTCTTCCGGAACCAGCTCCAGCAATTGCTTTCCTTTTGAAGTGATATGGATTTCCTGTCCGCGTCTTTCGATCAGGAAGGAATTGAACAGCTTCTCGATGATGTCCGCACGCGTAGCGACGGTTCCCAATCCGCCTGTTTCCTTCAGCGTCTGCGCCAAATTTTTGTCAGTCGTTTCCATATATTTTGCCGGATTTTCCATCGCCGTCAACAGCGTCGCTTCATTGAAGTAGGCAGGCGGTTTCGTCTGTCCGGATGTCTCGCTTACGTAACGGACAGCCAACACATCACCTGCCTCGATTTTCGGCAACAGTTGCTCCTGAAGACCATCTTCCGACTCCTCATCCTCCGTGCGATTGCTGTAGACTTCTTTCCAGCCGGCAGCGATGACCGTCTTGCCGCGGGCCACGAAGCGCTCGCCGCCGATATCCGCGCGCAGAGTCAGCTGCTCATATTCGTAAGCCGGGAAAAGCACAGCCAAGAAGCGTTTCACAACCAGGTCATAGATTTTGAGTTCCTGAGCCGAGAGCTTCCCGATTTGCACGACTTGTTCCGTCGGGATGATGGCATGGTGATCGGAAACTTTGCTGTCATCGACGAACGATTTGTTTGCCTTGATCGGTTTCGCCAATACCTTGTTCACGAGCAGACGGTATTCCTTGATGGCGCATGCCTTTAGTCGGTCCGGCAGCGTGGCGACGATGTCGTTCGACAGGTAGCGGGAATCCGTACGCGGATAAGTCAACAATTTATGCTGCTCATAGAGTTTCTGCATGATATTCAGCGTCTCTTTGGCGGAATAACCGAAAAGCTTGTTGGCGTCGCGTTGCAGTTCAGTCAGGTCGTACAAGCCTGGTGCATAGGCTTTTTTCGGTTTGCGGTCGACCGCCACAACCGTAGCCTGTTGCTTATCCAACTTTTTGACGATGGCTGTAACTTTATCGCGATCGAAACTCTTCGTGTCGTTCGTTTTTTCGTCCTGCCAGATCAGCTTCAGCTTCGTATCGGTCTGAGCCTCGATGCCGTAGTATGTCTTTGGCTGGAATTTTTTGATTTCCTCTTCGCGTCTGGCGATGATGGCAACGACCGGCGTCTGGACGCGGCCACAGTTCAACTGGGCGTTGAATTTCGTCGTCAACGCGCGGGTCGCATTCAGGCCGATGTACCAATCCGCTTCCGAACGGGCCACCGCTGACTGATACAAGTTTTCATAGTCCTTGCCCGGCTTCAGGTTCTTGAAGCCGTCTTTGATAGCCTTGTCCGTCACGGATGAAATCCACAGGCGTTTGACCGGATTGTGGACTTTCGCTTTTTCGATGATCCAGCGGGCGACCAGTTCCCCCTCCCGGCCGGCATCCGTCGCGATGATGATGTCGGAAACGTCATTCCGCACCAGTTGGGACTTGACGGCATTGAACTGCTTGCCGGACTGCTTGATGACCGTCAGCTTCAGGTCTTGCGGAAGCATCGGCAGATCCGCCAAGTTCCAATTTTTGTATTTCACATCGTAGGCTTCCGGATCGGCAAGCGTCACAAGATGACCCAAGGCCCAAGTGACGATGTAGTCTTTCCCTTCAAGATATCCTTGACCCTGTTTCTCGCACTGCAGCACGCGGGCGATATCGCGCGCCACTGATGGTTTTTCAGCTAATACTAGACTCTTTCCCATTCTCTATTTCCTACTTCCTAATTTCTTGATTCGTCAGTCTTACTATATCACAGAAGTTTTATGCGAACGCCATCTTTTTGTTTTCCGCTTGTACATCTATCCAAAAAACCACAGAGCATCCGGACGTTTCCGTTGGATGTTCTGTGGTTTGTTCTTAAAAATTCCAGACTAGATCGGTGACTTCGGAAACTCAACAAGCCAGCCTATATTTTTCGGTAGCGTTTCAAGCCCAAAACGTTCAAAACGGTAAAAAAACTGATAAACAGCAAAATGGCTACTACATCATTCCCGATATCCACCAGCGTGGCCCCTTTGATCATGACGCCCTGCAATGCATTCCCGATGTAATACAGCGGCATAAATTTAGCCAATGCCTGTAGCCATTCCGCCAAGGTACCGATTTCGATGAGTCCTGAAAAGAAAATCTGCGGGATGATCACAACCGGAATGAATTGCACCATCTGGAATTCCGAGGCAGCGAACGTCGACAGCAAAACCCCGAACGATAAGGCCAACAATGCTGCCAGGAAGGTGATCAACATCACCAATGCGAGGCTTCCAGCCACCGTAACCTGCAGAATGCGGACAACAAATTCCACCAGCAACATGGTTTGGATAAAGGCAAAAAAACCATACCCCAAAAGGTAGCCTGCAATGATTTCAAACCGCCGGACGGGCGCCGCCAATATCTTGTCCAGCGTCCCGCTTGTCCGTTCCCGCAGAAGTGCCATTCCCGAAATCAGGAAGACCAGGAAAAAGACAAAAAAACCGAGTAATATGGGACTGATGGTCGTGAAGTAATCCGAATCCGCCTCGCCATACAGATACTGTTCATCGATGGCCGGCTGTTGTGGAACAGCTTGAACAAGACTCGGGTTAGCCGCTATCGCCTGCTGGGCAAGCGACGCAAAGGCTCCCAATTGTAGTTTGACCAGGGCGCTTTGCAGCTTTGCCCTGACGACCGCACTCTTGGCAGGCGCGCTGTTCTCATAAGTGATTTCGATTGGGCCGGCATCTGTTTGTGCGATAAAAGCCACCAATTGATTATTTTTGATGTTTTCCTCGACTTGTTCTCCGTCCGAAAACAGGGTGACTTCCACATGGCTCTCTTCCAGATTCTCGACTATTTCCGGATTCAGGTTGTATACCCCCACTTTGTAGGTTGTGTCTGTTCCCGAGGAAGTGAACAAAAAGTACATCAACGTGAATATCATCAAAGGCGCGAACCACATCAAGGCTAATGTCCGCTTATCCCGGAACATTTGGATAAAAATTCGCTTAGCGATGGCAAATGCAATCATTCTTCCGCACCTCCCGCAGCCAAAAAGACTTCCTCAATGGTATCCACGTTAAATTGCCCCATCATTTCTGCAGCGGTCCCCAAAGCGATCAATCGCCCATGGTTCAGCAGAATCAGCTTGTCGCAACGTCCGGCTTCATCCATGGCATGGGTTGTGACCACAATCGTTTTTCCCTGGTCCCGGATTCCGTTCAGCTCTTGCCAGATGCTTTGCCGCAAAATCGGATCGACTCCGACAGTCGGTTCATCCAAAATGAGTATATCCGGATTATGCAGCAACGCTATCGCCAAAGACAATCGTCGCTTCATACCCCCTGAATAATTCGATACGCGCTTGGATAAATCTTTCGTCAAATTCGTCACTTGAGCGACATACGCCTGCCTTTGCTGGAGCACATCTTTTTTCAACCCGTACAATTTCCCGAAAAAAGCCAGGTTCTCTTTTCCCGTCAGTTCCTCGTATAAGGCATCCGCTTGGGCCATATACCCTACTTTTCCCAATACAGAAAAATTGGGCATCAGCTGGTCATAAATTTTGGTCTGCCCCGTATCTAGGCTCTCCATCCCCAGCATGAGCTTAATCAAGGTTGTCTTCCCCGTTCCGGAGGGGCCGATGATGCCGACAATTTCGCCCTCCTCAATCGTGAAATGAATATCTTCCAAAACTCGTTGCTGCTTGAACTTTTTTGAAACGTGTTGAACCTCGATTGCATGCATAAGCCTATCCCCCGTTGTCCTTATAGATCGAAAAGGATCCTGTATTTTTCCATTATAGTCCTCGGCAGTTCTGAAAACTAGTAGCGAGGCCCGACCGAATGCAAGAAACCCCTTCAGATTCGCGAGTTGAATCTGAAGAGGTTTCTTGCGAAATTAAGCCAAATAGCGCAAACATTTTGTTAAATCCTCTCTGCTTTGAGATATTTCTTTGGCTAATTTTTTCTCTACTTCATCTTTATCGATTATCAACCTGTAACGTTTGACGAATGCATATAGCTCTTTCCTAAATGCCGCATCCAAGCTTTCGAAGTCCAGCGGTAATTGGGGTCTGTCCCCTGTCGTCACATAATTTTGATACTGTTCTTTCGCCCAACTTTCGGCACATGCGTCAAGGCCAATAGCTATTTCTCGATTTTCTTTGGATACTGTTTTCCAAGCAAGCATATTCGGTTGCAAATATCTTGACCTCAGAGCATTCTTTTGCAAAAGAAAGAATGCATTCCGATATTTTTCCAAGTAATACCGCAAGAGTGTTTCTTGGATATAATCTTTATGCACTGCATAGCAACGCTCTATTTCGCTTTTTTCGCCTTCAATTGGTTCACGTTCAAACTTATAGCTGAATCCTCGTATGGCGCCGTCGACATGAACTTCAGAAGTACTATAGTTGGTGAGCAACCTATCCTCTTTTTGAACAGCATTCGATCCAGGATCGAAGTATTTACGGAAAGCTGCAAATAAACTGTAGTCTACCCGGATAAAGTCATTTATCAAAACAGCAGGCATCGCTTCGCTGAGCTCTGCGCGCTGAGGATCTTTCCACGAAGATTCCAAAAACGAGCGCACCTTATCAAAGCTGAAATAATTTTCGTCAAATCCCGACACTTTCGAAGACATCAAAAAAGCCAAATAGGAACCTGCTGCAAACAGCAACACCAGTACCGTTACAATAAGCCCTTGGAAACCGCCTACAAAAAAACCACACACAGGAAGTACCAGAAAAAGAATGAGGAATATATTTTTTATGTTTTTCATAGCCATCGCCTCACACAAATTTTACATAAATCCATCAATACTGCCCGCTTTCTCGGGGAATACAACGATCAGCACATACCACGGAGCGTGCCTATGCAACACCATTATACTGGAGCACATTTACTGTTTTGATGGGATTACTTTTCGTGCTCCTTTTGATTCAGGAATTCGCGCATCACCTTTAACTGCATTTTTTTCCGCATTATTTGTGTTACAAAACACATAATTACTTCCGCCGTACGGGTGAAGTTTACTAGGCAAGCATGCTTCAGCCCCTTCCTGACAATTTGAACGATGTACTCATCCACACCTTTACAGGGCGTTCCCCCATTTTAAAAGAATAAAGCTAAACATTACTAACTCAAATTTCACACCCTAAAAAGTACTACTATCGATTTATAAAACAATGGTTTTATAAATGTCATTATGCCTCCAAAGCCCCTGTGCGATATTTATCTACCTATTGAACCGCACATTTCAAAAAGCAGGTACGTCGTGGAAAAGAACATCCAGAAGCGACTAAACTATTTCTTCGGACAAATAAAGTTGAGTTACTAAAGATAATATCTGTGAACTTAATATAGGGTTAGATTTCATCAGAAGAAATGTGCACATAATGAGATCTAACTAACCTTTGTGTTAGCTGTTCCTATTCCAATAAAATCACTGTAAAAATTTTTCATTATGCTTGTAGATTCGGATGATTCGAATTTGAGAATGTCTACAAACTTGATATAAAATCCTTACCGGATCGCCATTAGGGAAATTAAAGCCTAAATGGTCAAAACTTTCACCTTCATGTTCCACCTTACCTCTGCTCAAACACCGAGGATCTGAAGCACTTTTCAACTCTATCAGCTTCTGTTCAATACTAATGCGTTCTTTATCATTAAACTTCACAAATTCTCGCACAGTTCTTGAGCTAAACTCGAAATTAGGGAAATACTGCTTCCATTTATATTTCATATTTTCTCTTTTCTCTTTTTCATGTTTCTCAATCTTCTTTCTTTCAATTTCCATTTGAGCAGTCAGTTCAGCAACTTCTCTCCTGAGACTATCATTTGTCACCTGTAAATCTTCCACATTCTCATTCAGCTTATCGATTTCTTCTGATGATATTTCAACTAAGTCTTTTTCATACTTTAGCTGATCTGTTACTTCCTTAAGTAAATCAGCATTTTTTTCCTTTTCTGCAAACGCCGATGCCAACTCTGACTCTATGTTTTCAAAATGTTCATCTTTCTTTGATTGATTTTCAAGTTCAGTCTTAAGACGGGATACTTTTAATTCTGTGTTCTTCTGCTTATCCAACAATCTTTTTTTTGCCTCTGTTAGGATTGAAATATTTGTCTCAGCTAGACTGGATTTCCTTATTTCCTCATCTAATAATTCTTTATAACGATTCATCTTCGACTGAGCAGCCTCTAATTTTGTATCACGATCTTCAACTTCCAATAACAGTTTATTTTTTTCTTGAACCACTTGTAGATATTCTGATTCTTTATCAGAAATCTCCATTGCGGATGAATCTAATCCATAATGGGGCAACGGGATATTGTCGAAAAAAGACTGTACATCTTTTGCTAATTTTATTTTGTGTTGTATTTCTTCAATGTCGTTGTTGTTAACAATGTCGGAGAGATCTTTAAGATATTTTTTCCAATCTGATTCAAGCTTGTCAGCAGAAGCATTAAATGCCATCTCGGTGTCTTTCCAATAGTCGTCGATGATGTCTTCGAATTTTAATAGGCAATTATTTTTGTCATATTCGGCGACAATTTTCTTTGCAATAGATTGTTCCCATCCTCCTGAAAAGATTGCAAAGACAGAAAGGGCTGTAATAATTGCTAGCGCAACACCGAGTACGATTGGGCCTCCAATCGCTGCTACAGTAGATACCGCAGCAGCTGTTCCTCCAACAGATATTCCAAGAGCAGACAATAGACTGACGCCTTTAGCAACTAAAATATATGCACCTAGATTACCAAACGTTGATGCCCAGAAAGCTAAAGCTCCGAAAGTAGTTAATCCTGCTAGCCCAGAAGCAAATGCTCTGGCAACATTAAATGGTGGCATTGATATTGAAATTCCCGGAATGCTAGATTCATTAATACTTTTCTGATATACGCCAATGTATGTATCGATTTCTTTATTAAGTAATTCTGTTTTTTTCTGCAATGTGTCCTGTAAAGCGGTTTGAAGTTGTGAATTCAGATAACTTGCAAGAGCTTGCATATCTTCTTTTTTCTTCTTAAAGCCTTGCTGCTTTATAACCGATGCAATGTTGTCATTTGCTATGATTTTATTATAAGATGAAACAAACTCTTGGGCAGAATCTTGCTTTATCGAATGTAAATAATCAATCAAGTACTTTCGTTTTTTTTTATTATCTTTAGCGCGTTTTGGCTCATTTTTATTGAACTTAGCCAGGTGCATGACATATTTTTCTCGCTCTTCAGCCAACTGAGTATAATATTCAATTTCTTTACTCAAATCGATTCCAACTGATTCTGCAAATGAACGAACCTGAGCTATTGCCTTCTCATTGATTATTAGTGGTAAACGTTCTATCATCTGCGTGAAGTCTTTGTTAAAATCCTCTCGTAGACTTTCAATGTCTGTTGTGTAGGTGAAAAATCTGTTTCGTAAATTCTCATACGTATAATTATGTTTCGAAATAGATTTTCTGCTATTCCAAAAATTGCTTGGAATTGTTTTATTAAGGCGTTCACAACCTGAATTTAAAATATCGTGCAAAGATGTCTTATTTCCAGCATTAACGGTTTGTGCTTGGGAAGCAAGTATATACAAATTAGAAAAAGGCTCTATGTCGTTGTTTTCTTTATCTTCAAGGATAACTAAGTTCTGAACGCTTTCTTTAATATACTCAATGTCTTCGCTACGCATGAATCCATTTGCAATAGACATGTAAATTAATATATCAGCAGCTTGCTTTGCTCTCAATGTCATTAAATCATCTTCAACTCGATCCCCTGTACCGAATCCAGGCAAGTCAATTATGTCACACACATTGAGAAGAGAAGAGTCTACAAAAACAACCGCGGCTCCTGCCTCGTTTTTATCAAAGTCTTCACCTTGACGAGTACCGTAGTTTTTTAAAATGTCAGCGCTCCCGCCTGCGATTTTCCATGCGCGGCAATATTCTTCGTCATATAGTTTGTGGTCGTCCCAATTTTTTTCTTCTCCTAAAGAAGCTTTAAATATCCAAACATCTTCCTCGATATACTTTGGACGGTCGTCAACATGTTTTATATATACGACGATAGATGTAGTAGGTGTCCAGGATGTTGGCATCTTTTCAGCTCCAAGTATGGAATTGATTAAAGCGCTTTTACCAACGTCTGATCTTCCTACAATAGCCACTTTAGGTTTCGATATAATGCTGTTAACAGTAGTTTTTAAATCAGCAATGAATGAATAATACTTGTCATCGAGAGTATCTTTTTTCTCAGAAAGGTAAGGTTCAATATAATCAACAATTGTTTTCTTTGTAAACTCAGTTACTCTCCAAGAATTTTCCACATCTAAAGGTTTTGGTCTGGATTTGTTAAACATTACTAGCTGATCGATTGTGACACCACACTTTTCTGCGATTGTCTTGAGATCATCAATAGTTACTAGGCCTGAATTCTCTTCCCATCGGGATACAGTATCTTGTTTTGTGCCAATCATTTCTGCAAATTCAACTTGAGTAATTTTTAGATTATCTTCGCGAAAGCCTTTTAAGTCAAACATAATAACTACCTCTCCTTTGAATGTTATAAATAAGTTGAATCAGATTTTTTTCATTCATAGTCGTTCTCTAAATAAAATAGCTGTAAAAACATTTATACAATCACAGCAAATTCAACTTATATAGCAGGCATAATCCAACTTATTTTTCATTATCTTTCCAATGTATATTATCTTTGAATATGCTACTTTTAAATCAACATTCGGTACAATTCCAAAGGTATTTGTGATCATCAAAACTATCTTGATTGTTTTGATATACTCCACAATTATCGCACCACCAGTCGACATCTGGAAATCTCTCAGCCACTCTCCACCATGCAAATTAATAGAAATATTTTGATTTCTACCTCTCAAGTATATCAACCGAACCGCAATTTATCTATCTTTATTTAATCATTTTTTAATCAAATAATTATATGATAGTTTTTAGTGTTTTGGATAAATCAAAATAACCCACAAAATTTGGATTTGCTGTTGGCTCGGATTTCATGGCTCTAGTAGGGCCATCCTTCTATATTTTGTAACCCTTCATCCCTAAAATACGATTCAATTCTTTGATGCAACAAGCTAAAACCGCATCTATTTGTGTTACGCACATCAATGTATGATCGGGAAGACGCGATAGACTATTTCAGGTAAAAATAAAAAATAAGCCATGTGGCATACGCTCTTCAACGAGTGCGTTCCATATGGCTTTTCTTATTATGTTTTTTTCTGTTGCGCCAGCAATAAGGGCACCAGAATCGGCTCCAGGATCAGATAGAACCCGGCATTCCCCAGGCCGTGCAGGAGATCGAAAGGAATCCCTGCGATGTAATAGGCCCAAAAACTGTTGATGCCCATCAATTTTACGGAAATGATGGAGATGACGAACCCGTAAAGCAGGCCGCCGAAAAAAGCGAACAGCGCGAAAAAGATTCTGCGGCCCTTCTTTTGGCTTGTGCTGTAGAACGGCTTCACGAACAGACCCGTGACCACGATCAGAACGCCGAAGCTGGCAATCTGGGCGATCGTCCATGGCCCCATTCCCAGCAGGAAGTTGGTCAAAATAATCGAGAGGATGGCCACAATGAAGCCGTCCGTCATACCCAACGTCAACGTCAGGATGATCAACACTGCCGTCACCGGCTGCACATTCGGGATGAACTGGAACGCCAACCTGCCGACATAGCAGAGGGCCGTCAGAATCGACAGCAACGCTAGGCGCCTCACCCCGAAGCCCGCATTCTTCCTTACATTTCTGTCAGGTTCCACACGATTACGTCTCCTTCTTGGAGCGCCACATCAGCAGCTCCAACCATCGAAGGCTCGCCGTTTACATCAAACAACCAATATTTGGCTTTTGTTTCGGCTGATGCTTCCACTTGTGCCAACCCGTCGATGGCTGTGATGAAGCCGTCCGCTTCTTCGATTTCATAGTTCTCTTTCATGACATCCAACAAGTTCGCACCCGCTTCGACCTCAAGCGTTTTTTCAGAGCCTGCGATGACTGTGCCGCCATCCGTCAAAGAGATTGTTACACTGACTGTCTCCGCTGCTTCTGAGCTGACTGCAGCAGTCGACTCTTGCAGGACAGAGCTTGTTTCCGCTTCTTCCGTCGGGGCGCACCCGAATAATACCAAACTCAACGATAAGGCCAACAATAATTTTTTCATTTTTCCACTCCTAATCTGTATTCGACAGGGGTTGCATCGCCAACGGCCGGGATAATGCAAAAAAAGTCCATGCGCCATCGCATAGACAAGTAACGGGACCGTTTTACCTCGAAACGGCACGCTTGCAAAAAATAGCAGCTTGGAATGAAGACCTGACTAAGACGTTCCGGGACGTCATCACAGTGGCGGGACCGCGTTGGATTTTCACCAAACTTCCAAATTCCAAGTGTCTTTGAATGGTTTTCCTATCCCTACCATTTTACCCAAAGGAGAAAAAAATACAAGACCAGTTGCGCTTTTCTGTGCATCCTGGTCTTGCAATTGATGATAAGTGTGTCAAGCCAATCTTTGGTTTTCTATCACGCCTTCAAGCTTTCGCCGTTGGTTGCGATGACGTCCTTATACCAGTAGAAAGATTTTTTCTTGTAACGGTTCAGTGTGCCGGATCCGTCGTCGTTGCGGTCGACATAGATGAAGCCGTAGCGTTTCTTCAACTCTGCAGTTGATGCGCTGACCAAGTCGATGCAGCCCCACGTCGTGTAGCCCATCAGATCGACACCGTCCGCGATTGCTTCCGCAACCTGCACCAGGTGGTCGTTCAGGTACTTGATGCGGTAATCATCATTTACCGTCCATTCGCCGTTTTCGCCCTTGACCAGTTCATCAACAGCACCCAAGCCGTTTTCAACGATGAACAATGGTTTTTGGTAGCGATCCCAGAAAGTGTTCAGGATGATGCGCAAGCCTTTCGGATCGATCTGCCATCCCCATTCAGATGCTTCCAGATAAGGATTCATCACTCCACCGAGGATATTGCCTGCCCCCTTCACCTTCTTGGACTCGTCAGCTGTTTCAGTAGAACTCATATAGTAGCTGAAGGAAACGAAATCGACCGTGTTTTTCAGGATTTCTTCATCTTCAGGTGTGATGTTCAGCTCGATACCGTGCTCACGGAAATAACGCTTCATGTAACCAGGGTACGTTCCGCGTACATGCACATCCGAGAAGAAGAAGTTTTGGCGATCCGCTTCCATCACGGCGATGACATCATCAGGATGGGAAGTCAATGGGTATGTCGGCATTGCAATGACCATGCAGCCGATTTTGAAATCCGGATTGATTTCGTGGCCGATTTTTGTCGCCAAAGCGCTGGCTACCAATTCGTGGTGACAAGCTTGGTACAGATCTGATTTAGACAATTGTTCCTTAGGTGTTGCGATCCCTCCGCTCATGAACGGTAAATGGATGATTGAGTTGATTTCATTGAAAGTCAACCAGTATTTGACTTTGTCTTTGTAGCGCGTGAAGACCGTACGCACGTAGTTTTCATAGAAGCCGATCATTTTGCGGTTAACCCAGCCGTCATAGGTGCGCGCCAAGTGCAGCGGCGTTTCGTAGTGGGAAAGCGTGATCAGCGGCTCGATGCCGTATTTTGCCAATTCATCGAACAAGTCATCATAGAACTGCAGGCCAGCTTCGTTCGGTTCGGTTTCGTCGCCATTCGGGAAGATGCGCGTCCACGCGATCGATGTACGGTATGTTTTGAAGCCCATTTCAGCGAACAAGGCGATATCTTCCTTATAGCGGTGGTAGAAGTCGATCCCTTCCAATTTCATGTTGTCAGGTGTCGGTCCGTCGGTGATCGGTCCGAATCCGCCTTTAGGTGTTACGTCCTGGACGGATAATCCCTTCCCGTCTACGTTATAGGCTCCTTCGTATTGGTTGGCCGCGGTTGCGCCACCCCACAGGAAGTTTTCTGGAAATTTCAATTCTGTCAAAGTCCTTCATCCCTTTCATGATAGCGGTTTACAACATCTATTTTACCCGAATGAGTGGAGAAATGAAACCGTTACCCTCTAAGCGCTGAAATCTGCTATGATAAGCATGAGAAGCTGCAGTCATTTTTATATACCTTTTGTTTGGACGTTTTGAAGCAAAGGAGGAATACCCAGATGGATGAACACAAACATACGGAGCACACGCACACAGCCCACACCCCGGAGGCCCCAAAGACACTTGACCCGCACGCCGGGCACGACCATTCCGGGCATCATATGCCCCCAACTCAGCCGGTTGCTGCCGGACCCAAACCAGAAAAGCACGCAGCACATGATCACGACGGTGCACAAGAACACGAACCGAAACCGGCCGCTTCCCATGGCCACGAACAAGATGAACAGCACGTGGCGCACGATATGTCCGGGCATAGCGCCGCTGGGCATGCCGGCCACCACGAGCAGATGGTGGCCGATTACAGGAAACGATTTTGGATCGTGTTGCTGCTGACGATTCCAGTAACCCTGCTATCCCCAATGATCATGATGCTCTTCGGTTACCATTTCGACTTTCCGGGAGCAAACTTCATCGTCTTTGGCTTGTCCAGCGTCATTTTCTTCTACGGCGGCAAACCGTTTCTGGAGGGCGCTTGGGAGGAATGGAAAAGTAAGTCGCTCGGCATGATGATGCTGATCTCCTTGGCGATCGTTTCCGCCTATATCTACAGCACCTTCACAGCCTTCTTCATAGAAGGATCGGACTTTTATTTCGAACTGGCAACCCTGATCCTGATCATGCTGCTCGGCCACTGGATCGAGATGAAATCCCAGATGGGGGCTTCCAAGGCTCTGGAGGAACTCATTAAACTGATGCCCAAGGAAGCACACCGGTTGGATGCGGTCGGCAATGTCGAAGAAGTGTCGATCGAAGCCCTCGTTCCGGGTGAACGCATCCTCGTCAAGCCCGGCGAAAAGATCCCTTTGGACGGAAAAATCTACGAAGGCCTCTCAACGGTTGACGAATCGATGCTGACGGGCGAATCTGTGCCCGTCGAAAAACAACCGGGCATGCAGGCCATCGGAGGCTCCATCAACGGGTCAGGCGTCCTGAAGCTGACCGTGGAAAAGGTCGGGAATGAAACCTACTTGGCTCAGGTCATCAACATGGTCCAGGATGCCCAGAAGCAAAAATCCAAGTCGCAGGGTTTGGCAGACAAAGCGGCCGGTTGGCTATTCTATATCGCTGTCATCGCCGGCGCCCTGACTTTCCTTTATTGGATTTTTGCAGCCGACCTGGCCTTTGCCTTGGAACGGATGGTGACGGTCCTCGTCATCGCTTGCCCCCACGCACTCGGGCTGGCTGTTCCTTTGGTGAATGCGGTGTCCACTTCAATCGCAGCCCGAAACGGCTTGCTGATCCGCAACCGAACGCAATTCGAGGAGGCACGTACCGTAGATCGGATCGTCTTCGACAAGACCGGGACCTTGACGGAAGGCAACTTCGGCGTAACCGACATCCTTCCCGCAGCTGGGGTCTCCGAGAAGGAATTACTGACGCTGGCCTATTCTGCCGAGAGTCAATCGGAACACCCAATCGCAAAAGGCATCGTCCGCAAAGGGGAAGCAGACGCTATCGCGCTTCTGCCGGTAACTGATTTTCAAAACCTTACCGGCCAAGGTCTGCAGGTAACTGTGGATGGCATGCAGATTGCTGTCGTCAGCCCCGGAACCATGGATGAGCGCGGTGTCGCATACGACAAGGAGACATTCGCCGGCTTGGCCCAGCAAGGCAAAACCGTTGTCTTCGTCCTCAAGGAAGGCCTCCTGCAGGGAATTATCGCCAGCGCTGATATCATCCGTTCGTCCTCGCACGAAGTCGTGGCTGCCCTGAAGGAGCAAGGCATCGAAGCCATCATGCTGACAGGCGACAACAGCCGCGCAGCGCATTACGTGGGCGATCAGTTGGAGCTAGCTCAGGTATTTTCGGAAGTTCTGCCTGCCGAGAAATCGAAGCACATCACCGCGCTGAAGGCCGGAAACAAGAAAGTAGCGATGGTCGGGGATGGAGTCAATGATGCGCCCGCTTTGGCGGAGGCTGACCTTGGCATTGCCATCGGCGCCGGCACGGATGTCGCGATCGAAACAGCCGACGTCATTCTGGTGGACAGCAATCCGAAAGACGTATTGACCATCATCACACTTTCGAAAGCCACTTACCGCAAGATGGTCGAAAATCTGATTTGGGCTGTCGGCTATAACGTGATTGCCATCCCGCTGGCTGCAGGCGTTTTGGCCAACCAAGGCCTCGTCATAACACCGGCCATTGGGGCAGCCGTCATGTCGATCAGTACCATCATCTGCGCGGTCAATGCCCGACTGCTGAAGATAGACTGAGCTTGCACTTCAAATAATCACCGCAACAGACTATAAAACTACATCCAATCTACACAATATGACTGTATACTGCATATATAGAGAAAAAAAGGGGGCCTTTGCATGTTTGGCAGATGCTTACAATATTTTGGAGGTTTTGGCATGGGCGGCATGATGTTTATGTGGATTTTCTGGATTGCTTTGATCATACTCGTCATTTACTTGGCAACCAGGCTTTTGAACGATAGATCAGGCAAAGTTTCAACAGACGAATCCGCTTTGGACATCCTGAAAAAAGAACTGGCTAAAGGGAACATTACCGAGGAAGAGTTCGATCGCAAGAAGAAACTTTTGTAATCCAGCATGAATACAAAACGAGGGACAGTCACATTTTGTGGCTGTCCCTCGTTTTGTTTGTCATTCATCGGATAGTTAAAATTCGAATCTCTTTCGTTCATGCCCGTTCCTGCTCCAACGGAATGGAGACCGTAAACGTGGCTCCCTTGCCGATATCGCTGACAACGCGCACAGTTCCGTTGTGCTTCCTGATGATGCTTTTGACGATGGCCAGGCCGAGACCTTGCCCACCGGATTTGCTGTTGCGCGACGGTTCCGTCATATAGAACCGCTCAAAAATTTTCTCCTGGTCTTCCGGATCGATGCCGATGCCGTCATCGGACACTTTCAGCACCGCTTGGTTACCTTCCTGATGGATTTCGATATGGATACTCCCTTGCTTCGGAGTGAATTTGATCGCATTCGCCAAAAGGTTCGTCAGCACTTGACTGATTTTGTCCTGATCCGCCGTTATCATCACCGGCTCCCCAGCAACCGCCAAAATGATATTCTTTTTGGCGGCTGCAGCCGTGAAATTCGTCGCGACTTTCTTGCTCAAAGCCTGCAAGTCAAAACGGCTGAATTCCAATTTCTCGTGATTGCTTTCCATTTCGTTGATTTTGTCGATATTCCCGATCAGGCGGGAAATCCGGTTCACTTCATCATAACAGATCTTCAAACGCTCGTTGCTCGGCTCCCAGATGCCGTCAAGCATCGCTTCCAGATTGCCCTTCAAAGTCGTAAGCGGGGTCCGAATTTCATGCGCAATATCGGAAGAAAGGCGGTTCCGGATTTCCTGTTGGCTGTCCAGTTGACGGGATAGGCTATCCACCGAACGGATCAACGCATCTATCTCGACGATGTTCGTTTCCTTCGGTGCTTGCTCCGTATAGTTCCCTTTAGCGATTTCTCCGGTGAAGCGGCTCACCGCAAAGACCGGCACGCTTAATTTTCTGGCGATCCAGACCGCGAAAAAAAGCGATAAGGCGAAAGCCAGCAGCGCCACGATCAGCAGATTGTTGCGGATATCGCTCATGAATGCGACATCATGTTCTGTATAGAAATACGTACCCATTGTTCCGAGTGTCAGGCTGCCGATTGTTTTGGAGCCATCATTAAGCTCCACAGTGGTCACCGTATATTCGCTCTCTGTCCCACCCATCATTTCGCTCATTTGCGACATATGGCTGGACATCATCTGGCGGTTTTCCTGTTCCTCCATCGCAGTGGGGGTCCAGATCAGCTCTCCTTGGCTGTCGTACACTTTCAGGATGATATCGGCCTGCAATGCCTGCCTGCCGATGACCGCTACGGCATCCTCATCCCAACTGCCTTCTTGAGCATAAACCGCTTCGATTTCATCCGTAAAACCGGTTATTTCTTCTGTGCGCCGTTCGCTGACATATTCCGAGAAGTGGCTGTCCAATAAACGCATGCTGAACCAGCCGAACAGCCCGATGATGACGCTCGAAAAGAGCAGGAAGGAAAAAATCAGCTGCCAACTGATCGTCCGCCTCATCGCTTCCCACCAAACCGGTAGCCGCTTCCCCGGACAGTCAATATATAAATGGGCTGCTTCGGTTCCGGCTCAATCTTTTGTCTGATGTTCTTGATGTGCGTATCGATGACCCTGTCCAACCCTTCGAAGTCCAGCCCTTTTACGCTCTCCAGCAATTCTTCCCTCGTGAAGAGCCGGCTCGGATTCTTGGCCAACAAAGTCAACAGTTCATATTCGGTAGCCGTCAACGCGACTTCCTGTTTCCGCGCAAAAACCTGCTTCGTTTTGGGATGAATGACCAATTGCCCACCATCGAAGCTCCATTTCTCTTCAGCATTGGCTGGGGCAGCGCGCCTCAAAACTGTCTCGACCCGCGCCACCAGTTCCTTTGGGCTGAATGGTTTGACCATGTAATCATCCGCACCGATCCGCAAGCCGCTCAAGATATCCTTTTCGGATGACCTTGCCGTCAGCATGATGATGGGCACGTTGGATTCTTCGCGGATTTTGGCGCAGATATCTCCGCCTGACATATCCGGCAGCATCAGATCCAACACGATCAGATCCGGATTGAAAGCATGAAATTTCTCCAATGCCTCCGCCCCGGACTCGGCACGGTATACCTGATATTTTTTGGCGGCCAGATAGGCCTCCACGATATCCAAAATATTTGGTTCATCATCGACGATCAAAATCTTCACGGGCATCCACCTCCATCTTATTCCCCTGATTTTTATTGTACACTGACCTGACCCATCATGCCATTGTCCTCATGCTCCAAAATGTGGCAATGGTACATGAAGACTCCCTTCTCAGGAAAAGTCACCGCCAGCCGGACCGTTTCGCCGGGGTAAACGGCGATGGTGTCCTTCCAGCCTTGCTCGTTCTGCGGCGGCTCCGCTCCATCACGCGACAGCACCTGGAATTGGACGCCATGGATATGGAAAGGATGAACCATGCTGCCCATCATATCCTGCGCATTGTGGACTTCCCAGATGACTGTTTCATTCAGGCTCTGCTCGGTATCGATCCGATCCATGTCGAACTGGTTGCCGTTGATGTTGACCATGAATGACATGCCGCTCAGCGTGAACTGTTGGACGGCCGCTCCTTGCGTCGTCATTTCAGGAATCGCGTTCAAGGTTTCCGGCAGTGCCATCTGTGCGTCCGTCTCCTCCGTGACGTTCAGGGCAAGGACTGTTGCATCCCCATCCATCAGTTTCACGGTATCTCCTTTGCCGTAGGAACTCAGGTCCACGATGATTTCCGCCCGTTCACCCGGCGTCAACGTCACAGATTTCAACGCAACCGGCTGCTCCAGGAAACCGCCGTCGCTGGCGATCTGATGGAACACCGCGCCATTTTCCAATCCGAACGTGTAATTGCGGGCATTCGAGCCATTCACCAGACGCAACCGGACCAGTTCATTTTTGACTTCCACATACGGATTGATGGTCCCGTTCACCAACAAAGTGTCGCCGTAGGTGCCGTCGGGATCGTAAGTGCCTGCGTAATCGAATTGGTTGTCCGCATCGAAGCTCCGATCCTGGACGATCAAAGGAAAGTCATTCACCCCATAGTCCTTCGGCAAGTTAAGCTGGTCGGAATTGTCGTCCTCGACAAAGATCAATCCGGCCAGACCGGCATAGACTTGTTCAGCTGTAGTCCTCAAGGCATGCGGGTGGAACCACAACGTCGCCGCCTCCTGATTGACCGTGAAATCCACTTGCATCGTTTCATTCGGTCCGACCGGATGATGCGGCCCGCCATCGATATCAGAAGGGACCTTTAGTCCGTGCCAATGGAAAGAGGTGGCTTCGGACAACTGGTTTTCGGTCTTGATATGCACCTCTTGACCTTCATTCACGACCAAAACCGGACCAAGATAGGAACCGTTGTAACCGAGCGTCTGCGTCGTTTTTCCTTCCAGGAAGGCAGTCTCCCCCGCTTGCGCTGTGACCGTGTAGGTGATTTCACTATCCGATTCGGAATCCGGCACCGCCAGTTCCGGAACCCGCAGTGCAGTCATTTCCTGCCCGCTTTCATCCAGGACTGTAGCCCGATCTGCGCCCATCATATGCCCCATCCCGATAAAATTCCCTGCGCTGCTCGAATCCGTACCAATAGTTGTCACCCGATTGTCACCGTTATTGAAAAACGTCGAGAAAAGATTGGCTGATACAAACAGCAACAACGCCAGCGAAGCAACCAAAGCGACAATCAACGAGGTTCTCCTGCTCATTTTAATCCGTCCTTCCCGTTCTGAATCTTTTGTTGCCTTCATTATACATCCTCCGTGTGTAGAACAGATGGATTTTGCAACCGGATAGCCTTGAAACGATAAAAAATCTCCCTCTGACGTGAAATCAAAAGGAGACTATTTTAATTATCCATCCTCAACCGAAGAAAGCCAGCAGGACACCGGCTGCGACAGCCGATCCTATGACGCCCGCAACATTCGGACCCATCGCATGCATCAGTAAGTAGTTGGAGGGATTGTATTTGATGCCTTCTTTCTGCACAACCCGCGCAGCCATCGGTACGGCCGAAACACCGGCTGCCCCGATCAACGGATTCACTTTACCGTTCGTCAATTTGTACATCAGTTTTCCCATCAGGACGCCGGCTGCAGTCCCTACAGCAAAGGCGAAAAGCCCCAGTATGATGATTTTGATCGTGATCAATGAAAGAAAGAGCTCGCCGTTCGCCTTGGCTCCGACGGTTACGCCCAGGATGACGGTGATGGTGTACATCATGGCATTCTGCAGCGTTTCCGTCAGTTTCGGAACCTGACCGCTTTCCCGGATCAGATTACCCAGCATCAGCATCCCCACAAGCGCTGTGGCGGATGGGACGACCAAGCTGACGAAAATGGTGGTTATAATCGGGAACAGGATGCGCTCGTTCTTGGATACCACGCGCATCTGCTTCATGACGGTCTGCCGCTCTTTTTCGGTCGTCAACAGGCGCATGATCGGCGGCTGGATAAGTGGAACCAAAGCCATATAGGAATAGGCCGCCAGGGCGATGACCGATAAGAGATGGTTGGCCAATTTTGTCGTCAAATAGATGGCGGTCGGTCCATCCGCCCCACCGATGATGCCGACCGAGGCCGCTTCCTGGGGCGTCATCCCCAAGGCCAAAGCCCCGAAGAATGCCGCAAAGATGCCGAACTGCGCTGCCCCGCCCAACAACAGCGTTTTCGGATTGGCGATGAGCGGTCCGAAATCGGTCGCGGCCCCGAGACAGAGGAAAATCAACGGCGGATAGATGCCCAGATTCGTCCCTTGATAGAGATAATAAATCAACCCGCCCGGTTCACTCTCGGTAGGCGGCGCCATCAATCCGGCCAAGGGAAGATTCACCAACAGGATGCCGAACGCAATCGGGAGCAACAGATAGGGCTCATAGCCCTTCTTGATGGCCAAATAAAGGAAAATGCAGGCAATGATGATCATAATGATTTCTTTATACGTAAGATGCGCCAATCCGGACATCCGGATCAGATCCGTCAAAGCTTGTATCATAAGAATCCCTTCCCTTCTAGAGAATCAACAACGGTTGGTCGGATTCGACACTGTCATTTGCTTTCACCAAAATACTTCTGATGATGCCATCCTCATCTGCAACGATTTCATTCTCCATCTTCATGGCTTCGAGCACGATGAGGTTTTCGCCTTTTTTGACCCGTTGTCCCTCTTTGACTAGGATGCGCAATATGGTCCCGGCCATCGGCGCCAGCATTGTTTTTCCCTCTGCGGGTGGCGCGTAATCAGCCGCGGGTCTGCCGCTTCCGGCCTTTGGTTGTTCTGTCATGAGCGCATCATCCGGCAACTCCCTTACCTTGACATGATAAACTTGTCCGTCGATTTCGATTTCATAGTTCTTCATAAAAAATCCTCCCTTTACGATCAGCGACTGGAATTTATTTGATACGCGTTACATCAACGATTTCAAACTTCTTGGCCGGATGCGCTTCATAAGCTGCGATCAATGCCGTGATTGCAGCCGCTTTGGCGCGTTGTTCATCCACACCCATATCCCGCAAAACGGGCTGCACATCTTCTTCCCTGGTCAACAGGGTGGAAGACGTTTGGGCCGGTTCCCCTAACAACTTATGGACCAACTCCACCAGAAACCAAAGACTTGCCAGCACCGCAAAAACAACGATCATCGCAACAACAGTGACAATCAGACCGTCTCCTAAATTAAATTCTTCCATTTTCTTCACCTCTTCCTATTGGTTGCGATAGCGGGCTTGGATCCGAACCACTGTATCCGTCGTCTCGCCTGGAGATGGCGCTTTTATTTCCGCTTGTTCTTCTGGAATGGTTGGATAGTAGACTTCTTGCAGATAAGCTTTGCCAACCTGTGGGAACAAGGCATAAGTCAACACGTCCTCGTCAGTGCGCGCCAAGTCTCCCAACTCCGCCTTCAATCTTTCAAACTCCGGCTCCAGATGATCTGCCGGGCGATCCGTGATGACGGCATCATCCCCGATGATGCTGCGCCGAAAATTGTCGTTCACCGGGACCGGTGTCTTTCCGTATTTTCCGTGCAGGTAATCCTTCACTTCATTCGGGACCATTTTGTAGCGTTCCCCCGTCAGGATATTGAAAACGGCTTGCGTCCCGACCATTTGGCTCATTGGGGTGACCAGCGGCGGAAAGCCTAAGTCTGATCTGACACGGGGCACTTCCCGCAACACTTCCTCGTACTTATCGCTGGCCTTTGCCTGCTTGAGTTGCGAATTCAGGTTCGACAGCATCCCTCCAGGCACTTGATAGATGAGTGCTTTGGGATCGACTGACAGCATTTTTGGGTCCAGCACACCCGAAGCGATGTACTTATCGCGGATCGGTTTGAAATAATCAGCGATTCCTTCCAATTTAGCGATGTCCAAGCCCGTACTGTACCCGAGTTCCTCCAACACAAGCGCCATCGATTCGGTAGGCGGTTGGCTCGTCCCTTCCGCAAAAGGCGAAATGGCGCAGTCGATGATGTCCGCACCGGCTTCAATGGCAGCAATATAGGTCATCTGCGAAACGCCGCTGGTGGCGTGCGTGTGGATATTCAAAGGCACATCAATCACAGCTTTGATGGCTGGAATCAGCTCTTTGGCCACTTTCGGCGTCAAGATGCCGGCCATGTCCTTGATGCAGATCGAGTCCGCCCCCATCTCGGTCAGCTCCTTGGCCAAATCGGTGTAAAATGGGATAGTGTGGACGTCGCTGATGGTGTAACAGATCGTCAGTTGCGCATGGGCGCCATATTTTTTTACGGCATCCAGCGATGCTTGCAAGTTTCTCGTATCATTCAAGGCATCAAAAATCCGAAAAATGTCGATGCCGTTTTCGACGGCTTTGCCGACAAAACGATCCACGATATCATCCGCATAATGGCGGTACCCGATCAGATTCTGTCCCCGAAGCAGCATCTGCAGCTTCGCTTGCGGAGCGCGCTTACGGATTTGCCGCAGTCTTTCCCACGGATCTTCATGCAGAAAACGGATAGCCGCATCATAGGTTGCGCCGCCCCAGCACTCGAGCGCGTAATACCCGGCTTCATCCATTTTCTCCACAATCGGGAGCATGTCCTCCGTAGACATGCGTGTCGCCATCAGACTTTGATGCGCATCGCGCAGAACGGTCTCAGTAAAAAGCACTTTCTTTCCTTTTTCCAATCCGATCACATCCATTCTTTTCTTTGGAACCAGCTTTGAAAAAATCTTTTTGTGATTTTATTAATTATGTACTTCGCTCCTGTTCCTGCAAAAACTCTGTTGCACGGCACATACTTGTAAGCGTTTTCCATAATGTTAGCTTACACTAAATTGACCAATAATTCAATCTGTAGATAAAAAATAAGAGAAAGAATATAGAAACAATCTACCTTCAATATTGGTGAAAAAGCGAAAAAAAAAAGACCGCATCTTGGCAGTCTTAATTGTGTTTGTCACCAAAATTTTGCTCAATGTTTCATTTTACGTACAATTCCTGCAACTGCTCACGGATTTTTTCATAGGGCGTATCCGCCTGCAGCAAAGCTGCTGCCAGATAGGCACCCTCCACAAACGCCGCATCGCAAATGAACAGATTTTTTTCGGTCATTTCACTTACCAACTCAAGATTCATCTTGGCGCTGCCCAAATCATAAAAGGCCAATATATTAGGCTCTGGCATTTCATTGAGAGCCGCCGTGACTTTATCAAAACTAGTGCCGATACCGCCTTCTTCCGCTCCGCCGACTGCTTTAACGGTAACGTCCTTCGCTACCTGCTTCAGCAAACGGGTCAGCCCGTCAGCGAGCTCCGCAACATGCGAAACCAATAAAATACCGTACTGTTCACTCATCGTACACACCCGCTTCCAGCATTGCCTCAAAGAAATAACCGCAGGAGGCTGCTCCTGGATCGATATGGCCATTCAGTTGTTCCGACACATAGGCCGCGCGTCCTTTTTTCGCCTGAAAATCCTTCGTACTTATGACATATTCATTGATTTTTTCCAACGTCAGACGATTATTCCGGATGTCTTCCATGACCGGAATCCAAACATCCACTAAGGTCTTTTCCTTCAGTTCCGTAGGGCCGAACGTTTGGATGCCTTCAAGCCCGCTCACCAAGCTATCCATCAGATTGTTATCCTCTTGAAAAGCCTCCGACATATGCAGAAAGACTTGCCCATAAAGGAGTCCGGCTGCCCCACCCGTTTTCTGGATGAAAGACATCCCCGCCATTTTGAACAGATCTGACAATCCTGCCTGAAACCCTTCTGCTAATTTTGCCTTCAGGTCTTTGGCACCCCGAAGCATATTGGCCCCGTGATCGCCGTCACCGATGGATTCATCCAGCGTATTCAGATACTTCTCGTTTACTTCCAACTTTTCGATGAACAGGCTCAACCATGTTCTGGCCGTCTCAACAGTCAACATTTCCATCACCGCCTTGGATTCCTGGATCACATGCTTTCCATGCTACCTCTGCTTCCATTGTAAACGTTTTAATCAAAAACGACAATCCGGAGACTCGTGGGGAGTAGCCTGCGGATTGTCTGATTCACTATTTTTTCGTGAGCATTTGCGCAGCTGCTTCGTCCAGTATCACGGTCACATGCTTGTGTGTCTGCAGAACGCTCGCCGGTAAGTCTTCCGTAACCGGACCTTCCAGCGCGGCTTTGACGGCAGCGGCTTTTTCTTTTCCGAAAGCCATCAGGATAATCTGTCTTGACGAGAGGATCGATTGGATCCCCATCGAATAGGCAAAACGCGGGACATCTTTTTCATCCGCAAAGTAACGTTTGTTGGAATCGATCGTGGATTGCCACAGCGCCACTTTCTGGGTCCGGGAATCAAAGGATGTGCCAGGCTCGTTGAAACCGATATGCCCGTTCGTGCCGATGCCAAGAATTTGCACATCGATCGGATTCGCTGCGATGATGGCTTCAAATTGCGCGCACTCTTCCACTTCATCCGCCATTCCATCCAGCAGATAGTTTTTCTTGAATGGTTTTGCATCGAATAATTGTTCATGCATAAAATGATGGTAGCTGTGCGGACTGTCCTCGGACAATCCCATGTATTCATCCAGATTGATCGATGTCATCCCCGAGAAATCAAGCTCGCTTTCCCGCATGATCCGGTACAGCCTGACTGGCGTGCTGCCGGTGGCCAACCCGAGCACTTTCGCACCTCTTTCCATTTCCTCCCTGATTTTTTCGAATGCGCAACGGCTGGCCTCTTCAGGAGTCGCTTTAATGATTATTTCCATGATCCGTAACCTACTTTCCATTTTTCTTGAATACTGTCTGTCCATAACTGATCGTCAGTTCCACGTTGAACGCATCCGAAAGCAGCGCCATATCGGCATCTTTTCCCGGAGTGATACCCCCTTTTCGAACCAGACCGAATTCCCGGGCCTGATTGACCGAACTCATCTTTACCGCATCCAAGATGCTGCAGCCGGTAAAAGCGATGATGTTCCTGAAGGCATCCTGAAATTCCAGCACACTTCCTGCTAGATTTCCGCTTTCCAGACGGGCTTGTCCTTCTTTGACGATGACCTTCTGTCCGCCCAATTCACTGATGCCGTCGCCCATCCCTTTGGCGCGCATAGCATCGGTAATCAATTCGATGCGGTCTGCGCCCTTCTGTTTGAAGGCGATCTTCACCATTTCCGGATCGATATGCAGACCATCGACAATCATTTCCGCATAGATACCATCCTCCAGGAAAGCATGTCCGGTCACACCGGGCTCACGGTGATGGAGTCCCCTTTGCGCATTGAAGAGGTGAGTGATGTGCGTTGCCTTGGATTGTTGCAATTGCCTGCGCCGAGCATCCGAATGCCCGACCGAAAGCACGATGCGGTTATCCAGGCAATACTTTTCGAAGGCAGTAGCATCACTCGTCTCCGGCGCATAGGTGACCAAACGGATCAAACCGCCGCTCAAGTCCTGCCACCTGCTCATCAAGGCTGCATCCGGCAGTTTGATGTGCTCTTCCGGCTGCGCTCCCTTAAATACAGCAGAGATGAACGGCCCTTCTAGGTGGATGCCTTGGATGACCGGATTTTTTTTTGCAGCCTTGCGGATGCCGATCAATGCCTTTTCGATATTTTCAGAAGATTGCGTCATCGTCGTCGGAAAATAACTGGTGATCCCTTCCCGGTGCATCGCCGCAATCATCCGATCGATGCCATCCGCATCGCCGTCCATGTTGTCCACACCATAGCCGCCATGGCTGTGGATATCAATGAAGCCAGGCATCAGCCTGCTTCCGGTTGCGTCAATCACTTCCTCGCCGGATTCGGGAACATACTCCGACATATTGCCGACTGCACTTATTTCTTTTTCGAACCGGACGAATCCGTCGGCGATGACTGTTTCCCCGGTATAGATTTCTGCATGGATGATCACTTTTTTCATTTGTGTTTCCCCTCTTTGATCCTGAGCTTAATTTTCACTGTGCACCTGCATGATTTGGCAGCCACATCTCGCTATTCCGATTTTTTCGAATAACCTTGCACATTTTTTCTCGTCAGATCCATGTTGTATTTGAAATTCTCATCCTGCACCAGGAAGGTCGAAATCACATCGATCAGGTACATCATCCCGAACTGCGTGTTGACGAACACCGTGTTGTTGACGAAACGCGAGTGGTAGCCGAAGCACGTGACGTCCGCCAGTTTCGTCAGGGAACTGTTTTTGAAGCTTGTCAGGGCGATGATCTTCGCTTTTTTCTTCTTGGCGATCTCCAGTGATGCTATCAGTTCCGGCGTTTCGCCTGAATTGGAGATGGCGATCACCAATTCGTCCTCCCTGATGATCGAACTGTTGATGATCATCAGATGGGAATCCGTAACCCCCGTGGCATTCAGACCCATCCGGATCAAGCGTTGCGCCAATTCCGCGGCCGTGAACCCGGAACTGCCGATGCCGTAGATGACTGTTTTGTTTGCATTTTTGATCCAATCGACAACCGTTTCGATTGCCTGATCCTCGATCATCTGATTGGTTTCATCGATGACTTGCGTATAATAGCCATAAATATCGTCATAGACGGTCGGCATTTCTTTCGAAGGATGACCGCTCGCCAATGACCGCAATGCAATTTTCATATCCACAAACCCATCGATGTTGATGCGCTTACAGAACCGGGTGATGCTGGACGTCGAGGTATCCACCTTCGCCGCCAAATCCTTGATGTTCATATTTTTGATGGATGCTTTGTTCTGCAGAATGTAATCCGCGATTTTTTTCTCGTTCCCGGAAAAAGCGGAATATTGGTTTTGGATCTCTTCGATGATTGTCATTTTCATTGCCTCCTCCTGTTTTGCGCAACCGCCAAAAGCGCGCTCCGCATTTCTTGACTTCGCCTTTTCCCCTTCGCTGATAGAATAACACATGAAAATAGTTTTTTCAATTATTAATTAATGAAAATTATTTTCTTAACTATTTCTATTGGAGACACTTTTGGACAACAAAAAGCCGCCCTCTTCCGAGAGCGGCTTCCTGCTTATGCGGATGTTTTAAATTCTGTTGCGATCCAACACGCTTCTTTTTTCCATTTCCAGGATGATGAAATAAGCCAGCCCCGCTCCGATGGCGGAGCTGATTGCGAAGCTCGGCAAAAAGAGCATAAACGCTGCTTCCATACCCATAAAGAGTTGCGCCAGCAAAGTACTTACCAGAGAGCCCAGGATTCCGGTGCCTATCCATTCACCCAGTGCCGCGTAACCGATCTTTTGCGTTCTGGCATAAAACAGACCTGCGCAAACAGCTCCGATCATGCTGCCAGGAAAGGCAAATATGGTTCCCGTTCCCAACAGGTTGCGCAGCACGGAAACGCCGAAAGCCTGCAGGACGGCGTATCCGGGTCCTAACCAGACAGCGGTCAGTACATTCAGCAGATGCTGCATCGGTGCTACCTTTGCAATGCCGATTGGGATGACGAAGATGCTGTTGCTGACCACCCCCATGGCGATGATCAAGGCAGTGGTGACTAATTTCTTTGTGTTCATAATATTTTCCCCTTTTCAGTTTGATTGATTCCTTTTGCAGCCTGATCTATGCGAACCTTTTCCCTCCTCCCCGAATTGAATGAAAATAAAAAGACACCTCCCCCTGAGATGTCTTGGATATACATACGGACTCCAGACCAAGCTCAGTTCCCTCCGCCAGTACGAACTGGATCAGGTTTGAAGGGTTCCGGCAATGCCGGTCTCAGCGCTCGCGCGCACCCCTACTGAAAATAAAAAACGCTATATGATCTGATGCGAAATCAGAAAATATAACGTTTTGATGTCTATTTATGCGAATAGTCAAACGCCACATTCCCTACGCTAGTATGAACTAGATCAGGTACAAAGAGTTCCGGCAATGCCGGTCTCAGCGCAGTTGCGCACCCCCAGTGTTTCTCATTTGATTCTAACCAATAATCCGCGGAAACGCAACCCTATTCTGAAGCGTGTTCTCCCGCAGCGCTCGGATCCAGCACGATGACTTTCCCAAAACTGTCCTGGCTCTGCAAAAAGGCATGGGCTTTCGCAACCTCTTCGAGCGTGAAGACTCGCTCCGGCTCCACCGCAACGCCTTTCCCCTCGATGTAAGCCAGCAGTTCATTCAACTTCTCGCCGGAGACGTCACTCGAATGGAAAGTAGTCAAGTAGCTGTTGTGCTTCAATTCCATGATGGGATCGAAATCCTCAAGGTACCATTTCCCGCCCAGTTGGCCGGTGCTGCAGACGATGCCGGCTTCCCTGATATGGGAAAGGCTGTCCTTGATCGTCGCAGGCCCGATCAATTCCAGAATCTTGTCGAAAGTCTCTTCCGTTTCCAAAATGCCATTGCGATCTTCGACGTAGTCGGTGAAGCCGGCTTCCTTCAGTCTCTCGCCCTTTTCGGCTTTTCGGGTGCTCCCATAAATCCGGATATCCGGGAATTGGGCTTTGACCAACTTGGCAAAGGCAACCCCGACACCGCTCGTTGCCCCCCGAACCAAAACCTGATCGGATGCTTGGATCCGCAGATTCTTCATGGAACCGAAAGCCGTATAGTAGGTTTCCGGAATGGCCGCCAATTGGGACCAAGGCAAATTGGTGTGGACTGGATAGATTTGGTCATCCGGCAACAGGGCATATTCCGCATAACTCCCGTCGAAGGCTCTCCCCATTTCCCCCATGATCGACACCACTTTTTGACCGAGCGGCAATTTTTCTTCGTCGCTCGAACGCTCCACTATCCCTACGCATTCAATCCCTAAAATGCGGGGAAATTTGACCGAGGGGGATTTCCCCTCCCGCGTAAAGATTTCCGAATGGTTGATGCCGAAGCCCATGACCTTCACGAGCGACCAGCCTTCCCGGATTTCCGGAAGCGGAACTTCCTGATGCACCAGTTTTTCCGGTCCGCCCGCTTCATGCACTACGACTGCCTTCATTTCTCCGACTTCCTTTCTTATTTTCATAGCGACAGCATGCAGCTGGGTCTTCCCGATTGCGTACCGCAAAATTTCTTGTAGGCACAGGAGTCGCACAAAGTCACGGCATCTGTTTGAAAAAGCGGCACCGATTCGCCCTGGGCAACCTCCGTCAGTTGAACCGAAACCGCACGCCCTTCATAAGACAGGCCGGATTTCTTTGCCTGCTCCTGCTGCTTTCTTTTGTCCAAAATTTCATACTTCCGTCCGTTCTTCACAAAATGATTCCCGGTTTCGATGAATTCGAAGTTCACATGCTGGTCCACGCAATCTTGGTGCATCCTGTGCACCCATTCATAATGGCATTCCCTTGCCCCATCATAGTTTTCCCCGCCAACGATGACGCGTTCGATTTTTCCGGAAGACAAATGCTTCTTCAAGTCGATTTCGCCGATCAGTGGTGCGGCCATGATGCCTCGGTGTTTGAAAGGCAGATCCAGGAGTAGCGGGATCCGCCTGTCGGCCATCTTCTGGTTTTCGGCAGAGACATTCATCCACACGTTTTCCCAACCGTCTCCCCAATTTTCTGGCAGGCAATCTTTCACGCGCTCGATTCTTTTCGTCAACAAATAGAACAGCACATCCGACCGCTTCTCGATCATCTTCCAGACTTCCCCGCGCCACTCGTCCGCTTCCTCCAGAAAGAAGTCCGAAGTCATGCAGACGCGTATCGTGGAACCAGGAGGTATGACAAAGTCGCCGCGCCGGTTTCTTTTCAACGGTCGATCGAAGCTGCTCTGGACTTTGTAAATCAGCGCGCCATCTTTTCCTCGTTGACTATCCAAATGAAACATATAACAATTTTGGCATCCCGGGCTGACCTTTTTGCAGCCGTGCCACGGGTTCCAGATATCACTCAAGCGACCACTCCTTTGAAAAGATCAGGCAAATCTCCGTCGCAACGCGTTCTCAAGTAAGTACAAGATGACATTGACAAGCAGACACAACAACATCGACAGCACAGTGCCCCACAACAGTTTTACGACGCTGAATGTCCGCAAGCCATCGAAAAGGACAGTTCCCAACCCGCCCGCATTGATCGTTGCGGCGATGGTTGCGATGCCGATTGTCGAGGTCGCAGCGATCCGTATCCCTGCAAGGATGGATGAAATTGCCAATGGAAGCTGAATTTTCCTGAACATTTGATTTCTCGTCATGCCCATCCCGACAGCAGCTTCGATGATTGTCGGATCGATTTCCTTGATCCCTGCGGAAAAACTGCGCAACAGGACATATTGGCAATAAATCACCAGCACGATGATGGCCGTGTTCCTTCCCAATCCCGTCAACGGAATCAAGATGGCAAACAGAGCAAGGCTTGGGATCGAATAAAGCAAAGAGGTCAGATAGATCAAGCCGTTCATCACACGTTCCTGATGCATGCAGGCCAGGATTATGCCACTAGCGATGAGGATGGCGATCGTCAGCGTCGTCCCCACTAATTCGATATGCTGCATCGTGGCAAGCAACAGTTTTTCATGGTAAGTATTCCAGTATGCAATCATTTCAGCTCACTCCAAAATGCCTCTTGTTCCTTTACGGTGGCAATCAAATTTGCGACAAACTCCGTTTTCGGATTGCGCATGATTTCCCTCGGTGCATCAAATTGACAAATCTTGCCTTTGTCCATTACCAGCACTCTCGTCCCCAGCTTGAACGCCTCATTGATGTCGTGGGTGACCAGCACAAAGGTTTTGTCTCCCAATTCTTTGTGGATCTTTTGCAGTTCATTCTGCAGTTGTAGGCGCGTGATCGCATCGACCGCTCCAAATGGTTCATCCAGCAGCATCACTTTCGGATTGGCGGCAAGCGCCCTCGCAACGCCGATACGCTGTTGCTGACCGCCGGATAATTGTTTCGGCTTTCTGTCGGCAAACACATTCGGATCCAGTTGGACAAGCTCCAGCAATTCTTTGACGCGGGCTTGGATTTCCTTCTTGTCCCACTTCAGCAGTTCCGGGACTGTCGCGATGTTTTGGGCAACGGTCATGTGCGGAAACAGACCGATTTGTTGGACGACATAACCGATTTTCCGCCTGAGGTCCACTTCGTTCATTCCGCTGATGTCTTCCCCAAAGAAGATGATGTGTCCTGCATCTTCACGGATCAGGCGGTTGATCATTTTTAAAGTCGTCGTTTTGCCGGAGCCGGAAGAACCCAGGACAGTGATGAACTCCCCCTCCTTAATTTCAAAAGAGATATCATCGACTGCCTTCGTGCCCCCTTCCCCGTAGAGCTTCGTCACATTTTTGAATTCTATCGCGGTTTGCTCCATGCGGCCTCAACGCCTCCTTATTTTATCATTTTCCGCCAGAAGACTTCCACCTCAAGGAAAGAGCACTGCCCAACAAGTAGGTGGGAGATGAATGGCGGTAGGCGTTAGCCTACATTTTTTTCTAGGATATTCTTTGCTTGTTGCACACCTCCCCGTTTGATAAAGAACGTTTGTTCGTGTATCATATACTATAGAAGGAGGTGAAAAACAATGCTCGTCAACAAAGCATTCAAATTCCGTATCTACCCCACCAAAGAGCAGCAAATCCTGATTGCTAAGACTATCGGCTGCTCCCGTTTTGTGTTCAACCATTTCCTGTCTGAATGGAACAAAGTCTACAAGGATACGGGAAAGGGACTGAGCTACGGCACCTGTTCGGCCGAGCTGCCTTCGTTGAAAAAGGATCCGGCAACCGCCTGGTTGAAGGAGGTGGATAGCATCGCCCTGCAATCAGCCGTGCGGAACCTTAGTGATGCCTATGACCGGTTCTTCAAAAAGCAGAACGATGTCCCGCGCTTCAAAAGCAAACGGAATCCGGTCCAGTCCTACACGACCAGACAAACCAACGGGAACATCGCCGTTTTGGGGAACAGGTTAAAGCTGCCAAAGTTGGGGCTGGTCAGGTTCGCGAAGTCCAAAGAAGTGGACAGCAGAATATTGAGCGCCACTGTTCGCCGGAACCCTTCGGGCAACTACTCTGTTTCCCTTCTGGTCGAGACTGAGGTCCACCTATTGCCGAAAACGGGTTCCGTTTGCGGAGTCGATGTCGGCTTGAAGGATTTTGCTGTCGTTTCTGACGAGACTGTCTACGGAAACCCAAGGGTTTTCCGCAAACTGGAGCGGAAACTGACTAAAGAACAGAGAATCCTTTCCAAACGTATGAAACAGGCCCAAAAGGACGGACGCAAGCTTTCCGAATCGAAAAACTATCAGAAGCAGCGTGTCAAAGTTGCCAGAATCCATGAACGAATCAGTAATGCCAGAACCGATTACCTGCAAAAGATTTCAACCGAAATCGTCAAAAACCACGACGTCATCGGCATCGAAGACCTGCAGGTGTCCGGCATGCTGAAGAACAAAAAGCTTTCCAAAGGAATAGCCGAAGCATCATGGGCGCAGTTCCGGACGATGCTGGAATACAAAGCGAAATGGTACGGCAAGCAAGTCGTCGCTGTTGCCCGGAACTTCCCTTCCAGCCAACTCTGTTCGTGCTGCGGCTACCAAAACAAAGACGTGAAGAATCTCGCCGTCCGGGAATGGGATTGCCCGCAATGCAATGCCCACCATGACCGGGATCTGAACGCAAGCATCAATCTGAAAAACGAAGCCATGAGGCTTCTAACCGCAGGAAGCTGCGGGGATAGCCTACTAAGATAACCGGGGGATACTCCGGTGTTCATAGGAATCTCCCACCTCTAAACGATAACTTAGGTGGGGTTAGTTCAACGAATCAAAGTACTCTTTTGCGACCGCTTCATATTCTTCTCCATCGACATCCACTTTGGCATTCAATCCGGTCACTGTTTCTGTGTCCAGCGTGCTGCTGATGTTATTCAGCATTTCCGCCACGTCAGGATTTTCTTCCAATACTTCATTCCGGATTACTGGAGCCAAGTTGTACGGCGGCCAGAAATTTTTGTCATCCACCAAAACAGTGAATTCCTCTTTGTCGGTCAGTTGTCCTTCAGTCGTATAAGCCGGGGCGACATCCGCTTCATCATTTTTCAAGACTTCATATTTCAAACTGTTGTCGTAGACTGTCGAGCTCTTCCAGTTGAATTCGCCGTAAGCTTTTGTCAATCCCGGCAGGCCATCTTCCCGCTGATCGAATTCACCTTGGGAAGCAAAACGCAACTCTGAAGCATGTTCCTGCAGATCAGAAACGGTCTGAATGCCGTATTTTTCGGCTACGCTCGTTTTGATGACCAGCCCAGCACTGTCATTGGCTTCCGCATAATCCAACCAAGTCAGATCAAACTGCTCTGTGTATTCTGCTTTGATTGTGTCATATACTTTCTGAGGGTCGGTTTCCATCTCCATTTCCAATATTACTAACAGACCAGTACCTGTATACTCCGGATAAAGGTCGATTTCATCATTGGTGATCGATGTATGAACAACCGAACTGGCGATATTCGGGATCCGTTCAACTTCATACCCGGCATCTTCCAAAGCCAACGCATAAATTTCCGAAACAACCAAGTTTTCGGTGAAATCCTTGGAACCCACTCGGATGACTGTATCTTCCGTGCTGCTATCGCTTCCGCCAGTCAGGCTTGAACAACCTGAGACTATAAGTGTTACGGCCAACATTGCAATCGTACTGATGATATTTTTTCTTCTCATTTAATTTATGCTCCTTTTAATTATGTAATCAAGAAAAATGCTTGTCGTGAAGGCAATCATCGCTACCGATACCCCTCCAATGAGAAGCAGATCCATCCTGTTCAAACCCAATCCTGTAAAAATCAATGTTCCCAAACCACCAGCACCGATGTATGTAGCCAACGTCGCACTTGATATGATTTCCACCAACGCCAGCTTCACGCCGGTCATCATAAAAGGAAACGCCAGCGGAATCTTCACCCTTTTCAAGAGCTCACGATCGGTCATCCCCAAGCCCTTTCCCGTTTCGATCATCACAGCAGGAACTTCCAGGAATCCGACCGTTGTATTGACCAAAATCGGCGGAATGCCCAACAGCACCAATGCGATCAATGCTGGAGCCCTTCCGACGCCTATGAAGGAGATCAATAAAAAGAGGACCGCCAAACTGGGAATAATCCGCAAGGCTTGGGAACTGAGGGTGATCATCTGGCTGAGTTTCCGGTGCTTGTGGCTGATGTACCCCAGCGGAATGCCGATCAGACAAGAAATGCCGATCGCTTGGACGCTCAATCCAAGGTGCTGATAAACATAAATCAAATATTGATTCAAGTTCGCTTGAAAGTATTGCAGTATTTGATCAAATACCATTTTTGTCCTCCTATCATTTCAAACAACAATTCGAAAAATCTGCTATCTGACTAAATACCTTCAAACTAGCTGTCCCGCTGCTCGTCAAGGAATAGTAACAGTGTCTTTCGTCATCGATATGGTTGACCACAATCGTATCCATTTGCAGTCTCCAAAGACTGGTGATCACACTTTCTTTTTTTTCACCAGACAATCGGACGATATCATTGCAGCTCATTGTCGGGTAGTAAAGGAATAGGTACATAATGGCAATCTTAACATCAGTATCAAAGGTTGCCGCAAATACTAAGATAGGATTTATCATCTGATGCATTCCGCCTCCTTCAACACCTGCACATCAAAAATCATCGCCGAGTCAGTTTCTATGCACAAGCAATATCATCATGATGAGCATTCGTGCGTGTCTGTCTTGCTTAACACCTCACTGATGTTTCAACCTTTCAATGACTTATGGTTGGATTTCCATACTATTACTATAGCCCTAAAGTTTCTTTTGCAAAAGTACGCACTTTTATATCAGGTACTTACCTTTTTGTAAGTCATTGATAGGACAACAAAAAAAGACCAGATTCAAAATCTGATCTTCTTAATACCTTTGTCTATTTTTGTTCCAAAAGATTATTTTTGATATAATCGGTTCCCCAATCGCTCATGCTGTTGATGATCGGTCTTAGTGAGTCACCAAGGTCGGTTAACGAATACTCCACTCTGGGTGGCACTTCTGGGAATACTTCGCGTTTGATGATTCCATCACTCTCCATCTTCCGAAGATTTTCAGTCAATACTTTCTGGCTGATGCCCTCAACCAATCGGTGCATCTCATTAAAACGTTTTGTCCCTGTCAACAGTTCCCGCATTATCAGGAGTTTCCATTTATTTCCGATCAGATCAACTGTTGTCGCAACCGGACAAAATGGCAATTCTTCTTTTGTCAGCATCTTGTTCACCTCATAGATAATAAGTTTCTTTTTGTAAGTTACCACGAATTATATACCTAAAATGTGCTGATTTCAAATTTTCCTTTCAGCTTCGCGTACAACTATGCAAAAAAACAGGCTCCCAACGATGATGTCATCGTCAGGAGCCTGTCTTGTTTGATACCGGCGGCCGGGGTCGAACCGGCACGCCCTCGCGGGCACTGGATTTTGAGTCCAGCGCGTCTGCCAATTCCGCCACGCCGGCATGATA
>NZ_FONM01000032.1 GCF_900112935.1 Trichococcus pasteurii
CGATGAAGTCGGGGCCGGTTTCTTTTTGTACGAACGTGTTGGGATGATTTCACCTGTAATCGGATCGACTTTTCCAATCAGTGTCCTCTTAGCGCGTGATTGTTGCTTTTCCTTATCCCAGTAGGGTTCATTCTGATAGGCATAAGTAATGCCCGTTTTCTTGTTTGTCTGAAAAATAACTGCCATATCAACACTCCTCGTTATACATTATATTATATAACGAGTTATAAGTCTACAAAAAAACCGCTATATATCAATCGTTACAGCGGTTTTTCGAGTGATTATCGTTACACAATTCGGGAATGCAGGTTATATGCGTCTTTTGAATGCGGGCTTACATAAAAAATCCCCAGTGAGAATCTCACCAGGGATCAGTCATGCATTTCAGTATTCAGTTCCGCCACCTCATCGCATCGATATGCGCTTGTTTGGTCGCAGCATCCGCGAGGGCGTATTTGCTTAGTTCGCTGTGGATTTGGTTGATTTCGAATATGCTCAAACGATCAGGCAGCTGCGCCATATCATCCTCGACCTCTCTAAAGAGCACATTCCGGTTCATGACCTTCACTTCCGGGGAATGGACAAACATTTTCTTCAATTCGCAGCGTTCGCTGAAGATGATATAGGAGCGGAACACGTTATTGCTCAGTCTAAGGTGCTTCTGTAATGCGCTGATGTGCTTCTTGTTTTGCCAAATAGGATTGTAAAATCGATACTTTTTCCCACCGTTGAGTGATTGAGTCCAGAATTTGGTGTTTTCGTCGCCAAAAATCCAGCCGCTGTAATTCTTCGATTCGAACACATAGATGCCAGTTGCCGTGATCATGATCAGGTCGATTTCGGTTGTGGTGCCGTCTTCCTTGGGCAGATAGACATTCGTCAACAATTTGTGCTCCTCGCCGAAACGTTCCAAACAGGAATAAATCAAAAATTCCCCATTGCGCCCAGGATCCAGAATCGTTTCAAATAAACTGTGTCCGCTCACCTCTTTATAGCCTGAGGATTTGAAACGATCTTGGTTAGGTGGAATTCTAACCAACAAGGCCAAGAGTAAAAATAATAACAGGAATTCCATATGGTTCGGCTCCTTTATAGAAGAATGAACTACTCTTTCATAATACACTAGGCTTAGCTAAAAGGCGGCTCTGATACTCTTCGAAAATAAGCTGATACTGTAGCACGTGAAAGTATCTTTAAGGGGCTAGTTGAAACCCAATTTTTAAAGTTTAATTACAACTAATATACAAGCAAATCACTTCTGCTTTGTATATTTTAGAAGTTGATTATCAACAATAATTGTCAACAATTCAACTAATAAATTCAAGCATTCTGTCAAACAATTGAAAAGCGGATTGTAAAAATAATTGGTCTCACTTGCGGTGTATATTTTCCCCCATCGCATAGTATGAGTAGCATAATTTCTGATTTTTGTAAGGTATAAATAGTTACTATCATTCAAAATATTTTGAATTTGATTGTCGATTTTGGTTATTTTTTGCTTGTAGCTTCTAAAATCTTCAAAATATTTGATATCGTTTCCTGTATTATATTTTGAGTTTACATATTGTGCTAACTTATCAAAACAAGAGCAAAGTCTATTAACTGCACTATATAGTAACTCTTCTTCATTGATTAGATCATCTAATTTATCATCAGGATATCTGTTCAAAAAGTATTCTTCGAATTTATAAGAAGCGATAATTAATCTTGATACTTCATCAATTCTGAAGAAGACATCTCCAACAACTTGTTGGTTTTCAGAACTTATTTCAGTGAGGAGGTTAAGTTTGAAAAATAGTTCATTTTTACTTGCTTCTATCTCTTTCGGATTATAGCTATTTGCTGGTTCAGAAGGGAATAAGGCAAAATCAGATTCCTGTTCCGCTTGCATTGGGGTTTTTGTTAAACTAATACTTTGTTCTATTGCACTTGTCATATATGTCATTAACTCTTTTTCAAATTCGAAAATTTTTGATTCTAACTTAAGAATTTTACTTATGTCATTATGATACATTTCAATATCAATTGCTAAATCATTATAGTTAAATTCCATCATTTTCTCTTTGTTATTATTAAGCCAAATCATAAGATCAGATTCAGCATGTGAATTTGCATTTCTTTTTTTTCGCTGTGTATTTAAAAAACCATCACTATGGTAACTACTAAATGCTTGATACAAGTTTGAAATTTTAGTAGCATTCTGTTTGACATGCTTTAAAATACTATGTGATTTATTTTTTTTAAGATCTGATTCAAACGGATAATTTGAGAGTATACCTAATAAAACTATCATTTTTTCATCAATTTGTATTATGTATTCAAAATTATTAGCCATTAAAAACCTAATTGTTAATGGGTGATTATTGTGTTTTTCTACGAATTTATACATAACAAGATTTTTAATAATTTGTACCCTAATGTACTCAATTTCTTCTATCAATGAGAAGATGTAACCGAAGGGTGATGGCATATCTTCAATCTCATTCAAATTATTTTCTCCCATATATACTATTGCTAAATCATCTAATTTATTATTGTAATTAAACGTGTGATTTTGAATATTTTGAAAATATCTCTGTTGCTTTTTACTAAACCCTTCATAAGGCGAACCAATCAGTTTATACTTAAACAGTACTTCAGCACTTTCTTCTATCACATCAAAATAATGAAAATTCGCTTTAATTTCTTCGGTCTTATAGAATCCACAATAATCATTTTCTTCAATTATCCCTAAAAATTTGGATTCTAATACCTCACAACCATTTGAACATTCAATATACATGCCATTATAAAAGCGATCAGTGATAAATAATGAATAATCGTTGCAAGATGCACATCTGAATTTTTTTCTATAAGTCATAGGATTAATTTTTTTTTTCATAAAAACTTATACCTCTTTCTAGTGAACATAGCACATAATTAGCAACTGCTTATATGACGTCATCTATTTACACAAAATGAATTATGTACAAAATTGAAACATTCAAAAATAATGTAGTGTATAGTACTTTCGACTACTACAAGTACGAACTTAAAGCGGACTAATTGTGAAACTGTTTACCGTTCTGAAATCAAGTATTCACACCTTAGGAGTGAATACTTGATTTCAGAATTCGGGCAACTTTATCGACGGAATTCTCATATTTATCCAAGTTTCCTCTGATGATATTCTCCTCGATTATCAGACTAATTGCCTCCATATCCACCCTTCTCAAATCACTCTCTTTAATCGAAGCGGCAACGCCGATGCGTTTGAGTTCTTCAATGTTTTCGGTATCCTCCAGTACGCCTTCCCTTTCGATCAGCACCAGGTTCCTTTTGGAAAGCAAGGCTTCGGAGATGGTGCCCCAGCCGGCTTTGGCGATGACGATGTCGCTGGCGGCGAGGTAGTTTTGGGTGTCGAAGGTTTCGACGGGGAGCTGGACGACGGTGGCGTTACCGGTAGCTGTAATGTTGATACCGCTGGTGGTGAAGATGGTACCGGCGTAGTTGTCGATTTGGATGTTGTTCAGATCTGCGGATTTACCGCAGGTGATGAAGATGCTTGGGCCGTATTGTTCTTTGATGGCGGCGATGCGATCGGTATTGAAGCGACGGCAGATGAAACCGATTTGTTTTCTTGGGACGGGCAGTTTGGGTGCCGGCAGCATCAGATCGTATTCAATCAGGATGTCGAGTTTGGCGTAGACCTCTCTGAAACGGGCGATGATGGTTTCGGACAGGCCGAGGTACTCGTACTGCTCGTACCAGGTGAAGTTAGCGATGCCGATGTTGCGCACACCCAGTTGTTCCCCCACTTGAATGCCGATGGCGCTGATGTCACTGATGACGCAGGCGACGGGCAAATCGCGCAGAATGGCGACTTCCGCGGCAACAGCTGTATCCCAGCCTGCCATGAAATCGGTCAGCTCGTGCTCGAGACGCGGGATGTCGACCTGCAGACTGTTTTCCTTGTTGACGAGGCCGACTTCGGTGCGGATGTCCCTGTAGGTCACGCGGTCGCCGAAGCGCGCGAGGTAAACGCGGGCGAAGCTGTTCTGGTAGGCGCCGCTCGCGAGATAAATCAGATGATCGGTCGTCTCCAAAAGTTCCTCAATGATCGCCAGGCATCGGGTCATGTGCCCGAAGCCATGGGATGATGCGTAAAATGCTATCCACTGTTTATACACGTGACACCTCTCATTTTCCAAATTTTTTTATTATTAACTCTAGTCTTAAACAAACAGAAAATTCTAACTGGAAAAAATCTATACGAGTCCATACCATGATGACTGAGGATCTCTAAAAACATTTTCCGGTAATCCCTTTGACACAATTTTACCGCCTAAATCACCTGATTTAATTCCAAAATCCAACAGATAGTCTGATATTTTTGCAATGAACTCAATATTATGTTCAATAATAATAATCGTCTCACCTTGTTCTTCTAATTTTAATAACACTTTCTCTAGTAATTCAATATCTTGGGTATTCAACCCAGATGTCGGTTCATCCAGTATATATATTTTCTTCTTTTTCATCGGAGTACCCAATGATTTTGCGAGTTTGATTCGTTGTGCTTCTCCTCCAGACAACTGCATAGACATTTGTCCTAATGAAATATATCCTAAGCCTATCTCATCCACACATTTTAGTTTTGAATATACAGGAATTACGTCATTGAAAACTTCAAATAATTCACTTACCGATGCATTTAAAATATCATTGATCGTTTTGTCTTTATACTTCACCAATAACACATCTTCATGATATCTTCTTCCTCCACATTCTGTACATTCGATATATGAATCCGGCAAATAATTCAATTCGATTTTCTGGAAACCCGTCCCCTGACAACTTTCACACCTTCCGCCAGGCACGTTCAGACTAAAATCCGATGCAGTGAATCCATTGATTTTAGCAGATTCTGTTAGTGAGAATAATTGTCTTATATTGTCAAATACGTCCAGATATGAAGCAACTGTTGAACGAGATGTTTTCCCAATTGGTTTTTGATTTACGTAATCAACAGTGTTAACTTTTGTAGTATTAGTGAATTTATGGCATTTAACAGCTTTGCCACTTGAAACACAATCTTCGATTACAGAAACCAAGGTACTTTTCCCTGATCCAGATACTCCGGTAATACATGTTATTTTTTTTAACGGAATTTCAACATCTTGATCTACTATATTCCTAAAATTGATTTTTTCAAACCGTATCCAATTTTTTGGTGCTTTCGGTGATTTAAAATTTAAAATTATTTCTGTTTTTTTTCTTTCCTGATTAACATCCTCATTAATAACATAACCGCCTTTGGGTCCACCTACAGGGCCAAGTTCAATAACCTTATCTGCTTCAGAAATGTACTTTCTATTATGTTCAATTGCAATCACAGTATTTCCCTTTGCTACCAGATCCTTAGTTGCATCAATAATACTGATAATATTTCTCGGATGTAAACCTCTGCACGGCTCATCCAATATATACACTAAACCTGATAAAGCGCAATTTAATTGTTTACATATCCTAACACGTTGTACCTCCCCTCCGGAAAGCGAAGGGATACTGCGATTCAAACTCAGATATCCAATATTCATCGCTATCATATTATTTGTTCTTATAAAAATTTGATTCAACATTTGATTTACTTGCTCATGGACATTACTTTGCACATATTCATGCTTTACCTTTTCAATCCATTTATTTAACTCATTCATTGGCATATTTTCAACATTCGAAATATTTTCTTCACAAACGGAATGTTCCAGTACTTTATCTTCTAGTCTTGTGCCTTGACAGCGTGAGCACACTTGTTTTGTTAAGTATTTAGAAATATTCGCGAACACAGACGGAGTATCAATATCACGTAACTTATCTTCTAATTCTCGCACAGCCCCCTTTACTTCTATACTTCTATGTTTAGTCCTCCCTTTTGGAGTTTTGAATTTCAGTTGAATAAGTTCACTGCTATCCCGATATAAAAGTATTTCTTTTTCTTCATCATTTAACTCACGTACTTTTTTATCTAAATCAATATTGTGTAAAGAGCAAAGAACAACCAAAGTCTGATATTCTTCAGAAGTTTCTTTTCCCTTAAAATAAGAAATTGCGCCACTTCGCAAAGTTTTCTCATCATCCGGTATCAATCTATCCATCGAAACTGCGTACTCTTCACCTAATCCTTTACATTTTTTACAACAGCTAGTGGGGTCATTTGAAGAAAAAAAACTTTCTTTAAGAGTCAATCCTTCCCGGTAATTTGTAATCAGAGCAAACAATGTTCTGAGATAGTGTGAACTATCCGACAATGTACCTATAGTAGATCGTGGATTTGAATTATAATAATTTTGTGAAACGTTTAATGCTGGCCTCAGATTTTCGATAGAACCGACAAGCGCCTTATTCATTATTTTTTGCGCAAACATATTTCCTGACAGGTTTTCCAATAGTTCCCGTTGACTTTCAGCATACAAAATATCATAAATCAAGGATGATTTCCCACATCCAGATACGCCTGTCACACATGTAAATTTGTCGATCGGTATCTCCACATTTATATGTTTCAAATTATTTTCAAAAGCATCCTTAATGATAATATTGTCCCTCTTTACCACACCATTCACAATCTTCCCTCCTAACAAACGTTTTATATGTGACATCCATACTATAAATATCAAATTCGCCTCTTCGATTAAGATTAGCTGGTGTGATTTCCTTTGATAAAATTTTGATGGCTTCCATGCCAATCATACTGGCTATTATTGAACACATCGGACCAAAGCTTCCTACTTTACGGTTTCTCACTGCTAGTTTCCTTACGCGTTGGGTATCAATCTTATTTTCTTCTTCAAGCTGATTCTGGAAACACTTCACACATGCAGAACTCCCAGGGATTACTGATTGACCTATCAGTGACAAGTGAAGGTTATACCCTCCACCAACAATGTGCGGAATGCCTCTCCTCATTGAATATTCTCCGATCCACAAAGAGGTAGTGTCAACATTGGGCTGATCCGCGCAATTTATTATCAGATTTATATGTTCATCATCAAACTCCTTAAGTATGTTTGCATCTAACATCTCACAAACTTTAGTGACCTTTATATCGTGATTGTAATCTTGTAATCTATCAGCTAAAGCATCAACTTTTCTCCTTCCGATATCGCTCTCAACGTATCCAAATTGTCTATGTAAATTTGACATTTCAACAGTATCTGGATCAAGTAAAATAAAATTAAGAACACCCGATTGAGCTAAATTTGCTGTTACCCACGAACCAACCGCTCCCAAACCAACAATCATTACCTGTGCGCTTTGAATATTTCCCCATAACCTCAGCAAGTGCTCATGCGATCCAGAAAAATCTTCAAGAAAATGTATGACTCGACGAAATTTATCATATTCATCAAAATCATTTTTTGGTGAGACATTATCCAATATCCCTTTGCTTCGCAAAAAGTTCAGCAGCAACTTCAATTCATCTACAGATACATCATTCTCTCCTGCTATTTCTTCAATTGTTTTTAGCCCATCCAATCCACAAACAATTTTCATTATTGAATCATCATCGACTTTAATTCGTACTTGTTGTCTAGTGTTTGATTTGAAAAATTCCAGAATAATATCATTTATTTTTACGACTGAGACCGTTGAATTTAATTTAGGCATCATAGTACATCACCGCCGCAAACCGGACAATTATCATTTTTCATGACATTGAGATAAGTTAAACTCAAATCTGAAAATAATAATTCCCCTCTCACTTTATATTCTTCACTTATATTAACTAGCCCTGCAATATACTTTATAATTTCAGTTGCTGCAAATGACGCTGAAAATAGTGACATCGAAGCCAGTCCTCCCATTTCTGTATACCGTTCCTGAACAGGATGTTCCTTTGGTTTCCATCCCTTTAACTTCTCTTTGAAATATCCTGCATAACATTCAACACAAGGTGTTACATGTGGAATTATAAGTTCCCCAGTGCTTGCTAAATGCGCATCAAATCCACCTGCTATATAATGTGGAATATTATATCGAATACAGCATCTGGAAATTTTTGACGATGTATATCCTATATATGGTTCATCCAGTGTGTTTACCACAAAATCAGCTTTCCTGATATATTGTTCTACATCAGAATTAGGTTTCATACCTTCATCTATTGTATGCACCTTAACGGAACAATCAATTTTCTGCAATTCTTCTTTTAATGCTGATACCTTGCTTTTTCCAACGTAGTTATTTCTATAATACATATGTCTGGCTAAGTCGGAATATTCTACTGTATCATAATCAAATAGAGTTATATTTTTCACACCCGCCATCACTAGTTCTGTTGCTACATCCCCCCCTATAGCCCCACAACCAAAAATTAATATGTTGGTGTTCATAAGTTTCTTCTGTGCATAGAACCCTTCTTCTTCGCTTCCTAGAAACTCGGAGAAGTAATTTATCTGACGGCTATACCTATTACACTCATCTTCACTCAATATATTTTCCTTAACTTTAATTGGGGTAATCAATCTGTTTTTTTCCATTAACAGCAATACAAAATCTACAGATTGACTGTCTATATCATGATTGTCTGCCATATACTCTTTCAATTCTTGTACTGTATGACTACCATCAATTTGCTCAATCAATAAAATCATTTCTTTATTGGTCTTAAAACTTTTTCTCTGTCTAGTATTCAAATAATAAGCCATAATGTATCTTTCATCACTCAAGAACAGATCTACAGAATCCTTCACCTTATATACAGTTTGATTATCCATTACTATTCCCCCATGGCTACACTTTCACGAATTGAAACAATTTCTTCCTTACAATTCACTATAAGTGAGTCTATCAATTTAATTTCAAACAATTTAGCAATCATACCTATTTTCTTTGTGAGTGATATATCCGCTTCCGTTATTTCCAATACTCCACTAGGGTGATTATGCGCAATAATAATTTGTGATGAATTTGACAACAAAGCTATCTTGAATATTTCTGCAATATTTACTTTCACATTCTCTATGTTACCTATTGCTACGCATGCAAAATTAACTATCCGGTTAGAACTATCCAAACAAATGAGTCCCACATTTTCAACATTGCTCTTCCCAATTTTTTTAGAAAATATTTCCCCCGCACACTCAACCCCAAAAATGAGGTTAGTTTCCGTATCAATTTCAAACGTATGGTCTATAGCCAGCTCTAGCTTCACACAATCTATAATCATCTTTTACTTTCCTTTCAAAAAAAAATGCCGCAACCCGATTTATTTAGGTTACAGCAGAATTTTCCATATGATTATTACAAACTAATATTGGATTACTCCACCTTCAACTTCAAGGAATTTTCCCCATTCATCTTCAGTAGAAACGTAACCATTTCTTGTACACACTCGAGTACAGCAATCTGATCTGCTACCAGAACAATCGGCCGTATAATCTGCAAACAATTCGCTCTCATTGACTTCTTCAAATTGTAATTTATTCACAGCAATCATCTCCATTGGTGTTTCTTTTAATTATATTTCTAATCCCCAATTTTATCAATATATATTTCAATCTGTACCGATAAAATATAGTAATGTTATTAATTTTTGATGATTTGTTGTTTCCAAAAGTTCTTCGATGATCGCTAGGTAGCGTGTCATATGCCAGAAGCCGTGGGATGATGCGTAGAGTACAAGCCATTTATTGTTCATGGCGGGTCTCCTTTGTGGTTATATTTTTTTCTGGGCGGCCGCTCTCCTCCGATGAGCATTCTTCTCATCGGAGCTGACGCTTTCCTCCGGGTAGGAGGCTCTCTGCCGGAGGAAAACAATCCAAAAGACGAATACCTCCGACCACCGCAGCTGCGCCGGAGTTCGGCCGTCCACAACGTATTCTCCTCCGGCCAGCATTTGCTCGTCGAAGTTGAGCTATCTGGCGCAATGCTGTTCTCCGGCGGGCACCCACTCATCGGAGAGGCGCGTGCCACGCGCAACACCCTCGGGTATACTACAAACGCTTCTGCTTCAGTTCTTTCCATCTGTTTTCCACAAACAGAACATAAACCCCAATCCCGAGCGAAGCTCCGCTGCTGTCTATCAAAACATCCAGCAGCTTCGGGGTGCGTCCGGGGACGAAGGCTTGGTGCAGTTCGTCGGTGATGGCGTAGCTGATACAGAGCAGCAATGTGAAGACTACACCCTGCTTACCCGTCAACCCGATCCGTCTCATCGCAAACAATACGATGATTCCCAACACTAGATAAGCCAGGAAATGCGCGCATTTGCGGATGAAGTGATTCAATGATAGGACATTCACGTCAGGCCGGAAGAGCTTTGCCAGGCTGACAATGAGCGTCGTCACTTTTGTGCTCAGGAGGTTCGATTGTTCTCCGGGCTGTGCTGAAAGCTTGAAGATGATCGCCATCCAGAAGACGACCGCCAGCATAATCAGCAGTTTGCGTTGGTTGGCTTTCGTCATATCCACAGGCCTCCTTTATTTTCCATTTAATCAAATAATGGGCTCCAGAAGAGCGTTCCGCTATTTCCTATTGATTGTTTTTCGCATACTTTGCTTCAACGGCTTCTTTTTCGGCGGCCCACCAGTCTCTGTTTTCGGTGTACCATTTGATGGTATCAGCCAAGCCATCGCGGAAATCAGTGAATTGCGGGGTCCAACCCAACTCTTCACGTATCTTAGTAGAGTCGATCGCATAACGCAAATCGTGCCCCGCACGATCTTTTACACAGTCGTAAGCATCTTTCGGTTGGCCCATCAATTCCAGAATCAGTTCCAAAACATCACTGTTATTCCTTTCTCCATCGGCACCGATCAAATAGGTTTCTCCGATCCGGCCATTCATCAGAATTGTCCACACCGCCGCTGAATGGTCATCCACGTGGATCCAATCCCTCACATTTTTCCCGTCACCATATAGTTTCGGGCGCATGCCGGACAGTATATTGGTGATTTGGCGCGGAATGAATTTCTCGATGTGTTGGTAAGGGCCATAGTTATTGGAACAGTTCGAAATTGTCGCTTTTAGCCCGTATGAACGCACCCAAGCCCTGACCAACAAGTCAGAACCTGCCTTTGTGGACGAATAAGGGCTGGAAGGATTGTAGGGAGTCTCGGGCGTGAATTTTTCGCCAGGACCTTCCCCTTTTCCAGACAAGCCCTCACGCAAGGGCAAGTCACCATACACTTCGTCCGTTGAAACATGGTGATAACGAACGCCGTATTTGCGGCATGCTTCAAGCAATGTATATGTTCCGATGATGTTCGTCTGAACAAACGGAAAAGGATCGTTCAATGAATTGTCATTATGCGATTCGGCAGCGTAATGCACGACTGCATCCGCCTCTTTGACAAGCTGATACACTAGTTCGGCATCCGTTATATCCCCTACAACGAGTTCTACCCGATCTGCTGGCAGACCAGACAGATTCTTCTTGTTTCCCGCATAGGTCAATTTGTCCAGAACGGTGATATGTTGTCAGTGCTAAACTAAATTGAACAGTTTTCGATGAATAAGATTGAACACTTTCGCCAAAGAATATCTCCAATCCTGTATACTTTTAAAGGTAT
>NZ_FONM01000020.1 GCF_900112935.1 Trichococcus pasteurii
CATGCCCGTTTTCTTTCGGACCTTCGGCTCAGGTAAAAGATCCTCATCTGCATACTTTTTTGCGGTGCGCCAGTTGATTTCCAATTCGTCAGCTATGTGTTGAATAGATTTATCGTGATTGTTTCGTAGATTTCTGATAGTATTAATATCGGTCATTGCGAGCATTCCCTTTCTTACCTCCAGTTACAGTGTCGGAACTATAACTTTAGAGGAATTTCAGGACGCCCGCAATGGCTTTTTATTTTACCCTAAGCTGCTTGCGGAGCTATGTACTTTTGCGCTGCAATTGTATGTACGTTTATCTTGCCACAAACAGCACAGCATAGCGTCACTGATAACCTTAACTTTTTTCGTCTGTTCTCCATGTATCTATACTCTTTTTTTTACTATTCTAATAAACATATACCAGTTAAACGCTATTCCCAGCATTAATAGTATTCCTCCAAAAATGTAAGTATTCTTACTTACGTTCTCAAGGTAACCTAATAAGAAAATAAAAACTAAAGAAATGAGCACTATTCCAAACATCAAATTAACAAATATATAAAGTGATTTTTTCATACGTCCTACCTCCAAATATTCAGTGTCACCTAAAATGGCACCTCTTGGATTATCTTAATGTTTCGATCAGGTCTTTTTTAGCAGCTGCTGAAGCAGGCATGACAGAAAAAATCAAACCGATCCCAGTCGATACACTTATGGCTAAAAACACAGTGAAAAATTCAATTGAAATTGGAATGTCAATGATGGATCCAATGATGTAAGCCAAACCGATGCCTACAATATAGCCCACAATCCCTCCAAACAAGGTCAGTGTGACGCCCTCCAAAAGAAATTGCATCCGAATGGAATTTTGGGTCGCTCCCAGCGCACGTCGAATCCCAATCTCCTTTGTCCTTTCTGAGACAGAAATGTACATCATATTCATGACACCTACACCTGCAATAAATAGTGATATGCCAGCAACTGCTGAAATAAATACGGTGATTGTCCGGAGAATTTTACTGATCCCGTCCGTTAATAAGGCGGTATCGAATACTTGATACTCACCAAAAGCTTTCATTGCGCCCTTTTCCTCGAGTTGTTCAATCACATCCATTGTCACGGAACTAGGAGACACCCCTTTTTCTAAGGTTACGGTCAAGGAAGATTTTTCAGCAGTCTCATTAAAATAGTTCAGATATGTTTTTTTGGGAATTTGAATGTTGCTTTCTGGCATAGAAAACATGCTTTCTGACTCCGAGCCTCGATAAATCCCAATTATTTTAAATAGATGGCCTTCTAATTCAATACCACGATCCAATGCATTTTCAACACTTCCATACATCTCTTTTGCGGTAACAGAATCTATCATAGCAACTTTACCCAGTGTCTCGTTTTCATACGAGGTTAGCTGGCGTCCAGCGATGGGCTCCTTACCCAGATCATTTATTAAAGAAACTTGTTTATTTTGTTTTTTGCCTTTAATATAGATACTTTTATAAATGTTCGAATAATCTGGGTCAGGGTAATTTGCGGATTGTACACCCTCAACTTGCTTTACGGTTGCAATGTCTACATCTGTGAAATAATCCAAACTGCTAGAGTTCAGACTATCGTTACTTGGGGCATAATTTACTTGTATGGTTACTTCATCCGTTTCACCATTGGTTAAATTCTTTAACGTTTCTTTCTCAAATCCGCGACCGATTGATAAAATAGTGATGACGGAGGCAATCCCAATAACAATGCCAAATATTGTTAACAGGCTTCGTTTTCTGTTTTTTAAGATTGCTTTAGTAGCAGTTCGCCAATTAACGTATATGTTCATTGGCGTAACGCCTTATCTTCAATAATCTCACCATCGCGAATACTTATTAATCTTGAACAATAAGGGACCATATCAGGGTTATGTGTAACGAGAATAATCGTAACCTGATCTTGGGTATTCAAATCCACAAATAACTTCATAATTTCCTCAGAAGTATGCGAATCCAATGCCCCCGTTGGCTCATCCGCAATGAGGAATTTAGGTTGGTTGATCAACGCTCTGGCAATTGCCACTCGCTGCTGTTGACCGCCAGATAATTGTTTCAGGTGTTTATCCGCCTTATCGGCTAGGCCAACTTTTTTCAAAACAGCCATTACCTTTTCTTCTGTTTGATGAAATTTATAGCCATTATAAAGCAAGGGTAATTCAACATTTTCAAAAACAGTATTATTTTCGATCAAGCTGAAATTTTGAAACACAAAGCCCACAGTTTGATTCCGGATTTTTGAGAGGATTTCATCGGAAGAAGTCAATAAAGCCTTTCCCTCGAATAAGTACTGTCCTTCGAATTGTTTATCGATGAATCCTAGTAAATTAATTAAGGTTGATTTGCCCGATCCCGATGGACCCATAATGGCAATCATTTCACCTGGAGCAATCGCCAGATTAATATTTTTTAGGACATGCAGGCTTTCTTCATCGTTCTTATAGTATTTATTCACATTAACCAAACTGATCATCTAATTCACCATCACTTCTTGGCCGTCTTTTAAATCTTGGGACGGATTGGAAATAATTCGATCTTTTTCTTTTAATCCCTCTGTGACAACAAAAACACCGTCTCTATTTTCTGACAGGATTGGCTGTTTTTTGACAGTTCCTTTGGAATAGACAAAAACATACTGCTTATCCTCTTCGTTCAGGATTGCCTTTTCGGGTATACGCAGTTCATTAACGGGTACATAAATTTGGCAACTATACCCATATTGTAAATTTTCTGATGGTTTTACTTTGAAGGAATAATTTGCCACATTAGATTGTGCCGTCGCAGTCCCCTCAGTAGCCGTAGACTCCGGCAATATACTGACTTCTGTAATCGTACCTGCAATTTTTTTATTACTGTTCAGCAATTGGATTTCCACAGCTTGATCTGTTGCTAAGTGTCTGTAATCATACTCGGAAACTAATGCTTTTATGATCGTGTCTTTGCCTAAAATCTTAATAACGGGAACACTCGCATTTGTTTTCCCTTTCGGTTCCACAATGGCGGTTCCGTCAGTTGTCGCTGCTACATTTGTTGTAATTTTATTCTTGGCAAGTTCCATGTTTTGAGTGGAAGTGGATAAATCCAAGTTTGCGGAATCCAGTGCCTGCTGCGCTTGTGAGATGACTTCTTCCTGAGAATAAATAGCTTCTTTATACTGATCCATTTTAGCTTGTTCTTCTTGGCGAATGGTTTGACCTTCCATTGAATCGGCATCAGCATTATTGAATATACTTAATGCTTCATTCAAACTATTCCGGATATTTTGTTTTTTTGTATACGTGTTGTCCAGATTTTCTTGTGCATTATTCACCGCTAAAGCTAGTTTATCGAGCGTTTGTTGCTGTTCCGTTATTTGATCTTGTACGGTTTCGTTTTGATAAACCAAGACTACCGTGTCTGCACTGATCTCTTGATTATTGGTTACTAAAATGTCAGAAACCTCGCCCTTTGTCTGATCAAAATAGAATTCCTCTACATTTTGAGCCGCAACGGATCCATTAAAAATTAAATCATCGGCTTTTTTTATCGTTACCGCGTCATAGGAAGCCACTGCAGGTTCCTGCTGCTGTTTTTGTTTGAAAAAAAATGCCGTACTGATCGCTAAAATGGCGATCACTCCCCATACGGCACTAAAGATTATGCGCTTCTTTTTGGATAGTGGATTCATTTTAAAGCCTTTTTTAATGTCGTGCTCTTCCTTTAGCTTGTCTCTCTTCATTTCTACGCCTCTGTTTCGGCTTTAAATAGGTAGATTATGGACAAAATCGCTGGTAGGGAAACAAGCGCTTGTAGACCAATACTTACGATCGAGATCATGCTGGCAAATTCGGTAAATCCTTGAATTTCTATTTTGGGAGTGAACAGCAAGGAATAAATAATCCCAGTTACGATCCAAAATAAATGGAGGTAGTAAGGCGTTTTTGCAGTTGCGACGCCTTCTTTTAGTTTTTTATGTGCAGAGATGAGCATAATCAGGATTGTAATCGAGATGATTACGCCAATAACGGCATAAGCTTTTGTTCCTATACTATTTGCTTGTTCATATAATTGCGTGGCTGAAGATCCGTAGACGGCTTCTGTGTAGAGCGATTTGTCAGGATTTAAGACTCCCGCTAGCCCTATAATTGATGTGAGCAGCCCCAGAGCTTTTAAAACTAATAACACCATATTCCAATTTTTAGCCTTTTTAAGATAATGCGGTTTGTCTTTTGTTTTCATTTTTAGATACACACCTTTTCATTGATATATTTTAACTCAACTTTCGCACCTTGAGAACGAGTTCAAAAAATTGATATAACAACGTTTCTGTTTATAAATTTATGCATTATACTCTGTTACCTTATGAAATCAGCATCCAATTTTTATCAAATATATGTGAGTTCCCTTTTTCGTATCCTAATTGTCCAGTAATCACATTTATTAGTGTAGATTTACCAGCACCAGATGGCCCTAAAAATCCAAAAATTTCATTTTTCTTAATAGAAATGTTCAAATCATTCAAAGCTATATAATTTCCGTATTTTTTGGTAAGGTTACTAACCTCAATTATCGTATTATTCATTTTCCCCTCCTGAGTTACTGAAAATAGTGATAAATAACTATAAATAATGAAATTATTAAGATAGATATGAGAGAAGATATTTCATTTGAGAAATATTTACGAGCAAAAAATGTAATAATAAAAAAAACTAATACAAATATGAATATAATAATGTTACTTTTTTTCAAAATTAACACCTCCTAAATATTTAATAATATATATATTTATTAAGTATAATCCCAATAACGAAAATAATAGAATCATTTGAACGACTAACATATTAATAAAAGGGGTTATTTTAATGGTTTATTGACTTATGAATAGATTAAAAATTGAAAAAAATATCCCCGGTGTGTATATTGTCGAAAAGATGTTTAATCAATGTTTCCCCTCCCACACACATCCAGATTATAGTTGCTAATAATCCTACTTCAGGCTGAATAGTAATATATTTGCAGAAAACCAAAATCTAATAGTTTATCGTTCATATATTTTACATATTCTGATATACTGATAAAGTCAAACGCTCCCATTACATCGTGACAAAAGAATGGAACGCTAACAGACTGTTGGAAACCTAAAATTGTACTTTTTTCTGCCACGCCAGAAATTTCTTTATGCAAAACCATGTGCATCTATTCACAGCGAATTATAGAATTAAAAAAATCATAAATCCCCACATAGTAATGCCTCCTAAATAATATTGTTATAAGGAGTATATTTTTACATGGGTGATTAACGGAAAAATGACACGAACAAGAAACTTTTGTTGCAAAGATGAGACGTTTTATAGTGCTGATAAAAGGAGTTCTTATGGAAATTTATGAAGCAGTCGCAACTCTTAGAAAAGATAAGAATATAAAAATTGAAGAAGCGATTGGCAACAGTATGTCCAGAGCCAGCTTTAATCGTTATATTAACGGGAAAACTGATTTGTATACCTCGCATTTTTTGGAACTATTGGAAAAATTACATGTAAGCTTGGAAGAAATTGAATTTATGTGTAATGGGTATACAGATAACGTTGAAAAACAATTAATGAAAGAATTGAAGCATGCGTTTGAAGATCAGAATATTCATGAGCTTAATTTTATACTGCAGCATTGCCGGAACGAGTATGCCCTCGACAAAAATGTATTATATAGTCATTTGGCCTCACTGACAGAGGTCCTTCTGGCAAGGCTTGAACATAAAAATATAGATCTTAAAGAGAATGAATTATATAAATACCTGGTCAAAACGGAAACATGGACGCGTTACGAACTTGTCATGTTCAATAATTCTATGTTCTATTTTGATGCCGAAGCTTTAAAACAAATATTGCCAAAAGCAATCAACAAGTTAGCTTACTATAAAGAAATAAATCCTTATGCAAACGAAGGATTCAGACTACTAATAAACGCCATCATTGCATTCATCAGTAAAAATGAAATTCATCAGGCGCTGATATATATTCGTATATTGGAAAAACATCCTTTGAATGAAGATCAAGCTTATGAAGCTCTCTTACAGAAATTTTTGATTGGGGTTAAACTCATTTTGATTGATGACTCTAAGGGTGATGAAGTCGTTAAGGATTGTATTCAGACCATGCAATTCTTAAATATGGAAAAGATGGCAATTATGTCTACTGGGCTCATAGAACATATATTAGAAAACAAACAAAAAAATCAGCTGCAGTGATCACTCTGCAGCTGATTTTTATTGTTTCAGGTCAAATAGAAAGGTGGAGCCTTTTCCCGGGGTGCTTTCGACCGACAAAACGATGCCGTGGCGATCGGCTATCTGCTTGGCGACGGCCAAACCCAGACCTGTGCCTTGCTTGTTGCTTTCTTCGTTTGATTTGAAGAACTTTTCGAAGATGTATGGTTGATCCTTTTCCGGGATTCCTGGCCCGTTGTCAGTGATAGCCAATCGGCAGCCCTCACCTGCGCCAGTCAACGTGATCCGGATTTCACTCTTTTCGGCTGAAAATTTGACGGCATTCTCCATCACGGCAAGCAGCATCTGCCGCAGCCGGGTATAGTCGCCCATCAGCATGAACGTCAGCGGCTCCTTTGTGAAAGTCAGCGTGATTTCCTTTTCCCTGGCGATGTAGCGCACGGAACGGATGGCGTTCTCCACGACATCCACAAAATTCAAGGAACTCATCTCCATTTGATAGTCCGGGTTCTGCAGCCGCGACAGCTCCAGCAGATCGTTGATCATCCGCTCCAGATGGATGCTTTCGGTCAACATCTGTTGGTAGTATTCATCGATTTTGGCGGGATCCTCGACGACATGATCGTTCAAGGCCTCCAGCGAGCCGCGGATGACCGTGACCGGCGTGCGCAATTCATGGGAAATGCTCGTGATGAAATCCTTGCGCATCTTATCCAACTTGGCGCTTTCTTGCGCAGCCTCAGCCAACTTGTCCGCCAGGATATCGATGTTGGCGGCAAGCGAACCCATTTCATCATTTTGAATGATCCCCGTTTGGGCTTCGTAATGGTTATCCGCCAACTGCTGTGTCGTTTCTTCCATCCTCTTCAGCGGCTGGATGAACCGTTTCGCCAACAGGACCGCTATCCCGACCGCGGCGATCAAAGCCAAAGCCAAGCTGATTCCCAAAGTCGAAAATCCCGACCGCACGGCAGCCTGCATGTTTGCGATATAGTCGTGCAAAAGGACCGCAGCGATAACCTCCCCTTCTGCGGAGAGCACCGGCGCCCCGACCGTGATGGAGGTATCCTCCAACAACGGGCTGAAGCCTTCGCTGAAGGCGACGTCCCCTTCGAATACCTCATCGACAAGCGCAAGCGCAGCGCTTGGTAGTTCGGCATAGGTGATCGCTTTTTTGCCGGTTCCGACACTGATTGTCTCTGCGGATTGGTCGACGATCCATACCTCGCCCATCGCGATATCCTGAATGGCCGTGATATAGGTGTTGTATCCGCTCGTATTGTTGCGCCCGGTTGTCCCCGTCGCCCCAATTTGTGCGAGCAGGGCAGTTCCTGTTTGTTTACCGTTGGCACTGCCCTTTGCAATGACCGGAACCTCATCTAAAGCGGTACTCCCGTCTTCCAAATAATCCGCCACGCCGGCAGCAATCGCCTCAGCCCGTTCCTGCATATCCGCCCGGTAAATTTGTTCGGTATGACGGGTGAACAGCAGCAGGAAGGCCCCTCCGACAACCAAGGAAAACAGCAAGATGACGGAAGTGAAATAGAGGACCAGTTTGCGGGTGATCTTATACTTCATCTGGGTTCACCTCAAATTTGTAGCCGATGCCCCAAACGGTTTTGATGTCCCACGACGGATGGGGAATTTGATCGATCTTTGCCCGCAGGCGCTTGATGTGCGAGTCGACCGTCCGATTATCGCCGAAATAGTCGTAGCCCCAGACACTATCCAACAGATTGTCGCGGCTGAACACCTTGTTCTTGTTTGTCGCCAAAATCCAAAGCAGCTCGATCTCTTTTTTCGTGAGATGGACTTGGTGCCCGGCGACCTTTACGATGAATTCGTCCAATCGGATCTCCAGATTTTCATGGACGTAGAGTTTATGGTGATCCTTGTTGTCCGATGTCTGATCCAACCGCCGTAGGATTGCCCGAATGCGCGCCATCACTTCACCCGGCGAAAAAGGCTTGACGATGTAGTCGTCCGCTCCGATATCCAAGCCCATGATCCGTTCAAAATCTTCCCCTCTGGCGGTCACCATGATGATGGGAATCGAGGAAACTTTCCGGATTTCCCTGCACACTTCGAAGCCATCCTTTTTCGGCATCATCACATCCAGCAAAATCAAATCGAATTTGTCTTTCCCGAATTCCTGCAGCGCCTGTTCGCCATCATAGGCGACGACCGCCTCGTAGCCATCCTTTTCTGAATACTCCTTCAGGATGGATGTTATTTGTTTGTTGTCATCCGCAATCAATAGCTTTACCATCGTACTCCCTCCTCGGGGAAATCATACTGCAAAAATATGGCAAGATTATGTTTTCACCCCGATAATACCACACAAATGTGCCTTTAAAAACACGCTTCTGCCATACTTTTTGATTATTCTTAGGTCAGTAAGAAATAACAAAAAATCATACCAGGGGGAAACAAAAATGAACAAGACAAGAATCATGACCATCCTATCCGTTGCAGGCTTTTTTGTTGGAGGTGCAGCACCGGTACTGGCAGCGAGCGACACGGCAGCCCAGAACGGCACGATGACCCAAGAGCAAATCAAGTCAGGCGAATGCACAAATGAAGGAGCAAAAAAACAAGGCAATGAAGAGGCAACCATGAAACGTGCCCGCGAGAAAAGCGGCACGTGCGATGGAACGGGTACGCAAGCCAATCAGGATGGTAACCAAAACGCTACGGGCGAAGCAGACGGCGACGGCAACCAATACGGTACGGCTGAAACGGACAATGACGGCAAAAACGGTGTCCGCGATCAATCTTGCCAAACTGAATAACAGTCCATCACATTAGAGTGAAGACTATAAGACAAGAAGGGGCGGTCTCGCAATGAGATCGCCCCTTTTTGTGCGTATTCCACTTTTGCAGCTGAAATCCCACAGATCGAGAGAACAAGACTGCAAAAACATACCCGCCAGCTCCGGCCAGGCTTTCGTTCGCCGGAGGAGCCGGTAAATAGATGGGCTCTTCTCCGATGTAGCTTCAGCTGGTCGGAAGACGGCATCTGAATGTGGTGTCAACTCCGGCGAAGCCTCCTTAACCGGAGCTGGGTAGCCCCACAACTTCTCCATGCAAAAACTCCTCAACCTATCCAATGCTTCGCCCATAACTCATGACCGCAAGCAGCGCCATGTACGCGAGGAAAACAAAATCGTTGCCGGAAAAACCTATCTTATAATAGTAGGTCCGGCTCTCATTGCCGGAAAACCTTTTCGCTTCCATCGCCACGGCGATGCGATGCGCACGCCGGATGCTCCCTGACAAGAGCGGGATGGTGTAGACCTTCATCCTGAAGAGAATACCCTGCAAGCCTTTCACCTTTTCGCTTCCGCGCACCTTGCGAGCATTGCGGATCGTTTCGAATTCTTCCGTCATGATAGGAATCAACCGCAGCGCAGCCATGAAGCTGTAGGCATATTTCGGATCCAGGCGCAGCTGCTGCATCAACGAATAGAACAAATTGACCGGACGGGTCGTCAATGCGAAGGTCAAGCCCAAAACGGCGAAGACCATGGCGCGCAGTCCTATCAGCATGCCCCGCAAAAAACTCTCCTCAGTGATGCGGATCAGCCCCCATTCGAACCAAAGCGTTTCGCCTTTCCCGAACATGATCATGGCGCTGGCTGTCGACACGAAAATGGCACAGAAAGGAATCAACAGCAACAAGATCCGCTTCAACGGCTGTCCCGTGAACAGCAGGAACAGGACCAAAAGCCCACTGCCGATGAAGGCCATAATCTCAAGGTTGCGGACAAACAGTACAGCGATGCAGAGCAGCAGCGCCATGCCTAATTTCAAGCTAGGATTGACACGGTGAAGCCAGGTTTCTTTCGCTTGTTCCCATTCCTTCATCCGTATATCCCCCCTTCCAATCGCAATTCAGCGGAGAATGCAGTCTGCATGTCCGTAGCCGATCCGGTTGTGTCCCGGATTTTGCCATCTGCAACCGTCCAAAACGTTGTGCCATAGTTCCGTGAGAGCACTTCATCATGCGTCACCATCAGGATGACGGCGCCCTTTTTCCGGTAGCTCTCCAAAAATTCCAGCAGCGCAAAAGTGTTTTGGGAATCAAGCCCGAAAGTCGGTTCATCCAGAAGGATCAGCTGTTGGCCTTGGATGATCGTCGCCGCTACGCTCAGACGCCGTTTTTGTCCCATCGAAAGTTGGAAAGGATTTTTCTCCCGCTGCCCGCTCAACTGGAAAAGCTCCAGATATTCCTCCACAAGCTTCTCGATTTCCGAATTTCCCTTGCCGTCCAACCGGAGCGAATAAGCCATCTCTTCGTAGACTGTATTCGCCACAAACTGGTACTCCGGATTCTGGAAAACAAAAGCCACCCGTTCGGCCAACTTCTTCAATTTTCTGATTGGCTTCCCCTCCAGCTCGTAGTGCCCGCTCGTTTTGATGAACTGCATGACGGCATGGAGGAAGGTGCTTTTCCCAGCTCCATTTTGGCCGCGGATGATGACCCATTCACCCGGATAGGCAGCCAGCCCGGCACCTTGAATTTTTATTTCCCCATTGCGCAAGCCTTTGAAATCGCGCAATTCCAGCAGCGGACTTTGCAATCTAAAGGCCTTTTGCTCTCGTTCCAACGGCGTTTCTGCCAGATGTTGGTCCCATACCCCCGGGAACCAGATGCCTTGCTCCTTCATCTCATCCTTGTAGGCCGAGAAGATTGTTGCGTTCGGTCCATCGGCGATGATGCGGCCGGATGCATCGAACAATACAAGCCGTTCGGCGAATGCCAGCACATGATCAATTTTGTGTTCCACAATGATGACCGTTTTGTCCTTGCAGACTTGCTTCAGGACCTCCCAGATCGTTTCCGTCCCTTCCGGATCGAGCATGGCGGAGGGCTCATCCAAAAAGAGCACCTCCGGATCCAAGGCCAACACCGAGGCGATCGCCAGCCGCTGCTTCATCCCGCCAGAAAGGCTTGCGATGGGGATATGGCTGTCCGCCAATTCCAAGCCTACTTGCCGGAGCGCAAAGTCTATTTTGGCAGCCATCTCTTCGCGTGGAACCGAGAGATTTTCGAGCACGAAAGCGAGCTCCTCATCAACGTAGGGCATGCAGAATTGGCTGTCCGGGTCCTGGAAAACATAGCCCCAGGAAGCCGGCGTCACAAGCTTATCGGCCTTCATCGGCACTTCGATCGATTGCGGAATCAGCCCGCTCAAAACCTGCAGCAGCGTGGATTTGCCGCAGCCGGATGGCCCCAAAAGCAGCACTTTTTCGCCTTCAGCGACCGAAAAGGAAAGGTCCCTGAACAACAACTCGGCATCGCCGGGAAATTTCAGTTTCAGTTTCTCCACATACGCTTGCCGCTCCATTTCCGCCATCCTCCTTAATCCATATCTGTGAAATCTTCAGTCGAAAGCGGACGGACAAGGTTCGTCACGCCGGTATCCTCCAGGACTTCCGCCAAATAATAGGCCAGCACGCCGGCAAAGAAAATCGATCCGGCAAAACGGGCCAGCAAGTAAAGCGCCAAGTTCCAAGGAGCCAACTCAGCGATCTGCCCGTTCAAAGCATCCACCAAAAGCGAACCCACACAAGATGCCGAAGCTGCCAAAGCGGCAACCTTCAGGTCAAAACGTTTGTAGCGGAAAGCCATGAACACCAATTCCGCAAACAATCCCTGCACCACGCCGGAAAGCAAGACGGTCAGACCCCATGGCGAACCCAAAAGGAATTCGCCTGAAGCCGCAGCGATTTCCGCCAACAGCGCCACACCCGGTTTGCGGATGATGAAATAGGCGACGGTACCGGCGATGAACCACATGCCGTAAAGCAGTTGATCAAGATGGAGACCCAACGGCTGCACCGCGTAATAGACTGTTCCCCACAGGATGTAGACAATCCCGAAAGCGATGGCGATGACGATCGTCACCAAAATATCTGTAAGCTTCAATTCTTTTTTCATTTTTTCTGTCTCCTCTTTGTGTTTGATTTTGTCTTTTATTTTTCCAACGGTACCGGCCACGTTTCCATGCGATAGGCCATTTCCCAAAACGCGTACTCGTACTGGCTGCTGATGATGAAATGCTCTTTCATCCTTTCTCGGTCGGCTTCGCTCACGGCTGCGGCAATCTTGTCCAGATGCGCAATCTGCTCATCCACCCGGTCCTGAAAATCCTTCCCGCCATAGGTAGCGATCCATTCCTGATAGATCGGTTCTTCAGGTGCTGCGTCAATGAAGGCATCCCCGATCTCGGCGTAGAGCCAGTAGCAAGGCAGAACAGCGGCGACGACATCGCCTAGGTGACCTGCGTGGCCGGCGCGATAGAGATGGGAAGTGTAGGCATAGGTTGTGGGCGCGGGCTTGAAAAGCTCTTTTTCCTCCGCGGTGATGCCCAGCCTTTTCGAAAACTGTTCATGCAGACCGATTTCGGCGCTGTACGTATGCTTCGCGAAGTCGGCGAACTGGTTGGTAGTCGCGATATCCGGTGCTTTGGCTGCACCAAGGGCCAAAATTTTGGCGAAGCGCGTCAGGTAATAGGAATCCTGCTGGATATAGAAACGGAAATTCTCCAAAGGCAAAGTGCCGTCCCCGATCCCTTTAACGAACGGATGCTCCATGCTGGCTGCCCAGATTGGTTCAACCGCTTGGCGGATTTGTGCTGAAAATGTCATTGCTTTCCCTCCATATGCTGTGAGCGATCCGCCAGGGTCCCGACTCATCCGGACGGCCGCTCTTGATTTTTGCAAACAAAAAAACCACTCTCTTCCCAACGGAAAAAAGTGGTTGTATGTTCCTTATGCAATAGGGACTTACTTAGCCAAAAAAGGCTGCCACTTCCCTACGCTGGTACAAACCAGATCAGGTTCTAAGGGTCTCGAAGTCCTACTTCGATCTCAGCTTTTTGGCGGACAGTCATCCGCCGGTAAAGCACCCCTAGTGGTTAAAAAGAATATTCAGTTCATTTGCTGTTGTTCCTATCGTATCATAATTTTTCCGGAAGTCAACTCGCCCTGTTGCACCAAACGTCACCGTTTCTTGTGTTTATTCACCATATGCAGTCAACAACGCTTGTCCATCCGCTTCAAAAACCTGCAATGCCTGCAGCGCCAAATCTTTGTTCAGCATGTTATTCAGGACATCCGGAGGGATTGTGGCAGTATGGGCGCCCGCCTCCAAAGAATCGATGACTTGTTGGGAGTTTTTGAAGCTCGCTGCCATGATTTTGGTCCTGTAGCCTCTGGCATCGATGAAGGTCCGCATCGAACGGATCGCCTTGTAGGGATCGATCGCATTGTTCAGCATCCTGTTCACATACGGTGCCAGATAATCGCATCCGGCTGCGGCGGCCAGGATCCCCTGGTCCGCAGAGTAGATCAGCGTGCCCAGGATCGCTCTTTCCGGATCATCCTTTTTCACTTTTTTGATTGTTTCCAAGCCTGCTTTTGTCACGGGAATCTTTATCGAAAGTCGGTGATTTGCATCAAATGTCTTTATTGCTTCATAATCGGCAAACATTTCTTCAGAAGTCGTACCCAGCAATTGTACAAAAAGTTCCGTCGGCTCCAAAGCCAATAAATCTTGTAATTGTTTGAAGCGACTGCCGGAACCAGTCGACAAAATTGTCGGGTTGGTGGTGACTCCTTTCAGAAATCCGCTTTTCAAAAAACTTCCGATTGCTTTGATGTCGTTCGAATCTATGTACATACGCCACTACCCCACAGTTTCAGTGATTTTGATGATGGTTCCTTCCGCGATTTCGTTCACTGTTTTGTTTTCAACATACAGCGAGCCTGCCAATTCAGCGACGGTTTCCCCGCTGAAGTTGATGGTGATGTGCCCCAGATCCCTGAGGTTTTTGTTGACCACATTACCCACAGCTGTGACGCGATAACTTTCATCGCCGATAACCAACGCGTGTCCTAGTTGAATATCCTGCTCCAGTGCATTTTGTTCGATCAGGAAGCAATAAGGCCGCAATGCTTCCGGAGCATCGTCTCCGAACAATACCATCATATCCTCAGCTAAAAACTCCTTAGCATTAGGTCCGATTTCTGTGACTACCGTTGAATAAATTGACATTTTTCTTCACCTTTTCCGATTATTAGTTTTTAACCAAAGGCTGAACGAATCCGTTCAGCCTTTCTTATTTTTCTTAGTATAGTCCGAAGCTTGCTAACCAAGCGACGAATACGCGGGGCACACCGTTCAGGAATCGAGAATAAAGAACAGATGGCACGCCGACTTCTACTGTTTTAGCTTCTGCTTCTTGCAAGCCTAACCCGACTGGAATGAAATCGCAAGCATTTTGTGTGTTGATGGCGAATAAAGCTGGTAAAGCTAAGCTTGGTTCGATATTGCCTTTACCGATTTCAACACCGATCAATGTTCCGATTACTTGCGCGATTACTGCACCAGGTCCCAATAGCGGAGAAAGGATCGGCAAGGAGCAGATGAAACCGATGACCATCAATCCCCAAACATTGCCGGCCAATGGAATCATCATTTTCGCGAACATATTACCGATTCCGCTGCCTTGGATGATACCGATCAGCATCGCTACAAAGGCCATGAACGGAATGATTGTCTGCAAGACTGTCTGCACCGCTTCACGGGCTGATTGCAGCATGATGGCGATCCCTTTACCTGCAGCCAAACCGATTTTTGCCACTACGCTGCCTTTTTCTGCATTTTGTTGCGTCAGTTTTTTGTCTGTAGTGTAAGCGACTTTCTCTTCTGCCACTGGTTCTGCAGCTGCTGCGCTTGTTCCCGCTACATTTGCTGTCTCGCCGGTGACTTGGATCTGATTCAAACCAACATTTGAAACGTAAATTTCTTCGTTGATGTATTTAGCCAAAGGACCTGATTTGCCGGTGGCAACGACGTTGATTGTCGGGATGCCTTTTTGAGGATAGATGCCGCATCTCAATGTTCCGCCGCAGTCGATGATAGCCAAAGCTGTTTCATCATCCGGAATGGATGTTTTGAATCCATTTACGGCTTCCATCCCTGTAAGTTCAGCGATTCTGTCTACGATGGCAGGTTTTTCTCCGCCGCCTACGATGTAGATGAATTTATGTTTTTGCTCTGTTGGTGTGATGATCAGTGGTCCGCCCCAGCCGCCGGAACCTTTTTCCACTTTGATGCTGTTATATTTTGTCATAATGAATACCCCTCTCGTTCTCATGCATTCTATTTGTTTTATGCAACATCTTCTTGGTCGTTATTATTGAACTTTCGCGGTTTTGCTCAATTGAATGCCTGATTTTTTGCAGACGTAAGCAGTCGTGAAGTCGGTTACGTATGCGCCTACAGCATTCATCACAAGCCCGACAAGCAGATAACGGATAGCCAGTGGCGTGGTGCTCAATCCAAGCGTTTCAACACCTGAAGCGATCCCCAGGAATACGAACAATTCACCTGCATTGATATGTGGGAAAAGGCCGTTACTTGTATGGTTGTATTGCGCAAGTGCCGCATAGAAACTTGGCTTGTAGAACTCCGGCAGGAATCTGCCTAATGTGAATGAAGCGGGATTCCCCAACATGAACGCTGCCAAGAAAGGCAAGATACAGTTTCTGACCAAGGAATATTTAGAGAAGCGTTGTGCGAGGCCATTGATTTTTTCCTCACCGATCAGCTTGATCACTACGTTCATGAATACCATCAGCATCAAGACGATTGGGACGATGCCGGTCATCCAGCTCATAAATGTGTTTGCACCTAATTGAAATAATCCGATAAAGCTTTCTGCACCTTTAACTAGAAAGTCCATATGTAACACTCCTTATTATATGTATTATTTCTTACACGTTTTATCCGAACTTAATGTTTGTAATTTTTTTGGTCAGTTCTTTGAATGGCGATTCTTTCTCCGGAATGGTTTCTCCGTTTATGAACATCCGGTAATTAGTGACCGCATTCATGATGGTTTTGCGGGTGATCTTGATTTCAGCCAGCACATCCGGGTCATCTGCCTTGATGGCTTCGATCAGTCTGCCGTTCAGATTGTTGTATGGTTTGAACCTGGCCAAGATCGTGGTTCCCTGCAGCTTTTTGCCTCTGACGATGACGCCTTTTTCATCCAATTGGAACATGATGATCGTTCCGGAAGTCAGCTTCCCTGCTCGTTTGCCTATCGCAACTCTGCCGTCCGCCTTCAATTCGTTGTATTCATTGCCGAAATGTCTGATCTGAAAAAAGCCCAGTGCGCTTTGGATCAAAAAAGCGCCGACAACCAGAATACCCAATGCAAGCATATTGTTCATCTATTTCGTACCCCTTTTCTCCAGCATCTCAATCAGTCCTTGCACATCATCCACTTTCTTCAGATCATCGATCAGAGAGGTATCGTTGATGACCTTAAAGACAAAATCATACACTTGCATCAAGATTCTTTCTTGCTGCTCAGAAATTTGCTCGGGTGTCACTAAAAATAACATCAAGGAAAAAGCATCGTTGCGGTTGGCCATCGTGATGTTCCCCAGGACAAACACCAACTTGTTGATGTTGGGGTCGGTCAAATGCGGGAAAGCTACCTTGTTTTCATAAATCATCGTGTGTCTTTCTTCTTTTTCCACGAATCGGTCCAGAATATCCTCGGACAGGCGGTATCTTCTGGAAAGGTAGGACATGATCTCTTCCACGTAATCAAAGTAACCCATCTGGCCTTTCAGATTCACGAGGTGATAACTGATGTTTTCGTTTGTCAGGTATTTGATGTTGTATTGATCTTTTTCCACCGCATAGATCTTTTGGGCCAAATCGTCCGGGCTGACCAACCTGTCGATTTTGATGACAGGGACTTCGGTGTCCACGGAAATCTCTTCGGTTGTGAAAAGCAGCCGGAACCGTTTCAATTTTTCTTTCGGCAGGCTGTCGGTATTGATGTGAACGATATTCATCTCATTCCCGACGATCTCTTTGATCTGTCTGCTGATCAGCTCAAAACTCCCTCTTCCAAGGTTCGTGATGATGCCGACATCCTTTGTGCTTTTGCCTTTGGAATCGTTCGCTTGCCTTTCGTCCAGCATCAGTGCGTAGTAGACAGCCAGATAGCTGATGTCGTCCGCGCTTGCACGCAATTGGTACAGGCGATTCAGTTCCGACAGCGAAATCTTCGCCAGCTCGAAGGCTAAAGGATACTTGAGTTTGATCTGTTCCAGATACAGATCCGTGTTCGGGATCCGGAAGACCAGCCTGTTTATCAAGAAAAGCAGGTGATATTTGACTTTATCAAAGAAGGCTTCTTCATCGATTTCGATCATGACTTGGTCCCTTACCGTTTTCAGCATGCTGGAAACGACTTGTCTGAGGACCTCTTCATTCTCGTTATTTTCTGATCCTTTTACGTAAGCTGAATTCCTCGTGTTGATCGGAAAGGCGAGAAAAGCAATTTCATGGTCATTCAACGCAACAGCAAATTTCTTTTGCAGCAGTTGGATATAGGCGATGACATTTACCGAATCCGCCTCGAAGTTTTTGTACATCGGAATCTCGGAAGCTATCGTATGCCCGTGCGCCACCCTGTGAACGCTTACAGCTAAAGCCTTATATAGCAGTTCTTTTGCCTGCTCATCCAGCTTGTAGGCTTGGCCGAGTCCGTCAAGCGCAGCCTGGATTTCTTGGTCCGGCAGAAAGGTCATCTGCAACAACTCGAAGACTTCGTATATAAGCACCAAGCGGGTGCCGAATTCGCTGCACTGGAAGGTGATGCCTTTGTTCGGGATTCCGACGACTTTTGCATTGTATTTTTCCAAAAGCTGCTTCAGCTTCTTCAGATCGTTGTTCACCGTACTCCTGCTTACACTCATTTCTTCGGAGAGGTCTCCGATATTCAGGTACTCCTCTGTGCATATCAAGCGGTACAACAGATACGCGATCCTGCATTCTACCTTATTGAAGTCCTGATGGATATTGTAATGAAGTGTGTTGAATATGTTCGTCCCCTCCTTTCTGACGATGGCTACTTGCGATTCATCCTTTTGTTGGATTTTTAAGAATCCTTCGTAGACATCGTTCAATTCCGAAATGATCGTTTTGATCTGGTATTTGTTTTTTCCCGACGCTTCCTCGAGACTTTGAACATCCATTTCTTTATTTGAAAGTAAACTTCTCAGCAAAACTTCTCTATCGCTTGCCGTTGACATGTTAATGCCCCCATACTATCCTCTAGATTTCCCGCCTGTAATGTTGATTGTTGTACCAGTGATATAAGCGGATTTGTTGGAAGATAAAAATGCCACCAAGTAGCCGATTTCATCCAATTTTCCGACGCGTCCCAGTGGAATGCTCTTTTCATACCCTGTGTCCAATTGCTCAACCGGTATGTTTCTTGTGTAAGCCAATGCTTCATTGTAGGCAGGAGTTGTCAATCCTGTTTTTTCATTGATCCCCGGTGCGATACCGACGACTTTGATGCCAAATTTACCAAGTTCTTTTGCCCATGAACGCGTGTAAGAATTCGTAGCGCCTTTAGTTGCTGAATAGATGCTTTGGCCGACCGAACCTTCCATGCCGGATTCGGAAGAGATATTGATGATCGTGCCTTCCACTTTGTTCTTCAGCATGTTTCTGACGACGGCTTGGGTAGTGAATACCATTCCTTTTTGATTGACTGCTGTCATTTTGTTGAATGAGTCTTCATCGATTTCGTATTTTCTTTCATCACTGTAGACATCCACCAATAAACGCGGCAGGTTCATACCTGCATTATTGACCAAAACGTCGATTTTGCCAAATTTCTCAACAGCTTTTTCGACCATTGCCTCGATGCTCTCGATGGAAGTCACATCTGTCTTCACATTCAGTTTACCATAAACGCTTGTTCCCGTTTCAACACTCAAATCCGCCACAACGACGTTTGCACCTTGTGATTTCAAGTGATCCGCGATGTGCAAGCCGATGCCTGAATTTCCTCCTGTAACGATAACCGTTTTTCCGTCTAATTCCAACCAGTTGTTTGCCATAATGTTTGTATCCCCTTTCAATCTCTATAGTCCAGAGTATAGACCAAATAAAAAATAAATTAATACAGTCCTTGGCCCGTAAAAGGGGGCTTGTTTTTGAACTAATTCAATTAGTTGGAATTTGGAGGGATGGGATAAAAATCATATTTGTGTGTCCGAAACCGGAAAAAGCGCGCCACAAATGGGAAAAATTGGTTTTTTACGCCTGCGGTTTCAGGAGCAGCAACACTTTTTCCAATGAAAAAAGTGAATTAGTGCAACCATTCCTTCACTGCAGTGCTATTATCTTTGAACTAATCGGGCCTATTCAAACGCAAAAAAACATCCTTTCACTTATTAAATAATAAGCGAAAGGATGTTATAAGTATGTATTTAATGAATTTTACTCAACCGTAACCGATTTAGCCAAGTTTCTTGGTTTGTCGACGTCATAGCCACGGTGAAGCGTTGCGTAGTAAGCCATCAACTGTGTCGGAACGACTGTCATCAGTGGCGCCAATGCTGGGTGAACAGCCGGCAAGATGATTTGGTCATTTTCATTAGCCAAACCTGCCATTGCGAATACACAAGTATTTGCGCCGCGTGAACGCACTTCTTCGACGTTTCCGCGCGTATGGCTGGCAACATCAGCTTGGGTAATGATAGCCAAGACCGGAGTTCCTTCTTCGATCAAGGCGATCGTGCCATGCTTCAACTCTCCGGCAGCAAAACCTTCTGTTTGGATATAAGAAATTTCTTTCAGTTTCAATGCAGCTTCCATCGATACGAAGTAATCCAGACCGCGTCCGATGTAGAAAGCATTGCGGGTGTTCGGCAAGTAGATGTCAGCCAAGGCAGCGATGCGCTCTTTGTCATCGATGACCGCTTCCATCGCATTTGCGACGATCCCTAATTCATGGACCATGTCGATTCCCATATCATGACCCGTTCTCGCGCCTAACGCATCCGACAAGACAGCCAAGACAGCGATTTGTGCCGTGTAAGCTTTCGTTGAAGCGACTGCGATCTCTGGACCTGCATGCAACAGCAATGTGTAGTCCGCTTCACGCGACAAGGTTGAACCAGCCACGTTTGTGATCGTCAAAGCTGGGTATCCCCATTCTTTTACTTTCACCAATACTTGGCGGCTATCCGCAGTCTCCCCACTTTGGGTAAGGAAGATAAAGAACGGATTACCTTTCAATAGCGGCGGGTTGTAGGAGAATTCGCTGGCGACATGCACTTCTGTCGGAATCTGTGCAATTTTTTCCAGATAATGTTTGCCTACCCAACCGGAATGGTAGCTCGTTCCGCAAGCCACGATGTGGATGCGGTCAGACTCCAACATAGCAGTGACCAATTCTTCTGGAACAGTCAAGCGACCTTCTGCGTTTTGGTATTTTTGGATGATGTTACGCATAACAGCAGGCTGTTCATCGATTTCTTTCAACATGTAGTAAGGGTATGTCCCTTTTTCCAAGTCGCTGGCATCGATTTGAGCCGTATACGGATTACGTGTTACCGCTTTTCCGTCTAATTTTTCGATTGTGACGCCATCAGCGGTCAATGTGATCATTTCACCGTCGTGGATTTCGACATATTGGTTTGTGATCTGAACAGTAGCCATTGCATCACTGGCAACGACGTTGAAGTCATCACCCAAGCCGATCAACAACGGGCTTTTGTTTTTAGCTGCATAAAGGACATTCGGAGCTTGTGCATCGACTAAAGCGAAAGCGTAAGAACCTCTCACGATCGACAAAGCACGACGCAAAGCTTCTTTACCGTCCAGGTTTTCTTCGGCAGCGATTTTTTCGATCAGCTGCACAACGATTTCCGTATCTGTTTGGCTGACAAAATTAACGCCCTGCAGGTACTCGTCTTTGATTTCTTTGAAGTTTTCGATGACCCCATTATGGACCAAAGTAAAACGTCCATCCGCAGATTGGTGCGGATGCGCATTCTCTGCGCTCGGCACGCCATGCGTTGCCCATCTTGTGTGTCCGATTCCTGTATGCGCATCTACCTGTCTGTCGACGATTGCGCGCAAATCCGCGATGCGGCCTTTTTCCTTGAATACATGACCTTGGTTTTCAGCGTCTACGACAAAAATACCGGCTGAATCATAACCACGGTATTCCAATTTCTCTAATCCATGCAACAATACCTCTTGTACATTGCCTTGTCCTACATATCCAACTATTCCACACATAAGCGTAAAAATCCCCTTTATTATCTCGATTTTTTTCTGGGTGTGGGGATTGATCTCTGTAAGACCGTTTCGGGCTCTGAAGCCACATAAGGGTCTTTTTTGCTTCAATCCTGTAGACTACACTTGCCTTGGGTCATCCGCCGAATCCTTCGATAAACCCAATCCTCGTCACTTCAGGGCCTGTTTTCCTGTGCTCCCTGAAGTCTGGCGCTATCCATTTGCTTCTTCCTCTATCCTCCTAGCTTTATATTTTCCAGAATACATGCATTTTATCCTACAAGCAGTGACCTTGTCAAAATGTTTCTTGTTCTGTTTCACTTGTAATGTTGATTTGAAGCATTATTTAAGAAAAACTTATACTCGTTGTGCCGTTTGATTTCATCAAGATGTCTCAAATGTCTCCTTGACCGGCACAACGCGTATAGTTGAAAGTTGCTGATTGAAAGGCAGTGATCAAGCCACCTTATAAGCGTACTTCTCGACGTTCTGTTTGATGCTGCCCAAGATTTTTTGATTGTCTATCCCGGTTATTTCCGGAATGATTTTGTCCAAGCCTTTTTGCAGGATCATTTCTTTCAGTTCTTGGCATTGTTCATCTTCCGGGTCGAAATAATTGAAGACCATGCCGATCGTCTCCAGCAAGTGGAAAGGCATCTCATCGATTTGGGTCAATTCAACCATCGGACGGATGAAGCGCTCATGGTTGCCCAATTTTCTTAAAGGTGTGCGCGCCACACGGGAAATCGCGTCGGAAATGTATTTGTTTTGGAAACGGCCGATGATTTTCTCGATATATTTCTCGTGTTCCGCCGCATCGAATCCCCATTTAGCGATCAACAATTTGCCTGTCTCATGCAATACGGAGCGCAGTTGGATGACGACCAGATTATCCTGCATCGCTTCATCGATTGTTTCATAGCCTTGCAGAGCGCCTGTATAGGCTACCGTAGCATGCCCTGTATTGACGCTGAACAATTTGCGTTCGATATAAGGCTCCAGGTCGTTCACATAGGCAACGCCTTCCAGTCGGATCGGGCTTTTGCAGGCTGTCCCTTGTACAACCCACTCGCTGAATGGCTCCACTTGCACAAAGAGCGGATCAGCATGTTGTTGCATCGGAACGATCCGGTCCACCGCTGCATCAGGGAAGCCGACATACGCATCAAGGTAAGCCGTGTCCGTGAAATATTTCTTGACTTCACCCGCCAGGAATGTCGATCCGCCGATCATGTTTTCACAGGCGATGATGTCGATGGGCTGTTGGATGTTCCGGACTGCACGTGCCTTGATCCCTTCTGCAATCAATTGCGCGATTCTGGGCAGAATATTCGGTCCGATGGCAGTCGTGAGGAGATCCGCTTCAACGATCGCTTCCACAACTTTTTCTGCTTCTTTGGCATTATTGAGACCAGTGACGTTCTCGATCTGGATCTGTTTGCGTGACTCGTCCGCCAGCTCGATCGTATAGCCGCCACGTGTTTTTAAAGCTTCGATGATTGTATCGTTCACATCCACAAAAGTGATTGCATACCCGTTGTGATTCAAAATTTCCCCGATAAAGCCGCGGCCGATATTTCCGGCACCAAAATGTACTGCTTTCATTTTCATCTCTCCTTATGCAATGGCTAAGCTGCCAGTGATCTCATCTTTTGTCAAAGCGTCCGCCAAAGTAACGACGTTATCCACGTCGCTGCAATACAGCGCGATTTTTTGGATCAATTCCAAGTGGTCATCGCCGACTCCTGCGATGCCGAACAAAACGGTTGCCACTTTTTCTTCCTGCTCGTCGCCGAAATCGACCCCGTCAGGCACTTGCACCACACAAATGCCTGATTTTTTCACGTGCTCTTTGGCTGCATCGGTACCATGGGGAATCGCGATGAAATTCCCCATATACACTGACAACATCCGATCGCGTTGCACCATAGCCTCCACATAATCCGAATCCACACAGCCTGCGTCCACTAATTTTTGGCCGCAGAAACGAATAGCTTCTTCTTTTGAAGCGAACGCTTTATTCAAAACGATCATTTCTTTATCTAAATTATTCATCTTATTCTTCCTCTCTTTACGCTATTTGCTTCAAGTTGGCGACGACGCTCTCGTATTTCGATGTCGTGATCAAACTGTCTACTGACAGATGAACCGCTGCAGGAACTTTTTGCTGGGCCGCTTGCGTCAGACTGTTTTTGCTGATCACCAATGTTTGCGGAGATGCCTTCAGCTCGTCAATGTGCATTTTTCTTAAAGGTATATCCAGCGCTTCCCTCTCCAAAATCCGTTCCACTACTTTTTGTCCCATCGTGGCGGAGCCTTTGCGGTCATCATGGACCAAGACGATTTCATTGATATTCGCCAAGTCAACGTCAAGGCGTGATGCTGCAGGTGCAACGACTGTTTCTTTCAGATCGGTTCCGGACAGCGTAGCTACGATTTCATCGTATTTTGGCGAGTTCAGGAAATTCTCGATCGCTACAAAAGTTGCATTCGGTGCTTTCTGTTGGGCCCGATTCTTCAGTTCTTCCTGGGTTACGATCAACGTGTTGGCTGCATCCGTCAGATTATTGATGGCGCGGTTGGTGACGTCTTGCGGTAACCCGGCTGCATTGATTTTTTTGCGCAGGATAGAAGCGCCCATTGCGCTGGATCCCATCCCTGCGTCGCAAGCAAAAATGATGTGTTGGATGCCTGACATGTTTGTAAGACTTGTTTGTCCTGCTGAGCCTTTTGCGCTTAATTTTGCTGCTTGGGTCGCTTTTACGCTTTCTTCGAAATTATCGACTGCTTCTTTGGAGTCTGCCTTCAAAATGACCGTTGCTACTGCAAAAGATGCTGCTGCACCGGCGACAACCCCCAAAATGACGGGCAGGTAAGAACCCATCGGCGTCATAGCCAAAATCGCAATGATCGAACCTGGTGAAGCCGGAGCCCGCAAACCAGCGCCTAAAAGTTGGAACACAAAGCTTCCGGAAACACCACCCGAGATGACTGCGAGAAATAATAACGGTTTCATCATGACGTAAGGGAAATAGATTTCGTGGATGCCACCCAAGAAGTGGATGATCATCGCGCCCGGCGCTGTCGATTTCGCTGAGCCTTTGCCGAACAGAGTGAAAGCCAACAACACGCCCAAACCAGGACCAGGATTTGCTTCAAGCAGGAAGAGGATCGAACGACCTGTCTCGCTGACTTGTTCTGTTCCTAACGGAGTCAAAATTCCGTGGTTGATTGCATTGTTCAGGAAAAGAATTTTTGCTGGTTCGATGAAGATATTTGTTAAGGGAATCAATTGTGCGTTCAGGATCGTTTCAACCCCGGCTGCCATTGCTTGTGTTAAACGGTCAACCACTGGTCCGATCGCCTGGAACCCTACAAGTGCCAAAGCGAATCCGATCAAGCCTGCCGAGAAATTATTGACCAGCATTTCAAAACCGGTCTTGATTTTGCTCTGGAAAATGGCATCAAATTTCTTGATCGTGAAACCGCCCAACGGTCCCATGATCATGGCACCCATGATCATCGGAATTTCTGTCCCTACGATCACACCCATTGTGGCGATGGCGCCGACAACCGCACCGCGCTCGCCTGCGATCACTTTTCCTCCTGTATAGCCGACCAACAAGGGAATTAGATACGTAAGCATCGGGCCGACCATCGAAGCGAAGGATTCATTCGGCAAGTAGCCATCCGGGATGAATAGTGCCGTTAAAACTCCCCAGGCGATGAGTGCCCCTATATTCGGCATCACCATGCTTGAGAGCGTACTGCCTAACTTTTGAACCTTTGTCTTCAACGAGGCTTGTTGTGTCTGTTCCATCTTTTTGTTTCTCCCTTCAAACTGTTTCTTTTGATGTCTTTATTGTATGCGCTTCCCTTCCTGGTTTATAGTCGTGCTTTGGCACGTTTATTTGTGCCAGGTCTTGATTCGCGTATCCGGATCTCCGTTGCCGAGATCTGTTTCACTCTTCTCCGGGGAACGGAGGCTTCGCCGGAGTTCGGCCCACATTCTGCTTGTGTTCTCCGATAAGCATGGCTTCATCGGAGTTAAGCAAGGATTATAAACGGCGTCCTCCGGGAAGTAGATCCTTCATCGGAGCTGCGCCCTCATTCCTTCCTTCTTCTCAGGTTAGCGGGCGCGCAAAAAAAGCAAGCAGCCTTCCACCGAGTGGGATGCTGCTTGCTTTTTGCATTTATTTTGAGTTGTGTCTTCTAGCTGTTTTGGAGAATGTCTTTGACCGCCCGCAGATCTTTGGCATCGCTCAACGCCATCACGTTTTCGATATCCGAGCAGAAAAAAGCGACGTCCTGCAAAGCTTCCAATTGTTTTTCCTTCAATGCCACCACAAATAGGATAGTCGCGATTTGCGGTTCCTTGCCGCTGCCGAAGTTGACGCCGTCAGGCACCTGAATCAAGCAGATGCCTTCTTCTTCAATATAGGGCTGTCCCTCGCTGTCTCCGTGAGGCAAGGCGACAAAATTACCGACATAGACACTCACTTTACGGTGGCGCGCCAGCATCGATTGGATGTAAGGCGGGGACACCAACCCTTGCGCCACCAGAAATTCCCCGGCGGCAACAATCGCGGCTTCGGCGTTGCTGTACGTTTGATCCAACAGAATATGCTCATCTTTGATCGTAATCATATGGGCTCCTCACTTCCTTACTTCTCTACTTCTTTACTTCCTCAATCAAGAGGGCGGACAGCAATTGGTAGATGATCGCTTCATTGCCGGAATTGAAAATCTCCATCCCCAAATCGTTCATGATGATCGCTCCACTGATTTTCCCCAGCATCTTAGCGACATTCTCTTCGATCGGATCTGGAGCCAGCATGACCAACATCCGCGTCAAGGTCATCGGTTCCTTATCCATACCGACTATTTCCAGCGGCGTCTGCAGATCAAAGACACAAAAGCAAGGCTGAAGAACCGCTGCATGCGAAGCATGGAACAAAGCAAAATGGGTATTGGGAATCCCGATCGGCGCTTGCTGGTAGCGATTCATCAATTTATCCCGGACTTTTGCCGGGTCGGCTACGATTTCAGTTGAAATATGGTTTACTGCTAAAGCGACTGTTTCGGAAATGTTGGCGCTGTTTTCCAACGGCTTGACGAAAAAGTGCTTCAGCAACTGGTTGATTTCATCGATAAAGGTCATGACCTCCTGATAATCGTCATTTTCAGGCAAGCGCGGCTTCGCTGCGGGTTGAACACGCCGCTTCGTATGATCGATTGCGCGGAATGCTTCTTTGAGTTGCTTGATTTCATCCTCCAAAAGCAACGGGGAAATCAATAAGTATTTCCCGCTGTACCCCGGCAACAATGAAGTGGAGATGGTCAAATCAAACTTCTCTTCCAGATTCAGTTTCCCGAGGTCGGCTATCCGGAAAAAGACGATTTCATTGATGAAAGGAAAATGTTTCCGCAAACGCATTTCCAGCATCCGCGTAGAGGCCATGCCGCTCGGGGAAATGCCGGCAATATCCACCGCGATGACTTTCGGGCTGCGTTCCAGGGAATTGGCAAAATGCAGCACCATATAGGCGATCTCCTCTTCGGAGAATTCCTGCTGCGGGAACACCTTCGGCAAGGCCTTGCGGATCGCACCCGCAACTTCCGAATATTGCCCCATGATCCGCTCCAGGATGGGATTATTGAGGCTCCCTTGATTCAGGATGGCGCGGCTCAACGCCGCGGAAAGATGCGTCAAGAGCATTTTATAGAGATTGCTGTCTTCAAAGAAATTGACTTCAGCATCCTGGCTGACGTTTTCGATCAATTGCTTCACTTGGTACGCCAAACGCGGATCGAAGCTTTCGTTAAAAAAATCGTTATCCAAGTCACTGAAGAAATCACCCAACAGATTAGCGAAGAAGACGACTTCGCTGACCGCATACAATTGCTTCGTATGCGCTGCGATTTTGGCAAAAATTTGCTTCGACAAATCCAAAAGTTCCTTATTGATTTGTCCCGCATAGGACTCTTCCACCAATTGGCGGCCTCTCGGAACGCGATCCATGGAAATTGTCAACATCAAAATCAAAAACTCCAGTTTCCGATCACTCAAGTCGGAAAAGCGCGGCTCGACGATTTCCCGCACCAATTTTTGAGCAAAAAGCAGCTGCTCCTGATTGACGAATTGCATAAAGAAACTTTCTTTATCTTCCAATTCGGAAAAGTGAAAGAAGTGGTACTCATTGATTTCGATTCCAAGAATATTGGCCAACAGGAGCCGGCGATACTTTTCGCTGCCTACAAGTTCATAGCCGCGATTTCTCGCGATCGTTAATGGCAGCCGCGCCAAACGCAGCTCCAACTGTTTGATGTCGGCAAAAAAGGTGGTGTTGCTGATCAAGTATTCATCCAGAAACGTCTGCATGCTGATCGGCTCGTCACTGTTCAATAACTGCAGCAAAATGGCATGCTGGCGTTCCGTGGCGGATAATTCGGAAGGCTCATCCTCAGACACTATGGAAAGGATTTTTGCTTTTGCGGCATCCTCAGCAAGCAAGCGGAAACGGCCCCGGCTCTCTTTCTCCAACTTTGCGCCGATGGATTCCAAAGAAAGCTCAAGATTTGCCAATTCGCGGTAGACCGTACGCTTGCTGACTTTCAGCAGGCTCATCAAGCGTTCCACGGTAACTGGTGAGGCGGAATGCAGCAATTCTTTTAAAATGATGGTCTCTCTAGGAGTTAGAAACATCTGACAAGTCTCCCCTTAATAGTTTCTCGTATTTATTCGTTGCGATAAGATGTTCAACAATCAGCAGCGGAGCCTTCGGCAGATTGTTCTCAGCAGCAAAGTCTTCAGTGACGACATACAGATTACTTTGGTCCGCAATCAGCTGTTCCAATGGTTGCTTTTCGATGTCGACCCTGATATTTTGCTTTTCAGCTAGATTCCGGAACGCTTGCACGGCCATCGTCTGGGAACCCCGCACACCATCCGCATACAAAAAGACGACTTTTTGATACGGCAGTGTTTCTCCGAGCGCTTCCGGGATCCCTTTTATTTCTTGTTCATCGGTCAGCAGTGCCACAACTTTCATATACTCTTCCTGGTCCAAAAAATTTCCGATTGTGACAAGTTGTGCGTGCGGGGCTTGGATTTCAGCCAAGTGCTTCAACTCATTTTGGGTGATAAGCAAAAGATGGGGATCATCGTTCACGTGGTAAATGGACGTGTAGTCCACCGGAATCGAAATCCCGCTCGTTTCCAATTGCTGCCGCATCAGGCTGGCTCCCATGGCGCTTGAACCCATCCCTGCATCACATGCGAATAAAATTTTCCGAATTTCCGTCACTTTCGTCACCTTTTCTGAAATTTCTTTTTTTGTCTGGTCTTTCCTGATCACGAGGGCAGCGATCAAAAAACTCACCAGTGTGCTTCCTGCAATGCCGCTCGCAACCCCCAGCAGCATCTCTTGCGGCGTATTCGCCAAAATCGTCAAAATTGATCCAGGGGAGGCTGGTGCTATCAAACCCACTTGAAACAGCTCAAAGATCAGCGTGCCGCTCATCCCGCTAAAAATGACTGCCGCAAACAACCTGGGATTCAACAAGACAAATGGGAAGTAAATCTCATGGATCCCGCCGATCAAATGGATCATAAAGGCCCCACTGGCGCTGGCCTTCAGTTCTTTCCGGCTGAACAGAATGAAAGCCAACAGAACACCCAATCCCGGACCTGGGTTGGTTTCGATCAGAAACAGAAGCGACGTTCCTGCTGTCTCCGTCTGTTCGATGCCCAAAGGCGTCAGAATGCCGTGGTTGAGCGTATTGTTCAAGAACAAAACCTTCAGCGGCTCTATAAAAATGTTCGTCAACAAGAGCAGATTCCGCTGGATCAACCAGCCAACAAGCAGACTGATTTGCTGCGTGACGCCCGCAATGAAAGGCCCGATAAAAACAAGACTCAAATAGCCGAACAACATACCGATGATTCCCGCCGAAAAATTACGGACCAACATCTCGTAACCCGCTTTGACTTTAGGCAAAAGATATTTATCGAACAGAAAAACGTTCCAGCCGATCAACGGTCCGATTACCATGGCACCCAGAATTTGCGGGTCTTCTGATTCCACGAGCATCCCGATCACCGCAATGGCCGCCACAACCCCGGCACGATTCTCAATCAATCGTCCCCCGGTATAGGCGATCAGCACAGGGAGGAGAAATTGAATCATGAGGTGATCCATTTCAAGAAAAGAATTTTGGAGCGGACCCTGAAGATATTGAATAAGCGTCGTAATGATTCCCCACGTGATGAAGACACTCACGTTCGGCATGATCATTCCGCTGAGGTAATGACCAACCCGCCTTATTTTCGGTAATTCAAAAAGGTCTTCCTGTACATAGGATCGTTTTGGTTTTATCATGATTGCACCTCCCCTATCACTAACCTGCCGATTTCGCACCACATTGGTTTCGCTTACATTATAACCATAAACTTACGATTGTGTATATTTGCAATTATTGTTCTGAATGACGGCTCCAAACAACTCATGGGGTCTATGATCCATCACCAACCGCTAAACAAAAAATGCCGTGGAACACCACCGCTACAGTGTTCCACGACCTAAAATGTTTTACAGGCTCTCTAGCTTAGATGCCGATTTCCGCTTTTACGACATCGACGATGCGCATAACGTACTCATGACATTTTTCATCCGTTTCAGCTTCAGCCATAACGCGCAACAACGGCTCTGTTCCGCTCGGACGAACCAAAATGCGTCCTTTGCCTGCCATTTCGGCCTCAACTTCTTCGATGACAGCTTTCACAGCCGGAATCTCCATTACACCGTCTTTTTCGGAGACGCGTACGTTCACCAATTCTTGCGGGTAAAGCGTCACTTCGTCAGCCAATTCGGAAAGTTTTTTGCCGGTCTGTTTCATGACATTCAACAATTGGATACCTGTCAAAAGGCCATCCCCAGTCGTGTTCATTTCCAGGAAGACAACGTGTCCGGATTGCTCGCCGCCCAAATTGTAACCATTTTTGCGCATTTCTTCCACGACATAACGGTCACCTACTTGCGTCTTCAAGGCAGTCATGCCTTCAGCTTCCACAGCCAAATGGAAGCCCAGGTTGCTCATGACAGTCGAGACGATTGTGTTTTTGTTCAATTTATTTCGCTCTTTCAAATATTTGCCGCAGATGAACATGATCCGGTCGCCGTCAATGATGCGTCCATTCTCATCCACAGCGATACAGCGGTCGGCGTCTCCATCGAAGGCCAAGCCGACATCCGCTTTTTTCTCAACGACAAATTTACCAAGGACATCCGGATGGGTCGAACCGACGCCTTTGTTGATGTTGATGCCGTCAGGATTTGCACCCATTGTATAGAAGTCTGTTTCCAAGTCCGCGAATAAACGATTGACGACAGGTGATGCTGCCCCGTTTGCCGCATCCAGGCAGACTGTGATGCCGGAAAGGTCATCCGGGATGGTCGTCTGCAGGTATTGAGCGTATTTCAGGACGCCTTCCGGATATTCATCCACCGTACCCAATCCGTCTGCGGAAGGTCTCGGCAAATCATCCCCTTCTTGGTCCAAATAAGCTTCGATTTCGTATTCCTGTTCATCCGACAATTTGAAACCGTCAGCTCCGAAGAATTTGATGCCGTTGTCGCCTGCAGGATTGTGCGATGCAGAGATCATGACACCAGCGACAGCACCTTGAATACGTGTCAGATAAGCGACGCCTGGTGTTGGGATGACTCCCAATTGCAATACTTCGATACCGACTGACAACAAACCGGAAACCAATGCGTATTCCAACAATTGACCTGAAATTCTAGTATCACGCGCAACCAACACAAGCGGATGCGCGATATCTTTAGCGTGCTGTCTTAGGACATATCCTCCAAAACGGCCTAATTTGAAAGCTAATTCCGGCGTCAATTCGCTGTTCGCAACGCCTCTGACACCGTCTGTTCCAAAATATTTACCCATTACCTGTAATCTCCTTTAGATTTTTCATTTATTTTCTTTGCATGGATTTGTTTGATTTTTAATTTTATGAGCTGCTCTCCGATTGACCCTCTTCACTGTTTGGATTATCCGAAGCTGAAGATGCGATAGCTCCGCTTTCGTCGGCGGAGGAGGAATCTCCTTCATCATTGCTGGCCTCCGAATCGGCTGCGGCCTCGGAAGCATCCGACACGCGGATATTTACCTTGATTGTGGTCGGCGTCGCCGTTAAGGTGTCATTCGGGACCGGAATCGTGAGCGTTTGGGTGGTGTTGCTCTCTACACCCGTAACACTCACCGGCAGAATCACTTCATCGATATCGGCAAGCACAGACCTATCGCCTGTCAAGGTCACACTGGATTCCCCATCCACTTCAATCGTATAGATTTTGCCTTCAAGCGGCACACCGATTTGTTGGATGACCAAAGGCACTTCTTTCCCGTAAAGAGAAATCGGAATCCTGACGGAAATTTCTTGCGGATCGACGGAAACATTCAACTTATTCCCACTTGCGTCCACTACTTGTACTACAGTATTCATATTCACAGTATTTGTCAAGCCATTTTCAGCTGCGACCGTCACGTAAACACTATCCACACGGCTTATGGTCGAGGCCGGTCCGGTCAACGTCACGGTATCCGTACTCAGTTCCGGAATGCCTGCTAGATATTGCGGATCGACCAAAGATTCATCGAATCGGACTTCCACCGGGCTCTCGATTGCAACCCGCTCTTCAATGACGACATTCACTCGCGATGGCGTAATCGAATAATCGATTTCATTCGATAGATTCTCGGCCGTCAATTGGATCGTATGGGTTCCTGGCCCCAATTCGTCCAGATCCTCCGTGACGATGCGGTAATCCGCAGCGGAAATCGTCTGCACGAGTACGCTCTCCGGACCGGTCAGGGTCAACACCACTGTTTCCGGCAATCCTGAAATGAAATACTCATCCGTATCGATATTCACCTGGATCGGGACATTCGAAATGGTTTCCCGCTTGCTGGTGCTGATGGAACTGTTGCTGGTGCTCGTGGACCAACCATAGTTTTCTGAGTAGACATAGGCGAACAACAACAAGGAAATCAAGAAGGAGAGGCCTCTGACGACCCACTTGTTTTCCAAAAACTTATCGTCTTGCTGCTTTCTCATTCAGAACCACCCCACTTCGTATTGTCAAAGAAATCCTGAATGAAATTGGTAGTCTTTTCTTCCTCTTCCTCCACGACCAATTGATCCGTCAGGTAGGCAACAAAATCCTCACGGTTCATTTCGCGCAAAAGGCTCGTCTTATGGGCAATGCTGACGCCCCCGGTTTCTTCCGAGACGATGATGGTGATGGCATCGCTGACTTCACAAAGACCGATTGCGGCACGGTGCCTTGTTCCCAGCTCTTTCGGGATGAAGGAACTTTCTGATAACGGCAGATAACTGGCTGCGGTCGCGATTTTGTAATCCTGGATGATGACCGCTCCATCATGCAATGGCGTGTTCGGGATGAAAATATTGATCAGCAGCTGGTTGGTTACCTCTCCGCCGATCCTTATCCCCGTGGCAGCGTACTCGTCCAGCAAACCTTGCTGCTCGATGGATATCAATGCTCCGATCTTTCGCTTTGCCATATACTGGACAGCCTTATCCAACTCCGTCACCAAGCGTTCGCTCATATTGACCGACCGTTTGGCTTTCTTTCTGAATCCTGTTTTTCCCAGATGCTCCAAACCTCTTCTGATTTCCGGCTGAAATACGATAATGACCGCCACAACACCCCATTGGATGACGCGGTTCATGATCCAATCTATGGTCTGCAACTGAAGGGTGACAGCAGCCAGTTTGATCAGCACGATGATCCCGATACCTTTCAGCAATTGAATGGAACGCGTACCTTTTAAAATCATGATTAATTTGTAGACCAGATACCATACCAACAGGATATCCACTATATCAAAGGCATTGCTCCAGGTGATCACTTCTCCCCAATCGATTGACACATGCGCACCTCCACGTTCAAAGTTATATCGTCAATTATATCACAAATAATCCGACCGAATGGCATTGATTCCTTGAGAAAGCGCTTCAGTAGCGTTACAATGGAAGCAGATGGGCAATCGATCCCAGCTGAAGCATATCGTTTGCAAATCCGGCTCACTTTGCTACACTTAGTTTATAGTTATTACAATAAGATAATTAATTTAAATTAGGAGGAATTCAAATGAGTATCGATTTTAAGGATCACGGCAAAAAACCTTATGTAGTGAACATCGAGGATGCAACCCTGCAGAACGAGAATTACCGCACCACGATCTGGACCGGCGAAAAATTACAGGTGACGGTGATGACAATCCAACCGAACGATGACATCGGATTGGAAGTCCACCATGGCATCGACCAATTCATCCGCATCGAAGAAGGCGACGGAGTGTGCGTGATGGGCGACTCAGAGGACGATCTGTACTTCAAACAGAAAGTTTCCGACGATGACGCTGTCTTTGTCCCTGCCGACAAATGGCACAACATCACCAACACAGGCGACAAACCACTCAAACTGTATACGATCTATGCAGGCCCTGACCATGTGCCCGGAACCGTCCACCTGACCCATGAAGATGCAAAAAACGACCCGAACGAACACTAAATACAAAACGAGCCCAGAGAAATTAATCCCGGGCTCGTTTTTTCTGTTCATTAAGATCAATCAACCAGTTTCGCTAATTCTTCTTCAGGCAAGTAGAAAGACACTTTGCCGCATTGTGGGCAAACAGCCGCTTCCAAAGCTGCTTTTGTATGTCCGTTCAATGTTTTTTCCTTCGCCAATTCAACAAGATAAACCCCTTGCGAATACAAACCTAAGCCTTCAATCAAATCAACGTTGCAATCTGTGCATTTAGCCATTGTATTTCCCCTGCTTTCTCTTCGATAATTGTCTATTTTTTTGAAACATACGCCTCATCCATCATATCACGTTTTTCCGATGAAACATTTTTCCAAATTATGAACTTTTATCTCAAAAACGAGAAAAACATTCGGATCGACACAGAAGTCGCAAGAACGATCTATTCCGTTGCTACTGTAACGTCAACACCATAGTACTTTTCAGATAACGCTTTGATTGTTCCGTCCGCAAGCAGATTCTGTAATTCTGCATCAAACTCTTTACGCAATTTTTCGCCTGCTTCATCCTTGGCAAATGGAAAAGCCACTTGGCCGATCGCAATATTTTCTGGTAAAACACGCAATTCCAGATTATCTTTTTTGATTGTTGCAGCCAACACTGCCTTATCTTGGGCATACCCTGCGACTTGACCTTTCAGTGTATCTTCTTGCGGGCCTTCACGTGTATCGTATTGACGGATTTCAATGCCTAACCCAGTTTCGGCAATATAGGCTTCCAATTCCGTCAGTTTGTTGCTTCCGGCCACCCCGCCGATCGTTTCGCCTTCCAGATCTTCGGTACTTTCGAAGGCACTATCTTCCCTTACGGCAATTCCTGAAGCCGTGTAGGCATAAGGCGTCGTGAAGTCGACCGCTTCCGCACGCTCAGGGGTAATCGCAAAGTTGTTGGCGATTGTGTCCAATTTTCCGGCATTCAATGAAGCCAGCAAACCATCAAACGCACCCGTAGTCCATTCCAATTCATAACCTAAGTTGCCAGCGATCGCTTCCAAAACTTCCACATCGTACCCGACTAATTTATCGTCTTCCATATAGGAATTAGGGAACGATTGTCCGGTTGCGCCTACTTGTAAGGTTACTTTTTCCTCTGTCACGCTCGCTTCACTTGTTTGATCAGCAGTCTCCGTATCAGCGCAGGCAGTCAGTCCACCCAATACTGCAGTTAATGCGGCAGCTTTGAAAATCAGTTTTGACCATTTCTTCATAAATAAACACTCCTTTATTTTTAGTTAATCAATTGTTTTACTATTTCAATCACTTGACGGTTTTGATTGGCTGTTCCGATTGTCAGCCTAAAATGACTAGGGTAGCCAAAATACTTACCCGGCTTAAAAATAACTTGTTCGGCCAATTGATCGATCAGCGAACTTGGATGCTTTTCAAGCGATACGAACAAAAAATTGGCTTGGCTCGGGATTACTTTGAGGCCTAATTCCATGAATGCTTGCGTTAAGTGACTTTTCTCCGCCTTCATGAAACGAAGCGTTTCTTGTTGGCTTTCGTCATCCGCCAGACTCGCGACGGCTGCAGCCACTCCCAGCCGATTATGATTAGGCGGAATCCGGTAAGGCAAGATCATTTGGATCAATGCCGGTTGCGCTGCTGCGTACCCGATCCTCACCGATGCCAAGCGATAAAACTTTGAAAAAGTCCTCAAAAGAATGACGTTATCAAAGTCCGCCACCAATTTTCGGGAATTTTCGATCGTATCCCCGTCCGCGAATTCCATATAGGCCTCATCGATCACAATGACTACCGACGAAGGTACCTCCCCACAAAATTGATGCAATTCCTCCGGACGAAGCTTTGTCCCGGTCGGATTGAATGGATCCGTCAGCCAGATCATTTTTGTTTCCGGAATGATGGCTGCCTTTATCGCGGCTAATGGAACCTGGTAATGTGGGTCAAGCGGAACCGTCTCGACCTGTGCTCCTGAAAAGTGGCTGAATTTCTTGTGCCAGACAAATGTACCTTGCGGAACGATGACTTGGCTCGTTTGGTCAAGAAACACCTGTGCCAACAATGACAGGATTTCAAATGAACCGTTGCCGATCAGGAAATGATCCGGTGCCAACTGCCAACGTTCCCCCAATGCCTGCCGCAATGCAAAAGCACTGTTCTCGGGGTAGCGCGACAATTGCGAAAACTCCTGGATGATCGCTTCCTGAACAAAAGCGGATGGCAAAAGCGGACTTTCGTTTCTGTCGAGCGGCAATCTTTCTGAAGCGATTTTTTCCGGGTATGCTTGTGGCTGATGCAAGCCCTGCAAGGCTTTTCTAATTTCCACCATCCGAAAACACCTCCGTGACCAATATCTGCTTGGCTTCCTTGATTGCTGCAACGACACGTTCTTCCGACAGATCAGTGATGAAGAACGCCACTTCCTCCGTAAAATGCGCAACAAAATGATGCGCCAATATTTGGATGGTTTCCTCATCCGCCAACCCCAATGTATCGATGTCAAAATGGAACTTCAAGTTCCTTAAAAAGCGCAAGTACCACTCATAATCTGAACCTTCAAGCAGCAACTGAACCAATGTCGTAAAGGCGATGATTTCGCCATGCAGGATATCCGGATGGTGCACAAGCTTTGTCAATTCATTATGCAACGGATGCGTCACACCTCTATACATCCGCCCCTTGCTTTTCGCACCGGCCACACCGACGACATTGATGATGGCGTCAACTGCCTGAGCCAACTCCGCCTCACTCAACTCACCCTCAGCATACCTTTCGCTAATTTTCAGCAAATAATCGGTTGCCAGCTGCGCATTTTGATGAATGAACGCCAAAACGAAATTGTCCGAATCAATCGTGTAGGGTCGCGTATCGACACTTCTGCTGACTGAATCGATCATTCCGGCAATCAGATAACGTCTCGGTGCCGCACCGATGATCGCAGTATCAATCAACAATACATCCGCCGTGGAAGCATTTTGGTTGCCGCCGGCATAGGCCCCATTTTCTTCGTACAGGATCGAATTCTTCCGAAAAGCGGCATTCGTGGCAGCAATTGTCGGGATCGCCATCAAAAAAGAAGATGTTTCATTCGCGACTGCTTTCGCCACATCACACACGCGGCCACCACCGACCCCAATGACCGCATCTAGTTGTTGTTCCCTGACGACTGAACTGAAGGCATCGATTAATTTCTGTGTCGGATAAGTAGCCACTACCACCCGTTCAAAAATCCGTTCCTCTCTTGAGAGTGCCGGCTGAATGATTTCTTTGGTTGCCTGCCAACTATTTTCGCCTGTCACCAGCAGCACGCGCTTCACATCATTTGGAAGGTGGTCAGCAAGATGCTCCAATGCATGCGCATATTCAACAATTTTTTTGGGAAAACCACTGATAATTTTCATCCTCTGCCTCCTTCTGACAGCTTATATGACATATTCAAGCGTTGCATCTTCTCTGGTGGACAACAAGAATTTCCGGGTCCTTTCTTCTTTAGGCTGGGAAAAAACAGCTTCGGGTGCCCCAGATTCAACGATTACGCCGTTATTCATGAAAACAATTTTATCGGCCACTTTCTTAGCGAATTTCATCTCATGCGTGACAATAACCAAGGTAATGTTCCGCTTTGAAAGTTGCTCGATCGTTTTTAAGACTTCGCCGACCAATTCCGGATCGAGCGCACTCGTCGGTTCATCCATGAAGATCACTTTCGGGTTCACGGCCAACGCTCTCGCAATGCTCACCCTTTGCTGCTGCCCGCCGCTCAGTGTCGCCGGGTATTGTTTTTTTTGATCCGACAGCCCGACCTGTTCAAGCAAATCCTCGGCAATCTGTAAAGCTTCTGCTTTAGTTTTTCGCTTGCTGCTCGTCAAGGCCAGCGTCACGTTTTCCAGAACGGTTTTATTTTTGAATAAATTGAAATGCTGAAAAACCATAGCGGACTGTTGTCTGAGTTCATAACGGTTTTGGTGCGTCAACAACTTCGTGTCGACCGTCACATCGCCGACCTTGATGACGCCTTCGTCCGGCTCCTCCAATAAATTCAGACTCCGCAACAAAGTTGATTTGCCCGATCCGCTGGGACCGATGATGGCGACGACTTCCCCTTCCTTGACCTGAAAGGAGATATCATTCAGCACTTTGTTTGCGCCGAACGATTTGGATAAATTTCGAACTTCAATCATATCGCTCTGCTCCTTTCTCATCGCTTATAAGCTTTTGCCAGATGGTTTTCGAGAATTGCTTCAAGGCGTCCGAGTATGATGATCATGAACCAATAAATAAGGCCCACTGCCAGATACGTTTCAAAATACTTCATATTGGCGCTTGCAATCAGTTTTCCTTGAGCAAACAGTTCGGTTATGCCCAATGTAAAAGCAAGTGAACTTTCCTTGATCAGAGAAACAAACGTGTTGGTCGTGCCAGGCAATGCGTTGACGATCGCTTGCGGAAAGACTATCTCTTGATAGATTTTCCATTTTTTCATACCGACTGCCAGCCCTGCCTCGATTTGACCCTTGTCCACTGAATCCAGCCCTGCACGGAATGTTTCCGTCAGGTAAGAAGATTCTTTAAAACTGAATGTCAGAATGACGGCATACATGGCGTCCAACGAATTGAAAGCCGGAAAAATCTGCGGCAAACCAAAATAGACAATAAACAGTTGCACAACTGTCGGAAATCCACGAAAAACCGAAACATACAGTCCAGCAAGCGAAGAGAGGATTTTATTGTCCTGTCTGCGCAGAAGCGCCATGATGACACCCAGAATGATGGCAAAGAACATCGCAGTGAATGAAATCAGTAATGTCTTTGGCACAAAGGGAATGATGCCTTTGATTGCTTCCAACAAATAACCTAAGTCAATCATTTTTTTCCTCCTTCCGCTCTATTTAACACTCTCTATATTGGAATACATTCCTTTTGTAAGTGTGTCTCAACAACTTACAGTAGCTTACCATCATAGGAGTCTTTCGTATAATTCCGATTTCCGAACAACTGTGATAGGCAAAAGCGATCCATCGGCACAAAGAAAAAACGGCAATAAGAAAGAGGCTAGGCAACCCGCCCAACCTCTTCCTTATTGCCGCTGTGGAATCACAATGTGCCGATCATCCAGATTTTTATCCTGCAGCAATTGGTTCGTGTATTTCTTAAGAAAATTATCACTGTTTTGTTGAATGATTTGATAGCCGGCATGGCTGGTCCATTCTCCCAAAGAACTCTCATCCTCGACGTAATCCTCCCCGGAAAAAAAGCGGACATTCATCCTTCCGACATAATCCATCACAGCCTCTTCATAGATCTCTTCGTGCCACTGTTCTTCAAACATCATCTGCAAAGCCAGATTCTCGCCATCGCGCTTGAAAAAGGCATGGGAAGTCTGCGTGTAGGCAAGCAATTCAGGTGCTTCGACCCCAGTAGCTTCCGCCCAGCCTTCAACATCCAATGATTTGCGCTGGTAGGATAATTCTTCATTGGATAACGTTATTTCCCCGATTGCGTTTGGAAATATGGAAAGCGCTCCGGTTACGACTTCATAGAAAGGAGCCTCCAGATCGGTTGCCTCGGAAATATCTTGTGCATGGATATGCCCAGCAAAGCTCGTTTGGATGCCTTTTTCTGCAAAATAGTCGGTTGCCTCATCCGCATTTTCCAAGACAAACCCTCCGCCTAATCTGCCGGTATGGTTCAGCAGCGGATGATGCCCGACCAGTTGGATCGTCTGCAGGTTCTCTTGCTGCAGCGCAAAATACTCATCCAACCAGGCGTACGTTTCTTCCTTGATTCTGCCTTCCGTTTTCGGGGCTTTTGTGCTCTTCGTTTCGCTGTATATATTGGTGTCGATCATCAAAAAAGGAAATCCCGCTTTCGGCTCCATCACATAGCTCAAGGACTCCGGGTCTTTGCTGATGGCGAGATCATAGCCATAGTCCGCAAAAATTTGTTGGAAGTCCTCTGGTGTTGCTTGCTCGACGACAGCCATTTCTTCCCCTTCAAATTTCCTGGCCCAGCCGCTGTGGATATCGTGGTTTCCCGGTATCACGCTGACCTGCGTCCCATTTTTTTCGATTCTTTCAAAAAAAGCAGCCAACTCCACCATACTTTGGTATTCACCGTTGAAGGTCAGATCGCCGCTGACGATCAGCAGATCCGGCTGTTCTTTCGCCGCTTCCCACACAAGCGCCTCCATCATTTCCGGGACGTGCTCCAGGTCTTTACCAGCAGAAGTTGCTTGCATTCGGGCAAACGCTTCGCCGTCATCGAACAGATCCGGGGAGAGGTAGTGGATATCCGTCACTATCCAGATATTTAAATTTTCGTCTTTCCCAACTAAAGGCGCGATCGGCTGCACCGCGCGTTCCTCGTCTTTTTGATTGTTCAAACCAAACAGAAAAAGACCCACCAGCAATACAGTCAATGCCCTGAATATTCTTTTCATCAATTTCTGGCTCCTTGTGGATCATTTGGACTCATTATAGTTGTTCTGTTTGCTGCTTGTCGAATTATTTGCTATCAAAAAAGAAGCGCCCCGGGAATCATCGGTATGATTCCGGAACGCTTCTTCGTTTTTATAACTGGGCTAGCTGGATTCGAACCAACGAATGACAGAGTCAAAGTCTGTTGCCTTACCGCTTGGCGATAGCCCAATGGTGGAGGGAGGCAGATTCGAACTGCCGAACCCGAAAGAGCGGATTTACAGTCCGCCGCGTTTAGCCACTTCGCTATCCCTCCATGAGCTTTCCTTAAAAAGCTGACCAACATATAATATAACAGCGGCAATTGATTTTCAAGAGGTTATTTTCAATTTTTAATATATTTTAATGTAGTCGCAACTCTTTAAAAGCATAAGCCCTTAAGCTTACAGGTTCCCTGACCGGAAAATGGAAATCAGCAACCAGATGCTGAACAGGCCTGCGATCACAAAGCCCGCTTGCCCCAGGAATTGCCCTCCCGGTGTACCGGACATGATGGAAGATGACAGCAGCAATCCGGCAACAATCAAGGAGATGACGACGCGGTTGGACATCTTTTTGACGTCCTTCCACTTATCGTCCAGCTGATCGACATCGATGCGCAACATGGTCCTGCCGCTTGCCGTTTGCTTCAGCAGAGCCAGCAGACTGCTTGGGATCTCACTGCTGTCCTTGATGAAGGCATACCCCCTCAAAGCCAACTTTTCCGCAGAAAATTTCTGCATCAGCGTCGTGAGCGTGAAACTCTCCTTCAGATAGTCCTTTGCAATCGAAATCAGGTTCAGTTCAGGGGAAATTTCCAGAAAAACGCCTTCCAGTATCGACAAAGATTTCGCGAGGATCGTCAGATCGCTCGGAATGGCAATGTTATGCCGTTTGAACATTCTGATGAAATCGGTGATGAACGTCCCAAGGTTCACGTTCAGCATATTGTTCGAAAGGTACATATCGAACAGCATCTCGACGTCGGCGTACAGATTGCGTTTATCAACCCGTCCTTTCGGCGTCCCCAATTCCAGACAGACTTTCACCATCCGATCCAGATCTTTCGATGCCAATCCCTGGAGGATGTCGTTCAGCGATTTTTTCGTGGTCTCCGACAGATCTCCCATGATGCCGAAATCGATGAAATAAATTTTGCCTTCTTTGATGATCAGGTTGCCGGGATGGGGATCCCCATGGAAAAAGCCGTCGTGGAATACTTGTTTCAGATAAGCCAACATCAGTTTGCGGCTGATATCATCCGAATCATAGCCAAGCAAGTCCAACTGTTCCCGGTTGGTGATCTTGGTGCCTTCGATGTACTCTTCCACCAATACCCTGCGCGTCGTAAGCCCAGAATAGATCTTCGGGACGCCGATGCAGGCGATGTTGGCATTGAGGTCCCGGAAACGTTGCAAGAGCTGTGCTTCGTTGCGGAAATCCAGTTCGATCAAGGTGTTCGCCTTCACCTGCTTCAACGCTTCTTTGGGATCGACTACCTCAACCAGTTCCTTCGGGATTTTTCTGCTGAGGCGGATCAGGATATCCAAATCCCGGATCAACAGATCATCGATGATCGGGCGTTGCACTTTCACGACCACTTCCTCCCCTGTCCGGAGAACCGCCCGATGAACCTGCGCAATCGACGCGCTGGCGAGCGGTTTTTCATCGATGGAAAGGAAGGCTTCGCCTAATGACAGTTTGGTTTCTTCCATAAAGATGCGTTCGACTTCCGCAAACGGGAATTCCGGCGCCTTGTCCTGCAGATGGGCAAGTTCTTCCACGAATGCCTGCGGGAGAATATCGATGCGGGTGGAAAGGATCTGGCCGATCTTGATGAAGCTCGGCCCGAGTTTCTCGAAAGCAAGACGAAGGTTCTCCGGATCTTGATCTTTTCGGCTCGGCTTCACCTGATTGTGATAAAGGAATTGAAGCCCGTAAGAGGACAGGATCCGGACTATTTCATGCAACCTTTCGTCTCTTGCCATCCTGACCCCTCCTTCATCTTTTGCGATTTCTTATTTGTTCAACAATTGGTCCAGTTTGGCGTTGATCGCATCCATTTTGGCTTCCAGCGCTTCCACATCCTCTTTTTTGGCGAACGGCAGATTCTCAAGCTCCGCTTTCGTCGCCGGCACGATGCCTGAGGCTTTGCGGGTCAACTCCGTCTGCAGCTCTTTTCCTTCCTGGACCGTAACGCGCCCTTTTTCGACCATCTCATTGATCAGCTTTTCAGCCTTCTCGATCGAAGTGGAAGTCATGCCGACACCTGCTAAGAAAATCTTCTTTAATTCATCCATTTTAATCTCTCCTTTGATTGTTGAAATGGGAAAATCCGGAAAATCTTAGTGCTCATGGAAATGTTCATGCTCTGGGTGACTGTGTTCGTCTTCTTTGTTGCGGCGGATGCTGAATTGTTCAGGCACCGGATCGTATCCGCCTTTGACGAAAGGATGGCATCTGAGAATGCGTGCGATTCCCATTAGGCTGCCCTTGATTGCGCCATGTTTTTGGATGGCTTGGACCGCATAGTTCGAGCAAGTCGGATAGTACCGGCAACTCGGTGGGAACAGCGGGGATATCACTTTCTGGTAACCACGTATCAAACCTATAAAAATTTTCTTCATGGCGGCTTCCTTTCTGGCTCTATACTGCTATTTTACCCTTTTTTCACCTAAAATAAAATAATACCGTATCCTGAAATTGAAAGGACCTCCGCTGCCGCTATTTTTTTCCGGAACTATTTGGTAGAATACCTATATATCGGCGCTTGCCGAAATGCATATATAAAAAGAGGTTGAGCCGAAATGCAAACACAAAAAAATAAAACGTACCGCATCGCCATTTTGGGCATTCTGTCTGCGTTCATCATCATCCAGACATTCGTTCCCTTCCTTGGAAATATTCCGATTCCGCCATTGAATCCGACGATCATCCACATTACGGTCATCGTGGCCGCTTTCGTCCTGAGCACGAAGGACGGCATGCTTGTCGGACTCGTCTGGGGCTTGGCGCGCATGGTCAAGGCCTACACACTGCCGGCTTCCCCATTGGATCTGCTGCTCTGGACCAATCCGGTCATCGCAGTCGTTCCGCGCGTCATGGTCGGGCTTGTGGCAGGACTTGTTTTCCATGCTTTCCTGAAACGCAAACAGGAAAAAGTCGGGATGGTCACCGCTGCCGTTTTGGGATCCTTGACCAACACAGTGCTTGTATTGGGATTCATCGCCCTTTTCTATGGCAATGAATACGCCACAGCCCTGAATGTCGATCCGTCCAACCTGTTGAAGGTGTTGGCCGGCATCGTCGCAACAAACGGAATCGGCGAAGCCGTCGCAGCCGGATTGATCGCCCCATTCATCGCCACGGCCTTGATGAAGGTCAGAAGAAAATAAGCAAAAAAACGATGAGCCTCCGTGGCTCATCGTTTTTATTTTGGATTTTATTGCAATACCGGTTGGATGGCTAGCCACCCTTTGATGAATGTCGGCATATTCAGGAACACCCATGTCACAATCGATGCCCCGCTGATGCCGTAGAAGTACAGGGTGATCGGCTTGAACAGGAGGAAGATGACCAGGAACCGCTTCATGGACATTTTCGTCAGACCGGCGACCATGCAGAGGAAATCATCCGGGAATCCCGGAAGAGCAAAGGCTGAAGCCATCAGCCATTCGAAACGTTTGCCTTTCGTCAGCCAGCCATAATATTTTCTGTAGGTTTCTTCCGAAACAAATGCTCTTACGAATGTCTTCCCGTATTTACGGGCCAAGATGAAATTGATGATCGAACCGATCAGCACACCGATGAAACTGTATGTGAATCCCCAAAGCGGACCGAAAACAAGCGGCGCCACTACGACCGTTACTCCGCCCGGAATGATGGGATAGACGACTTGGATGATTTGGATCAGCAAGAAAATGACGGGCGCATAAATGCCCATTCCGGCCAACAATGCTTTAAAACTGCCTTCAGCTTCAAAGAAGCCTGTCCGATAGATCCAAATGCCTAAGATAAGTGTCGCAACTGTTCCCGCTACCGTCAAAATCTGGACGAGCTTACGGTTGAATGCAATCCCTTGATGGGTGGTGTTTTCCAATTCCACTTCTTCACCTCTTATCACTTTTTGGTGTTGCCCTATTTTCGATTATACCCGACAAACATAAATTTTCTGTGAATTTAGCTTATCGATTCCGTGAACCGTCAGTTGGCAGCGCTTCCTTTTTCTGCGTTTTCAGTATAACGCAAACAGCGTGTATCGGCCTCTGACTAAAGTCGGATTTTCTTCCCCGATTATAAACACTTCCTTGCGGTTTGTCCATAAAAAAGTAAGTTAAGTTTTTCTTATGGGGAAAAGTAAGGCCGCCTTGCCCTCTGGGCGGCTCCGGCTGGAAAAATCCCGCTGGCTGTGATACTTTCAGTATATAGAATCTTCAATAAGACAGGTGATTTATGGCAACAACATTCTCAAAGAACATCCGATCGACTTTGGCCAGTTCTTTCATAAACAGTTTGATCTATTCCTGCACGATCCCTTTTCTGGTCATCTATCTGGCCGGCATCTTCAATGCACGGATGACCGGCCTGCTCGTCATGACAAATGTGGTCGTCTGCTTCTTGGCTGGCATCGTTGGGGGTTATCTTGCCGATAATTTCCAAAGAAAGAAAATCCTTCATCTTTTCCAGAGCCTTTACGGAGGATCCCTTTTGCTGATTGCCCTCAGATTTTTTGGGCTGTTTTCGGCAGATGGGTGGTTGATTCTCGGTTACCTTGTCTGCGGTATTTCCTTCAATCTTTATTCGCCTGCATATGACGCCGTGCTGATGGACTGCACAACCGTCGAAAACCGGAAGCAGGCATACCAATGGCAATATTGGACCTTCAACTTGTCCATGGCGTTGGGTTTTTCGATCGGCGGATTCCTGTTTCAGCACTTCCTGTTCCAACTGTTCTTGGTGGCCGGGATAGCACAACTAGCGATGGCTTTGCTGTTTCAAAGCCAGTTGGACTACACCAATGCCACAGCTGAGAAACGGCATAAGAACAGGCTGAAGGACTTGTTTTTGAACTACCGCATCGCCGCGAAAGATACCCGTTGGCTCTTCTTGATTCTTGGCATGGCGCTGTTCAACACAGCCGAATTTTCGCTGAAGACCTACACCGCCGTCCGGCTTTCAAAAGAGTTCGAAACGCTGACACTGTTCACGGTTCCGATCGACGGCGTCAGGATGCTCAGCCTGCTGCAGGTCCTCAATACACTCCTCGTCGTCGGATTCACTTTCCTCGTCTCGCGCTTTACCGAAAAGCGATCCGAAAAGGCGACCATCCTTTACGGCCTTTTGATCTATGTCGTCAGTTACGGATTGATTGCCGTCATGAACAACATTTACATCCTGATTCCATTGATGGTTCTGGCGACCATCGGCGAGTTGGCTTCCTCCCCGAACATCAATGCCCGCAAAGTCGATCTCGTGCCTGAAGATAAGCAAGCTTCTTATCTGGCTTTCAGTTCGCTCTCTTACCAAGGCGCTGACTTGTTGGCGGCTTTTGCATTGACGCTCAGCGGGTACATCTCCGCCGGATTCATTGCCGGTTATATCATCATTTTGGGCTTGGTCGGAACTTCGCTCACCGTCAGCAGCCTGTATGGGCGCAACAATAAAGGCATATGAATTAGCTACCCTTCCGCTGAAGTAACTTATTGTTCCTGCCGGCACTCCGACAAAGGAGGAAATCACGATGGAAATCGTAAAATGGCTGAATGACACGATCATCTGGGGAATCCCTATGCTGGTCCTGATGCTGGGAACAGGGCTGTACCTGACGTTCAAAACCAGAGCCGTTATCTTCACCCGCTTCGGCACAGTGATGGCCAACACACTGAAGACGGTTTTCCGTAAGCCGAAGGAAATCGCGGCCGGCACGATTACCCCCTTTCAGGCTGTCTGCACGGCTCTGGCCGGAACGGTCGGGACCGGCAATATCGTTGGCGTGGCCGTGGCCATCAGCGTCGGCGGGCCAGGTGCCATCTTTTGGATGTGGACCTCCGCTATCCTCGGCATGGTCACAAAATATGCGGAAACCACTCTAGCGCTCGCCTACCGCGAGAAAAATGCAAAGGGTGAATATGTAGGTGGCCCCATGTATTACATCAGCAAAGGCCTGGGTTGGCCGAAACTGGCCTATCTTTTCTGCCTGTTGACTGCCTTTTCCTCAATCGGCGGCGGCAACATCGTCCAGGCGAATACCGTAGCCGGCAGTTTGAAGGACGCAATTTCCATACCCGCCTTAGCAAGCGGTCTGCTGCTGGCTTTCTTTGTGGCCTTGGTCGTGGTGGGCGGCATCAAGCGGATCGCAAGCGTAGCGGAGAAATTGATTCCCTTCATGTCGCTGATCTATACAGGCGCGGCCATCTTTATCCTGATTGTGCAGCGGAATCAGATTCCCTCCGCTCTCGCTACGATTTTCACGGATGCCTTCACAGGCACGGCCGCTGTCGGAGGCTTTACGGGAGCTTCGCTGATGTATGCAGCCCGGATTGGTGTCGCACGCGGCGTGTTCACGAATGAGGCGGGTCTCGGCAGCGCTCCGATTGCCCACTCCACCGCCAATACCGATCATCCGGCACGTCAAGGCTGTTGGGGGGCTTTTGAAGTCTTCTTCGATACAATCATCATGTGCACCATTACCGCTTTGGTGATCATCATCAGTGGAACCTGGAAGGATGCCTCTATCGATGGCACGGAAATGTCCAACCGGGCATTCAGCGCCGTCATCCCGGGTGGGGAATACATCATTTCGATCGGCATCGTCCTGTTCGCCTTCGCGACCATCATCGCTTGGTATTATTATTCCGAAAAAGCGATCGAATACATCGCCGGCCAAAAAGCCATCCTTGTCTATCGGATTTTTTTCGTCGCCTCCATCGTCTACGGCGCAGTCGCGACCCTGGATGTCGTCTGGGAGATTTCCGACCTGTTCAACGGGCTGATGGCCATCCCGAACCTGATCGCTTTGATTGGCCTGGTCGGACCCATCGTCGCATTGACGAATGATTTCTTCGCTGATCCGGAAACGATCCGGCCGAAGGACCAATCCTATGCATCTCTCCTTCAAATCAAACCCGATAACCTATCCGACAAGAACGAGAAATGAATTCCTGAGACCACCCTTCAGTGATGCCGTACAGCATAAAGAAGAGGAACTCGAGTACGCTCGAATTCCTCCTCTTTATTTTTGTTCATCGCAAGTGATCCCCAGAATATGCTGTTGCCGCTCCTCAATGTTTTGCAGGTCCAATCTTTCCGTGAAATTCGGACTCGTCAGATTTGACAGATAATTGCTGTAATCCTTTATATAGCTCAGTTTCTTCGGATGAGCGGCATAAGCGATCGTCAGCAACGAATCAAACAGGGCCACAACTCCTGAAATATCTGTCTTCATGTAGTGGATCAGCTGCCAGTAGCTTTCGTATAAGTCTTTGGAGAAATTATTGAAATCATAGAACACGCAGCCGCTGTAGCGCAACGCTTCCTCATCGACCCCCTCCTGTTCCTTTCCCATCAAAATGAATCTTCCCGGCAAACGCGCAAATTTGGCATCCAACAAGGCCTTGTAATGCAGGATGTGAATCGCCGTATTCGGATCATTGATTCCTGGTGAAACTGCCCGCAGCGCAATCTCAATCAATTTTTTACGGGCAAAATTCGGATCGAACATCGTGGATGGCTCCGTTTCGTAGGTCAAACTGAGATTCAGCACTTCCTGAAGCCGCGGCTCATCCTCCAATTTCCGGTTCGTGTAAAAAATGGCCAACGGTTCATTGACAGAAAGGAAATCGCCTATCCTGAAGCGCAGTACCGTAATCCCGTCAAATTCTGTACTCAGCTCAACCAAACGGTCGAAATTGATGTATTCAACATAACCGTTCCTATCAGCACGGACTGTGTACTGATGCAGAGTCTCTATTTGAGGCAGATGGTCAAACGCTGGCTTTTCCCGGAAGTAACGGATCGTCTCTTCACATATCGCATCTGCATCTTTGTAGATTTTATCCACCAATTTTTCCAATTGAACAGATGTCGCGACATTGTAAACGAACTTTATGAAGTAGACGACACAGGCTAGTGCATAAACGAGGGCGACCGTCGCGGAAATGACCAGGTATTCATTTTCCGAACTCCGCATAAAAAATAAGGAGGAAAGACAATAAATGAAGCCACCAAGAAAAATGCCCAGCGTCTGCATAGAGGTCTTGTGCAGAAGAAAATTTTCCACCGTCCGCGGACTGAAGTTGGATGAGTAGAAGGAAATGACGGACAGCATCGTAGCAAACGTAAAGGTAGCCACCGAGAAGAGGGACCCCGCCAACAGGCTCAGTATTGACTTGGCCAAGTTGACGCTCGTCAGCAAAAATGGCGGGAAAAAATCAAGCGCCGTGATCAAGCGCGTGTCGAGCAGAATGACCCCGATAGCCAGCACGAACGCAAAGAGGACACTGCCTCCCAAAGTCATCCACATCCGTTTTTCTTCAAAAGTCAGTCGAAATGCCTGCAGCATCTCACTCACCCCTCTCAGGGAAAACCCGATTTGTTGTTCTCTTCTCCATCATACCATATGCCCCTTGCGTTGAAAAAGTCGAGGCTATGGAAAGAAGGATCCACGCCCGAAAAAGCGCAAAAACATTTCAAGCGCTTCCATCGAGTGATATGATGTAACTATCAAAAAAACGGAGGAGAACCCATATGATCCATATCCTGTTATGCTGCGGCGGCGGATTTTCATCCAGTGCGTTGGCGGCCAAAGTAAAAAAAGACATCCAAGAATACCATTTGGAAGATAAATTTGAAATCGAATTCTCCCCATTCATGATTGCCAAAGAAAAAATGGACCGGTTTGATATCGTCGTTTGCTGTCCGCACCTGACCTATGACGTCAAAAAGATGGTCAAAAACGCCAATCCCGACAAACCAATCTATATTTTGTCGCCGCGCATGTATGGCCTGATCGATATCCGCGAATTGTCGACCGATGTCCTGGATGTACTCGAAATGTACAGACAGACCCCAATCAACCCTGTTCATTTTCCGGGTGAAGAAAACGTCATGCGCGTGACCCGATCCGTGGCCTACCGCCGCAGCAGCGTCTCCTGAAAAAATCTAAAAACAACAATTTGGTGAGTTGGGTCATCAGCGATTATGATACCAACACACTAAGCCATGACTTAGCGAAGGGATCGATCGAGTCCACAACCGAAAAGGCGCTTCTCACAACAGACTTTGATGGCAATATTATTGTGGATATTGAAAACACGGGAAAAAATCGAGTACTGGCATTTGATTGCAGTCCCCTTCTTTCCGAGGAAAAAACTGAACAGCTCCCGCCTATGCATCCGCGCGGAGGTGGGGGCTGTTCAATTTTGATCATCAAAATGCACTTCACTGTAGTGTCTTGCGTTCTCTTTGTATGTTCTAACACAGCCCGCCATGCCGCCGATGAAAATCTGCGACTCCCAGTTGGCAAGCTGATTTGTCCCCTATCATCCGAAACATTTCGAAATAAACATCACTTTCAAACGTATCCGTATCAATCGGCTCAATCCCGATCCTGTTCCCGGCCCAACTGCCCTTTTGTTCGGCTTGTTCTTCCGCTTGCGCCAGAACAAAATAAGGCATCATGTTTTTCGTACGCTTGAACAAACGGCGATCGATGGTCATGAACAGGTGCGAATCATAATTGATCAGCACATATTGGTTGAGGAACTCCCCCCACTGTTTCTTCCAGCGAACAGCTTCGGATGGATCAATCGAAACAACATCTATTCCCGCTTCTTTCCGGTTCCGGCGCAACAATTTTTTCTTGTCTCCTTCGTAGAACGCGTAGTTCTCTTCCTTCAGCAAGTACTCTCTCACTTCTTTGGAATCGACAACCAAAGTGATCCTGTCGCCTTTCCATTCGTCCATCAACAATTGGAACACCACATACTGAAAAGGATTGCCCAACTGCGGATGCGTCCCGGCCATTCCTGTAATCGTGCTGTCCCCTGCCCAAGTCAGTCGGGCCGGTTCCATGATTTTCTTCTTATCCATATTAACCAATAAGTGCTGCTGATCGTTTTTTTCCAAATTTGCTGCCTCCCCTATGTCTTCTTTCACTCAATAGATACGCATTTGGGAGGCAATTCCTTTTCAGAAATATGGAAAAAAAAAACAGATATATCGTAAGCCCGCATTCAAAAGACGCATATAAATGATCCGCACCTCCTGGTATGATAATCGTATCAATTTAAGGAGGTGCTTTTCATATGCCACAACAAAAACCCATTATTGTCCTCGTTCAATTACACCCCGAACAAGAATTTCATCCTGTCACCCATTCTGCGTTACCACCTTTACAACCAATTTGTACGATTAAAACGCCCACCGTTGAAATATCGTTCTTCGATGGCATAGATCCGCACGTCGTGCAGGTAATTATGAGGGGGATTGAGCCTCGATGAAATATGATTATACCAGCGTAAAAAATATCTACATCGTTTGCGGCAAGACCGATATGAGGAAAGGCATCGATGGATTAGCTACACTTGTTCAAGACGTTTACGAACTTGATCCTTATGAAGACACCATTTTCTTATTCTCTGGGAGATCCAAAGACCGCTATAAATGCTTGTATTTTGATGGAGACGGATTCGCCTTGCTTTACAAACGGTTGGATGCGGGGAAACTGCAATGGCCCAAAGACGAAAATGAAGTGCGGTTGCTTTCACAGAAAGAACTTCGTTGGTTATTGGAAGGTCTATCCATTCAGCAACCAAAGGCGATTCCGCCTTCTTTAAAAGGATCCTTCTAAATCCTTCTAAGATCACACTTATAGTCAATTTACTCTTTATTTTCACTTCTGAAATTGCGTATAATAGAAAGAACGAAACAGAACGAAAGTGGTGAGTGTTGTGACAAATGGTTCTTTTAAGAATGAAGATCAATCCGAGAAATTAATCCGATTGCTGGAAGATCAGTTAGCCCATGCGAATGAACAAAATAAAGCATTATCGCAAAAGCTGGATCAAGCCTTGGATCAGATCGAATTTTTAAACCAACAGCTACAGCAGTTAACCAAGCTCTTATATGGATCCAAAACGGAAAAATCCAAGTACATTACGCCCGACGGGCAAGGATCTTTATTTGAAGATGAGCATCCCTCGTCTTTTTCAGATTCTGAGCATACAGAAGAACAAAGCCAACAGGAGATTTCTTATACTGTTGTACGAAAACTCCACAACAAGAAAAGAAACGACTCCCTTCGTGGGGATGTCGAGACGGAGACGATTCACCACCATCCGGACAACACCATTTGCGACTGTTGCCAACATCAGATGACTGAAATCGGCAGTACGCTTGCCCGTGAAGAAGCTGCCTTTATTCCTGCAAAGATGATGAGGGTGCAGCATATTGAACATGCCTACGAGTGCAAGAACTGCAAAGGAGATACCTTACAGTCAGCAAAAATCAAACGCGGAAAAGCGCCAAAATCAGCAATCCAGCGCAGCCTCGCAGGTCCTACTGTCCTCGCCAAAGTTATCTATGATAAATTTGTGCAATACCTTCCCCTTTACCGCCAGGTAAAGGAATGGGACCGCTATGGACTGCAAACCAATGACAAAAATCTTTCCAATTGGGTCATCCGGGCATCTACTGACTGGCTGTTGCCCGTTTATGAACAAATGAAGGCAGGCCTAATGGCCAAATCCATTTTACATGTCGACGAAACGTATGCCCAAATCATTAAGCGTTCCGACGGAAAAAAGGGACAAACGCATGCCTATAACTGGGTCTATCGCAGTGTACCTATCCAAGGACCAACAATCGTCTTGTTCGACAGCGCCTTGTCACGCTCGCGTGCGGTTCTTGAACGTTTCACGCAAGGATACAAGGGGACGATCATTTGTGATGGCTACTCTGCCTACGGCAAGCTTCAAGATGTGACTTTTGCGAATTGTTGGGCACACGTGCGCCGCTACTGGTTAAAAGTAGACAGTAAAAAAGGACGGATTGGCGTGAATTACTGCGATAAATTATATCGACTGGAAAAGTCTTTCAAGAAGCTATCTCCAAGTAAACGCCGTAAAAAACGCCAAAAACACTCGAAGCCGATCATAGACGAATTTTTCAAATGGATTGAAACCTCGTGGTTTACTGGCAAAAGTGCCTTAGTGACTGCAGCTGAATATACATTGAAACGAGCGGATGGATTAAAGGCATTCTTATACGATGGGCGCATTGAAATCGACAACAACGCTGCCGAGAACGCCATAAGACCCAATGTTTTAGGGAGAAAAAATTGGCTTTTTTCTTTCAGTGAAGCTGGAGCGAAGGCGAACGCCATTTGTTTGAGCCTGGCAGAGACCGCCAAAAGTAATGGGATTGATTTCTATGAATATCTCAAAAAGCTGCTCATGGATTTACCGAACCTGGACATCCATCAAAGTAACGACGTGCTGGAGCAGTACATGCCTTGGTCGAAAAATATCCAAGAGACATGTGGCAGCAAATAAAGAAATAGCCGGATACTCGCGAAAAAATCGCATGGTATACGGCTATTCGTGATGCGCACCACAAGGTGCGCTGTTTTTTTATATTTCGGGCTTAC
>NZ_FONM01000005.1 GCF_900112935.1 Trichococcus pasteurii
CGTCTTACTCCGCAAACCATATTTTTTTCCAATTTCAATCATGCTGCCCAGGCCGTTCAGATAGTCCGTGACGGCTGCCAACTTTAACTCCTTGGAGTAATGACTGTTCTTCTTTACCGGTAAAAGGGCCGATGGACCGCCGTTCTCATAAAGTCTAATCCAACTGCGAATGGTCTCTTGAGATACTCCTGCATTTTGTGCTGCTCTTGATATGCCAATTTCATTTCTCACATATTGCTCGACAATGTTGACTCTGTTTTCGACAGATAATTTCATAACTCTTTTAGACATAGAAAAAACCCCCATATAAGACTTGAAATAATTCAATGTCCTATATAGAGGTAGCATATCATATTCCGACAGCTCTTTTGGTTATTCAACTGGTTCTGTCTGTCCTTCTGCTGGGGCTTCCTCAGCAACGGGTTGTTCTTCCGTAACGGTTGCTTCAGGAGCAGCGGCTTGGTTAGCCGGGAACTCAGGAGCATCCGTCTGATAAAGCGGAACGCTTGATACGCCGTTGTTCGTGTAGTACAAGGAAGTATTCAGATCGCCCAATTCCGCGATGTCCTCTTCCAGTTCGGCTGGAGAATCCACATAGCTGTGCAAGCTCTTGTCCACCGGCACGAATCCATCCGGCGTATAGAAGCGAAGCAAGTCGCCGTTGATGATCTGATCGGAGATGGCCAGCTGCAGTTCAGCTTGCGCTCGGATCTCAGCAACCTTTTGGATCACTTCTTCGGTCTGATAAGCAAGCGTACCTGTTTGGGTATGATAAACAGTGTTTCCTAAAATGGTGTATTCGCTCGTCACGATGCTGCCGTTACGGAAAGTAACGATTCCCTCGTGTTGTGCCGACATCAGATCTTGTCCAAGTTGGACATAGGCTGAAGTATCGACACCGAGAAGGTGCATCACGGTAGGCAAGATATCAATCTGGCCGCCATAGACATTACTGATCTGTCCAGTACCGGAACCGGGATTATGGATGATGAAAGGAACACGCTGCATCATGGTGTCATCATAGGCACCCCACAAATCCGCATTCGCTCCGATGAGCGGCGCTAAGGTCTCGTTGCGTGAGCTGGAGATTCCGAAGTGGTCGCCATACAATACGAAAATCGTATTATCGTAAAGGCCTGCATCCTTCATATATTGGAAGAATTCAGCCAAGGCCTCGTCGGCATAATGAACAGTATTGAAATAACCGTCAATCGTTTCATCGCCGGTATCCAGAGCGAAGGTGTTGTTCATCTCGTCTTCAGGGAACGGGAAGTGGTTGGAAACGGTTATGAACTTCGCATAGAATGGCTGCGGCAATTGTTCCAAGTATTGAGCCGATTCCTGGAAGAACAATTTATCCTTCAAACCGTACTCCACTGAGTTTTCATCCGTCAGCGTGTAACTGCTGTCGGCATCAAAGAAATAATCATAGTCAAAAGATTTGTAAACATTATCGCGATCCCAGAAAGAACCGACATTTCCATGGAAAACGGCTGACGTGTAGCCAAAGGTTTCGCTCAAGATGGCCGGTGCCGATTGGAACGTGTTATCCGCACCGATCTGTGTGAAGGCCGAACCTTGAGGCAATCCGAACAGTGAATTGTCCAGCATCAGTTCTGCGTCACTTGTTTTTCCTTGGCCAGTCTGGTGGAAGATGTTGCTGTAACTGTAGGAATCACTGCTGTGATACAGGCTGTTCAGGAATGGCGTCACTTCTGCTGTCATGCCTGTTTCATCAGTCAGCGACAAATCGATCAGGAACTGTTGCATACTTTCCAGATGGATGTAGACGACGTTTTTGCCTTCCGCTTGGCCGAAGTATGTTTCGTTTGGTTCGGCGTAATGTTCACCCAAGTAATCAAGAACGGTAGCCATATCCGAGCTGTCCGCGCTTGCGCGCACTTGGTTGGCTTGGGCTGTCTTGATGCCGTCATAAAGCGTGAAGACATTGATGCCCAAGTATTTGACGATATAGTTGCGGTCAAAAGTTCTTGTCAGCAACTGCGGGCGGCTGATCTCAGCCAAGCCCAGGTTAGCGGCGAAGAGAGCAATCGAGGCGGCAACTGTCGCAAATGCCCATCTTTTCTTGAAGATGCGTTCATCGCGGTTTTTGCTGACGAATTTCTTATAGACGTAGACGAGCACGAAAGCATCGATCCAATAGAACAGGTCGATCGGCTGCATCATGGCGATGACGCCGGAACCCAGGTTTTTGGTTGCATTGGCAGAACCGAAAATGGTCTTGATCGTCAAGAAATCCGTGAATTCGCGGTAATAGACGATGTTTGAGAACAACAGGATCGAATTCAGCATATACAGAGCAATCAAGCTCCGGTAACCTTTTTTAGGATTCTTCACAAAAAGGGAAATCCCCAGAATCAATAAAGTAGTGGCAATCGGGTTGATAAAAAGAATCAGCTGCTGGAACCAGCCATCTACGCCTAAAGAGAACGCTGTGTGGTAAGCGAAATAGGTCTTCAGCCAGAAAAGGACGACGGCGAACAGGAAAAATCCGAAGCGCGTCTGCAACTGTTCAGTTAATTTTTGTTTCAAAAAAGAGACCTCCTATGATATCGTTGGAACACATGTAAATTTCATGTGAATTTTCAGGGTAATGTGTGTTGTTTGTGAATTTTATGTAAAATGAGCTAGTGTCATTATATTCTGAATGCTTTTGATAGTCAATCGAAGCCCCGTAAAGTTTTTCCTAAGTTTTTCTCAAGAACGGTTGCTTTTTTAAGGATTTTTCGAGAAAATGGGTCTTTCAATGTATCTGTTTAAAGGAACAAAACTGACAAAGGTGAGCATAGATTATGATATTTTTACAAAGGCCTTATGAGTGGGTGGCTGCTTCGCTGGAATCATCCGTCAATCATTTTCCGCTAATACAATTAGTTTTCAACAGCGTGGACAAGACCATTTTGTATTATTTGATTTGGCTGGTCCTGCGGGCGGCCTATCTGCTGCACAGACACCGCAAGACGGGCAAAAAAATCCCCATATATAAGGAAGGCTTGTTGCATGCTCTGTTTATCTACATCGTGCTGCTGCTTCAACTGACGGTTTTCCGCAACGAGGAGACATTCTGGACCGTCGAGTACCACAAAATCGATTGGACGGCGATCCATTGGCTGCCGTTGGTGGATACGGTCAAACTCTTTTATGGTGATTCCGGTTTTTCGGCCTGGTATAATTCATGGGGGAACGTCGTCTGGTTTATGCCGTTGGGTTTCGTGGGTCCGTACCTGTTCAGGAAAAAATGCAGTTTCCTCAAAGTGACGGCGGTCGGCTTTCTTTTTTCTGCCATGATCGAGTTCCTCCAGCTCATCTTTCAGACGGGCGTGACGCATATCGATGATGTCTTCTTCAATACGTTGGGTGCAGCAATCGGCTACGGCATCTGGGTATCTTCAAAAAAAAAAAGCAGTGCAGAACGGACAATTGACTATAAAGGAAGAAAACAATGAAAAAAATAATCATTACGCAAATAAGCGAAAAAAAAATTAAGGCAGGGAATCCCTTGCTGCAAATGGAAGATTTTCCAAACGTGCTCAGCTTCGATGAGGGCGAGATCGTCGAGCTGGTTGATTCCCGCCAAGCGTTCGTCGCAAGAGCCTATTTGGCCAAACAGAACAAGGGCGTCGGTTGGGTATTTTCGTTGGATAGCGCGGATAGTTTCAATGAGGCTTTCTTCAAAAATAAGTTCGAAAAAGCCAAACGCAAGCGTACGGATTTGCAAGCGGACCCGGAAACGACTACCTATCGGCTTTTCAATGCGGAGGGGGACGGTATCCCTGGTGTCACCATCGACCATTATGATGGCTTTGCGGTGATTTCCTGGTACAGTGAGGGGATTTTCCGCTACCAAGCCGCCATCACTGCTGCCTTTCAAGCAATCTTTCCGGAAACGAAGGGGATCTATGAAAAATTCCGTTACCAACGGAATGATGGCCTGATCAGCCGCTTTGTCTCGGGCGAAGAAGCCCCGACGCCGCTGATCGTGAAGGAGAACGGCATCAACTATGCGACGTATCTGGACGATGGGCTGATGACGGGCATTTTCCTGGATCAGCGCGAGGTACGCGGCGCTCTGACGGAACGTTATGCGGCAGGCAAACGGGTGCTGAACACTTTCAGCTACACAGGCGCTTTTTCGGTGGCGGCTGCCATGGGCGGGGCGATCGAAACGACGAGTGTCGATGTGGCGAACCGCTCGTTGGAACGGACCAAAGAACAATTTGCCGTCAACAATCTGGATGACGAGGATCAGAAAATTTATGTCATGGATGTCTTCGATTTCATCCGTTACGCTATCCGCAAGGAATTGCAGTATGACGTGACCATCATCGACCCGCCGAGCTTTGCCCGCACCAAAAAGCGCACCTTCTCGGTAACGAAAGATTATACGCAATTGTTGGAGGAACTGATCCAGATCACCGCACCGGATGGTACGCTGATCGTGTCTTCCAACGCCGCCAACTACAAGGAAAAGAATTTCAAACAGGATATCGCCCAAGCCTTCAAGAACAGCCACTGCGATTACCGCATTCTGGAAACATTCCATCTGCCGAGCGATTTTTCCGTTCCGGCAGGCAGCAAGACCAGCGATTACCTGAAAGTCTTCATCATCAAGAAACTGGCGAGATAGGCCGAAGTGACCGGGAATATCCGGATCCCTTCGCCCCACAGCGCATCATAAATAAAAAAAAAGAAAACGGAGCTGCCTCGAAAATGAGGTGGCTCCGTACTCGTTGCTGATGAATGCTGTTATTCGTGCAGATCTGCAGCGGCATGCTGCCCGGCAGTGTGCCCTGTAACAAAGGCGCCGGTGATGTTGTAGCCGCCTGTGTAGCCGTTGTAGTCGATCAGTTCGCCGCAGAAATAAAGACCCCGCGTCAATTTGCTTTCCATCGTCTTCGGATTGATTTCCTTCGTGGAGACGCCCCCGCCGGTGACAAAGGCTTTGTCCAAAGGATGCGTACCGTTCACTTCGAAGGAGAAATTTTTGCAGAAGTCGGCGAAAGCTTTGATTTCTTTCGGAGTCAATTCCTTCAATGACTTCTGCGGATCGATAGCAGCCTGGCTGCAACCGAACAACAGGTAGCGTTCCGGCATCAGATCTTTCCAACCGTTTTTGACGCTCTTTTCAGGCTGAGCCTTGATGAGCTTCTGCAACTGTTGTTCGACGGCACCCAATGAGAGTTCCGGCAGGACATCCAATGACATCGTGACGGTCTCGGTTTTATCGCGCTTCATTGTTTGGTGGACAAACATCGAACACCGCAAAGCAGCGGGTCCAGATACGCCGAAGTGGGTGAAGATCATGTCCATCTGGTGGGACACGACTGTTTTGCCTTTTTTATTTTTAATGCTGAGGGCAACATTGCGCAAGGAAAGTCCCTTCAGTTCGCTTGAACGGATGAAGTCCGCGTCGGAAGTAATCGGTGCTTCGGTCGGGTAAAGTTCCGTGATGGTGTGACCAGCTGCTTTGGCGAACTTATAGCCATCGCCTTTGGAGCCTGTGCGCGGAAGAGCCTTTCCTCCAGTTGCCAGAATGATCCGATCGGCCGGGAGGATTTCGCCATCCTCCAAAAGGACACCGGTCACCTGTCCGTTTTCGATCAGGATGCGTTCCACTTTGATGTTGGTCCGAATCTGGACCTGCAGCCGCTTCAGTTCCTCGATGAATGCTTCGAGTATAGTCCGGGCTTTGTCTGTGACAGGGAACATCCGGCCGTGATCCTCTTCCTTCAGGGCGACTCCGCGTTCGATAAAGAAGGTCATAATGTCATATTGACTGAATTGGGTAAAGCTGCTGTGCAGGAATTTTCCGTTTCCGGGAATGTGCCGGATGATTTCCTCTTCGGGACGATTGTTGGTGACGTTGCAGCGTCCGCCGCCTGTCAAAAGCAATTTTTTCCCGAGACTTGGATTTTGTTCGAGGAGCGTCACTTCGGCTCCTGCTTCGGCAGCGGTGCAAGCCGCCATCAGACCGCTCGAACCTCCACCGACAATAATGATGCGTGTTTTCATATTATTTAATTTCTCCGATCTTTTGCTGCACTTACTTTATCACAGATATGTCCATCTGAAAACGGCTTTCTTCCCGGAATGATCACGAAAAAACAGGCTTTCCTTCATTAAATATTCAAAAATCGCGGCTATACTGTATTCATACCCAAAGATAATCGTTTCTTTTTCCTCTTCTGTACCCGCAGAAGAACTTCCCCTCTTGAACGGAAATGGGGCTTTGATTGCTGAACAGCTAAGCAGCGATCATGCAGAATGATTTTTTTCTGCAGCCCTGGATTTCCGTTCTATTTTTGTGTCCGAAAGGGTATAATAGCCGTAGAGTACAGTTATTTTTGAAGAAGTGAGGGGAATGAAATGGATTTTACGAAAGTCATGTATACGAGACAAACAACACGCAGCTTCCAGAAGTTCGCGCTGTCCCAAGGGCAAGTGGAACTGATGCTGCAAGCCGGGCAAAATGCACCGATCAGCCGCGGCCGTTTTGAGGATTACCATATCACGGTCATAAAAAATCCGGAAATATTGGCAGCGATTACATCTGCGGCCCAGGAAGTTACGGGCAATGCGGACAAAGATCCATTGTACGGAGCACCTGCATTTTTCGTTGTTTCCGCCAAGGAGCCAGCCAAACCAGGCAGCATCGCCAGTGCGGCCGCAATCGTAGAAAATATGCACCTACAGGCAACCGCAGAACTGTTGGGCAGTTGTTTCGTGATGGGACTCATGATGAACGGCACGTTGGATGTTGAGGAAATCCGCGAAAAAATGCAGATTCCCGAAGGATTCACTCCTGTCACCGGAATGTTGGCGGGCTATCCGCACGGTTATCTGCATGACAGACTGCGCACTTTGGAAAAAATTGGCAGCAATATCGTCGAATAGCACGGTTTAGGCACTGAAAAACGACCTAAGGAGAAACGTTCAGGTTTCCCGGGTCGTTTTTTGCATACCCGTCTCCGGAACAATTCAAAATACAAATCAATCAAGAAATGAAGGGATGCATTATGGCGTATATTTCCTTAAAGAATGTCAGCAAATTCTATCAGATGGGCGAGACACGGATCACTGCCAACGACAAAATCAGCTTCGATATCAACGAAGGAGAGTTTGTAGTGATACTGGGGCCCAGCGGAGCCGGCAAATCCACCGTTCTGAATATACTCGGGGGGATGGATGATGCCGATGAAGGGCACATCAGCATCGATGGCGTGGATATCTCCCAGTTCACTTCAAAAGCCTTGACGACTTACAGAAGGCGGGATGTCGGTTTCGTTTTCCAATTCTATAACCTTGTGCCTAACCTGACCGCAAAGGAGAACGTGGAGCTTGCCTCGCAGATATCGCCGCATGCCCGCGATGCTGCTGAGGTCATGCGGGCGGTAGGCTTGAGCGAGCGCATGGACAACTTTCCGGCCCAGCTCTCCGGAGGCGAACAGCAACGCGTCGCCATCGCCCGTGCCTTGGCGAAGCAGCCCAAACTGCTGCTTTGCGATGAGCCGACAGGGGCACTGGATTACGAAACGGGCAAACAAGTGCTCAAATTGCTGCAGGATACGTGCCTCGATACCGGAACGACCGTCATCGTCATTACGCACAATCAAGCCATCGCAGCCATGGCAAACCGGATTATCGAAATCAACAATGCCAAAGTAAGGGCGGTCCATGAAAATCCCAATCCTAAACCAGTATCAGAAATCGAATGGTAGGAGGTGGAGATGATGAAGAAGAAGGCGCTATGGAAAGACATTTGGATAGAGATAGGCAAAAGTAAGGCACGCTTCCTCGCGTTATTGGCCATCATCACTTTGGGAGTAGCCTTCTTTGCCGGCATCAAGGCAGCGGGTCCGGATATGCTGGATACCGCCAATCAATATTATGAAGAAAACAACCTGTATGATCTGAAGGTATTGTCCACTTACGGATTGGAAGACGCGGATATCGCCATCTTGGCGGAAACGCCCGATTTGACCGTCCATCCGATGCGGACAGTGGACATCGAAATGGAAGGCAGTGATTTCCTCGTAAAAGTCTTCCCGTTGCAAAGCGGTGCGGATCCGGTCAATGAATATGCGGTAGCCGAAGGCAGATTGCCGGAAACAAGCGGCGAAATTGCCTTGGATGCGAAACAGAATCTGAGCGATACTTATCAGATTGGGGATACCATCACTTTCCGTCATGAGTCCGATGAAGACCTTACTGATGAAGAAAAAGAAAATCGCATTTCCTTGAAAGATCAGGAATACACGGTCGTCGGCTTCGTTGATTCGCCGATGTACATTGAGAAGATGATGCGCGGCTCTACCAATGTCGGAAAGGGCAGTCTGGATGCTTTCGTTGTCGTGCCCGCTTCGGACATACTCGGCAGCATCTACACGGAGGCCTATCTGACGATCGCTCCCGAAGCTGCAGAAACCGGCTATACAGACAGCTACGATGACCAAGTGGACAGCCTGGCCGATGAAGTGGAGCTTGCCTTGAACGGGAGACCTTTGGAGCGCATCAATGAAATCCGGGCGGAAGGGCAGCGGAAGATCAAAGATGCGGAAGATGAACTGCAGGAAGGGAAGGACAAGCTTGCGGAAGCCGTGCAGGAACTTCAGGATGCGCGGAAACAATTGGATGAGGGGACAGCGGCTTACGAAGAAAATCGCCAGTTGTTTCTGGATGAAATCGCAGAAGCCGAGAACACCTTAACGGCCAGTCAAGCTGAAATCGACGCGGGCATGGCCGAGTACCGAGCAGGCCTGGCGACCTATCTGGAAAACAAAGCGCTCTACGATGAAGCGAAAGCTGCTTGGGAGGCGCAGAAAGAATCCTTGCAAGGGCAGACCGGGTCGGAGGCTTCATTGGATGTGCTGCTGGCGAGCCTGCCCGATACACCGGAAGGCCGCGAAATCGCTGATCTGGCGCAAAGTTTGCTCGATGGGCAAGGCGAGGTTGAAGCGACCCAAGCCTCACTGGAAGACAAAGGAGCGGAGTTGCAGGAACGGGCAGCGGCTTTGGCGGCAAAGGGCGAACTGCTTTTGGCGGAACAGACGAGTCTGGAGGCGGATGCGGCAGACTATCAGAACGAACTGGCCATTTTCACCGCTGACATAACAGACTTCCAAACGGAAAAAGCAGTCAAGCAAACGGAATTCTCCGCAAGGCAAGCCGCTATCGATGCCGAAAGGGAAGCCCTGGCAGCTTTGGATCCGGAGACGGATCCGAGCGTGGCAGAGCGCTTAGCGGCAATGGCTGATCAGCAGGCAACTTTGGATGCGGAACAGGCCGCCCTGACGCAGGCCGAAGCGGACTTGGCTATCCGCCAAAATGAGCTGGAGCAAGAGGGTGCCTCCTTATCGAGCCGGCAAGAAGCCTTAACCGCCGCAGCCGCGGCTTTCCAGACGGAACGGGCCAGTGAAGAGGCCGCTCTTCTGGAAGAACAGCGTCTCTTGGAGGAAGCCGGCACCGAACTGGCTGCCAAAGGTGGAGCATTGCTGGAGCAACAACAACTGCTGGAAGAAAAAATTGCGGCATTCATGGCCGATGCCGAAGACCAGATCGCAGCCGCAGATGCTCAGTTCGCCGAACAAGGGACAGCATTGGAGAACGGCAGATTGGAATTGGCCTCGGCATTGGCCCAACTGGAGGACGGGCAGGCACAGATCAATAACGGCTGGGCCGAGTTGGAAAGCCAACGCGCGAGCGGTGAACAGGCCCTTGCTGAAGCCTGGCAGGAAATCCAGCAGGGCGAAGCAGACTATCAAGATGGCTTGGCCAATTACACAGCTGAACGCGCTGATGCGGAAACAGAGATTGCCGATGGGGAAAGGCAGGTCGAGGAAGCGAAACAAGCTTTGGCCGATCTGATCGACCCTGTCTACTATGTGACGGATCGGTCCGGTAATCCTGGGTATCAGGAATACCGTGACAATGCCGACCGCATCTCGGCAATCGCAGAGATTTTCCCGGTGTTTTTCTTCCTGATCGCAGCCTTGGTGAGCTTCACGACGATGGCCCGGATGGTGGATGAACAGCGCCAGCAGATGGGGACGTTGAAAGGTCTCGGTTACAGTGATTTCGATATTGCCAAAAAATATTTGATTTATGCAGCGATCGCCTGCATCGTGGGGACATCGCTCGGTTTGGTGGCCGGTTATAATATTTTCCCTGGGGTCATCTTTGATGCCTACGGGTCCATGTACAGTCTGCCTTCCGTAAAGATTACCTATTACTTGTCCTATGCCCTGATTTCCATAGCTATCGCGCTGCTTTGCACCATCGGGCCGGCAGCATGGGCTGCACACACCTCGCTCCGGGAAAATCCGGCAGCGATGATGCGTCCGAAAGCGCCGAAGAACGGCAAGCGTGTGCTTTTGGAACGACTGACGTTCGTTTGGGATCGCCTGAGTTTCAATGCGAAGATCACGGTACGGAACTTGCTGCGCTACAAAGCGCGCAATATGATGACGATACTGGGTGTAGCCGGCTGTACCGCCCTGATATTGACCGGATACGGCATCAAAAATTCCATCTCCGGATTGGCGGACACACAGTTCAACGATGTGATGCGGTACAACGCCATCACGGCGATGCGTCCGGAAGCGAGCGAGGAAGAAGTCGCTTCCTATGATGAACTGATCGCTGCGACGCCTGAAATAACGGACCATCTCAAAGTGGTCCAAGAGAGCTATAAACTGGATAAAAAAGGTGTGAACCTGCAGAACGTCACGGTCTTCGCGCCGCTTGAAACCAAAAATCTGTCGGATTTTGTCAGTCTGCGTGACCGCGCAACTCAGGAACCGATCGCATTGACGGATGAGGGAGCCGTCATTTCCGAAAAATTGGCGAATTTGGCAGGCGTCGGACCGGGGGACAGCATCGAAATCCGGAATGACGAAATGCAGACCTATCAGGTTCCGATCCGGGCTGTCACCGAGAACTACGTCAACCATTACATTTACTTAACGCCAACCCTTTACGAAGATATTTTCATCCAAGCCGCGGAACCGACAACGGATCTTTTGCTGTTTGATGAACCGGAAAGTTGGGAACGGAGCTTTGGATCCGAAGCGATGGGAGAAAAGGCAGTCGCATTGGTGACATTCATCAACTCCGTCGACCGCAGCTTCGCTGAAACTTTAGGGAGCCTGGATATCGTCACCTTGGTATTGATCGTGTCGGCAGCGGCATTGGCTTTCGTTGTCCTGTACAGCCTGACGAACATCAACGTTTCGGAGCGGATCAGAGAATTGTCAACCATCAAAGTTTTAGGGTTCTATGATGTGGAAGTGAGCATGTACATCTACAGAGAATCCTTAATATTGACCTTGCTGGGAATTTTGTCCGGCTTTGTTCTCGGAAAAATTTTAAGTACAGTCGTTCTTAAAATGGTGGAGATCGACTTTATGATGTTCCCGCCGACCATCATGCCGATCAGCTACCTGTATTCAGGCTTGCTGTCGTTGTTGTTCTCAAGCGTCGTCATGCTGATCATGCACCGTAAACTGAAACAAGTGGACATGATCGAAGCGCTGAAGTCAGTCGAATGAGGAAAGAATAGAAAAAACGCGCAAGCGGCCATTCATTGGTGGCTTGCGCGTTTTTGTTCTGCAGATACTCAGTTTTCGGCTGGTGATTGAGGTGAACCAGGCAACAGGTAGTTAACCCCGATGGCGATTGAAGTGCCGATGACTGTGTCCAGTACCCTTTGGATGGCGTAGGTGATCTTTTCGGTATCGTCTATATTGTAGAAAACGACAAGGAAGGTCGCGGTAGCGCCGACGATAGCCGTTGACATGTCCAGGATGTTGCAGACCGTGATCAGGATGATGATGGCGATGATTGTACCGAAGAAATCCACAGAAAAATCCAGTCCAAGAAAATCTTTGACAGCGATCAATGTGACTCCCAAGATACCGGCGACAGTATTGCCTCCGACACGGCGGATTCCATGATGCAGTGATTGCGAGCAATCTTCACGCAAAGCAAAGACTGAAGCCAATCCAGCCAGCATAGGAGAACCTCGGTCCAACAATTTGAACAGCAAAACGCATAATCCAACGGCAACGCCGGATTTGGTCGTACGCATGCCTACGCGGAACTTCTCCTTATCCAAATGCAACATAGTAAGTACGGCACTTCCTCTCGAAATGAAATAATATCTCAATCATAAGCATTTTTGAACTTTTATCAAGTCATTTTCGCATTATTGTGCAAATAATACAGCTGCATTTGCTGTGTTGTTCAGAGTGGCTTTCCGGAAAATGAGAAAAAAGAGCGGCTATATCTGTACGAAAAATGACTTAGCCAGGCCAGTCAATTTATTGAATTTGTTGCAACGCCGCCTTTTTAGGTGGAGCAAAAAAAGAACATTCGCTTTTTGCCAGAAAATGAGAAAATTGGGTTGCTTAAATTGTCAGAATATTCTATACTAATGACATTAAATTTTAAGGAGAAGGATGAGGGCCTTTTCTTTGGATTTGCAACGAATTATTAACATATAGTGAGATGGGGAGGATTATTTAGATGAAAAAGAAATTATTGATGGGCTTAGCATCTGTATTCTTACTTGCAGCATGCGGCAATGGAGCGACGACAGAAGAGAGCGATACAATCAAATTGGGTGGTAACTTCGAATTTTCAGGTGCTGGCGGTGCTTATGGTTCGATGATGGACGAAGCGATCAAATTGGCTGTCGCAGAACAAAATGCAGCTGATGGTGTTTTAGGCAAACAAATTGAATACATTTCCTACGACAATAAAACAGAACCAGCTGAATCAACTTCCGTTGCAACTCGTTTAGCGACTGAAGACAAAGTTGTCGCAATCTTAGGACCTGCAACGACTGGTGCGGCAAATGCACAATCTCCAGCAGTAACAAGAGCGAAAGTGCCAGCAATCTTGCCGGCAGCAACCGGTGATGCGGTAACGATGGATGGCGAATCCGTATTGGAATATGTATTCCGCGTATGCTTCCAGGATTCATTCCAAGGGAAAGCACTTGCTGACTTTGCACAAAATGATTTAGGCGCAACGAAAGCAGTCATCTTGGTTGATAATTCTACAGACTATGCAATCGGCTTGGCCGATGCATTTAAAGAAACGTTTGACGGTGAAATCGTAGCTGAAGAAAATTTCACTGCCGGCGATACCGACTTCAAAGCGATCCTTACAAACATCGCGAAAATGGATTATGATGTCATCTTCTTGCCTGGTTACTATGAAGAAGGCGGATTGATCATCAAACAAGCACGCGAAATGGGAATCACGCAACCGATCCTTGGACCGGATGGCTTCGCTAACTCAACATTGGTTGAATTGGCCGGTGCCGACAATGTGGATAACGTCTACTACGCAGGACACTTCACACCAATGAATGAAGATCCAAAAGTGCAAGATTTCTTGGCAGCCTTCGAAGCTGAATACGGTAAACCTGCCGATTCATTCGCAGCTTTGGCCTATGATGCTGCGAAACTAGTCTTCGATGCAATCGAAACATCTGGAAGCACAGATCCTCAAGATATCACAGATGCTATAGCAGAAACAAAAGACTTTGAAGGCGTAACAGGAACATTCTCAATTGATGAAAATCACAACCCTGTCAAACCGACATTCGTTATCGAATTACAAGATGGCGTGGAAGTTGGCAATACTAAGGTTGAACCGGCTAAATAATCCGGTCCCCTAGCAGTGTCGATTTGAAGCCTGGCTATTAAAGTAAAGATTCTAAAGTAACAAAGAGGTGCTGGCAGAACTTGCTGAGCACCTTTCTTTTTGAAAAAAAAGAATAGGGACGCGGCAGTTAAAGGTTGTTCTTTATTCAAAAAAAGTTAAAATAGAGTGTACAACGGATACAGTAGAATAAAAGAAAATTTTCTAGTTTAATATAGAAGAAAAGAGAGGTGTAAAATGGACAATTTAGTTCAACAACTGATAAACGGTATTTCCTTGGGAAGTATCTATGCGTTGATCGCATTGGGATACACGATGGTATACGGTGTCATCAAATTGATTAACTTTGCTCATGGTGAAATTTACATGGTGGGCGCTTATGTGGGGTATACATTGATTCAAAATGTCGGCTTAGGCTTATTCCCGGCTATTCTGATTTCGATGGTATTCTGTGCCATTTTAGGAGTAGTAATCGAAAAAGTGGCATACAAACCCTTGCGCGGGGCAACAAGGGTAGCTACGCTGATTACAGCCATCGGGGTATCTTATTTATTGCAAAACGTCATGATTTATATTATGGGGCCTGAAGTGAAGGCCTTCCCGACAGCACTTAAAGTTCAAAACTGGACATTCGGGGGAGTGACCATCAACTCCCAACAAATCTTGATTTTCCTGACAACCGTCGTATTGATGGTCGGACTTCAAATGATCGTCAAATATACAAAAATGGGGAAAGCGATGCGTGCGGTCAGCACGGACCCGGAAGCTGCCCAATTGATGGGTATCAATGTGGACAACATCATTTCTTTTACCTTTGTTTTAGGTTCCACTTTGGCAGGAGCGGCAGGCGTATTGGTCGGTATCTACTACAATTCCATTTCGCCGTTGATGGGTGTCACACCTGGTCTGAAAGCGTTCGTTGCCGCTGTATTCGGCGGTATCGGCATCATACCGGGAGCCTTGGTCGGCGGTTACGCTATCGGGATCATTGAGACGCTCGTGAGTGCTTACGGCGGTTCGATGTTCAAGGATGCGGTCGTTTACCTGATCCTGATCATCATCTTGATCGTCAAGCCATCCGGTATCTTCGGCAAAAATACTAAAGAGAAAGTGTAGGTGATAGCAATGAAACAATTTAACAAAAATAATCTCGGTTGGCTCATTCTTATCGCCCTGGTGGCTGCTGTTTTATATGCGGGCATTATGACCAACATCATTTCTCCGTTCTATCAAATCACCTTGGTGACGATTTTGCTCAACATCATCCTAGCGATCGGCTTGAATCTGGTCATCGGCTTCTCCGGGCAATTCTCGTTGGGGCATGCCGGTTTTATGGCAATCGGGGCATACAGCGGAGCGGTTATCGGTGACCAAGTTGAAGGCTTTCCTGGTTTCCTGTTAGGCTTGCTTGTGGGCATGATCATTTCGGTCATCGTGGCTTTGATTGTCGGTATCCCGACCTTGCGTTTGAAAGGCGACTACCTGGCTATCGCAACCTTGGGTATCGCTGAAATTATCCGTATCCTGATCCTAAACATGGGCGACTTGACGAATGGCGCCAGAGGTATCAGCGGCATTTCATTCCCGTTCGCATCCAATCTGAGCTTTATCATGGTCCTGGTTGCTTTAGTGATCATCACCACCATCATCACGGTCAACTACATCAAGAGCAGTCCGGGACGCGCAACTATCGCGATCCGCGAGGACGAAATTGCTGCAGAATCCATGGGTGTGAACACAACAATGTATAAAGTGATTGCCTTCATGATTGGTGCGGCTACAGCTAGCATCGCTGGTTCTTTATACGGTACCTACTTCAGCGTAATCAATCCCAGCGATTTCACCTTCCAAAAATCGATCGATGTTTTGATCATAGTTGTATTTGGCGGAATCGGCAGTGTCACGGGTACCGTTGTGGCCGCTGTCGTTTTGGGTGTGCTGAACACGTACCTGCAATCTTTCGGGGAATTACGGATGATTTTCTATGCAGTAGCCCTTATCGCCATCATGGTGTTCCGTCCAGGCGGATTGTTGGGCAATAAAGAATTTACAATATCAGGACTTTTGAATCGCAAAGCGAAGAAAGCTTCCGCTAAGAAGGAGGTTCAATAACAATGAGTCTATTAGAAGTAAAAGAACTTACCAAAAACTTCGGCGGTTTGGCCGCTGTGTCCAACGTCGATTTCGTCATCGAAGAGAATGAACTTATCGGTTTGATCGGGCCCAATGGTGCTGGAAAAACGACCTTTTTCAACTTGCTGACCGGTGTTTATGTGCCGACCGAAGGAACCATCGAATTTGAAAAGGATGGGAAAAAAATCTTGCTGAACGACAAGGCGCCTTACAAGATAACTGATTTGGGCTTGGCGCGTACCTTCCAAAACATCCGTCTGTTCAAAGAGTTGACGGTAATGGATAACGTATTGATTGCGATGCACAGCAAAAAAGGCTCGAATACCTTCCATAGCCTGTTCCGGACACCGACTTTTTACCGCGTGGAGGAAAAAATGCGCGAAAAAGCTTTGGAATTGTTGGCCATTTTCGAATTGGAAAAGAAATATGATGTACTTGCGAAAAATCTTCCTTACGGTGAGCAACGTCGTTTGGAAATCGTCCGCGCTTTAGCGACGAATCCGAAGATCCTGTTCCTGGATGAGCCTGCAGCCGGTATGAATCCGCAAGAGACTGCCGAATTGACCGCTTTGATCCGCAAAATTCAGAAAGATTTCAAAATCACTGTCGTTTTGATTGAGCATGATATGTCCCTGGTCATGAATGTCTGCGAAAGAATTTATGTATTGGAATATGGCCGTCTGCTTGCCAAAGGAACGCCGGAAGAAATCCAAAAAAATCCAGCCGTAATCAAGGCTTATCTAGGAGGCGACTAACGTGCTGAAAGTAAAAAATCTATCTGTGCATTATGGCATGATTCAAGCCATCAAAGATATCAGCTTTGAAGTGAATGAAGGCGAAATCGTGACTTTGATCGGGGCCAATGGAGCAGGGAAGTCCACCATTTTGCGTACGATTTCCGGATTGGTGAAACCATCTTCGGGCGAAATCGAATATTTGGGGAAACCTATCCATAATGTGGCGACCAGAAAAATTGTTGAACAAGGGATTGCCCAAGTTCCGGAAGGCCGCCATGTCTTCAAAGGTTTGACGGTACAGGAAAACCTTGATCTGGGAAGTTTCACACGCAAAGACAAGCAGAACCTTGCCGGTGATCTGGAAGCGGTATTCGAACGTTTCCCGATTCTGCGTGAACGAAAGAATCAGGATGCAGCCACTTTGTCCGGCGGGGAACAACAGATGCTGGCGATGGGCCGCGCTTTGATGACGAAGCCGAAGCTGTTGCTTCTGGATGAGCCTTCGATGGGATTGGCGCCTATTTTCATCAAGGAAATCTTCCATATCATCCAGGATATCCAGAAACAAGGCACAACGATCCTCTTGATCGAACAAAACGCTAACGTTGCGCTGCAGATCGCGAATCGCGGTTATGTATTGGAGACGGGAAATATCGTATTGACCGGAACCGGGGAAGAATTATTAGCAAGTGACGAAGTTCAGAAAGCTTACTTAGGAGGCTAAAAAATGGATGTACAAAGCTATATGTCAACGGATTTAGTAACGATTCAACCTTCAACAAAAATCATCGAAGCTTTGGATCTGATGAAAGAGCACAAGATCCACCGTCTGCCGGTCGTACAAGGCGAGACAATCGTAGGATTGATCACAGAGGGCATCATCGAACGCAATACGCCTTCCAGCATGACCAGCCTGGATATGCATGAAGTCAACTATCTGTTGAACAAAACGACAGTGGCCGACATCATGGAAAAACGCGTCGTGACAATCAACAAGGAAGCTCTTTTGGAAGAAGCGGCCGTAATGATGCGTGAGAATGGCATCAGTGTACTGCCGGTCGTCGAGACAGGCAACCGACTGATCGGCATCATCACCGAAAAGGATATCTTCTCCGCCTTCATCGATGTGCTGGGCTACTACACACCCGGCGTCCGTGTCGTCGTCAATATCCATGAAGACAAAAAAGGCGTCCTCGAAGACCTGACGGATATCTTCTCCGATGAGAACATCAATATCCAACAGATTGCGACTTACCGCAAAATGGGCTATGTCCAAGTCGTCATCCAACTGGAAAGCAAAGACATCGACGGCATCCGCGCCAGACTGGAAGAACACGGCTACGAAATCGGGTCGATCATCTACAAGCCCGAGAGAGTATAGGATGTGATGATTCGCGTTTAGATACCCGTACGTTGGAGCAAACGACTACCGTTCACCTCTTTTGTGGACGATAGTCGTTTGCGAAACGTTAGTGGTATCTGCGAATCAGAACTCAACTACGAGGATACGAGTAACCTTGTTCAGTAACCGACATCATGCAATTGAATAGACCGCTCACTCCAACCAAAACGGAGTGAGCGTTTTTTTTTCAGGCAAATCATTTCTTTTATCACGTAATAAGTGTATAATTAGAGCATGATAGATTGGAGGTTACATAAATGAATAATGCACTTATAACAATTGTCTTGTATACGATCAAAGAGCAATATGTCAGTGAAAAAGCTTTTTATGCCAATCAACTAGGGATCTCGCCGCAGAGCTGGGATCGCTGGAAAAAAGGAGAGCATGGTTTAAAACCCGAGAACATGCAGATCATTTCCAAATTGTTTACAGATTATGAATGGATGCTTGTCCAGAAAGTTTGCCGCAATGCCGAAATTCTTCCCGAGGTGGCAGAGAACCCTGTAAGAGAATATCAATTCCTGAAGTATCAAGTCGCCAAAAAATGGATAGCGACGGATTTGGCCGATTTCAAATGGTACACCACCGATGAGACCGTCCATGATTCAGAAATCCATAGACCGGCAATCACCACACTCCGGCTCGAGTGCAACTATGATTTCTGGAGCTACAAAGATATCATCGATCTGCGTTTGCCTAGCATCATCCGTCATCAGATCGACTCGAAAAAGATCAATCTGCTTGAATGGTTCAATGAAAATACACCTGATACCATCACAAAAATTACTGAATAATAGAATATAAACTGGAAAGCCGAGATGATATTATCTTGGCTTTTCGTGTGTTTCAGCGTTAAGACTTACTTTTTGGCTGTGGATTGACGGCCAGTTGTGCTAAAATAGGCATAGCAAAAAATTACAGACCAGAAGAGGTAAGAAGATGGAAATGAAAAAAAAATACTCCCATACACCTGAGCGGTACGCACAAAGACTGCGTTTCCTTGCGGGACTCTTGCTGGCGATGCTCTTTTTCACAGGATGCACAACCGATGACGATGAACAGTCAAACAGTCAGCAGGATTCGACAACAAGCGCTCATTCCGAAGCATCACAATCCTCTTCCGAAGCTGCAGCTGACGAAGCCGAGTCCAAGGTGATCGTGACACCTGCAGCGTCATCAGCTGATTGGAATTTGGTATTGGTGAACAGAGAAAATCAACTTGCTGGAGAAATCGCGATGGAGTTCTATCTGACCGAGAGCGGTTATCCGATCGACAGAAGGATACAAGAACCTTATTTGCAACTGTTGGAAGCCGGTAAAGCTGCCGGAATGGATTTCACGATGATTTCAGGTTACCGCTCCATCGAGCAACAGCAAGCCAACTATGACGTCAACTATCAAAATTATCTAGCCTCCGGTTTGTCGGAAGAAGAGGCGCGCACGAAAACAGAAGAATATATCGCCTTGCCTAATGCCAGTGAACACACAACCGGACTCGCAGTGGACATCACGTCGACTGCCTTAGCCAACCAAGAAGGCAACTCGGGTCTATTACCGGATCTGGAGAATTATCCTGAGGGGCTGTGGCTGAAAGAAAATGCACCCAAATTCGGTTTCGTCTTGCGCTATCCAAAAGCGAAAGAAGCCATCACCGGCATCAATTTTGAACCTTGGCATTTTCGGTATGTAGGCGTCGAAAACGCCATGTACATGGCGGAACAGAATCTGACGTTGGAAGAATACATAGCAATCCTGAAGCAAAACGAAGCGCTCGGGAACAGCGAACAATAGCAGTCAAAGCAGCTCAACAAAACAGACGGAGGAACATATGGCACGAAAAAGAAAGCGGACTCGAAAACAACCGCAATCTGCACCCGCTAAAGCCGTCAAGATATTATTTTTCTTGCTGATCAGTTTTATGGCCAGTCTGTCGCTGATCGGTGATTTTTCTCCGATTGTGCCGGAAATCCCGGAGTACGGCAATAATCAGGGGACGGACTTCATCAGCAATATCGCCCCTGCCGCACAGCAGATGCAAGCGAATTACGGTGTCCACGCCAGCATCAGCATCGCTCAAGCGATCCTCGAATCGGATTGGGGGGAGAGCGAATTGTCCGCTGTCTACAACAATCTTTACGGCATGAAGGGCGATAACCCGGAAAACACGGTCCTCTTGACTACCAGTGAATACTACAACGGCGAGTGGGTCACCATCCAAGCGAACTTCAGGGTATACGGCAGCTGGGCAGAATCGGTCCAGGACCATGCACTGCTTTTCGTCAACGGTACGACTTGGGATCCGAATCAATACGCTCCTGTTCTGCAGGCAACCACATACCAAGAAGCGGCCCAAGCTCTCCAGGATTGCGGTTATGCGACCGATCCGGATTATGCCGCAAAATTGATAGCGGTCATCGAACAGAACGCACTTTATGAATATGATAATTGAAAGATGCAAACACAAACGCGCGGACAGGCTGGCCCTTTTAGTAGGGCGGCCGTTGTCTGCGCGTTTTTCTGCCTATGCACCCCCAGTTCTGACCAAAATTCGACAAACGGACAGTTTTTGCATGGCGACATCCGTCGAATATAGTGATAAAATGATTTGGTAAAGACTTTTTTAACAAATTCTAATGAAAAATCCAAGAGAGTAGTGTGATCACATGCCGAATCAAATTTTACCCGGGAAAACAATCGGTATTATTGGCGGAGGACATGTCGCCCGTATGATTGCTTTGGAAGCCAAAAAAATGGGCTACCAAATAGGCATCTTGGACGCCGATTCTGCCTGTCCGGCTGGGCAAATAGCTGATTGGCAGATAACCAAGAAATATACGGATTTCGATGCGCTCACGGACCTCGCCGCTAAATCGGACGTCCTGACTTTTGAATCCGAAGCCGTGGATACGATGTTGCTGACGCAAATCAATCCTTATATCGCCATACCGCAGGATCCGGACAGCCTTTCGATCACCCAGGACCGGTTGATCGAAAAAGCGTTTCTGGAATCCTTGAACATCAACGTAACGCCTTACGCGACGATAACCGCCATCGAAGACATGGAAGAAGCCGTCAAAAGCATCGGCTTTCCGTGTGTGCTGAAGCCGATCCGTGTTGAAGCGGCTACGCCGGTGCAGCATCTTTTGTACAGTGAAGAGGACTTTGGAAGGGCGTCAGCCTTGCTCAAAAAAGGAACGTGCATTTTGGAGGCTTGGATCCCCTTCGAGATGGAGTTGGCCATTACGGTCGCACAGGACGCGAATAATGTGTTCACGTCATTCCCTGTCACGGAAACAGTCTACCGGGAGCAAAAACTGGTGAAGACCATCACCCCTGCACGCGTAGGAGGAAATATCCAGAAAGAAATGGAGCACATCGGCAAGCTGGCTGCGAAGGCCATGAATCTGACCGGAATTTTGACGATCGAGACATTCATGACTTCATCGGGTTCCCTCTATGTGAACCGTTTGGTCGTCCGCCCGCACCATTCGTGCAATTATTCGCTGGATGGCTGCAGCATCTCTCAATATGAAGTCCTGGTCCGCTGCATCTGTGGGTTGCCCATTCCGGAAATCCAGCTGTACGATACAAGCGTGACTTTCAATATCATGGAAGAAAAACTTGATGAAGCGTTGATTCTCTTGCTGACCAAACCGGATTGGCATTTCCATTTTTATGGAAAAAAAGAACACCGCGCGAAACGGAAAATGGGGCATGTCACATTATTGGGTGACAGCCCGGATATCCTCATCAACGAATTGGAAGAACATGGCTTATTAGAATCGACAGAGTAACGGAAGCTGGTGGCCGCTCTCTGATGTGAAGGAAGGGTTTAATGATGGAGGATAGACTATTCAATAAAGCATATGACTACATAAAAGATAAAATCGACAGCAATTGCTGGCCGCCGGGAACCAAAATTACCGAACAGCTCATTTCGGAAGCTTTGTTCATGAGCCGGACACCGATCCGTACAGCGCTGCTTCTGTTGGAGGAAGAAGGCCTGGTGAAATCCATTCCCTATAAAGGCTATATCGTAGCTGAAAAAAAGATCTCCAATGAAGGCTTATTGGAGCGCTTGGAACTTATCGCAGGGCTCGTCATGAATTACCTGCAGTATCTGAAGGAAAACGACATCGCCTTGGACTATGAGGAATTTGAAAAGATACTCGAAAGACAAGTGGAATACCTGAGTTACCGGGATGCGACCGGCTATTTCACGAATGAATACAGACTCTTTGAGATGTTTATCGCTGAAAGCGATAATCAATTCCTGAAAAAAGTGATCTTGACGACCGCTCGAGACATCCACGGCACTTATTCCGACAACAGTGACTTGATGGATGAAGAACGCTATCAAAGCGAAGCGCAATTATTAGCTCTCTATCAGGAAGTAAGCCTCTGCATCCGCGACAAAGATTACGACAAGATGGGGGAATACATCCTCTTCTTCTTCGAAACGTTGAAAGACTCCAACGATAGCTTGGCTCAGTAAGGGCGATTTATCCTTTCCGAAGGGCTAACCCTTGAAGCTAGCCATCATTTTTGTAAAAAGAAGTCCTGCCGCTGAATCAACCAAATGATTCAGCGGCAGGACTTTTATGTTGGATGGCTCAGTAGCCATATAGAAGCAAATGGAGGATCAGTCCCGCCTTGATGCACGGGGGGAGATGACGCCGCCACTGGTGCTGACAGGCGTGGCGTAGACTTTATTGCTTTCCGGATCCGACACCAGCAACTGTTGTTCCCGAGAATCACGGATACCTTGTGCCACTTCCCTGGAAAGGGCCTGAGAATAGGGGATCTGGAACGACCAAATCATTAAGATGACAAACAAACTTACCAGATAAAACGCCAACCCTTTTTTTGTCATGAAATCCACCCCTTAGGCTAATATCAAACAGGTTTCTATCGGTATGCTGACTACTGTCTTCATTGTAACCCCTGACATCAGGAAAAGGAAGTTATTTTGCCGTAAACAAACGAAAAGCATGGCATAATAGGGGGAAAAGAAACTGGATCGCTTATAGGGGAACACAGGGTAAAAACTATCTAAAATATCAGGGGATTCATTGATAGCCACGCTCTAAAATGATAGACTAAACCATGATGCAAATCAGAATCGATAAGGCCGCACCATCGCCTTAGACCAATAAAAAAAGTACCCATACACACTCCGAAACAAAGGCAACAAAAGAAAGGATGGCAATTGTGCAACAAAAACACGACCTCATCAAAGGAATGAACCCAAGGCAAGCAGAAGCCGTTTTGGCAACAGAAGGGCCACTATTGATCATGGCGGGGGCAGGCAGCGGCAAAACGCGGGTGCTGACCCATCGCATGGCCTATCTACTGGAAGAAAAATCAGTAAACCCTTGGAACATCTTAGCCATCACCTTTACGAACAAAGCGGCAAAAGAAATGAAAGAGCGGGTCATCCGCTTGGTCGGAACTGTCGGCAACGACATGTGGGTATCCACTTTCCACTCCATGTGCGTACGGATCCTAAGAAGAGAGAGCGAACAGCTCGGCTATGCGCGCTCCTTCACCATCTGCGACCAAAGCGAAACCGAAACATTGATGAAACGCATCATCCGCGAAAAAAATCTGGATTCCAAAAAATTCGATCACCGCATGATTCTGGGGCGGATCAGCCAAGCGAAAAACGAGCTGCAGACACCGAAGGAGTTCGGCGATCTGGCCGGCGGATACATCGACAATATCGTCTATGAATGCTACAAGGATTACCAAAAAGCGCTCGAAAACAGCCAATCGATGGATTTCGACGACCTGATCATGTTGACGGCCAAACTGTTCCAGGAATATCCGGAAACATTGTCCTACTACCAAAATAAATTCCACTACATTCATGTGGACGAGTACCAGGATACCAACTACGCCCAATACCAATTGGTGCAGTTGTTGGCCAGCAAATTCAAAAACATCTGCGTCGTCGGGGATGCGGACCAAAGTATCTACGGTTGGCGCGGTGCCGACATGGAGAACATCCTCAACTTCGAAAAGGATTATCCGGACGCAAAAGTGGTCTTGTTGGAGCAAAACTACCGCTCCACCAAGAAAATCCTGCGTGCAGCCAATGACGTGATCCAAAACAACGTCAACCGGAAAGAAAAAGAGTTGTGGACAGACAATCCGGACGGCGAGAACATCGTTTACTACCGGGGCCAATCCGAACATGACGAAGCACGCTATGTCATCTCGAAGATGCTCCAGGAAGTCCGCGAAAACAAACGCCAATACGGAGATTTCGCAGTGCTCTACCGGACGAATGCCCAATCGCGTGTCATCGAGGAGAACCTGCTGAAGTCGAACATCCCTTATAAGATGGTCGGCGGCCGTAAGTTCTACGACAGAAAAGAAATCAAAGACCTACTGGCTTATTTGCGTCTGATCGTGAACCCGGCCGATGATTTGAGTTTCGGCCGGATCGTGAACGTGCCAAAACGCGGAATCGGCGATGCCAGCGTCGAAAAACTGCGCGAATTCGCGGATATGCACAATCTGACCTTGCTGCAGGCAGCCCATGATGTGGCGCTGTCCAGTGTATCCGGAAAAGCCGCGAAGGAATTAAAAAAATTCGCGACTACTATGGATAATCTGCAGAAAATGCAGGAATTCCTGCCGATCACGGAATTGGTGCAGGAAATGCTTTCCCAGACGACTTATCTGGAAGCCCTGGAAATGGAGAAGACTTTGGAGTCGGAAGCACGGATCGAAAACATCAACGAATTCCTGTCGGTAACACAGGAGTTCGATAAAATGAATCAAGATGATTTTGATCTGACCGCATTCCTGACCGATTTGGCGCTGGTTTCCGATCTGGATCAGATCGAGGAAGAACCGCAGAGCGAAGTGACGCTGATGACGATGCACGCAGCCAAAGGATTGGAATTCCCGATCGTCTTCATCATCGGGATGGAAGACGGCATTTTCCCATCGTCCCGCTCCTTCATGGATGAGGATCAGATGGAGGAAGAACGGCGCTTGGCCTATGTCGGCATTACGCGGGCGGAGCAGAGACTGTTCCTGACGAATGCCTACTCCCGTACCCTTTATGGGCGTGCGATGTCCAATCCGGCATCCCGTTTCCTTGATGAGTTGGACGGATCCGTTCTGGACCGCGAGGACAGTTCAGGGTCCACATCAAGCATGTTTTCTTCAAAACCGGCAAGCTCGGTCAACCGTTGGAAGTCCGCAAGCGATACCCGTCAGGAGAAGGCCTTCAGCCAGCCGTTTTCGGCCGGACCGCGTGAAAAAACGACGCAGTCCGTCCAGCAAACCGGAAATAGCGGTGCGGACAGACTTGGTTGGGCTGTCGGAGACAAAGCCAGCCATAAAAAATGGGGTACAGGCATTGTCGTTCAGACAAGCGGAGAAGGCGATGGTTTGACTCTGGATATCGCCTTCAAGAACATCGGCATCAAACGCTTGTTGGCATCCTTTGCACCGATCGAAAAAGCATAATCAAGGAGGGGAATCATTCATGGCGAAAGAAAGTCTGACCGAAGCCCAAGAGCGCATCGAGACGTTGAAGACGCTCCTCAACCGCTATAGTTACGAGTACTATGTACTGGACAAGCCCAGTATTTCAGATAAAGAATACGACCAACAGTATCATGAACTGGAAAAATTGGAAAAAGCCCATCCTGAGTTGATCACGAATGACTCACCGACGCAACGCATCGGCGGAACCATCCTGCCCGGCTTCACCAAGGTGCAGCATGATTCACCGATGCTGAGCCTGGGGAATGCCTTCAATCAGGAGGACTTGCTGCAGTTCCACCAACGGATCAGCAAACTGACCGGTCAACCCTTGCAGTACATCTGCGAGCTGAAGATCGACGGTTTGGCTGTGTCGTTGAAATACGAAAATGGTTTGTTCACCCAAGGAGCGACGCGTGGGGACGGAAACACCGGCGAAGACATCACGCAGAACCTTAGGACGGTCAAAGCCATTCCGTTGCGCCTGAATGAACCGCTGACCTTCGAAGTCCGCGGGGAATGCTACATGCCGAAAGCGTCATTCGTACAATTGAATGCGGACCGCGATGAGAAAGGTCTGGAGATTTTTGCGAATCCGCGCAATGCCGCTGCCGGCAGCCTGCGCCAACTGGATTCCAGCATTGCGGCCAGCCGTAATCTGAGTATCTATCTTTATAGCGCCACTAATTTCGAGCAATTGGCTGTGGAGACGCAGGACGCGCTGCTGAACCGATTGGCACAGGTCGGTTTGCGGACCAATCCGGAACGCCGACTCTTTGATTCGATCGAAGAAGTCTGGGCATTTACGGAAGAAATCGCAGCAAAAAGGAAAGACTTGCCCTACGAAATCGACGGCATCGTCATCAAAGTCAATGCCTTCGCTGCCCAAGAAGAAATCGGCTATACCGTAAAAGCGCCGCGGTGGGCAATCGCCTACAAATTCAAGGCGGAAGAAGCCGAAACGATCGTACGCGACATCGAGTGGACAGTCGGCCGTACCGGCGTTGTGACACCGACAGCCGTGATGGATCCCGTATTCTTGGCCGGTTCCACCGTGCAGCGCGCCAGCCTGCATAACGTCGATCTGGTCCGCGAGAAGGATGTGCGCATCGGCGACACAGTCGTGATCCACAAGGCCGGCGACATCATACCGGAAATACAGCATGTCCTCACCGACCGCAGAAATCCGGACAGTGAACCTTATGTCATTCCCGAAACGTGCCCTGCTTGCGATAGCCACTTGGTGCATCTGGAGGATGAAGTAGCTTTGCGCTGCATCAATCCGAAGTGTCCGGCCCAAATCAAAGAGGGCCTATCCCACTTCGTTTCGCGCAATGCGATGAACATCAGCGGTCTGGGCGTTCGCGTCGTCAGCCAGATGTTCGAAAAAGGGCTCGTCAAGGACGTAGCCGACCTGTATAAATTGACGGAAGAAGACCTTTATCAATTGGATAAGATCAAAGAAAAGTCCGCCCATAATATTGTGACGGCCATCGATCAGAGCCGCGGGAACTCATGCGAACGCCTGCTGTTCGGCTTGGGCATCCGTCATGTCGGCTCGAAAGCGGCAGCCAGCCTGGCAGCGGAATTTGAAACCATCGATCGCCTGATGCAGGCGACGAAAAAAGAAATCATGGCCGTCGAAGGCATGGGCGACATCATCGCGGACAGCGTCGTGGCCTATTTCCAACTGCCTGAAGTGAAGGACCTGATCGAAGAATTCCGAGCGAACGGCGTGAATCTGACATACCTCGGCAAGAAAAAAGCTGAAGTGGCTGCGGTCGATTCCATTTGGAACGGCAAAACGGTCGTATTGACGGGCAAACTGACGCACTATAACCGAACCGAAGCGACCGAAATGATCGAAGCACTCGGCGGCAAAGTGACCGGCAGCGTCTCCAAAAAGACCGACTGGATCGTCGCCGGAGAAGATGCCGGCAGCAAATTGGCAAAAGCCCAATCTTTGGGCATCCCTGTTTGGACAGAAGAAGATATGGTGAAAAACTTGGAAAGAAGTGACAGCAGTGAATAAAGCGAAAAGCGTCATCTTTATGGCTGTCTCTGGAGCAGCGATGTTCCTGTTGGCCAGTTGTGGACAGCTATCAGAGACGCAAACGACGGAGAACACAACCAATACCGGTCCTGAAAAAGTGACTGTCCAAACGACACAGAATCAGTTGTCGACCGACTATTATCCGGCCTTGATCGTGGACGGCAAGTACCAATTCAGCCAGAATCGCGGCGTCAGCCTCTCGTTGAACTCGACATCCAATATCAAAGACTTTGAGGCCGATCTGTTGGATGTAGCGAAAAATGTTTTTCCGACTGACCAATACTTTTTTCAGGAAGGCCAAGTCATCGATTATGAAACGACAAGGTTATGGTTGGGGCGTTACAGCGACTCCAATCCGGACGGGTTGAATCCGACCGACAACGGCAGCACCGACGCGGCAACCAGGGAGCCGATCTATCTGGAGCAGATTTTGGAACAGGACTATATGATCCAAAATGAAAATGGCTTCGAATTGGCTGGGATGGCCATCGGACTGGCGATGAATTCGGTCGACTATTACCAAGTGAACGATGTGCCGATGGAGCAAGCCATTTCCCGTGATAAACTGGAAGAACAGGCAAAATCCTATGCGGATACGATCATTACACGTTTGCGCCAAACCGAGGGATTGGAGAGTATCCCGATCGTCATCGGCATTTATGAGCAATCGGCGCAGGACAGCCCGGTCGGCGGCGTCTATCTGTACGAAGGCGTCTCCACGGAAGGGAATGCGATCGGCGAATGGATCACCCGTAATGAAAGCAAAGTGGTCTTCCCGTTGCAAAGCGGAACGCAGACGGAAGAGTCTTCCAACTTTGACAACTTCAAAAATGAAGTGCAGGATTTCTTCCCGAATCTGAACGGAATCGTCGGAGAAGGCAAATACATCGATGGACAACTGATGTCTCTTGAAATCGACATCACGACGCAGTTCTATGGGGAAACGGAAATCATCGCCTTCACACAGCACGTAACGGATGCGGCAGGGCGATTCCTGCCCCAAAACATTCCGGTTGAGATCACGGTTGAATCTATCAACGGCATCGAATCGTTCCTCACAAGAGAAAACGACAGCCAAGGCTTCAGTTACCACATCTTCGATTAACAGAGAGCAGCATGTGCCTGTTTTCAGAAAATGACTGAAACATGCGAAAACTCCCACAAACCGATGATTTTTATGCTAAAATGAATAGGTATGTAAAAAAACGATGACTACACAAAACGACAGAAAGAAGGGTATTACATGGCAATCACTGAAGAGCAAGTGCGTCACGTAGCAAAACTGGCCAAGCTGGAATTCGCTCCTCACGAAATTAAACACTTTACAGAACAATTGGGCGACATCATCGACATGGTGGAACAATTGGAAGCAGTCGATACAACGGATGTACCCGTGACTTCCCATGGCTATGCATTGAAGAATGTCATGCGTGAGGATGTAGCGGAACCTGGTACGGATCGCGACCTCTTATTCAAAAACGTCAAGACAGCCGAAGACGGCATGATCCAAGTGCCGGCAATTTTAGATAACGAGGTGGAAGGCGCATGAGTATTTTCAATGAAACGCTAACGAGCCTGCATGAAGGTTTAGTCAACAAAGAATTCTCTTCCGTGGAATTGACTCAAGCAGCCTTCAAACGCATCGCTGAAACAGACGGAAAAGTCGAAGCATTCTTGGCTTTGAACGAAGAAGGCGCCTTGAAACAAGCGCAAGCAGCTGACGAAAAAGGCTATGCTGACGGCAATGTCCTGAACGGTATTCCTTTAGGGATCAAAGACAACATCGTCACAGAAGGCGTGACAACAACAGCGGCTAGCCGTATGTTGGGCGACTTCATGCCGATCTATGACGCAACAGTCGTCACGAAATTGAAGGAAGCCGGCGCTGTAAACGTCGGAAAACTGAACATGGACGAATTTGCCATGGGCGGAAGTACGGAAAACTCCTACTACAAAAAAACCAAAAATGCTTGGGATCTGACCAAAGTTCCCGGCGGATCATCCGGTGGTTCCGCTGCGGCGGTTGCCAGCGGCGAAGTTGTCGCTTCCTTGGGTTCCGATACAGGCGGAAGTATCCGCCAACCGGCTGCCTTCAACGGCATCGTCGGCATGAAACCGACATACGGCCGCGTATCCCGTTACGGCTTGATCGCATTTGCGTCCAGCCTTGACCAAATCGGCCCGATGACGCGCAACGTAACCGACAACGCTTTGTTGTTGGAAGCGATCAGCGGCTACGATAAGAGAGACTCCACCAGCTTAAACATGGAAGTGCCGAAATTCAGCGCGAACCTGAACGGAAAAGTTGCGGGCATGAAGATCGCCTTGCCGAAGGAATATTTCCAAGAGGGCGTATCCGTTGAAATCCAAGAGGCTGTAAGAAAAGCAGCTGCCCAATTCGAAGAAATGGGCGCTACCGTGGAAGAAGTCAGCATGCCGACTTTGGCTTACGGAATCCCTGCTTACTACATCATCGCTTCTTCGGAAGCATCTTCCAACCTGCAACGTTTCGACGGCGTGCGTTACGGCTACCGCGCAGACAATGTGAACTCATTGGAAGAATTGTACATCAAGAGCCGTTCCGAAGGTTTCGGGATGGAAGTGAAACGCCGCATCATGTTGGGATCCTTCTCATTGAGCGCCGGTTTCTACGATGCTTACTTCAAAAAAGCGGGTCAGGTCCGCACGCTGATCAAACGCGACTTCGCGAACATCTTCGCAGGCTACGATCTGATTCTGGGACCTACCACTACAACGACTGCCTTCGGAATCGGCGAAAAGAACGACGATCCGTTGGCTATGTACATGGATGACTTGTTGACCGTAACAATCAACTTGGCGGGCGTTCCGGCCATTTCCGTTCCTGGCGGCTTCTCGGCTGACGGCATGCCGATCGGTATCCAATTGATCGGTAACTACTTCGAAGAAGCAAAAATCTATCAAGCCGCGTTTGCATTGGAACAAGCGAACGATTATATTGACCAACACCCAAACCTGTAGGAGGAAAACATTATGAATTATGAAACAGTCATCGGACTGGAAGTCCATGTGGAATTGAAAACTGAATCAAAAATGTTCTCCCCATCTCCAGCACACTTTGGGGCAGAACCGAACACAAACACAAACGTCATCGACTGGGGCTACCCAGGCGTCTTGCCGGTCATCAACAAAGGCGCAGTCGAATTCTGCATGAAGGCCGCTTTGGCTTTGAACTGCGAAATCTCGACAGAAACGCATTTTGACCGCAAAAACTACTTCTACCCGGACAATCCGAAAGCATACCAAATTTCGCAATTGGATAACCCGATCGGCCATGACGGCTGGGTTGAAATCGAAGTGGAAGGCGTCAAGAAAAAGATCCGCATCGAGCGCGTCCATCTTGAAGAAGATGCCGGCAAAAACATGCACGGATCGGACGGCTATTCCTATGTCGATTTGAACCGTCAAGGAACGCCATTGATCGAAATCGTATCGGAAGCGGATATGCGCTCTCCGGAAGAGGCTTATGCCTATCTGGATGCCGTACGCCAAATCATCATGTACACAGACGTATCCGATGTGAAGATGGAAGAAGGCTCCATGCGTTGCGATGCCAACATTTCCATCCGTCCATTCGGCCAAGAAAAATTCGGTACGAAGACGGAATTGAAGAACCTGAACTCCTTCAACTTCGTCCGCAGAGGTTTGGCTCATGAAGAAAAACGCCAAGCACAAGTATTGAATGCTGGCGGCGTCATCCAACAAGAAACACGCCGTTTCGATGAAACAACCGGCGAAACGATCCTGATGCGTGTCAAGGAAGGCGAAAGTGATTACCGCTACTTCCCGGAACCGGATCTGCCAGGGTTGACCATTTCCCAAGAATGGATCGACCGCGTAAAAGCATCCATCCCAGAAATGCCTGCAAAACGCCGTCAAAGATACATTTCTGAATACGATCTGCCTGAGTACGATGCAATGGTATTGACACTTTCGAAAGAAATGTCCGACTTCTTCGAAGGCACCATCGCTGCCGGCGCCGATGCCAAATTGGCTTCCAACTGGTTGATGGGCGAAGTTTCCGCCTACCTGAACAGCGAAAAAGTGGAACTGGCCGACACGAAACTGACGCCAGCTAACCTTGCCGGCATGATCACGTTGATCGAAGACGGCACCATCAGCACGAAGATCGCCAAGAAAGTCTTCCGCCTGTTGGCAACAAAAGGCGGCGACGCCAAAGCAGTCGTTGAATCAGAAGGCCTGATCCAAATGAGCGATCCATCGCAACTATTGCCGATCATCAACGCCGTTTTGGACAACAGCCAACAATCCGTTGACGACTTCAAAGCCGGAAAAGACCGCGCCAAAGGCTTCCTCGTAGGCCAAATCATGAAACAAACCAAAGGCCAAGCCAACCCAGGCATGGTCAACCAACTACTCGCGCAGGAGTTAGAAAAAAGATAGAGCGAGATGAATCCCGCTCTAGGAATCGAGCACTAAGAGGATATTACGAGAACGGCCGCTTTTTGGACGTGACGTAATGTCAGCTTAGGCACTCAAACGTCACAGTGCGACGTTTGAGGTCTTTGGCAATCTTTGTACCAAGAGAATTGATGCTCATTATTCTCGGGATTCAGAACGCGTTTGCGTTTGAACACATTCCAGCCAACTTCCTTCCGGAGGTTGGCTTTTTTTCACTCACAATCAAAATGAAGCTCGCCGGGAAATAGGCAAGAAATATGCTTCGAATTCCCGGCGAGACAGCGTTCACCGATAAATCAACAAGAAAAATGCCCAGTATTCCCGATGAGGCCATCCTCACCGGGAAATCGACATGCAAAATACCCGCAATTCCCGATGAAGCCAGTCTCGCCGGGAATTCGATCCTTTGTATCTGCTTAATTTTCTGCGAAAAGTTCCCGGTTCTGTGCAAAACACAATATAGGCTTTTTTCTGAATAAATTAACTCTCAAAAAAACTGCAACAAAGCTATCTATTTCCAGTTCAGCAATTAGTATTATTATGATTTTGGTGATATAATCATTAATTGAGTGGTTTGATAAGAAAAGATAAATTGTGACCCATATAACAGATGAGCCTAGAAAGATGAGGAAAAGAATGAGAGCAAGAGTAATTTACAATCCTACTTCCGGAAGAGAAATGCTGAAAAAAAGCATGATTGACATCCTTCAAATATTGGAAGAAGCAGGCTATGAGGCCAGTGCTTATGCCACGACACCCGAACCACTTTCCGCAACAAAAGAAGCAGAACGTGCCGCTTTGGCCGGTTTTGATCTGATCGTTGCAGCAGGCGGAGACGGTACCGTAAACGAAGTCATCAACGGCATCGCCGGTTTGGACCACAGACCAACAGTCGGCATCATACCTGCGGGGACCACAAATGACTATGCCCGTGCTTTGAAGATTCCACGCTCAAATCTATTGGATGCAGCCCGCGTCATCGCTGACGGAAATGTCATCCCGATGGACATCGGTCAATCAAATGATACTTATTTCATTAACATCGCAGCAGGCGGCTATCTGACGGATCTGACCTATGACGTCCCGGCAAAACTCAAGACCATTTTCGGCTACCTTGCCTATTTGGTGAAAGGCGCCGAAAAAATCCCACAACTCAAACCGATGCATATGCGTATCGAATATGAGGGCGGCGTTTACGACGGTATGGCATCCATGTTCTTCGTGGCCTTGACCAATTCAGTCGGCGGCTTTGAAACGATCGATCCGAATATCGTTTTGGGAGACGGCAAGTTCACGCTATTTGTCGTGAAGACAGCGAATATCTTCGAAATCCTGCAACTGTTGGCCCAAGTGTTGAACGGGGGCAGACATCTGGAAAATTCGAATGTCCTTTACACACATACCAGCTTTGTGAAGGCAGAATCCATGGACGGGTCCCGCTTGATGATCAACTTGGATGGTGAATACGGCGGTGATGCACCGACTTTGTTCACGAACCACCAGCAACACATCAAAATCATCGGCAATACATCCGATTACGCTGATCCGATCGAAAAAGTAGATGAAGACATTCTTGAAGGTGCCGGTACTGGCTTCATGAAGGAAGTTGAAACCTTGCACCCGGATGAAGTGAACGACAAACGTTTGCCTTACGATGGCAAGAATTAAGAATTAAGAATTAAAAATTGAAAATAAGAAGAATGCCCGGCCTCTCGGTGTTATGATGAGAGGTATCGGGCATTTTTTGCTATACTGGGAAAAAGAGACTTTAACGAAAAAGGGGACCTGCCGTATGCCGAGAAAACAGAAGAAATTTTTGTCCTTATTATTTTTGAGCGGACTGCTGATGCTGCTCATGGCCTGCGGAAAAGAGGCGAATTCACCAATTGTGGCCATCGCAAATGAGACGGAATACGAAGAAGTGGTCGCGAAGGATGTGGCCTACCTCTATTTCGGCTACGATGATTGCCCCTACTGCAAGGAATTCCGTCCAATCCTGGAAGAGGAATTGGCGGAAACAGGGCAGACCGCTTATTACTACAATACGAAAAAGCGCGTCAACGATGCCAACTACAACGAAGTGCTGGATACCTACGACGTCGCGTTCGTGCCCGTCCTGATCAGACTGGAGGATGGCAAAGCAGTCGGGTCGGTCAATCTGGACACCGTTGCGGACCTGCCGGCATTATTGGCGGAAGAATAGCAGGCGAAATGTCCGGGGTTGTCCGATAACCACAAAGAATCGGACAACCAAGAAGCATGAATGCCCTAGGATGTCCAATAACTATGAAGAATCAGACAACTGAGAAGCAAAAATGCCCGAGAATGTCCGATAACGGCAAAGAATCGGGCACCCGGCAAGCGATTCAGCCAGGTCTTGTCCGATAATCGCAAAGAATGGGCTGCCCCCAACCGGAGCAGCCCATTCGTATTATTTCCACACTAATTGCCAAGTGACGCCGAATTGGTCGGTCACCCAAGCTACCGCCCGCAATTCCCCGACGGCTTCAGGTCCCATCATCACAACGCCATCTGCGGATAAGGAATCAAAGTAGTTGTCGAAGCTGGCTTCATCTTCGCAGTCCACGTAGAGGGAAACGGCCCAAGTCATATCCGGCAAAAAATCTTCCTCCATATCCATTGCCATGAAATCCTGGCCATTCAACACAAACTGCTCATTGATCACGCGGCCGCCTTCCCCGTGTTCATCCTCATCGATTTTGGTGAGGGAGGTCACGCTGGAATTCGGAAAAATGGAAACATAAAAGTGCATCGCTTCTTCTGCAGTCCCCGGTAACGTCAAAAAGGGAACAATCCGTTGTCCGCTCATTTTGTTATCCTCGCTTTCTTCCTGTACCCGTCAGTAACTGGTTTATACACTTCTATTATACTGAACGCGAGCGAAACTTCCTATCGATAAGACGCGTCGCATCAGTCGATATTATGAGAATGTACTTATTTTTTCCAAACAAATGGGCTTGCTGTATCGGGTAGCCTTCTTTTTTGGTATAATGAATCCGAATGAAAAATTATGAACTGAGGAGTACACATGAAAAAACAATATACGGTAGCACCGGTAATAAAAAATGAGAAGATGACTGTAACATTTGAGGACTTAACGTCAGAAGGTATGGGTGTCGCAAAAGTTGAGGGTTATCCATTATTTGTAGCGGATGGACTACCGGGCGAACGGGCCAACATCAAAGTGACCAAAGTCGGCAAATCGTTTGGATTCGCCCGCATTGAGGAAAGACTGAGCAGTTCTCCTGACCGCATCCCGACACGCGATATTAAAGGAACACGCGTTGGTACGATGCCGTTGCAGAATCTGCGTTACTCTGCCCAATTGGCTTTCAAACAGAACAATGTTGAACAAGTGATGAAACGCATTGCCAAAATGCCTGAAGTCGAAGTCAAACCGACAATCGGAATGGAAAATCCATGGGGATACCGCAACAAAGCACAGATCCCAGTGCGTCAAAAAGACGGCAAATTGGTTACCGGATTCTTCCGCACCAACACACATGAATTGATCCCGATGGAAAACTTCCAGATCCAGGATCCAAAAATCGATGAAGCCATCGTAAAAGTCCGTGACATTCTGCAAGAATTCAACGTGAAAGCATACGACGAGAAAAAACATACCGGAAATATCCGTCACATCATGATCCGCCGCGGTTATTACACAGGCGAAATGATGGTTGTCTTGGTGACGCGTACGGCGAAACTGTTCCCGCAAAGCAAAATCATTCCGGCTATTTTGGAAGCTTTACCGGAAGTGGTCAGCATCGTCCAAAACGTGAACCCGAAGCAAAACAATGTCATCCTAGGTGACGAAACGATCGTATTGCACGGTGAAGATGTCTACCACGACAAATTGATGGGCCATACATTCGCTATCTCTTCCCGTTCATTCTATCAAGTGAACCCGATTCAAACGGAAAAACTTTATAAATTGGCGATCGAAGCTGCACAATTGACAGGCGAAGAAACCGTCATCGATGCCTATTGCGGAATCGGAACGATCTCCCTGTCATTGGCTGAAAAAGCGAAACACGTTTATGCGATGGAAGTTGTTCCTGATGCCGTGAAGATGGCTGAAATGAATGCTGAAGCAAACAACATCGACAACATCACCTTCGAAGTCGGTGCTGCTGAAGAAGTGATGCCGAAATGGGCTGCTGAAGGCGTCAAAGCGGATGTCTTGGTTGTCGATCCTCCACGCAAAGGCTTGGAACCGGCCTTCATCGAAGCTGCTTTGGAAATCGCTCCTGAGCGCATCGTCTACGTCAGCTGCAACCCAGCTACAATGGCACGCGACCTGAAACTGTTCCACGAAGGTGGCTACAGCGTAGGCAGCATCCAACCAGTGGATCTGTTCCCGCAAACACTACATGTAGAATCTGTCGTTGCGTTGACACGCAACAAATAAATAGAATAAAGTAGAAAGCCGGAAGGACCGTCATGTAAAGTGACTGTCCTTGCGGCTTTTTATGAGTCCAAAAAGAAGTCGCGCTTAGCGATAGCCTTCCAAAGGGGCTATAATGATTGTGAAGGACCAAACTCGTTTATCAAAGCGGCTTTGAGAATAGCCCCAGCATCGTCCAACCCAGCTACGTTGGCACGCGACCGCAGTTATTCCACGAAGGCGGCTACAGCTTATGCAGCGCCGACGGACTTGTTCCCGCAGACACTGCAGGTATGGAAATAGTACGGGGAGGAGAATAAATGGGACTTTCAAACACCTTTTATACAAGTGAAAGGAATAAGTGGAGGGAATGGCTTACTGAAAACTTCGAAAAAGAAAAGGAAATATGGCTCGTGTTTCCAAAAAAAGAGTCAGGAGAGAAAGGTCTTTCCTATAACGACTCAGTGGAAGAGGCACTCTGTTTCGGCTGGATTGACAGCACTGTTAAGAAATTAGATTCATTACATAGAGTTCAGCGGTTCTCTCCAAGAAGAAAGGGCAGTGGATACTCTAGAGCAAATATTGAAAGGCTGATTTGGCTTGAGACACAGGGGATGATTCATCCTAAGGTCAGAGACACCATTCTTGAAGTAATCAGAGTACCCTACGAATTTCCTGCGGATATTCTTGAACTAATCAGGTGTGATAAAAAGGCTTGGGAGAACTATGAAAAATTTCCGGAAGCCTACAAAAGGATTCGGATTGCCTATATTGATGGAGCGAGGAAGCGTCCTATGGAGTTCAAAAAACGTCTGGATAACTTTATCAGGAAAACAAAGGAAAACAAACTTATTGGGTATGGAGGAATCGACAAATACTATAAAAAATAGTTATTATCTGGATTCATAAAGCATCATGGTGATGAAGAAACCTTGAATCAGGTATTTGTCATGGGATGTATCCGGCAATGCATTGTTGAGCGACCCGGACGGCATAACGGATATGAGTGCGGAAGAGGTGCTGGCTACTTTGTTCAGCGGATAAACTGAAATTGATTGAACCATATCCACCATCGATAATGCCCCAAGAGTAAATAAGCGAAGAGGGGTGACAAGTTGAATGCAGAGTTTTCGTTCAGGTTAATTTTCTGGACCCATCTGATATTGATCGTGATTTTCAATCGTATACTTCCGGCATTTCGAGCAAAAAAATCGGGAGCCAAACTATCACCTGATCACGAGGCGATTGAGAATGAAGGGAAGTTTTTGTTTGCATTCAGGGTCATCGCCGGGATACTGTTGGCTGTGGTGATTGTAATATATACATTTTTTCCAACATATAATATCTGGTTCCAGTTTTATTTGCCGAGCGGTTTAAGATGGGTTGGCGTCATCGTTTCTTCAATCAGCTTGATTTTTTGGAGCTATTCGCAGGAAGTTTTGGACAAGAACTGGTCCGTGAATCTAAGGATACAGGAAGAGCATACACTGGTCACCTCTGGACCATACAGCGTGATGCGGCATCCGATATATACCGCCATGATAATATGGTCAATAGGCCTTGCAGTCTATACGGCTAATGCGTTTTTTGTGGGCTTCACGGCACTGATGATCTTGTGGACTCCGCTAAGAATTTCGAAAGAAGAAACAATGTTGATAGGTTATTTCGGCGATGAATATAAAAAGTACATGGAATATACGGGGAAATATTTGCCCAAATTTAAGTATGATGGAAACAGATAGCCCATGACCCTTCGTGTAAATGTGGTATCCTATTAACTCATGGGACTGAAGAATCAATTGCGTGTACATTGCTTGCAAATAACTAAGAACAATGGGTAAATCCTTCAATAATACAGGAGGCACAATATGGGAAACACCGATAAATTTGACAGCATAGCGAACAGTTATGATAATCCAGAACGACACCACATCGCAAAGGTTGCTTCAGACGCCATCAAAGAGTATTTGGGTGAAACCAAAAGTAAAAAGGCGATTGATTTTGGATGCGGAACCGGCCTGGTCGGAATGAATATGTTGAGCGATTTTGAATCGCTGCTGTTTATGGATACTTCAGAGAACATGCTTGATATCGTAAAACGGAAAATTGCTGATGCGGGTGCTTTGAATGCACGTACCTTGTGTTTTGATTTTGAAACGTCGAGCCAACCCGATTTCCGCGCTGACTATATTTTCATGGCACAGGTGCTGCTGCACATTCAGGATTATGAGGCACTTCTGGCCAAACTCCACGCTGTTTTGAATGATGAAGGCCACTTGCTGATTGTCGATTTCAATAAGAATGATAAGGTCGTTTCAGATTTGGTCCATAACGGATTCGATCAAGAGCAGCTCAAAGAATCGATGCTGAAAATAGGCTACAAGGATATCCGAAGCAAAACCATCTACAGTGGAACCAAACTATTCATGAACCAAGATGCTTCTTTATTTATTATGGATGCAAAAAAATAGCGTATAATAAATTATTTAAATGCTACTGACGTTTGTATTGAATCAAATCCGCTCCATTAACGCGTGAGTTTTCGAGAAATTTGATATACAAAGAATTAAAGCACAAAATGAAGAGGCCAGTCCGAGCCTCTTCGTTTTCGATTTATCGTTCAGGGTTAGATGGATGAGGCTCTCATTTTGTATTTCTTGAACTGCTTCAGTAATGCTGTCAGAAGAAGGGGTGCCCCAAAACTACTTTTTTAATAGTTTTGGGGCACCCCCTGTTTTGTATACATTTAACGCAACAAATTATTTAAACCCAAAAAGAACAGGAAACAGGAATGCTACGATCCCAGTCCAGATGAAATAAACTAACAAATAACCTGTCTGCCATTTTTACATTGTCCTTCACTCCAGTATCTTCCAGAAAGAATCCTTGCGGATAATCTTTCCTCCAGCGAACTCGAGCAGATCAACTCCTCGCACTTCAAGCTGTTGCCCTGATTTAGTTGTACCGGTGAGAATCCACTCCGATACTCCCAAATCACCGCAGATCCAGTGCTGATCGTTTCCATAATGCACATCCGGGATACCCTCGAATCGACTTGCCAAGCCTGCTCTAACCTCCGCTTTTCCGACATAGCGATTGCCGCGTGGTTTGGCTCCTCGGGGCATATAGAAGATGCAATCATCTGCAAAATAGCTCATGATGGCATCCAGGTCGTGACGATTGAATGCTTCCAGAAAGTCCTTCAATGTTTCAACGGTTACTTGCTCAGACATAAAATTACCTCCATGTATCATACTTTATTCGGAAGAGCCGGAGAGCTTTCAATCTGTTTAAATTTTGTTATGTAACTGGATGAAGACGTATAATAATAACCAGAGGGGACGGACAATTGTTTTGTGAATGCCCTAACTAAAGTATACGTTCAAGATTTCCATCAAGCAAATTACAGCTGTTAGACGCTAATTAAGGAGGAAAGTATGAAAAACATGGAGTTCTCAATCGAAATACATGCCTCTAAAGATAAGGTTTGGGCAACGCTTTGGGATGATGCGACATTCCGTGACTGGGCAAGTCTTATTGATGAAGGAACCTACATGAAGGGCATCATGACAGAAGGAAATGAAATCCAGTTCCTGTCATCCCTAAATGGTTACGGTGTTACCAGTCTGATAGCAAAACTTAGTCCGAATGAGTACGTATTATTCAGGCACAATGCGGACACAAAAGAAAGCGGGCAGCAGGAACGCGAAAAAGAGTGGACCGGAGGCACAGAGAGTTATTCCCTTTCTGAAAAAAATGGCGTGACCACATTAATTGTCAAAATCGACGTTCCCCAAGAACAAGAAGAGACATTCCGTATCAGGATTCCAGAAGCACTGGAGCGCATAAAAACGTTGGCGGAAAAATAGATGAACCAAAGAAACCATAAGGTGACCAATAATTGCGATAGTTGGATAAGCAAAAATTTGGGAACAGTGGCGCATGAGTAGTATGATGAAGCTACGAATAAATATTAAGAGGAGTGGTATGATGACGGCATATGAATTACCAAAAGTGTGGGAGTGGGAAGAAGAGAATTCAAATAAAGTGGGCAACCGTCCAACAGCCGGCAGTCGTTTCGAGCAAAAATTACCAGTCGGAGAGGCTCCGTTCCAACTCTATTCATTGGGAACGCCGAATGGCATAAAAGTAACGATCATGTTCGAAGAACTGAAAGAATTGGGGGTTGAGGGCGCAGACTATGACTTGTACACTATCAATATTGGGGAAGGTGACCAGTTCGGTTCGGATTTCGTCGAGATTAATCCGAACTCCAAAATTCCGGCGCTGGTTGACCAAAGTCTGAGTCCGCGTGTGGAAATTTTTGAATCGGGTTCCATTCTTCTTTACTTAGCCGAGAAATTTGACCAACTGATTCCAACTGATATCCATGGCCGGACCGAAACCCTTAATTGGTTGTTCTGGCAAATAGGGGCGGGGCCTTATGTTGGTGGAGGATTTGGACACTTTTTCGCATACGCTCCAGAGGCTATGCAATACCCGATTGATCGCTTCACGATGGAGACGAAACGGCAACTGGATTTGCTCGATAAAACCTTAGCGCAACGCCCTTATATAGCTGGTGATACCTATACCATCGCAGATATTGCCATATGGTCTTGGTACGGTCGTTTAGCTTTAGGAAAACTATACAAAGGATCTTATGAATTCTTGAATCTGGATGAATACCCTCATCTATTGGAATGGTCCAAACGTATTGCAGGTCGACCAGGTGTTCAAAGAGGTCTTGCAGTGGAGTATAAACCGCTTGGGGAGTAGTTCAGGGAAATAATGCACTGACAATAGGGTTGGTTGCTTATCTTTGATGCTGAAAAAAGCAGTCATCCATTCGAACTGTCTGAATGCCATGGCGGTATTGACAATCAGTCTCAAAAAAATTATAATCAAAAGACGTTAATCAAATAGACAATCCTCTCTCTGCCACCGGGTAGGGAGTCCAAGGTGTTCAGAAATACTCCGATAGGTCTTCGCAGGAGTATTTCCGGGACACCTTTTTTTTTGTCGGAAGGAGACTGCAACATGGAAAAATCATTATTGAAGGACTTCTCAAAGTACGTCAGCCTGAATATTCTGGGGATGATCGGCGTATCGTTTTACATATTGGCCGACACCTACTATATCGCAAAAGCGTTGGGGGCCACCGGGATTGCGGCATTGAATTTCGCCATCCCGGTCTTCAGCATCATCCACGGTATCGGTTTGATGATCGGCATCGGCGGGGCTGCCCGTTTCGGCATCCTGAAATCCCGGAACAAACACAAAGAAGCAGAAGCGGTTTTCGCAGGAGCGCTTAAGCTGGGCACTCTCGCAGGCTTGCTGTTCGCTGTGCTCGGATTGTTCGGTTCGAGGGCATTGTCAGCGGTTTTGGGTGCCGATGCGGTCACATTGCCCTTGACGCATGCCTATATGGCCACGATTATGGTGTTTGCGCCATTTTTCATCCTGAACAATACGGTCCTGGCTTTCGTCCGGAACGACAACAATCCCAGACTGGCCATGCTGGCGATGCTTGGCGGCAGTGTTTCGAATGTCATCCTGGACTACATTTTTCTGTTCCCTTTCAAAATGGGGATGTTCGGTGCCGCCTTTGCGACAAGTCTTGCCCCGATCATCAGTTTGGGCATCCTCTCGATCCATTTCGCAAGAAAGGAATCCCGGCCTGCTATTTTGAAGCACAAACTGACGCGTCCGGCGATCAAGGACATCCTCAATCTGGGATCTTCCACTTTCGTTATGGAAGTGTCCTCAGCGGTCGTGCTGACGACCTTCAACCTGTTGATTTTGGGGCTTGAGGGAAACAAAGGGGTTGCCGCCTACGGGATCGTCGCGAACATTGCCTTTGTGGCGGTCGCGATCTTCACAGGGCTGGGGCAGGGCGTGCAGCCGCTCATCAGCAAATACTACGGATTGAAGGATCGCAAGACGGTCCGGCGCGTGAACCGCTATGCTTTGTTGACGGCGGGGTTCATCGCCGCTTTGATTTACCTGGGGACCTTCTTTAACTCGGAAGCGCTGATCGGCCTGTTCAACAACGAAAATGATCCGGCGATACTCAAGTTGGCGGACAGCGGAATGAAGATCTATTTTCTTGGATTTTTCTTTGTCGGAATCAACATCGTGACGGCAATGATCCTCAGCGCCACCGAAAAAGCACGCGCTGCCTTCGTCCTTTCGGTTCTGAGAGGACTGGCAGTAATTGTGCCGATGGCGATCGTATTGAGCAGCATTTGGGGAATGACGGGCATCTGGTCGGCGTTTGTGTTCTCCGAGCTGATCGTTGCCGGATTTGCGTTCTACTTAGCGACTGCGACGGAGAAGGGGGCCATAGCTTATGGAAATCCTGACTGAAACAATCAAAGCGGAATCACTGAAATCCTTCCAATCAACGATCCGAAAATCCGAAAATGCGTTGAGCAGCATGACCGATAAAGGCGCCAATACGACATTGGTGGCGAAACGGCTCGAGGCACTCCGCATCGGCTTGGCTGTATTGGAACAAGTTTGGGAGGAAAAGCCCCATCCTTACACCCACGAGGAATTGGCGGAAGCCCGCATCCTGCTTGCGGGTTTGCTGCCCTCAATCGAAGGCATCTACGCCAAGTCGAAGCCGGGCAGTCCGCAGAAAACCCTTCTGGAAAGAAGAATCAAGTCGCTGGAACTGGCACTTCAGGCGATGGATGATAGATAGTACCGAAAGAAGCTGACCTTCGCGAATGTGAAGGTTGGCTTCTTAATCTTTATAAAAATAAACATTTCGTGCTATAATCAGGGCGAGGTGATTGTATGGCGATCCAGTATAATAAACTATTTAAACTTCTGGAGGAGCGAAACATCCTAAGAACGGAATTACAAAAGCGAATCGGTATATCTTCCGCAACGATGGCAAAGCTGACGAAGAATGAGCCGGTTTCATTAAAAGTCATCGAGGACATCTGCAGATTTCTGCATTGCCAGCCCGGAGATATCTTGGAAATGGAACAGCAGTCGGAACGACCGTTGTTAAAGCTTTTGAGGGAAGAGAAAGGAATGAAGTTGAAGGGCGGACTGTATCATCAGACCCAAATCAAACTTGCCTATAACTCCAATCGGATAGAAGGAAGCATCCTGTCGGAAGAGCAGACGCGCTATATTTACGAAACGAATACGATAGCGATGCCGAAGGAAGAAGCTACTCCTGTCGATGACATCATCGAAACAATCAATCATTTCCAATGTTTTGATTATATGATTGATGTGGCGGATCAGGAATTGACGGAGGATATGATCAAAGCCTTCCATAGTTTGATCAAATCGAATACTTCCGACAGCAGAAAGGAATGGTTCAAAGTTGGTGATTATAAAGCAAAACCGAATATGGTCGGCGACAACCGAACCGTTTCCCCAGCAAAAGTCAAGGGGGAGATGGCTAAGTTACTCGCAGATTATGCCTCCCTGGAAACCGTACAATTCGAGGATATCATTGCTTTTCATCATCAGTTCGAATCAATCCATCCGTTTCAGGACGGCAATGGCAGAGTTGGACGGATCATTCTGTTCAAGGAATGCTTGCGCTGGGGAATAGTGCCGTTTGTCATCGATGAACGCCATAAACTGTTTTATTACCGCGGCCTGAAGGAATTCGAAACAGCGAAAGGGTATCTGATGGATACGTGCTACTCAGCGCAGGATGAATACAAAAAGCTGGTTGATTATTTCATGGAAGACTAAGCTAAAGTGTCCAATCAAAGCTAGCAAAATACATTCAGACAGGAGAATGAACATGGGGAAAGTAATTTTGGGTCTGACCATTTCTTTGGATGGACTCCCTGCTGGCAGAACGCACATCAGTTATAAAATTATCTAAGGCCATTCTGTAGTTTCATAAGCTCTATTTCGAACCTCCAAATTATTTTTGAAAAACGTTTGACTTAATGTTCAGGTGAAGTCGTAGAATGTAAACAGTAAGTCGCTCCAGCTAAAAAACTGCACGTACCGATGAAAACCAAATGTACCTCTTAACGATAAAGTGGGGGAAATGTGCAATTGTTCTCGTATGCCTCATGGGAATACCGACAATACAAGCGTGAATCTCGTGAAAACGTCATCAGTTATATAACAAGTGATACAGATTTCGATCTGGTTATATAACAGAAATATCCCTATTTAACGGGGTTTCCATCTTTTTTTTAAAAAATGAGTATAACTGTTATAAAAATCAGTCATGATGGTGTATAATGTGAACATAAAAACAAACTTCTAAAAATATGGAGGAATTCGTTTATGAATAATGCGTGGCGTGGTTTTAAAGGTTCTCAATGGCAAAACGGTATTGACGTCCAAGAATTCATCAAAGATAACTACACAGAATATGTTGGGGATGACAGTTTCCTGGAAGGACCTACGGAAGCGACAAATGAATTGTGGCAAGAGATTGTAGAACTCAAAAAGCAAGAAATCGCTAATGGCGGGGTTTTGGATGCAGACACTTCTGTTATCAGTACAATAACTTCTCATCCGGCTGGTTATATCAACAAAGATTTAGAAAAAATCGTTGGTTTACAGACAGAAAAACCATTGAAACGCGGGTTGAACGTTTATGGTGGTATCCGTATGGCAGAAACCGCATTAAAATCTTATGGTTATGAACTTGATCCTGAATTGGATGAATTTTTCACAGAACACCGTAAAACGCATAACCAAGGTGTCTTTGATGCTTACGATGATGACATTCGCATGGCTAGACGCAATAAGATCGTTACGGGATTACCTGACGCTTACGGTCGCGGACGAATCATTCCAGACTTCAGACGTATCGCATTGTATGGTGTTGATTATTTGAAAAAACAAAAACTAAACGATTGGAACGCCTTGCAGGCAAAAACGTATACAGAAGAAGACATTCGTTTGCGCGAAGAAGTTTCAACGCAATATCGTGCATTAGGCAAACTGATCGAATTAGGAAAAATTTATGGCTTCGATATCAGCAGACCGGCAGCAAATGCACAAGAAGCAGTACAATGGGTTTACCTCGGGTTCTTGGCTATGGTTAAAGAAGACAATGGTGCTGCACAAGGTTTAGGGCGTATTGCAGAATTCCTGGACATCTATATCGAGCGTGATCTCCAAGAAGGCACTTTGACTGAAAAAGAAGCGCAAGAATTGATTGACCACTTGGTAATGAAAGTTCGTATCGTTCGTCAACTAAGAACGCCTGAATACGAAGCTTTGTTTGCAGGAGATCCAACTTGGGCAACATTGACATTTGCAGGTATGCTTGATGACAACAATTCATTGGTGACAAAAAATACATTCAGATTCTTGCAAACACTCTATAATATGGGTAACGCACCAGAACCTAATATGACTTTGATGTGGAATGAAAAACTTCCTAAAGGATTCAAGGACTTCTGTGCAAAAGTAAGTATTGATACAAGTGCTATCCAATATGAAAATGACGATGTTATGCGTCACTATTATGGAAGTAATGACGTTTCGATCGCTTGCTGCGTAAGCCCGACAGCAGGAGATACGGGTAGTTCTATCCAATTCTTCGGTGCCAGAGCTTCCCTTCCTAAAATCCTGACTTATGCCGTTACTGGTGGTTACGATGAGAAAAACAGAAGTAAAGTTATCGATGGCCTGGAACCAATCACAGATGAATACCTCGACTATGACACTCTGATGGAAAAAATCGATGCTGTCATGGATTGGGTAGCGACAACTTATGTAAGAGCATTGAATATCATCCACTACATGCACGATAAATATGCATACGAAGCTGTTCAATTTGGTTTGCTGGATACAAAACTCCACAGAATGATGGCTACGGGTATTGCGGGTATCGGCTTGGCAACTGACTCAATGAGTGCCGTCAAATACGCTAAGGTCCGTGTCGTTCGTGACGAAGAAGGCTTCCCGATCGACTATGTTGTTGAAGGCGATCAGTTCCCGACATTCGGTAATAACGAAAAAGCAGCAGACGAAATTGCTGACATGCTGATCAAGAAATTTGTCGGCAAGTTGAAAGCTCAACCTACTTACCGCAATGCTGAAATTACAACTTCTATTTTGACAATTACTTCAAACATCGTTTACGGAAAAGCAACAGGTGCTCTATTCAGTGGACAAGATGCGAAGTACAAAGGCTACAGAGAGGCGTTCACTCCATTGTCTCCGGGAGCTAACCCAAGCTACAGCAGCCCTTACAAAGGTGCGCTGGCAGCATTGAAATCAGTAAGCACGATCGATTTTGAAGATGTCAAAGATGGATCTTCCTATACATGGGCAGTTCATCCGAAAGCATTAGGAAAAGAACGTGATGTTCAAATAGAGAACTTAACGATGCTATTGGACGGATACTTTGGAAAAGACGGTGGACATCACTTAAACGTAAATGTATTTTCTAAAGAAGGACTGGAAGAAATGCTGAGAAATCCAGAGAATTATCCGCAAGCTACCATTCGTGTATCAGGGTATGCGTTGGAATTATCAAAAGCAACGAAAGAACAAATTTCAGACTTGCTGGAACGCGTTATCCACGGTTCTTTCTAAATAAAATAAGAAACAAAGACTGACTTTGCGGCAAAATCATTAACTTAAGCAACGTGACATCTGTAAAAAAAGCGAGAATGCATTTATTGCATTCTTGCTTTTTTTTGACTGCGGGCGGGGCCAAATTGTTTAATGTTCCTCAGTTATTCGACAATCTCGGTCTGGCAAGATGTCGAATTGTCAAAAGTTTCATGACATTCGACAATCTCGGCTCAAACTGGTGTCAAATTGTCGGATCTACCTCACGTATTCGATAATTTTTGGCACCACGCTGAGCAGTTCTTCTGAATTTTGCTCGCCAATCCCACTGCGGACTCTCAAAGTCGGGAAGACTTCGTCACTAGGGATGTTGGCAACAATATGCTAAAATAATGGTAAATAGTTGAATTCAAAATATGCAGAAAGAGATGATGTATATGGAAGAATTTGAAACGGAAAAAGAGCACAGACTCACGCTGGAACTTGTAAAAGAACTCTGGTCAAAAACCTACAATACCGATGGAAATCCTGATTGGTCACACATCTTACCTTACTATGACGATACTATTTACTTCAGAGATACCATACAGGAGATCAGAGGTATTGCGGCATTCAAGGAAATGACGGACAGACTGACAGAACGCTCAAAAGATTTGAATATGAAATTGGTTAAAGTTGTGCAGCAGGGGGATGATATATTCATCGAATGGGAGATGACGATCAGCTATAAGAAATATCCCAGCTCCATCTTATACGGTCTTTCAAGATTAACCCTAAATGAGCAGGGCAGAATTATTGAGCAACGGGATTATTATGATCTGTGGGGAGATATATTTGACAACATCCCGTCATTCGGTAAAAGATACAGAAAATTCATGAAGAAAAAATTTGGGTGACGATATGAAAAATAATGGGATAAAATTCAGAAAATATTTTAAGGAATATCGTTTGTCCAATGTGTGGGCCATGATAAAAAACAACTCCAAAAGCCCATTGATTTGTTCGGATGATTGCAAGGACAAGCTGGTTGTCATAACAGGTGCCACTTCCGGAATCGGCTATGCCGTTGCCAATAAGTTCGCCTCAAAAGGTGCGGATCTGATCTGCATCAACAGAAACAAAGAGCGCTCAGAAGCTTTGAAGCACGAAATCGAGAGTGCGTACAAAGTAACGTGTGATTATATTTTGGCTGATTTCAGCAGCATGGCTGATACACATCAAGCTGCCCGTCGTTTGCTGGAAATTGAGAAACCGATTGATATCATTATCCATAATGCCGGCATTTATCTTACAAAGCGACAAATCACTTCAACTGGAATCGAGAAAGTCTTTATGGTCAACTACCTTTCGTCTTTCATCATGAACTACATCTTAAAATATAAACTAAAATCCCAGGGGAAATGTCGCATTGTATTGGTAAACTCAGAAGGGCACCGCTTTGCGGCTTGGGGGATGCGTTTTGATGATTTGGATTGGTCAAAAAGACGTTATTCCGGTTTGAAAAGCTACGGTACGGCCAAACTCGCTGAACTCTTAGCGATGATAAAATTTGAAGAGTATTTCCGAGGGTCGGGCGTAACCATCAATGCGATGCATCCCGGAGCTGTAAAAACAGCCACAGGACAGGATAATGGTCCATTATACAAGTGGTTCAAGAAGAATGTATTGGACAAAACGTTAAACCCTGTTTCGGTTGCAGCAGAAGCGATGTACTGTTTAGGGGTTTCTGAAGATCTGGCAGCAATCAGTGGTGAATTTTTCAATCTGACAACGCTTGAAGAACCTGCTCCACCAGCTCTGGATGTTGAGAATGCAATAGTTCTGTGGGAAATAAGCTTGAAAATGGGGAATTTGAATGAATAATGCGGAACAAAAAAGATATGATGCCATAATTGTAGGTGGAGGACTTGCCGGGCTTACGTCTGCGGTGTTTCTTTCCCAAGCAGGCAAGAAAATTTTGCTTATCGAAAAAAATGCTGAATTTGGTGGATTGGTAAATTCATTTGAAAGGGATGGTTTTGTTTTTGATGCTGGAGCCAGAGCCATTTTAGGAGTCGTTTTAGCGATGCTGAAAGACTTGAATCTTGATATTGAGGTTGTCTCAAGCAAGGTTTCCCTGGGCGTTGAGGATAAAATCATCGGCATTGAAGGTCCGGAGTCTGTTGGCGAATACAGAGATTTGTTGGTGAGCCTCTACCCAGATAGCGTAGAGGATATCGATAAGTTCATAAAAGTCATGATCAGAATAATGAAGCTGATCGATATCATCTATGGCATCGATAATCCATTATTTAAAGATATCAAGAGGGATAAGAAGTATTTTTTAAAAGAACTTTTGCCATGGTTACCGAAGTTCCTGTTCGCGATGAGCAGGATTGAAAGGCTTTCCAAACCTTGTGAGGAGGATCTCAAGGAGCTTATTAAAGATCCGTCCCTTATCGATATCATTTCACAACATTTTTTCAAAGGCACACCAACATTTTTTGCATTGAGTTATTTCACGTTGTACAGCAGCTATGTGTACCCAAAAGGGGGGACAGGCAAGCTTGCCGAAGCATTAGTGGAAAAAATACAAGCGTTCAAAGGTGACATACGCCCCAACACGGTTGTAAAAAAAATCTGTGCCGACCAACAGGTAATTGTCGATGAGAACAACAACGAATACTATTATGAAGACCTTGTCTGGGCTGCAGACCTAAAAACTTTTTACAATATTGTCAGTCTGGGTAACCTGGCCCCAAAAATAAGGGAAAAGTTTGAAACCACAAAGGCATTGATGGCAAAAGGCAGGCCTAGCGAATCTGTCTTCTCGCTCTACTTGGAAATTGATTTGCCGGTGTCCTATTTTAAGGAGTCCTTCAATGGGCATCTGTTTTACACACCATCCAGAAAAGGGTTGGGCAACATCAATAAAAGTGAGCTCAAGGAAATGCTGGAAAAATGGGGAGAGACGGATAAAACCGAAGTTCTTTCCTGGCTGGATCGTTTCCTGGAATTCAACACTTATGAAATAGCCATCCCGGCTATGAGAGATTCTGACCTGGCCCCGGAAGGCAAAACGGGTTTGATAGTCAGCCTGCTTATGGAGGCGGAATTGTTCTATAAAGTCGAAGAATCCGGCTGGTATGAGGAGTTCAGAAGGGAAATCGAAGATAAAATAATCAGTGTGCTTTCTGAAAGTTTATGCCCTGAGTTAAAAGATAAAGTGGAGAAACAATTTTCCTTTACACCTTTAAGTGTTGAAAACCGAGTCGGGAGCACGGGTGGGGCAATCGTGGGCTGGTCTTTTGAAGCCCCGATCCCGGTTATTTATAAAATGCAGCAAGTGAACAAATCAGTACTTACGCCTATTCCGAACATTTATCAAGTAGGGCAATGGGCATACAATCCAGCCGGAACACCCACCTGTATTATTACGGGTAAACTAGCCGCTGACAGGATAATTAAGAAAAACAAGTGAGCATCCAATGATTCGACAGTTCTAAATCTCCTATTTTCGACCGCCATAAAATTATTCTCTGAAAAACATTTGACTTAATGTTCAGGTGAAGTCGTAGAATCTACTTAAGCGCACTGCTTGGAGATTAAACGAACAAAATCATGAATAATTTGGAGGAAATGATATGACAGAGAATACTTACAGAACTTTTGAACTCAGCGATAAGGTAACGGTTGAACAGGTCACTTTTAAAAACCGCTACGGCATAACCGTTGCGGCGGATTTATACTTATCTAAGGACATCGATACATCCCAAAAATATCCTGCCCTTATCGTCGGTACACCATACGGCGGCGTCAAGGAGCAAGGCGCAGGGATTTATGCGCAGAATATGGCGGAACGCGGATTTGTTGCGATTGCGTTCGATGAATCCTATAACGGTGAAAGCAGCGGCGCTCCAAGACACGTTTCGTCTCCGGACATCTTTGCCGAAGACTTCAGTGCAGCTGTGGATTACATTGGCACGCGTCCATTTGTGGACAGGGACAAAATCGGTGTGATCGGCATCTGCGGCAGCGGCGGGTTTGCAGTGACAGCGGCGCAGGTCGACACGCGGATCAAAGCGGTTGCCACAGTAAGCATGTACGATATGAGCCGGGTGATGCGCTACGGTTGGGCAGACAGCATGACGGATGAGCAACGCACACAGCTTTTTGACCAACTAGGTGAACAACGCTGGAAAGATTTCCAGGGCGATGAACCGGAATTGACGCCTGCTTTCCCAAGCGAGCCTGTGGATTCTATCCCTGAAGGAATGGATCCGATCAGCAGTGAATTCTTCGGCTATTATGCGATGAAACGCGGATTCCACCCGAACTCGATCGGCGCGTTCACGAAGACGAGCGCCATGGCTTTCATGAACTTCCCGTTGATGAACTACATCCAGACGATTTCTCCGAGACCGATCCTGTTCATCATCGGTGAGCATGCGCATTCGCGATATTTCAGCGAGGATGCCTATAAAATGGCGGCCGAACCGAAGGAACTGGTTGAAGTTGCCGGTGCTGGCCACGTGGATCTGTACGACAGAACCGATCTGATTCCGTTCGATAAACTGGAGTCGTTCTTCACGGAAAATCTGTAAAATTCGAATCGGACTTTTCTGAATCAAATCCACTTATAAGGGGATGATAAGATGCCAAAGATGACGATCAAAATCGGGGACGCCAGTTACCTGATAACACTTTACGACAACGCAACTGGGCAAGCACTGATTGACAAACTGCCGATGACTCTAAAAATGGATGAACTGAATGGGAATGAAAAATTTCATTATCTTTCGGAGACCTTGCCAACGGATTCCCAACGAGTCGGCAGAATCAAAGCCGGGGATGTGATGGTGTACGGTTCCGACTGTCTGGTGATTTTCTACAAAGATTTTTCGACTTCTTACAGCTACACTCCGATCGGGCATATTGAAAATCCAGCCGGGCTTGTGCAAGCCCTCGGCCGCGGGAGTGTCGATGTCACATTCAGTAACTGATAACAGAATCAAGCGAGAGATGGGATGACCATTTCTCGCTTTTTTACAATAATAGATAAAATTTATATCGGTTCAAACGAAATAAAATTCAAATAATTGTTTTTATTTCGTTTGGACGAAATAAAAACTAATGAAAAGCCGTTTTTTCTGCTATAATGAAATAAAAGAGGGTGATATATAATGATTATAAGAGAGCACTATTTATCCAAGATTAGACCTTTTTACGAATCAGATTTGGTGAAAGTCCTCATAGGTATGCGTAGATCAGGGAAATCTGTCTTATTAAAGCAAATAATTTCGGAATTGATGGCAAGAAATATTGATGAATCTCATATTGTGTATTTGAATTTCGAAGATTTAGAATATTCATTTATAGAAACCGCGCTGGATTTACACAAATACATCAAAGAAAAAATAAATGATACTGATAAATACTATTTATTTTTCGATGAAATTCAAAATGTAAAAGATTTTGAGAAAGCAATAAACTCATTTCGGGCAGCATTAAATTGCAGTATATTTATAACTGGCTCCAACGGGAAATTATTATCCGGAGAATTAGCGACGCACTTATCCGGAAGGTATGTGAGCTTTAAGATTATGCCATTCTCATTCAGAGAGATGTGTACATTTAAAGGAATAACAAAAGATACTGTAACGGATGATGACTTTATGGAGTATTTGATTTATGGAGGTATGCCGCAAAGGTTTTTGATGCAGACAGAAGAAGAAACTCGAGTATACTTAAGAGATCTATATAATTCAATTGTATTAAGAGATATCATGCAACGAGGTAACATCAAAGATATAGATACCTTAAACAGAATAATTGAGTACATGGTACTGAATACATCACAAACATTTTCTGCAAAATCAATTTCCAATTATTTCGAAAGAATCAACAAAAAAATATCAACCGATACTATTTACCAATACCTTGAACACATTACTTCATCGCTCATAATAAACAAAGCAATCCGATACGACATCCGTGGGAAAAAAATTCTTACCAGATCTGATAAATATTATCTGACCGATTTAGGATTTGCTGCAATAAAAAATACCGGATTCAAAACTGAAATTGGTGCACTTATAGAAAATGTCATTTTCAATGAGTTCATTCACAGGGGTTATGATGTATATGTTGGTAAAACTCCTAAAGGAGAAGTTGATTTTATTGTAATGGATGGTAAAGACCGTGCTTATTATCAAGTGGCCTATCTTTTGGCTGATGAGAAAGTTATTCAACGAGAGTTTGGAGCATTTGATTCGGTGAATGACCATTTTCCAAAATATGTTTTATCTTTTGATAAATTTGATTTTTCAAGGAATGGGATTAAACACATGAATATTATCAAATTTTTATTGGAGGATCAGTAAAGTATCCTGATAATTTGATTTGATTCATCAAGGCTAAAGTAATTTCTGAGAGGAAGTGAATGAAATGCCTGACAAATTAATAAATCTGGGATTCACGGACAGGTTCGCGCAGGAAGCGACTCTTTATCCGGACCTGCATCCGGCAAGAGTCATCGCGCAATACAAGGAATTGTACCGGGTTGCGACCGCTGAATCGGAGATGCTGGCCGAAATATCCGGGAAAATGCGCCATGCTGCAGTCGATATGTCGGACTATCCGGCAGTCGGCGACTTTGTGATGATCGACCGGAATGAGGGGAGCCAGGACCATGCCATCATCCACCACACACTGACAAGGAAAAGCGTGTTTATCCGGAAAGCAGCCGGAAAAGCGCATGATGTTCAGGTTGTGGCGGCGAACATCGACATTGTCTTCATCTGCATGTCGCTCAACAATGATTTCAATCTGCGGAGATTGGAACGCTACCTTGCGATTGCGTGGGACAGCGGGGCAACACCGGTGATTGTGCTGACGAAAGCAGATCTATGTGCGGATATCCCGGAAAAGTTGCATGAAATTGAGACGATTGCTTTCGGGGTTGATGTACTGGTCACGTCGAGCCTGAGCAAGGACGGATATACGGCCGTCCTGAAATACATCACACTGGGCCAGACCGTCGTCTTCATCGGCTCATCCGGTGTGGGAAAGTCAACCTTAATCAACCGGATCCTTGGGGAAGAACTGATTGAAACGCGGGAAATCAGAAGAGATGACAAAGGCCGGCACGCAACCACAAACCGGGAACTGTTCCTCATTCCGACGGGCGGCTGCATCATCGATACGCCGGGCATGCGCGAACTCGGTTTGGAAAGCGCCAACCTGGCGAGGACGTTTGTCGATATCGATGAATTGGCGGCACAATGTAAATTCAAGGATTGTCAGCACGAAAACGAGCCGGGCTGCATGGTCAAGAAGGCGATAGCGGAAGGCACACTGACCGAAGAACGGCTGCAGAGTTACCTGAAGCTCAAGAAGGAAGCCAAATACGAGGGCATGAATTCCAAACAGATCGAAAAAGAGAAAATCAGCACCATGTTTTCCGACTTTGGCGGCATCAAGAATGCTAAGAGGTACATCAAATCAAAAGATAAGGGCAAATAAAAAAATTTGGAGGAATCAAAATGAAATTAGGAATCATCATCGAAACAAAGGAATACGAAAAATCCTGGAACGCCATGAGGTTCGCCGTGACCGCGAAGAAGACCGGACATGAGGTGAAAGTTTTCCTGATGGGCGAAGCCGTCGAAATCGAAAACATGACCCACGAAAAATACGATGTGGCTACACAAGTACAAGCTTTTGCCGAGTTGGACGGAGAAATATTGGCTTGCGGTACCTGTCTGAAGTCACGCAACATGGAAGGTTCGGAGGTTTGCCCGATCAGCACCATGATCGATTGCGTCCAGATGGTCGAGTGGGCGGATAAGGTCGTTACTTTCTGAAAAACCACTGAAATTAATGAGCTCCTGCATATTATAGAAGGGAAATTGCTATGGGGGAAAATCGGCTAGAAGCTTTCAGCGATGGTGTGTTGGCGATTATCATCACTATCATGGTCCTGGAATTGAAGATTCCGGAAGAGCAAGGGATAGAGTCACTTTTGTGATCTTTCCAACGTTTTTGAGCTACATACTGAGCTTTATTTATGTCGGGATTTATTGGAACAATCACCATCATCTGCTGCACACTCTTCAAAAGGTGACAGGTCCTGTTCTCTGGGCTAACCATCATCTGCTTTTTTGGTTGTCGTTGGTTCCTTTCGCATCTGGTTGGATGGGTGCAAACCATTCTGCAACGGTGCCCGCAGCACTTTATGGCATAGTGTTGCTGATGGCTTCGATTGCCTATAATGTGCTGCAAAAACTGATCATCAATACTGAACAGGGCAGTTCGACGCTCAAGCAAGCCATCGGTAATGACACAAAGGGGAAAATATCCATGCTAGCCTACATGATCGCTGCCGGGTTAGCAATCATTCAACCTTGGATAGCCCAGGCACTGTACGTGATTTTGGCATTGCTCTGGTTGATCCCTGATAGGCGAATTGAGCGCATGTTGTACAGCACCGAAAAGGATGAAAGATCATAAAAATAATGAAGCAACGAAGGCAAATGTGACTTAAGGACGCAAGGACAATCTGAATTTCCGACTGTCCTTGCGTCCTTTTTACATACTTACCTTTTTGTGCGTAATTTACAGAATCTAAAATCATGCTAGACTGATGATAAGAACAGCACAAATCATTCATGTAAAGGGGAAAAAAAGTATGAACATAGCCATGAGAGCAGAGAACTTTATCGCAGTGAATTCCTTTATCACCAACCTCGATTTTGACGGAACAGAAGTGCTTAGGGTCATAAAAGATCCGAAAATAAAAGCTTTTGATGAGCCGACCTATGCCAGAGTAATCGGCACCACCTTCAAGAACGGCACGATAGAAGTGAAGGTTTTGAGCCGTCTTTTGCCGGACGCGCCTGAATTCGCCAGAGGGTTCCTTGGTATTGCGTTCCGCATCGATGAAAACAACGAGCATTTTGAATCGCTATACATTCGCCCAACCAACGGCAGGAATGAAAACCAACTGAGAAGGAACCGATCCACACAATATTTCTCATACCCCGACTACAAATTCGACCGATTCAGAGCCGAAAGTCCAGGCGAGTACGAATCCTACGCTGACATGGATCTGGACGAATGGATCGATCTGAAAGTCAAAGTGGACGGCGAACATGCCGAACTTTACGTGAATAATTCGAAGCATCCCGTATTGGTGGTCAATGACCTGAAACACGGACCGGACAAAGAAGGCGCCATCGGACTATGGGTTGAAGAAGGGACGGAAGGCTTTTTCAAGGACTTGAAGGTCTATTGATTATTTCTCTTTGTGATTGTGTCCTTTCATCATCATCGGCATCATCAAAAACATCATAATCGGGCAGATGAACGGCGCGATGCTCAGCAGGATTCCTTGATAGCCGATCAGCGGCAAGACGACCAGCAACAACAGCGGCAAGCCGCAGCATAAAGCCAAGTGCAGGAAGTGTTTTTTGTGGCTGTGCTTAGATGCTCTTGCGTCGTTGTGGTCATGGGTTTTCGGCGGATAGACGGATTCTGTCGGGAGGTTCTTTTCTTCTGGGTCATTATTTTTGCAGCAATTCATAAGGTCATCTCCTTGTTTACTTTAATTAATATAGTTATACATCTTCAATGTGTGGATGATATGGAGAAGTCGTTTTTTGGGAGTAATGTTGGATGTACATTTCAAGCGAGAAATGGAGGGAAATCCTATGTTGGGCGCAATTATCGGGGATATAGTAGGTTCCCGTTTCGAGTGGAATAATCACAAGGACAAGCATTTTGAACTATTCACGGAAGATTGCCGGCTGACAGACGACAGCATCATGACATTTGCTGTCGCCAAGGCTCTGATTGAAACGGAGAAGGTTATGGAATCCGTGGGTGAGGGGCAGGAAAGAAGCGCAGACTATTATGTCTTGCTAGAAACGCTGAGCATCCAATACATGCAGTCGTTCGGCCGTCGTTATCCCGATTGTGGATTCAGCCGGGCGTTTTTCCAATGGATCGTCAGCGACGACCCCAAACCTTACAACAGTTTCGGCAACGGTGCGGCCATGCGAATCAGTCCGGTTGCGTATGCAGGCAGAACCGAAAAGGAGATACAGCGCCTATCCGAAACCGTCACTGGTGTGTCCCACAACCATGAAGAAGGCCTAAAGGGTGCGGAAGCTACGGCTACAGCCATCTACATGGCGCGTTCAGGTTCATCCAAAGACGAAATCAGAAAAAGGATTGGGGAAAACTACTATGATCTGGATTTCACTCTTGATGAAATCAGGGACTCCTACCGCTTTACAACGGATTGCCGAGCGACGGTTCCCCAAGCAATAGTGGCCTTCTTGGAATCCACTTCGTTCGAGGATGCCATCCGCAATGCGGTTTCGCTTGGCGGGGACAGCGATACACTGGCCGCCATTGCAGGTGCGATAGCGGAAGCCCATTATGGCATCCCCGAACAGATAAAAGAACGAGCATTGGGTTACTTCGATGCGGAACAGTTCTCGGTGTATGAGGAATGGGTTCGGTTCATAAAAGACATAAATCAGTAACCAAAAGGAAAGCCTATGGATCAATAGTTGATCTGCAGGCTTTCTTTGTTGCGTCCACCTAATTCGATATTGGAATTAACTATTTTTTCACAAAGTTTACAGAAAATATATATACTGTTAACAAGAAAATGACATTCAAGGAGTACACTGATATGGAAAGTGAAAGAAACAAGCAAGCTATTTTTGGGTATGCGATATGAGGAGGAATTGGAAAATGGTAAACAAAAGAATCAGAAGAACAATTACGGCAGCTTTGATGGCAGGGGTTATGAGTACAGCGACGGTTGTTCCGGTTATGGCTGCCTCAAACAACGATGCTAATTTGACCGGCAACGGCAAAGATGTCAAAAATGTCATTCTGATGATTTCCGATGGCTGGGGATACAACCAAATTTTAGCGACGGATTACTATACCGAAGGGAAAGCAGGTACGCAAGTCTACGAAAACTTCCCGACACAATTGGCTTTGAGCACTTATTCGCTGGGAGATCTGACGACGACGGACAACGCTGATGGCGTATACGATCCTGCTACCGTTTGGGAAAATTTCAACACTTTGATGAACAACCCTACTGACTCTGCCGCTGCGGGTACAGCGATGTCAACTGGCGTTAAAACCTATGATGCCGCAATCGGTGTCGATGAACAACCAGAAGATTTGACGCATATGACACAAGATTTTGAAGCGCAGGGCAAGGCGACTGGCGTGGTCAGTTCCGTGGAATTCAGCCATGCTACGCCAGCAAGTTTCGTGGCGCACCATGAGAGCCGCAATGATTACAGCATTTTGGCGAACGAAATGATCAAGGATAGCGCGACCGACGTCATCATGGGTGCCGGAAATCCATTGTATACCGATAATGGTGATAATGCAGCCGTACCGAACTACAGATATGTGGGTGGAGCAGACACTTGGAACGGTTTAGTTGACGGTTCATTGGATGTTTCCGATGCGGACGGCGACGGAATCGAGGATGCTTGGACGTTGATCCAAAGCAAAGCGGAGTTCGAAGCGCTTCAGACCGGCGAAACAGCAAGCCGTGTCATCGGCGTGCCGGAAGTCTATACGACCCTGCAGCAAGCCAGAGGAGGGGATTCCCAAGCCGACGCTTATGCCGTGGAGCAAAACAGCAACGTGCCTGGCCTTGATGTTATGGCGACAGGCGCATTGAATGTTCTGGATAATGACGAAGACGGCTTCTTCCTGATGGTCGAAGGCGGCGCAATCGACTGGGCAGGGCATGCCAATCAGAGCGGACGCCTGATCGAAGAACAAGCAGCCTTCAATGATTCCGTAGAAGCAGTCTACGAATGGGTGGAAGAAAACAGCAATTGGGGCGAAACGCTGCTGATCGTTACCGGCGACCACGAGACCGGCTATCTGACCGGAACAGCAGGCGTGTATGATGAAGTGGTGAACAACGGAACAGGCGTGATGCCGACGATGGCATGGAATTCCGGGAACCACACCAACCAATTGATTCCTTTCTTTGCGAAGGGTGCTGGGGCAGAAATCTTCAAGAAAGTTGCCGATGAAACGGATACTGTAAGGGGCGCTTACTTGGATAACACGGAAATTTCCGAAGTCATCCGCACCTTGATCGACTGATAAGACTAAGCTGAATAATTATGAAGGAACTAAAAGCCTGCGGATCATTCAATTGATCTGCAGGCTTTTTTTGTCAAGGCAAAGAAGCGCTGTTGTTCATCAAAAAGGCAAAGAAGTGTTTGCAGGCAATCATCTGACTGACGGCCGATTGGGTATAGCCGAGTTTGTCCTCAGCTTACCGCAGAAGGCAAGGACTACGACTGCGTGACGCGCAGCTTCGCACCGAAACTGGGCGTGTGGGAAGACCCGGTTTGCGGCTCCGGCCACTGCCATGTGATTCCGTTGTGGGCTGAAAAAATGCACAAGACCGAATTCCGCGCTTTCCAAGCCTCGCAACGCACGGGCGAATTGTATTGCCGCATGGGAAAGGACCGCGTTATGATTGCGGGAAAGACAGCATTGTATTCAGTTGCGGAGATTTTTCTGCCATAATTTATCTGGTTGAATAGCTGAGGTGGTATAATAATCTTGTAAAGAGTGACCTTAGGTTTGATTTATAGGTCCATGTCGTATATGTAAAATCGTTGCCTTTCCTTCGTCCGGGACCATAGGGAGAGTATTGGATATGAAATTTCATGAATTCGGGAATAGGAACCAAACAACAGTCATGCTTATCCATGGCCTTGGGACTACGTGGGATAAGAGTTTCGGTAAAATGATTCCTTTGCTGACGCCTCATTATTTTGTTGTCGCAGTCGGGCTCGATGGGCATAATCCAGAAGAGGAATCCAATTATATAAATGGGGAAAAAGAAGCAGAACAGGTTGAAAAATATATTCACAATCACCTTGATGGAAAGATAGACGTGATTTATGCATCATCTCTGGGCTGTATCACTGCACTTTTGACTGCCTATCGCCGGAAAGTGACAGTCAGGAATATTATCCTGGACGGTACAGCCGATATGTCGCTTGGCATATTCAATAAACCAGCGTCAAAAGTAGCCGGTTGGTTTGGTGAAAAAATCATAACGGGTAAGATGAATGGATTTCTGAAACTTGGAGGTATCACCCCTGAGATGCTTCAAACATTTCTATATCCCGGCATCTCCAGAACGACCATGAAAAATGCTTTCTATGACGCGGCTTCCATGTTCGATCAGATCGATAAAATGGAGCCCTATCATGCAGTCCGGTTAGCGTGCTGGTATGGCAGCAAGGAAAAGTTGGCTGCGAGAGGTGCGAAAAAAATCAGAAAAACATTCCCGAACGGTAAGGATACCTTGTTCAAAGGCTTTGGGCATGGTGAAATACTGCTTCATCCCGAACAATTCTTCAAGGAAATGCAACTGTTTTTGAATGAGTGAATTAAAAATTTTTCTTGAATGGCTTGATATTGAAATCCGAGGATGTATGAAATAAACTTGATTCAGAAATGAAGTTGGATGGTGTGAATAGTGAAAAAGAAACTCAGCTGTAAGAATGGATATAGCCGGATCTACGGAGAAATATACATTCCTGATAACGGGGAAGGGCCATTTCCAACAGTGATTTATGCACATGGGCTCGGCGATAACACGCAACCTTTTGACATAGAATGTCTTGTGAAGCAGGGGGTGGCAGTCTACTGTTTTGATTTTTGCGGGGGAGCCTATGCAAGCAGAAGTGAGGGAGAATCCATCGAGATGTCCCCGCTGACCGAGGCTGATGATCTGAACGCAGTTATCGATACCTTAAGGAGACAGGATTTTGTGGATGGTGCGAATCTGTTTCTTTGCGGCATAAGCCAGGGCGGCTATGTCTCGACAGTGGTTGCTTCGCAAAGACCGGATGATATTCGAGACCTGATTCTATTGTGCCCGGCTTTTGTCATCCAACAGCAGTTCAAAGAGCAGTTCAAGCGAAAAGAGAATATCCCGGCAATCTTACTGCTCAATAATATGACGATCGGCCGCAGATTCGGCGAGGATGTTTGGGAAATGGATATTTATGAACAGATGAAGGAATACCAGCGAAATGTGCTGATTTTTCACGGGGATGCCGATAAACTTGTGCCGCTTGCTTTTTCAGAGCGTGCTGCAACTTGCTTTTCTTCCGCCGAATTGATCGTTCTGCGGGGAGCGGGACATATGCTTGCTTGGGGGGATGAAGATACCGTTGTTCCTATTACGATGCAATACATCAATAAACAAATCGTAAATCATGTTTTGGAACATGAAACAAGCAGGCACAGCTAGTTTTGATTCTATTTCTGGAGGAAAAGCCTGATGCAACAGGCAACAGTTTAGCGGATGTGGAACTTTTTTTGATGAACAGGAGGAACGTATCATGAAAATGCAGTTTTGGTCCAAAATAAAAGCCGGACAGTGGGCAGCAGGTTTGACTTTGGCCTTTATCGTGCTGATGGCCATAAAAATGACGGCACTTGGAGCTACAATCAGGCTGCCGCTACCGACCCCCGCGCTTGCGTTGATGGGAGTGATCGGCTTTATCATGGGGCTGATAGCCATCATCAAATACAAGGACAGAGCCTTGCTGACGTTGTTGTCCATTCCGGTAGGGATAATCATCATCGCATGGACAATCGCTGAGATTGCTTTCCCGCATTGATGAATTGTTATCCGAAAATCCTATCGAATAAAGGCGTCCTTAGTCAGGACGTCTTTTTATTTCCAGTTGCACTGCTTTACGAAGGGAAGATATACGGCAATCGCTAGTGGGCGGTATGGTATAATGATACCGAAAAATAGCGGTTACAAAAAAACATCTTCGGTCAATTTTCAGTCTGCTGAATCGAAATGAGGAGCAATATTATGGAACCAATAAATGAATGCATAATGGAATATACTGCTCAGTTAAGCAAAGGGCAGATTCAGAAAGCCTACAAAGGGATCATGACTTTTATGTCAGAACTCCGCTCCTATCTGGAAAGCAAGTACCCAGATTATACTGCTGGCAATTTATATTTTGGCTACATGGATATGACGTATTTTGCTTTTACGCCTGTTGGTTTAAAAAATAAGAAGCTGAAAATTGCCGTAGTTTATTTGCATGAAAAAGGCGTGTTCGAAGTCTGGTTGGCTGGGAATAACAGAAAAATTCAGGCTGAGTATATCGCGTTGATGAGCAGTGAAAATATTGGCATATATAAATTGTCACAGGTTATTCCGGGAGTGGATTCCATTATAGAATCAACTCTGGTTGAAGAACCGGATTTTGACCATCCAGAGGCACTCAAGAGGCAGATTGAAAAGAAGACGATGGCATTCGTAAAGGATATCATTTCTGTTCTGGATAAACCTCAAGGAGTATTGTAAGCGGGTATAAGGAAAGGAGCTGGATGACATATGAGCAAAAAGTCTGGAATTATTAAGGAAGGAATACTTGTTACGATAGCGAGCTTACTTATTTTGGCAGTTGCCTTTATGCTCTACTTTCTGATTTTCATGGTTTTTGAATCCTTTGCAAATCAGGATGGTTCCTATGGATTTGTGTCACCATTGCGCGTTGGATATGGGATTATTTGGCTTGGCCTGTGTTTGATTGTATACCGTACGACGGTATACGATTGGCTCAAAGCCGGCGTGCTGACTGCTTCACTTACCACTTTTATGGTTGGTATTGGTGTGCAATTGTACGAAAGTCCCATTGTAGTGGGGTTGGTCCTGTTTTTGGTTGCTGCAACAAGTGCATTTCTGCTTCATAGAACGAATCAGAAATGGTATCACTACTACGCTATTGCAATTTCCATCATTGCCGCATTATTTTATTTATAACCCACTCAGCTAAGGGAGGAAAGATGAAATGCCAAGTCCGTTAGACTTCAAAAAGGAATACAAGAATCTCTACCAACCCAAGGCGGTCCCTGTGATCGTCGACGTGCCGTTGAGGGATTGAAGAAAAAGAAACCGTCGCTTGACCTCACCAAGGCAAGGTTGGCGGAGTTCACCGAAGGGCTTTGCGTTCAGATGATGCACATGGGTCCTTATGATACGGAAGCGGTGACGGTCAAGGCTATCGACGATTTTGCTGCGGCCAATGGATACGTCAATGCCATTTCGGAAGTAAGTCCGGATGGCACAATCCGCAGGCACCATGAAATTTACTTGAACGATCCGCGCAGAGTCGCTCCGGAAAAGATGAAGACAGTCGTCCGCCATCCGATCAGGAAATAAAAATAGAAAACGTGGAGAAGTAATTTTCGGAAATAAAACGCTTCCCTTAGAGTGCACTCCAAGGTGTATACTTTTGTTTGTAATACGGGTGGCGCCATTTTGAGTCTCTAAAAAGGCGCAGTGATAAAAATAAACGGCTTTGGAGAGGAAGGAAACAATATGACAACATGGTTGATTACAGGCTGTTCCAGCGGCATCGGCAGAGGAATCGCAAAAGCAGTTTTAAAACATGGGGATAACGCAGTAGTGACTGCACGGAACATTTCCACGGTGACGGATATCGTCGAGAATTATCCCGACACTGCTATCGCGGTGCCTTTGGATATCACAAATAAAGAAAGTATCGCTGGCGCCGTGAAAGCGGCAGCGGATAATTTTGGTGGGGTGGACATTCTGGTGAACAATGCAGGATACGGCTACCGCTCGTCCGTCGAAGAAGGCGAGGAAGAAAGTGTGAATCTGTTGTTCAATACGAACTTCTTCGGCCCGATTGAATTGATCAAGCAAGTCTTACCTTACATGCGGGCGCAGAAAAACGGCGCCATCCTCAATGTTTCCTCGATCGCTGCTGCCCGCTCAGGTGTCGGCTCCGGCTATTATGCAGCATCCAAGGCCGCTTTGGAATTGATGACGGACGGACTGATGAAGGAAGTCGCACCGTTGGGGATCAAAGTGATGACCGTGGAACCTGGTGCTTTCCGGACCAAATTCTACGACACTTCCCTGAAAGGGACCCAGAAGCAGATCGAAGATTATGCCGACACTGCTTGGAAAACCAGAAAAGAGAACATCGTCGACAACCAGGACCAGCCCGGTGATCCTGACAAAGCGGGCGAAGTCATTTACGAAACCATGCAGAAAGAAACCCTTCCGAAACGGTTGTTGCTTGGTTCGGATGCGGTGAAAATCGTGTCTGCTGAGATGAAGGAAAGATTGCAGGAAATCGAGGACTGGAGCGCCATCAGTACGCAAACGGATTACTGATCGGATTATTGGGAATATAAAAAAATAAATGATGCAAGACAGCGGAGGCGGGCATGATTGCCTCCGCTGTCTTTTTGCGTGACGGATCAGTGTAAAACTTGCCAAAAGCGAGTGCTTGTAATAAAATATATGCATGCGCATGCAATTTGAGGCGGCCGAGCATTTTGTTAGGGAATTTCCGGCAAGCTCGGTAGAATAAAACTAAGCGATCCAAGGGGAGAGAAAAAATATGTCAACAATGAACAGTAAACTGACTTTCAAACGCGGCCTGGAACTGAAGAACCGCATCATGATGGCACCGATGACGACGAAAATGAGTTTTTATGACGGGGTTGTGACATCCGACGAAATCAATTACTATGCGCTTCGTTCCGGTGAAATAGGCGCGGTCATCACAGGCGCTGCAAATGTTCAGAATGACGGCAAAGGCTGGGAAGGCGAATTGAGCGTTGCATCCGATGTGTTCATTCCTGGTTTGAGCAAACTAGCTGCAGCCATCAAAAAGAACGGCACCAAAGCCATCCTGCAGATTTTCCACGGCGGACGCATGACGGATTCAAGCGTATTGAGAGGCGTTCAGCCAGTAGCGCCAAGTGCGATTGCTGCTGAAAGACCGAATGCCGAAACGCCGAGAGCATTGGCCGGTGACGAAGTTCTGGACTTGATCGAAAACTTCAAAGCCGCGACCCGTCGCGCGATCGAAGCCGGTTTTGATGGTGTGGAACTGCATGGTGCCAATACTTATCTGTTGCAACAATTCTTCTCGCCGCACTCCAACCGGAGGGACGACGAATGGGGTGGCACGCTGGAAAAACGGTTCAGTTTCATCGACAAGTTGGTTGATGAAGTGACAGCAACCGTTGATGAATCGGGTGCTGAGAACTTTATCGTTGGCTACCGCTTTTCCCCTGAAGAATATGAAAATCCTGGCATCCGCTTTACAGATACACTGTTCCTTGTGGACCAATTGGCCGACAAAGGTTTGGATTATCTGCATATTTCCTTGAGAGACCGTCAACTCGTTTCCGTTTCTGAGAATCATAAAGAGAAAAGCATGCTGGCGTACATCCATGAGCAAATTAACGGACGCGTGCCGTTGGTCGGCGTCGGCGATGTCCTCACGAGCGAAGATGCGGAGCAAGTATTGGAAAATTCGGAGCTGGTTGCCGTTGGACGTGCTTTGCTGATCGATCCGCATTGGGGCGCGAAAGCCCTCGATAAAAAGGATGATCTGATCCGCCAAGAAATATCCAACTACGACCGCGAAGAACTGTTCCTCGCGAACGGCGTCTGGGGCTTCATGGAATTCATGATGCCGGACCGCTTAGGTAAATAAACAATTTAGATAAGACCATACAGACCTTCTGGAATGGAAGTTCTGTGTGGTCTTTTTGCATTGTATCAGGGTGAAGCCTTACGCGATTCAGGTGCTCGTGATATGTTATAATGAAGTCGAAAAAGAGCGGTTACAAAATAGGCTTTATAGTCGATTGTCTTCCTTTGTCATCAGTTTTTTTAGTCCAAGGAGGGACTTCAGATGATCAAAAATAACAAACGCCGATGCACGTTTTTCTTCATCATGTCCGTGTTGTTGTTTATCTTTTCGGGATGCGGTTCATCGAGCGAGGAAGCTGCCTCATCTTCGGATCCGGAAGCGATCAGGGAGAGCCAAATCAGCGAACTGGAAAACAGCGATCTGATCGGGAATGTGGATGCGTATGCGGCTATCCAAGGCGTGCTAGCGGAATCAGCAGCTCCGACACCAGCCAAAGTGTTCATCATTGAAAACGATGAATCTGTTGAGGAAGGGGCCGGAGAAAAGTACGTGTATTCGCCGCACTATTTCGATTTACCGGAAGAATTGCAGGCCAAGTCGGATGCCGAGATGAACGTGCTGGTGAAGCTGCGCAGCTATTACATGGAAACGGGAACCTACTCCAATGAAGGGATTGCTTATACGCGCTATGTCCAAATAACCATCCTGGACAGGGCTGCCGGCACCATCATCCATGAGGAAACAATGATCGGATCGGCTCCTTTCAGCATCAGTGAAGATCAATCCGCGGGGTATGGTTATGTCCCTGAATACCAAGTGCTGGAGAAAATTCTGGCGTATTTTGGCTATTCGGAAGAATGATTCTTTTATGGAATGGATGAATCAGGGAGTGAAGTTATGTTTACAGACAGTACATTCTATTTCGTTGCATTATTTGCTCTGAGCGCAATGGTCGTGAACAGCATCGGGATTTGGGTCATCTATAAAAATAAACAATGGGTAGACAGGAATATCGAATATTTTATGTGCTTTGCGGCTGGTGTCCTGGTTGCTTCACCGCTGATCATCGCCTTTCCGGAGGCGCTCGAAAAGAATAAAGATGCCGATCTGGCTGCTTTGACAGGGTTTATCTTCATGTTCTTCAGCAATAAATACATCAAACACAGAACGCAACAGACAGCTCTGGCTTTCGGGATTGTCGCCCTCGAAGGCATCGGCATCCACTCCTTTGTCGATGGTATCATCTATGCCGTTGCCTTCAGCATCAGCACCGCTACTGGCGTGATGGCGGGGATCGGTCTGATTGGGCACGAGTTTGCGGAGGGTGCGATCACTTTCTCGGCGTTGATGAAAGCCGGGGTTAACGGGAAAAAGGCTATCCTCTATGCGTTTCTGGTTGCCGCTTTGACGACGCCACTTGGAGCTTTCATCGCTTACCAATTTGTGACCGGCCTGAATGACGCCGTACTCGGACTTGCCCTTGGTTTTGCGGTCGGGGTATTGATCTATGTTTCGGCCGCGCACCTGTTGCCGGAAGCTGAAGAGCACGACAAGGAGCACTCGTACTTGGCTTTTCTGTGCGGTGTCGCTTTAGCACTGTTCATTATGTTCAGCGAGAGATAGTCTGAAATGAAGGGAGCAGGAATGATGGCAGTCTTCAACAATATCGCAAACCAGTACGACGAATGGTATAGTCAAAAGAAAGGTGCATTCGTTGATAGAGTCGAGACCGATTTGGCATTCGGCCTGCTCAAGCTGGAGTCGGGAATGAAAGTGCTGGATGTGGGCTGCGGCACTGGAATTTTCAGCATGAAATTGGCCGAAAAAGGCTGCATTGTCACAGGAATCGATGTTTCGGAAGGAATGCTGAAAGTCGCCCGTGAAAAAGCCGCCGAAAAGAAACTGCCCATTTTCTATCATCAGATGGATGCGACCGATTTGGCATTCGAAGATGGCGCATTTGATGCCGTCCTCACGATGGCTGCCGTCGAATTCATCGAAGACACAGCTCGAGCAGTGGAAGAAATGTTCCGGGTCGTCAAGAACAGCGGACAGCTCCTGATAGGAACCATCAATGCGGACAGCGATTGGGGCGATTACTACCAAACCAAAAAAATGCAGGGAAATTCGATCTATCGCTACGCCATTTTCAAAACCATCGACGATTTGAAGGCGTGGAATCCGGAGAAATTAGTCGGAACAGGGGCGTGCCTTTTTATCTCGCCGTTTGCGGAGGAGGAAGAGTTTACCCTTGAGAGGGAAAAGGAACTTTCCGAAACAAGACGGGGTGGATACATATGTGCGCTATGGAGAAAATGACTAAATACAAGCTTTCGCCTCATACAGCGTAATTGTGTTCACAATTTGTCCGCAATACTGTTGGATTCCGGACAAAATGTAGGCGCTTAAAAGTGCTATAATGGACCGGAAGTATATTTCTAGGAGGTCTGTGTTTATGAAAGATGAAAATTGCGCTTATTGCATGGAAGGCGAAATGGTGTTGGCTTTCGGATATCCTTGCTGCGAATTGCCTTACAGTAAAGTCTATGTTTTTAAAGAACAAAGCCACAAAGGCCGTGTGATTGTTGCATACAAAGACCACGTGAGCGAATTGGTGAACATCACGGATGAGGAGCGTAACGGCTACTTCGCGGATATCGCTACAGTTGCGAACGCGTTGCACAAAGCCTTCAGCCCTGAAAAAGTGAACTATGGTGCTTACGGCGATACCGGCAAACACCTGCATTTCCACTTGGTGCCAAAATACAAAGACGACGCCTTCGAATGGGGCTCGACTTTCGACATGAACCCAGGCCGCGTGACCCTGACGGACGATACGTACGAAGCATTGGCTGAACAAATCCGTACAAACATGTAGAGAGCGTGATGATTCGCGGGAGGGGATGAGCACTAAGAGGATATTACGAGAACAGCCGCTTTTTGGCTGTGACGTAATGTCAGCTTAGGCGGAATCCCCTGCGAATCAGAACGCGTTTAAGTAGAGAGCGTGATGATTTGCGTTTAGACACCCGTACGTTGGAGTAATCGGCTGCCGTTCACCTCTTTTGTGGACGACAGCCGATTGCGAAACGGCAGTGGTGTCTGCAAATCAGAACGCGTTTAGAGAGCGTGATGAATCCGAACTAAAAAAGCTGGCTCCAGGCGGAGTCAGCTTTTTGCTTTACCCAAAAGAAAAGAGTCCCAATCACTTCAACAAACAAATTATCAACAAATCAAGCAGTCCAATGAGAGGGCCTTTGGATGTAAAAGGGCAGCAATGTCTTTTCATCGCCTTTAGCCGAATTGATTTGCATTTGAGTCAAAAACATACTCGTGGATAAGTTCGCTCCCCTTAAATCAGCATCACGCAAATCAGCACCGATAAAATCAACCGCTCTTAGATCCGCATTCCTCATATCGGCAGCAATCAAATAGGCTCCCCTCAAATTGACTGCCTGCAGATTTTGCCCGCTTAATTTTTTCCCAATCCAGTCGGCTCTCTCATGATTGTAATCCTTAGCTTTTTTTATGCTGGAAATTTTTTGGATTAGTTTTCCACGTATATAGTTGCTGGTTTCCGAAAGCAGTTCATTTAACGGGAACCTGTACATCACTATATCTAAAGACAGCAGTTGATCAGCATCGCGTTTTGTCAAACTCTGCAACTCATTGAGCTGCATGTTCAATTTCTCGGACAAAGCCGGGGGCAATTCATAAGACAAGGCTTCCGCCGCGTACGCAATCATTTCATGGATTTGTTCCATAATCGGAAACACTTGGAACATTTTAGTTCCAATTTCTGGATCATCCCGCCAACTTAGACCTTTAAACGTAACTTGGGAAACAACTTGTCCGGCACCTAAACAGTCAAACACTGTACAGCCCTTAAAACCTTTCTCTCGTAAGTTAGCATGAATTTTACAACCATAATCGGATTGTAGATTGGCACAAGGACTGCCTGCCGGTTTGTTGATAGGAAAATCGCTCGACGCTATAATGTTGAGCGCTGTACAACAAAGCCCAAAGCACTGCGAACAATCCGCAGTTAAACTTTCTCTGATATTTTTGGCTGTTTCGTTATCCATGTTTACAACCATTCCTTTCGCGTTGATCAAAGTAAAAAAAGGGGAAATTGATTTTCAGGCTAATAGCCCATTTGTATTTTTGAACTGAAGAGAAATTCTAGGTTCCATTATACATGAATTTCAAGCCATCTGTCGGTGCAAATAGCGACAATCATGGATGCTTCCTGATTCACAAAAATAGTCGGATGGGGTGCGATGTTCTATAATAAGTATGACAACAAACGCACAGAAATACGGGGGAAAACGGATGATACTGGAAGAAAGAATCAAACAATTGAACGATAAAAATATAGTGGTGGAGCAACCGTATGTCGTCTACTGGATGCAGAGTTCGCAGCGGGAGGAGTACAACCATGCTTTGGAATACGCGATCCGTCAGGCCAACCGACTCGAGAAGCCGCTGGTCGTCTACTTCGGCATCACGGACGGTTTTCCGGAAGCCAATGAGCGCCACTATGCGTTCATGCTGGAAGGGCTGAAGGAAACGAAGGCCGCATTGGAGCAACGCGGCATCCAACTGCTGATCCGGAAAATATCGCCGGAACAAGGCGCTTTGGAGATTTCCGGATTGGCAGCCCTGTTGGTGGTCGACCGAGGATATCTGAGGATCGAGCGGCAATGGCGCGCTACCTTGGCAAATGGTGCTGAATGTGCCGTCGTTCAGGTCGAAAGCAACGTCGTCGTCCCGGTCGAACTGGCTTCTCCCAAAGAGGAGTATTCCGCTGCGACACTGCGCTCAAAATTGAAAAAAATCCTGCCGCTTTGTTTGGCGCCATTGGAGGAGACAGTCAGCCAGCACCCATCACTCGCATTAGAGCTTCCGTTCGAGGCGTATGACGTTTCGGATACCGAAAAGGCCTTGTCCAGGTTGATTATCGACCGAAGTGTCCCGCGCGTATCGGACTATATCGGCGGAACAAGTGAAGCCAAGCGCTGGCTAGGAGATTTCATCGAGAATAAACTGGCTGGGTACAGTGAACGCAAGAATCGCCCTGGAGAATCCTTCTCCTCAAACTTGAGTCCCTACCTCCATTTTGGCCAGATTTCCCCGCTCTATGTTTACCGCAGCCTGATGGGGATGGACAGTGAAAGTCAGCAAAGTTTCCTCGAGGAACTTGTCGTCAGAAGGGAGTTGGCCATCAATTTCGTTTACTACAATGAACAGTACGATTCCTTTGCAGCCGTGCCGGATTGGGCCAAGAAGACGCTGGCCAAACACTTGGCGGATGAACGGGAATATCTGTATTCTGTGGAGGAATTGGAAGCGGCCAAGACCCACGACGACTATTGGAATACAGCACAAATGGAGATGAACCTGACCGGTAAAATGCATGGGTATATGCGGATGTATTGGGCCAAGAAAATCCTTGAGTGGAGCAGCACACCTGAAGAAGCCTATCGCAAAGCCATTTATCTGAACAACAAGTATCTGTTGGATGGCCGCGATCCGAACGGTTTCGCCGGAGTGAGCTGGTGTTTCGGCAAACACGACCGGCCTTGGGGGGAACGGGCCATCTTCGGGAATGTCCGTTTCATGAACGACAAAGGCCTGAAGCGCAAGTTCGACATGCAGCTGTATATGGATCAGGTTGCGGAACGGTCACTTAAATAAAAGGGGGTGGAACGGATGGCGGGAAATGGCAAAAAGGCGGAACCCTTGCACATAATCCTTTTGGTGCTTTTCGTTGTAGCGTACATTATTTCGGCTATTCGTCCATTGGATCGGCTGGCTTGGATGGGTCAGATGACGCCTGCGCTCCTGCTCGTTTTCTTGTTGGTTGTGACTTATCGGAAGTTCCGGTTCAGCACCTTCGTCTATGTGATGGCTTTTCTGCATGCTTTGTTGTTGGTGTACGGCGCGCACTTTACCTATTCCCAGAATCCTTTGTTCAATCAATGGAAAGAACAGTTCGATTGGGAACGCAACTACTTCGATCGGGTGGGCCACTTCGCCCAAGGCTTCGTGCCGGCTTTTATGGCCAAGGAATTCCTGCTGCGGGGCGGTTACGTCAAGAAAGGAAAAATGCTGTTGCTTATCGTCATTCTGTCCTGTCTCGGGTTCAGTGCAGCCTATGAACTGAGCGAATTTGCGATCGTCAATATTATGGATGTACCCGCCGATGCCGTCATGGGGACGCAGGGTGACGCCTTCGACAGCCTTTGGGATATGATTTGGGCATTGATCGGCGCGAGCCTGGCCGTGTTTGTGTTCGGCCCGTTTCACGACAGCCAAATGGAAAAGATGGGGGATGGTTAAAGGCATTCTGATTGAAGAACAGTTTGATTCAATGAATGAAAATGGTTAGTTGTCATTATTTTACAGTTATTTATAGAAAGGAAGGTACATCATCATGAAAGAGATCACCACAGAAAAACTACGACGCTTCAATTTGATCATGGGCGGACTCCATCTGGTCCAAGGCATTGCAATGCTCTTTTTGGCAACGAACGTCATCCAGAAAATCGGCGAGTTCAGTCCTGAAATCAGCCAATTCTATCTGGCTTTCAATCCAGAAACGCGCTCGCTGGAAACGGCCTCGCGTGTCCTTTTTGAATTACCATTCGGAGTTCTGGTTGCTTCGTTCTTGTTCATTTCCGCTATCGCGCATGCCTTGATTTCCATTCCGAAAAATCTGAATGCGATCTACAATGCCGATTTGGAAAAGGGCATCAACAAATTCCGTTGGTTCGAATATGCACTCAGTTCGTCAATCATGATTGTTTTGATCTCCACTTTGTTTGGCATCTACGATATCGCTTCGCTCATTCTGATCTTCATTGTGAATGCCACCATGAATCTCTTTGGGCTCGTGATGGAACAGCTGAATGCGGGCCATTCAAAAGATAACATCCAATGGGGACCATTCATCTGGGGCTCGGTTGCCGGAATTGCACCATGGATCGCCATCTTGCTCTACATGTTCGGGACCGGCAATTTCGGTGAAGTGCCTTGGTTTGTCTGGGCAATCGTCGGCACTTATTTCGTTGCTTTCAACACTTTCCCGATCAACATGATTTTGCAGTACAAGAAAATTGGTAAATGGGCGGACTACCTCTACGGGGAGCGGGTCTATATTGTGCTGAGCTTGGTTGCGAAATCGATCCTTGCCTGGCTCGTGCTTTTCGGGGCGATGCAGCCATAATTCAGGGAGGCTTTAGGCGCTGTCGTTTACAAAAAAAATACAGGATTTTTCGATGCAATTTACAATGATGGTGTATATTGAATGTGTGGAGGAAATGTAACTTGTTTCTGCTTTTGCTTATATTTGAATGACATGCTTCAGCCGGACAGGTTGGGCGTCCACCAGAAAGCTTCTGATGGATGCCCAACCTGTCCGTTTTTCTGCGGCTTTCACCCAAAAGCCATCATTGGCAATCTCCTGCGACAAGGACTACAATGGTGCTGAGGAATAACGCAGCCGGATTCAAAATGTCAGAAAGGAAAGGGAAGCGCAATGGATATGTATCAAGCCCTCGTGGATGGAGTTATCTGGTCGTTACTTTGGGCTGCTGTCATCTTATTGACGATCTGGAAGGCACCTCAGCAACTAGTGCATGACTATCCCAAAGAAATCCAAGAACTCGTGATCCTGCCTCCCGTAAACAAGAAGGTATACAGATGGATCATCGTTCCGGCACTCGTCATTTTGATCGGTTATCTGTTTATCAGTGTCATCGCAACGTACGGTGCTGCCGAAGTTGCGTTCTGGGTACCAATGCTGCATATTTTCGTCATGTGCATCGTCTGGAATAGTGTCGATCTGCTTGTCATGGATTGGCTGATTTTTTGTACAATCCAGCCGAAATTTATGATTCTGCCGGGCACCGAGGGGCATCCAGCCTATAAGGACTACTACTTCCATTTCCGGGGTTTTCTGATCGGATGTGCCTATTCGGTGATCGGCGGAGTTGTCTGTGGTGGCATCGGCTACGCGCTCCTGAAACTATTTTTTTGGTAAATCCGGAATTGAATGGAGGGAGAAATCAGATGAAAGAACTGCAGCAAATTCCCGGCATCGGGCCAAAGATGGCGGCTACGTTGAGACAGTTGGGCATAAATAAAATCGCTGATCTGCGGGACAAGAATCCTCAGGAACTATATGAGCGTCTGAACCGGATAACCGGGCAGCGTCAAGATCCCTGCGTTTTGTATACTTTCCGCTGCGCAGTCTATTATGCGACCGAACCGAATCCGGATCCCGAAAAGCTGAAGTGGTGGAACTGGAAAAACGGCTAAGCCAGCCAAATTGTCTTCTTTACTATACATACCTATAGGGGTATAATGGTTTTTAACAAAACTGGCGAAGACTTGCAGAGTAAAGGAGAAAACAATGGCGCAGGAATTCTACAAGAAAATATACTCGGTGCGGGAATTTTATACGATTTTGTATGAAGGAGTCCGCACAATGAAATACATGATCAAGGCCAAAAAGAAAAAAGAATTAAGTCCGGAATTCATCGAAAGGATCATGTTGGGGGTGACGGAAGTCAACGGCTGCGAAGTTTGCTCCTATGCCCACACGAAAATGGCTCTCGAGCAAGGGATGGCTGCGGAAGAAATCAAGCAATTGTTGGCCGGATCCGCTGACGAAATCCCTGTTGAGGAAATGCCGGCGTACCTTTTTGCCCAGCATTATGCTGACCGGAGAGGATATCCGACCGAGGAATCCTGGGATCGGATTGTTTCGCTTTATGGGGAAGACAAGGCGAAAGGGATTTTGGGTGCCACTAGAGCCATTATGGTCGGCAACGCGCATGGGATCGCATTCAGCGCTTTCTTGAGCCGCTTGAAGGGCAAAGCTGTCAAAAAGAGCAGTCTGTTGTATGAAATCACAATGATGCTGAGCATCATCGTCTATCTACCGCTGACTTTGCTACATGCTCTGATCGACGGCATGTTCAAAAAACCGATCATCAGTTTCTGAGGATGAACCAGAACTAAAAATCAATTTGTTTGTGGATAACGAAAAAGAATAAGCTGTGGAAAACCATTGTTAATGGCTTTTCCACAGCTTATCTGCGTTTTATTGGGAATAACTTTCCGTCAGATCCGTTCCAGGTTCTTCAGAGACAGATCAAGAATCGCCGAAGAGTGGGTCAGGGCGCCTGAAGACAGGTAATCCACGCCGGTTTCCCGCAAGGCAGCGATGTTTTCAGCGGTGAGGTTGCCGGAGCATTCCACTAGGGCGCGCCCGTCAATCAAACGGACGGCTTCCTTCATAACCGCCGGGGTCATATTGTCCAGCATGATGATGTCGGCTCTCGCCTCGAGCGCCTCTTTTACCATATCCAAGTTTTCCACTTCGACTTCGATCTTATGCACAAAGGCGGCATATTCCCGCGCTGCAGCGACAGCCTGCTTGATGCCGCCCGCCGCAGCGATGTGGTTGTCCTTCAGCATGATGCCGTCGGACAGGCTGAAACGGTGATTATGTCCGCCGCCAACTTTCACGGCATACTTTTCGAAAATCCGGTTGTTCGGTGTCGTCTTGCGGGTGTCGAGCAGTGTGATGCCGCTTCCTTCAAGCAAGCCGACGATTTTCCGGGTATGCGTGGCGATGCCGCTCATGCGCTGGAGATAATTCAGGGCGGTGCGTTCGCCGGTCAGGATGATCCGGATGTCGCCGATCACTTCAGCCAAAAGTTCTCCCGATTGGACAGCATCTCCATCCTGGCAATGGAAAATCACTTCGGTCGTGTCGTCGAGGAGGGCGAAGGTCCTGGCGAAGACTTCAAGTCCCGCGATGATGCCGTCCTGTTTGCACAGCAGCTCGGCCCGGCCTTTTGTGCATCTGATGATGATGGCGTTGGTCGAGAGATCCTCGGTTGGGATATCTTCTTCGAGTGCCGCCAAAATCAGACGATCCATATTACTTTGCATGAGCTTTCTCCTCGATTCCGATTAATTCTAATAGATTTCTTGTAGCTTCATTCAAGCCATCCGCAATGGAACTGGCATCAGGTTCGGGGAACGGGAACGTCCGCTCATTCCGGAATTCCGCTTCGATTGCTTGGGCAGCACGTTTGCTGAACACCAAGCTTTCCAACAGCGAATTGCTCGCCAAACGGTTCTTCCCGTGCACGCCGTTGCAGCTCGTTTCCCCTGCGGCATACAAGTTAGCCAGCGAAGTTTTGCTTTGCAGATCCACTTCGATGCCGCCCATGAAGTAATGTTGGGCGGGCACGACCGGTATATAATCTTCAGTCAAATCATAACCTTCCTGCAGGCAGTGGGCGTGGATGCCCGGGAACCTTTCGGCGATCGATCCCTCTACGTGGCCTTTCAGAAGCATCCGGACATAAGGCAAGCGGTCCTTTTCCATTTGGGTGTAGATCGCTTTCGTCAACAAGTCGCGCGGCAACAGTTCATCAGCGAAACGCTGGCCGTCTTTGCCGACGAGGATGGCGCCTTCCCCACGCAACGATTCCGACATCAGGAAAGCTCTGCCCGGACGTCCGGTATACAACGAGGTAGGATGGATCTGGACATAATTCATATCTTTGACGCGGATGCCGTGCTTCAGAGCAACAGCGATGGCGTCGCCGGTCAAGTGCGCGAAGTTGGTCGATTTGCTGAACAGACCACCGATTCCGCCGGTGGCAAGCAGGGTGGCCTGCGCATAAACGTTGGACAACTTTCCGGACTGATCGCGGAGCACCGCGCCGTGGCAACGGTCGCCCGCAACCAAAAGATCGACAAGCGTGCTGTTTTCCAGAATGCTGACATTCTTCCGCTCTTTGATCCTAGAGATCAGTTTACTGTTGATTTCTTTGCCTGTCATATCTTTGCAGTGCAGGATCCGGGCTCGGGAGTGGGCGCCTTCTTTGGTGTAGGAAAAGCCGTCTCCCTTTTTGTCGAATGCGACGCCCAAACCGATCAGGTCGTCAATGACTTCTTGTGATTGATTGATCATGATTGCGACTGCCGCTTCGTTGTTTTCGTAATGGCCGGCACGCAAAGTGTCCTCCATGAAAGGCTCGAAATCCGTTTCGTCGCGCTGAACGCAGATGCCGCCCTGGGCAAGGAAGGAGTCGTTATCTTCCAAAGTACCCTTTGTGACGATCAGAATTTTTTTGTCTTTGCTGATGTTGAGGGCTGCGAAGAGTCCGGCGACACCTGTTCCGATGATAAGGACATCATAGTTGTGCATGGGTCTTCACCTCGGCCAATACCAGCATCCGCTCCAGCGGCTGCAGTCCTTTAATGCGCAATGATTCATCCATTTCCACAGCAGGTTCGAAAGTTTCAAGAGCATAGATGATTTTCTCCACGGTGTTCAGCTTCATGTCAGGACAGACCTGACCGACGGAAGGAGCGTGGAACCTTTTGTCCGGCGACTGTTTTTCCATTTCATGGATGACACCGATTTCTGTGCAGATGATGAAATCCTGGGAGGGGCTCTTTTCGGTATAGGCGACGAGGTCCGACGTGCTGCCAACAAAGTCCGCCAAATCAAGGATCTCTTCCTTGCATTCCGGATGCGCCAGAATTTCGGCTTGCGGAAGGTCGCGTTTCATCTTCAGAACATCGACAACGCGGATGCTGGTATGGATCGGGCAGTAGCCGTCATTGAAGAGGAACGTTTTCTCGGGAAGCTGATGGGAAATGTATCTGCCCAGGTGCTCATCGGGAATGAAATAGATATGACGATTGGGAAGGGCGGCGATGACGTTTTTCGCATTCGACGAGGTGACGCAGACATCGGCATGGGCCTTGATTTCAGCTGTGGAGTTGATGTAACAGACGACAGCCACATCTTCGTAAGTCTCGCGGATTTTTTTGATATCGCGGATCTTGACCATGTGGGCCATCGGACAATCCGCCTTCAGATCGGGCATCAGGACGACTTTATCCGGATTCAGCATCTTCGCGCTTTCGCCCATGAAGGCGACGCCGCAGAAAACAATCACTTTTTCCGTGACCTGTGCTGCAATTTTGCTCAAATAGTACGAATCCCCGATAAAATCTGCGATATCTTGAACGTCTCCAGGAACGTAGTAGTGTGCGAGAATGACGGCATCTTTTTCTGCTTTCAGCTGCAATATTCTTTCCGTAAGTTCATCCATTTTTGCGACCCCTTTTTATGATAGTTTAATGAAAATGACTATATCACGTAACTTTACAGGTGTCAAGACACCTTGTGGGGAAAAGAACTTATACCGTCCATTTAGTCATTCCATTTCAAAGTTGGAAGAAATCATCAAATAACACTGCAAAATTTCGCATTCAAAGGCTGTCTCAATATTTGCATAGGCAGGCTGTTTTGAGTACTATTGACTTAGGGGAATACTTTTTTATTGTGCAAAATGCTGTGCCTCAGACTATCCATATGCAATTATTTTTATTAACTGGGACATTGGAAGAGGAGGAAATGAAGATGGAAACGAAAATGGGAATGAAACTATCTGAAGCGCCCATCAAAATAGCGGTGGTTGTGACTTATCTTGTCATGATCGCCGTCAATGCAATGGCAAACATCCTGCCGATCAACGGCATCGACACAGGAGCGGTATCTGATTCCTATCCGAATTTGTTTGCACCCGCCGGATTGACGTTTTCGATCTGGGGCGTCATCTACCTTTTGTTGGCTGGTCATGTGCTTTACCAATTTGGCTTATTCCAAGGGGACAAGAGCAAGGTGAAAACGGAACTGCTTAAGAAAGTCGGCATCGTCTTTTCGGCCAGTTCAATGGTGAACGCCGCTTGGATCTTCAGTTGGCATTACCGCATGATCGGTTTGTCGGTGATCCTGATGCTAGTGCTTCTGCTGAGCTTGATCTACATCAACCAGCTGACACATAAGGAAAAACTCGAGCAGAAGGAAAAAATGTTCATCCGGCTGCCGTTCAGTGTTTATTTTGGCTGGATAACGGTGGCGACGATCGCGAACATCACCACGCTTCTGGTCGATATCGGCTGGAATGGCTTCGGGATTCCCGAGTCGATGTGGACGATCCTGATTATCGTGATCGGACTTGCGATCGGAGCTGTCACGATGATCCGCAATCGGGACATCGCATACGGACTCGTGATCATTTGGGCTTATGCGGGGATCCTGATCAAACACATGTCCGAGGACGGGTTTGCCGGGCAGTACTCGGGGATCATCACGACCGTCATCGCCTGCATCGTGCTGATGGGCGTGGCGATCGGCTATGTGCTCTTCGCGAAGAAACAAGCTCCGCCTATACTGAAATGACTGTTATTTTGAAAGTGAGTAAGTTTTATTGATTCGAAACAGGTGCTGACAACGATTTAACCAAATCGTTGTCAGTACCTGTTTTTGTTCAGTTTCGGGCACTTTCTGGTAGCCATCGTATTGATGGTCGTGTGGTTAGGGAAGTGATAAAATAAGCATGAGACAATAGGCTTCGGCAAAGGAGAAGTGAAGAAGATGGCTTACATTATTGAAATGATCGAAACGCAGGAACAACCGACTTTAGTTTTGAAAACGGTTACCCCTGTGAGCGAGCTTCCGAAAATATTGGGGAAAGCCTTCATGGACATCGTCACGCACATCATGGAATTGGGTGAACAGCCGGTTGGGCCGGCTTTCGTCGGTTATTTCAATATGGATATGGAAAGGCTCGAATTGGAAATCGGTTTTCCGGTATCCAAAGCGCTACCGGGCAAAGGCGATATCCTAGCCGGACACATCCCGGCAGGGAAACAGGTCAGTTGCATGTACAAAGGCCCTTATATGCAGATGCCACCCGCATATGAGGAAATCCAGAAATGGATCAAGGATAATGGCTATAAGCCGCTTGGTCCGGTTTATGAACACTATTACAATTCGCCAGAGGAAGTGCCAGAAAGCGAACTGCTGACGAAAATCGTATTCTTGGTGGAGTGACAAAGGGCGAAGTCCTGACACGAGAAAAAATGAGGCGAAAGCTATGACAGACGAAATGACGAACAAAGAAATAGAGGCATTTTTTGCCGGGAAACCGGAAGCCAAGGCGCTTTTCCAGATTGTGGAGCAGAAAATCCGGGCAATCGGCCCTGCCATCATCAAGGTGAGCAAGACTCAGATTTCCTTCGCTACGCGGACGCAATTCGCATGGGTCTGGATGCCACAACCGACAGACAGAAAGCGGCCGCTGCACAGCCTAGTGCTGAGTTTCGGCTGCGGGCGCCAGATTGTGCATGATCAAATTGTCGAAGCCATCGAACCGTACCCTGGCCGATGGACGCACCATGTCATCATAGCGGAAGAAGCAGATTTGACTGATGTCCTCGATGTCTGGATTCGGGAAGCATACCGATTCTCGGAAACGCGCGGACGCGAGCCTTTTTCAAATATATAGGCAGCCGCAAAGCAAGAGCAAGGGGGAACCCATTATGAGTGAGACACATTTGCACAGAGGGCGCCAGACCGTCAAATTAGGGTTGATCAAGGTGGTGCATGACCTTTTTCCGGAAGAGACGCTGAAAACATCCTATTCCATTCTGGAAGGGGTCTTCTGCAACCTGTACGGATCGATCCTGTCGACAAGGGAAGTGAAGCAGATCGAACTGAAACTGAGGGAGTGGGTCGAAAAGGACAGCAGCATCGTGTTGCTGCGAAAAGAAGGCGGTTATTACCATTACCAGGTGGGGGACATCATCGTGAAGGCCGTCTATCCGGCTTTGACGGAGCCCCACCTTGTCGAACCGTTCACCATTCTTCCATTTTCCTATGGGTTCATCGTGGATTTCGGGGATATTGACAAAGGCAGCAAGCGGCCGCTGATTCCGCCTGTGCAGTTATCAGCTGCGTTCGAAAAGAATCAACGCTGGATGGATAATATCAACATTGAACAGGTCCAAGACGTCAATGACTATATCCGATCCGGGCGCACGATGAAATTGGTCAGCATCGCCGAAGCTTTGCATGAAAAGGAAATTTCCATCATCGCGGATGCCATCCTGCAGCATCGGCGAAAGGACCTTGTCGGACCAGTAGCGGTAGCGGCACGCTTAAAGGAGCTCATTGTAGAAACGTGCACCGCTCTATCCGTCGAAATTCAGGAAATGGAGATCATGCCTGACCACGTTCACCTCCTATTGGATATAGACCCACAATTCGGGGTTCACAAAGCAGTCAAACGCATCAAAGGAACTTCTTCCCGCGTGCTGAGACAGGAGTTTAAAGAGCTGACGACGAAGCTACCCACGCTTTGGTCGAATAGCTATTTCGTTTCCACGGTGGGTGGGGCACCGCTTGAAATGATGAAGCAATACATTCAAAGCCAAAAGACCTCCCAACGCCAGTAAATGCAAAGCAATCATCAAGAACGGAGGAACACCTATGGCTAAAAGCAAAACAGCTTCATTCGTCGTAGAGCTGGGACTTGTTACACATCAAAATGAACAAGCAGTGCTGGATAAGCGTTTCAAAATCGCTGAAAAACTGTATAACAAGGTCTTGTATCATGCGCAGACGCAGCTGACAGAGTTGTATAAGAACCGTCGATACCAAGACGTGCTGGCAGAACGCCGCTTGTCCATCAAAGCAAAGGACAAGAAATGTGTGATGGCTTGCAACAAGGAGTTGCAAGCTATCCAAAAGACCTTCGGTATGACCGAATACGCTTTGCATGCCTACATCGGACGGATACGCGAGGCGTATAAGAAGCATATCGACAGCTTCACAGCACAGAAAATCGCTTCTACGGTCTGGACAAGTGTGTCCTCCCTTCTGTATGGCAAAGGAAAAAAGGTACGCTTCAAAAAATTCGGACAGCTGGAATCGTTGGAAGGCAAGTCGAACGCTACAGGTATGCGCTTCAAAAGCGACCGTTTGGAGTGGAATGGGCTGGTTCTGCCCGTCAATATTCGTGCCAACGATTTATTTGTTCAGGAATCCCTTTCCTTGCACCGGGTGAAATACTGCCGCATCGTACGCAAGGCGTTCAAGAGCGGCAATCAGTACTTCCTGCAACTGGTGTTGGAAGGCATCCCGCCAGTGAAACGCAACCATAATACGGGTATGCCCCGCCGAAAACCCGCTCCGAATGCGGAAGTGGGCATCGATATCGGCACCTCTACGGTGGCGGTGGCAGGTGATGACGGCGTCATCTTGAAGGAATTGTTTCCAGAAGGGAAGTCCTATGACCGCGCGATTCATCTGTTGCAACGAAAACTGGATCGGAGTCGCCGCGCAACCAACCCCACCAATTTTAACGTCGACGGCACCGTCAAGCGGGGTGTCAAGTTGACCTGGGTAAGGAGCAAGAATTACATGAAAATCGTGTTTCACTTGAAGGACCTCTACCGCCGTCGGGCGGTGGCCTTAAAGGAAGCTCACAACAAAACCGCCAATGCCATCCTGGCACTGGGTAATCAAGTTTATGTGGAGGACATGGATTTCCGCGCATTGATGAAGCGGGCCAAAGAGACCACTGTCAATAAAGGCGGGCGATTCAATCGTAAGGGGCGCTACGGCAAGTCCATCGGCTATCACGCGCCGGCTATGTTGGTCGGCATCGTGAAGCAAAAAGCACCCCAAGAAGGGGGTGCGCTGTACGAGGTGGATACCTTTAAATTCCGTGCCAGCCAGTATAACCACGTAAACGATACCTACATTAAGAAGACACGTGATGAACGTACGACCCTTGTTGGCGGGCAGCTTGTCCAACGGGATCTGTACAGTGCATTCCTCCTGAAAAATAGCCAACCGACACGCAACGAAACTGACCGCACAAAATGTAGCACGACGTTCGCCACTTTCATGGCACACCACGACACCTGCATCCAGACGCTCTGCCAATCAACCGAACGCCAGTCCCGCAATTTCGGACTGCGAGACTTTCAATTTGCTTAACAAATGTATATAACAACCAAAAGGTTCAGCTGTGAGCCTTCAACGTTAATGGTGCCGTTGGGCGCTTTGTTGAGAAAGTCTAAGGGCTATTGGGAATAGAACGGAAATAGAAAAACGACATTTCCACTTTTGTGGGAATGTCGCCAGTACGGTCCGTGACGTCCCAACCGCCCTTGGAACCCCCTGGATTTATCCATGGGGAGCAGTCAGGGTTGAGCCGAAAAAGGAAGGGCCGATGGAAATGGAACGGGAGGAAATCATCGCATGGCTTCTGGAAGGCGATCCAGCCATCCAATATCAGACAAGACGCGATCTGTTGCATGAAGACCAGGCTGCGTTGGCTGACCTGCGGAACAGGATAGCAAAGGAAGGTTGGGGTCTCGCTTTTCTGGAACGGCAACAGCCTGATGGGCACTGGGGACGTTGGTTTTATCAGCCGAAATGGACAAGCAGCCATTACACCTTGTTGGATCTGCGCAACCTCTGCATGCCGGCGACCCCGGAAATAAAAAAGGCGCTGGATCTCATCCTTGCGACCGTCATCGCCACTGATGGCGGCATCAATCCGGCAAAAGGCATCGAGCAGAGCGATGTCTGCGTCAATGGCATGTTCCTGAACTATGCCTGCTACTTCGGGACGGAAGAAGAAATGCTCCAGACGGTGGTCGATTTCATCCTTAGCCAGCAGCTGGCCGATGGCGGCTTCAATTGCCGGCTCAACCGGTCCGGTGCCCGGCACAGTTCGGTGCATTCCACGCTCAGTGTGCTTGAAGGTATTCGGGAATATGCTGTAGCCGGGTATGTTTATCGTTTGGATGAATTGAAGCGGATCGAAAGCGAAGCACAGGAATTCCTTTTGCGGCACCGTTTGTACAAATCCGACCACACCGGCGCAACCATCCATCCGAGTTTTTTGAGATTGGTCTATCCGCCGCGTTGGCGCTACGACATTCTGCGCGCGCTCGATTACTTCCAAAGTGTCCGTTACCCATACGATGAAAGGCTGCAGGATGCTTTGGATGTTCTGAAGGAAAAGCAACTGCCGGACGGACGTTGGAAAACGCAGGCCCATCATCCGGGCGAAGTGCATTTCATGATGGAAGAGGCCGGAAAACCGAGCCGATGGAATACGCTCAGATGTCTGCGGGTATTGGATTTCTATCATCAAGCTGAAACAGCAAATGGAATTCGGGGATGATTTGGATGGAGCAAAAAGAAAAGGACAAGCTGCTCGAAAAGATTCAAGGCAAACCTGATCTGGAGGCATTCGTCAGGGAGGTGCTGCAGCAACCGGAATACATACCCGTGCTGTTTGCGCTCATCAAGAACGATCCGGGCAGCGCGAAATTTTATTGCGAGAAGGTTATCCGCATCGTGAGCGAGAGGCATCCCGAACTCGTCTATCCGTATTTCGAAGAAGTGGCGGCGCTGATTGGGAGCCCGAACAGCTTCATCAAATGGGGAGCGATCATCACGCTGTCGAATCTGGCGGCTGTGGACACAGAAAATAAATTTGCCTCCATCTATGAAAAATATTTCGGCTTGATTGCTGCAGACGCGATGGTGACGGCAGCGAACGTCATCGGAAACGCCTGGAAAATCATCCTGAGTAAGCCGGAATATGAACAGGATATAACGAAGCGCCTGTTGCGGATTCCACAAAACACCTACCTTTACAAAGGGGAACCGTCCCCGGAATGCAGGAACATCCTTTGCGGGCACGCAATCGATTGTTTCGACAAATACTTCGAGGTTGCCCATGACAAAAATGGAATCTTGGCCTTTGCGTCTGCGCAAACGCACAATCCCCGCAAGCAAGTAGCCAAAAAGGCTGCGGCTTTACTGAAAAAGCACAAGGAGGGTTGTTGATGTCCGAACCGAAAATGCCCGAAACCTGGCTCAGCTGCCGAAATCCGCAGGAATGGCATGACTGGCTGGCACATAACCATGATCAAAAGGATCAAATTTGGCTGGAAATAAAAAAAGCCCATGCTTCAGGCGAGGGCATCCTGCTGGCGGAAGCGGTCGAAGAGGCGCTCTGCTTTGGTTGGATCGACGGAAAGATGTACAGTTTGGATGAAGAAAGCTTCATCATTCGCGTCACGCCTCGCAGATCCGGAAGTGTCTGGGCGCTGATCAATCGGAGGCGCGCTGAAGCATTGATTGAGGCTGGGAGGATGACTGAAGCCGGTTTTGCGGCCATCCAAGCGGCCTATTCCTCGAAGGAAGTCCCGGAGCTGCCCGAAGAATTGGAGCAGGCCTTCAGAGATGACCCGGCTGCCCGCGAGAGTTTCGAAGGCTGGCCGACCGGCAAAAAGGCCCATTATCTTTTCTGGATTGCCCAAGCCAAACGTGCGGATACCCGCCAAAAAAGGATCGCCGAAACATTGGAACGGGCAAAAGCAAAAAGACCATCCCCGTGAAGAGGATGGCCGAGCTTGATGCGTAAATCTAATTAAAGCAATTCCTGAGCCAATAAGGAATAGGTTTTGAGCCGCGCTTGTTGGGAGTGGGGCATGCTGATGATCATCGCTTCGTCGAAACCGTATTGTTCCTGCAGATTCAGCAATGTTTCGGCTGCCTCTGTGGCGGTCCCGAGAATATGCGTCTTGCGGATGTCGTTGATAAGCTGCTTCTCGATTTCCGTCAGCGGGTAAGCGGCGGCTTGTTCTGGGGTCATCAGATGGTTGCGCATCATTCCGCGGTAGAGTTGCATCTTGAAAATCGCATACGGCAACTCTTCGTAGAGTGCTTCTTCACGAGAATCCGCCACTATGGCATGGAAGGCGACGTTGATCTGTTTTTCGGGCATGGCTGCGGATGGAACAAAATACTGCTTATACAGGTCGAAAATGCTCTTGTCGAGCGTCCCGGTGAAGAATTGCGCGAAGGAATAGCCTACGCCCATTCTTCCGGCCTGGACGGCGCTGTTGCCGCTCGAACCCAGCAACCAAGTCTGCGGAATCGATACGGCTACCGGAGCTGCCGGAGTGTCCCGGTAAAGTGGATCCTGGGGTTTCCGGTCTTCCAAAAGATCCAATATCGTCTGCATTTTTTCGTAATGATTGTCCAATTGGGGTGGGTTGCCTTGTGCCAATGCGTACATGGATTGGCGATCGCCTCCGGGAGCACGGCCCACGCCCAAATCGATCCGGCCCGGAGCAAAGCCAGATAAAGTTTTGAAGACTTCTGCGATTTTCAAAGGGGAGTAGTGCATCATCATGACGCCGCCGGTTCCGACACGGATCCGATCCGTCGCGGCCGCGATGAAGGCGGCGATGATTTCGGGTGCCGCACTTGCCATCAGTTGGCTGCCGTGATGCTCGGCGAACCAGATGCGTTCGAACCCGAGGCTGTCCCCTAAACGGGCGAGTTCTTTGGCGTACTGCAGGGACTGCTCGGCGTTGCCGCCTGCTGTGATGTGGACTTGGTCCAAGATGCTGAGTTTCATATTTTCCTCCGATTTTTCGTTCTGATTAAATTTATGCAGACGAGTTGAGTATTGCTGATAGATTGACTATAACAAACTTGATCGCAACGGACAAAGAATCAGCTTCTGAATTGTAAGCGAAGATGTGCACTCGAAAGAAAGTGGTTAAATGAGCCTCAGCTACAGGGAAGACGAAACACATCCATTAATGGCGAAAATTTAAACAACAGAAAGTGGGAAAGGCTATGGAAATCGGGATCATCGTCCATTCTTTGACCGGCAATACCTTGTCGGTAGCGGAGCGGCTGCAGGAAAGACTGGCGGCTGACGGGCACGACGTGGAAATCGAACAGATCAAGACCATCGGAGAGGAAAACACGAACGAAAACAACAGCGCAAACATCAAACTGAAGTCCTATCCGGATCCGCAGGCGCACGATCTCCTGATCATCGCCGGACCGGTCAGAGGCGCTTCTGCATCACCAGTCCTGAAGCATTATTTTTCGCAGGTCAGCCAATTTGAGAACAAGCCGACACTCCTTTTTGTGACCGAATTCTTCCCTTTCCCGTGGATGGGCGGCAAAAATGCCTTGAAGCAGATGACGGCACTTTGCGAAGAACACGGCGCCGACGTCATCGGCAGCGGCGTCATCAACTGGAAGAATCCGCGCCGCGAAAGGCAGATTGAAGATCTGTTGCAGCAATTCAGCGAGTTGGCTGCGCGGATGGATCAAAAAATCAAATAGCTGCGCTGCGCAAGATATCCGGAAAGGAGCGTCATCAGATGATTACCATCTTCAATCCCGAGGAACAGAAGTGGCCGATCAAGGTCTGGCTGGAGAATGAGGAACAAATGGGTGAGGACTGTCTGCAACAAGCGAAGAATCTGGCGAATCTGCCGTTTCTGCATCAATGGGTCGTGCTGATGCCGGATACGCATTCCGGCTACGGCATGCCGATCGGGGGCGTCATCGCTTGCGAAAAGGTCATCATTCCGAATGCGGTCGGCGTGGATATCGGCTGTGGTATGAGCTTTGTCCAGACGAACATCCCGGTCGAACGGCTGATCGAAATCGAGACGCCGAACGGGAAACTCGCCCAGGCAATCGCGGGCGACATCCTACGGAATATCCCGACCGGCTTCGAACACCATAAGAAAAAACAGCAATGTGAATCGGTAACCCGCTTCCTTGATGGCATGACGCCCGAGGAAAAGGAAACGATGCCGCAGGAATTGATGAAGGAGCTGGACGATGCCGCCTATCAGGTCGGCACGCTCGGCAGCGGCAATCATTTCATCGAACTGCAGACCGACGATCAGGGAAAGCTTGGCATAATGCTGCATTCCGGGTCGCGCAATCTGGGCTTCAAGATCTGCCATTATTTCAACGACCTGGCCAAGGAATTGAACAAAAAAGACCAATCTCCGGTCCCTCCCGAGTGGGATCTGGCCTATTTTTCAACCGAAAGTGATCTCGGGAAACTGTATCTGCGTTGGATGAAATTAGCGATGGACTTCGCCGAGGAAAACCGCAACCAGATGATGGAGAAGGTGCTCGATACCGTCCGACTCTGGGTGAAAAAATATGCAGGCATCAACCATGTTAATTTGTCGGATGCCGTCCATTGCCACCACAATTATGCCGCGCTGGAAGAACACTACGGCAAAGCGGTCTGGGTCCACCGCAAAGGGGCGATCCGTGCCGGAGCGGGCGAAATGGGCATCATTCCGGGCGCGATGGGGACCTATTCCTATCTCGTCAGAGGCAAAGGCAATCCGGAAAGTTTCCTGTCCTGCTCGCACGGGGCGGGCAGGCGCATGAGCCGCTTGGATGCCAGAGAACAGTTCAGCGTCCAGGACACAATCCTTGACTTGAGGGCATTGGGTGTCTTTCTGGCGAAAGCCAAACGGACCGATGTCGGCACGGAATCCCGCTTTGCATACAAGGCCATCGATTTTGTGCTTTCCCAGGAACTGGATCTCGTCGAACCGGTCCGCCGCCTCAAGACCGTCGCTGTAGTCAAAGGCTGAAAAGAAAAGAGGTACAAAAATGGAACTGCAGGAAAGGTACATCGCGGCCGGCCTGAAACATATCCCGCCGACCGAAAAAGCTGAAGTTGAAAAGGCCATGCGCCGCATCATCGCGGAGCGGTTGGAGGGACGCGGCGATCCTTCCGAAGAGACGGAACGCGAAGTGTTGAGAGGATTGGGGAGTCCGAGGCTTCTGGCTGAAAAGCAACTGAGGGAACCGCCCCATTTGATCGGTCCAGAGCTGTACGGCACCTATCTCCTGATCGTGAAAATCGTCATGACGGTGGCGGTCATCGGTACGCTGATCGGGAATACCGTTGATTTCATCGTCAATGGCGGGGGGCTGCTGGGATATTTTGCGCAGAGTTTTGCGACAGCGCTCAGTGCGGCAATCGGCGCCTTCGGATGGGTGACGCTTGTGTTCGCCATCATGGAAAGGACGGCAAAGGAGAAGATCCTGACGGAAATCCAGGAAGACTGGAGTCTGGCTGATCTGCCCGAGAAGGAAGTCCCGCAGAAACCATTCAGCAGGGTCGGGGTCATCATAGGCATCATCTTTACGGTACTTTTCCTTATCTTGGTCAACCAATACAGCCAGCTGTTGGGATTCTACTATACGTTGGACGGCAGCAGGGAAATGATTCCGATGTTGAATCAGGAAGTGTTCCGCAGTTATCTGCCGTACATCAACGGCATGTTGGTGCTGCAATTGCTGTTCTCCGCCAGCAAACTCGTTTTCAGGAAGTGGACCTATCCGGTCGCGACCGCAAATCTGATTTTGAATGTGCTTTCGTTTGTATTGTTGTGGTTCATCCTTCAAGATACAGCCGTCCTGAATCCGGAGCTCGTCGCGAAAATCGCTGAAGCCACGGATGGGCAACGGGTCCTCAATACTGCATTCAACTCGATCAAAGCCGTTTTTCTGTTCATCTTCCTATTGGACTCGTTCGAAGGCTTCCGTGATGCCTACAAAAACAGCAAAAAGCCGGCTTGAAACGGCAAACGGTAATGCAGGTATGTGAAATGCGGAGCGGATGGTCTATAATGGAATTGCAAACAGAACAGGTTCACGCTGAGCGGCGGACCGGTATTTTTGGAGGGAAAACCTAACAATGGAACAGACAACAGCTAAAGAATACATCCTTTACAACGAGGTCACGAACGAATATCTGACGCGCGTCACCTTCATGGGCAGTACCGTCTACAAGAAGACGACGCTCGATTTGGCGATGCGTTTCTCCGAGCAGGATAAAGAAAACCTCGAGACGATGGGAGCCGGCAATCCGGAGAAGGTGCTGAACAACATCGAAGCGACGGCTTTCGGAAACGACAGCGATGTGAAGGAAACATACAGACTGTCCAACCTGAGTTTCCTGTCGATCAACGACTTGACGCCGGAGGAAAGGGCAGCCTTCGATCAGGAAATCGAAGAGGGCAAAAAGAAAGCCGCCCGAATCCATTGCTGCCGAATCGTCAGCAGATAGACCATCAAGACACAGTCAGCAGCAGTCAATCAAACCAGTCATTATCCAGAACAGAGCAGTAGGCAAATTCTCAGGTCAGGTTGCACAAGCCAGCCCGTAAAAAAGATTGCTGCTGACTTCGAATGACACTCCTCGACGGATGGTCGGGGAACGCCACCGAAAAAGCAAAAACACGGGCGCTATGCAATAGGATTGCATAGCGCCCGTGTTTTATTTGATTCAGTCGTTTATTTACTAGTAGCTACTTCGACTTTTGCTGCTTTCTTTGCAGTCGTCACATTGCCCAACGGCAGAACTTCTTCGCCGTAGACTTCGTTCAAAACTTGTGCCAAAGCGCCGTAGATTGCTGAGAAGCCGCAGAAGATGCCTTCGTAACCCGCGATTGTAGCGATCATTTCATTGCCTGTGAAGTCTCCCAAAGCAAGCAGGAAGAAAAGCAGTGTCAAAGAACCGAAGACGATCTGCAGGTTTTTGCTGATGCGCAATGTTCCGACGAACATGCCCAACGTGAATAGTCCCCACATGAACAGGTAAGCTGCCATCGCTTGAGCTGAAGCCGCTTCGCCCATGCCAAGGCCAGGCATCACGATTGTTCCGACAAGGGAAAGCCAAAAGAAGCCGTAAGAAGTGAATGCAGTTGCACCGAAAGTGTTGTTTTTCTTGAATTCCATGATGCCGGCAACAACTTGCGCCATGCCGCCGAAGAAAATACCCATAGCTAAAATCATCGTGTTCATCGGGAAGTAACCTGCATTGTGGATGTTCAACAAGACAGTAGTCATGCCGAAGCCCATCAAGCCAAGCGGCGCTGGATTAGCAGTGAATTCTTTCAAGCTGACGATTGTGTTGTTCTGTGTGTTTGATGCGTTTTTCATTAGTAGTTCGTTCTCCTTTGATTTCAAATCTGAAAATAATGTCAGGGTGATTATATCCATATTGCTTGCTGTCGTCAATGTGTTTCGGGAAAAGTACACCTAAAGTTCATTTTTAATACGACGGCCAGCACGCCTGAATGAAAGCGTTCTTTCCATATAAGTGTTGATAAGAAGTGATTCTGCAGAGAAAATAATAAAACGATTTTGAGGATTATGAAAGGGTGGGAGAGAAAATGATAGCGATAAAGAAAATCATTGCGGTCGGTGGGGTTCTGCTCGGGACTGCCGGAGTTGTGCATGCCTATCTGCGCACGGCGCCTTCCAAAGCCGCCAGGGAATTTACCGATTTGGCTGAGGATTTATTGAAGGAGACAGAGGCGGTCAAAGGCCGCTTCACGGAAGCTGACATTGCCACTTTACCAGGCCCTGTCCGGCGTCATCTGCGCCGCTGCGGTCATCTTGGGAAACCGAAAATGGCCTACATGAAGATCGTTTTTCCGGATGTGGCCTTTTCGCTCGGAAAGGGAAAAAAGAGCATCAAGATTGCCTACACGCAATATAATTTTGTGGACGGGCCCGACCGCATCGCCTACATCGACAGTTCAATCTACGGCGTACCATTCGAAGGCGTGGATGCCTATGTCGACGGCAAGGGTTCGATGAAAGGGATCGTGGCGAAGCGTTTCACCCTGTTCGATATTGACGGGGAAGCGATGGACAAGGCCAGCTTGGTGACGTTCCTGTCCGAATGCCTCTTCGTTCCGAACGCAGCGCTGCAGGACTACATCCGCTGGGAAGCCATCGATGCGCACCACGCCAAAGCGGTGATCACGGCGCACGGAACGAGTGCGGAAGGAATCTTCACTTTCAATGAAGATGATGAGATGGTAGCTTTCACGACCGATGACAGGGAAGCCACGACGATGGATGGGAAAAGCGAAAAAGTCAGATGGTCAGCCATCTGCGGCGGGTACAAGGAAATCAACGGCATCCGCCAGCCGACTGAGCTGAAGGCGGTCTGGCATTATGAAGAAGGGGACTTCACATACTTTGATGCGAAAGCTGCGATGATGAGCTATGACAAACAAAAATGATTGGACTGAATGGAAAGGATTATCGGAAGCAGAAGCGGCTGAACGGAGAGTCCGATACGGAGCGAACGCATTGCCGGTACCGAGGCATCGACTTCTGAAGCTGATCGCAAGGCAATTCCGCGGCATCTTTAATCTGATGCTCCTGATTGCGGCGGGCGTGACATTTTCTTTGGGTGAGCCGATCGACGGCGCTTTTATCCTTTTGTTTGTGTTCCTGGGGACAGCGCTCAACGTCTATCAGGAGCATAAATCGAATCAAGCCGCCGACAAGCTGAAAGCCTACCTGCTGAGCACGATCACGGTGATGAGGGATGGGTTGGAAAAGGAGGTGCCGACCGAGACATTGGTCCCCGGCGATATCCTGAAGCTCGAATCGGGCGATATCGTGCCGGCAGATGCAATTGTCCGCGTTGCCCGCGATCTGCTGGTAGATGAAACGACCTTTACGGGAGAGTCGATTCCAGTTACGAAAAGTGCGGCTGCGTCAAGCGCAGCCGCTTCCGGAAAGGCTCCGGTTGCCGCAGATGGCGAGCGCCTGCTGCAAGGGATTGTGATCGTACGGGGAAATGCATTGGCTGAAATCACCGCAATCGGTCAGGAAACGCAGTTGGCCCATATCGCTGCGACGGCGTCAACCGTCCAGGCGGAGAGTGAATTGGTCAAGAGCGTGGATAAAATCAGCAACTTTATCATGAAAGTGACGCTGCTGACGCTCGGACTCGTCGTGGTGGCCAACATCCTGATCGAAGGCCAGGAGGCGGATGTCACGGGTTTACTGATTTTTGCGATTGCGCTGGCCGTATCGGCCATACCGGAAGCTTTGCCGTTGGTGCTGACGTTCTCCCTTTCACGGGGAGCTTTGGAATTCGCCAAACGCGACGTCATCGTCAAGCGGCTTTCCGCGGTCCAGGACTTGGGATCCGTAAACCTGTTGTGCACCGATAAGACCGGCACAATCACGGAAAACCATCTAGTTTTCAACAATCTCTATCCGATGGACGGCTCGCGTTATGATCCGTTGGTCTTGGCGCGCTTGGCCGCAATCAATCTGCATGAGCGGATACCGGAACCTTTCGACCATGCAAGCGATGAGGCCCTCACACACGAGCAGCGGCAGATTGTGAACCGCTACAGTCTTGTGCAGGAGGAGGCTTTCGATCCGGCGTTGCGCAGCAATGGTGCAGTCGTGAAACAGTCAGACGGAACAACACTGCATATCCGCCGCGGGAGCCCGGAATACTTTTTCGGGGAGGGGCTAATTTCCCATGATGCAGTCGCGGACTGGCTGCAGTCGGAGGAAGAAAAAGGCCACCGAGTACTGGGTGTGAGTTACGATGACGGCACCGGTGCACATTTCGGAGGATTCGTTTCATTTGTGGACCGTATCAAGGAATCCACTATTGCGACCGTAGCAGCCGCAAAACAGATGAATGTCGCGATCACGGTCATCACCGGCGATGCCCTGAAGGTGGCCGAGGCAGTCGGAAGGGAAGCCGGTCTGGTGACGGAGAGCGCCGAAGTTACGGAAGCGGCAGCCTTTTTGGCATTGCCGTCCGCTGAAAGGAAGAAACGCCTGTCCTCGATCCGCGTCTTTGCCCGGACGACGCCGGAGCAGAAACTGGAAGTGATCCAACTGCTGAAGGAACAGTTCACGGTCGGTTACTTGGGTGAAGGGATCAATGACGCACCGGCTTTGAAGGCTGCCCATGTCTCGATGGTTGTGCAATCCGCGGCCGATGTCGCCCGTGAGACCGCCGACATCGTCTTGCTGCAGAACGATTTGCGGGTGATCGTCGAAGGCATCCGCTTCGGGCGGGAAACGCACGCCAATACGATGAAATACATCCGCGCCACTTTGATCTCAAACTTCGGCAATTTTTATGCGGTCGCCATCGGCTCGCTCTTCATCAGCTTTTTGCCGATGCTGCCGAAGCAGCTGCTGCTCCTGAATCTGCTTTCCGATTTTCCGATGATGGCCATCGCCTTTGACCGGGTACCGGCTCAGGAAGTGGAGCGGCCGCAGCGGTATGATCTGCATTCCCTCTACATCATTTTTGTCACAATGGGGCTCGTGAGCACGGTATTTGATTTCATTTGCTTCGGGCTGTTCTATCGGATTTCCCCGGCTGTGCTGCAGACCAACTGGTTCATCGCCAGTGTATTGACGGAGATATTATTGATGCTTTCCATCCGCTCCTTGGCGCCGATCACCAAGGCAGGCTGGCCGGCGCCTTCGATCATTATCCTATCGGTGATCGCCATGGTGCTTGCCGTCGGATTGCCGATGATCCCTGCTACTGCCGCCTTTTTTGAATTCCAAACGCCGACATGGGCGCATCTGGGGGTCATTTTGGGGATCGCTTTCGCTTATCTTGTCGTCACGGAACTCGTCAAGCGTCCGTTGTCCAGTTTCGTCAAAAAGAAATGAGCTGTTGGACAATGCATGAATAGGCCAGTAATTTGAAAGTGAAGGTGAACAGTATGCATCCATTTTACGGCGCCGTCAGCGAATTTTTTGCGGAAGGGTATTGGTGGATAGGCTTGCTGTCGATGGTCCTGTATCTGCTTTTTTGGGCTGTCGTCATCGTCTTTGCGGTGAAGCTCTTCAAGAAATATTTTGCCGACAGGGAGATTCCACCCAAAACAAAGGAGGATTCGGCGCTTACGATTCTTCGCGAAAGGTATGCGCGCGGGGAAATCGATGCCGAGGAATTCAAGCAGAAGAAAAGCGATTTGCTGGAATGAAGTAACAAGGAACAGCCTTGGTCTGAAAGGGGTGCATCATGGAACTGCGTTCGTTGCTGCAGTTGGCGTACTTTGGCGCCACGACGATTTTATTCAAAAGGAAACGGCCGCTGGTGGGTTCCATCATCCTGACCGACAAATGCAATTTGGCCTGCAAACACTGTGCCGTAAGCAACATCACCTCGATCATTTATCCTTATCCGCAGATCAGGGCTGAGATGCAGTGGCTGTACGCAGAAGGCGTCAGGATACTCTTTTTTTACGGAGGGGAACCCTTCCTTTGGAGAAATCAGGGCCACACGCTGCAGGATCTGGTCATCGAAGCAAAGCAGATCGGCTTTCTGCTCGTGAATGTGGTCACCAACGGAACGATTCAGGTGGATCTGCCGGAAGCCGATCTGGTGATGGTGAGCCTCGACGGCGGCAAAGAAAAGCACAACGATATCAGAGGAGACACCTACGACCGCATCATCGCCAATATCGAGAAAGCTTCCCGGGGTAATGTCTGCCTCTACATGGCAATCAACCAGATCAACAAAGGCGATATCAGGGCAGTCTGCGAAACGGCTTTGCGTACGAAAAACGTCAAGGCTGTTTCTTTCAACTTCCACACGCCTTATCCCGGGACGGAGCAACTCAAACTCAGCCGGACCGAAAAGCAGGCTTGCGCCAACCAAATTGAAGAGCTTATCGATGCGGACTATCCGATCCTGAATCTGAAGAGCGCGTTGCCTTATATCGTGAACAATACATTTCCGACACCTTGCTATCAATGCATTGTTGTGGAAAATGGAGAAAAATGGGTATGCGGGCGTTGCATCGACATCGAAGGGCTCTGCGCAGAATGCGGCTTCTTTTTCGCCGCTGAATTTTCGCTGCTTTTCAAAGGGAATATGAAAGTATTGCTGGATCTGTTCAGGACCTATCTGAAATATATTTAGGAGGTGAAGTTATGCGTTGGACATCATTGTTGCGGATATACCTTACCCGCTCGTTCAAGCCTTTCGTATTTGAAGGGACCCATGAGAATACACTGGATTTTGAAAAACTGGATAATCTGGGGCTGTATGTGCACATCCCGTTCTGCCGCTCGTTATGCAGTTTCTGCCCTTATTGCAAAGTGGTCCACAATAAACCGCAGGCGGATGCCTATAAGGTTGCGTTGCTGAAGGAAATCGATCTGGTCTGCAAGGGAATGTCCGGCAAAAAGCAGGCGACCAGTCTTTATTTCGGCGGAGGAACGCCTGCCATGATGTTGGACGATCTGAAGGACATCATCGCGAAGCTGAAAGAAAATTTTATACTGACAGGCGGAATCGGTGTGGAACTCCACCCCAGCGACATCACCGAAAGGAATCTGCAGAAGTTGAGGGATGCGGGGGTGACGATGTTGAGCATCGGCATCCAATCCTTCCAGGAAGACTGCCTACGGAAAATCGGGAGAAGAAACGACTCATTCGTCGAAAAGATCCGTTTGGTGAGAAGTTCCGGCTTTGACGTAGTCGATGTGGACCTGATATTTGCCATTCCCGGTCAGACCGACGCGATTCTGGCGAATGACATCCATACGGCCTTCGCCAGCGGGGCGACGCAGGTTTCGACGTATCCCTTCATCGACTTCACTTTCGCCGACAATGCCTACAAGCCGATGAGCGAAGAAGTAAAGCGGGAGATGCTGGAGCATTTGACGGATTATTGCCACGCAAATGGCATCGAGCGGACATCGGTATGGACATTCGCGCAGCGGCAAACCGAAAAATATTCTTCCGTCACGCGGGATGCCTTTCTCGGATTCGGTGTTTCCGCAACCACGCTGCTAAAGGATATCTTCAAAATCAATACGTTTTCGATTCCCGAATACATCAAGCGGATCGAAGGCGATGCTTTGCCGACCTCCTTGACGCTCCGTTTCACCAAAAGGCAGCGGGCAGTCTATTACCTGTTCTGGAGCGCTTATGCCATGCGGATCGATGCCGACAGATTCGAGGAACTCATCGGCACCCCCTTGAACCGGATGTTCGGTCTGGAACTGTTCTTGGCGACCAAGCTGGGCTATCTCAGGAAGAAAGGGAGCGTCTACGAGCTGACCGATAAGGCCGCTTATCTCTATCACGATGTCGAACAGGCGTATACGACAGCCTACATCGATAAGATGTGGCATATTTCAAGGCTCCAGCCGTTCCCTGAAAAGATCATCCTGAAATAGAAGATTAGAAAAGCGGAACGGGTTCGTTCAGCCCTGAAAGAAATTTAGGAAATCTGGCCCTGAATGAGCATCGTAGAGCGCAATGGGTCAGATTTATCTAATTTCCGAAGGGCTAACCCGTGAAGCTAGCCATCATTTTGGATGCATGGAACATTTTGCAAACTTGTAAATCACTTTTGATGATGCACTTTTATATTCAAATTATTGAATACTTTCATTCAACATCAAAAAGGCTGATTCCGTGTGGGAGTCAGCCTTTTGGGTAGGGAACAGAAAAAACATCGGATCAATTGTCCTCCGTGCGCAGCATCAGCACGCCTCCGATGATGAAGAGAATTGAAATGCTGGCGAGCCCGTTGCGCGAGTCGCCGGTCAATTGGCTCGTGAGCGCATATAGCGCCGGACCCATGATGGCGGCAAATTTGCCGAGGATATTGTAGAAACCGAAATATTCATTGGCGTTCTCCTTCGGCACAAGCTTGGCGAAATAGGAACGCGACAGTGCCTGGATACCGCCTTGCGAAGTTGCGACCAGCGCAGCGAGGATCCAGAATTCGACAGCAGTGGTCATCCGGAAAGCCAGCAGGCAGGCAAACAGATAAATGACGATGCCCACCAAAATCATTTTTTTACTGCCGAAGCGCTTGGCCAGTACTCCGTAGAGGATCGTGAAAGGAAAAGACAGGATCGGGATCACCAGCACGGCGATCATCAGCACATCAGACACGACCCCGATACTGTCGCCGAAGACAGCTGCCATGTGGATGATTGTGTTCAGCCCGTCGATGTAAAAGAAGTAGGCGATCAGGAACAGGAACATTTTCTTGTGGCTGCGGATCTGATGCAGCGTTTGGAAAAGCCTGGCGAAACTGTCATGGATGATATGTTCGCTGGCCGGGACAAAATAGCGCTGTTTCACATTGCGCAGCATCGGGATCGTGAAGACGATCCACCAAAAAGCTGTGAACAGGAAGGAGGCTTTGATGGCAGTCGTCCTGGGAATGCCGATTTTCTCTCCAAACATGATCAGCAGGATCGAAAGCACAAACGGAATCGTACTGCCCCCGATGTAACCCATCGCAAATCCGTAAGTGGACACCCGATCCATCCGATCCTCTGTCGCGACATCCACCAGAAAGGCGTCATAGAAAATGTTAGCGCCCGAAAAGCCGATTGTCGTGAGCATATAAAAGGCAAGCAGCAGGCGCCAATCGTCCGTGAAGCTCAGTGCGGCGGTTGCGACAACGCCGATCAGGAAGAAACTTTTGAACAGCCGCATTTTCCATTTCGGATAATCACCGATCGTACCGAGGATCGGGGCGAATACTGCTATAGCCAAAGTCGCGGCAGATGTCGCATAGCCCCAATAGGAATCCGCCAAATTCGGGGCTATGCCTACGCCGGTAGTGATCGATTTATAAAAAAGCGGCAGAATGACCGAGGAGATGATTATGGAGTAGGCGGAATTTGCCCAATCGTACATGATCCAACTTTTTTCCTGCAACGAAAAACTTTTCAACATGGCTTCCGCCTCCGATCATAAAAGTTGATAACGCTCTCATTTGCTTGTAATTTATTTATATCAGTTGTTGGGTGATAGCACAAGCCCCAAACCAGTCAAGCAGCCTATCTTTTCGGGAAAAAAGAAAATCATGGTAAAATTCAGCTATAGAGAACAGAATGGGGGAAGGGAAGTCATGGCCAAATATGAACGCCCGGAATACACAGTACTGCTGTCTGAGGAGCCATTCGAATTGCGGGAATACCGCGATTTTTACATCGTGGAATACGAAAACGCCAATGATCCGGATGTTGACAGCGGATTCGGCACCTTGTTCCGCTACATTTCAAAAGACAATCAGGCCAATCGAAAAATCAGCATGACTGTACCGGTTATCCAGGAAATGTCGGAAGAACGCACGAAGATGGCATTTGTTGTCCCTAAGGCGGAATGGGAGGATATTCCGCAGCCCAACAGTCCTGCGCTGACCGTAAAAAAATTCGCCAACGGCCTTTTTGCGGTCATCCAATACGGCGGTTATTCGAATGATCGGAAAGAGCGTGACATGCTGGAGAAGCTGGCGCAGTGGGTGCAGGAGAAAAAGTACCAGCCTGCTTCGAACTATATGCTGGCGTCCTTCAACGCCCCGTTCGTGCCGCCGATGTTCCGGCATAACGAAATCATGGTGCGGGTCGCAACGGATCAGGAGTCTACCAAGTAAATACTGGACAATTCGGTGTTCCTTTTGTATCGTATCGGGGGAACACACTTAGCAAAAGGGGATAAATGGATGAAAAATTTAAGAAGCGTCATGAAGGGCTTGTTCGCACTCTTGGCAATCATTTTGGCCGTATCGGTCAATGGGGTCGATTCGCTTTTCGAGGATCAAACACCTGACTCTTCGATCAGCATCGCCTCCAGCAGCTCGCAAGCAATTGAAGAAGGCATCCAAGAAACTAGCCCACAAAATGAGACGCAGGAATCGGCCGAAATAGTAACCAGCAACAGTGTCACGGAAGGGCAGCCCTATTCCACGAAAGACGAAGTGGCGGCCTACATCCACCAGTTCAACGAGCTGCCGCCCAACTATCTGACGAAGGATGAAGCCGAAGCATTGGGCTGGGACAACTCTGAAGGCAACTTGTGGGAAGTGACGGATGGGATGTCCATCGGCGGTGATTTCTTCGGCAATCGGGAGGGACTGCTTCCGAAGAAATCAGGCAGGACCTATTACGAGGCCGACATCGATTATGACGGCGGCTACCGCGGGGCGGAGCGCATCGTATACTCGAATGACGGACTGATTTTTTACACGGATAATCATTATGAATCGTTCGAACAGCTTTACGGGGAGGGGGATTGATTGAAGATGGAAATCATCCGTTTGGAAGGCAGGGAAATGACCGGCCGAAAAGCAACGCATGCCTATCTGAAAAAGAAATTGCACCTCCCCGAATATTACGGCAATAACCTGGATGCCTTGTGGGATTGTCTGACGACCGATTTTTCCGGGAAAATGATCATCCTGAATGATCCGCAAACCGTTAAAAGCCAACTCGGCGACTACGGATACTCCTTGGTGAGCTTGTTCAAGGAAGTTGCCGCAACCAACTCCGCCATCCGTTTGATCCTGGCCTACCCACTCCGAAGTTGATCCAAACCAACGAGCTGGGCAATACCCGATTGTCAACCTAAAACTAAGGCTCAAAGCAAAAAAAGACGATTCGTACAGAATCGTCTTTTTTTGCGGTTTTGTCAATTTCCGAACGAAAAATTCTTTCCTTGATTGTCAACCAGGCGTATAGTTGACTGTATGGCTAGACAAGTCAATGGGGTGATCAGATGGAAAAAAGGAAAGTCAGAGTCTACATCGCAGCCAGTCTGGATGGCTACATCGCGCATTCGGACGGAAATATCGATTGGCTCGAAAGTGTCGCCAGACCGGATGAAGATTACGGTTATGCCGCTTTCATCGAAACGATAGACACAGTCATCATGGGGCGGAAGACCTACGAAAAAGTGCTGTCTTTCGGCGGGGAGTTCCCGCATGCAGGCCGGGAATGCTATGTACTTTCCCGGGCAGAACGCACTCCTGATGGTCAGATCCATTTTTACAGCGGACCGGCAGAAGAGCTGTTGGATCAGATCCGGAGCAAACCCGGCAAGGACATCTTTATCGATGGCGGGTCCGAAGCGATCGCCCTGTTCCGTGAAAAGTGGCTGATCGACAGCTACACCATATCCATCATCCCGATGCTGCTCGGCGAAGGCATTCCGTTGTTCAAAGAGAACGACAAGGAGCAACCTTTGAAACTGGTGGAAGCAACCACATTCGATTCAGGTTTGGTTCAGCTCACTTACGAACCGATCAATGGATAAGAGCTTACCAGCTCAGACATACTTGCTGCCTTCCCTGATGCTCAGGTTGGAAAGATCATTCTTATGTACGGAAAGGAAGGCGCGCACCCAATCGGGATTCGTTTTGCTGAAATCGCGCAGGCACCAACCGATGGCTTTATTGATGAAGAATTCCTTTTGGTTAAGATTATTTTTGATGATTTCTTCCAATAACGCGGTATCCGTCTTTTCTTTGAAGCCGAGTTGATGATCGATGGCAACTCGACGCAGCCAGATGTCATCCGCCTCGCTCCATTCCAACAGGATCGGCTTGCATTCCGGATAACGTTGGACAATCGATCCGACAACCCCGTCCAAGCCATCGACGGTATCCCACCAAGATTTTGTCTGGATGTATTGCTTCAATTTAGGCAAGTCTTCCGGACCGAGGCAAGCCTGAATCGCCAAAAGATAGTCGACACCGGCATACTGGAATTCACGTTCATCTCGCTTGAAGCATTGGTCGACGAAATCGAAGTCGACGATTTTTTCTTTTTTTGCGGTCGCAAGAAATTTTTTATAGGCTGCTTTCCGCGGACCCGTTGGGATACCCAGGAACGGGAATTGATTCCGCATATAGGCAGACATCTGGGGGGCGCGTTCTTCATCGCGCAACGCCAGCAAAGATTCAAAAATGCCATCATACCACATGGTGTTAACCTGCCTTTCTGAGGTGGATGCGACTCATAAGTCACTCATCATGATTACTTTAGAATAGTTTCCAGAAAAGTGCAAACTGGATCCAAAGGAGGATACTATGGTAAATAACAGAAAATCCAGCTGGCTCCGAAAATGGCTGATCGGTTTGGCTGTGCTTACAGTGATTGCTGCAGGTGCATTCTTTTGGTACGTGAATGATTACTACCAAGCAACGACGGATGCGGTCGAGGCGCTGCAGTCGGATGAATCGGTTACCATCACCGAAACCGATGACGCGATCACCTTTGCGCCGAATGGAGAAGATCCGGAAGAAGGCGTCATCTTTTATCCGGGCGGAAAAGTGGAAGCAGAAGCCTATGCGCCTTTGCTGCGCAGGTTGGCCGAAGCGGACTTGTTGGTGGTAATCGTCAAGATGCCTTTCCATTTGGCGGTCTTTGATGCGGATGCGGCTGAAGCGATCATGGCACAGGAAAATGGGGTCGAGGATTGGTATCTCGCCGGGCATTCCTTGGGCGGCGTCATGGCCTCCAGTTTTGCGGCCGACCAATCTGATGAAGTTGCTGGCCTAATTTTCTTGGCATCCTATCCGTCCGGTGATTTAATCGACGTACCGTTTCCGGTCCTTTCCATCTATGGATCGGAAGACGAAGTCCTGAACCGCGAAAGCTACGACGAAGCGCAAGGGAAGCTGCCGGATGACTACACGGAAATCGTGCTGGCTGGCGGCAATCATGGCCAGTTTGGCGATTACGGATCACAATCAGGCGATGGAACAGCAACCATTTCCACCGTTCAGCAGCAAAAGCAGACGGTTGAAGCCATCACAGCATTCATCGAAAACAGCCACCAGCAATAATGCAGCGGATCAAACAATACGTGAGATTTGCATGAAGGGAAGACAAATATGACAGAAATAACGATGGCGAAAATGAGCCAATTATCGGAAACACAAAAAGAGGAAGTCAGAAAAATTTTCGTCACCAGCTACTATAAGGACATGAAGACGCTGCATCGCGATACCGAGCGCTTGCTTGGCGGATTCCGCAGACTGCTGCAGGAGGACCTGATCCGAGTTGCGATGGACGGGGATCGCCCGGTCGCGATGGTGGGTTGTTCGACCAACAAGCGCCGTGCGATGGAAGTGAACAAAGAGGATTTCTTGTCCAACTTCGGATTTATCTGGGGACATGTCGGTTATTTCAGTTTTCGCAAAGAATACGGCGAGCCACTGGCCATCGACGATGACACGCTCTATTTTGAATGCGTGGCGACGAATGAGGCAGACCGGCGTCAAGGCGTTGCCGGACAGATGCTGCTCAATCTGATCGAAACCGAACCTTACAAAACCTTCGCTTTGGATGTCGTCGACAGCAACGGGCGGGCACAAAGTGTTTATGAACGGATCGGCTTTCGCGAAATGCATCGGAAAAAATCCTGGATCGGAAAAATTTTCATGGACTACTCGGAAAGCATTTGGATGAGCCGTCCGAAGCATTTGCCGGGAGTACCGGAATAACGGGGCAGCAAAAAATCAGTTAGACAAACAGCGCCAATTTTGATATAGTGATACAGATAGTAACCACATTCATTGATGAAGAAAGTACTTCGAGCAATGTTCACAGCGAGCGGGGAAGGTGGAAGCCCGCAATGGAGCGAAGAAGGAAACGCACTTCAGAGAAAATGACTCGAAAACAAGCGCAGTCCTCTGTTCATCGGACAGATCGTAAGGAACGTTTGTGAGTAGCGTCATTCGGTTTAGCCCCGTTAGCGGTTCAAAAGGATAAACTAATCAGAGCCCATCTGTGTTGCTTTATCGAATTAGAGTGGTACCACGGATGTTCGTCTCTATTTTGCCAGGGCAGAATAGGGGCTTTTTTTATCGTTATCGCGCATTGTGATCCCTAAGAGAAGATACGTGATCCATTCATTGTGTGGATTAGCAGAGGCATATAATAAAGGAGCAGAAAAATATGGATTATAAAAAGATTGTTGCTGAAGAGATTCAAAAGCTGGTACCGGAGCATTTAAGCTACGACCAAGTGTACCAATTGCTGGAAGTACCCAAATATGCAGAACACGGGGACGTTGCATTTCCGGCATTCGCACTGGCGAAAGCACTGCGCAAAGCACCGCAAGCAATCGCCGGAGATTTGGCGGCACAACTGAACCATCCTTACATTGCGAAGGTGGAAGCAGTAGGCCCGTACGTCAACCTTTTCCTTGAAAAAGCAGCCGTTACAAATGCAGTCCTGCATGAAATTGCTGCCGAGAAGCATGCATTCGGAACAGCCGATATCGGCAAAGGCGGCAATGTTCCGATCGATATGTCCTCGCCGAATATCGCGAAACCGATCTCGATGGGCCATTTGCGTTCAACAGTAATCGGAAATTCTTTGGCCAACATCATGAAAAAAGTCGGCTTCAACCCGATCAAAATTAACCACTTGGGCGACTGGGGAACGCAATTCGGCAAGTTGATCGTCGCCTACAAATTGTGGGGCAATGAGGAGAAAGTCAAAGCTGAGCCGATCAACGAATTGCTGACTCTGTACGTGCGTTTCCATTCGGAAGCAGAAACAGACGATACTTTGAACGACGAAGCCCGCGCCTGGTTCAAGAAATTGGAAGACGGCGATGAAGAAGCTTTGCATCTTTGGGAGTGGTTCCGTTCCGAATCGCTGCAGGAATTCATGAAAATCTACGATATGTTGGGGATCACGTTCGATTCCTTCAACGGCGAAGCTTTCTATAATGACAAGATGGATGAAGTCGTTGAGCTGTTGGACAAAGCCGGCATCCTGACCCAGGACCGCGGAGCAACCATCGTCGATCTGGAAAAATACAACTTGAATCCGGCTTTGATCAAGAAATCGGACGGCGCAACGCTGTACATCACCCGCGACTTGGCTGCGGCGATTTACCGCAAACGCAATTATGATTTTGCGATGTCCCTGTATGCAGTCGGCAATGAGCAAAGCAATCATTTCAAACAACTGAAAGCCGTATTGAAAGAGTTGGGCTACGACTGGGCAGAAAACATGCACCACATCCCATTCGGTCTGATCACGCAAGGCGGCAAGAAACTGTCGACTCGTCAAGGGAAAGTCATCCTGCTTGAGGAAGTACTGAACGAAGCGACCGAGCTTTCCTTGAAACAGATCAACGAGAAGAATCCGACTCTGGAAGACAAAGAAGCAGTCGCCAAAGCAGTCGGCATCGGCGCCGTCGTTTTCCATGACCTGAAAAATGACCGTCTGAACAATTTCGACTTCGATTTGGAGGAAGTCGTGCAATTCGAAGGCGAAACAGGCCCATACGTACAATACACAAATGCACGCGGCTTGAGCATTTTGCGCAAAGCGGCAGTCGAACTGGACACGACCGAAGCTGCTGATCTTGGTTTGGATGACGCGTACGCATGGGAAGTCGTGAAACTGTTGAACAGTTTCCCTGAAATCATCCAACAAGCCTACGAAAAATTCGAGCCATCGGTGATCGCGAAATACACGCTCCACTTGTCCCAAGCATTCAATAAATATTACGGCAACACAAAAGTGCTGGTAGAAGACGATAAACGCAACGCCCGCCTGGCATTAGTCCAATCCGTAGCCACAGTCCTGCAAGAAGGCCTAAGACTCCTAGGAGTCCAATCCCCAGAAAAAATGTAGGATGAGATGATTCGCGGTTAGAGTTCGAGCACTAAGAGGACAAACACAAAGCGGACGCTTTTTGTCCGCGTGTGGTTGTCAGCTTAGGCGGAGAACTCTGCGAATCAGAACTCGACTATGTAGAGCGAGATGAATCCCGCTCTAGGAATCGAGCACTAACGAAATTTAGGAACAACCAGCCTGGTTTTGGCTGGATGGGCCTAAATAGCGTTAGGCACTCAAACGTCACAGTGCGACGTTTGAGGTCTTTCGCAATGTTTGTGCTGAACCTAATGACGCACCGTTTGTTAGGGATTCAGAACGCGTTTGCGTAGGATGAGATGATTCGTCCTTCTTCAAAATCAAAACCGCCTAAAATTATGCATATAGTTTTAGGTTTTTTGATTTTCATTGAACAATAAAAACAGAAAGAAGGGATAACCTGTGGATATCTACAGGAAACTTATGGCTGATGAGCGCGTCGTTTACCTTGCGAAAGGAACACTTGTGGGCTTATCAGCAGGTTTTATTATCAGTCTTTTCAGATTAGGAATTGAATTTATTTTAGAAACAGTAGTTGAAAGCTATCATTATATGCAAGAACGACCCATCTGGCTTTTGCCTTGGCTGCTATTTTCAATAGTGGCTGCCATCATTGTTGGCCAGCTAGTCAAAAGCGAACCCAACATCAAGGGCAGCGGCATCCCACAAGTGGAAGGGCAAGTCCAAGGGATTATGAAGCTCAACTGGTGGCCCGTGCTCTGGAAAAAATTCGTCGGAGGCCTGCTGGCGATCGGATCGGGCCTCTTCTTAGGAAGGGAGGGCCCTTCCATCCAATTGGGATCCGCAGTGGGACAAGGCATCAGCAGTCTCACAAAAGGGGATGACGTGGAAGAAAAAATCCTGCTTTCGAGCGGTGCTGGCGCCGGTTTGGCGGCAGCTTTCAATGCGCCCTTGGCAGGCTTGATGTTTGTCCTTGAGGAAGTTCATCACAATTTTTCCCCCTTGTTGGCCATCACGACCTTTTCCTCCGCGCTCGTGGCAAATTTCGTGTCCTTGAACATCTTCGGTTTGACTCCGGCGTTGGACATCGGCATGATGAACACGATCCCAATCGCCTACTACGGCTTGGTTATTGGTTTGGGGATCTTTCTGGGATTGAATGGCTGGCTCTACACCAAAGTAGTCCTGTCAATGCCAAAACTCTATGGCAAACTCCCATTCATCCCGGCGCGGTACAACGCAATCTTGCCATTCATTCTGGTTATCCCGATCGGCTATTTTCTTCCCCAGGTCATCGGAGGAGGCAGCGAGCTGATCCTGCATTTGAGCAATTGGCAACTCTCTTTGGGTATGCTGATTGGCTTGTGGGTTCTGCGCTTTGTATTTTCGATGATCTCTTACGGCGCGAATGTTCCCGGCGGCATTTTTCTGCCGATCTTATCATTGGGAGCGATATTGGGCGCCATCTACGGAAAAGCGGCTCTGACTCTGCTTTCGTTCGATCCGCAATATTTGCCGCATTTCATCATTTTTGCGATGGCGGGTTATTTCACAGCCATCGGAAAAGCACCTTTGACTGCCATCATTCTGGTGACGGAGATGGTTGGTGGGATGAATCAGTTGATGCCGCTTGCCATTTGTTCATTCAGCGCCTATATCACTGCTGATTTGTTGGGTGTGGATCCCATCTATGAAAGCCTTTTGGAAAGGCTTATCGCTTCGCACGACAGCAAGCGCATCGGGAAAAAATACCTATTTGATCTCCCGGTCATAGCCGAAAGCCATTTCTCTGGAAAAAAAATCCGTGACGTACGGTGGCCTGAAGATGTATTGGTGACCTCGATCCGAAGAGGCCAACAGAATGTTGTGGCTACAGGGAAGACCGTTATGCAAACGGGGGATGTGTTGCATGTTTTGACTGATCTGGGACTGGCCAAAACTGTTAAGGAAGAACTCAAACAACTGGAAATAAGACGACTTTCCGACATTTGATGCATCAGAAAAGTTTTTTTCTGAAAAGTATGCTATCCTTATATTGAAGTTTTCAAAAGTCGGTGCTTCGCAAGCCTTGATAGAGGGGGTTCTGTAAAATGGGAAGAATTTCAGACATCACATTGACCAATCAACCGGAACAGCGCATCATTTCCATCAAAACGGAAACGACGTTGAAAAATATGCAGACGAAGATAGAGGATTGCCGCGAAAAGATCCTGACCTATCTGAACCTGTTGGAAGAACTGCCTGCAGGTCCCTGTTTAACGATCTATTACTCATTCACGAAGCAAAATGTCGAAATCGAAGTCGGCTATCCAATCGCGAAGATGTTGCCGCCGCAGGATGATATCCGCATGTCCAGCATTCCGGCAGGGAAACGCGTATCCTGTCTGAATATCGGCCCTTATAATGAAATCCCGAAACTTTACCAGGAGATGGATCAGTGGATGGAAGTCCATGATTTCGAAACGAACGGCATCTCCTATGAAACCTACTACAATGGTGAAGGCTTCACGCCGCAGGAATATTTGACCAAAATCGAATTGCCTATCCAAGAGGCAGATGAAAATTAAAAATTATAGCTACAAAAGAGCGAGCCGTCGAATAGACGGCTCCACTTTTTTGGAAAGGAAGAAAATATGCAACAAAACAAACAGCCAGCAATGGCGGAAAACAAGATGGGTGTCATGCCCGTCAACAAATTACTGATCTCGATGTCCGTGCCGATGATGATTTCCATGCTGGTGCAAGCTTTATATAATGTCGTCGACAGCATCTTTGTGGCCCAAATTGGTGAAAAAGCCCTGACTGCCGTATCCTTGGCATTCCCGGTGCAGAACTTGATGATCGCTTTGGCGGTCGGTACCGGGGTCGGGATCAATGCCTTGGTTTCCAGACGCCTCGGGGAAAAAAATTACGAGGCGGCAAACAGCACGGCCGATAACGGCATTTTCCTGAATGCTGTGCATTTCCTGTTGTTCTTGGCATTGGGATTGTTCTTCATCCCGCTTTATTTCTCATTCCAAACGAAGGATGCAGAAATCATCGCCTACGGAATCGATTATCTGCAAGTCATCTGCGTCTTCTCGATTGGAGTATTCATGCAGGTCAGTATGGAACGCTTGTTGCAGTCGACCGGCAGAACCCTGTTCACGATGACGACCCAAGCGACGGGTGCGATCCTGAACATCATCCTCGATCCGATCTTCATTTTCGGCTGGTTCGGCGTTCCGGCGATGGGGACAAGAGGCGCTGCGATCGCAACCGTCATCGGACAAATAGCCGCGGCTTCATTGGCCTTCTTTTTCAACGTTCGGTTCAACAAGGAAATCACCTTGTCGTTTAAAGGGTTCCGCCCGGACATGCAAACAATCAAAAAAATCTATTCCATCGGCGGCCCTTCGATTCTGATGCAAGCTGTCGGCTCCTTCCTGAATTTGAGCCTGAACAATATTCTGATCCGTTTCACACCTACTGCGACTGCTGTTTTCGGTGTCTACTTCAAGCTTCAGAGTTTCATATTCATGCCGGTTTTCGGCCTGAATAACGGAATGGTTCCGATCATCGCCTATAACTACGGCGCCGACCAAAAAGATCGGATCAAGCAGGCCATCACCTTGTCGAAAAGATATGCGATGGCGATCATGTTCATCGGTGCTGCCATTTTCTTGCTGATGCCCGGAACACTTCTGCAATTGTTCAATGCATCCGATGAAATGCTGGAGATCGGTATCCCGGCTTTACGGATCATCAGTCTCTGCTATGTTGCTGCAGGCTACAACATCGTTTCCGGGTCTGTGTTCCAAGCCTTCGGAAGAGGCGGCCTGAGTCTGTGGGTCTCCATGATCCGCCAGGTCGTGGTGCTGCTGCCGGCAGCATACCTGCTTTCTTTGTTGGGGAACGTTTCGTTTGTCTGGTGGGCGTTTCCGATCGCGGAAGTCTTCGCATTGGTCATGAGCATCTATTTCAACAAAAAAATCGACAAAGAAGTCATCGCGAATATCTATCCGCATACAATCGGAGACGCTGTTCCGGAACAATAATAAAAATGAAAGCCTTGCAGAGCCGTATAGCGGTTCTGCAAGGCTTTTTTTATTGATTCGCGGGATCGGGTGTTTTCGGATCCGGATAAGTGTCCGGCTTTACTTTTATTCCCCGGAATCCTAAAATGAAAGAGACAGAAGGACGTTTGAAACCAGAACGGAGGGATTTCAGTGAAGATCGGAATCATCGGAGCAACAGGCAGACAGGGCAGGCTGATTTTGGAAGAAGCGCATGCCCGGGGACACGAGGTGACCGCCATCATCCGGAATCCCGCCAAGCTTGCGGACAAACAAATAACCATTATGGAGCGGGATATTTTCGATGTGCAGGTGGAGGATCTGAGAGGGTTCGATGTGATTGTGGATGCGTTCAATGCGTCGGCGGGGATGGAAGAGGAACACGTCACCTCGCTGCAGTCATTGATCGACGAACTGGAGCACCTGCCGGAAACGCGTTTGATTGTTGTAGGTGGTGCCGGCAGCCTTTACGCCGATCCGGGAAAGACAATCCGCGTCATGGAAACGGCCAATTTTCCCGAGGCCTACAAGCCCACTGCAACGAACATGGCCAAAGCTCTCAATATCCTGAAGGAAAGCACTGTGAATTGGACTTATCTTTCGCCATCCGCTTTTTTTGACCCGAACGGCAACCGGACCGGGAAATACGCGGAAGGTGCAGATACATTACTGCTGAACAGCGAGGGTGAGAGTTACATCAGTTACGCGGATTATTCGATCGCGCTTGTGGATGAAATCGAAAGAAAACGGCATCTAAGGCAACGCTACACAGTCGTCGGCGAGCGGCAGTAAATCCTGTTGCTGACAGCCACGGAGGACGAAGATCAGGAGGGGAAATCATGGAAACATTGGATTTGATCATCGATTTTCACAAAAATAACCCGCGCCAAGGTCCCGGCAGCCAACAGAGCACCATCAAAGCGCTTCAGTTTCTGCCGCAATTGACCCTGCAAGCGCAACTGCTGGACGTAGGTTGCGGAACCGGCGCACAGACTATGGTGCTGAGCGAACAGACGCCGGCCCATATCACTGCGGTTGACAGCAGCAAGGAATTCTCGAGCATACTGAAGCACAAAGTCCTGCAGCAAGGCATCACGAACCGCTTGACGGTCAAGGAAATGGATATGGAGCAGCTTGCCTTCGCTCCCGAATCTTTGGACGTCATCTGGGCGGAAGGCGCCATCTATAACATCGGTTTTTCCAGAGGCATCCGGGAATGGCGTCCGCTGCTGAAAAAGGACGGTTATCTGGTCGTTTCCGAAATCTCTTGGCTGACGCCGCAACGTCCGCAGATTGTGGACAAATATTGGACCGAAGTCTACCCGGAAATGGGGACGATCGCGGAAAAGATTGCCCAAGTAGAGGATGCGGGGTACATTCCAGTTGCTCATTTCGTCCTGCCCGAATCGGATTGGACAAGCCACTACTACCATTATTACGAGGCCAATGAAGCGGCCTTCCTGGAAAGGCACGGTCACAGCGAGGACGCGAAAGCTTTGGTGGAGGAGAACCGCCAGGAAATGAAGCATTTCGAAAAATACAGTGCCTACTACAACTACGTTTTCTACATCATGCAGAAACGATAAAAAATCGAGGCACCTTGTCCGTTGGATGGACAGGGCGCCTCGATTTTTTTGTTCAGTCTGCTTTAAAATCCGTTCACCTTCGTCAAGAAAGTCTTGTAGGTGCGATCTATGAAGGTGGCTCCGATCGGTGCGGTCAGGATAATCGCCAAGACGGCGACACTCAAAATGATGCTGCCCGCTTCGACTCCGGCAGCCAAAGGAATCGATCCGATGGCTGCTTGGACGGTTGCTTTCGGCGTATACGCCATCGCAGAGAAGATGCGTTCCTTCGCATTCAGGTTTGTTCCGGAGACAGCCAGGAAAACCGCTAGCATCCGGAAAACCAAAGCTCCGAAGATCAAGGCGACAGCTGCAAAACCGGCGCCGCCCAAGGACGTGATCTCAACGGCCGCACCAACCAATACGAACAGGAAAATTTCGGCGCCGGACCAGATTTTCGAGAATTTGTCATTGAGACGTTTAGCTAATTCCGGACGTTTTTTCAATAACGTCGCTCCCACCGCCATCACGCCCAACAGGCCGGAGAACGGAATGAATTTGGCGAATGAATCCTCCACGGTCACCAATAGGAAACAAGCGCTCAGCACCAGCATGACTTTCATCGTGTCACGGATATGGAATGCCCTGAAGAGGACAACCAGACCCAAGCCGACCAACAATCCGCCAAGCAGGCCCAAAGCGATTGAGACCGGGACGGAAAGCAGCGTGATGGCTTGGAACCCGGTGCCTGTATACATCCCCAAAAAAGAAGTGAAAAGCACGACGACATAAACGTCATCGACGGAAGCGCCGGCCAGGATCATCTGCGGAATCCCTTTGGCTTTGCCGTAGCCGCTCTCGATCAGCATGATCATGCGCGGAACGACGACAGCCGGAGAAACAGCCCCAAGGACGGTGCCGAGGATAGCGGCCTCCAACAGTGTGATGCCCAACAGTTTCGGCGCCAACAGGGTGACCGCCAGGATTTCGAAGGTCGCCGGCAAAAAAGTCATCAGAACGGCAGGCCGGCCGATTTTTTTGAGATCGCCCAGTTCCATTGTCAACCCGGCGCGCACCAGAATGACAATCAGGGCGATCTTCCGGATATCCGCTGAAATGGCCAGCAATTCCGGTGCCATCAGATCCATTCCGTAGGGTCCCAACAGGATGCCGGTCAAAATCAAGCCCAACAAGCCGGGCAGCTGGAGTCGGGTGAAGAGCGAACTGAGCAGAAAACCTAGAATAAGAATAAGCGCGATACTGTAAATCAATAGTTGCACCTCCAAATGGTTGCCGCCAAAAAAAGCTGATGACGGACTGCGCCTATTGCGCAGAAGTCATCAGCTTTGATAAGCGGTTTAAGCGATTGGCTAGGGGAGACATTCATTCCCTCATTTATAAATAAAATCATAGCATGTTTTCGGAGGGCAGACAAGGGGAAGCGGCCTCAGTTGCCTTGTTTTGGATCTATTTTTACAGCTAACGCTACTCTGATCAGACGAAAATTGTCAAAATTGCGATAATCTGCTAAAAATGATAGGATAAAAATAATCAAATTGCACAATTGAGGCTGACGACTAGTGTTTACGGACGTTCTGTCATTTCCCGACCGGCCGCTCCAATAAGGTTTTTCATCAGAAAAATAAGAGGTGATGCGTGTGAACGAAGTGAACAGAGAGAAGATTGTGAGCGAACTGAAAAGCATTCCAGGATTGAAAGGCATTGTGGCTTGCGGAGATGGATATAACATCACGGAATCGGCGATTTTGCTGTATTATGTCCCCGAAGAACTTTTCTTTCAGGAGCTGGATCAGACGATCAGCCGGGTGGATGATGCCGGTTTGCTGATCGAATACAGTTTAAGGGAAATCAGACTTGTGGATCTGGCCATCGCGGATTGCCTCGAGGGGAGGATAACAATCCAACACTCGAGCGGCCATCCTTTTGGCATCGTGAACAGCAGTTATGCGGCTGAAATCCATTATGGCCGAATTCTCTGGGAATCGACAAATCATCCGATTACGACGTTGAAAGAAAAGCTTGCAATGGAGGGACCCTATCCGGAAAAGCTGCGCCAAGCGACGATTGCATATTTCATGAGAGAGGCAGCACTGTCGCTCGGAAATGGCCATAGTGCCGCTATGCAGGGGGGGATCCATTACGCCAGCGGCAGTTTCTTCCAGGCTGCTTGTTCCTGGGTTCAGGTCATCCATGCATTGAACCAACAGTTTCTCCTGAGCGAGAAGGGCGGACTGAAGCGCGCGAACGAGTTGCCGATCAGCCCGAAACAATTCCGCGTGCGCGTGAACCAAGTTTACCGCTATTTCGCGGCAAACAATCCGAAGCTCGCCTATTGCGAAATCGATATGCTGGAAAATGAAATGAACGTGCTGGTAAGATCTTTTGCGGAAACTAGGGAGGGATGATTTTGAAGTTTTACGACGAGCAACAGAAAAAGATAAGGTATCAATTTGGCTACTACAGTATGCTGCTGATGGCAACGCTGCTTCTTGTTTATATCGCAATACCGGATGCTAGCCTTGGCGGGATTTCTTATCGAAACGCAATTATGATCATCATCATGATCACGGCTTTATTCTTTTTGGTGAACGTTGTCTATCGAAACGCCTTTTTTGACCTATATACGCGCCGGCCTTTTTGGAGCAACGCTTTCTTTTTAGCGATGGCCGGGCTGCAGGCGCAGCAGGCTTATCAGCTGTATCAACTGGGCATGGATCTCCCTGATCCGATCAATACGGTGGAATTTGTGATGATGCACGGTCTGAAGGTAGCCTTGCACCTTTCGATCCCTTTAACGTATGGTGTGCGTGCATTTGTCGATTGGCTCTCGGCAAAGGAACAGAATACGGAAGAAACCGGACAGTCGTCATGAACGACTGTTTTTTGTTTTGTATTGATGATCATATCAGCGGATAATCCGAAGACAGAACAGCCGAGATAAGTCTTATGTGTCGACTGATAGAGACAAACGGAATGCGGAACAGTCGAGAAAAGCCATTGATGTCGGCTGTTAGAGAGGAGCCGAATGTACAACAGCCGACAGCTATCCACAATCCCGCCATCATACGCAATCAAGCCACCGCCACCCAGAGTTCTTTCCGGTAATCGGTCCTTGATTTTTGCGAAACCGCTTTCTGCGTGCTAGTCTTAAAGCAAAAGCAAGTGAGCCATTCAAAAAGGGAGACGACCAACATGGGAATTTCAAGAATGACTGTCAAAGGCAAAGGTTTCGCCAGCGCACCACCTGATGCAATCGCCATTTCGCTGCAGTTGGAGGACATCAAGGACACGTACGAATTGGCGATGCAGCATGCCGCCTTGGCGCTGGAGCAAGTCCGGGAAACGTTGCTGCCGCTCGGATTCCCGAAAAAGGAGATCCGCTCCACACACTTTTCGATCGACAGCGCGTATGAGCACAGGAACGACTTCCGCGGCGAAAACAAGCGCTACTTCCTGGGCTACCGCTACAGTAATGACCTGAAGATCACCTTCGGAAATGATAGCAAGCGCCTTGGCGAAATCCTGTTGGCTTTGTCGACCTGCGAAGCGGATCCGGAATTTTCGGTCTATTTTTTCCTGAAGGATCGTCAGGCGGTCGAGCAAGCCTTGTTGGAGGATGCCGTGCGCGACGCCAAGGCGAAGGCGCAGATACTGGCAGCAGCGGGCGGCGTCATGCTCGGGAAAATCTTGTCGATCGATTACGATTGGGGCGAAATCGAAGTGCGCTCCCGCGTCTATGCGGCTTCATCGAAGATGGTCTATGATAGTGCTCCGATGATCGATCTTGAGCCGGAAGACATCAGCAACAGCGATACCGTTACGGTCGTCTGGGAAATCCTGAGTCCGCAAAAATCCTAAAGGGTATGTGTTTCGAAGTAGGGTAGGTATACTTGGAAAGCCGAAGATTATCATAATATTTTCAGCCTCAGTCAATGAATTCTGCAACATAACAGTACAGAAAATCATCATGATGGTTTATCCTATACAAAGCAATGCGGGTTTCTTACAAAAATTCATAAAAACTTCGCAATTGAAAAGTATACTGAAACCCGCTAGAAACATCATTAAAGGAGCAATTCGATGAAACTGAAACAAATGCTGTCTGATTATCAGCTGGGAGAGCAGCCGAAGTGGGATGGAGAGCAAATAATCACCGGCATTAGCGATAGTTCCAGGGACATCGCGGACGGAATGATATTTGTCGCCATCGCTGGATTTGAACAGGATGGGCATGATTATATCCCGCATGCAATCGAACAAGGGGCCGCTTTGATCGTCGGCGAACGTGATTGCCCAGAGGCATTACCGATTCCTTACCTAAAAGTCGCCAACAGCCGCCAGGCACTGGGACAGTTGGCGGATAAATTCTATCAGCATCCTTCCGGAAGGAAACACGTAATCGGCATAACCGGTACGAACGGGAAGACGACGACCGCTTTTTTCCTCAAGCATTTGCTGGAGCAGCAAGGGTTTAGCGTTTCCCTGATCGGCACCATCTACAACGAAATCAACGGTATCCAATATCCGACGCCGAACACGACACCGAATGCCGAAAAGGTGCACGAGTTGATTGCGGCGTCACAGGATGACTTTGTCGTCATCGAAGTCTCTTCGCATGGCCTGACGCAATACCGTCTGGAGGGCGTCGCATTCGACTACGCCTTGTTCATGAACCTGCAGCACGACCATTTGGATTACCACAAGACAATGGAGGCTTATTTCGAAGCCAAGGCTATGCTGTTCGACAAGCTGAAGCCGAATGGGAAAGCGGTCGTCAACACCGATGACATCTGGGGATTGAAACTGGCGCAGCGTCTCGTCGCCAAGGGGATAGCGGTCATCACCGTGGGTCATCAGGATGATGCTGTACTTTCGATCAAAAAGATGACGAATCAGGTGGTCACGTTGGCTGTTTCGGGTGAGACGTCGGCGTTGGATCCGCATATGCCCGGTGAACACAACCTTTACGACATCGCGATGGCGGGTGCGGTGATTCAGGATCTTAGCTATCCGTTGGCGGATGTGACGGAGCAGATGCGTTCGTTTGCGGGCGTGCCGGGCCGTTACGAGTTTGTCCATCTGAAGGATGGGGTCCACTGCATCATCGATTACGCGCATACGCCGGAAGCGGTCAGTTCGATTTTGACTTCGATGCGCAGGGACGGCGCGGAGCGGATCACGCATATTTTCGGCTTCCGCGGCGACCGGGATGCGTCGAAGCGGGATGAAATGATTGCGGCTTCGACTGGACAGAGTTCGCGCGTAATTTTGACGACTGACGATCTGAACGGCATTCCGGAAGAGATGATGAAGCAGGAATATGCAGCTTATCAGCATAAATTTGCTGGGATGCACAAAGTCGATGTCATGATGGACAGGACACTGGCCATACAAGCAGCAGTAAACGAGGCTCGGGAAGGGGATTGGATTTTGGTGACCGGTAAAGGCCATGAAAAATATAAGACCGCTTATGCATTGCCGACTTCCTCCGACAAAGAAACGGTGCTTTTTCTGAAAAGTTCAGAAAAATAGAATGATCCTAAAGCTGCAAGACACTGAAGAAAAGTGTTTTGCGGCTTTTTTTGTTTGGCCGGGGTGTTCGCTTTCTCCTATCAAACGTGTTCGGAAATGCGGGATATCCCAACTCACTATGAAATGATAAGCTAACATAAGCTATTTTCTGTTCATTTGAACGGGGACATAATGCCTGTGCCGCCTTATAAAAGGCATGCACAGCATCAGAATTGCGGGTATAAGTTGGGGGAGGAATCAGATAAATGGCATCACATGTGATAGATATGATCATGATGAGGAACAATTTCGGAACGGAAGCAATGCGTGGGGTTTGGTCGGAGGATAATCGGCTCCAGAAGCATCTGGATGTCGAAGCGGCGTTGGCGCTCGCGGAAGGGGAACTGGGCTTGATACCTCAGTCCGCCTCCGAGACGATCGCATCGAAAGCGAAGAGCGAATACATCAATCTGGAGGCGTTGGCGGCCAGCGGGGCGAAGTTGAAACACTCGTTGATGCCGACGATCAATGCCTTGCAGGAGTTGAGCGGGGCAGACGGCGAATATGTACATTTCGGCGCGACGACACAGGACATCGTGGATACGGGGACGATGCTGCAACTGAAGGAAGCGCACCAGATTTTCATCAGCGAACTGGAGGAAATCGCGCGTGAATTGGCCCGGCTTGCGGCTGAATATCGCACGACACCGATGGCTGGACGTTCGCACGGAATGCAGGGCTTGCCGACGACCTTCGGCTTCAAGATGGCGGTCGTGCTCAGTGAAGTTTTGCGTCATCTGGATCGTTTGAAGGAATCCGAGGAGCGGATTTTCGTGGGCGGCATCGCTGGAGCGGTCGGAACGTATGCTTCTTTCGGTGAGCAAGGTCCGGCTATCGAAGCCGCCGCATTGACGCGGTTGGGCCTGAACACACCGGACATCTGCTGGCAATCCTCACGCGATCGGATCGCGGAATATGCCAGCATCATCGGCCTCATCAGCGGAACGCTCGGAAAGGTCGGGAATGAATTCTACAACTTGATGCGGACCGAAATCGATGAAGTCGAAGAGCCGTTTTCGGCAGGCAAAATCGGCTCCTCAACGATGCCGCACAAACGCAATCCGGCGGCATTCGAAGGCATCGCCAGCCTGACGCGCCCGATTTTGGCGAATGTCTCGTTGATCCAGCAATCCACAATTGTCGAACATGAACGCGATGCGATGAGCTGGAGGGGCGAATGGATCGCTCTGCCGGAAATCTGCATCTACCTTTCATCGCAATTGACCACTACGAAGGCCGTCCTGAAAGGCTTGGTCGTGAAGCCGAAGCATATGCTGCGCAATCTGAACCTGCAGGGCGGCTTATTGCTGTCGGAACGGGTCATGTTCGTTTTGTCCGAACAATTGGGCAAACAGACGGCGCATCATCTTGTCTATGAACTGTCGATGGCGGCGGTCGAGGAGGAACGTTCCTTCCGCGACGTGCTTGTCGAAAACGAAACGGTCCGCCAGCATCTGACCGAAGATGATATCGATACTTTGCTTGATCCGGAAACGTATCTCGGCTCGGCTCCTCAAAAAGTCGACGAAGTGCTGAAACGATTCGAAGCAACCGGTTTGAACAGCAGCGCAAAAGGAGCGGATGCAGAATGACGCAGATTTTCCGTTTGGCGCAGGTAGCGGATGCGCCGGCATTGGCTGAACTGCTCCGGCAGGCTTACGTTTCCAACACAGAGCTGGGCATCCATTTTGCCGCCGCGCATGCGGACAATGAAGCCGCAAAAAAACACATAACCAACAATGTCTGCTACCTTTTGGAGGAGGAAGGGCAATTGTTGGGGACGGTCTCGCTGCGGATGCCTTGGGGACCGAATCCGGGCCCGGCAGGGTTGCCGCATATCGGCTGGCTGGCTGTTTCACCGACGGCAGGGAAAAAAGGAATCGGCAGCCTTTTGTTGGATTTCATCGAACAGGACATCGCCCGGGACAAATTGAAATGCCCGGCCGTCACTTTGGGCACGGCAGTCGAGCATCCATGGCTGCCGCAGCTGTATGAAAACAGAGGCTACGAAAAATTTGCGGAGACCGATCTCGGTTTGGGGCACATCACCGCTTATTTCAAAAAAAGATTGATAAAATCATTTAGTTGAACCCGTGCGAGTTATATTGCACTTTTTTGTAGTGTGACCATCAAGGGAACCCTTTTCTGTGATTGTGTGGTGGTGATTGAACCATGTCGGATTGGGGTTCTTTTTGTACATCCGGAAAGTTATTTTCGGAGCAATGGGGAGTGCTGCTGCAGCGATGTTTGCAATAGTTCATTTTGGATTTCATGAATCATTCGGGTGAACATAAATCATTATTTGGGTTCATTATCAGGAGGCGATGGCGATGGCGGATTGCAGATTGGACAGTGAAAAACTAGCAGAATTTTGTATAGAAATCTTTGGGAAATTGGGTATATCAGACGTTGAAGCAAGAACAATTGCTGATAATCTTATTGAGGCACAATTAAGAGGCATACAGTCCCATGGTATAGCGAAGGTGATAAATTATGCCGATTATATCGAAAAGGGCATATTCAATACAAAACCTGATATAAAAATATTAAGAGAGAGTCATGCAACGATTGCCATAGATGGTGATCATGGAATGGGTGCTGTACTTGGGAAATTTGCCATGGAAAAATGCATTGAGAAGGCAAAGATATCAGGTATAGCTTCGGCTACAGTTTCAAAAGGAAGTCATTTTGGGATTGCGGGATTTTATTCAATGCTGGCTTTAAAAGAGAACATGATTGGAATTGCATTATGCAATAGCGGAAATGTAATGACAATATACGGAGGGACTTCAAGGGTGCTTGGGACAAATCCAATAAGTATAGCGGTTCCTGCCAATGAAAAGTATCCGATTGTTTTTGATGCAGCAACAAGTGAAGCGGCTTTTAACAAAATTCGCATTGCAGATATCGAAGGGAGAGATATACCAAAGGGTTGGGCGATTGACAAAAATGGTGAGGCTACTGTAAATGCTAAGGAAGCATTATCAGGAGCTGTGATTCCTTTTGGAGGATACAAAGGATCCGGCTTGGCTGTTATGGTGAATATCTTAACAACTGTCCTAAGTGGTGCTTTTCTTGATGCCCATGGTGATGAAACAAAAAAAGGTGAGACTTCGAAAAGTGTAGGTTTTTATTTCAGTGCCATCGACATTGAAAAATTCCAAGATGTTGCTATATTTAAAGCATCAATTGATTTGATGGTGGATGAACTGAAAGCTTCCGGTCGTAATGAAGATGGTGAGAATATCTTTATGCCTGGAGAATTAGAATACTTGCGCAAGGAAGAAAATTTAAGATTTGGAGTAGAAATAGGCGGCGGTGTATTGGACAATCTGAAAAAGTTGCAGAAAAAATACGCATTAAAAAACAGAATTGAAGACTGCATCATCCGAGTCGACACCCCTACCTGCGGATAGAACATTCTCAATACCGCCATTGAAACATGAAAAGGAGATTGGAAACATGACTGAAACGCAAACACAAACGGAGAAACATATCGAAACGGGACTATACGAAAAATTGGTCGCTTATCGGCGCGAACTGCATGCGCATCCGGAACTGTCCCGAAAGGAATTTGCGACTACGGAGCGCATCCGCCACTGGCTATCAGAAGAAGGGATCACTGTCCTGGATTATCCGTTGGAGACCGGCCTGATTGCGGAGGTAGTGGGTGCACTGCCGGGCCCGACCATCGCTTTGCGTGCGGATATCGATGCTTTGCCGGTGAAGGAAGCTACCGGTTTGCCTTTCGTTTCCGAAACGGAAGGGCTCATGCATGCTTGCGGCCATGATTATCATACGGCTTCCATGATCGGGGCAGCGCTCCTGTTGCAAGCGAAAAGGGCACAATTGAAAGGAACCGTCCGTTTCATTTTCCAACCCGCCGAAGAGATTGCGCAGGGCGCGAAGTGGGTCGAAGAGGCCGGTGCTCTGGAGGGCGTTTCCGCCATCTTCGGGATGCACAACAAACCGGATCTTCCGGTCGGCACGATCGGAATCCGTGAAGGCGGACTGATGGCCAGCGCGGATCGCTTCGAACTGGAAATCCACGGAGTCGGCGGCCATGCCGGCATTCCCGACTCGACCATCGATCCGATCGTCATCGCAAGCCAGATCATCACCGGCCTGCAGACGATCATCAGCCGCAATACGAGTCCGTTCCACAACGCTGTCATCAGCATCACGCAGATCCACGGTGGCAATTCATGGAACGTCATCCCCGAGAAAGTCTACATGGAAGGCACCGTCCGCGCTTTCCAAAAGGAAGACCGCGAGAAAATCCCGGCCTTGATGCGCCGGACAGCCGAAGGGATCGCAGCCGCGTTCGGCGCTATAGCCGATTTCCGTTGGCACCCTTACGTTGCCATCGTGGATAACGATGCCCGATTCAAGGCGATCATGGAAGAAACGGCTGCCGAACAAGGCTACCTTTTCTTGGAGCCGAAACCGGTCGCCGGCGGGGAGGATTTCGCGCATTACCAGACGCTCATCCCCGGCTTCTTCGTGTTCATGGGCGTCGAAGGTACGCGCGAATGGCACCATCCCGAGTTCAATCTCAAAGAGGAAGCCTTGGCGGTCGCCGCTGATTACTTCTCGGCTTTGGCGATCAAGGTGCTGGATCGATGGGAAGACTGACGGTATTCACTGAAACAATGGCTGAGGAAGTTTTGAAGTCAACTCCGACAGACAATCAAGCTGCTTTGCGGGAAGCAAAAAGGGGCATCCTTGATTTTCTGGCCAGTGCATTTGCTGGCCGGGAGGATGCCGGGATAGCCAAGCTTTTGCATGCCATCGAAGAAGAAGGGGGTAACCCCATTACACCTTTGATAGCTCAAGGTAAAATGGCGAACCGGCGCCAAGCGGCTCTCGTGAACGGGTTCATGGGCCATGCGCTGGATTACGACGACGTCCATTCCGACGTCCGCGGCCATCCCAGCTCGGTTATTTTGCCTGTGCTCTTTGCTTTGGCTTCCGGTCGGGAAATCTCCGGTAAAAGTTTTTTGGATGCGTACATCATCGGTGTCGAAGTGATGGCCCGGCTTGGCCAAGCGATCGGAACGGGCAGCTATCTGAAGGGATGGCACAACACCTCATTGCTCGGGGGTGTTGCCGCTACTTTCGCAGGTGCGCGGCTGCTTGGATTCACGGTTGCTCAAATGCGGAACGCTGTCGGAATCGCCGTCAGTCAGGCTAGCGGACTGCGGGTGCAGTTCGGCACGGAAATGAAGCCGTTGCATGCCGGACTAGCGGCACAGCAAGCGGTCCAGTCCATCGAGTGGACCCAGCAGGATTTCCATGGTACTGAAATGGCGCTTGATTCAGCAATCGGGTTTCTGCATGTCTATGCCGGAAAAGAAGCGGATGAAGCCGTCCGGGCGGCCTTGACCGAAGGCTGGGGTAAGTCGTGGCGGATAGCCGAGCCCGGTCTCTGGTTCAAACGCAATCCGTTCTGCTCCGCTGCCTCCCATGGCGCGGATGCCGCGTTGGCATTGGCGCAACTGAACTTGGATGCCGAAGCTATCGAAAAGATAGACATCGTATTTCCGCCTGGCGGAGATGCGGCTCTAATCCACAAACGCCCGAAGACCGGTGAACAGGGCCGTTTCAGCATCGAGTATGTTGTCGCTTTGGCATTGCTGGGACAGCCGTTTACGCTCGGAAATTTCGGATCCGCCGCTGTTTCGGCAGATGCCGAAAAGCTGATGAGGAAAATGTTCCGCAGCAATGATGCAGATCATAAGCCGGACCCGCAGGCCATCCCGAAAGGGCGTTTTACGATCGTCCGCATTGCGCTGGCTGATGGTTCCGTCCACAGCCGCGAAGTGTGCGTGCCGAAGGGATCTCCGCAAGCTCCCTTGTCGGATGCGGAACTGGAAAGCAAATGGCGCGAATCAGCGCCGGATCTGGAAGTAGCTGAGCGGATCCTGCAGGCAATCCGCGGTCTGGAGAATAGCAGCTTGCGTGAGTTGGAGGAATTGCTTTGATGCATGCAAAAGGGAGCCCGGAACATACTGCTGTTCGGAGCTCCTCTTTTTGCATGCTGGTGAAGATTTTTTGCTTTCCAGCTTCGGCCTTTCCAAAAAACGAATCTTTCAAAAGTCAGCGGATATTTTAAATGAACCATCGTTTAGGTTATAATAAGGGGGCAAGCTGCCGATCCGAAAGGCATTCAGGCAGCGAACCCAAATTCCCAGAAAGAAAGGATCATCCCTATGGCAGACATCACCTTTGAAATCGTCGAAGAACTCGGCGTCCTGTCCACATCCGCAAAAGGTTGGACGAAAGAATTGAACCTGGTCAGCTGGAACGGCAGACCGCCTAAATACGACATCCGCGAATGGAGCCCGGGCCACGAAAAGATGGGCAAAGGACTGACCTTCAGCGAAGAAGAGATGGCCGCACTCGCCACACTCCTGAAATAACCAGAAAGGCTGCATCAAAGCCAGAATGTGCAATTCTGGCTTTGATGCAGCCTCTTCGTTTTTGGAATGGGAACGAATGAACGCGCAAGAATAACCCGCCAAAACCTTATTGGCGGGCAAAATCAGTTTGAATCCTATTCAGTTTCCCCGCCAAAATAGGCATGGCGGGGAAAAATAACCGTGGATACCACGAGATTCCCCGTCAAAAACCACCTTGGCGGGGAATTCCATTACTAATCCGAAGACTTAGAATGCAACGTTGTGTTAAGCATGGCTTGTGCCATTGTGTTTCCCGCGCTTATAGAAAAGAAACATCAAAAAGGCCGAAAGCAGGGCCGTTAAGGAACCAAAATAGAAAGGCACCTGATTATTGAACGTGTCATAGAGCCAGCCGCCGATCAGGCTGGCCGGCAGCAGCGTCATCCCCAAGAGTGCGTTGTAGAGGCCCAGCCCAGTGCCTTTCTTTTCCTTGCCGATGATATCGGATACCAGAGCTTTCTGGATGCCGTCCGTCGCGGCGCTGTAAAGTCCGTAGAAGGCGAACAGGATGACAATTTCGAAGGGCGTCGCAGCCTTTCCGAAGCCGAAATAAATCAGCGAAAACACCAGATAGCCGCCGATGATGATCCGCTTGCGGCCGATTTTGTCGGACAGTTTCCCGAGCGGAACGGCAAAGGCGACCGAAACCGCGTTGAACACCAGATACATGATCGGGATGAAGGCATCGCGGACGCCGACGTCACTCGCCTTGATCAAAAGCAAGGCATCCGTCGAATTCCCCAACGTGAAAAGAAAGACGATGAGCAGGAACAGATAGAAATCCTTAGGGAAATCACGGAAAGCCAGTTTGCCGAGCCGCTCCGATTTGGCGCGCTTGGCTTCCTTCACAAAAAAGATGATCGACAATAGCCCCAACAATCCGGGGATGGCCGCAAACAGGAAGACACGCCGGTAATCGCCGGGAAAAGCTGCCAATACGGCAAAGGCAATCAGCGGCCCGACAATGGCCCCGCTGTTGTCCATCGCCTTATGGAAACCGAAATTCAGGCCGGCGTTGTTGTTTTCCTCCGAAGAACCTGCCACAAGACTGTCTCGGGGAGCGGTGCGGATGCCTTTGCCGACGCGTTCAACAAAACGGATCGCCAGAACCTGCAGCGGTGTCGTCACGAATGCGAACAACGGGGAAAGGAGCGCGGTGATGCCGTAGCCGATGACCATGAAAGGCTTGTTTCGGCCGATTTTGTCGCTCCACCAGCCGGAGAGTGATTTCAGGACGGAGGCGGTGCTTTCGGCAATCCCTTCGATCAAGGAAATCTCCGTTTTCGAAGCGCCCATTGTCGTCAGGAACAACGGCAGGATGCTGTACACCATTTTAGTCGTCGTATCCGTCAGGAAACTGGTCAAGCCGACAAAGAAAATATTGCTTTCGACGCCGAGGATCCGCTTTTTCTTTTTCTGATTATTCGCCATCCCGAAAACCTTCTTTCCGCTTATTTCTTCAACTCCATTTAATTCCTTTTCCGGCCAAAAGTCTAGCAGAGCGACCGCGCACGCACACCCATCCCGCGCGGTACGGACAAATGGATAATCAGCCGGAATTTTGGTAAAGTGTACTTGTTGAAATGTCCGGACTGAACAGGTCTTTAGGGAGGAATCGGAATGGAAAAGTTGCAGTTCAATCAAACCATTTTGCGCTTGAGAAAAGGCGATATCACCCGTTGCGAAGTTGATGCCATCGTCAATGCCGCCAATGAGAGCCTGCTTGGCGGAGGAGGAGTCGACGGCGCTATCCATCGTGCCGCCGGGCCGGAACTGTTGGCTGCCTGCCGACTGTTGAACGGGTGCCGTACCGGCGAGGCGAAACTCACGCCAGGCTTCCGACTCAAAGCCGCTTATGTCATCCACACGGTCGGTCCAGTCTGGATGGGCGGAACGCACGGAGAAGCTGATTTGCTGTCTTCCTGTTACCAAAAATCATTGGAACTGGCTGACGCCAACAGAATCCGGACACTTGCCTTTCCGGCGATCAGCACCGGCATTTACGGTTATCCGCTGGACCAGGCGACAACCATCGCTGTCGGAACCGTCCGGAAATATCTGGAAAATCATCCGCAAACAATCTTAAAAGAAATAACGTTTGTCTGCTTCGATGATGCGACAGTGCATGTATATGAGCAGGCATTCGAAGAATCGGAAAGGGGGAATTGATTGATGTTTTTGTTTTTTGACGTATTGCCGTTCCGCAAGCAACTTGAATACAACCAGACGATCACGTGCAGCAGATGCGGCCACTTTGGGCGCTACGAGGTTTATCTCGTGGGTAATCGTTTCCGCCTGTTTTTCATCCCGATCATCACATTCGGGAAAAAGTATCTCGTCCGCACAACCTGTTGCGATACTTGGTACCTGCTTGATCCTGATGTAGGCAAAGCGATCGAACGGAAAGAATCTGTATCGATCCGGGACAGCGATCTGCAGATGTATCAGACGGGTGAACCGCTTGAAAGCAGATGCCCCAGTTGCGGGGCATCCTATCCTCAAGGCGCGCATTTTTGCCCGAATTGCGGAGCGAAAGTGGACGAACAGGAACGCTGACAGAATGCCGACGAAATAAATGAAAGACAATTAACTGAAAGCGTTGCAAATTGCACAATTATGGTATACTACAATTATCGAAATTTGTAAGGGGTGGTCATAATCATATGTTAACGAATAAAGAAATCAGATCAACTGCTCGAGAATATCTACGCGGCAATTATAAAATGGCGGTCATCAACCTGATCCTTATCACGATCGCGAACAGCGTGCTGCAATCGGTAATCAGAACGCTGACTGGCGAAAGCGCGTTGAACATGCGGATGACAGGGGAGACTTTGCCGAATTGGGATTCTGTCTTTTCGATGCAATACTCACCTTTTCAAACAACACTGAATGTCGTCCTTTCGATCATCGTGGCGTTGATCATAGGCTCCATGCAGATGGGAAATGAATGGGGATATCTGGATATGCTCGACGGCACGCCTCTTTCATCAGGCCACCTGCTCAAACCGTTTGAAAATCAGTTGTCCAAGACGCTCGGCGTTCTTGCGCTGCAAGCCGTCTACGTTATTTTATGGTCCGTCTTGCTGATCATACCGGGCATCATCAAGCTGTATTCCTTGGCATTATCGAACTTCATTTATTTCGATAACCCGGATATGAAAACGACGGATATCCTGAGACAAAGCGAAGCCTTCATGAAAGGCAAGAAGATGCGACTTTTCCAATTGGATCTGACTTATTTTGTTGTCTACCTGATCCCGGTCGCGCTGTTCCTGGGTATCGGGGTTTCCGCGTTTTCGATGTATGCCGGAGCGGCGAACGCCGACTCAGATGCGTTGCTGTACCAAGCGTTGTTGCTAGTGGGATTGATGCTGGCTGCATTCGCCATCTTCGGAATCCTGACCTTCATCGTTGAGCCAAGAAGAAAAGCGGCGCGTGCGGTCTTCTATTCGGAAGTGCTGAAGGAAGAAAACCTCATCGTCGGTTGATTTCTCTATACCTTACAATCGAATTTTCCAGAAAAGGAGCGGAATAATGGAACCAAGAATCAAAAGAGAAGCACCGAGCATCACAACCGATCTGCGCAGTGATACCGTCCAAGTTCCCAGCGTAATCCGGAACTGTTCCGGAATCAGGATTTTTGGGAAGCGGATCAAATCCCTGATCTTTACGACGGATATCGCCATCATCCTGAATAACGATGCAGATGCTGTCATCGCGGTTTATCCATTTACCCCGCATCCGGCGGTCATCCAAAGCATTGCCAACGTCTCAACGATTCCGATCCTTTCCGGTGTCGGTGGGGGGACGACCCAGGGCAAACGCAGCGCCAACATTTCCTTGTTTTCGGAGGCTCAAGGTTCCTTGGCTGTCGTCGTCAATGCGCCGACACCGATCGAAACGATCAAACAGATCGAAGAGGCGGTTGATATTCCAATCGTCTGCACAATCGTAACGGAATACATGGATATCCAGGCGAGGCTGGATGCCGGCGTCGATATCCTGAACGTCAGCGGAGGGAAGGATACGGCCTACATCGTGAGCCGCATCCGCGAAAATTTCCCGGATGTTCCGATCATCGCAACGGGCGGGCCGACGGATGCAACGATCCTCGATGCGATCAATGCCGGCGCGAATGCCATCAGCTGGACACCGCCTTCCAACGGCGAATTGTTCCGACGCAAGATGGACAAGTACCGCAATAAAGAGCGCGAGCGCTACATGCAGGAGCATCAAGGCATGACTATCGAAGAAGTCGAAGACTTGGAAGATCATAGAGATTGACCTATTGAAAAACGCGCAAGCAGCTTCCGGGACTGTCCCGGAAGCTGCTTGCGCGTTTCTTTTCGATGTCAGTAAACTTTTATTGCGCAAAAGAATACTACAGATCAGAAATCATGCCGCCGTCGACGACGAATTGCGAGCCGGTCGAATAGCTCGAATCATCTGATGTAAGGTAAATGACCAGATTGGAGACTTCCTCAGGTTTTGCAGTCCTTCTTAATGGAATATCCTTTTCCAGTTGCTTGATGTATTCATAGACGTCACCCTGTTCAGCCATCGGCGTTTCGATGATGCCTGGGTGGACGGAATTCACGCGGATATTGAATTGGCCAAGTTCAGTAGCTGCTCCCTTTGTCATCCCGGTGACTGCGTGTTTGGACGCGCTGTAGGCGATGGCGGTAGGTGCACTCACGAGGCCATCGACTGATGAAATGTTGACGATTGAGCCGACACCTGCTTTTTTCATGGAAGGCACAACGGCTTTCATGCCCAGAAATACGCCCAGTTCATCGATTTCGAAAGTCAGGCGGAAATCAGCTTCCGTCAACTGGTCCAATGTCTTGAAGATGCCGACGCCCGCGTTGTTGACAAGTACCGTAACCGGACCGAATCTTTCCTCGGTCTGCGCGATGACCTCTTCCCAATTGGCTGATTTTGACACATCGAGCTTCATGAATACGGCATTTTCGCCGATTTCCTCAACCAAAGCTTTTCCGGCTGCTTCATTGATGTCAGTCACCACTACTTTGGCGCCTTCCTCCACAAATTTGCGGGCGTGCATGGCACCCATTCCTTGTGCTGCCCCAGTTATGATTGCTACCTTGTTGTCCAATTTACCCATTCCGCATCGCTCCTTTGGATTCTTTTTTTGTCGCTCCCATCATGTTAGGGATTACTTGTATAGGCTTACAGTCATGTTATTCCTATAACCAATCAGAATCAATATTATTCTATCAAATGTATATATTCACAAGCGGGCAGTCTTGGTGAAGTCTATGAACTGCGGTAAACAATGCCATATTAATGCGGCATTTGGAGTTCCGGGAATTTTGAACAGAAAATGAACAAGCCTTTCAAAATCTTGGCATGGAATGTTTTTATCAATATGTGCGTAATCGGAACAAGCGGCATAAGTGCTTGTCTGGATTCAGGAACGCCGATCGATCGATGGATGCGAATCGAGGCAGACCGCTCTCAGGTGTATTTTTTTTAAATTATCAGTCAATACTATATAATAAAGGTAAGCATGAAATCGATTTTCGGATTGCGGTAAAGATCTGGCCGGGTTGGCAGAACCAGAACCAACGTTGCGAAAAATAGGATATTGGAGGTATTCGTATGAAATGGAAAGGCGGAAGGAGAAGCTCCAACGTTGAAGACCGACGCGGCAGTGGCGGGTTTTCAACGGGTGGCGGCGGACTGGGCATGAGCGGCATGGCAGGCGGCGGAATTTTCGGGATCATCATCATGATCATCATCGCCCTATTCGGAGGCGGCGACCTGTTTGGCGGGGGTGGTGGCAGCACGCCTACAGAAACGCCACAGACCGGCATCACCGAAACCAGCAATAAGACCGAGGACGAGATGGCTGAATTCGTATCCGTCGTACTGGCATACACAGAAGATGCTTGGACACAAGAATTTGCGAACAACAACCTGGAATATGTCGAACCGACACTGGTGCTCTTCAGCGGACAGGTGCAATCAGCCTGCGGTGTGGCCGGTTCCCAAGTCGGACCGTTCTACTGTCCAGCCGATCAAAAATTATACATCGACTTGAGTTTCTACGATCAGCTTTCGCAGGAGTACGGCGCGTCCGGAGACTTTGCGATGGCCTACGTCGTCGCGCATGAAGTCGGGCACCATGTCCAGAACTTGCTGGGCATCATGGAACAAGTGCAAGGCTACCGTGGACAAGTCAGCGAAACGGAATACAACGAGCTGAATGTGCGTTTGGAACTGCAGGCCGATTATCTGGCCGGTGTTTGGGCAAATTATGTCCAGGAGCAGGGTGTCTTGGAGGAAGGCGACTTCGAGGAGGCTTTGCAGGCTGCATTCGCGGTAGGAGATGATACTTTGCAGAAACAGTACCAAGGCTATGTCGTACCGGACAGCTTTACGCACGGTTCCTCCGAACAACGGATGCGCTGGTTCACGAAAGGCTTTGAAACCGGCAATCTGAGCGGTGGGGATACGTTCAATATCTCTTATGATGAACTTTAATTTATGATGAAGTTGGTTAAGCCTGTCGCGCTGCGGCAGGCTTTTTTGCATTCAACAGGGCAACAGCAGCCTGCTGGTTCATCCGATTGACACAAGCAGGCATAAGGATTATAATACGGTTAACACATGAATGGATGTTCATATGTAATGCGGAATCATTCCGTTTTCTGATAAATAATACGAATGCTTAGGACTAAGGAGGGATAGAAATGTCTGAGAAAGTAAAGCAGATTGAATGGTATTTGGACGAATTGGATTGCGCCAATTGCGCCAACAAAGTTGAAACCGGAATCGCGAAAATAGAAGGGATCCTCGAAAGCAATGTGAATTTCATGACCAAGACATTGCGGATTGAAATAGAAGAGGATCAAGAGACCGAGATTTTGCCGAAAGTGAAACAAAAACTCAGTGTACTGGAGCCGGATATCCATCCGACTCTGAAAAAAAGCGGTGCACCAATCGGAGCGGATGGGCTACCGATAGTTGCGGTTCAATTCGCTGAAGCAAAATCTCCGGAAAATGTCCACGACCATCACGGCCCTGATTCCGAGGATGCTGAAGGGCACACCCACGAACATAGCCATGGTCATAGTCATGCGCACGGCGAAGGGGATAAGGACGAAATCCGGAAAGCCGTCATCCGCCTGATCGTCGGCTTTGGGATTTTGCTGGCGGCGATTTTCGCCCCGGGCAGCGGAACGGTTGCGCTGGCATTGTATGTGACCGCGTACCTGGTTGCGGGCTATGACATCGTTTGGAGCGCGCTCCTGAACATCAAGAATGGACAACTGTTTGACGAAAACTTCCTGATGACGATCGCCACACTCAGCGCCTTCTACATCCAGGAGTATCCGGAAGCGGTGGCCGTGATGCTGTTCTATCAGCTGGGCGAACTTTTCCAGGACATCGCGGTCGACAAATCCCGCCGCTCCATCGCCGAATTGATGGACATCCGGCCTGATTACGCAAACGTAAAAACAGCTGCCGGCATCGAAAAAGTGGCACCGGAAACCGTCAAAATCGGCGACATCATCCTGATCCGGCCCGGCGAAAAAGTGCCGTTGGACGGGAAAGTCGTGAGCGGAACCACGGCAGTAGACACTTCGGCATTGACCGGAGAATCGGTTCCGCGTGGTGTGAAAGTCGGCGACAGCATCTTGAGCGGTTTCATCAATAAAAACGGCGTCATCGAAGTCACAGTCGAAAAGCCGTTTGCTGAGTCAACAGTCGTCAAAATTTTGGATTTGGTGCAGAACGCCAGTGGCCGAAAAGCACCGACGGAAAATTTCATCACCAAATTCGCACGCTACTACACGCCGGTTGTCGTCATCGCGGCCGTTTTGTTGGCGGTGCTGCCGCCGCTCTTGTTCCCGGGCGAAAGGTTCAATGAATGGCTTTACCGGGCCAGCATCTTTCTGGTCATCTCCTGTCCGTGCGCTTTGGTCGTTTCGATTCCGGTCGGTTTCTTCGGCGGCATCGGTTCGGCCTCGCGCAAAGGCATCCTCGTCAAAGGCAGCAACTTCCTCGAAGGCCTGAATGATGTAAAAGCGGTCGTGATGGACAAAACCGGAACGTTGACGGAGGGCAAATTCGCCGTAACCCGGATCGAAAGCGCCGGTGAGCTGACTGAGGAGCGTTTGCTGGAACTGGCCGCCTATGCGGAACTGCATTCCAGCCACCCGATTGCCGATTCCATCAAGGAGGCTTACGGGAAAACGATAGCTGAAGAACGTATTGCCGCCACAAATGACATCCCTGGTCATGGTCTGCAGGTCGTAGTTGATGGGCAAGAAATCCTGGTCGGCAACGCCAAACTGATGGAGAAATTCGGCATCGCACATACTTCGGTTCCCGAAACCGGGACAGTTGTGCATATCGCTGTGGATAAACAATATGCGGGCTATATCCTGATTGCGGATGCCATCAAGGCTGATGCGAAGGCCACAATCACCGGGTTGAAAGCGAGAGGCATCCGCACCATCATGCTGACCGGGGATTCCCGTGCGGTAGGCGAAGCAGTCGCCAAAGAAATCGGCATCGATGAAGTCCATGCGGAATTGCTTCCGCAGGACAAAGTGACGAAGCTGGAGGAAGTGTTGGCGAGCAAACGAAAGGGCGAAAAAGTCATCTTCGTGGGCGACGGCATCAACGATACGCCAGTGTTGGCCCGTTCCGATATCGGGATGGCGATGGGCGGTTTGGGATCCGACGCCGCCATCGAAGCTGCCGATATCGTCATCATGGACGATCAGCCATCCAAGATTTTGACCGCAATCACCGTAGCTGAGGAAACACGCAAAATCGTCTGGCAAAACATCATTTTCGCGATGGCGATCAAAGGGCTGTTCCTGATCCTCGGCGCGTTCGGCGTCGCCACCATGTGGGAAGCCGTCTTCGCCGATGTCGGCGTGACCGTATTGGCTGTCCTGAACAGCATCCGGATTCTGAAGAAATGATCGTTAGTATGTGGGGGCCGCCAGCGGCCCCTATTTTTGTCCGCTCCGGTGTCCTCCAGAGGACAGTGTTGCAAAAGGGCGTCAGCTCCGATGAGCGTGTGGCTCATCGAACGTGGCGCAGCAAATTTTGCTGAACTCCGGAGAAGCTGTCCTCATCGGAGTTGGAGTATTGACTGGGCTTCTGTCTTCCGGCGAGGCCCCGTTTCCCGGAGTTCAGGCAAGTCGACGCTGACGCTGGCGTCCGCGCCTGTCGAAGCGTCCCAAGCGGTTTATCCACGCAGCTGTGCTACAATGAAAAAATAATATACGAAAAGTGAGTGATGAGGTTGGAAAAGGGTATCCGTAATTTTGAGTTTCAAAATCCGACAAAGATTGTTTTCGGCAAGGACCAGATCAAACGCATCGACAGTTTGATCCCGCAAGACGCGAAAGTATTGATTTTGTATGGCGGCGGCAGCGTCAAAAAATTCGGCATGTTCGACCGCGTCGTCGAAGCCTTGGGCACCCGCGAGTGGGCTGAATTCGGCGGCATCGAGGCGAATCCGACCTACGAAACGCTGATACAAGCAGTCGACAAGATCAAAGCGGAAGGCTACGACTACTTGTTGGCGGTCGGCGGCGGCAGTGTCATCGATGGCGTGAAATTCGTTGCGGCAGGTGCGGTGTTCGATGGCGATCCTGTCGATATGTTCGGCAGCGGCGTAGGCAAGGGCTTGCCGGTCACAAAGGCTCTGCCTTTCGGAACGGTATTGACGTTGCCGGCCACGGCATCGGAAATGAACAACAACTCGGTTGTGACCTTTGTGGAAAAACAAGCGAAAATCAGTTTCGCCAGTCCACATACTTATCCACAATTTTCCATACTGGAACCAGAAGCGACCTACACGTTGCCGAAACGCCAACTGGCCAACGGTGTCATCGATTCCTTCATCCATGTGATGGAGGCATATCTGACTTATCCGGTTGACGCAAAAGTGCAGGACCGCTGGGCGGAAGGGCTGCTGCAGACATTGATCGAAATCGGCCCGGACGTAGTCGATGAGGACAACCATGACTATGCGACCCGCGCCAATTTCATGTGGACAGCGACGAATGCGCTCAATCGTTTCATTTCCCCGGGTGTTCCCCAAGACTGGGCGACGCATCAACTGGGCCATGAGATGACGTTGGCATTCGGGATCGACCATGCGCGTACCTTATCGATTGTCCTTCCGGCCATGATGAAAGTCCGCAAGCAGCAGAAATGGGATAAACTGCTTCAGTATGCGGAACGCGTGTGGGATATCCGCGGCGATTCCAATCTGACCGATGAAGAAAAAATCGATCTTGCGATCAAAAAGACCGAAGACTTCTTCGCCAGCCTTGGGGCACCCATCCGTTTCTCCGATGTTGACCTGGATGAAACCGACATTCCGGGTTTGGTGGAAGCACTCGTCCGCCACAAGAAAGAGAACATCTCCGAACGCGGCGACTTCACCACCGAGGATGCAAGAGCAGTCTATACAGCCGCACTTTAATGGAATAACGATCTTGTTCAGCAATCCTTCCCGATCCGGGGAGGATTTTTTTTAGGCATCAACTGAAAGGGCAGGGACGGATTTTGTCCATCAAAAAAAGAAACAGGTTGAAAAATGAAGGAAATCATGTAAACTATAAATGAAGCAAGAAAAGACAAGGAATTATCAGTGCCAAGTAGCGTAACTATAAACTTTAAGACTGCTATTGTCATAATCTTGCACTGACCTATAAAATTTAAAGGGACTGTAGTCTTTGGAATCATTAGAGAGAACACAAACAAAGGATTATATTGCGGAAATCCTGCGCAATGAAATTTTCAAAAGAAACATCAAGGATGGCGAGAAACTGAAACAATCCGAAGTCGCTGCCGCAATGGGCGTTTCCAGAATGCCCGTAAGGGAAGCCTTGCAGATGCTGGAAATGGAAGGCGTGTTGGAAAGGCTCGAAAACAGACACATGAAAGTCAACGGGATCTCCTTCGAATCGGCCAAAGCCCAATTCAGGATAATCAAAGCGCTTGAAAAAGAAATTTGTCTGATCCTTTCCGAGAAGCAAGTTGACGCGCAGCCATTCCTGAAAATTGCGGACGAATACAAAGTAAAAATGGTCGCCAAAGATAGTGAAGATTGTCGCAAGCTGGAATTGGAATTCCATCAGCTGTTGTCGGAAGCGACCGGCATTCCGACCATCAAGCGGGCACATGAGCAACTTTTGAGCGGCTTTTTCACCTTCGTGCTCGGAAATTATGATTTTGATTTTGAAGCAAACTGCAAGCATATTGAAAAAATCAGCCAGCACCTGGCGGAAAATGACCTGCCTAAATTGATGGCTGGATTTGAAGACTATTTTCAATATTATGTTGAGATCCTAAAGAAAGAATTGGAGGGAATGAACCATGAGCATCCTTAAACCGATCAAACTATTGCCTGCAAGAGAAAGGGTCGCTTCCTCCCTGAGAAAAGCGATTATCCTGAAGGAATTCGAGCCGGGCCATGAATTGATGCTGGATGCTGTTGCGAAGATGCTGGGCGTTTCCGTTACGCCTGTCCGCGAAGCTTTTCAGATTTTGTCCCGGGAAGGCTTCATCCAACTGCGCCCCAATAAGGGAGCCATCGTAATGGGCATCACCCCGACTTTCCTTGAGGACCACTATGAAATCAGGGCATCCCTTGAGAGCGAAGCCTGCGCCATCATCTGCAGAAAGAAAAAAGACATCAGCGAAATCATCAAAGTGCATGAAGATGCGAAAGAAAGTATCCTGTCGGGCGATGTCAGCTCCTATTCCGACCTGAATCAGGCCTTTCACTTTGCCATCTGGAACGCCAGCGAAAATGCGCGCCTGATCGAAATGGCCTCCAACCTTTGGAACGGCTTGTCGATGGGGGACCTCCAAACGGAAGAGCAGTATGCCCAAATTTCCATCCAGGAACATGAAGATATCATGAATGCACTCATCGCAGGGGACGAGGAACAGTCCCGCAAATTCATGCTGAAGCATATCTACCGCAGCATGGAAAATGTACTGACGCGGTTCAAATAGAAGAACCTACACAATAAAAAAACAATGGGCCATCGGGTCCGCACTCCTGAACAACAGGGAGTGCGGACTTATTTTTTTTGTCGAAGATAATCGAGCAGAATCCCGTAATGGCGCGCAAAATAATGAAAGCGCTTCAAAAAACATAATAAAAAATTCACATTACTGTTGACAACGAAAAAAGGATATGGTAAATTTCTACTTGTAAAAGGGATACATTATCAGATATCAAATATAAATGATATCCGGAGTGTGCGACTTTAATCTAGCAGTACCGCATCACAGTGGAACGAAGGAAAACTTGGTTTTGCTTCAGTTACCGATTACGAGGAGGAAGAACAATGGAAACGCTTAACAATGAAGTGACAGCGCAACAGAAAATCACTGAAACAGTAGGTAAATTTATAGGTTTGATCGGCAAAAGATTACCGGATGACGTGGGCAAGAGACTGGTCGAGTTGGAGAAAGAAGAAGTTGCTCCTTTATCCAAAGTTGTATATCAATCGATGATGGACAACCAAGACAAAGCGATGAAACTGAACCGTCCATCTTGTCAAGATACAGGTGTTATTCAATTCTTCATCAAATGCGGAGCAAATTTCCCATTCATCGGAGACTTGGAAGAGGCATTGACCGAATCCGTACTTGAAGCTACAAAAAATGCGCCATTGCGTCACAACAGCGTAGAAACATTTGATGAATACAACACAGGAAAAAACATCGGAAAAGGCACACCATCCATCTTCTGGGATATCGTTCCTAACAGCGACAAATTGGAATTGGATGTCTACATGGCGGGCGGCGGTTGCACATTGCCGGGTAAATCAATGGTGTTGATGCCATCTGCTGGATACGAAGGCATCACGAAATTTGTATTGGATGTCATGACTGAATACGGAATCAATGCTTGCCCTCCGTTGTTGGTAGGTGTCGGCGTCGCTACCTCCGTCGAAACAGCAGCCGTTTTATCCAAAAAAGCCTTGATGAGACCGATCGGCAGCCACAACCCGAATGAGCGCGCGGCTTCAATGGAAAAATTATTGGAAGACGGCATCAACTCAATCGGCTTGGGACCACAAGGCTTATCCGGCAAGAAATCCGTCATGGGCGTTCATATCGAAAACACTGCGAGACACCCATCCACTATCGGTGTGGCAGTCAACACAGGTTGCTGGTCGCACAGACGCGGACACATCATCTTTGATAAAAATCTGAACTATGAAATCACTTCACATACGGGGGTATCACTATGAGCGTGAGCGAAATGAACGGCAAAAAAATTCTGACAACACCAATCACAAATGAAGACCTAGAGAACATCAACATCGGCGACATCGTTTACTTGAACGGCCACATCGTTACGTGCCGTGACGTTGCCCACCGCAGATTGATCGAAGAAAAAAGAGAGTTGCCGGTGGACCTGAACGGCGGAGCGATCTTCCATGCCGGCCCGATTGTCCGTGATCTGGGTGACAACAAATTCGAAATGGTTGCGGTTGGCCCCACAACCAGCATGCGTATGGAAAGATTCGAAAAAGAGTTCATTGAAGAAACAGGCGTCAAACTGATCGTCGGCAAAGGCGGCATGGGCCAGAGAACAATGGAAGGCTGCCAAGAATTTGGCGCTGTCCACGCTGTTTTCCCGGGCGGCTGCGCAGTGTTGGCGGCTACGGAAGTGGAAGAGATCGAAGCAGCGCATTGGCGTGACCTTGGTATGCCGGAAACACTTTGGGTGTGCCGCGTGAAGGAATTCGGACCGCTGATCATTTCGATCGATACCCATGGCAAAAACCTGTTCGAACAAAACAAAGTGATCTTCAATGAAAGAAAAGACAAAGCAATCGAAGAAATCAGCAAACAAGTAAGCTTCATCAAGTAACAGTCAGCTGCAATGAGCGGGAGTCCCTAATCTCAACCAGGTTTTCGGGCTCCCTTACTTATTGTGAGCGTAGTGAAGAACTGCACATCGAAGGATGTAGGAAGGAAGAGTTATGACCCTACTATCAAAATTACGTGGACTTCTTTCAGGTAAAAGTGAGGTTGTGCAGCCGACAGCAGCTGCAAACGCACCCGTTGCCCAAGCAAAACCATTGGAAACAGTCGATTTTTCCTTGTCTGTCTCGCAGGAGGACAAAGAATTGGTTGCAGCGATCGCCTCAGCGATACTTGTTCATGACGATTCGGATGTTACTGTCCAAGTGAAGAACATCACAGAAATCGATCTGGAAAAAGAAATAGCTGCGGCCATCATTGGCGCAATTGCTGCAGGAGATCATCCTGCTTCGCAATTTAGGTTGAAGAGTATCGCAAGAATAGATTAGCCGGAAAGAGGGAAAAAGAATGTTAAGGAAATTCCGCATCAAAATCAACGAAAAAGAATACATGGTGGAAATGGAAGAGTTCGGAGCACCGGCTGTAGCCGCGGCACCTGCTCAAGCAGCACCCGTACAAGCCGCGCCAGCACCAGTCGCAGCACCCATAGCCGCTCCAACAGCGCCAGCACCCGCACCGGTTGTCGGAAGTGGCGAAGGCGACCCGATCACGGCGCCGATGCCCGGGAAAATCCTGGACATCAAAGTGAACGTCGGCGACGTCGTGGCAGAAAACCAAGTACTGGCCGTACTGGAAGCGATGAAACTGGAAAATGAAATCGTTGCGCCACGGGCAGGCACCATCACGGCTGTCATTGCCACAAAAGGAGCACCGATCGACGTCGGACAAACAATCGTAATCATTCAATAAAAACAACGTTTGGAGGGAAATAAAAATTGGAACAAATTGTTGCAGGAATCTTATCCGTCACGCCCGGCCAACTGATCATGATGGTCATCGGCAGCGTGCTGATGTATCTGGGGATCAAGAAAGAATATGAACCGACTTTATTGGTGCCGATGGGATTGGGAACGATCCTCGTCAACTTCCCGGGGACCGGCGTCTTGACGCAGATGGTCAACGGAAGCGAATCGGAAGGCGTCCTGGATGTTCTTTTCGAAGCCGGTATCAGCACTGAGCTGTTCCCGTTATTGATCTTTATCGGCATCGGGGCCATGATCGACTTCGGCCCGCTCCTACAGAACCCATTCATGCTATTATTCGGCGCTGCTGCCCAATTCGGGATCTTCTTCACGATTGCGGTAGCCGTATTTTTCGGATTCGACATCAGGGAAGCCGCTTCGATCGGCATCATCGGCGCTGCCGATGGCCCGACAGCCATCTTCGTATCCAATCAGTTGGCGCCTAATCTCTTGGGACCGATCACCGTCGCAGCCTATTCCTACATGGCCTTGGTTCCGATCATCCAACCGATCGCCATTAAAGCCGTCACGACCAAAAAAGAACGTCAGATCCGCATGACCTATAAAGCAGAAGGCGTCTCGAAGATGACAAAAATCCTGTTCCCGATCATCATCACGCTGATCTCAGGCTTCATCGCACCGATCTCCTTGCCGCTGGTCGGGTTCCTGATGTTCGGTAACCTGCTGCGCGAATGCGGCGTCTTGGACCGTCTATCTTTGACGGCTCAAAACGAGTTGGTCAACATCATCAGCATCCTGTTGGGGATCACGATTTCCATCAAAATGCAGGCTGAACTGTTCCTGAATCTGCAGACGTTAATGATCATCGCCTTTGGTCTTGTCGCTTTCATCATGGATACGATCGGCGGGGTGTTGTTCGCTAAATTCCTGAACCTGTTCCGCACCCAAAAAATCAATCCAATGATTGGTGGTGCCGGTATTTCTGCCTTCCCGATGTCCAGCCGGGTCATCCAAAAGATGGCAACGGAAGAAGATCCGCAGAACTTCGTATTGATGTATGCGGTAGGATCGAACGTTTCCGGACAGATCGCATCCGTTATCGCCGGTGGATTGGTGCTTGGCTTCTTCAGCTAACCTATTATTCTTTTGAAAGGAGATTGACATGAGCACTTTTGAAAATTTACAGATCGCCCTGGAACTGATGCTTTTTGGGATGGGAGGGATCTTTCTCGTCCTCTTCCTCCTGTATGTGGTTTGTATTGTACTGATTAAACGGTTCCCGGCCGATAAATGATGGAGTTGATGAAAATGACGAAAAAAATCCGTTTTATGGAAACAGTCCTGCGGGATGGGCATCAAAGTCTGGTGGCGACCCGCATGTCGACCCCGGAAATGCTGCCGATCCTGAAAAAAATGGACGAAGCCGGCTATGATGCGCTTGAAGTCTGGGGCGGCGCAACCTTCGATGCCTGCCTGCGCTACCTGAACGAGGACCCATGGGAACGGTTGCGCACGATCCGCAGCGAAGTGAAGCACACGAAGCTGCAGATGCTGTTGCGAGGGCAGAACTTGTTGGGCTACAAACACTATCCCGATGATGTCGTCGAATCCTTCATCCGGAAAGCAATCGAAAACGGTATCGATGTCATCCGGGTCTTCGATGCGCTGAATGATCTGCGGAACCTGAAGACGTCCTTCAAAGCCATCAAAAAATATGGTGGACACTGTCAAGGGACCATCAGTTATACGACCAGCGAAGTGCACAACAATGATTATTACCTGAAACTGGTTGCGCAAATGGAAACGATGGGGGCCGATTCGATCTGCATCAAGGATATGGCGGGCATCCTGACGCCGAAGACTGTCTTCGAACTGGTCAGCGCGCTGAAAAAATCCACGGTGCTGCCGATCCATGTCCACACACACTGCACCAGCGGCATTGCCGAAATGACCTACCTGATGGCTGCCCAAGCGGGCGCGGACGGCATCGATTGCGCCATCTCACCGTTCTCCGGCGGGACCAGCCAACCGGCGACGGAATCGATGGCGATCGCCTTGGAGGAGATGGGCTATGACACCGGCTTGGATCTGGAAGTCCTGAAGGAGATTGCGGATCATTTCCGTCCGATCAAAGAAGACTTCCGCAGCAAGGGTCTTTTGAATCCGAAAGTGATGGATGTCGAGCCGAATACCTTGTTGTACCAAGTTCCCGGGGGCATGCTTTCCAATCTGCTTTCGCAGCTGAAAGAGGCGCACCAGGAGGACAAATATGAAGCGGTGCTGAAGGAAATCCCGGCAGTAAGGAAAGACATGGGCTATCCGCCGCTTGTGACGCCGTTATCGCAGATGGTCGGCACACAGGCGGTCATGAACGTGGTGAGCGGAGAACGCTACAAAATGGTGCCGAAAGAAATCAAGGATTATGTGAAAGGCTCCTATGGGAAATCGCCGGCGCCGCTATCCGAAGAAATCAAACAAAAAATCATCGGCGATGAGGAAACCTGCACGGTACGGCCGGCAGACCTGATTGAACCGGGGATGGCAGCCTTCAAAAAGGAAACGGAAGCGTACGCAGAGACGACGGAAGATGTCTTGACCTACGCATTGTTCCCGAATCTGGCTGAACCGTTTCTGCGCAAAAAGAAAGATCCGTTTTACGATGTGCCGATCCAAAACGTTACGATCATCCTTCCTTAAAGTTACTGGAAATGCTAGCATAATCTTTTTTATGAGACGAGATTATGCTAGTATTTTATAAAATGGGAAAGCCACCCAGTTTTTGAGTGGAGTAGCGTATTCTTATAATTTGTAAGCGCTTTTTGATAGGCTCATTCATTTTGAATCGAGTCAACAACTCAAACGAAGAAGGGACATAATTATTTATGATATTGACATTCCTTGCGATCGCAATGATCACCATCTTTATTGTCGTACTGGCGAAAAAGAAACTTTCCATTTTTGGGGCTTTGACCTTAATCCCATTGATTTTCGGTATTATCGCTACTTTCGTGAACAAGGTGCCTTTGACGGACATGTTCGAATGGATCAAGACAGGGCTATTCTACAGCGTCAATGCTGAAACAGGGAAAGTATCAATGGGTGTAATCTCTCCCGCAATCGTCATCCTGTTTGCGGTACTGTACTTCGGCGTCATGCTGAATGTCGGTCTGTTCGATCCGTTGTGCGAATTCTTCATCAAAAAAGCCAAAGGTGACCCGTTGAAAGTTACGGTGGCTACTGTTTTGACTTCGTTGGTCGTAACCATGAACGGCGATACGACAACTACGATCATCATCTGTGTGGCAGCCTTCATCGAACTTTGGAAACAGATGAAGATGAACCTGCTTTACTTAGCGGTCATCATCGTTACGCCGATCGGTATCTTCAACCAATTGCCTTGGGGCGGCCCGACAATCGCGGCCAGCACAGCAATGGGCGTGGAAATCAGCACCTTGTTTGCGGCTTTGTTGCCAGGGCTATTGGTTGCAGCTGTGTATGCAGTAATCATGGCCTACATCATCGGACTTAAGGAAAGAAAACGCCTGAACTTTGATCCGAAAGATGCCAAAGATGTCTCACCTGAAACGATTCAAGGCATGTTGAACGCAATCCGCGATAACGAACCTGAATTGAAAAGACCTAAAATGTGGTGGTTCAACCTGATCATGACGCTAGCGATTTTGGCGATGCTGATCATGGATATTGCCCACGGTGGTATCCTGTTCATGCTGGGAGCCGCAATCGCTTTGACTGCGAATTACCGCTCTTCTAAACTGGTTACCGAGCGTTTGGATGCACTTGCTGCCGATTCTTTGGCGCCTGCCTTGGCTACTTTGGCAGCCGGTGTCTTCTCAGGAATCTTGACAGGAAGCGGAATGGCTACTGCTTTGGCGGAAGGGATCACCAAAATCATCCCTGAAGCGTTGGGTACGCATATGGCACCGATCTATGCCATCATCTCTGCACCAGCAATCACATTCCTGCCGCAGGATGCTTTCTACTTCGGAATCGCCAGCGTAATGGCAGGCGTAATGGGCCAGTTCGGCATCACACCGGATCAGGCTGCCGTCGCTTCAATGGTAGGGCAAGCATTCCGCTTGATCAGCCCGGTCATCCCGGCCTTGTACATGCTTTGCGAATACACGGAGATCAACTTCGTCGACTTCCAAAAAGGCTACATCAAGTTTGCTTGGCCGATCCTGTTCATCTACATCATCGTTTACGGCATCACAGGTGTCATGCCGCTTTAAGCTTCAACAATAATAAAGTGAATGAATGGAAGCGTTCGGGGGATAAAACCGAGCGCTTTTTTGTGCATGTTGCTCGTGTTAATTAAATAATTTTTAAAACTAACATAGTGACACCCTATAATATATGGTAATATTGAAGAAAGAGAGCATCGGAGTCAACGGGAAAGAAGGGTTGCCATTTGGAAAATAACCAGAGCATTTTTGATACAATTTGCCGGCTGCGGGATGAGCAGCCTGGTCTGCCTTATCGGTTCCAGGATGAGTGGACGGCTGGGCAAAAAGATGTGCTTTATGTCCTTGCATCGGAAGGGATCCCTTTTTGGCGGAAAGAGGATTTGGCGAAGGAGTGCTGCAGCATCCTCAAGGACCTCGTCAACAAAGAAGAAGCAATCCTGACAGACCCCGTCCTGCGCCATTTTCTGGAGCATTACCCGATCTGCAGTTACTTCCTTGAATTGCGTGAAAGAGTGCGGATTACTCTGGAAGCAGAATCAGGAGCACGGGAGCGGTTGTACCATCTCGGCATGCGGCTCGCACGGAGCGGCGCCGATCCGGAACAGGTGAAACTGGGCATCATCCTTTTGGGTTTCTTTCCATATGATACGACCAAACAGATCATGCGCACACTGGGTTACCACAGTGAGTACACTTTGTACGTGCTCGAGAGCATCCAGTTCGTTTTCCCGTTGCAGAACAATTTCATCTTCGAATTGGCCAAGCACACGGTCGGATACGGGAAGCTGGCGGCCATGTTCCTGCTGAAGCCGGTCAGGTGGGAACAGCAGCATTGGATGATGCATGAAGGCATCAAGAGCGATTTTCTCGCCAACATCTACGCCAATCTCTGCATCCAGAAAACGGATATGCGCGCCTATTTCAAGCAGACCGAGATCACGGCCGCCAATTTCACGGATTTCGCTTACCTGATCTGCTATGCCGACTACAATAATGACAGCGTGACCATCGATGCTCAGCTGGACTTCCTGTACAAGTTCATCGATAAGCGCGACTACGCGGCAAACTTCATCGATCTCGGCGCGCTCGTCAGCATCTGGTATCAGACAGTCGACTATTGGCAGCAGGATTACGACTACATCAGTCAAAATGAAACGAAATACCGCCGCACCAAAACCATGTGGGATACCCGCATCTCCCGCTACGAAAAGTTGGTGCACAAAGTTGAGAGCTACCTTCATCAGCCGAAATGGCGCCACATCGTTTATCAGGAAATTTCATCCCCGAAGGAATCGGATAGACTGATCATGAAAGTGCTTGTCTATCTGAACATGCATCCCGATTTTCCGGCCTTCATGGAAGTGCTGAGTCGGCAACCTTTGGGCTTCAATATGCTCGACTTTTTCCTGAAAATCAATCCCGAACTCTATTTCGACGATGTCTGCGAATATCTTGAATCAATCCTGAACCCTGATCTTTACGCGCTCCCTCTGGAAACCGAAGAGCCGGAAAATCCGAGCGTTACCGATCTGATGCGCGCGGATGAATGGCTGCTGCGCCTGTTCGAAGTGATGAGCGAGAAACGTAAATACAATGAAGCATGGTGCATCCGCGGCATCCACTACCGCCATGCCGGCGTGCGCAAAAAGGCAGTTCAAGTGTTGCAGCAGCACAGAAAAAAATGGTCCGATCAGGTGAAACACGAACTCCAAATCGCGCTTGAGAAGGAGCCGAACATCAAACTGAAGCGGCAAATCGACAGACTGTTGCAGCCGGAAAATCCGAAGAACCAAAAAGAAAGCCGTTATCTGAAGATGAAGCAACCGCCGTTGAGCCATGCCCATACGGACAAGGAATTGCTGCATACCTACATCGCCGGCACCCAGTTCCATGAGTTGAGCGGAGTCGCCGATTTCCTGAAACAGGGGGATTTGTTGCAGCTTGTCCGCGAGGCCGACAATGCTTATGACGCCAATGCCATCGCCGTTGCGACGCAAGCTGGCTACATGTTGGGGTATGTGCCGCGGTCGGAGAATCCCGTCCTGGCCAAATTGATCGATGCTGAAGAGCGGCTGTACGCAATCCTTGAATCGCCGACAGTCGAGATGGAACGCCCGAAAATCACCATCGTCCTGAAACGAACTTTTTTCCAGGCGCAACCGACTGAGCAGGGCCAAGGCATCATCCTGCCGTTCCCGCCGCCCAAGAAAAAGAAATATGAATAAGAAAAAGAAAAGCGGAACGGGTTCGTTCAGTCCTGAAAGAAATTTAGGAAATCTGGCCCTGAATGAGCATCATAGAGCGCAATTGCTGAGAGACTTCCTGCGTCAGCAGGTTAGTCGAATAGTATCCTTGGCTCGGTAGAGACAAGGGGTTCCTTTATCCCTTTCCGAAGGGCTAACCCGTGCAGCTAGCCAACGTCTTGGGATGCACAAAATATTTTGCAATCCTGTGAAACACCTGCGGTGAAGCACTTTTAGTTCAGAAAAATTTATACTATTCTACAAAAAACGGAGAGGAACATCGAAAGAACACGGTGTTCCTCTTTTTGCGCGGAATTGAACTTGACTATTTCGGAGGAAAGTCGAAAATGAAAGGAGAGAGTCATTCTGACATAAGGGAGCATAAACATATGAATTTTGGGAAACTATTGGGTACATTGATTGTGGCTTTCATCGGAGGTTGGGCAGGGATCCGCTTTCGTGTGCCGGCCGGAGGGATGATCGGTTCGCTGGTCGCAGTAGCCATCTACAATTATTTTTCTCAGATGGGCTACATGCCGGCCAATCTGAAGATCATCGGCCAAATCATCATCGGCGGAACCATCGGCATGAACTTCACGAAAAGCAGCTTGGCCGAAATGAAACAGGTGTTTTTCCCTGCCGTCACTTCCGTCCTGATTTTGTTGACGGTCGGAGTGATTGCGGGCTATATCCTGCATAAAGTGGCCGGAATCGATCTGATCACGGCCTTGCTGGGGACCTCCCCAGGCGGATTGACGGACATGACCATCTTGGCTGCGGCTTTTGAGGCGGACACGATCGTCGTCTCCTCCATCCATCTCGTTCGGCTGTTCTCGGTCATCCTGTTGATGCCGATCTTTGTCCGGATCATCAGCACCTATATCAACAAATAAGCAATAAAAAGTGGGGCGGAAAATCCGATTTGGATTATCCGCCCCACTTTTTTTACAAAAGCTGTTATTCGTATTTCTTCAGGAAGAACAATCCCAGCGTCCCCAGTCCGGTATGCGAGCTGATCGTGGAACCGATCGTGTTCACATAGATGCGGCGCGGATGGAAATGCTCTTCGATGTATTGACGCATTTCCTCGATGGCTTCGGGATCGTCGCTGTGGCAAAGGAAAACGTTCTGTTCCTGGATCATATCCGCTTCATCGCGCAAGCGTTCGTACATCCGGTTCATGACTTTTTTGCGCCCGCGCAGTTTCTCGACGGGAATCAGTTCACCGTTGATGACTTCCAGTAAAGGTTGGATGTTCAGCAATCCCCCGAGAAAGGCACTGGACTTCGAAAGCCGGCCGCCTGCCGCAAGGTAATTCAGATCCTTGACGGTGAAAAGGGACACGACGTTCGCAGCCGTGAAACGGACACGTGATTCGATTTCGTCCAAAGTGAAGCCGGCCTCGCGCATTTCGATCGCTTCGACGACAGACAAGCCCTCTCCGACCGAAGCGCTCATGGAGTCGACCAACCGCAGATCAAAGTCCGGGAATTCCTCTTTCAGTTGCTGGTAAGCCAGATAAGCAGCTTGGTAGGTGCCGGAAAGCTTGGCGGAAAGGGAAATATAGATGCCCGATTCCCCGGCTTCGGCCGCTTTCCGGAAACCGGAAAGGAATTTTTCCAAGGATACTTGGCTCGTTTTCGGGTGACCGCCGCGAGCGATCATTTCATAGACTTTATCGGCTTGGATTTCGATCATATCTTCGTATTCGCCGGTATCCAACAGCGTGGTCAGCGGGAAGACTTCCACATCATTCTCCTGCAGATAGGCATAGGCCAGATCACAAGCACTATCGGTAAATATTTTCATTAGTAACGCCTCCTCTAGCGCGAGTTCTATCACGGGATATTCCGTGGACTACTCTACAGTATAGCACGTTTCGTCCATTTGGAAAATTTCAGCGCAACAACTGCCTTAAATAGGGCGATTGGATGCCAAAAAAACGGTCAATCGTTCAGTTCGCCGAGTTCCTCCTTGATCAGCAGCGCCGTCTTTTCCGGGATGCCCAACGCCTTGATGTCCTCGTAGCTGGCTTCGCGGATGTTCTTCATCGTCTTGAAATGCTTCAGGATTTTTGTGCGCGTTTTCGGCCCGACGCCTTCGATCTGGTCCAGTTGGGAAGCGATGCTGTTCTTGGCGCGCACTTGGCGGTGGAAGGTGATTGCGAAGCGGTGGACCTCTTCCTGGATCCGCTGCACGAGATGGAAGGCCTGGCTGTTCGGACTGAGTTCCACGATTTCATCCTTCTCGCCGAAGATGAGCGAGGATGTCTTGTGCTTCGTGTCCTTGACCATGCCCGCCACCGGGATGTCCAGTCCGAGCTCATCCTCAAGCACTTCCTTGGCGGCATGCACCTGGACTTTGCCGCCGTCCATCAGGATCAGATCCGGCATTGCGCGTCCTTCGCGCAGCAAACGGCTGTAGCGGCGGCGGATGACTTCCTGCGTCGTCGCGAATTCGTTGCTGCCTTCGACAGTCTTGACTTTGTATTTCCGGTAATTCTTGCGTTCCGGCCTGCCGTCCCTGTAGACGACCATCGCCGAGACCGGATTGGTTCCCTGGATGTTCGAATGGTCGAACGACTCGATTACCTCCAGATATTCGATGCCCAGCGCCTCGGAAAGTTCCTGGATGGCGCCGACCGTCTTATGGGTGTCGCGCTCGATCAGCATGAATTTCTCGGTCAGCGCCAGTTCGCTGTTCGTAATCGCAAGTTCGAGGATGCTGCGCTTGCTGCCGCGGACAGGGGTGTGCACCTTCGTTCCGAGCGCTTCCTGCAGCAGCTCCGTGTCGACGCCTTTAGGGACGAGCACTTCCTGCGGCAGGATATGGTTGGGATCCTGATAGAACTGCATAATGAAGGAAGCCAGCTCTTCCTCCGGCGTGTCGTAGCAGGGGAAAAGGGCGGCTTCGCGTTTGATGATCGAGGACTGGCGCAACAGGAAGACCTGAATCGACAGCCAGCCTTTGTCCATATGGAAGGCGAAGACGTCGCGGTTCGTGTAGTCGCGGGACATGACCGTCTGTTTTTCGACGGTCGCCTCGATGTAGCTGATCTGGTCGCGGTAATCGGCAGCCTGCTCGAAATTCAGGCTGTCGGCGGCGAGGTGCATCTTTTCCCGCAGGTCCTTTTTGATGTCCTTGACCTCGCCATTCAGGAAAGCAGCAATCCGTTTGATCTGGGCATCATACTCCTCTTTCGATACCTCGTGATCGCAACAGCCGATGCATTGGCCCATATGGTAATAAAGGCAGGCGCGTTTGGAATTCTTGGCGCACTTGCGCAACGGGTAGATCTTCTGGATGAATTCCTGCGTCTCCGTGGCCGCGTAGACGTGCGGATAGGGTCCGAAGTAGATGCCGCCGTCATCCTCGACCGTTGAGGTGATGATGAGCTGCGGATCCTTTTCGTTCGTGACCTTCAGATAAGGATACATTGTCCCTTGCTTCAGCTTGATGTTGTATTTGGGCTGGTAACGCTTGATCAGGTTGATCTCCAGCAGCAGCGATTCCTTGTTCGTTTTCGTGACGATCGTTTCAAAGCGATCGATGTCCTCGACCAGCAGCTGTGTCTTGCCTTCGTGCTTGCTGTGGAAGTAGGATTTCACGCGGTTCTTCAGATTTTTGGCCTTGCCGATGTAGATGATTTCGTCATCCTTGTCCCGCATGATGTAGCAGCCGGGCAAGTCGGGCAGCAGCGCCAATTTTTGGTTGATTTCTTCTCTGCTCATCCGTTTCAATCCTTTTACTTTTAGTTGAGAATAGTATAACATGAATGGAAACATACGTTCAGCCGTTTGATTCCAAATGAAGGTGAACGCAGTCATTTTGGGGACACATCACCGTCCCCGCAGCAAGGAAGTGGAAATAGTGTGATAAAGAATATGAAATATGAAAAGTGGCAGCGGCAAACGGCTCTCTTTCTGGGCAGCCAGACGATTTCCCTGTTCGGCTCATCGCTTGTCCAATACGCGATATTCTGGTATCTGACCTTGGAAACGCAGTCCGGCGTCATCATGACCCTATCGACCATCTTCGGCTTTCTGCCGACTTTCTTCATCTCGCCGTTCGCCGGGGTGTGGGCCGACCGCTATAACCGGAAGCGCCTGATCGTCCTTTCCGACGGCATCACCGCGCTCTCGACCTTGGTGCTGGTCCTGCTGTTTTTGGCTGGGCAGCGCTCGATCTGGATCCTGCTGGCGACATCGGCCATCCGCGCGATAGGGGCGGGAATCCAGATGCCGGCGGTCGGCGCCATCCTGCCGCAGATCGTGCCGGAAAAGGAGTTGACCCGGATCAACGGGCTCAACGGCAGCATCCAGGCCGTCGTCATGTTGGTTTCACCGATGATCAGCGGCGCGCTATACCAATTTGCGCCGATGGAGGGCATTTTCATGATCGATATCGTGACGGCGGCTCTGGCGATCGCCATCCTCGTGTTCCTGCTGAAGGTCCCGACGCATGAAAAAGCCAGCCACGAGCAGGTCAGCAACTACCTGCAGGACATGAAGCTCGGCTTCCGCTACATCCAAAATCACGCCTTCATCAAAAGACTGTTCCTGTATTTTTCCTTGGCTTTCTTTATGGCTGCTCCTGTATCATTCCTTTCCCCGCTGCAGGTGGCGCGCTCGTTCGGCGAGGATGTTTGGCGCTTGACGGCGATCGAAATCGCCTTTTCCATCGGGATGATAGGCGGCGGCCTTTGGATCGCGTCATGGGGCGGCTTCAAGAACCGGATCCATTCCATCGCTTTTGCGATCGGAGCCATGGGCCTGTGCACTTTCGGGATGGGTGTCATCCCGAATTTCTGGATCTACCTCTTCCTGATGGGTCTCGTCGGCCTCGTCATCCCGTTGCTGAACGCGCCGAGCATGACGCTGCTGCAGGAAAAGGTCGAGGAAGATTTCCTCGGCCGGGTCTTCGGTGTCCAAAGCATGGTCTCCAGTTCGATGATGCCGTTGGGGATGCTGATCTTCGGACCGCTTGCGGACCGGATGGCGATCGAAATCCTGATGGCCGTATCAGGCGCGTTGCTGATGGTCGTGGCCTTCTTCGCAATCCGTGACCGGGTACTGTTGGAGGCCGGCAAACCTGAACCGTTGGACGGAGAGTAATCAATTGAACAAAAAAAAAACGAGCGCAGCTCATCCAAATCGGGTGGCCTCGCTCGGTTTTTTTATGTGATTACAATCCGCATTTCAGTTGCGCGCCGCAGTTCGTGCACGTGTTGCAGCCGCCAAGATCTTCGACCGTACCTTGTCGGCAGATCGGGCAAGTGTCGCCGATTTCGTTGCCGATCGTGACATCGGTTGAGGCGAGGTTGGCTATCGAATCAACCAGGAAAGTTTTGTCCTTGTTGATTTTGATGTGCTCTTTCTCTTCCTCAAGCTTGGCTTCCTCGTCCCAAACGTTCTCTTCGGCTTTCAGTGTCAGCACCTGCGAATCGCGGCTGCCATCCACGTAGACGGTACCGCCCTTGGCCCCGCCCAGATAGAGGCGCTCGTAGATCTTTTCGACCTGATCGACGGTGTAGCCTTTCGGTGCGTTCACCGTTTTTGAGATGGAACTGTCGACCCAGCGTTGGATCGTCGTCTGCACATCGACGTGCTCTTCAGGGGAAAGCGTCATGGCTGCCACGAAATAATCCGGCAATTGGTTCGGATCGGCACCCGGGTGACGATCCAAGTATTCCTGGACGATTTCCGCCTTCACTTCGATGAATTTGCCGAGACGGCCGCTTCGGTAATAAGTGAACGAGAAGTATGGCTCCAAGCCGGTGGAAACGCCGGCCATCGTGCCTGTCGATCCGGTAGGTGCCACCGTCAACAGATGCGAGTTGCGGATGCCGTATTTCAGGACGCCTTCGCGGACATGCTCCGGCATTTTTTTCATGTAGCCGGTGTTGATGAAACACTCGCGAAGGATCTGCGTTTCTTTGCCGGTCTGTCCGACCAAGAACGGGAAGCTGCCGCGCGCTTTCGCCAACTCGATGCTTTCCTCATAGGCCGCCACAGCGATTGTTTCGAAAACTTGATCGATCAGCTGCAGGCTTTCCAGTGAACCGTAACGGATGCCGCAATAGATCAGCATATCCGCCAAGCCCATGATCCCCAAGCCGACCCGGCGTTCGCCGAGCGCTTGTTTTTTGTTTTCCTCCAGGAAGTAAGGAGTGGAGTCGATGACATTGTCCTGCATATGGACGCCGGTGCGGACAGTCTGTTCCAATTTGGCAAAGTCGACCATCTGCAGGTCCTTGTTGACCATTTCGGCCAAGTTGACGGCGGCCAGATTGCAGACGGAATAGGCTGCCAATGGCTGTTCGCCGCAAGGATTGGTCGCGACTACTTTTTGACCGTAGGCGATCGCATTCGTCATCTTGTTCGCATTGTCGATGAAGAAGATGCCCGGCTCAGCCGCGTAAGTGGCGCAGACGTTGATCAGCCGCCACAATTCGCGCGCGTTGACGGTCCGGTAGGTGCGGACGGCATTGCCTGCAGCTTCCCAATCGCGGACATCACCGCAGTTGGTCCATTCGGCATCGTAGTGCGCCATCGCGTCCGCGTCATAATGTTCGACATCCGGGAATCGCAGGGCATATGCTTCATCCCTCATCACGGCGTCCATGAAGTCGTCGGTGATGCAGACGGAAATGTTGGCGCCGGTCAGGAACTCAGGGTTGTTGACGGTGTAGGTGCCGCCATCGCGCAGTTTTTTCTCGGCTTCATGGATGACCGATGCGTCAAAACCGCCATGCCCGGGAATGTGCTTGTAGTTGACGATGCCTGTATACATATTGATGTCCCTAGGCGAAAAAGGCGTGAAATGCAGCTTTTCCTTCGCCAGCATGCGGATCTGCTCATCCTCGAAATTTTCGATGATGTAGCGCAGGATGCGCGGGTTCTGCATCTTCGAAATGATGAATTCGAAGATATCCGGATGCCAGTCGGCCAACATGATCATCTGGGCGCCACGACGCGAACCGCCTTGTTCAACCAGATGTGTCAGCTTGGCGATGTCGTCCATCCAGGAAACAGAGCCGGAAGAGCGTCCATTGACGCCTTTCACTATTGTGTGGCGCGGACGCAACGTCGAACCGTTCGAACCGACGCCGCCGCCACGGCTCATGATTTCCATGACTTTTTTGCGGTGATCGGAAATGCCGCCGCGCGAGTCGGGCACGAAAGGCATGACGTAACAGTTGAAATAGGTGACATCGGTACCGGAGCCGGCGCCGTAGAGCACGCGCCCGGCCGGGATGAAGTTCAAGGCTTTCTGTTCTTCGTAGAACTTCAGGAACGCTTCATGGCGCAGTTCCGGCGTGATTTCGACCTCGGCCAGGCCATGCGCGTTGCGCATCGCGATCTGCTCGTAGAAAAGCTCCAGCGGTTTGTCCAACGTCAGGATCCGGCGCGTCACGATGCCGCCTTCCTCGACTTCGAAATCGTCGATATTGTGCTGGTATTCCTCGGAAACCTTGATGCGGACAGTCTGATCCTTATGGTTGATGGAAAGGACGGTGCCGGTTCCACGGGCCGGATATTTCGGATCCTCCTTGACCGTCAAAATCACCAAATCCCCTTCGGACAAGGTTTCTTTGGTGGCATCCTTGTAGGAATAGCGATCCAGCATGACGAGGCGGGACACGCCTTCATACGTGACATGCATATCTTCCGTGATCGGAAACACATGCGGGAACCGCTCGATGTCCTTGTTCAATTTTTCGAATCCTGCTTTAAATGTGGTCTTTGTTGCATCCACAGTAATCACTCCCTTATTTATGGCGAAAACACTAGATGTTGTGCTGTATTTTTGTTTCTCATACCATATATGTTAATTCTGTTCACCGGATAAATCAAGGGGAACAGCCGGGACGTTGTATTTTGGAAATGGATGAAAACGTTGTTTGGATGGATGGGGATGCGTTTGTAATAATATATCGGCCAATAAGAAGAGGATGCTGTTGGGCGGGAAGGGTTTGTCGGCGATTACGTAAAGAATGCATGCCGAACAGCCGAGACAGGGCGTAACCGTCCCCGCAGGTAATGCGAAATAGTACCCGTTCAGCCCTCCCGAAAGTTATAATAAAAGCAGAAAGAACAACAACAGAAAGGAGCCCGAGCATGAACGATAAAGAACGCTTCGCGGATATGATCCGCAAATCCCAGCGCATCGTCGCCTTCACTGGGGCGGGCATCAGCACGGAGAGTGGAATCCCGGATTTCCGTTCGGCGGGCGGGCTGTTCGACAGATTGAGCGGCCGCCATTTCAGCGGCGAAGAGACGCTCAGCATCGGTTTCCTGGAGACGTATCCCAAACTATTCTTCCGCAATTATGCGGAGCACTTCGACTTTTCGCAGGCGCTCCCGAACGCCGGGCACCGCTTCTTTGCGGCGCTCGAGCAGACGGGCAAAGAAGTCACCGTCGTCACGCAGAACATCGACAATCTGCACCAATCCGCCGGCAGCAGTGACGTTATCGAGCTCCGCGGCAACGGGACGAGATGGCGGACGTTCGAAACGGCCGAACCCGCCGACACCTCCCAAATCAGGTTGGACGCAGAGGGCATCCAGCGCGATCCCCAAGGCCGGATGGTGCGTCCCGATATCGTCCTCTACGGCGAAATGCTCAATGAGGAGGCGATGGAGCGCGCAACTGCGGCGATCGGCGCAGCTGACATGCTTGTCGTCATCGGCACATCGCTGGCCGTCTACCCGGCCGCGAGCTTCGTCCATTATTTCAATGGCCCTTACGCCGTCCTGCTGAACCGGACGCCCGTGCCGCAGTCGCTGTCCTTCCAGTTGGCCGTCCAGACCGATGCGGGCGCCTTTTTGGCGGAAGTCTGGCAAGAATTTTTTGAGAAATGAATAAAAGGGTGCTGAAACAAAAAGGGAATTCAGGAAAGGGGAAATCGTTATGCCGAAGCTGATTCAGCTGGCGAAGTATTTGGTCTATTCCTACGAAAACCATACGGCAGCCCGGTTCGGCGACAATGAGCTGAAGCTGCAGGCGATGCTTTATTTCGCGCAGCGGGAATGTCTGGCTATGGTAGGGGAGCCGCTATTCGAGGAAAGCTTTGAAGGCTGGGAAGAGGGACCGGTGCTGCCGGAACTGCATTTCTTCTTCGAGGAAGGCTACGATCCCTTCGAACCATTGGAGATGAAAAAGTTGACGGAGCGCGAACAATTCATCCTGGACCGTATTGTTTTTGCCTACGGACAGTACGAAGGCTGGTATCTTGCGGATTTGGCGCGCCACGAAGCATCCTGGCGCAACAGCAGACCAATCCCAGCGGCAGAAGCAACCGGACCCAAACTGTTGGATCTTGTAGATATCCGCGCGGATGCAAAAAAAGTGCGGATCTATGATTCATTGTTTGATGTTTATCTGGATGAACTGGAGGAATTCGAAGGGGAGGTGCTGGAACCATGAACGAAACGCGAGCCTACATCGGTGCCATCGTGAAGACCCGTTTTGCCTATCATGATCTCGAAACGGATAAAATCGCCTTCAAATCGCGCCCGTTCCTGATCATCGGTGCGGAATACGATAAAGTCCCGTGCGATTTCACTGCCTTTCCGATTTCGAAAGTATCCGCCAGCCAGAACATCGATCCCGTCCACGACATCAAAGTCGAAAAGCAGCGCTACCCCAAACTGAGCCTGAATGCGGAAGTTTCCTACATCCGTGTCCATAAAATCCAGACTATCCACAGCTCGCAGCTTGCGATCGGAGTACTGTCCTCATTGAGTGAGACCTACCCGGATCTCTATGCGGAGGTGAAGGCAGCTTACCGGGATTTTTCCAGTGGGCTATTCTGACCGCGCGGAGCTGCGACCCTGGCCTGGACCATACCGCGAAAAAAAACACCCCTGCATAGCGGCGGTCCATGATGGAGCCTCCGTTCTATGCGGGGGTGTTTCACAAGCGTTTATGCAAACTCGGCGAAGTGCGTTTAAGCTGCTAGTCTATTTTACGCCATTTCCCTTTGTCGGGAAAGCAGCGACAACAGTGCCTTCTGCATCACTGAACACGACCTTTTTTGAAGTAACAGTAACTGTAATATCCAATACAGCAGTAGTTGCAGTAAGCTCAGCCAAGATGGCTTGTTTATCAGCTTTCGTAAGTTGATTCATGCTTTTCGCTCCACGTGCATTCACGATAGCTTGTGCATTATTTATGTGGACAATGATTTGATCCGCTTCTTCAGCAGTCACCTCATTGGACCTTAAATAATTTTTTGCTTGCTGCACATAATTGGATGGTAAGTTGGTGGCTACCAAAGTTTTGATGATATCATTTTCAGTTGCAGCAGCAACATTTGCTTGCGCTCCGAAGAACAACACGAATACAAACAAAAGAGATACAATAACTTTTTTCATCTATTTTCACCTCCTTTCAATACATCGGTCTCCCGATGATGAATCAGTATTGTTCCATTTCGGTCGCATAGTCGCGATTTTGCCAGTAGGCCGCTTGCTTGGCTTTGCTGATTAGATTGTAGCCAACAAGGCAGGCTGTCCCCAAAAAGAAGACCATTGCCCCGGCGACCAACAAAAGTGTAGTGTAATGCATAGCCAACGTGCGCAGGGCGGTGTTTATATAATCCGTTGAAACAGTTATGCGCTGCGGGATCTTAAGACTCAATGCCACGATTGCCGGGATGATGACGAAGGCCGATCCGGAAACTAAGCCGCTGCCGATCCAAATCAGGGAGCGGTGAGGCAGTCTCCTGCTCAAACCGACGAGTGCCACCGCGATCAAAAAGAAGGTCAACGGCACGAGATAGAAATAAGCAAGAACGGTTTGCAGCATTTTCCGGAAGGTCTGGAATTGCGGGAAAGAAATGACGTTATCCAGATTGAACAGCATTGTGTGGCTACCGACAATGGCTGTGGCTTCATCAATGACAGCAACAGTCTGCGCTTGCAAGCTATCATCGAACGGCTGGTTGTGGCCTGCGGCATAATTCTCAACATAAGCCGTCACGGGTTCCTCGAATAGGCTGCGAGCGGTCGTCGTTGCGTAAGTTGCGTCGGGGTCAATCAGATAGTTGAGCACTTGTTCATTGTTCGTGCGGGCAAGCTGTTGCAGGCCATGTTGGTCCATCGCGGCTTCCACGAAGATTTCCTCAGGTATGGATGTTTCCAAGCTCAACGTCTTGAATTTAGCGGACAGGCTTTCCTCTATTTGAGTGTAGTAGGAGCTGTCTTCCAACTGCTGATTGAGGTCGCTTGCGTTCATCAGGATTTGCTTCATGAAGATGACTCCGATCAAGGCAACCACCACAAACATCAGGAGAAAGCTGAGGATCACTCTGCCGATTTTTTTTATGTTTCGCATCACGAGGCTCCTTGAAAATTGATTTCCGACAGTGGCTTACCTTCGATCAATTTTGCGGTCACGACATATCTGTCAGGTGTGTTGCCGATGTAGTCGAAAGGATAATAAGTGTACAAAGTTAAAATTTGCTCTTCGGAAGGTGCCAGAATACTGTCGTCGGTATTGCTCTTGATTTCGATGTTGCTGATTTCATACACGTAGGTTCCATAGCTCAACTCCAAGCGGATCTCATCACCGATCTGCGCTTCATCCAGCGTCTTGAAGACTGAATTGGTGTGCCCGGTGATGACGGTGTTTCCGATATCCCCCGGAAAGACGGAACCATAATATTGGCCGGCACCATCTAACAATTGGGTTGCATCGTCGCCGACAAAAACAGGCGAGACGATGCCTGCCGCATCCACGCTCAACGTCCCGTATTCCTCCCCATATTTCGGAAAAGAGAGTTGGGTCGTTGCGGCTGTCTTCTCCACAACCGTGCTGCTATCGTTTAGATTCGTCTGAGCGATAGCGACTTCTTGTGGGAAAAACATCCGTGATATGTAAAAAGCGTAGGAGACATTATCAAAAAAAGCCAAGGAAAGCAGTGTAATGCCGGATACGAATAGCAGTACCGGGATGCCAATCAGCTTAGCGATTCTCCGCCGCGTTGCCCGATTTTTTTGATTTATTTTTTTTTCCATCATTCCACTCCATTCATTAAATGATTTCTCGCTATTTGTTTTTTGTTGAAAAATACAAGGAAACAGAAAACGACGGTTTACTTTCGAATGTCATTACATTATTCCATGGGCAGCATGATTCCCAACGCTTATAGTCGTATAGGACTATAAACGACTTCTAGTTTGGCGATGATATCTTCATTGATGTCGCTATGGAGTTCGGCGACGGCGCGAAATAATCCTGATTGGTGTATCTTTTCAATAAACAAAAGGCCGGCACCCCCATTTCGGGCAATGTCATTAACTTAAGCGATTTGACAACTGTAAAAAAGCGAGAATGCATTCAAAATTATGCATTCTCGCTTTTTTTATGATGATATTATTCCTCCTCTTTATATTTCCCGTTATACTTAATGTAAAGAGGATGGTTCATTTATCAAAAGGAGGGTTAAAAAATGACGGTCCAACTGACGGTATTTCAGGAATATATTGAAGAAGCCCAAACGATTTATCTGGAAGATATCCGCGAAGGGAACCCACAAGCTTTTACCCGAAAAAGGAAAACGACCCCGCTCACATTGATGCTTCAAATGTTTGCGCAAAAGGGGAACTCCCAATTTTGTGAACTATTAAATTTCTACGATAATCAGAGGAAACCGCTCGACATTTCGACAGTCGCTTTTTATAAGGCCCGAATGAACTA
>NZ_FONM01000015.1 GCF_900112935.1 Trichococcus pasteurii
TATCATGCCGGCGTGGCGGAATTGGCAGACGCGCTGGACTCAAAATCCAGTGCCCGCGAGGGCGTGCCGGTTCGACCCCGGCCGCCGGTATCACACAAAAACAAGCCCAGAGAGATGGTTTCCATCCTTCTGGGCTTGTTTTTTTGGCGTTGCTGATGTGCGGCAAGGTTGCTCTGCACCACTGGACATCTGAACTCCGATGAAGCTAGGGTTCGCCGAAGTTCAGATGTCGCTTACTCCACTCAGTTCCGGAGAGCGCCCATTAACCGGAACTGAGTGTCCGGATTGTTTCCGTACCTCCGGCGAATCACTCCTCATCGGAGGTGAGGGGGCTCCCCCGCCTAAGCTATCTTGAGCCATCCATCCGCAGACTCTCATCGTTCCTATCTGTACCCCGTGATATTCCTTGGAACGTAGGCTTCTTCGAGATATTTGATCTCTTCGGCACTCAATGCGACCTCGAATGCGCCTAGGGCATCATCCAGATATTTCACTTTTGTCGCTCCTATCAGTGGGGCGGTGACGTAATCTTTGCTCAGCATCCAGGCAGTCGCGACTTGTCCGCGGGTGATGCCGCGTTCGTCGGCCAATTTATGGACCCGTGAAATGATTTCATTGTCGGATGCCACAATGTATGCAGGCAGATTTGCCTCCACGGCTTGGCTGGCACGGGCTGTGACGGCGCCGATATCCCTCGTCAATCTTCCTCCCGCCAACGGGCTCCAAGGCGTCATCGCCACTTTTTGGTCCTGCAGTAAAGGGATCATTTCGCGTTCTTCTTCCCGGTAGAGAAGATTGTACAGGTTCTGCATGGAAATAAATTTCGTCCAGCCGTTCTTCTCGGCGATGAATTGGGCTTTGGCAAATTGCCAAGCATGCATGGAAGAGGCTCCGATATAACGCACTTTCCCCATTTTCACCAAATCGTGCAGTGCTTCCATCGTCTCTTCGATAGGTGTGCCGTAATCCCAGCGGTGGATGATGTACAAATCCAGATAATCGGTCTGCAATCTTTTTAAAGAGTGATCGATTTCCGAAAAGATGCTTTTGCGGGACAAGCCTTTCGCATTCGGTCCGTCGAACATCGGGAAATATAATTTGGAAGCCAAGACGATTTCATCGCGGTTGGCGAAATCCTTCAAAGCCTTGCCTACGATCTCTTCGCTGGATCCAGCTGAGTACAAGTTTGCAGTATCGAAGAAATTGATTCCGGAGTCCAAAGCTTTTTTGATGACTTCGCGGCTTTCCGCTTCACCTATCGACCATTTTTCCCGACCGCGTTCCGTTTCCCCGAAGCCCATGCAACCCAGACAGAGTTTTGAGACTTCCATACCGGTATTCCCTAATTTTACATATTCCATGATAGCGCCTCCAAATGTTTTATTTTTATTATAACCCTAGTGTAAGTGTTGGAGTAAACTCCAAGACAAGTGTTTTATGCCGAATAAAAAAATATTATTCAATAGCTGCTGTAACGGTTGACTTGGAGTCCACTTCAGGATTTAAACTGGGGGTAACAAAAATATGAAATAGGAGGAATGGAAGATGAAAATGAGCGAAACTGCCAAAAAGAACCATGATGAACTGTTTCCCGGGCACGTGTCGATATTGGCTGAAAAGGATCCGGAATTTATTGAAGTTTTTGATAATTTCGCGTTTGATGAAGTGCTGCAATGCACCAGTTTGGATGTGAAGGAAAGGCAGAAAGTGCTGTTGGCTGCTTTGATCGCCATGCAATGCGTGAACGAGTTCAAAGCGATGGCGAAGGGTTCTTTGAATGTAGCCGTCACGCCGATAGAGCTGAAGGAGATCGTCTATCAGGCCGTCCCTTATGCCGGCTTGGGGAAAGTGTTCGATTTCCTGCATGCGGCAAATGAAGTGTTGGAGGAAAGAGGGATTACGCTGCCGTTGGAGGGCCAATCCACAACGACTGTCGAAAACCGTTTTGAGAAGGGATTGGAAATTGTCCGCGAAGCTGCGGGGAACACTGTGGATAAAATGTTGGACACGATGCCGCAGAACCAGAAGCATTTTGCCACTTTTTTGGCGGATAACTGTTTTGGCGATTTCTTTACGCGCAGCGGGTTATCGATCCAGGAACGGGAACTGCTGATCTTTACCATGCTGGCTTCGATGGGCGGGGCTGAGCCGCAAATGAAGGGGCATATCCGCAACAACCTCCGCGTTGGCAATGACAAGCAAAAGTTGTTGGATACGATCACAGTATTGTTGCCGTTCATCGGGTATCCGCGGACGTTAACGGCGCTGAATTGCCTGAATGAAGTCGCTCCGGAAGAAAGCTGAAAGCGCAGGGGATAAAGATGAAAATCGCTCAAGTCAGCAAAGAGAAGAATATTTCGCTTGATGGTTTGCGTTATTATGAAAGGATCGGGCTGATTCCTCCCGTGAAACGGATCAAAGGCGGCATCCGGGAGTATTCGGATGAAGATCTGAAGTGGCTGGATTTCATGATGGAGGTGCGATCTGCGGGGGTGTCGATCGAACCGTTGATCGATTATGTGCGTCTGTGTGGCGGAGGCTTCCATACCGTTCCGGCCAGGCGGGATCTGTGGGTCGACGAGTGCGACCTGCTGGAAGAGAGGATCCTCGGACTGCAGGAAACCTTGGCGCAAATGAAAAGCAAAGTAGATCATTATGATGGGATGTTGAAAGAGTAGGGTTGGGACTTTTGTTCCAGCTCTTTTTTTTGTGCCAGTTTCATCCGAGGCACCATGTTATCCGCTGGGCCAGCGAGCATTGTCGGATAAACTGGAAGAATCCGACAAACAGAGAGCAAATATGATCATAATTGTCGGATGCATTGGAATATCCGACAAGTTGAGAGAGAACGTGCCGCGCATTGTCGGATAACTTGGGAATATCCGACATCTGGAGCGCGACCTCTCTATTTCTTTAGGTCTTTTTATTGCAAATGCAACAAAAAACTGTTATGATTAATCTAAATTTCCTGAAGAAGGCAGGTGAGTTGTATGGCGGAAATTCTCCGCGAAATCGGCATGATAGCCAGGGCTTTGGATTCGATCGCGAACATCGAGTTCAAGGAATACGACCTGACGAGAGGGCAGTACTTGTATCTCATCCGGATCTGCGAAAATCCGGGCATCATCCAGGAAAAGTTGGCGGAAATGATCAAAGTTGACCGCACGACGGCTTCGCGCGCCATCAAAAAACTGGAAGCGAACGGGTTCATCGAGAAGAGAGCCGATGCCGCTAACAGAAAAATCAAACGGATCTTCCCGACGGAAAAAGGCAAAGCGATCTCCCCGAACATCAGCAGGGAAAATGAGCACTCGGAACGGGTGGCGCTGCAGGGATTATCGGAAGAGGAAGCGACGGTTCTCAGCGGACTGCTCCAAACGGTCCGAAAAAACGTCGAAGGCGACTGGGAATACGTGAAAAAAGGTAACAAACGAAACTACTGAAGCAAAGATAAGGAGTGCATCATATATGGCAATCACACTGAAAAAATGCGGAAGCGAAGATTTGGCGGATCTTCAAGCAATCGGCATCGAAACGTTCACGGACACTTTCGCGGCCCACAACACGCCGGAAGACCTGCAGGCTTACCTGGATAAGGCCTATGATCCGGAAAAGCTGAAGGAGGAGCTTTCGACTGCAGGTTCGACCTTCTATTTTCTGTATGACGGAGAGGAACTTGCGGGCTATATGAAGTTCAATGTCGATGCAGCCTTGACGGAAGAGATGGGTGCCGATTCATTGGAAGTGGAGCGGATCTATATCCGACCGGCCTTCAAGCGCAGAGGGCTCGGGAAATATCTGATCGATAAAGCGATTGAAATCGCCCGCGCGCAGGGCAAGCAACTGATTTGGCTGGGCGTCTGGGAACACAATGTGAATGCCATCGCTTTTTATGAAAAAATGGGCTTCGTCCGTACCGGCTCGCATTCGTTCTTTATGGGCGAAGATGAACAGACCGATTTCATCATGACGAAGAAGCTGGGCTGACCAGCACACAAAAAAACATCGCCGGGTTGGGGCGATGGTTTTTTGCGCGTGCACTTTACATGGGAGGAGTAAAGAAGTGAAAAAGAGTAAAAAGATTGTTTAATTGGCTTGTCTTTATAATAGGCCCCACGTGTGAAAAAAGCGTGAAGAAAATCTAACTTATTTTTGCTGTTTTTACGGACACAATTGATATTTTATCATCTAGAAGCGTGGTCCTCTTCCTTGATGATATCCACCGTTGAGGATCGGCCAGCTTCGATCATCTTGGAAGTGCTGATCCGCAGCTGCAGGTTGGCATCGTAATCGAGCGCGAAGATGCAGGAATAGAGCACATCCAGCAGGTACACGATGGCGCTGTCGGTGGAGAAGGTAGCGATTTTTGAATAGAGCTTCTCCCTTGTGGAAATCCTGAGGACGCAATCCGCCATCCGCGCCGTCGTGTTGTCCCCGATGTTGGTGATGGCGATGATGGGGATCTTGTTCGCTTTCAAATATTGGATCGTTTCGTTCAATATCGAAGTTTCCCCGGAATAGGAAACGATGATCGCGCAGGAGGACGGATCCGCCAGGTGCGCCTTGAAGATCGTTTCGCCCTGCAATGAACAGATTTCGACCCGTTTTTTGATCCGCGACATGTTGTGTTGGAATTCCTGTGTGATCAACAGGTTGTTGCTGACTGCAAAAAGACTGGTATAGGAAGACTTCCGGATGATCTGGACGGCATTCTGAAGGTCGTCATGGGTGATCAGCGACAAGGTATCATCGATGGATTCCTTTTCCAAGGCAGCAATTTTACTTGCAATCGACATGATGGTATCATTACGTTGAAAAGGCAGATTGGCGTTTATTTCACTGAAATGTTTCTGCAAATATTCTTCTTTCAAGAAGGCCACCTTCAAATCGCTCCAACCGCTGAAGTTCATCTTATGGGCAATCCTTACCAATGTGGAAGGGGATGTATATGTTGCTTCGGCAATCTCTTTGGTGGTCATTTCCTGGATGGCCGCTTTTTTCTCCAATATGTAGGTCACTATCTTTTGTTCGCTGTTCGAGAAATCAAAATTCTCCAGCCGTTCTCTGATGAGCATCCGCATCCCCCTAACGTGTTTCTTCTGAACCTCACTATTATCCTATCATATTTGCGAATGTTATTTGATAATCCGGAGCAAAAAAATGGGAAATTTGTAAACGTTGTTACGGAGTATCCGGAAATTATTGATTATGTTTTTCTATCCATTATAATTCGAGTTGTAAAAGAATGTTACCGCCTCGTTGGTCATTTTAGTCGCACATCCATATCGGTAGGGGGAATAAAAAATGATAGGATTCATCGCAGCCATTTTGACTACATTGTCCTTCGTTCCGCAAGCGTGGCAGATCATCAAAACAAAGGACACTTCCGGCATTTCGTTGGGTATGTACTCCATGTTTGTGGTCGGTGTGTTTTTATGGTTGATCCACGGATGGAATATCCAGGATTATGCCATCATTGCAGCGAACGGCATCACCTTTGTACTGGCATCCATTATCTTGGCTTATAAAATCAAATATAAATAAGAGGAGAGATCATTATGGCATTGGATAAAGACTTTTTATGGGGCGGCGCCTTGGCAGCCCATCAGTTTGAAGGAGGGGTTCTGAACACTTCCAAAGGCTTGAGCGTGGCGGACGTCATGACAGCCGGAGCACATGGTGTTCCCCGCGTCATCACGGATGGTGTAGTCGAAGGCAATTATTACCCGAACCACGTCGGCATTGACTTCTATGGCCGCTACAAAGAGGATATCGCTTTGTTCGCCGAGATGGGCTTCAAATGTTTCCGCACGTCGATCGCCTGGTCGCGCATTTTCCCGAACGGGGATGAAGCGGAACCGAATGAAGAAGGGCTGCAGTTCTACGATGATGTTTTCGATGAATTGTTGAAATACGGGATCGAACCGGTCATCACACTTTCCCACTTTGAGATGCCATACCACTTGGCTAAGGAATACGGCGGTTTCATGAACCGCAAGACGATCGATTTCTTCGTCAATTTCGCGGAGGTCTGCTTCAAGCGCTACAAAGACAAAGTGAAATATTGGATGACCTTCAATGAAATCAACAACCAAATGAACTACAAGAACGACATCTTCGGCTGGACCAACTCAGGTGCGCATTTCGGCGACTATCCGAATCCGGAAGAAGCGATGTACCAATGCGGACACTATGAATTGGTCGCTAGCGCATTGGCAGTCAAAATCGGCAAAGAGATCAACCCGGATTTCCAGATCGGGAACATGATCGCGATGGTGCCAATCTATCCGTATTCCTGCCGTCCGGCGGATATGGTGTTGTCGAACCAGATGATGCACGACCGCTGGTTCTTCTGCGATGTGCAATGCCGCGGCCACTATCCGGCCTACGCTCTGAAGATGTTTGAACGCAAAGGCTTCAACCTGGACATCACCGAAGCAGACAAAAAAGCTTTGGCGGAAGGCACAGTCGACTACATCGGCTTCTCTTACTACATGAGCAATTGCGTCGATTCGACCGTAAATAAAGATGTATCGAAAGCTTTGGACGGTTCCAGTGCACACTCCGTGAAGAATCCGTTCATCAAGGAGTCCGACTGGGGCTGGGCAATCGATCCGGAAGGGTTGCGTTACGCCTTGAACCAGTTCTATGAGCGCTATGAAAAACCATTGTTCATCGTCGAAAATGGTTTTGGCGCCATCGATGTCAAGGAAGAGGATGGCAGCTGTCATGACCCTTACCGCGTTGACTACCTGAGATCGCATATCGAAGAGATGAAAAAAGCTGTCGAAGAGGACGGCGTCGATCTGATGGGCTACACGCCATGGGGCTGCATCGACTGCGTATCCTTCACGACCGGCGAAATGAAGAAACGCTACGGCTTCATCTATGTCGACCGCGACAACGAAGGCAACGGAACACTGGAGAGAAGCAAGAAGGACTCCTTCGACTGGTACAAGCAGGTCATTGCTTCCAACGGGGAAGAATTAGCTTAAATTTTATGCATGAAAAAGCTCAGCGGGATCGCGCGATATCCCGCTGAGCTTTTTTGCTGTTCGGTAATGTGGTCTGCTTGTAAGGATCCTTCATAGGGCTCGCCAACTCCGGCCAAGCGAGGGATCACCGGAGATGGATGGAGGACTAAACCGACTAACTACGGTGAGGCGGCCTTCATCGTAAATCGAAGCTAGATCGCTACATCAGCTCCGGTGGACCAACCGCTCACCGGAGTTGAGGCGCCCTGGATGCCAATTATCATTCATATACACATCCCGCCTACGCATAATGAACAAAAAAACCACCGCTCATAAGAGCAGTGGCATAAAGGAGTTGTTCTTTACTTTGGAGGAGTAAAGAAGAGTAAAAAGATTGTTGTGATTGGCCTATCTGTATAATAGTCCTGAATTGTGAAGAAAATATGAAGAAATCCTACTTTATTTTGGTTGTTTTAGCAATAAAAAGAAAAATATTGCGACCGGTTCGACCATAAAACACATGAAATGATATACTGTTCTTATAAAATGGTAGGGAGGAAATCAGATGAAAGTAGCATTAATTGCGCATGACCGTAAAAAAGATTTGATGATCCAGTTATGTACCGCCTATAAAGCAATTCTGCAAGAACACGAATTGTTCGCGACAGGAACGACCGGAACCCGTATCATGGAAGCAACCGGTCTGGATGTGCACCGCTTCAAGTCAGGTCCACTCGGCGGGGATCAGCAGATCGGAGCCATGATTTCGCAAAACGAGATGGATGTGGTCATCTTTCTGAGGGATCCGTTGGCCGCTATGCCTCATGAACCGGATGTAACCGCTTTGATCCGTCTGAGCGATGTTTATGAAATCCCGTTGGCCACCAATATCGGCACAGCCGAAGTGCTGCTCCGCGGACTGGATGCCGGTTTCGTCGATTGGCGCGAATTCTACAACGCGGAAGGCACGATTCAGTTCTGACAAGATTTTCCGAAATATATAAAAATGCGTCGCTCTTTTGGGAAGTCCCAAGGAACGGCGCATTTTTTTTGACATATAGGAATTTATAAAATTTTCCAGAGTGAAAAGTGCATCACCGTAGGTGTTTCACAAGTTTGCAAAATGTTTCATGCACCTAAAATGATGTCCAGCTTCACGGGTTAGCCCTTCGGAAATTAGATAAATCTGTCCTATTGCGCTCTTCGATGCTCAGTCGGACAGATTTCCTAAATTTCTTTCAGGGCTGAACGAACCCGTTCAGCTTTTCTTGCATTAGAAAGGCTCTTTCAAGTATGACAGTGCATAAGAAATATGCAGTTCCGTCGCGATTGCCAAACCTTTTTCATCGATGTCGAATTTCTCGTGATGATGTCCGTAGGCTGTCTCTTCGCTGCTTTGCGTGCCGATGAAGCAGTAGACTCCGGGTGCGACCGCCAAGTAATCGGCGAAATCGTCGGCGCCCATGCTTTTCGGGCTGTCGGTGATGACGTTCTCGATGCCGACGATGTCCGAGGCGACTCTGATGGCATGGTTGGCTGCCTGGATGTCGTTGATCAGCGGTGCCGCGGCATCGTAGTTGGAGAATTCGATGGTTGTGCGGTGCGCATCCGAAACGTTCTTGGCGATCCTTTCCACGGCATCCAGAACTTGTGCGCGTACTTCATGACTGAAGGTACGCACGGTCCCTTCGATTTCGGCTTCGTTGGCGATGATGTTGTAGTTCGTTCCGGCACGCAACACTCCTATGCCGACAACGACTTCGTCGGTAGGACGGACTTCCCTGGCAACGATGGTCTGCAGTTCCGTAACGATGGCGGCTGCGCTGACCAAAGCGTCGCGCCCCAGATCCGGACGCGAGACGTGTCCGCTCTTACCGAAAACTTTGATCTTGAAGATATCGCAAGACGCATTGGAAGGTCCCGGTGTCGCGACGATTTTGCCGACTTGCGTGCCGGATTGCAGATGGATGCCGAACACATGGTCGATGCCGTCGATATAGCCGCCACGCACGAATTGGCGCGCCCCGGCGCCGATTTCTTCTGCTGGTTGGAAGGCGAACTGGATCGTCCCGGCAAATTCATCCTGATGTTCCTTCAGTATTTTCAGCGCGCCCAACAAGGAAGCGGTATGCCCGTCGTGGCCACAAGCATGGTTGAAACCGGGATTGACGGAAGCGTAGGGTTTACCGGTCTCATCCGGCAAAGGCAACGCATCGATATCGGCACGCAGCAGAATGGTCTTGCCTGATCCTTTTCCGCCCTCCAAGGTGGCCAAGATGCCGGTCTCCCCGACATTTATGTAAGGCACGCCGATTTCTTCGACCTCTTCCTTGATGCGTTGGATCGTTTCGAATTCCTTCAGGCTCGGCTCCGGATGACGGTGGAAATGGCGGCGCAGGGCGATGATGTAGTCGTAGATATCGGTAACTTCTTGGTGGATCTGTTGTTGGTTGATTGTCATGGATGATTCCTCCTTGAATCTTTATAGGAAAGGGGCTTTGGGCAAATGGCCCAAGCCCCTAGTGATGGTTTGATTATCTATATTATTTTGCTTCGTCCCAAACCGGGAACTGCGAGCCTTTTGAAGATTCTTCGATGACTTTGGCCGTTCCTTCGGATTGATAGTAAGCTACGATCGTTTGGAAGACTTCGTTGTCGACATCTTCGGAGAGTGCCGCAATGACGTTGTAATAAGGTTTTGAGTCTTCCGTAACCGGTTCAAGGAAGACGGCATCTTCACTCGGGATGAAGCCGGCATCCACGGCCATGCCGCTGTTGATGACAGAAGCGGTCACGTCCTGCAAAGCGCGGGCAGTCTGATTGGATTCAAGTGTCTGGAACTGCAGGTTCAATCTGTTTTCGACGACATCTTCGGTTGTCGGGACCAAACCGGCCGCAGTGTCAAGCTTGATCAGGCCAGCTGTCTGCAGCAGGATCAAAGCGCGTCCTTCGTTGGAGACATCGTTCGGGATGGCGATCGTGTCGCCATCCTTCAGTTCGTTGATGCTTGTGATTTTTTCGGAATAAAGTCCTAAGGGAGCCATTACTGTATAGCCGATGGTCGTCAATTCCGTTCCATGATCTCTGTTGTAGTTGTCCATGAAGATCTCTGTCTGGAACGAACTCAGGTCGATTTCACCTTCGGCCAAAGCATTGTTAGGAGTCGTGTAATCGGTGAATTTGACTAGTTCGACTTCGATGTTCTCTTTTTCTTTCAGCTCTTCGATGACGTAATCCCAGGGCTCGTTGACTTCGCCGACGACGCCCAGCGTTACTTTGACGGGCTCAGTCACGTCCGCAGTGGAGGAGTCGCTGGCGGAATCGGAGGCTGCGTTGCCGCAAGCGGCAAGGAAAAGGCTGGCTGAAAGGGTCAAGGTTGCTAAAAATGTCTTATTTTTCATCAATAAAGGGCTCCTTTGTATATAAAGATAGCATCAAGAGCGGCGCGAAAGAAACGCACCGGCTTGATGCTACTCGTAAATTTAGTATGGTTTCAGGCTGAAGAAGAAAGGGGTTCGCTTAGTCCCAAGCAGGGATATCTGTGTTAGCAGTTGTTTCTGCGATCAAAGCTTTTGTTTCTTCTGTTTGGTATGCCGCTACAACTTTTTTGTAGACTTCATTGTCAACGTCCTCTGCACGGGCAGCTACAACGTTTTTGTAGATGTCCAAGACTTCCTGGATGTTGTCTGTATCCAGGTAAAGGGCATCTTCAGTCGGTACAAGTCCAGCATCGACGGCAAAGTTGGTGTTGATTACTGCAGCGCCTGCATCTTCAAGCGAACGCGGCAATTGAGCGGCATCCAATTCTTCGATGTTCAGGTTCTTAGGATTTTCGATGATGTCGTTTACGGTTGGTGTTGTGCCGGTTGCGTTGTCCAAAGTGATCAAATCAATGGCTTGCAACAGCAGCAAAGCGCGTCCGCCGTTGGTTACGTCATTCGGGATAGCAATCGTGTCGCCGTCTTGAATTTCGCTGTAATCTGCATATTTGTCAGAGTAGATCCCCAGTGGAGACACAAAAGTGAATCCGATTGGTGTCAAGTCTGCGTCGTTGTTTGCGTTGTAGTTTTCCAGGAAGGCTACGTGCTGGAAGGCGTTCAAGTCGAGCTCGCCGTTATCCAACGCGATGTTCGGTTGGTTGTAGTCAGTGAATTTGACGATTTCAAGATCGATGTTCTCGTCTTCCAGACGCTCTGCGACGGCTTCCCAGATTTCGACTGCGGATTCGCTGACCAGACCGATTTTGACTGTAGTTGGTTCTGCTGCAACTGTGCTGCTTGACTCTGAAGCGGATGAATCAGCGGTTGTTCCGCCGTTTCCGCATGCTGCCAGGAATAATGAAGCTGTAAGGACTAGGCCACCAAATAATTTACTCTTTTTCATAATGTAATTCCTCCGATTGTTTTTTTTTATTTTTACATCACGTCTGCAAACGTGATTTTTGTAAACAAGTGAATGGGTCTTACTGTTCCCAAGCGGGTACGTCATTGCCTTCTGTTACATCGTCCAGAAGTGCTGCTGTTTCGGATGTTTGGTATTCCGCAACGACTTGCTTGTAGGTTTCGTTGTCGACATCTTCAGAACGTGCAGCTACGATGTTTTTGTAGACGTCCGCAACGCTTGCGATGTTGTCAGTATCCAAGAAGAGCGCGTCTTCTTTAGGATTCAGGCCGGAATCGGTAGCGTAGTTTGTGTTGATGATCGCTGCGTCCACATCCGGAAGGGAACGGGGAATTTGGGAAGCATCCAATTCTTCAAAGCTGATGTTTTTAGGATTTTCAGTGATGTCGCTGACTGTCGGTGTTGTTCCTTTCGCTTCGTCGACTTTGATCAGGCCGATTGCTTGCAACAGCAAGAGTGCGCGTCCGCCGTTGGTCACGTCGTTAGGGATGGCGATTTTCGCTCCATCAGCGATGTCAGCATAGTCCGTCACTGTTTCGGAATACAAGCCAAGTGGAGAAACATAAGTGAAACCGATCGGAGTCAGATCTGACTCGTTGTTGGCATTGAAATCTTCAAGATAAGCCACGTGCTGGAAGGCATTCAGGTCGATATCGCCATTTTCCAAGGCGACGTTAGGTTGCACGTAGTCGCTGAACTGGACGATTTCCAATTCGATACCTTTAGCTTCCAAACGGCTGGCTACATCTTCCCAGACTTCAACTTCGACTTCGCTGACTACGCCGACCTTCACTGCTTCAGCTTCTGAAGCGGCCGTGTCTGCTGCTGAGTCCGTGTTCGAGTCGCTGCTTCCGCAAGCTGCTAAAAATAGGGTAAGTGCTGCAACACCTGAGAATAATACGTTTTTCTTTTTCATGATTGATTTCCTCCGTTTTTGTTTTTTTATATTAGTGACTAACTTTTTTGACCAAAGCATTTCCGATGGCTTGGCTGATGAATACGATGATCAGGATGATGATGGTTGCGACCAAGGTCACGTCGTTCTGGAATCGGTTGTAGCCGCGGGTGATGGCCAGGTTACCCAAGCCGCCTCCGCCGATGGCTCCAGCCATTGCCGTCAAACCGATCAGGTTGATGATCGTTACGGATGATACGCGGATGATGCCGGGCAAACCTTCCTTCAGATAGACTCGGAAGATGATTTCCCCAGGGCTGGCACCCATTGACTGGGCTGCCTCGATGACGCCGGGATCGACTTCAACCAATGCATTTTGGATCTGACGGGCATAGAAGGGAACCGTCGCTACAACCAGCGGTACGATCGATGCAGTCGTTCCGATCGAAGTGCCGACCACGAACCGCGTGAACGGTACGATCAGCGCCATCAGGATGATGAAGGGCAGTGAACGGAAGATATTGACGAGCTTATCCAGAACGTTGTACAGATGTTTGCTCTCAAGGATACCCCCATCTTGGGTGACAACCAGAATTACGCCTAGGATGACTCCCAGCACACCTGCGATCAGTCCGGCAACGAGCGTCATGTATAAGGTCTCCCATGTGCTCAGGAGCACTTCATCCCAGATTTCAGAGACGTTAGGGAGAAATGTTGTGATGAATGTATTCATTCTTCAGCTCCTCCTTTATTTTTCTTTTCGGCGATGATTTCATCGGTTATGATCTCGACTGTCACGCCATTATCCTGCAGATAGCGGACGGCTTTTGCGATTGCTTCCGGTGTTCCGCTCAGGACGAGGAGCAGGGTGCCGACTGGCGTGTCCTGCAGGATCTCGACGTTTCCGAAGAGGATGTTGCCTTGGACATTGAATGTATTGGCCAGTTTTGCGATAAGCGGCTCGCCTGTGGAACCTCCTACGAATGAAAGCTTTGTCAGCACATCATGTTCGTTCAGGTTCAGGATGGTCGGGTGGGTGATGACCGTTTCGATGCCGTGCTCGACATGTGTTGCTGTATCGATGAAGTCCTTCGTCAATTGATTCTGCGGCTTCGTGAAGATGTCAAGGATCGAGCCGTATTCGATCACGCCGCCGTTTTCCATCACAGCCACTTTGTTGCAGATTTCCTTCACGACCTGCATCTCATGGGTGATGATGACGATCGTCAGGTTCAATCTCTTGTTCAGCTCTTTCAATAAAGCCAGTATCGAAGAAGTCGTTTTTGGATCCAAAGCGCTGGTCGCTTCATCGCAAAGCAGCACTTCCGGGTCGTTCGCCAAAGCGCGGGCGATGGCCACACGCTGTTTTTGCCCTCCTGACAATTGGGAAGGGTAAGCTTTGGCTTTTTCGGACAACCCAACCAATGAAAGAAGTTCCGTTACCTTGTCGTGGATCTCCTTTTTACTTAAGGAAGAATTCTTCAAGGGAAATGCGACGTTGTCGTAAATGGTGCGGGAACGCATCAGATTGAAATGCTGGAAAATCATCCCGATTTTTTTGCGGGACTCGCGCAGGTCCTTGTCGTTCAATGCCATCATATCTTTTCCGCTCACGATGACTTTTCCTTCAGTCGGCCGCTGCAGAAGATTGATGGTCCTTACTAATGTACTTTTGCCGGCGCCGCTGTATCCGACGATGCCGTAGACGTCGCCTTTATCGACATCCAGGGAAACATGCTGCACGGCATGGATGGCCTTGTTTTTGTCTGCTTTAAAAGTCACTGAGATATCCTGTAGACTGATCATGTATCTTTCCTCCTCTAATAAAAAAAAACATCCATCCTACATCAAAAAAATATGACGTTAAGGACGAATGCGGACGCTTCGTGTTACCACCTTTGTTCGAATCCCCCTCGCGGCAGGATTCCTCCATGAGTGAAGGCTTGCTTCACTCGTGCACGATAAAGGGTGCTCCCTTGAGAGACTCACTGCTTGCGCAGCTCATCCCTCCCGCTCCGAGGCCATCTTCAAAACCGTTCCGTATACCTGTTCTCATCCAACCAGGCTCGCTGTGATACGTTGCGGTTTTTACTTTCCTCTTCCTTGCGTTTACATTTTATCATAAAATCAAAAAACTCTCGCCTTATCTGCTGCATATTCTATGCGCAAGATAAGGACGAGAGGTCAAAGTTCGATCTCGTGTTACCACCTTAGTTCACGAAAGCATCGCTGCATCCGCCTTAGCCAGTGCGCCTGCAAATTGCTGCAAGTCAGACTGTGACACTGTAACGGGCGTTCCCGTCCTGTCTTAAGAAATTACTCTTCGGACAAGCCACTCTGAGACCATCTTCAACCAACACTTCCTTGCTTGCTTTCACCTGACCAAGCTCTCTAATGAAGGAGTGGAATGATTTACTCTTCTCTTCGCTGTGTTTTTGATGTGATTAATATACCCAATCCCGCTTTCTTTGTCAACAGATAAGATTAAAAAGAAACGCAAAATTTTCAAATTTTCTCATTTTGCGAAACGGAAAACGCTCTCACGAAACGGACGATGCCATGGTGCGCTTGACTTATTGCCCGAATAGTCGTATTCTGATTAATATTAAAATTATGTGAGAAAAAGGATATATTCCTATAAAAAAGCATATGCCGAGGGGATTCTGGCGGTGATGCAAACTTGGATGGAGGATGTAATACATGGCTTTGACAACGAATGAACTATTTTCCCGCATCAAACCTTCGCAGATACGCGAATTTGATGAATTATTCCGCAGCGTGGAAGACTGCATTCCGATGACGATCGGGGAACCGGATTTTGATATGCCCGAAAACGTCAAGCGAGCCGCCATCAAGGCGATCGAGGACAATGCCTCCCATTATGCCCACACTTCCGGCGAAATCGGCGTCCGTAAGGCAGTCAGCGAATTCCTGGAAAAGCAATATGATCTGCACTACGATCCCGAAACCGAAATCGTCATGACAGTGGGCGCCACTGAAGGGCTCTTTGCTGCGGCTTTCGGCTTGTTGAACCCGGGCGATCAGGTCATCATCCCGTCGCCGTACTTTCCCTTATACAGTTATGCGGTGGAACTGAACCGCGGCGAATGCATCCTCGTCGATACTTCCGACACCGGCTTTTTGATGACACCGGAGCTGCTGCACAAGACGATGGCCGAAAACAAAAATGTCAAAGCGCTCTTTTTGAACTATCCGAGCAATCCGACAGGCGCTACTTATACAAAAAAGGAACTGACGGCTTTGGCCGATGCGATCAAGCAGTACGACATCTTTGTGCTGAGCGATGAAATCTACAGCGAAATCACCTATGGGGAAAAGCATACGTCGATTGCGACCCTGCTGCGTGACCGCACAATCCTGTTCCAAGGGGCTTCGAAAGCTTTTGCGATGACGGGCTGGCGTGTCGGTGTGCTGGCAGCGGATGCGAAATGGATGAAGACCTTGTTCTTGGCCCATCAGCAATTGGTGACGACCGGCGTAACGGTTTCCAACCGTGCTGCCGAAGAGGCTTTCCGCAACAGCGCGCCGGACGTTGAAAAGATGCGCTCCGAATATGAAAAAAGAAGAAACATCCTCGTTCCCGCCTTGCAGGAAGCCGGCTTTGAGGTTCCCGCACTGAAAGGGGCTTTCTACGCTTTTGCGAAGATTCCGGCGAAGTTCGGTACGGACGACAAGGCCTTCTGCCGCGAAATCGGCATGAACGCCAAAGTGGGCATGCTCCCGGGCTCGATCTTCGGACCCGGCGGAGAAGGTTATGTCCGCATGAGCTACGCGCTGAGCACGGATATGGTCGCTGAGGCGGCTGAACGCCTGAAGACCTACATCGCCTCCAAATAGAGGTGCAATCCACAGGGATACTTGCTAAAATATAACTGAGTTGAAACCATAAATCGAAAAGAGGGAATTGAAATGCCATATGTTCACATCGAATTGCTGGAAGGCAGAACCGACGAGCAGAAACAAGGGCTGATGCGCGATGTCGTGGATGCTGTCGTAAAAAATGCCAATGTATCGAAGGAAAGCGTGCACGTGATCCTGAATGAGATCTCGAAACAACATTTGACCAAAAACGGCGAATTCATAGGCGAAAAAGCTTAAGGATGCCATAAAATAAGCCAAGTCCGGGATGGGAAATCCGGACTTGGCTTATTTTTTATCAGATTCCATAGCAACCGTGTATTTAATGGGTATGGCCTTGCCGATAACTCAATTCCAACAATCCATTACTGGTTCCCATCGATACAAGGATTAGGAATACCGCGCTCATCAAAGTAATAAGCACCCCAATTACGCAAGCCTTCTAAAATTGGAATCAAACTTTCTCCTAATGTTGTTAAAGAATATTCCGTTTTGGGTGGGACAACAGGATAAACGACTCTTCTGATTAATCCATCAGCCTCAAGTTCTCGTAGCTGCTGTGTCAACATTTTAGGAGTGGCTTTGGGGACTGCCCTCTGCAGTTCACTAAATCTTAAAGTTTCATTCACCAAATGCCACAAGATGATAGTCTTGTATTTTCCGCCGATGAAGCTTGTTGCAGCTTCTATCGGGCAACTGAATGTTTGATTGGTCCTCATGTTTACAGATCTCCTTAGTATCTTTTTGGGTAGTATATTACCAAAAAGTGCATTCTTGCTTTATTGATAATCAACGCTATATTAATAATAGCAACTCTGCATGAAATTGCAATAAAACCCTTATTAATATAAGTAAAGGAGCTGGAAAAATGAGATATTATGTGGTTGACGCTTTTGCGGAAAAGGTCTTTGAAGGAAATCCTGCCGGTGTCTGTATTATGGAGGAATGGTTACCGGATGACACTATGCAAAACATCGCTAGTGAGAACAATCTTTCCGAGACAGCCTTTGCCGTAAAGGAAAAAACCGGCTATCATCTGCGCTGGTTCACGCCAGGTGGGGAAATAGATCTGTGTGGTCATGCTACTTTAGCGACAGCCTATGTCCTGATGAGATTTGTAGATACAGACCGAACTTCTATCCGCTTCAACACGATGAGTGGGGAGCTGACCGTTAACAAAAAAGATGACTTGTATGAACTGGATTTCCCGATCATCATTCCTGAAAAATATCCTGTGTCAGAGCAGATGATAGACGCTCTAGGTGTTGAACCAGTGGAAGTGTATAAAGGGCGTGACTTAATTTTTCTTTTAAAATCGGAAGATGCGGTTCGCAATCTCGCACCGGATTTTGAAAAAGTAAAAAAACTTCCTGGATTAGCTGTGTTTGTAACTGCAAAAGGAAAATCCTATGATTATGTGGCAAGAGCATTCTTCCCGAAATTAAATATCAATGAAGACCCTGTTACCGGCGCGATGCAATGCAGTCTAGTTCCGTTTTGGACAGAAAGATTGGGGAAAACGGAAATGGTTGCTCGCCAGCTGTCGCAACGAGGGGGGACGGTATACTGCAAAAATAATGGTGACCGGGTAAAAATTAGCGGTCACGCAGCTTTGTATTCTATCGGGGATATTTTTATCGATTGAAACAAATAAATACAAATGAAAAGGAGTTTTGGTATTATGAAAGTTGAACAGAAAATCAATCAATTGGGTATTACATTACCAGAAAAATCTACTCCCAGTGCAATGTACATTCCTGTAAAACAATTAGGAAATGCTTTGTTTGTATCAGGACATATTCCGATTGTTAACGGGGAACTTGTTTATACAGGGAAAGTCGGCAGTGAAAGAACATTAGAAGAAGCACAGGATGCAGCAAAAATTTGCACGATTAATATATTGGCAGCAGTCAAGGATTACCTGGGTGATTTGGACCGTGTTTTAAATGTCGTTAAACTACAAGGATTTGTAAACAGTGAAGTTGGATTTTTAGAACAATATATTGTTATTAATGCTGCATCCCAGCTGTTATTCGATGTGTTCGGAGAGGCCGGAAGACATGCACGTACAGCACTCGGTACAGCACATCTTCCACTGGATGCCACAGTTGAAATTGAAGCGATTTTTGAGATTGAGGAAGTGTAAGGACTTGTGAACCTAAGCGTCATAGTGGTTCCTGAATCAGGGCTGAGCAAACCCGTTCCGCGTTTATTGCCCGATGTCTACAGAAACCAAATATCGCCGATGATCAGACGGATCCAATTCATGGGTGAGCCCCCTTTCTCAGAACAGGCAAGCTTGCGACCGAATATAATGACTACAAAAACAGCTATTTTTCGTAAAAGGTACTTTTGATGTAGAGAAGCAGGAAGATAGCCATGAGGACAACGACATTCAGCGCAAACCCCCAACTAGGAGGAAGGAGCTGTATTAATAAGGCAAGCACAATCAGATTCAAAGCATCGATGCCAAGGAAGGTCCAATGCTTCGCGGATTCCATACAGTTGCTGGAAACGAACAACAAGCCACTGCATATACCGATTGTTAGCCACCAAGATTCTGACACTTCCGGATACCGTACCATTCCGATCAGGCAAGCACAGCCCAGTATATAAGCGCACAGATTACAACTTTTTGGATTCATGGACTTCCCCGCCTCCCTCGAATAAGTGGTCATTCTGGGAATTGTCAGGACAGTCTTCCCATAGTTGCTTTCATTTTAATACAGATCCTGCGTCTCTCTACAAAATATTCCTATAAGCATAAAAGAGCAATCAGTTTTTTGATTGCTCTTTCAGGAGATTGTATTCATTTTCGAGATTGGCTTTGAAGGCCGGATCATCTGCCGCTTCGATCAATTGGAAAGCTTGATCGAGCAGCAGCTGGCCTTCGGGATTGCCCGTCTTCGCTAAGGCGAAACCTTTTCTGAGATAGCAGACACATAAATGCCGGTAGGAGCCGGCCTTCTTTGCAGCCGGGATAAGCTCATCGATGCAGGCAATCGTCTCTTCATAGCGTTTATTCTTCAATAGCAGTAAGCACAAGTTATAGCGTAGCGAGGTGGCTATCTTTGTGGCCGAAGGATGGCCGGCATATTTTTTCGTTTGTGTGAAGGCGGTCTCGGAGATCAGAATGGCTTCGTCGATAGGGAACAGAAACAGCATGGCGTTGATCATCCCCAATTCGACCAAGTACCAACCGTCAAGCTTTTCAAGCCTTTTCCATACCGGAATCGCTTCTTTCCGGGCGTTCAGAATATCTCCTGTTCGGGCCAAAATGATTAGTGCATCCGTTAGATGAACGATGTCCGTGATGATGTAATCGGTATGGATCCCCAAATAGTTCAGGGCTTTCTCCCGGATTTCCTTCAAGAGGGGGACATCGTTGAAGGACAGGTTCATAAAAGCTGCCACCAATTGCTCCTTTTCGGAATGATTGTATTCATTCATGATGTAATGGAGTTCTTCATCGGTCATGTCCAGCCTGCTCAAAAGATGCCGGTAGTTGCCCAGCGTCGGCTCGATCAGATCCCTTTCCATCTTGGAATAGGTCGATTGGTGGATCTTGTTTTCCGCCATGTATTGTTGGGAATAGTGTTTGTTTTTCCTTATCCTTAAGAGGGTTTTGCCGAAACCCGCAGAATGATTGTCCATATCAGGCACCTGCTTCACGCGTGATTAAAATAATGGGGCTGTCTCGATGAGACAGCCCTGGTTGTGGTTGGGTGGTATTATTGACTGGTCTGAGGATCGAATTCACGGCGGAATTCCCCGCCAAAATAGATTTGGCGGGGAATCTCGCATTGCCCGCGGATGTTTTTCCCCGCCAAGGTGGTTTCGGCGGGTTTTCTGACTGCGATTTGAACTGTTTTTCCCCGCCAAACTGGTTTTGACGGGTTATTTCAGCCCGAATTCAGTTCCAGACAGCCCCATGCATACCTTTTTCTGGTTTATTTGTTCAGGTAAGTTCTGATTGCGTGTGCCACGCCGCTTTCGGCGTTGGATGTGGTGATGAAATCCGCAGCTTCCTTCACTTTATCGACGGCATTGCCCATCGCGACGCCGACGCCTGCGTATTCGATCATGCTCAGGTCGTTCTCGTTGTCGCCGATCGCCATTATATTTTCCGCTTCGATATTCAACAATGCAGCCAATTCGGCCAAGGCGCTGGCTTTACCGGCATCTTTGTTCAACACTTCCAGGAAATGCGGTTCGCTGCGGACAATCACATAATCCTCGTGGAACTGCGCAGGAATCGCTGGAATCAGGATGTCCAACAGCTCTGGATGGTCGATGAACATGATTTTCGTGAACAATTTATCTTCCGGCAATTCAGCCAATGAGCGATAGCGGATCGGCATCGTCGTAATGAAAGACTCGCGTGTCGTGAAGATGCTGATGTCTTTGTTTGCGGTATAGATGGCTTCGCTATCTATTCCGTGTGTGTGCACATTGAATTTGTCGGCCAATTCGTTGATTCTGACGAAGTCGTTGTAATCCAACGTGTGCGAAACGAGCACTTCGTTTGTTCCTGTGGACAGCACCAAAGAGCCGTTGTAGGTGATGACATAATCTTCGTCTTGATCCAATTCCAATTCTTTGATGTAGCGTTTGACGCCCGGTAACGGTCTGCCTGTGCAGAGTACGATTTTGACGCCTTGTTCACGGGCTTCCGTGATGGCTGCTTTTACTTCCGGGGTGATCTTGAACTCCTTGTCTACCAATGTGCCATCGATGTCGATAGCGATTAATTTGATGCTCATAACGTTCCTCCTGTTTGTTGGGTTGGTAAAATTTCATCATTCTCGAAAAAAGTTGAAAACTCCTGTGAGAGGGATTCGAACAGGTTGATGCCCGCTTCCTCGTCGCTATGGGTAATTTCGCGCGGGAAGTAGAAACGTTCATCCCCGCGGACCTTGCCCGTCAAAGCCGAAACAATCGAACTTGCTTGCGAGAGCTCCAGGAAACTGCCGTTTTTCTGGACAAGCTCAATTTGGGTCCGGGTGGTGGCCTGGTACGGCCGGTAGAGATCATACGGCAGGTCATAACTGTTGTTGACGGCCGTATAGTAATCCCTGTTGAAGCCCATGCGTTCAATGAGCGTACTCATCCGCTCCAGTGTAGCATCATCGCGTCCTTTTGTGTAGCGGACCGATTTGAAAGGATGGCGGTTGACGAAACGATGGGCCAAATCGTTCAGAATCGGATCCTTTTCGTCGAGCCAATGGTTAAAGTAGGTCGTCAGGACCCCGTCATCCAAGCGCAGGTAATCTTTCAGCGTCCAAGTCTGTTTGAAGAACGGCGTCAGGAATGTGGCGGTATGGCGGAATTCGGCCTCTTCATCCAAATAGACATCCTTCGCCCGTTTCAACAGATGGCTCAGCACGACCTCCATGCCGCGGGAAACCGGGTGGAAGTAGATTTGCATATACATTTGATAGCGGCTGACGATATAATCCTCCACCGCATGCATGCCGGAAATGTCAAAGGCGATCCCATGCTCGTAGGGCCTGATGACACGCAGAATCCTCGTCAGGTCGAAATTGCCGTAAGTTACGCCGGAATAATAGGCATCGCGCAGCAGGTAATCCATCCGATCCGCATCGATCTGGCTGGAAATAAGCTGGACGACCTGCGGATTATCGTAGGTTTTGGCGATGACGGCGGCAACCTGATTGGGGAAATCCGGGCCGATCTGCTGCAGAATCCGATTGATTTCGGTATCCGGGGAGGTGATGATCTCGATTGTGATGGCTTCATGGTCCGTATCGAATATTTTTTCAAAGGTATGCGAGAACGGTCCGTGGCCGATGTCGTGCAACAAAGCGGCGCACAGCGTCACAAGCCGCTCCCTATCGTCCCAAAGGCCATCCCCAGGCTCTTTGCTGGGATAATTCCGGACAAATTTATCGCAGATCCGGCGGGCGATTTCGTAGACTCCCAAAGAATGATTGAAGCGGGAGTGTTCGGCGCCGTGGAAAGTATAGGAAGAAGTCCCCAATTGCTTGATCCGGCGCAAACGCTGGAATTCGGGTGTATTGATCAGGTCCATGATGATCCGGTACTGGATGTGGATGTAGTCATGGACAGGGTCACGAAATACTTTTTCTTTCGGCAATAATTCCGCGGAATAGTGTGTACTCAAATCGCATCGCCTCTTTCTGTCAGTCCGCTTCGGGATACTGTTCCTGATTGACTTGTTCATTGCGTTTCTTCATTTTCGCATAAGCTGTTTCATACTCCGCCATCAAACGCTCATTGTATTCTCCGGGCAGGAGCGTGTTGCCGTTGCGGGTGAAAACGGACAGGATCCGTTCTTTTACATCAGCTACAGTCAACGGTTTGTCCAGCAATTCCGCCAAGTTTGCCATGGAGGCGGGATCGACGGCCGGGAAATGCCAGCGGGTTTCTTCGCCTTGCAGGCTTTCTTCGTAGAAGCGGCGGATCATTTCTCCGCGTTGCTGCTGATTGCCGGTCACGCTCATGTAGATCATGATGGCCACACCGTTTTTGAAACGGCGCTGCGCGATGCCGGCGAATTTTTTGCCGTTGATGCTCAGATCGAAGTCGCCCGGACAATAGGAGTCGCTGATTTCGAAGGCTTCAATCACCTGTTCGGAATCGGAAAAAGTCTGCTCAACCAGTTCTTTCATAAGCACATAACCGTCATGGATGGTGAGTTTGGCTTTTTCGGTTTCCGGAAGCACCAAGGAGAAGTTCAGGATTCCCTCATCGGCTACGACGGCCAATCCGCCGGCGTTGCGGACGACGATATCGGTCGGGACGTTCCTTAAGTAACGCAGCCCGTCCTCCAGATGGGGCAGGCGGGTGTCCATCATGCCCAGGATGACCAGCTTTTCCATCGGCCAAAAATGCAACGCTGCCGGAGCTTCAGCGTTCCCGACCAATCTGATCAGTGCATCGCCCATCGCGAAGTGCGAGAGGGGGTCAACTCCGAATGCTGTATTTGAAGTATCGTAGATATGATAAATGTTGTTTTTTAAATGGTTTGTCATGTTCGTTTCCTTATCTTTGGGGCTGTTTCTGCTCCCATTATAGCAAAGTTCCGGAAAGATTTGAGTGTGAATTGCACAGAAAGGCAGGATTTCTTAGCATTTTGGAAAATCAGCCCGCAAATGATTGACCAGCGCTCATTTGTACCGCTATACTGTATTTGAAAAACACGTGCGACCGCGAGGCTTCCGCACGATGGTCAATGAGGTGGAAAAGCTTGTCTTTAAATGAAGGAATGCCCATCGAGTTCCAATTGGAAACGCTGGTGAAGCAAGAAGGGGAGCAGGAAAGCTTCCTATATGAAGGAATGGGCCAAATCGTGGAAATGGGCAATTGGCTCTATCTGCGCTATATCGAAGCGGAAACAGCTGTCCCGGTTACGTTCAAACTGTCCCGTGAAGGCAAGATGACGATCATCCGCAGAATGGAACAGACGAGCCGTATGACCTTCGATGCAGAAGGAAAAGGCATGGCTATGGTTCCGACGCCGGCCGGATTGATGGAAATCGAAACGATCACCCATGAAATGTTGCTGGAGTTCAAGGAAAAACCGTTTGCCGGAAAAGTAACCTTGCATTATGAGCTCCAGATGAATGAACAAAAATTGGGAGATTATCGAATTGAATTGCAATTTACCACCTGAGTATTGTATGATTAAGAGTAAACTTTTGAAAGGACGTGACACCATTGAAATTGAAGCAATTAGATGGTACTAGCAAAAACGAATTGTCAATGATAGAAGTTGCACACGCAATTTTCGAAGAAAACGGTGACGTACTGGACTTTAACCAATTATTGGTTCAGATACAGGACTATCTTGAAATGTCGGAAGAAGAATTGGAAAGTAAGATGACACGTTTCTACACTGACTTGAACATTGATGGCAGCTTTATTTCTTTAGGAGAAAATCGTTGGGGATTGCGTTCATGGTATCCAATTGATTCAATCGATGAAGAGATTCTTTCCAGTATCGATGAGGACGAAGTGAAAGTCCGCCGCAAGAAACGCAAGAAGCTGAATGCATTCGCTACATCAGAAGATGATGATGATGTTATCGATTATAATGATGACGATCCGGAAGATATTGATGTTGCTGACGAAGATGAAGAAATAGATGTGGATGAGGATGAAGTCGATGACGTCGACGCTGTGGATATCACGGATGACGATGATGACATCACGAGCGGCATCGAAGAAGACTTGACCTTGATCATCGAAGATGAAGAGTTTGAAGACGAAGAAGAGTTCGAAGAGGAAGAAGAGTTCGTTGCGGAAGAAACGGAAGACGAGGAATAATCGTTCCCCGGTATTCAATTCTTTCTTGACACCTTATGTAATTGGATGTATTATCTTCCTTGGGCTCCCAAAAAGCAATTCTTTTTGGAAAGCATACGTTGAATTTTTACAGCTCCCTGTTCTTTAAAGAACAGGGAGCTTTATTTTTTTTAGCAGGCAGGAAAGAGTGGGATGTTTATAAGTTTTTAGTGCATCACCATAGGTGTTCTAGATGCTTGTAAAATATTTCCTGCAACTAAAAAGATGGCTAGCTTCACGGGTTAGCCCTTCGGAATTTAGATAAATCGTACCTATTGCGCTCTGCGATGCTCAGTTGCATGAGAGTCTTAGGGATTCATCCCTTAGAGACCCAGTACAAGGTGACCGTAGGGAACGTTGCATGGCACGATTTCCTAAAATTCTTTCAGGGCTGAACGAACCCGTTCAGCTTTTCTTATTGCAGCGTTGGAGGATCCTTCGGACATAATTTTGCACATTTAAAAACAGGGGGAAGAAAAAATGACAAAGTATATTTTTGTAACAGGCGGGGTAGTATCATCAATCGGTAAAGGTATCGTTGCGGCGTCTTTAGGACGTTTGCTGAAAAACCGGGGATTGAAGATCACGATCCAAAAATTCGACCCTTACATCAACGTGGATCCAGGCACGATGAGTCCTTACCAACACGGGGAAGTGTTCGTCACGGATGACGGCACCGAAACTGATTTGGACTTGGGCCACTATGAACGTTTCATAGACATCAACCTGAATCAATATTCAAATGTGACGACCGGAAAAGTTTATTCTGAAGTCATCCGTAAAGAACGCAAAGGGGACTATCTAGGGGCTACTGTCCAAGTCATCCCGCACATCACGAATGAAATCAAGGAAAAAATTATGCGTGCCGGCGAAACGACGGATTCAGACATCGTCATCACCGAAGTCGGAGGAACAGTTGGGGATATCGAATCCTTGCCATTCCTGGAAGCCTTGCGTCAAATGCGTATGGAAGTAGGCGCTGAAAACGTGCTGTACATCCACACAACCTTGATCCCTTACTTGCGCGCAGCCGGCGAATTGAAGACAAAACCGACGCAGCACAGCGTTAAAGAATTGCGCAGTCTTGGTATCCAACCGAACATTCTGGTTGTGCGTACAGAAATGCCATTGCCGCAACACATCAAAAACAAACTGGCTTCCTTCTGCGATGTGAAACCTGAAGCGGTCATCGAATCCCGTGACGTGGAAACTTTGTACGAAATTCCTTTGATGCTGCAGGAACAGAACATGGATCAGATCGTCTGCGATTATCTTGGTCTGTCCGATCTGCCGCCAGCCGATATGACTGATTGGAAAGCGTTGGTCGAAAAAGTCCAAAACCTTGAAAAAACGACTAAAATCGCGCTTGTCGGAAAATATGTGGAACTGCAGGATGCTTACTTGTCTGTAGCGGAAGCATTGAAGCATGCCGGTTATGCGCACAATACGGAAATCGATATCCAATGGATCAATGCGGAAGAAGTGACTACTGCGAACGCGCAAGAACACTTGGCTACTGCAGATGGCATCTTGGTCCCTGGTGGCTTCGGAGACCGCGGTATCGAAGGCAAAATCGCTGCCATCCAATACGCACGCGAAAACAATGTGCCGTTCTTCGGTATCTGTCTAGGGATGCAATTGGCTTGTGTGGAGTTTGCCCGTAACGTTGTCGGTTTGGAAGACGCGGATTCAGCTGAAACCAATCCGGAATGCAAAAACAACATCATCGACCTGATGCCGGACCAAGAGAACATCGACGAGATGGGCGGAACGTTGCGTTTAGGCCTGTATCCTTGCGAGTTGAAGGAAGGCACGTTGGCTAAGAAACTTTACCACAACGCCGATATGGTGCAAGAACGTCATCGTCACCGTTATGAATTCAACAATGCTTATCGTGAAGCGCTGTCCGAAAAAGGCATGGTCTTCTCAGGTGTATCTCCTGATCAACGCTTAGTGGAAATTGTGGAATTGAAAAACCATCCGTTCTATATTGCTGCCCAGTTCCATCCTGAGTTCATCTCACGCCCGAACAGACCGCAGCCGATCTTTGACGGTTTCATTGCAGCGGCGTTGGAAAAAAGCCTGTAAATCAGAGTTTTTTTCAATAAAAATGAATTATTTTGCGCTTTCATTTTGACTGATTTTCCTAATAAGGTAGTAAAAAATTACATTTTCTGATAAAATGTAATTGTTGTAAAGTGTTCACATTCCAATATGTGAATTTTCTGCAAACAAAAGAGACCAATGGATTCCAAGGAGGCAACAAGAATGAGTCGTTTAGTAAGTATGACAGATATGTTAAACAAAGCGTTAGAAGGAAAGTATGCCGTAGGACAATTCAACATCAACAACCTTGAGTGGACGCAAGCTGTATTGCAAGCTGCACAAGAAGAAAAATCTCCAGTTATTTTGGGTGTTTCTGAAGGCGCAGCAAAATACATGGGCGGACATTTAGTTGTTGCAGCTATGACTAATGCTTTATTAGAAACTATGGACATCACTGTTCCTGTAGCATTGCATCTTGATCACGGTACAAGCTTTGAAAGCTGCAAATCCGCTATCGATGCTGGTTACTCATCTGTAATGATCGACAAATCACATTACCCTATCGATGAAAACATTGCACAAACTAAATTAGTAGTTGAGTACGCACATTCTAAAGGCGCTTCTGTAGAAGCTGAAATCGGAACTGTCGGCGGTACTGAAGACGGAATCACTGGCGGAATCCAATACGCTGATCCGGCTGAATGCCTACGTTTGACTACTGAAACAGCTATCGATGCATTGGCTGCTGCATTAGGTTCCGTACACGGACCTTACTCTGGCGAACCTGTACTTGGTTTCGACGAAATGAAAGAAATTTCTGAATTGACTCACAAACCATTAGTATTGCACGGTGGTTCAGGAATTCCAGAACACCAAATCAAAAAAGCTATCGAGTTCGGACATTCAAAAATCAACGTAAACACTGAATGCCAACAAGTCTTTACAGCTGCTGTAAGAGAAAAATTAGCTACAGACGCTAACGTTTACGATCCTCGTAAAGTTATCGGACCTGGTAAAGAAGCAATCGTTGCTGTCGTTAAAGAAAGAATGCAAGTTTTCGGTTCAAGCAACAAAGCTTAATTTAATCAAACGATCTTCGAGGAGGTCTGGGACCTATGTTCCGGATCTCCTTTTTTTGTTGTCTTATTTTCCTCAACGTATGTGCATCGGCGCCTCATTTTCCATATATTTCTGAGTTTGTGTTAACATTACATCATAAGATAGGGACAGTTTGCTTCAATTGAAGCATAATAGTCATTTTTCACGCTGTTCGGCCGTATCAAATTGAGAAATATAGCGGAAAGTAGACGTTTGCATAAAAAAACTAGTAATGGACCCTGTATTTTTGTTAGAATTGTAGATGATCAACCAACAATCGAATGAAACTAAAAATAATGGTATTTCGGTATCGTTGCACCGTTTTTTCTGTGATAGGCAATCCGGGTGAACGATTCCATTTATTTCCGGGCGATTTGTCGTTCGGCAACTACACATGAAGTGAGGCTTTTTTATGAAAAAATTAGTTATAGAGGGGAATAAACCGTTGAACGGTGAAATCACGATCAGCGGAGCGAAAAACAGTACAGTTGCGCTGATTCCGGCTGCCATTTTGGCGGACTCCCCAGTCATCTTGGAAGGCATCCCCAACATTCAGGATGTGCACTCTCTGATTGATATCCTTGAGGACTTCAACGTCGAAGTGTCATTCGAAGAGGATGAGGGCATCATCACAATCGATCCGACCAACATGATTTCCATTCCGATGCCTACCGGAAAAATCAAAAGCTTGCGTGCTTCGTATTATTTCATGGGAGCTATCCTTTCGAAATTTGGTGAAGGCGTCATCGGGCTGCCTGGAGGTTGTTTCTTGGGCCCACGACCGATCGATCAGCACATCAAAGGTTTCGAGGCGCTGGGCGCGACAGTGCGCAACGAAATGGGTGCCATCTACCTGACTACACCGGAAGAGGGGCTGAAAGGCGAGCGCATCTATCTTGATGTGGTTTCGATCGGAGCGACGATCAACATCATCTTGGCGGCGGTCAAAGCAAAAGGCAAAACAATCATTGAGAATGTGGCCAAAGAGCCGGAAATCATTGATGTTTGTATCTTGTTGAACAACATGGGGGCAAAAATCCGCGGAGCCGGTACAGACATCATCCGGATCGAAGGCGTGGAGAGCCTGCATGGTTGCAGACACACGGTGATACCTGACCGCATCGAAGCGGGGACCTATCTGGCCGCTGCGGCTGCAATGGGTGAGCGTGTGCTTGTGAAAAATGTGATTGTCGAGCATATCGAAAGCCTGATCGCAAAAATGGAAGAAATGGGTGTGGATATGGAAATCGGTGAGGACAGCATTCTGGTCAAAAAATCCGATAACCTGAAGATGGTCCATATCAAGACGTTGCCTTATCCCGGTTTTGCGACGGATCTGCAGCAACCGCTGACTCCGCTCTTGCTGAAAGCGAGCGGTGACGGTACCATCATCGATACGATCTATCCGAAACGCGTCAACCATATCCCGGAACTCCGCAGGATGGGTGCGAAGGCCAAGGTGGAAAGTGACATGATCTTCATGCAAGGGCCAAACAAATTGACCGGTGCGGAAGTTACGGCCAGCGATTTGCGTGCGGGTGCCTGCCTGGTCATCGCCGGCTTGATGGCGGAGGGCAAAACCACGATTTCCGGTATCGAGAATATCCTGCGCGGATATGATCATATCGTCGAAAAACTGACTGCTTTGGGCGCGGACATCAAAATGATCGAAGACGAAGAATAAACTTCCTCGCACGACACGATAATAATGAGCACCTTCAAAGCAGCAAACGACTTTGAAGGTGTTTTGATTCCTGTATGTTGCATTTGCCAAAAACAAGCATCATAAGAATGATAAGAGAGGAAGGTGGAGCTGTTTGGAAGATATGCTTACCTTGCAAGAGTTGGAAAGCAAGACTCTGAAAGAAATATACACCTATGCCAGAGACCTGAAGATCCCGTATTATAGCCAGATGAACAAAAAAGAATTATCTTTGGCGGTCATCCGTGCCCAAGAGGAGAAGCAGGGGTTCTTCATGACCGAGGGCATTTTGGATATCGTCTCCCAGGAAGGGTTCGGATTTTTAAGGCCGATCAACTATTCGCCGAGCCAGGAAGACATTTACATATCGACGTCGCAAATCAGACGCTTCGATCTGCGCAACGGGGACAAAGTGGCCGGAAAAGCCAGACCTCCGAAAGCATCCGAACGTTATTACGGGCTGATGCAAGTCAGCACAGTGAACGGAAAACGGCCGGATCAAGCCAAAGAACGCTCGCATTTCCCGGGGCTGACACCGATTTACCCGAACCATCAGATGAAGTTGGAAACCACGCGTACAAACGTAACAGCTCGGATGATCGATTTGTTCTCGCCCATCGGCTTCGGCCAGCGGGGGATGATCGTTGCGCCTCCTAAAGCAGGGAAAACGACCCTGCTGAAAGAGATCGCGAACGGCATCACCACCAATCATCCCGATGTTGAACTGATCATGCTGCTTATCGATGAGCGTCCCGAAGAAGTGACGGATATCGAGCGCAGTGTGAAGGGCGATGTCGTATCCTCGACTTTCGATCAGCAACCGGCAAACCACGTCCGGGTGACGGAACTTGTCCTGGAAAGAGCCATGCGCCTTGTCGAAGACAAACGTGATGTGGTCATTCTGATGGATAGCCTGACGCGTTTGGCCCGTGCCTATAACTTGGTCATACCGCCAAGCGGCCGTACTTTAAGCGGAGGGATCGATCCGGCAGCCTTTTATCGCCCGAAACGTTTCTTCGGTGCAGCCCGGAATATTGAGGATGGCGGCAGTCTGACGATCATCGCAACTGCGCTTGTCGATACGGGCAGCCGGATGGATGAAGTCATCTATGAAGAATTCAAGGGAACTGGGAACATGGAACTTGTGCTTTCCCGTGAGTTGGCTGAACGCCGCATCTTCCCTGCCATCGACATCAAAAAATCGGGAACCCGCAGAGAAGACCTCCTGCTGGATGCGAAAACGCTCGAAAGTATCTACAAAGTCCGTCGCGGCATGCGCGGGGATGCTTTGGAATATACAGAGAGCTTCCTGAAACAGATGAACACGACCGAAAACAATGAAGCGTTGCTGAACCGGATTTCGTTGATGAAATAGAAGCGTACCTTACAGCGTGTGAGCAAATCATGAGCATTTTTTACAGCTTCCCGGTATAGTGGGACTATCAAAACGCAAAAACTGGAGGTTTTTAAATGCTGTTCAATAAAGGAACTTATGAAGAACACACGCAAGAATTCATAGAGATAACGGCTGAGGAGTTTGAAAGGAAACTTGCTGCCGGAGAAAAAGCGGTCGTTTATCTAGGGAAGGCCGTTTGTCCGTACTGCCGGAAATTTGTCCCTAAATTGGACAATGTCCGCAAGGAAAAGAACCTGACGATCCACTATCTGGACAGCCAGAATACGCCGACAGACCCAGCTATCCAAAGCCTGCGCGACAAAATGGGCGTCCGTACGGTGCCTGCTCTTGTACGAATCGATGGACCGGGTCAATTCACAAATCTGAATGCCGACAGCAGCCTTTCGGAAGAAGAGATTGCAGCCATTCTGGATAAATAATAAAAAATACGTTTTTCTCGGCACTGGCTGCAGGGGGAAAACGTATTTTTTTAATTTGTCATTGCATTCTTGTTGTTTGCGTGGTATCATTTTAACGTTAAAAAGGATTACCCTGCGGTATACCTTTTATTACAAAAAGACAACTCTGGCTTAGTAAATAATCCAGGGCAAAAGGAGCGAAAGAGACATGAAACAAGAAATCCATCCAAATTACCAACCAGTTGTATTCATGGATACAACTACAGGATTCAAATTTTTATCAGGTTCAACAAAAGGTTCAAGCGAAAAAGTTGAATGGGAAGATGGCAACACTTACCCAATGATCCGTGTAGAAATTTCTTCTGATTCACACCCATTCTATACTGGACGTCAAAAATTCACGCAAGCCGATGGCCGTGTGGACCGCTTCAACAAAAAGTATGGTTTCAAAAACAAAGAAGAAGAAGAGTAATCTTCTTGAGGAGGGCTTTCCCGGTTTCGGGAGGGCTCTTTTTTTGTTTCTACCGGTTTTTTTCTGGGTACGTGCGTCAGCTCCGGGGAGGGCCTGCTCACCGGAGGAAATCGGTAATTTGATGGAGCCAGCTCCGATGAGCACCACCCCGTCGGAGCTGAAGGCTGAAAATGTGGGCCGAACTCCGGCGAAGCCTGCGTTCATCACAGAAACGGTATATTTCCGCTGAACCAGTTGTCGTCAAGTCTTGGATTTTGCGGGTGGTCGATGGGTTTGCTATGATAGCTTTAACAAGGAAACGAGAGGAGAAGCGAAGATGGCATACGAACCTAAAACCAAGCCCACGGAAGTGTCCGTGGAGGAGTTCATCGAGGAGATCCAACAGCCGCAAAAGAAAGAGGATGCTTATGCGCTGTTGTCGTTGTTTGCGGAAGTGACCGGAGAGGAAGCCAAAATGTGGGGGCCGAGCATCATCGGCTTTGGGAAATATCATTACCGGTACGCGACCGGTCATGAAGGCGATGCCCCGCTGGCTGCCTTTTCGCCGCGCAAGACGGCGTTGACGCTTTATTTTATGCTGCCCGACGAAAGACGGGAGGAGCTGCTTGCGAAACTCGGCAAACACAAAATCGGAAAGGGCTGCGTTTACGTCAATAAGCTTTCCGATATCGATTCCGCTGTGCTGAAGGACATGATCCGCGAAAACATCGCTCATGCGACCCGACTTTACGGGGGCGGGACCGCCGACAAACCGCTACCGGCTTCGAATTCCCTCACGAAGCGGCTGGGATTGGACAAATTCCCAAAGCGTGCCGTTCTGGGGAAAGAGCGCGCCATCGCTGACGATTTTGCGGATCTGGAAGCCTATGATACGGGTTTGGGTTCCGGTAAATACGATCTGATTTTTTCCTATGTGCTGACGTTGGAGGAGCTGAATGAGTGCGTATGGGATACGATCAACCAAGCTCGCTTGAATCCGGAAGGCTATCTTTACATCGCATATCCGAAAATCGGGAACAAAACCTATGACACATCCGTGCATCGCGATGCCATCTTTCCCAGTCTTGGCGTGGACGACGGCAACGGCTATGTCGGCGACAGCACCCTGAAATTTGCGCGGATGGTCAAGCTGGATGATACGTTCACGCTCGTCGGAATGAAAAATGATGTCAAAGGAAAAGGCAAGCCAACCAAAGCGAGCAGCGGCAATGTAGCGGACTATGAGAAATTCATCCCGGATGTGAAACAGTATCTGGAAGAAGGGCATCCGGATGCCGCAAAGCTTTATGCGGAACTGACGCCGGGCTATCAGCGGGATTGGGCGCGCTACATCTACAGCGCCAAACAAGCCGCTACGCAGGAAAAACGAAAAACCGAGATGCTGGATATACTGGGCAAAGGCCACAAAACGAAGAACCTTTACCAGCAGTGGCTGAAGGAACAAGGATAACAACAAAAGCAGGGAAGTACCGCGTTACGGCACTTCCCTGCTTTTGGCAGTAGTTTTTTGTGTCTCTTTCCACCGGTGAACGCAGGCTTCGCCGGAGTTCCGACTGCTATTGCGGTTCCTCCTCCGGCGAGCACTTCCTCATCGAAAGTGACGATGTTTTCGCGGCACCAGCTCCGGCGAGCACTTCTTCACCGGAGTTGGTGTTGTATTCACTCATCCGCCAGTTCTTTTTCCAGCGTTCCGGCCAGCTCCTGGATCGCAGGGTCGGGATCGGCAAGGAACTTTGCCAGCACCGCGTGGACGGTGTCCGGCAGCTCGTTCCTGAAGTAGAGTATCTGCGTTTCGAGCGCTTCACAGGCGATGCTTCGGCAGGCCGCATCGGGATGGTCGGAAAAATGCGCGATCCACTGGAGATACCACTGTTTGTCGGGGTCATCCTCGAAGTGCAGAAACAGCTCCGGCAATCCCGCGGAATCGGCCAGCAAAAAGGCATGCGCGCCTTCCGTGTGCGTGAGCCGGACCTCTTCAGGAACGGCAATGGGGGCGGGAGTCAAAAGTCGCAGGAATTGATCGAAATCGGCAGCGACAGTCTGCCAGTTGTCCGTTTCGATATCGATATGCCGGATGCTCGGCTCTCCGGATGGGGACAATTTTGAATAGTCGAAGGCAAAGAGTTGGCTGCCGTTGATGCTGAAAAGTACAAAATAATCCGGAAGACCCGCCGAACGGGCAATTTCTTGCTGGGCATACAGGCTGCTCTTGGGATCATCGTGAAGTCCCAAAATCTCATGCACCGCTGCATAATCGATGCCGTCCGATGTCGGCTCTTTGGTCGGGATGCGGGAGCACAACAGATAACCGCCGTTCTGTTCCGCCAGCAGGGCAAGATAGGCCCGGGGCAGGTCGGCTGCAGTGACGCCTTTGTACAGAGGAATGGTTTTCAAGAGGATGGGCGGATATTTAAAAGTGTGTTGCGGGATGAAATACATGTGGACACCTCATCTGATTTTCTTTCCTTTATGATATCACAGATGCCAGCACTTTTCGGCGCAGAGATAGTTAGTCTATTTTTTTACAAAACGAATAGACTCTTCTATAATGAAAGGTGTAGACGGAAAGTTGTCTAGGTCAGCCGCAGAGGCGGCGTGAGAGAAAAGGAGCTGTGAGCAAAATGGATTGGTTAATAGGAATCATTGTAGTGGCAGCGATCATCGGGGCAGTATGGATTTCGTTGTACAACAGTCTTGTGAAAAATAAATTGTGGGTAACGGAAGCTTGGAGCCAGATCGATGTCCAATTGAAACGCAGGAACGATCTGATCCCGAACATCGTTGAGACAGTCAAAGGCTATGCGAAGCATGAACAAGAAACTTTGACCAAAGTCATCAATCTGCGCAATATGATTTCCGATATGGGTACTGAGGATCCGGCCAAGAAGATGGAACTGTCCAATCAACTCTCCAGTCAATTGCGGACCGTCTTTGCTTTGGCGGAAGCGTATCCCGATCTGAAGGCGAACCAGAATTTCCTGGCTTTACAGGAAGAATTGTCCGCAACGGAAAACAAGATCGCTTATGCGCGCCAATTGTACAATTCGAGCGTTACGCAGTACAACATCAAATTAGGGACATTCCCGAGCAATGTTGTGGCAGGTGTCCATGGTTTCCGTCCGGAAGTCGTTCTGGCTACCCCGGAAGAAGAAAAAAATGTACCGAAAGTATCATTCTGAGTAAATATGATTTAGATGGAAAGTTGGTGAGTACCTTTGCTCCATCAACAAATTGAGCAGAATAAACGGCGCACTGTATTGATCGTATTCTTATTCTTTCTCCTGTTTGCGGCATTGGGGGCGGCCATCGGCTATCTGAATTGGGATAATGCCTTGTCCGGGCTTGCGCTTGCGTTGATCATCGGAGTGGTCTACGTCTTCATCATGGTGGCGCAATCCACCCAAGTGGTCATGAGCCTGAACAATGCCCGGGAAATAACGGATAAGGCGCAATTCCCGATGCTCTGGAATATCGTCGAGGAAATGACGATCGTGACACGCTTGCCATTTCCGAGAATCTTCATCATTGAGGACGAAAGCCCGAATGCTTTTGCGGCCGGAAATTCGCCGGAAAAAGCATCCGTTGCCGTGACGACTGGCTTGTTGGAGAAGTTGAACCGGGAAGAATTGACGGGGGTGCTGGCGCATGAGTTCGCGCATATCCGCAACTACGACATCCGCCTATCCACTGTCGCTTTGGCTATCGCCGGATTGATCGCATTTTTGGCCCAATTCAGCACCCGGATGATGTTTTGGGGTGGCGGCCGACGACGCAAAAGCGATAACAGCGGAGGGGCGGGCATCATATTGCTGATCCTTTCCTTGTTGATTCTGGTTCTGTCGCCTTTTGTGGCCACGATCATCCGTCTGGCGCTGTCCCGCAACCGTGAGTATTTGGCGGATGCGAGTGCGGTCGAGTTCACGCGCAATCCGGAAGGGCTGAAATCCGCTTTAATCAAAATAGCGACAAGCGAACCGATGGAGGCGGCGAATGCTGCCAGTGCCTCGCTCTATATTGTGAATCCTTTCAAACGTCTGAAGGAGGGTGAAGCAGAAAGTGATGGCCTGTTTTCGACACACCCCTCAACGGCAAACCGAATCAAACGATTAGAAGCTATGTAAATAGCTTCTTTTTTTCGGACGTTTTATTCAAATTGCATAAATAAAGTTCGGTTTTTGAAGTGAAAACCCTTTCAGTTTGTTGCTGTGAAAAAAAATAGGAGAAAAAGGCAAATTATCTTTGTAAAAGATACGGATTTGTAATAATATTAACATGGTACTGATACCTTAATCGGTTTTGCAAGTAGTAGAATGACAATAAGGGATATTTTGGAAAGGGGGGGATCATTCATGAGCGAAGATATGTTATATGTTCATTATGAAACAGTCAGCAATTATGTTTTGAGCAAAGGGATAGCGGTGAAAGATTACACAAAGTTAGCCCGGAAGCTTCCAGAAAACTTGTTGTTGGTGGACGGAAGAAAAAGTATAGGAACATATGATAATCATACTGGTTTTCAGGTGATCAAAGGCCAGGAAAACGTAAAAGCGTTCTTCCAAAAAGGGACGGACAATCAAGCCGCTATGGGGAAGTGGATTGATTTTGTGAATGTGGACATGTTGCATCTCCTCACCCCAATCGAAATATCCGAGATCCTTTATATCGCCCATGCGCATACACACTTGCACTCACCGTTCTATTATAAATTACAAAATAACTACATCTACCTCACTTTGCCAAATGGCTTCATAAAAATGTATTATCGCTACCTGGAGCAATTCCATGAGTTGTTCGCCGAAGCCATCACCGTCAAGTTGAAGGAAAAAGTGAATGAGAAGAAGCGTTTCTATCAGAAAAGCAAAGAAATTGCGCCATTCCCGATCGAACGCGTGAAGGAATTCATTCCGATCTTCAAAGAAGGCGCCGTGATCTCCTTCAGGCAGATGAGCATCGAAGGGAATACATACTGCATCCCGTTGTTCATCGCGGAAGACCGTTACGCCAGCATCGGCGGCCGTTTCAACGAAAAGGATTCGGTAGGCACCATCTGTTATGACATGGATCGCAATGAATGGAAAATAGACATAGACTTTGAATGAGAGCCTAAGCCGAAACTTAGGCTTTTTCTGTATCCGTTGAGACGGGCTGTATGTTTTGGCCCCGCCAACAGGGATGCCAATCCACTTTTCACAAAAATCGTTTTAGCTAAAAAATAAATGTGGTACAATGTTTCTTGAGTTAAAGCAGTTATCAAAAAATTCGGAGGATTTCTCGATGAAAATTTATTTGATTTATGGCGGAAAGAGCGCTGAGCACGATATTTCGATCCTGACAGCACATTCAATCATAAAAGCGATCTATTTCAACTATTATGAAGTTGTGCCCGTCTATATCACTAAGGCAGGCGCGTGGATTCAAGGGCAATCCCTTTCTGAACCAGTGGCATTCTCTGAGAACCTTTACTTGGAGCCAGGTTCCGAGAAGCGCTTTGCCGATTCACAGGATGGGAAATCCTACGGCGAACTTATTTCACCTGCAGATATCCAGTCTGAAGATGCTGTCATTTTCCCGGTATTGCATGGACCAAACGGCGAAGACGGTACGGTGCAAGGGCTGTTTGAAGTCCTGAATATGCCTTACGTCGGCTGCGGAGTCCTTGCCAGCGCCAGCGGGATGGACAAAATCGTCAGCAAGCATCTTTTCCAACAGGCAGGGTTGCCGCAAGTGCCTTATGTTGCAGTCACCCGTAATGACTGGAAAAATGACCGCGAGAAGATCTTCATCCAATGCGAAGGCAGCCTGATTTACCCAATGTACGTAAAGCCAGCCAATATGGGCTCAAGCGTCGGCATTTCCAAAGCTACGAATCTTGAAGAGTTGACCGCTGCAATCGAGACGGCTTTCCGCTATGACCGTCGCGTGGTCGTTGAACAAGGTATCGAAGCCCGCGAAATCGAAATCGCGGTATTGGGAAATGACGATGTGCATACCTCCGTACCCGGTGAAATCGTTAAAACCAAAGACTTCTATGACTACGAAGAGAAGTACGGCAATGAAGAAGTATTGCTGCAGATCCCTGCTGAGTTACCGGAAGAAATCACCGCCAAATTGCAGAATTATGCAACAATCGCTTTCCGGGCGCTTGACGGCAGCGGTTTGAGCCGTTGCGATTTCTTTGTGACCAAAAACAATGAAATCTACATCAACGAAGTCAACACTTTGCCTGGCTTCACTTCCCGCAGCATGTATCCGTTGCTTTGGGAAGAAACTGGATTGAAATACAGCGACTTGGTGGAAGAGTTGATCCAGTTGGCCTTGAAGCGCCATGAAGAAAAAGTATCCTATCAATTTGTAGAATGATGAACGAAAGGCCGTGATTTTCCTGATCGCCAGCAGCACTGAAAGCATGGAATGCTTGCTGCAGCCAAAGGGAAAGGACGGTCTTTTTTTAGAGCAGCCGAAGAGCTGCCGAAAAAACCGGAAATGAGGAACTGAGTATGAAACCATTACGCATCATTGATGTTGTGAAAGCTGTTGGAGCGATCGACTATACGTCGGCCAACCGCTTCGCTGAAATAAATTCTGTTGTCTTTGACTCCCGTAAAGCAATGCCCGACAGTTTATTTGTGCCTTTGCAGGGGGAAACGGATGGGCATGATTATGTCCAATCGGCAATCAAAAACGGGGCGGCAGCAACTTTATGGAGCCGTGCAGCAGGAGAAGCGCCAGAAGATATTGCCGTCATTCTGGTGGATGACACGCTGGAAGCTTTGCAAAAGCTGGCGGAAGCTTACCTGGATATGATCCAACCAAAAGTGGTCGCAATCACCGGCAGCAACGGGAAAACGACCACCAAGGATATGACGGCTGCTGTCCTGTCCGCGCGGTTCCGTGTCCACAAGACGGAGGGAAATTACAATAATGAAATCGGCATGCCAATGACCATTCTGGAGATGCCGGAAGACACGGAAGTGCTGGTGCTTGAAATGGGCATGAGTAATTTCGGCGAAATCAGCTTGTTGAGCCGATTGGCAAAACCGGATATCGCCATCGTTACCTTGATCGGGGACAGCCATCTGGAGTTCCTCGGGAGCCGCCGAGGCATCGCAAGAGCCAAGCTGGAAATCCTGGAAGGGCTGAAGCCTGAAGGGACGTTCATCTATCCTGGCGACGAGCCGTTGATTGCTGAAGAGCTGCCTCAGGAAAGCAACTTCCGCCAACTGACTTTCGGTACGGACGAAACGGCTGCGGTCAATGCCTATGACATCGTTCCTGGCAAAACCAGAACAACTTTCCATGTGAATCTGGATCCGAACGTCGATCTGGAGATTCCTGTATTGGGCGTGTACAATGTCCGGAATGCATTGGCTGCGTTAGCCGCTGCCCAAGTGCTGGGCATGACGATCGCTGAGGTGAAGGAAGCGCTGGCGACCTTTCAGCTGACCGCCAACCGCACACAGTGGCTTGATGGCGTAAATGGGTCGCAGCTGTTGAATGATGCTTACAACGCCAGTCCGACTTCGATGACGGCTGTGCTGCGCTCATTCGCGAATCTGCCGCGGGAGGGCAAGAAAATTGCGGTGCTCGGTGATATCCGTGAATTGGGCGAGCGTTCTGCTGAGATGCACGCAGCCTTGGCAACTGAAATTTCCCCTGAAGATTTTGATCAGGTCTATCTTTACGGCACGGAAATGGGGGCTCTTTATGAAAACTTAAAGACTGCCTTTCCGGAAGGGACACTTTATCATTATGTTGGGGAGAAGGCGCCATTGATCGAAAAGCTGAAGGCAGAGCTTCAAAAAGCCGACCAAGTGCTGATCAAATCCAGTTTCGGCACTGATTTATTGGCGGTCGTGGCAGCTTTGCGTGTATAATAGTAACCGTAAGGGATTTGGATGGTTCGTGTCGTCGCAAAAGCAAGGGATTACCTTTTTCAGCCAATTTGGAGCGCATGCGTCAATTGTCGGTAAATTGTAGGGCTACTTGTCATTTTCATTGGAAATATCCTTACAACAAGGTTTTTTTGTAAGAAATTTCATTATTTTAAGAGAAAATGATTTGTAAAACTCTGCGGAACGTGTTATTATTGCTGATGGTAAGAATAGAGAAATAAGAGGGTTTTTTCTGCGAAGTGCAGAATGTTTGATTTATCAAGCTTTCTATTCAAGGGATTAAGTAAAAAAGGTTTATCTTTTATTTATAAGATTATGAACCGCATTAGATATGTGGGTAAAAGAAAAGACTCTCTAAATTTTAGTTTCTCAATCATAGGAGGAAACATGAAATTTTCAGAATTAGGGTTAAACGCGGAGTTATTGAAGTCGATTGAACAAATGGGATTCGAGGAAGCAACACCGATCCAAGAACAAACCATTCCTTTGGCATTGCAAGGGTTGGACGTTATTGGGCAAGCACAAACCGGTACTGGTAAAACAGCTGCTTTCGGATTGCCTATGCTGCAAAAAATCGACAACAACAACAAAGTTATTCAAGGTATCGTTATTGCACCTACACGTGAGTTGGCTATCCAAACGCAAGAAGAATTGTACCGTTTGAGCCGCGACAAAAAAGTATCCGTGCAGGTTGTCTACGGTGGAGCTGACATCAATCGTCAAATCCGTGCTTTGAAAAACAAACCGCAAATTATTGTCGGAACGCCAGGTCGTCTTTTGGACCACATCAAACGCAAAACAATCCGTCTGGATCACATCGAAACATTAGTTCTGGATGAAGCAGATGAAATGCTGAACATGGGCTTCTTGGAAGACATCGAAGCAATCTTGAGCGAAACACCGGCTGAACGTCAAACATTGTTGTTCTCAGCTACAATGCCTGACTCAATCAAAAAAATCGGTGTTAAATTCATGCACGCTCCAGAGCATGTCAAAATCAAAGCGTCACACACTGCAGCTAACTTAATCGATCAGTATTTCGTTAAATGTAAAGACTTTGAAAAATTCGATACAATGACTCGTTTGTTCGATGTGCAAAATCCTGAATTGGCTATCGTATTCGGCCGTACAAAACGTCGTGTAGACGAATTGTCAAAAGGTTTGGAATTACGCGGTTACCGTGCAGAAGGAATCCACGGCGACTTGACGCAACAAAAACGTATGAGCGTATTGAACGCATTCAAGACAGGCGATTTGGACATCTTGGTAGCGACTGACGTTGCTGCTCGTGGATTGGATATTTCAGGTGTTACACACGTATACAACTACGATATCCCTCAAGATCCAGAAAGCTATGTTCACCGTATCGGCCGTACTGGTCGTGCCGGTAAAGAAGGTATGTCAGTGACTTTCGTTACACCAAACGAAATGGATTACTTGCGTACAATCGAAAACTTAACCAAAAAACCAATCACTCCATTACAACCACCGAGTGATGAAGAAGCTTTCCGTGGCCAAGTGAAAACAGCTATGGATGAAGTGGAAACATTGGTTAAAGAAACAGAAACAGACAAATACAAACGTGCAGCTGTTCGCTTGCTTGAAGAGCACACTGCTGAAGATTTGGTGGCAGCATTCTTGAAGAGTCTTTCTAAAGATGCTACTGATGTTCCTGTTAAAATCACACCAGAACGCCCATTGCCTTCAAGAAAAGGTAAAGGCGGCGGTGGTTACAAAGGTAAAGGTGGCGGCGGCTACAAAGGTAACCGTAGTTCATCAGACAGACGTGGCGGCGGAGAGCGCAGCGGAGAACGCAGTGGCAACAAAAATCGCTCAAGCGACAGCAAACCACGCTCCGGCGGCAAACGCTATGATGAAAAACGTGGCGGCGGCAGTGCCGGCGCACCTAAGAAAAGCAGCCATAGCTTCACTATCCGCAACAACAACGACTAATCCATAATCAAAAACCTCTTCTCCAATTGGCCTGCGCCAGGAGAAGAGGTTTTTCTTATGCTGGAAATTTTTTGTTTTTTTGGTAAAATGAGAACAATGCATGCAGAAGAGGCGGTGATTGGAATGATTTATGGAATAGGACTGGACGTAACCGAGCTGGACCGCATCACGAAAGCCTATGATCGGCGTTCGGGTTTTGCGGAACGGGTTTTGACCGAAGCGGAACTGAAATTGTTCCTGGCTTTGAGCGGATCACGCCAAATGGAGTTTCTGGCCGGACGCTATGCCGCGAAAGAAGCTTTTTCGAAGGCTTACGGAACAGGCATCGGCAAGCTGTCTTTCCAAGACATCGAAATTTTGCCAGGAGAGAACCGAAAGCCTGAAATAACCAAATCTCCGTTTGAAGGGACAGGATTCGTTTCCATCACCCATTCGGGGAACATCATTGCCGCGCAAGTGGTACTAGAAAAGTAAAGGGGTCTTTTACACATGGTAGTAGGAAAGCACCGTCCCACAATAGAAACTGTCGATTTGGAAGCTATTTCGTGGAACATCCAACAAATCAGGAAGGGCCTGTCGCCTGGAAAGAAATTTTTCGCGGTCGTCAAAGCTGACGCCTATGGACTGGGAGCTGTCCCGGTCGCGAAAAAGGCGAAGGAAGCTGGCGTGGACGGCTTCTGTGTCGCGCTGTTGGATGAGGCAATGGAGTTGCGGGAGAATGGGCTGTCCGATGATTTCATCATGGTTGTGGGCCCAACGGAGGCAGAAGACGCTGCGCTCATAGCCGACAACGGAATCAGCGTGGCTGTCACGGCAACAGAATGGCTGGAGGCGGCCTTGCCGTATCTGCAGGAACGAAAAACGGATCTGCCGGTCCGTGTCCATTTGGCGATCGACACCGGCATGGGCCGCATCGGTCTGCGCACGGTTGAAGAGGTCAAAGCTTTCGAAACGCGCCTTGCCGAACTGGGTGGCTTTGTGTTTGAAGGCATCTTTACGCACTTCGCAACGGCCGATGGCGAAGATCCGACATTGGTGGAACGCCAACTGACATTGTTTGAAGAAATCTTGCAGGCGATGGCGCAACGGCCGCCGATTGTGCATCTGGCGAATTCCGCGATTTCGCTTTGGCATGAAGCGTTCCGGACGGATGCGGTCCGCGTCGGAATCGCTATGTACGGCTACAACCCTTCCGACACCGTGTTGGAGCTTCCTTATGAACTGAAGCCATCCGTACAGTTGGATACGCAGATCAGCTATGTCAAACAGATGCATGAAGGCGACACGATCGCATACGGCGCCCGCTACCGCGCTTTTGAGGGAGAATGGATCGCTACACTTCCGATCGGCTATGCCGACGGGTGGAGACGGGATCTTCGCCATCAGACCGTCATCGTCGATGGCCAGCGCTGTCCGATCCGGGGAGTCATCTGCATGGATCAATGCATGATCAGCCTTCCGAAAGAATATCCGGTCGGGACGAAAGTGACACTTCTGGGTGAAAACGGCGGAATCGTAAACAATCCATCCGAAATGGCGGTAACAATCGATACGATCGGCTATGAAATCTTGACGGGAATCAACGCCCGCGTTCCGCGCATCTACAAATAGAAAAACAGATAAATCAGGAAAGCTGCCCGGTGCCTACTAAAGGCCAGGCGGCTTTTTGTTATGAAAATCAGATGAAAATGCGCCGTTAGTCGTTTTCAAAAGCGAACATGTATGGTAAACTGTTTTAGCTCTTGGAAGAGTGCGTGGTTCGTCTACCATCCCACGAAAAAAAACTAGGAGGTTTTCAGGTTGAGTACAAAAAAAATGGTTATCAATACAATTATCGCAGCGCTTTATGTCGCTATGACAGGGATTTTTGCTTTTATGTCGTTCGGTGCCGTCCAATTCCGCGTTTCAGAAATGCTGAATCATTTGGTGGGCTACCACAAAGATTATAAATACGGTGTTTTGGCGGGTGTTTTTATCGCCAATCTGATTTTTTCAACATTAGGGGCTTGGGACTTGGTGTTCGGATTTGGACAGACATTGATCTCTTTCCTTATTCTGGAGAAACTTTTCAAACCCAACGATTCTGAAATGAAACGCATGATGATGACCGCGTTCGTCTTCACGGTGACGATGGTTCTTGTCGCAATCGAGCTCTACATCGTTCTTGATTTGCCTTTCTGGTTCAGCTTTGTGACAGCGGCATTCGGTGAAGCTGTTGTGCTGGTTGTGTCAGCACCGCTCATGAAGTACATGAACAAGATCATCGGTTTTGCCGAGAAAATGGCTTGATCCATTAAAAATTAATATGAAAAAAACGGGAGAACGGGGGCTTTTGCTGGATGAACAGCAAAAATCCCCGTTTTTTGCTAGGATATTTCTCATCGTTCTCTTATAATAGAGAGGTAATCCAAAAAGAGGGGGGAATCAGTATATGGAAATGTACGCAATTACAGTCGGTCCTATCCAGGAAAACTGTTATTTTTTGATCGGAGACCATGAAAATGACACGATCATCTTTGATCCAGGTGAGCAAGCGGAGGACATCATCGCAGCCATCGAAGAGAATGAGTTGCATCCGATAGCGATCGTGTTGACTCATGCGCACTATGATCACATTGGAGCCCTTGAAACGATCCGGGAAAAATACGACGTTCCCGTCTATCAAAATCCAATCGAACGGGAGTGGTTGTTGGATCCGCAACTGAATGGATCTGCAGGCAATCCGAACGTTCCGGATGTCCGATTGACGAAAGAAGCGGATGTCTTCTTCGAAGAGATGGGGCCATACGAAATCGGCGAGTTCCGCTTTGAGATGCAACACATTCCTGGGCATTCGCCAGGAAGCACCGTGTTCATTTTCCGTGAAAATGGGTTCGCGATCGTTGGGGATGTCATCTTCAAAGGGAGCGTAGGCCGCAGCGATTTGCCGGGCGGCAGCCATACTACCTTGATTGAAGGAATCCAGAAATATATCGTAACCCTGCCGGGGGAAACAGTACTGTTCCCGGGACACGGCGATCCTACGACAGTAAGGGAAGAAATATATTCAAACCCCTATCTGAATGGCGCTACCCGCTGATCAGGTGACGCGCAAAAAAAGTCGGACAAGCACAAGGCTTCGTCCGACTTTTTTAATTAGGCATTAGATCGAGCAGGCGTCTGGAGCCGGAGCGGAATTCCCGATGAAGGCCGCCTCGCCGGGAAAACGCCACCCGTCCGGAGCGGAATTCCCGATGAAGGCCGCCTCGCCGGGAAAACGCCGCTCCGGACACTTAATGTGACGGGTTGGATTTTAGAAATCAACTTGCAGGTTTTCGATCTCCGTCACACGGAAATCTTTGCGCTCCAGCGCCTTTACGATAGAGTCCAGCACCTGTTTGGGAGTGCCGGCGGGTAACGTGACCAATACCCTGCGCAAAGCGTCCTCACGGTTGATGTCCAAGGAAATGCAGCTGGCGATGGAGGAATAGCGGTTGATGATCTTGGTGATATGATACAGATCGCCTTTTTGGCCGGGTGCGATGACCGTCAGCACATAGCTGCCGACGTCGATGCTCCACGATTGGGCCAGCATGTTCAACAAGGCATTGTGGGTCAGGATGCCGTAAAAGGTCATGTCCTTATTCAAAACGGAAATGTAGGGCAATTCTTTGATGGTAAAAAATACCTTAAAGAATGAACTGTCTATCGAAATGAATTTTGTGGCATTCTTCAGCAGGTGCGTGACGGGCAGGTTCATGTCGCCGCCGTTCGCTTTATGCCGATAGATATGCATTTTATAGATATTTCCCCGGAAAATGGTTTCTGTTTCGTCCAAAATCGGAACGCAACGGTAGCCGGAATTTTCAAGGATATCCAGTGCATCCCGAAGCGTGGCTGACTCTTTGACGATGGTCAACTCCCTTTTGGGGATGGCAAGTGAGCGGATAAGCATATAGTTTAAATCCTCCTAAAAACACGGTTGTCTAATGTGATAATAACATTAAAATGAAAAAAAGCAACGGTTATAAACGCATACTTGGAAATTCTTAAACATTTGATAAATCAAGCGGTAAAGCCCTTCCAAGAGGATGCCAGGATTTATTGAACATTAGATTGGAATGAGAACACTTGTCGGTCACGAAAGGCTGAAAGGTGAAGAGCAAGGGGGCTCCATTAGCCCGCAAATGAAAAATCTCTTGATTTTTCGAGTGGAGTTCACTATATTAAGTAGTATATAATTGAACACAATCTATATTTTTTTATGCAGCTGCACAGTGTCTTGTTTCAGGGCATGTCCCAGTTGCGTGAGTCATCATTCAAAAGGAGAAAAAAATCATATGAACCCAGACCCCGAAGGCCAGTCGTTATTATCAAAAATAGCATTGATCCTAACCCTGACTTTACTGAATGCTTATTTTGCCTCAGCCGAATTAGCATTTGTTTCCATCAACCGTTCCAAAATCGAGAAGCTTGCCAAAGACGGCGATAAGCAGTCGCAGAAGGTTTTGCGTCTCTTGGAGAATCCGGATGATTTCTTGGCCACTATCCAAGTTGCCATCACATTTGCCGGATTCTTCAGCAGTGCGTCAGCTTCTTCCAATTTCGTCGGCTATATCGAACCGTTGTTGGGAAGCATCGCAGGCGGCAAAACGATAGCGATGATCATCATCACTGTTGTCCTTTCCTATATCACGCTCGTGTTTGGTGAGCTGTACCCTAAACAGATTGCCTTGCAGATGCCCGAAAGCATTGCGCGCCATACTGCAGGACCGATCGTTGTCGTCAAGACACTCTTCAAGCCGTTCGTTTGGCTTTTGTCCTTTTCGACAGGTATCCTGAAAAAGCTGACGCCGATCGAATTCACGAATGAGGAAGAGAAGCTCACCCGTGATGAAATGAAGGCCATCCTTGCGCAGAGCCGAGGCGAAGGGGTCATCGATCCATCCGAGTTCACGATGATGCAGGGGGTACTTTCGTTGGACACGAAGCTTGCCCGCGAATTGATGGTGCCGCGTACCGACACTTTGATGATGGATTTGGATGATGATCTGGAATACAATATCGCGCTGGTTCTGAACAGTCAATATTCCCGGATTCCGGTCTACGAGGAAGACAAGGACAATGTCATCGGCGTTCTGCATATGAAAAATGTTTTGAAGGCATCAAAGGAAGTCGGTTTCGAGCGGATCTCTTTCCGTGAGTTGGTCAACACGCCTTTGTTTGTCCCTTCCACTATTTATATCGATGATCTTTTGGTTGAATTCCGCAAGACCCACACGCATATGGCCATCATCAAGGATGAATACGGCGGCGTGGAGGGAATCATCACCCTCGAGGACCTTCTGGAGGAAATCGTTGGGGACATTGAAGATGAATATGATGAAATTTACCGCCTTTCGAAAAAAATCGATGACAATCATTATGTCGTCAATGGACGCATGCCATTGGACAAGTTCAATCAATTGTTCAAGACAGCGATCGCTTCCGAAGAAGTGGACACGATCGCCGGCTACATGATCGAGGAACTCGGCTATTTTCCGAAAGATGATGAACAGGCGACGATTCAGGCGGAAGAGTACCTGCTGACGACTACGCAAGTCGAAAGCGGCCGGATCCGTGGCATCCGTGTCACAAGAGAGCCCGTCCAAGAAGCAGTTGTCGAAGACGAATAAGCACAAGGCTGGGATCCATTCCCAGCCTTGTTGCCATTAATAAAAGAGTATGCGATAAGGAGAAAAAAGTATGGCATTGAACGAAATGATGAACAGACCCGTCGTAAAGAAAGAACTGGTCGCTTTTATGCGCGACAGACTGAAACGTTTCCCGGGAGGGTTGGGGGAACTGGAAAAAACCGCGAATGAAAAAGGCGTGCCGATCATCCCTCACGAAACAGCCGTTTTCCTGAATATGCTGTTGGGCCAGATCAAACCCAAACAGATACTGGAAATCGGTGCGGCGATCGGCTTCTCAGGCAGCCTGATGGCGCAGCACGTCGGAGCGGAAGGCCACGTCACGACCATCGATCGTTTTGAGGTCATGATCAACCACGCCAAAGCGAATTTTGAAAAACTCGGCATCGCGGACAAAGTGACACTGCTGGAAGGCGATGCGGCGGAAGTACTGCCTACTTTGGAAGGGCCGTATGATTTCATCTTCATGGACAGCGCGAAATCCAAATATTATGAATTTTTGCCTCATTGCATGAGACTTCTGAAGAAAGAGGGCATGCTGGTCATCGATGATGTTTTCCAAGGCGGAACCATCCTGGATGATGAAGCAGACGTTCCCAAACGGGTCCGCAAAATCCACCGCCGCCTGAACAAGCTGATGGATACCGTGCTGGACCACCCGGCATTGGAAACTTCCCTCGTGCCTTTGGGCGATGGCCTGTTGCTGATCGTAAAGAAAGAAGACTTCGATTTCGGCTACATCCTGGATGAAATCAAAGCGGAGAAACAGAATCGCGCATAGGAATTTAGGGCTTGCCTCGAAATGAGACAGGCCTTTTTTGATTTGCGTGGCGCCAGGTTGCCGGAGGAGAGCCGGTGAAACGGGTCCCAACTCCGGCAAGCGGCCGCCCGCCGGAGCAGACCGGTAACAATCGGCCGCAACTCCGAGGAAGCGGTCCTTATCAGAGAACGCAGACAAAATGTAATCAAACTCCGGCGAAGCCTGCGTTCATCGGAGGAAAACCTTGCGGTGCCGCCCATTTCAGCCCGCCCGGAGGATTGCGGGGCTGGTGAAAACGGAACGTGTCTGTTTGCATTTCTTCCGCATTGGTATTATGATGAGTGTCTAAGAATCGGCCTATTATAAAAAAATTAAGATAAAATAGGTTGATTTTTCAAGAAAACATGGTAAAGTAATAAAAAGTAAGTTATGATTATTTGTAACGAAAACGTAATCTGATTGTAATAAAACAAGAAGGTGGTCTGAAAGTGAAAAAGAAACCCATCATCATTGGCGCTGCAGCGGTCTTATTGGTCGCAGCCGGATACTTTGGTGCAGGTAGCTATTATGAGGATAAATTCTTACCGAATACGATGCTGGATGGCATTGACATATCGAATGATACCGTAGCCCAAGCAAAAGAAGAGACAACTGCAGCAATCGCACAAACACAAATCCAAATCGTCGAAAATGGAGAAACCATCTATGCATTCACAGCCGCTGAGCTGGGTGTTTCCATCGACAACACCGAGAAATTGGAAACGATGAAGGCCGAACAAAGCGGTTGGAATTGGCCAATCCTGCTGTTCCAAGACAAACAGGAAGAAACCGACCTGAGCGGCGTAGCTGTGGATGAAACAGCTTTGGCGGACATCTTGGCGGCGATGCCGTTGGAGAACGAAACGCGCACTGCCCCCGTGAACGCTACAGTCGTCAAAGGAACGGAAGGCTACGAAATTTCGCCAGAAACTGCCGGAAATAAAGTCGATCTGGAATTGTTGAAGGCAACGATGCTGGAAGCGATCATTGCCGGAGAAACCGAAATCGATCTGACAGAGGCCTATCAGCAACCGACATTGACCGCGGACGATCCAATTTTGACGGAAACAGTGAAGAAATTGGATGATTTGACCGATACGGTCATCCAATACACCATTTCCGGACAGACAGAAACCGTTCCGAAAACAGCCATCGTCGAATGGTTGGGCATAGACGAGAACGGCGAAGTGTCCGTCAACCGTGAAGGCGTTGCAGCCTATCTGCAGGGACTGAGCGATACATACAGCACCTATTCCCGTACGCGCGATTTCTTGGCGACGGACGGAGAAACGGTCCAGGTCCCATCCGGTACGTATGGATGGACACTGGCTGTCGCAGCCGAAACGGACAACCTGATCGAATATGTTTTGGCAGGTGAGGACGTTACGGTAACGCCGAATTATAACGGTACCGGCTATCACGCGGACGGCGCGGACATCGGCACTACCTATGTCGAAGTGGATCTTTCCAGCCAACACATGTGGTACTACAAGGACGGCGCGGTTGCGCTCGAGACGGATATCGTTTCCGGACACCCGCAGACACCGACTCCGACTGGGGTCTTCTATATCTGGAACAAAGAAGAGGATGCCGTCCTGAAAGGCTACAATCCAAAGACGGAAAAAGATTACGAGTCGCCTGTCGAATACTGGATGCCTGTCGATTGGACCGGGATCGGTATCCACGATTCATCCTGGCAGCCTGCTTACGGCGGCGAATATTGGCTTACTGCCGGATCGAATGGTTGTGTCAATACGCCACCGGGGGTCATGGCTGAACTGTATGGGATGATCGGTATCGGGGTTCCGGTCGTCATCCACAGCTGATGAGTCAATGAACGAACGCCATAATGTCTAATAGGGGGATGAGCCATCAGTCAGGAAAACGATTGATGGCTCGTCCTTTTTGGTACAGTCGCCCGGTAATCCAGGAACGCTTTGCACATAACCGCCTGCAATTGTATAATAAAGAGTAGACGTTCCGAATGGGACAGAGAGTTTCAAGAAACAAGGAGGTTTGAAGATGAAAAAGGTACTAGTGGTAGACGATGAAAAACCAATTTCAGATATAATCAAGTTTAATCTGACCAAAGAAGGTTATGATGTCTTCACTGCATTTGATGGTGAAGAAGCCTTGGCGCAGTTCGCGGAAGTGGGCCCGGATATCATCCTGCTGGATCTGATGCTGCCGAAGATGGACGGTTTGGAAGTCTGCCGGGAAATCCGTAAGACGAGCGATGTGCCGATCATCATGTTGACGGCAAAAGACTCTGAAATCGACAAAGTGCTTGGACTTGAATTGGGTGCGGATGACTATGTCACGAAACCATTTTCGAACCGGGAATTGGTCGCGCGCGTAAAAGCAAATTTGAGGAGACAAGCCTCTCCGGTCGCCGCACCGCCTGAAGAAGACGATACGAATGAAATCAAAATAGGAGCATTGGTCATCCACGAAGATGCTTACATCGTGTCGAAGCGCGGGGTAGAGATCGAGCTGACCCACCGCGAGTTCGAATTATTGCATTATTTGGCGAAACACATCGGCCAAGTGATGACCCGGGAGCATCTGCTGCAGACTGTATGGGGATATGATTATTTCGGCGATGTCCGCACGGTTGATGTGACGGTCCGCAGACTGCGCGAAAAAATCGAAGATACACCGAGCCATCCGACTTGGTTGATCACGCGAAGAGGAGTAGGCTACTTCTTGAAGAATCCGGATCAGGAGTAACAGTATATGAACAAAAAGATACGTTTGGTTCACTCCATCCATTTCAAGATACCGATGCTGTTCATTCTTCTCCTGTTGGTATCCCTGCAACTGATTGGGGCTTATTTTATCCGTGAACTGGAAACGAAAATGATCAGCAATTTCGACAGCCAGATGAGCCTGAATGCGGGCTTTCTGGAAAAAACGCTGCAGCCGATCCTGATGGCCGATGATACGGATAAGCTGGAGGAGTCGGTGCAGACCATCCTCAGCGATTTTACGGGTGCCAACATCCTGGAAACGCAGGTCATGGATGAGCAGGGATACATTCTCGGAATCAATGACCAAACGCTGCAATCGCTGATCGGAACGAAGTCGACCGATCAGGATGTCCAACAAGTCATTCTTCTGGATGCACCTTCTTCCTATCAATATGTGAAGGAAGACACGAATAGCCGCGTACTGAAGAACATCAGTCCGATCTATTCGACGGACAATACGGGTACCCTGATCGGCGTCTTGGTGATGGAATCGAACATCGAATCGGTCTATTCGCAGATGAGCCAGACGGTGAGCATCTTTCTGAATGCTTCGGTCGTGGCGATCATCATTACGATTGTGCTGGCTGTGATCATCTCCCGCGGCATCACGCGGCCCATATCAGAAATGCGCCGACAGACGGCGAACATTGCCGATGGGGATTATTCCGGCAAGGTGACCGTCTATGGAGCGGACGAATTGGGCGAATTAGCTGAGACCATCAATGACCTGTCCTACAAAGTCAAGGATGCCCAGGAAACGACAGAATCGGAGCGCCAAAGGTTGGACAGCGTCCTGCGCCACATGACGGATGGCGTGTTGGCCACCGACCGCCGCGGCAAGATCATCATCATCAACAGCCGGGCGATGGATCTGCTCTCGATTTCACAAGACAGAGCGATCGGACAATCGATCATGAAGGTGCTGAAGCTAGGCGAGAAATTCACTTTCCGCCAGTTGCTGGAGACGCAGGATGAATTGATCCTGAACATCCCGACAGACGATCAGGATACGATCCTGCGCGGTGAATTTTCCGTCATCCAGCGGGAATCCGGCTTCATCAGCGGATTGGTGTGTGTGCTTTCCGATATTACGGAGCAGGAAAAAGTCGAACAGGAACGCCGCAGCTTCGTTTCGAACGTGTCCCATGAATTGCGGACGCCGTTGACGAGCGTGAAAAGTTACACGGAGTCGCTGATCGACGGTGCTTGGGAAGATAAAGAAATCGCTCCTGAATTCCTGAAGGTCATCTCCACGGAGACAGATCGGATGATCCGGATGATCACCGACCTGCTGAACTTATCCCGGATGGACCAAGGGAAACAGGAACTGAACCTGGAGTTCGTCAGCATCAACGAATTGGTCGCGCATATCATCGACCGCTTCGAAATGGTGTTGAAATCGGAACAGTACCGCAACAAAAAATACAAGATCGAGCGGGACTTTACGCAGCGTACGCTATGGGTCGAAATCGATCAGGATAAATTTATCCAGGTAATCGACAACATCATGAACAATGCCATCAAATATTCTCCGGACGGCGGGAAAATCACCTGCCGACTGATGGAGACGCACAACAGCGTCGTCATCAGCATTACCGATGAAGGCTTGGGCATTCCGCGCAAAGATATCGGCCATGTCTTTGACCGTTTCTACCGGGTCGATAAGGCCCGCGCACGTTCGATGGGCGGCACCGGACTTGGATTGGCCATTTCAAAAGAGGTCGTCCAATTGCACGGCGGAAAAATCTGGGTGACCAGCGTGGAAAATAAAGGATCGACTTTCTTTATTTCCTTGCCTTACATTCCGATGGACGAGGAGGATGAGTGGGGATGAAACATAAAGAATCACCGATGCTGAGCGCGTTGCTGTACACTTTGGTCGCAATCAGCCTGTTCCTTACTGTAAGGATCCTTTCCACTCCGAGTACGGTCGGTTTAAGCCAAAATTCGACGACATCCGTCTCCGCCAATCTGACCAACACGAAGAAGGTAGAGGATGTCTTTGCGCCGATCAGGATGATCATCCATACGGATAAGCGCATCTATTTGACGCAGGAACCCGAAATCATGCAGAGCGTGAATGAGCTGTTGAGTGAGAGCGTGTTTGACGGAATCGAGGGAGTCTCCACCTACACGCAGGAGGACTATGATGCGCTCATCCTCTCGCCGACGCAACTGGAAATCCGCTTTGCTGAGGAGGTTCCGCTGGAGCTGCTTTCACGTTATTTCACGAATCTCCAGGAGGAATATTACGATGAGGGCGTCGATCGGATCATCCTCAACTCAAAGGAGGAAGATCCCGTCTATCTGCTGAATGATGAGACGAAGCAAGTGTTCACAGTAGCGCGGCCGGATAATCTGCTGCAGCCGTTGGTGGACCTTTACGAAGGTCAAAAGGAAGCGTACATGGAAGTGGAATCGTATCAATCCGAATCATCCATCTCCTACCTTCCGACAGAGGCAATCACGATCGAAAAGTTGGTCTATCTGGTGGAAAAGCCTTCGAACAGCTATTTCATCGATCTGCTTTTCGATGACACAACCGACCTGAAGGATAACGGAAGCGATGCATTCGTGAGCTACAGTGATAACATCTCCGAATTGAGCATTGATAAGGAAACAGGGCAGTTGAGCTATTACCGCAACATCCTCGATGCCGAGGAGCTGCCTGATTACCGCCTGATCCGCGACAGTTTCCATGAAATCAAGATGTTGGACAATTGGACGAATCCTTTTTACTTCTATGGGTTTGATGAGGGGACGGACAACGTCTATTACCGCAGATATGTGAACGGCTATCCGATCTTCGGGGAAGTCGATTACGGCTTGACGCAGATCCATATGTCCGGATCATCCTTGACTGAACTGCAATTCCTGACGCAAGTCATCCAGACGCCGCTGACGGATCGCGGAGAGGATGTCACCCTGTTGAGCGGAAAAGACCTTTTGGCCGCTCTGGATGCCGGTGGCTACAGCAGCCAAGAGATTCAGATGATCGCTTTGGGGTATGATTGGACCTTCAGTGAGGAATCCAACCGTCTCGTCAATCTGACGCCTAAATGGTTCATCCAGATCGACGGCGCATGGAAGGCGCTGGATCAATGGATCGGCGGAACGGAAACGGAGGCGGATGATAGTGGACTTTAGACGCATCAAAATCATTTTTATCCTCACCTTTGCAGCTTTGAACATCTACCTGCTCAGTGTGCTGTTGGAAAAAAACGCGACAACCTTGAGCTTCGGCACCGAGAGCAGCACGCTGAACATCGAAGAGGCAATGAAGGCCGATGACATCAGCTTTTCGGCTTTGTCGTCCGATCAGGAGAAAATCCCTTTGCTGAAGACGGACAAAGGCAGCACGTTGGAGTCCGATCAGTCAAAATTGGTGAATCAGACGACTGTCTTTGAGGATGGTGTGTTGTTCAGCACCTTGTCCGAGCCGATCCCGCTTGAGATTGATGCGGAAGATTTGGCGATTGTCGACAGAACGCCGATCACGGATTTCATTTTGCAAGGCAACGTACTCCACGGAGCCGAATATACCTTCCTAACGTATTTGCCGCTGAGAAGACAACTTGTGTACGCGCAAGTCGCGAACAATATCCCTATCGGCGACAGTACGGGCAGCATCACTTTCAACCTGGATCCCGATTATGAGGTTATTTCCTATGAACAGACTTTTGCGGGCACGGCGGAAGTGCAAGGCAACAGCCGGACTGTGATTTCACAGAAGCGGGCGGTTGAAGCACTGTACCTCAACAACCAGATTCCGGCGAATTCCACCGTGCGGACGGTGCAATTGACGTATTACCGCACGCTGAGTCTGTCGGATATGGATATCTACAGCCCGATGTGGTATATCGAGCTTGAAATCGAGAATGCGCCTGTGGAAATCAGACGGGTGGATGCGTTGACCGGCAGCATCATCACGACGCCTACCGTTACGCTTCCGTCAGCCGAAGCGCAAGTCAAGGCGAAGACAGCCACCAGCAGTGCGTTGCTGCTGGAGGAAGAGGACTCTTCGCAAACAGACAACGCAGTGGATTGAAACGGAAATTGTTTTCTAAACCAACACTTAAAAAAGGAAGGGTCTCGAAATGAGGTTCTTCCTTTTTTAATATATAACTAATCCTATAATATTTTAGATTGCAAAAGTGCATCACCTTCGGTGCTTTAAAGATTCCAAAAAAATTGTGCACCAAAATGAGTTGTCCAGCTATCCAAGCCTGCCTCTCGGAAATTAGATAAATCTGACCCATTGCGCTCTACGATGCTCATTCAGGGCCAGATTTCCTAAATTTCTTTCGAGGCAGAGCGGGCTTGGATAGCTTTTCTTACTGTCTTAAGTTTGTTAAAATGGGGGTATCAGAAGCGACAAGCTTGATGGAGGGTATCGGAAGGGGAAGGTAATAATGAAACGGATAGGCTCAATTGTGCTGTTCATGTTCTTTTTTTTGATCGGATTTGGACAGAAGGAAGTACAGGCCCGTTCCTATGAGATTACGAATTATGATGTGTTGGTTGAAATACAGCGGGATGGTAGCGCTTTTTTCACAGAGAGCATCACTTACGATTTTGAAGGGGAATTCAATGGGGTGCTTTATGACTTGGATATTTCGGAGGTAGCGGACCCGACAGACGTGAAGGTTTCGATGCAAGGCTATCTGTCGGAAAATCCTTTCCCTTTTGCTTTAAGCGACACGGAGGAATCGGGAACGTTCAAACTGGACAACACCGGCGATTTCCTGAATTTCACCGTCTACAACAAAATGACCGATGAGATCCAGACGGTCATCTACCAATACCGCATTCCCGAAATCGTCACGAATTATAACGACATTGCTGAGTTCAATCGCAAAGTCATCGGTTCCGCCTGGGAGGATCCATTGAACGATGTGGACGTCACCGTTCTTTTGCCGGAAGCCACCGGCGAAGAGGAATTGCGCGCTTGGGGACACGGCGGCGATGAGAACAGTACAGTAGTGTTGGAAGACAACCAAAAAGTCCTGCTTTATGTCCCGCAGAATCCGGCTAACCAGTTCGTGGAGGCCCATGTGATCTTCCCGACCAGCATCACCGCAGACAATCCGAATGTCGTGAACGAAGACAAATTCGATGAAATCTTGGCGCAGGAAGCCGCATTGGCGGAGGAAGAAGAACGCAATGCGATGATCTTCGGCATCCTCAGTGCGGTATTGGCGGTGGTCGCGCCGATCCTGCCGATCCTGGTGTTCCTTTGGATAAGGAAAGCCAGAAAAAAAGAAATCCCGCAGGAAATCCATCTGCCGGACCATATCTATGAATTGCCTGAGGATATGACGCCGGCCGTCATGAACGGTGCCGTCTTCAGCGGCAATGTGCAGGCTGCCGACATTTCGGCGACTATCCTGGATCTGGTGCGGAAAGGCTATCTGACGATTTCGCCGGTGCAGATTCCTCAAAAAGGGATCTTCGGGCGGGAAAAAGCGCCGGAAGACTCCTTCCGTCTGACGCAGATCAAGGATACGAAAAATGCGCCGCTCCTGAGCCACGAAAAGCAGCTTTTGGATTGGTTCATCAGCGATGTCGGGGATGGGGAAAGCGTCACCCTCGATGATATCGAGAATATCGCCGATAACTCGGCTGAAGCAAAACGATTCAATGAAAATCGGGAAAAATGGCAAGAACGCGTAATGGACGTTGCCACGCCAAAACGTAAAACCTATCGTTCGAAGGTTAATAAGAAAGCCGTTGCCTTTGCAGCACTGGCTTTGGTGGCAAATATCTTCCTTGTGATCGCTGTTGTGTTCTTCGGCGCCATGAGCGGCAATTTTACCGCTTGGGCAATCGTTCTCGCCGTTTTGGGTGCGGCTTTCAGCTTCATCCAGCTTATGGCAGTGGCGGTCAAGCCGATCATGACTGCGGAAGGTGAACGGACGAAGCAGGAATGGAACGGCTTCCGCAATATGCTGAAGGACGTGGGTGATTTCCCGATGCGTGAAGTCGGATCCATCGCTTTATGGGATCATTTCTTGGTTTATGCTGTTTCTCTGGGCGTGGCCGACAAAGTCATGAAACAGATGCAGGTCGAATTCCCGGTGAATGAAATCCAGGCTTCCGCATTCGGCAGCTATTATTACATGAACAACGCCATCTTCCTGTCTTCGCTGAACAACAGCATCAACACAGGTGTAACCAAATCGATGCCGACTTCCTCGAACAGCAGCGGCTTCGGCGGCGGTTTCAGCGGTGGTTCATCCGGCGGTTCCGGTGGCGGTTCAGGCGGAGGGGCGTTCTGACGAGCGTCATCCATACTTTCAAAAACATCCTATTCTGAAGCAGAGCAGGGTGTTTTTGTTTCAGATACCGAGTTATATTTCAGTAGACAATCCTTTGTTTCAAAGATGATGAAAGGCCGAGGTGGGTGCGGAATGAAAGAAAAAGAACGGAATGAATTGCTGTCATTATACGAGGAGATGAAGGCGCTCCGTCAGGCGGTCTATGAGGAAGGCAATGGCCTTTATGCGGAATGGAAGTCGGGTATTTCCCGGACAGCATTTGAGTTGAGCGCCAAAAACTTGGCCTACTATCTGGCGCTGCGCAGAAGGGATATCCGCCCGTTGCAGAACCGACTGTCGAAATGGGGCTTGTCCTCATTGGGAAGGACGGAATCGAAAGTACTCCAACAACTGGATGCGATTGTGCGCAACTTGGCGCTGATGTCAGGGGCGATCAAGCAGCTGTCTGACTATCCGAAGACGCCCGAGAAATTCCCGGGCCGGAAAAAACTGGCGACCGAGGCGACCGCCTTATTGGGCGATGCGCCGAAGCACCGGACGACCCGGATCATGGTCACCCTTCCGGAGCAGGCCGCAACCGACAAAGACTTCCTCGTCCGCCTGCTGGAGCGCGGCATGGATGTTGCCCGCATCAACTGCGCCCATGACGACAGTGCCGTCTGGATGAAGATGATCGAGAATCTTAAGGAAGCCCAAAAAACTGCCGGCAAGAGTTGCCGCATCTATTTTGATATCGCAGGTCCGAAGATTCGGGTGGATGCCGTCATCAGCGAAAAGGATAAACCGCGCCTTAAGGTTGGGGACTTGTTCTTTCTGACGGCGGATGCTTCCTTTAAGGATCTGAAACAATATCCGATCATTGTGTTCAGTGAAAGCCTGAACCTCTTTGATGAGCTGAAGGTCGACAGTCCGGTCATTTTGGATGATGGCGTACTGGAAGGGCGTGTCGTGGAGCAGAAACCGCAAGGCGTCGTCGTGCAGGTAGGAAAAGCGGCCAAGGCAAAAGGGATCAGAGTGAAGCCTCAGAAAGGGCTCAATTTCCCGGAATCCACTTTCAAGATGCCGATCCTGACCGAGAAGGATCGGGAAGATCTGTTGGTGGCCGAAAAAGAGTCGGATATCCTGGGCTTCTCCTTTGTCCGCGGAAGCAAGGACATTGCCGCTATCCAGAAAACTTTGGCGGAGCAGGTCGGAAGTGAAGCGGCTGCGGCCATCCCGCTTGTGATCAAAATCGAAACGGTGGAAGCTGTGAATCATCTGCCGGAACTGATTGTCGCCGCCGCCAGCAAAAATCCACTGGCGATCATGATCGCCCGCGGGGACTTGGCTGCCGAGGCCGGCTTCCTGAGGCTTTCGGAATTGCAGGAGGAAATACTCTGGATCTGCGAAGCTGCCCACATTCCCGTCATCTGGAGCACGCAGGTACTTGAGAACATGGTGAAGAACGGCGTGCCGACGCGGGCGGAAATGTCGGATGCGACGATGGCCGGGCAGGCAGAGTGCGTCATGCTGAACAAGGGCGATTTCGTGGAAGAGGGAATCACCTTGCTGGATGCGATCCTGGTGCAGAGCCAACAGAACCGATCGAAGAAGACAGCCCAGCTGCGCGCGCTCAAAATCGCCAGGAAAGCCTGGCGTAAAACAAAAAAATAAATGACTTTCTAAGTGGCCTCCTCAGGCAGTGCCGGAAGATTAACTTTTCCTAACATGGAGAAAAATTACTGGCATTTTCCAAAAAATAAGTTACACTTATGGATGTATTGGAGGGCTAAGTGTGATTGAGACAATAGAAAAAGAAGGCATGCATGTCAGTTATCTGGCGAGCGGCAGTTCCGGCAACTGCACCTACATCGAGACGCCGAAACGGAAAATATTGGTCGACTGCGGGTTGAGCGGCAAGAAGATAGCTGGTCTGATGGAAAAAATTGGCCGGAACCTTGCGGATGTGGATTCGATCCTCGTCACGCATGAGCACCGCGATCACGTGCACGGCCTGGGCGTCCTGGCGCGCAAGTACCACATGGATCTTTATGCCAACGAAGCGACTTGGAAAGCGATGGACCACATCATCGGCAACGTCAAGACCGAGCAGAAGCACATTTTCGAGATGGGCCAGGTGCTGACTTTGGGCGATGTCGATATCCAAAGCTACGGCGTTTCGCATGATGCGGCCGAGCCGCAGTTCTACTCCTTCCATTATGAAGGCAAACAGATGGTCATGTTGACCGATACCGGCTATGTCAGCGATCGCTTGCGCGGCCTTTTGCGGGATGCGGATGCGTACCTCATCGAAAGCAACCACGATCTGGAATTGCTACGCATGGGCGGGTACCCTTGGTCACTGAAACAGCGTATTTTAGGGGATGAAGGCCATCTGTCCAATGAGGATGGGGCTGCCGCCGTCGCCGAAATGCTGGGCGACCGTACGAAGCGCATCTACCTGGGGCATTTGAGTAGGGACAACAACATCAAAACGTTGGCGCACCATACGGCCGAAAGCATTCTGATGCAAAAAGGCATGGGCGTCAATGAAGATTTTTTTGTATATGATACCGATCCGGACGAGCCGACCGAGCTTTTCAGAGTTTAGTCGACAGGCAGGATTGCAGGCGCAGAAGGGGCGGATCGAGTGATTCCGCTCCTTTTTGCGTACGCAGATATGATACAATAAATGCACTGAGGAGCGATTTTCCGAATATTCTCCCACTATCTTCATAATTTATTCAAAATAAGGGACTATACTGAGATTGTAGAACGATAAGGAGGAATCACAATGGACAGGAACGAAGAAAACAAAAACAATCCGCTTAATCCAGAAGAAGCATACAATGAAACGGAAACTGAAATGGAATCGACTGCCACCGAAGCTCCATCTGCTGATCACAATCAAGAAGACTTATCCGAAGAAACAGAAATAGATGCAGAGTACACTGAAATAAAAGAAACGGCCAGCGAAGAAGAACCGGTTGTGGAACCAGCCGCAAGAGCGACGATGAACAAAGAGGAACGCGCGCGCGTATACAACAGCGTAAGCGAAACTGAAGAAGCCTCAAGGCGTCCGAAAGATCGTAAAAATTCACCGATCAAGAACGGCATCGTCGGCGGATTGATCGGCGGCGGGATGGTCGCCCTGATCGGCGCCGGCTTACTTTTCGGTTCGGGCATCCTCGGCAACGGATCCGGAACAGGCGACAACGGAAGCACGTCCGTCAACGAGACGGTGACGGATATCGCCGTCAATGTGACGAGCGATACGACTGCCGCTGTGGAAAAGGTGCAGGATGCGGTCGTTTCCATCATCAATATGCAGGCGGGCAACACGAATATGTTCGGTTTTGATCTGCCGCAGAACTCATCCGACACCACAAACGGCGCTCTGGAAACATCCAGTGAGGGCAGCGGCGTCATCTATAAGATTGAGGGTGACCTGGCCTATATCGTTACGAACAACCACGTCATCGACGGGGCCGATGAACTGGAAATCCTGATGAAGGACGGCACGAAAGAAGTGGCGACCGTCGTCGGCAGCGATATCTGGACCGATTTAGCCGTTTTGACGATACCGGCAACAAGCGTCACTGCTGTGGCTTCCTTCGGCGATTCGGACGCTGTCAATGTGGGTGAACCAGCCATTGCAATCGGTTCTCCACTTGGAACCGAGTTCGCGACTTCGGTCACGCAAGGTATCATTTCAGCCAAAAACCGTTCCGTATCCACAGATGTGGATGGGGACAGCATCGTCGACTGGGATGTGACGGCGCTGCAGACGGATGCGGCAATCAATCCGGGCAATTCCGGTGGTGCCCTGATCAATATCGCCGGCCAGGTCATCGGCATCAACTCGATGAAGATTTCCGATTCGAACGTTGAGGGGATGGGCTTTGCGATTCCGAGCAATGACGTCCTGACCATCATCAATGAACTGGAGCAGAACGGCGAAATCATCCGTCCGATCCTGGGCGTATCCATGCTCGATCTCTCCCAGATCTCCGCGTCCCAACAAAGCTCTGTCCTGGCACTGCCTGAGGATGTGACGGAAGGTGTCGTCATCGCCGAAGTTCAAGCCTTGTCCGCAGCCGAATTGGGCGGCTTGGAACAATACGATGTCATCACGGAAATGAACGGCGAAGCCGTGACGAGCATCGTCGACCTGCGCAAGATCCTGTATGCACTGGAAGTGGGAACCGATGTGGAAATCTCCTACTACCGCGAAGGCACGCTGCAGTCAACGACTGTAACACTGACCGAAGGACAAACTTCAGCCGAATAAACTGAAAGAATAATGAACGTTGAACACCCCGCATGGCTTCCCTCGAGAGGAGCCGTGCGGGGTGTTTTGCGATTTAACCCTGAAAAGAGCAGGAATCCACAAGAATGTGGATAATTTCTGTGGAAAAAAAGTTTTTGTGTGCAAAACGCGTAAATGGTTATGGGAGCGGTGCTTTCTGAAAACGGAAGTTATCCACAGAAATCGGATAAGTCTGTGCATAAAAATGTGACCGCATGTGAAAAAAGTTGGATAATCTTTGGTAAATAAGGTTTAAAAGTCGATTTGATTGCTCAACAGGGTGTGTGCATAACTGTAGGGGCGGGAGGATAATTCAGTTTAAGGATAATCAAGATAATGTGGCCAAAAATAATGCTACCACTAGATAACGGGGGAACGTGTGTACAGGTGTATAACTTTTGTGGATAAGGTGTGGGTTGAATGTGTGAAGTGGGTATAACCGAGGCCGTAATCGGACAAGCGGGTAGCTCGCACTGCTGCGCATAAAGAAAGGACTGCCCCCATTGGAGACAGCCCTCAGTAAATCAAGTCAGTTGATTCAAATAGTCATAACGTTCAAAAACATCCGATTCAGTGATGCCCACAAGTACAATGTCTTTATCCACAACATAATCGCCTGAGAATGATACATTCAGGTGCTCGCCGCGGTGTTTGCGGAGTCCGATGATGTTGATGTCGTATTTGTTGCGCAGGTCCAAGTCTCCGAGTGTTTTGCCTACCCATTTGGCAGGAGGATAGAATTCGATGATGGAAGTCTGTGCATCCAAGTTCACCACATCTTCAATGTTTGTGCGTAGGATGTTTTTGGCGACGCGCATCCCGGTTTCCTTTTCCGGCAGGATGACAGTGTCGGCGCCGATCGCCTCCAAAACCTCACGGTAGTTTTTGTTTTTGGCTTTTGCGATGATATGCTTGATGCCGAGTTTTTTGCAGTTCATGACGGCCAGCACGCTTGCTTCCAATACCGTACCGGTAGCAATCACGACCACATCGCAGTCGGCGAGTCCGATCGATTCCAGTAAAGCCAAATCGGTTACGTCCCCGATGATTCCTTTTGTGATGAATGGTTCCAGACGGTTAACGTTCTCAGGATCCTTGTCGACAGCGATAACGTCCGAATCGAATTCGCTCAACGTTTTCGCAATTGTCGATCCAAAAATACCAAGCCCCAAAATTCCAACCAATTTACTCATATGTAGATACGCTCCTCTTTGCTATTATCCGATCAGGATAGTTCCTTTAGAAAATTCAACATCATGGACTTTCTGCGTGCGTCTGACTAGGCTGTCCAGCATGGTGATCGGGCCGATACGCCCTGCGAACATCAGAACCATGATCACAGCTTGACTCAATTCCCCTAGAGTTGGGGTAAGGTTGGCGCTGACTCCCACCGTCGCAAGCGCAGAGACTGCTTCAAACAGAATGTAAATGAAATCCACCTCAGGATTCAGAATACTCAATACGCTGGTACCAAGAATCAAGGTTCCCAGCAGCGCCATAAAGATGACGAAAGCCTGACGGACTTGCTGGCGGCTGATTGTGTGGTTCGCGATATTCACATTGCTCTGTCCGCGCAACTCGTTGTAGAGTGTCAGGAAGATGATTGCGAATGTCGTGGTTTTCAGACCGCCCGCGGTACCCCCTGGAGAACCACCGACAAACATGGTCAACACAAACCAGAAGAGTGTAAAAGGATAAACGGTCGTGTAGTCGATCGTTGCGAAACCGGCAGTACGCATGGTGACAGTCTGGAAATAACCGGCCATGAGTTTTTGCGGGAAGGTGAATGTTCCGATTGAATTCGGATTGTTGTATTCAACGGCAACAAAGAAGACAAGACCGACAAGGATGATGACAAGCGAAACGCCTATAGCAAGGCGACTATGCAACGACAGGCCACGGAAAAAGACTTTCAGGCTAGGTCTGCATTTTTTGCCAAAATAGCATTTTACGCTTTTCGATACATCGAACCAGACTGAGAAACCGATACCGCCCAGGATGATGAGCGAGGTGATGACATAGTTCACCAACGGGTCATGGACGTAATCCACGAGGCTGACGTTTCCCATCGGGTCGAATCCGGCATTACAGAACGCGGAAATCGCCAAGAAAAGTGAAGTGAAAAGGCCAAGCGACCAACCCATTTCCGGCACAAAGCGGATGGAAAGCAGAAGGAAACCGGTCAATTCGATAACGGCGGTATATTTCAGGATATCCGATAGATATTCCCTAAAGCCGCGCGCGTCACCACGGTTGATTCCTTCCTGAACGGCTAGCCGGTTCTTCAGTCCCATCCTGCCTTTAAGGCGCGTGATGACGGAAGCAATCAGGGTCATCAACCCCAAGCCCCCGATCTGCATCAGGGCCATCCCGACGACCTGGCCGAAGATCGTATAGGAGTCATGGACGGATTCGGTGAACAGGCCGGTCACACAAACCATCGATATAGCAGTGAATAAGTTGTCGAAATAGGTTGCATTCGAAGTGGGTAGCTGACTGATGGGCAGCGTAAGTAAAATCGATCCGGTAAAGATGACAAAGGCAAAGCTCGTTGCGATCTTTTGCGAAACAGACCAACCCGAAAATTTCTTTAACACAATGGTTCCAATTCTCCTCTCAAATAGCATGCGGATAGGATTTGTAACTTCATTATAATGCTACCGCATGATTAAGCAACTCAAAAGCATAAGGGTATCGTGAACTACCCCCATTAAACTAATCTCTATGGATTGGTTTAATGGGAGCTTCCTACGAACTCCTTCCTTGCCTGCGTATGTCTTTGCAGACAGCGGGAATGGATATGGGTAGGCTCAAAAGGCAGTACCTGCCTCCTATTTTTTTACTTGGCTAACGCCAAGAGGTTCTTGCTGGCATTGATGTCCCGGTCGTGGGTTGCACCGCAAGCCGGACAGGTCCATTCCCTGATATGTGGGGCTTTCTTGCCGTCCCGATGTCCGCAAGTGGAACAGATTTGGGTGGACGGATAAAACCTATCAGCCTTGATGAGCGTCCGGCCTTTCCATTCGGATTTGTACGCCAACTGCCTGCAGAATTCGGACCAACTGACATCCCCAATCGCTTTCGCGAGTTTGTGGTTCTTCATCATATTCGAACTCCGCAGCGTCTCGATCACGATGACTTGGTTTTCGTCCGTGATTTGGTTGGAGAGTTTGTGCAGGAAGTCTTTGCGTTGGTTCGCAATCTTTTCGTGCTTTTTGGCCAGTATCAAGCGTGCTTTTTCCTGGTTCTTGCTGCCTTTTTGTTTGCGGGACAAGGCGCGTTGGGCTTTCTTGACTTTTTTTTCAGACCGGTACAAGCATTTCGGGTTCGCATATTTTACGGATTCCCCGGCATCGTTTGTGGTTATAGCGAAGTCGGAAAGGCCGAGGTCGATGCCGATTTTGTGTTCCTCCGGCAGCCATTCTGGCGTTTCCTGTTCCACCAAAATGGAAATGAAGTAGTTGCCGGCCTTGTTCATGGAAATCGTACAGGATTTGATCAGTCCGTCAAATTCTCGGTGCTGCTTGATTGTGACGAAGCCGATTTTCGGCAGTTTGATTTTTCCGCCTTCGATGCGGATATTACCACCTTGGTTGTTGGTGGTGTAGGACGCCTTCGATTTGTGTTTGACTTTGAATTTCGGAAAACCGACGGATTTGTCCCGGAAGAAGTTTTTGTAGGCTTTTTCCAAGTTCAGCTGCGCATTGGCAAGTGCGAGGCTGTCCATGTCTTTTAAAAATGGGAACTCCTCTTTATACTGAGCGGGTGTGTTTTTCAGCATTTTCCCAGTGTTTTTGTAGTGATCGATTTTATCAGCTAGCATCTGATTGTAAATAAATCTAACCGAACCAAAACAGTTAGCAAAATAGGACTGCTGCTCTTTATTTGGATAGAGTCGAAATTGGTAGGATCTCAACACGCTTGTCCCCTCGTTTCTTACCTTAACTTACTACTCAAAGTACGCAAAACGCAGAAAAGAAAAGCAACATTCACCGATAATTAACTGAAATTCATCTCACCACTTTAGCGGTTCTGAATAGTGGGTGACTTCATTCGAAATTAATCTTAAATCATTTACGGAAAAAAGCAACTGATTTTCATGACTTTTTCAGACGAAAATTGCACTTTTCTTCATATTATAATAAGACTGTACAACCATGTTGGTTAATAATAAGATAAACATGAAATCCTAGATATATTTCCGTCAACAAGCCGTCAGAAAAAATAGACGGTTGCGAAATCGCACTTATTCCCATAGGATAGTAGATGAGAACAAAAAGGAGCGAAAAGGAATGAACATAAAAATTATTACAGTCGGAAAGCTGAAGGAGAAGTATCTGAAGGAGGGCATCGCCGAATACACGAAGCGGCTGGGCAGCTACTGCAAGCTGCAGATCATCGAAGTCGGGGACGAAAAAGCGCCCGAAACCTTGAGCGATAAAGAGATGGAAATGATCAAGGACAAAGAGGGCGAAAAAATCCTCGCCAAAATCCCGGAACAGAGCTACGTCTTCGCGATGGCGATCCAGGGCAAACAGTACGATTCAGTGGAATTCGCCAACGAAATCGACAAACTCGGCACCTCCGGCAAAAGTGACATCATCTTCATCATCGGCGGCTCGCTCGGCCTCAGCCAAGCCGTCCTGTCCCGCGCCAACCAACACATCTCCTTCGGCAAACTGACCTACCCGCACCAACTCATGCGCCTCGTGCTCGTCGAACAGATCTACAGAGCGTTCCGGATTATCCATGGGCATGCTTATCACAAATAAATGAGGTTATTTATCGAAACCACAGATTCAACTGATACGGTTGTCGTTGGTAATTCTAAAAGAGTGTCACACTAATTTCCCGTGACTAAAAGTCATGCTTATCATAAATAAATGAGATTTTTATAGTATGTTGAAAGGCACAGAACTAGGCATTGAAAGATTTTTCAATGTTTGAAGTTATATTCCGTATTCCTGGAATAGTGTTTCGTCTTGTAGTATTTCCTTGTTTCAGGAAAAAATCTACGGTGTGAATATCCAATCGATTTTTGAAATCGATAAAGCAGATTTGTGTGGGTGGATATAAGTTTCTATCATTTCGAAGTTCATCCATACTAAGATGGGAGTAGATCATTTGTAAACACTCCAATGTGTTCTTTTGAATGCACCACGAGCAGTTTGTTATCTTTCTAAACTTGTTTCTACAATAAGCAATTTTTAAACATTTTTTTTTTGGTATAATAATTAAAAGAAGCTTTGATATGGATAGTGGGTTACATGTTGTTAATTTAAATTTTGATACACGTATGTTCAATATTTAACTGTATCTATGTAACAAGTTCCAATATTAATTTTTGAAGGTAAAGAAAATTAGAGTTTTATCAACATAATATCGATTTTCATAAAATTAATAGGATTCATATAGTTAGACCCATTTGAAGGGGATGAGAGAATGTTTGATTTTGGACGTGCGAACGAAGCGCAAAAACAGGCAATTAGCAATATAGATGGGCCGGTATTGATATCTGCAGGGCCAGGTACTGGTAAAACGTTTACGCTTGTTATGCGAATTGTTTATTTAATTCAGGAAATGGAAATTGAACCAAATCGAATTTTCGTCACAACATTTACGGAAAAAGCTTCAAAAGAATTGCTTACACGTATTTCAAACACGCTGATGGAACGAAACATTGATGTTGACTTAAAGGAAATGTATGTTGGTACATTCCACTCTCTGTGTTTAAGGATAATTAAAGAGAATCTTGAATATTCAACTTTGCGTAAGAATTTTTCAATTCTAGATTCTTTCGACCAACAGTATTTGGTTTATCAAGAATTGAATAAAAATTTTCGCAGTGTTCAGGATTTAGATATCTTAATTGGAAAATTACCTGTTTGGAATAGAGCAGAAAAGATATGCAAATTAGTCAATGGATTAACAGAAGAATTAATTGCTATTGAAGATATTGCAACATCAACTGACCCTGAAATTAAAGTTCTAGCTTCTCTTAAAAAGAAATACGAAGAAATTTTGCAGAAACATAATCGTTTGGATTTCTCTATGATTCAATCACATTGCTTGGAGTTACTGCAAAATAATGAACAGGTATTAGAAAAATATCAAGAGCAATTCCAATATATGATGGTTGATGAATATCAGGATACAAACCATATTCAAGAGCAATTAATATTCTTGCTTTCAAAAAATAAGAATATCTGTGTTGTGGGGGATGATGATCAAGCCTTATACCGTTTTCGTGGTGCAACTATTCGGAATATTTTAGAATTTACATCGAAATTTGAACATACGACTGAAATTAAGTTAGTAGCAAATTACCGCTCCAATCCTGAGATTATATCATTCTACAACAAGTGGATGCATGACACAGAAGAACTACAAGATTTCACTTTTCAATGGGACAAATACCGCATAGATAAAACGATTGTTCCTTCTGAGTTTAATCCAACAACACCTAATGCAACATTTAAAGTTTCGGGTGTTGGAAGTGCGGAGAATTGGCATAGGAAAGTTTTAAAAACGATTCGTGATTTGGAACCATTCATTCAGGATTATAATCAAATTGCTTTCCTATTTAATTCTGTTAAGGGGAATGAGGCGAAAAATTTAGCGGATTATCTTGAAGAAAACGGAATTGGTGTTTATTCTCCGCGTTCCAACATGTTTTTTGAACGTGAAGAAGTCAAAATCGTTCTAGGAATTATGTTACTGCTTTTTCCTCTTTATGGGCAAAAGTTGCAGCGTGATGAGTTCCAATGGATTGGTGATTTGAAAGATTACTACCATGATTGTTTAATCGAAGCGTTAAGATTTTTTAAAAATGATAAACGCGCCCAACCGTGGCTGAAGGAATTAACTCTAAATCATGCGGCATTAATACGCAATACAGACTATTCTTTCTCAGGTTTGTTCTATCAGTTGTTACAGTTTGAATACTTTCATAAATTAATGGATACAGATTTATCAAGTGGAGTGGCTGATCAACGTGCCGTGCGGAATCTTTCGATACTAAGCAATCTTCTTGTGAAATTTGAGTATAACGAAAATATTTCAGTCTTCACAAAGAAAAATATCGAACGTGTTCCTGAACAATTTTTCAATAATTTTATTCGTTTCTTGCGACAAGGTGGGATTGAGGAATACCAGGATGAGACAGAGTATGCTCCAAGTGGCTGTGTGTCTTTTATGACGATTCACCAATCAAAAGGAATGGAATTTCCGGTAGTATTTGTTGGATCAATGAAACATCGGCCAAAAAACAATGCTGATGATTTGCTTGAAGAAGTTTATCGACAATACTCAGGCAGAACTTCGTATGAACCTGAAGAAAAAACAAAAATCTTTGACTATTGGCGTTTGTTTTACGTTGCTTTTTCACGGGCACAAGATATATTAGTGTTGACTACCGAAAAGAAGGATGCGGGGTCATGGCAATCGCCGTCAAAATATCTTTGGAAAGCATACGATTCACTTGTTGAGTATTCGCCAAGTAAAATTGATTTCTCTGTATTTGAATTAAATGCTGTCAAACCAATAGATATAAAACCTTCCTATGCGTTTACTTCGGACGTTACAGCGTATGAACGCTGTTCATTGCAATATAAAATGTATCGGGAGTTAGGCTTTTCACCTGTTCGTTCAGGTGCAACATTGTTCGGAAGCCTCGTTCACCAGACCATTGAAGATATTCATAAGAGCGTGATTCGTGGAGAGGGAGATGAGATTAGCACAGAGCAGGTAAATACGTGGTTTGATGCGAATTATGCGAGTTTAGCGGAAAGTCAGCATAGTTACCTTGCAGAACCTACAAAACAAGCGGCACGGAAACAAGTAGAAAATTATATGGAAAATACGAAGGATACCTGGTATTTGATTCAAGAAGCTGAAGTAGAAGTAAGTCTAGTCAAAGAGAACTTCATACTACATGGTCAGATTGACCTACTGCGTGGAGAAGGTAATACGGTTGAAATCATGGATTTCAAAGCTGAGAAAAAACCTGATTTATATATAGAACATGAACGAATTGAACAATATAAGAAACAACTAGAAGTTTATGCTCACCTTGTGGAAGAGAAATATGGATTAACAGTTTCACAAATGAAGCTATACTACACCGGTGCGAGTAATGAGAATCCAATAATATCATTTCCAAAGAATAGCGATGTAATTGAAGGAACCATAAACGAATTTACGAAGGTAGTAGATAAAATTCAACAAAAAGATTTCAAAATACTAAGCACAAATTATAAAGTTTGCAGTGAATGTGATGTGAGGTTCTACTGCAACCGCGTTGAGGGGAAGAATAATTAAATGACAGAACAAGTGGAATTATTTGAATTTGAAAAAAAGAGACCAACGATTAAGGGGTTTCCAGAATTACATTGGACAGGAAAAAGACCATTTCGATCTACCCAATATTATCCGGCCCAGTTAAAAGAAACATACGGAGAGCCAGATGAATCTGGATGGCTAAATAAAATTTTTTGGGGCGATAACTTACAAGTAATGAGTCACCTGTTGAAAGATTTTCGAGGAAATGTCGATTTAATCTATATTGATCCACCTTTTGATTCAAAAGCTGATTATAAAAAAAAAATTAAGATTAAAGGCTTAGGTGATGCAACATCTGATAGTCTCGCCTTTGAAGAGAAACAATATAGTGATATATGGACTAATGATGAATATCTTCAATTTATGTATGAACGATTGATCCTAATACGGGAACTTTTGTCTCCTAATGGATTAGTATTTGTTCATTGTGACTGGCATAAAAATAGTTATTTGCGTATAATTTTAGATGAAGTTTTTGGACCGGGAAAAATGATGAATGAAATAGTTTGGACGTACTTTGGGTTCAAACGAAAAACGGCTAGAAAATTCCCACAAAAACATGATTTGATATATGGCTACGCAAATGGAGAAGATTATACATGGAATGTTCAATATGTTCCGCACTCTGCAGAATATATTTCTAGATTTAAAACAGATGAAAACGGGAGAAAATATCGAGACGATGTTAATCCAACTGGAGGGGGAACCCGAATAATCTACCTTGATGAATTTGAAGGAGATATTGTAGATTCTGTATGGAGTGATATTCCACCCGTCAATCCTGTTGCAAAAGAGCGACAAAATTATCCCACACAGAAGCCAGAAGCATTAATAGAAAGAATTATTAAAGCAAGTACAAATGAAAATGATATAGTATTTGATTGTTTTATGGGATCTGGGACGACTCAGGCTGTTGCAACTAAACTGAACCGTAGATTTATTGGTGCTGATATTAATTTGGGTGCTGTACAGACAACAACCAAACGTTTAGCTAAATTAATTGAAGAGAAAAATTCTACGGGATTTGAAGTATATAATGTGAATAATTATGACTTCTTTAGAAACGAAGTTGAAGCTAAGCAACTTGTAATGGATGCGTTATCAATTCAACCAATGTCAGCTAGTAATATATATGATGGAGAATTAGATGGTAGAATGGTGAAAATTATGCCAATAAACCGAATAACTACACGTGTAGATTTAGGAGAACTAATTCATAATTTACCGTATGATATTTTTGAAAAAAGAAAAGTTGAAAATCCAAATGAACCTGTTGAGCGGATTACAATTGTTTGTATGGGACATGAACCAGATTTGAAGGCAGCGTTCTCTCAGGAAGTTGGGGAATTCAAAATTGATCTAGAAATTGTTGATATTCTTCGTGACAAAGCTAATCTGCAGTTGAAACGAGATTCTAGTGGATCACTAGCTATCCGCGATGGGAAACTATACATCGAATCTTTCTATCCAATGAACTTATTGCAAAAATTAAGCTTACAGAAAGAAGGCGTGGAAGATTGGAAACAATTAGTTGAGTCAGTTATGATTGATTTCAACTATGATGGTGTTGTATTAGCACCAAGTTGTATTGATATTCCTACGAGTAATGAACTAGTTAAAGGTGTATATGATATTCCTGAAGATACTGGAACGATTCGTGTGAAAGTTACGGATGTTTTATCTGAATCTCTTGAATTAGAGGTGAAGTAACATGGTGATAAAAAAGAAAACTACAGAAGTAAACTTAGATTTTAGTTTCTTTGAATTTTTACATGCTTACTATGAAGAGAACAAAGGACGTATTCGCCAGCATTATCGTGATTTAACTAAAAAGTTTTTAGAATACAATGATCCATCAACTGGTGATGGCGCGTTTTTGCGTCAACCACAATATGAGGCATTGGAGATGTATGTATTCATTAAAGAATTTTTGAACAATGAAACTATGCTTCAGCTAGTTCGTGATTGGCATAATAAAGAAGGGAGTTTTTTAGAAACTCAAAATTGGGTAACTAAGACTGATGGGACCACCGGGCAAATGAGTTTCTATGATATGTCTGAGTCAGATTTTGAAATTTTAGAAGGGCAGTTAGAAGCTGTAAAGACGAGCTATCCGAATTATATTTATGCACTAACAATGGGGTTGGGTAAAACAATCTTAATGGCTACGTGTATCTTTTATGAGTTCTTACTAATGAATAAGTTTCCAAAAGATAAGAAATATTGCCACAATGCGATTGTTTTTGCCCCAGATAAAACAGTTTTGCAGTCATTACGCGAAATCATGACGTTCGATAAATCAAAGGTAGTTCCAAGAGAATATGCATCTTTACTTGAATCAAACATGAAGTTTCACTTTTTAGATGATACGAACACTATGCTGTCAACGATTGATGGTTCAGACTTTAATATCGTTATCGTAAATAATCAAAAAATCATAACCAAACGTCGTCGGAAAAAAGAGACCGCTACAGATTCCTTATTTAAACCAGAACCTGGACCAGAGGATGGATTTTACTCAGATATTATGACTCAGATTTTTGGTAATAATGAGGATATTTTCACACCGAATGACATCACTATCAATCATCGTTTCAGTAAGTTATCTCGTTTACCGCAACTAGGTGTTTATGTGGATGAAGCACACCATTTGTATGGTATTGAACTAAAGAATAGTTTGAATACTGCTTTACGTGATACGATTGATTTACTTGACGGAGTATTGCAAGACCAAGGAACTCAGGTAGTGTCATGTTATAATTTTACCGGTACACCATATGTACAGAAAGTTACATTACCAGATGTTGTTTACTCTTATGGGTTAAAAGCTTCAATTGCAAAAGGGTACTTGAAAAACGCTATTCGATACGGATACGAAAATGTTCAAGAAAAAGGATTCTTACAAGATGCGATTCAGGATTTTTGGGAAGAGTATGGTGAAAATACATATGAAGGATTGCTTCCCAAATTAGCTATTTTTACAAAAAATCAAGATGATATAGACAATACTGTTTTACCAGAAATTGAGGAAATATTAGCGAGTATGAATATTCCTCTAGATAAAATTTTGGTTAATACACAAAAGTCTAGTGCAGAAGAAGTTCGTGATTTTAATAATTTGGATGTCGTAGGAACGACAGGGGCAAATAAACAATTTATCATTTTGATTGATAAAGGTCGTGAAGGATGGAATTGCCGATCGTTGTTTGGTGTGGCGATGCATCGGAAACCAACTAGTAATGTATTTGTGCTACAAGCGACCATGCGTTGTCTGCGCCAAATTACAGACACACAACAAACAGCACGGATTTATCTATCTGAAGAAAATCGAAAAATTTTGAATGATGAATTAGAAAATAACTTTCGTATGAGCATTGAGGATCTAAAAGAAGGCTCAGAACAGAAAACCTATTATATACGAGTGAACCCGCCAGAACATGAAATCGAGTTAAAACGGTTAAAAAGAATTTATCAATTTGAAACAGTGAATGAACCGTCACCACTTGATTTCCAATTGGATGAACTAGATTATTCTAAATATAAAATGACACTTTACAAGCAAACAAGTATGGACTTGAATCCAACTGAAAGTTTGGAAGAATTAAACGCAGATAAATACGATAGTTATCGTTATTCTAAGTTGACACTTGTTGGAGAAATCGCACGGTATCTAAATATGGATCCTATAGAAGTTGATACGATTTTATTGGAGTCAAAAGACGGTTTGGAAAAATTACTTGATACAGTGAATCAATATCAAGGTATTCTTTATGAGCGAATAATTCCTGCGGTTTTCCGCTATAAGTATCATATTTCCTCCTATATTACAACTGAAGAAAGAACGGTATCGTTGCTAAAAATCCCTGTAGGAGAAAAAGATTATTATAAATTTCATGGGAAGCCAGACATGGTGATACGCGATAAAGATGATTCCATCCAGAGATTTAAAGATAAATCCTTCCATGCAGATACGTATGTATTTGACTCAATCCCTGAAAGGGAGTTATTCAAACAATATTTGGAAAGTGATGATGTGGAAGAAATATATTTTACAGGTATGTTCACAAGTAAGCAAGGAGAATTTTACATTCAATATATTGACCCGGTTTCTCATCGCGTTCGGAATTATTTTCCAGACTTTGTTGTGAAGAAGAAAGACGGAACACATGAAATTATTGAGGTTAAGGGTGATAACAAAGCTGAGGATGAAATAGTTTTGGCTAAAGCATCCGCTGCGGAAGAACAAGTTGGAGAATCTGGATACAAATATCGTATGATATTGGGTAATGATGTTTTAAGAAGAAACTATGAAATTTAGCCTATTAAATTATTGGTTTTACCGCCGAAAGATGTACTTAAATTCAAAAGTCTAAATGGAATGTTCAGCATATTAGTTCTAAAATATAAGGTCAAAGTGTTGTTATATCAGCACTTTGATTTTTTAGTATCTATAAAAAAACCATAATCGCACCAGTGATGCATTTTAGTACCGAAATCATCACCATTTGCATTCAATGACTTGAACTGGTGTGATGTACTATTTTTCGGGAGAAAACAGATACCCTGGAAAATAAACGCTATAGATATGTGTTCTAAAGAGTAATATTAATATAGATTGGTAGTGAAAGTGAAGTATCTGTGTGCTACAAAAAAACAAAATAGGACCGTAAAGGTTTCGGGATTTGTTAAAGTAATGAATGTGGAGGTATGAAATGAGTCTTGGAAAAGAATCTGGTGGGTTTCTTTTAGAAAATATCTTATCAGTTTTTTCAGAATATGGAGTTGAATCAACAAAACAAATTGCCAAAGATGTTATTGAATCTACGGCCGGCGAAATAGTTGCTGAAGTTGGGCTAGATTTGATCGGTTCTATGATACCTGGCATAGGATCTTTGTATACTACATTCAAACAAAAGAAAGCTATTCAAAATATCTCTATAGGGTTAGAGGAGTTCATGAAACATCAAGAAGAAATAAACCAAAACCTTATAGCTCAGACTTCTGAAAATAAGGCCAAATTGGATGAAATTTTGAGTATAGCCCTAGAACAGATTGCAAATACTCATCAGCAAGAAAAAATCGAATATATTGTAAATGGCTATTCAGAATTAACCAAAGTTGTAAATATTAATTTTGATATGGCTCATCTGTATTTTGATACACTAAATCGACTGACTCTCCTTGATATATCATGTTTAAAGTTGTCTTACTCAACGTGGGATTTAACTAAAGACAACACTTTAACATATGAAAATATCCTTGATGAATTTGATATTAATTATGAACAATACACCGCAGTAAGAAATAATCTTGAAAGATATGGATTGTTACAAAACCAATATGAGAAAATGGTCAAAAAGGATATGGAATCTATCAACAAGAGTGTTAACGAAGTTATTACTTCATTAAATGCTACTCAGTCTGCTATCAAAGATCCTAAAAAGAAAATAAATCCGATAAAGATGAATAACAAGCTTAAGCCAAAAGCTAGAGACAAATTAATCGTATCAGGATTTGGGAGAGAATTTATCGAATTCTTTATAAAAAATATTGAGTAGTAAATTTAGAGAATTGATACGGATTACTAGATGCTCGTGTAACTTAAATTGTAGTTATAAGTATTAACAATACTTGGTAATTTTTAAAGATACTAATGCATAAAATTGGGAAGATGATGAAGCCTAAGTTCGAATATGCCTATAAGAGCCAGAAATGCACTCTTGTAGCGTTGCTCTCCAATTTACTAGTGGTTTTTAATTCAATTGTAGTTATTTAATCTGTTCAAGTGGCATTGAATAGTACAGAATATGGGCGATCTTAGAGTCGAGTGATTTTGCAATGGTACATTATTATATTTCTTTAAGAGTGGCAGCATATTGAAGTGGCTTGAAAGATTAAACAGTATCGAGTAAAGGAGGACTAACATGGCGATTATCCAGGTAGCATATGGAGTGCCCGATGATGTGTATGTAGGATTGGAAACTGGGGAATTGACGAGATTCGGCAGCGTGGTTAGAGGCCGCACAGGATTCAAGATGCATCTTAAAGAAGTCCAGATTCCAAAGACGGAAATGTCAGCGTCAAGTAGAATTGAACAGTTAACGCCAATTAATTTTGAACACTTTCGCTCACAAACATGCTCTGGCGATGCTTCATACGGTAGCTGG
>NZ_FONM01000023.1 GCF_900112935.1 Trichococcus pasteurii
CTTTTTCGATCAAGGGCAGTTCATCGATCTTTAGCTTCTGGTAATTTAAATTGTCCGGTGCAGTTAACTGAGGCATGCGGGAGTTTCGCGTCAACAGGAGTACTAACTTCATCAACGCAAGAATAATCATTCGTTGACGCTTGATAATATCAACTAAATAGGTTAATAATAGAGGTAGCAACTTGTCATCTTCCTTTCTTTTGGGGAAATAGTGCGGTGTCGTTACCATCACTATTGACCAAAAATTGGGGGGTGGCAAGTTGTTTTTGTCGTTAACCCCGTTAAATCAACGAAAAAATACAAAATTGAACGTCTGGCAGAGCTAAACTTTGACAGTACGAAAGTGGATAGGGAGGTACAAAAATGGAATTTGAAGAAAAAACATTGAAAAGCGAAAAAATATTTGATGGTGTCTTGCTGCATTTGGTGAGGGAAGAGGTGCTGTTGCCCAACGGAAAAACTTCAGTCAGGGAGATGATCAGGCATCCTGGTGCTGTTGCGATGATCCCCTTTACCTCTGACGGCAAAATGGTCATGGTCAGACAGTTCCGGAAACCGTTGGATCGTACTGTGGTCGAGATTCCGGCAGGCAAATTGGAGACTTCCGATACGGAGCCTTTGCTGGCAGCAATCCGTGAGCTGGAGGAAGAGACCGATTATCGCGCGGAAAAATGGTCAGAATTGACGGTTTTTTACCCAACACCGGCTTATTTGGATGAACGCATCACAATCTATTTGGCGGAAGGCTTGACGAAAGTCGAAAATTCTTTGCCGATGGACGAAGATGAATTCATTGAAATCCTGGAATTGACATTCGAAGAAGCGAAAGCTTTGCAGGAATCCGGAGAAATCTGCGATTCGAAAACAATCTATGCCATGCTGTATTGGGAGATGCGTCTTTTGCGGGAAAGAATAGAGGGATAGCATGCCAGAACCGAAGAAACCGCTGATCACCAGGGAACGGTATCGTCAGTACAAAAGGGACCAGACAACAACACCGGTGACCGACGAAAAGAAAACCGCTCCGCGTTCAAAAGATGCAGAGCGTTCCGCTCCGGCAACGGAAAAAAACAACAAGCAGCCTGCAGCCTCTGCAGGGGAGAAAAGCAGTATGCCGACCGAAAAGAAAAGGTCGGAGAACGGCAAGCAGGACAAGACCGCCAAGCCAAAAGCAAAGTTGTTCCGAAAGGCCGACAAACCGGCACCTACCACAAAGGTGCAACGTTTGACGGACAAGGAAAGAGGCAGAAAATTGGACAACTATCTGAACAAAGCCATCCTGATCGTAATCCTGTTGATCATTTTGGTTTTTGCGATAGCCTTCGTCCTATGACATAACAAAGCAGCTACAGGGAAGGAAACACTCATGATCGGAATTATTGGTGCAATGGAAGAAGAAAACCGTATTTTATTGGAAAATATGACAGAAAAAAAAGAGGAAACACATTTCCACCTCGCTTTTACAAGAGGAAAAATCGAAAATCAGGATGTGGTATTGGTGCAGTCCGGCATCGGTAAAGTCAACTCGGCCATAGCCACCGCCTTCATCATCGATCGTTATCATCCCGAATTCGTCATCAACACCGGTTCAGCCGGGGGATTAAACGCAGCTTTGCATGTGGGCGACGTCGTTGTAGCGGATAAGGTTGCCTATCATGATGTCGACGCTACCGCATTCGGCTATTCTGTGGGACAAGTGCCTCAGATGCCGCATTATTATACGGCTGATGAAAAAGTTGTGGAAAAGATCAAGCGGGCAGCTGAAAAAGTCGGCTTGCATGCTGTCCAAGGGACGATTGTGTCAAGCGATTCCTTCATCGCATCAGAAAGCGGCACTAGCCGCATCAAGGAACATTTCCCGGATGCCTATGCAACCGAAATGGAGGGCGCATCAATTGCCCAGGCTTGCTACGTATTGGGAATACCCTTCGCCATCATTCGTGCCATTTCGGACGGAGCAAGCGATGGTGCGGCGCTGACGTTCGACGAATTCATCGTCGAAGCCGGGAAGAAATCCGCGGAAATGGTCATCGAATTACTGAAAAATAGCGGAGAATAGTCCGGAATTGAACCACTCACCCGATAATGGCTGAGTGGTTTTTTTACTGTCCGCAGAAATTTTGAGGGCTGTTACTTCAGGAAAGGAAGGGTTTAATGTTGTAAGGGTTTTTCAAAATACTGTACAATAAGGATGAAATGTCAGGCTAAGGAGGGGTTTTTGAATGCGCCAAGAACTGGTGATCGGACAAGGGGACAACCCGGCAATCATCCATTTGGATAAGCTGAACCGGCACGGCTTGATCGCCGGAGCGACCGGAACGGGGAAAACGGTGACTTTGAAGGTGATAGCGGAACAATTGAGCAAAGCCGGTATTCCGGTATTCCTCGCGGACGTCAAAGGTGACCTGGCGAGCATTGCGGAACCGGGTGAGTTGAGCGAAAAAATAATGGAGCGAGTAACAAAACTGCAGCCGGAGGATTTTGAGCCGCGCGCATACCCCGTTGAGCTCCTGGATATCTTCGGAGCGAACGGTGTACCGGTGCGGACAACCATTTCCGATATGGGGCCGATCCTTTTGTCGCGTCTGTTGGGACTCAATGAAACGCAGGAAGGAATCATGAACATCGCGTTCAAAGTGGCGGATGAGAAACAACTCTTGCTCATCGACATCAAAGATTTGCGGGCGATCCTGAATTTCGTCGGAGACAACGCTACAGAGCTGCGCCGCGAATACGGGAATATTTCAAAGCAATCCATCGGTGCAATCTTAAGAGGTTTATTGGTGATCGAGGAGCAGGGCGGCGACCTTTTCTTCGGAGAGCCGATGTTCGATATCCAGGATTTATTGAAAACAGATGCAGCAGGGCGCGGTTATGTGAACATTCTGATGGCGAACCGCCTGTTCATGTCGCCAAAACTCTACTCGACCTTCCTGCTGTGGTTCCTTTCGGAGCTGTACGAGCAATTGCCGGAAGTCGGGGATCTTGATAAACCAAAGATTGTGTTCTTTTTTGATGAGGCGCATGTCCTTTTTCAGGACGTTCCGGATGTGCTTGAGGAAAAAATCGAACTCATTGTCCGGCTGATCCGTTCCAAGGGGGTCGGGGTCTATTTTGTGACGCAAAATCCTACGGACCTGCCGAATGACATCTTGAGCCAATTGGGCAACAAAGTTCAGCATGCCTTACGAGCCTTTACGCCCAAGGAACAGAAGACCGTCAAAGCGGTAGCCGAAACTTTCCGCCAGCAGGAAGGGGAAGAATTGGAAAAGAAATTGACGGAGCTCAAGGTCGGCGAAGCGCTGGTTTCCTTTCTCGACCCGGAAGGAATTCCCGGCTATGTCCAGCAGGTCATGATCTATCCTCCTGAGAGCAAAATGGGCATCCTGGATCCGCTCGTCAAGGAAGAAAAAATCAACCGATCTTTGCTGTATTACAAATACAGCGAGGCAATCGACAGGGAATCCTCCTACGAGCAACTGCAGCGACTGTCGGAAATCAAAGCGATTGAGCTGGAGGAAAATGAAGAGCTTGCCGCTAGGGACAGGGAAAAAGCCGAACAGTTGAAGCAACTGGAAAAAGAGCGGCAAAAAGAACAAACCCAGCCCAAACGGTCGAGCAGTCCCCGCGATTCGACAATGGACAGATTCACCAAAAATTTGATGTCACAAGTGGGCAGGGAAGTCGGCCGCGTCATCTCCCGCGGTATTTTGGGCATCCTGAAAAAATGAAGCCAGAACGAAAAGACCAGTCCCACAAGGGCTGGCCTTTTTGCTTTCGTTTTTTTCAGATGATCCGAAAGCATGGTGGCGCTTTCCTTAAAGTTACTTACTTTTTTCATGGAAATCTCATATTTGGTATTGTGTTTTATTTCCGCATCCAGTAGAATAGCACCTATACCATTAAATGAGAATGATTCTCAATTAGAATCGTTATCATTAAGGAGTTGCTTTTGGAAGATGGTGAATAGATGTTGAAGAAATTACTGCTCGTTCTGATTGTGATGGGAGCGATCGTGCTTTCCCTTGGTGTGGGGACCGCTGTGTTTTCGGTGGAACAGTTTCTGGTCGGGAGCAACACGGACCGTCTGATACTGTTGTCTTCACGTCTGCCGAGGACTATTACGGTTCTCTTGGCTGGAGCGGGCTTGTCCTTATCCGGGCTGATCATGCAATCATTGACGCAGAACCGATTTGCAGCCCCTGATACAGTCGGCACGGTGGATGCGGCGAGAGTGGGCATGCTGTGCGGCATGATTTTCTTTCCGGGTTTGTCGGTTGTGGGGAAGATGACGCTTTCCTTCCTCTTTGCTGCGGCGGGGACGTTCCTGTTTTTGCTGGTCGTGAATCGCTTGCCTTTCAAGAGCCAGATGACGATCCCTTTGCTGGGGCTGATGTATGGAAATATTTTGGGAGGGGTCGCCAATTTTTTTGCCTTCCGCTTCAATGTCACGCAAAATCTTTCTGCCTGGATGCAGGGGGATTTTTCGTTGGTCATCAAAGGACAATATGAGGGGATGTACCTCATATTCCTGCTGTTTTTGGCACTTTATTTTTTTGCCGACCATTTTACGATTGCGCGCTTCGGGAAAGACGCGGCCAAAAACCTCGGTCTGCCTTTCGAAGCGGTCCTGTTCATCGGGACGCTGTTCGTATCCTTGACTGTTGCCATCATCCTGAGCACGGTCGGTAACCTGCCGTTTTTGGGAGTGATCATCCCGAATCTCGTCTCATTGCGCTTCGGCGATAACATCCGCAATACCCACGGCAAGGTTGCGCTTTTCGGAGCGGGTTTCTTGTTGCTGTGCGACGTCTTTTCGCGCTCGGTCATCCCACCGTACGAAATACCGGTGGAAACGGTGCTGGGTGTTTTCGGCGGCGGCTTGTTCTTGTGGCTGTTGTTGAAGGGAGGGAGGCCGGCATGAAAAACGTGTTGAAAAACCGCATCATCATGAAGCGGTTGGCTGTGATGGCAGTGGCTTTGGCTTTGGTTTATTTTTTTTGGAACCAGGGTATCGGCAATATGTTCATCCTGAAGTTGCGGAGCACGAAGCTTTTGACATTCGCGGTCATCAGCATCAGTACTGCTTTTGCGACGGTCAGCTTTCAGACGGTCGTGCACAGCAACTTTTTGACCCCCAGCATTCTAGGGGTCGAATCCTTCTACCGCCTGCTGCAGACAGTGCTGATGTTCTTCAGTTTCTCGCTGTTGGGCAGCCAACTGAATGCGGAATGGCAGTTCATTTTCCTGCTGTTCCTGATGCTGGGAAGTTATTTCTTGCTGTACCGGCTGTCCTGGAACCGGAAAAATTACGATATGCAGGTCATCCTGATGATCGGCCTCGTAATGGGGACCTTCTTCAACAGCATCAGCTCCTTTATGCAAGTGCTGATGGACCCGAATGAGTACGACAAACTTCAGACGAAACTGTATGCCAGTTTTCAGAACATCAATGATTCCGTGCTTGTTTTGGCTGTTCCGCTCGCCATATATTCGATCATCAGCTTGTGGCGCAAGCGGAAGGTATTGGAAGTTTTGGGACTGGGGGCGCAAACGGCCAAAAATTTGGGGGTCGCTGTCGAAATGGAGACGAAACTTACCTTCATGCATGTCATCCTGTTGATGACAGTCTCCGCAGCGCTCGTCGGACCGATGATGTTTCTCGGTTTTGTGGCGGCGAACATCGCATATCGGCTGTTCAGGACGTATTGCCTGAACTACCTGTTGCCAGGCGCGAGTCTGCTCAGTTTCGTGATGGTCGTGGCCGGACAATTCCTGGCGGAGGAAGTCTTCAAGTTGCAAACGAATTTAAGCATTCTGGTCGAACTGTTCGGGGGAATCTATTTCTTTTGGTTGTTATGGAAGGAAAGGGGCAAATTATGAGAATCAGTAACGTCAGCAAAGCCTATGAAGATGAAAAAGTATTGGATGACATCTCATTGGCGATCGAGAAAGGGAAAATAACGGCTTTCATCGGTCCGAACGGGGCAGGCAAAAGCACACTCCTTTCGGTCATCAGCCGTCTGTTGACAAAGGACGAAGGCATCTTGACGATACACGGGAAAGAAATCGAAGCCTGGCAGTCCGACGAATTGGCGAAGGAACTTTCGATCCTGAAACAACAGAATGCCTATCAAGTGCGCATGACGGTCCGCGAATTGGTCTCGTTCGGCAGGTTCCCCTATACGAAGGGCAGGCTGAATGATGAGGATCATGCGATGATCGACAAGGTTTTGGGTTATCTGAATTTGGAGGGATTCGCCAACCGCTATTTGGATACCTTATCTGGCGGCCAGCTCCAGCGGGCCGCGATTGCGATGATTTTGGTGCAGGATACGGAATACATCTTATTGGATGAGCCACTGAACAATCTTGATTTGAAACAGAGCATCGTTACGATGCAGACCATCCGGAATTTGGCTGATGAACTGGGTAAAACGATTCTGGTCGTCATCCACGATGTCAACTTCGCATCCGTTTTTTCGGACAACATCATCGCCATGAAAAACGGAAAGGTCTTCCGGAGCGGCACGGTCGAGGAAGTCATCCGGACACAAGTTTTGCAGGAATTATATGAAGTACCATTGGAAGTCATCACGACTGCGGATGGAAAAAAACATTGCACGTATCAAGCATTTTGACATAGAGGAGAATGTAAAATGAAAAAATGGCAAAAGACAATCTTAAGTTTGGCTTCAATCTTCACCTTGGCGGCTTGCGGCAACCAAGAAGGGAGTGCTGATGCGGCAGACTCAACAACAGCGACTTCGACTGCGGAAACCGGAGCAACGGTGATCATCGAGGATACACGCGGCTCTGTAGAAGTGCCTAAAGACCCTCAAAACGTGGCTGTTTTGGATTTTGGCCATTTGGATACAGTAATTGCATTGGGCAAGGAGGATGCCGTCACCGGGACAGCGACCGAAAACATGCCGGCTTATTTGGCGGATAAGGCTGATCAATTCGAGAACGTGGGTACGCTTAAAGAACCGAATGTTGAAGCGCTGGCGAACCTGGCGCCGGAGCTCATCATCATTTCGAACCGGTTGGTGGACTTCGCGGAAGAATTGGAGGAAATCGCTCCTGTAGTCGTGCTCAGTGTCGATTACACGGACTATTGGGGATCGGTCCAAAAGAACATCACTGCTTTAGGGACCATCTTTGCTGAAGAGGAAGCAGCTGAAGAGGCCATCGCAACCTTGAACGAGGAGATTGAGGCCGTCCAAGCAACGACAGCCGGAATCAGCGAAAAAACATTGACGCTGCTACTGAACGATGGCAGCATGTCCGCTTTCAGCACAGGTTCGCGCTTCGGGTTCATTTATGATACGTTGGGCTTCAAGCCTGTCGATGCCGCGATCGAGGATTCCACGCATGGGCAGTCCGTCGGCTATGAAGGGTTGCTGGAAATCAATCCGCAAATTTTGTTCGTCGTCGACCGCACGGCGGCTGTCGGGACAGCTTCTGACGAAAACGCCGCGTTGTTGGAGAATGATTTCGTCTATCAAACGGATGCTTATAAAAATAATAAAATCATCAACCTGTCCTCCGACTTGTGGTATCTCTCAGGCGGCGGGATAGAATCGATCCATTTGATGGTCGAAGAGATCGCAACGGAACTCCAGTAAGCAAAAGATTGTCGCTCTTCCGGTTTTTTCTCTATAATAATGGAAGGAAATCAGAAAGAGGTGCACGGTTTGGAAGGTTATCACTTCAATAAGGAAGACTTCAACGTTTTTGACATTCAGGGACTCGATGAAAGGATGGCACGCATCCGCGAACGGATCCAGCCCAAATTCCGGCATTTCGCGGAAGCGGGGGCCCGCCTCATCGTTTCGGAAGAGGTGGCTGAGGCGGTTCCCGTGCATGTCGCCAAGCACCTGCGCCGCACGAAATATGCGCCCGAGAATACTTGGTGCGCCATCGGTGGGGATGCGAGGGGCTACAAGAAATATCCGCATTTCCAGATCGGGATTGCGAAAGAGGGGGTCAGCTTCTACCTTTGCCTGATCGATCAACCCGTCAAAGAAAAAGAGATGGCTGCTGCTTTATTGGAGCGGATTCCGGAATTGGAGCAGTTGCCGCGTGATTACGTCGTTTCGGTCGATCATACCGTCCCGGCTGTGCTTCCGATAGAAGCGGTCGATTGGGAGCCTGTCCTGATCCGGCTGCGGGATGTGAAGAAGGCTGAACTGTTGGTCGGCCGCAAGTTGGCGCCTGCCGATCCGCGCCTGGAGACTGAAGAAGGCACACTCGCGGTTATGGAGGAGACTCTCCGTGAACTGTTGCCGATCTACCGCGCTTGTATGGAACAGTATCGATAGGTGCGGAACCCAATACAAACCAAAAAGGACCGAACGGCGTGAACGCTGTTCGGTCCTTTTTGGCTTGGAAAATATTTTGAGCGTCCAAAACGTTGGCTAGCTTCACGGGTTAGCCCTTCGGAAAAAAGAATAAGGAACCCCTTGTCTCTGCGAGCCAAGACATACTGTTCGACTTGTCATGGTTCTTGCCATCTTTGATGGCTTAGAAACATGATACAACTGACCGGTACGGTCACGTTGATTCCTTTGTTTCGGAAGTCTCTCAGCAATTGCGCTCTACGATGCTCAATTGCATGGGAGTCTTAGGGATTCATCCCTTAGAGTCCCAGTACAAGGTGACCGTAGGGAACGTTGCGAGGCCAGATTTCCTAAATTGTCATGACTCTTGCGATTTCAATCGCTTAGAGGCATGATACACTTGACCGATTAGGTCACAGTGTTTCCTTAAAGAAGGGCTGAACGAACCCGTTCCGCTTTTCCTGTACAAAAAAAACGGCAAATTGCTTTGCCGTTTCCTTGATGCTGCTCTCCGGGGAGATTAGCCTAATTTGTTGTAGTATTCTACTACGAATGACTCATCGATTTCAGCTGGCAATTCTTCGCGAACTGGCAGACGGTTCAATGAACCTTCTAATTTTTCTTCGTCGAAAGTAATGAAGTCAGGACGTCCGAACAAAGCTTCAGCAGCTGCTTTAACAACTACCAAGTTTTTAGATTTTTCGCGCAAGCCGATTACTTGGCCGACTGATACTTCGTATGAAGGGATGTCAACACGTTTGCCATCGACAGTTACGTGACCGTGGTTAACTAATTGACGTGCTTGACGACGAGTAGAAGCCAAACCTAGACGGTAAACTACGTTATCCAAACGTTGTTCCAATAAGATCATGAAGTTAACACCTTGTTTACCTTCTTTGATTTTACCAGCTTTTTTGAATAAAGTTGCGAATTGACGTTCGTTCATACCGTACATGTGACGCAATTTTTGTTTTTCTTGCAATTGCATAGCATATTCAGATAATTTTTTACGGTTGTTAGGGCCGTGTTGACCTGGAACGTATGGACGACGCTCCAATTCTTTACCTGTTCCCAAAAGGGAGATTCCTAGACGACGAGCTTGTTTCCAACTTGGTCCTGTATAACGTGACATAATAAAATTCCTCCAATAAATGTTTGATTTTTGGAGTAAAATAAGAATGATAAGTCAGCAATGCGTGCAGTTGATCCTTCAATCTTCACCTTATGCAGCCGCAAGGGTACGCAATTGAACCATCTTTCGATGGCGATGAACTGTTGACGCGGGTGCTTCTTTCTCGCTGCATTATTTTACACGAAGATTATTGTACCAAACAAAAGAAGTTAATGCAATGGAAAAGTGATGTTTTTCGGGCTTTGGTCAGTGCCGGAAGGCTTTCGCGATTCCAAGGCAAGGAATTAAGTTTCCATATAATTTTCTGGTTTCTGATTGGTTCTTTCTATGTTATACTAAAAAATGAGATATATTGGGCGTTTTCAATTTTCAGATCAAATAAACGAAATTGTCGGAATAGGTGGAGGATTTATTGATGGAGTTTATATATTGGTTAGTAGCGATAATATTGTTAGTGTTGATCGGGTACGGTGCGATCATGTACTTGACGAGGCAACAAGCGAATCGGATCAAAGAAATCGATGAGAAGAAACAAAAAGCGATGGCCATACCGGTGGCCGATAACCTGTTCACGTTGAAAAATATGAATTTGACAGGGCAAACGAAGCGCACGTATGAAAGTTGGCAAGCTACATGGCAGACCATCACGCGTTTTCAGTATCCGGAAATCGAGGCGGCGTTGGTCAGTGCGGAACAGTACATCCAACGCATGAATTTCATCAAGGCAAAGCAAGCCATTTCGCAAGCGGATCAATTGATCGACGAAACGAAAAACAGCGTTGAAAAAGTGAACAAGGCACTCGAAAAATTATTGGAAAGTGCGCAGGAAAACCGCAAAGAGTTGGAAGAAATCCAGGAACGCTACAATAAAATCCGCAAACAATTATTGGCGCACAGCTTTACATTCGGTCCGGCCATCGAAACGTTGGAAAAGAACCTGAATTACATGGAGTTGGATTTCACGAAATTCAACTCGTTGACGAACGAGGGCGACCATATGGAAGCCAAAGAAATCTTGTCGCGCATCGAGCAGGATCTGCTGGTGATGGAAGAAGTCGTTGAAAAGATCCCTGAGCTGAACGAAAAAATCAAAACAGAGTATGAAGAACAAGTGAATGATCTGAAAGACGGCTACCAACGCTTGTTGGATGAGAAGTACATTTTCGAAGGTGTGGATGTCTCCGCTGAGATCGCTGCTGTCGAAAAAGAGATCCAGGAAGCAAAAGATTCCATCGGCCTTGCCGACATCAATGAAGCCGGCAAGAAGATGGATAAGGTCGAACGCGACATCGAAGCGGTCTATGCCATCATGGAGAAAGAAATGGAAGCCAAGGATTTTGTGGGCCGTCATACAGCGAATCTGCAGAAGAAAATGGATCATGTCCTGCAGAGCAATCGCTATGTGCTGCTTGAAATCGACCGCGTCTCCCAGAATTACTTCTTGAATAAGAATGAATTGGGCCGCGCGCAAGAGTTCGAAGAGCAGCTGCTGAAGGAAAATGAAGCCTTGCGTTACTACGATAAGATGATGAAGGAACATGAAATTTCCTACTCGGTTGTCCGCGAATATTACGAAAAAATCAGCCAACGCCTTTCGGAAATCGACAAGGAACAGTCTGAATTGGTCAGCAACCTCAGTGATTTGCGCAACCGCGAAAAGGAAATCAAGGACAGCATCGATCTTTACGAGTTGGATATGCGCAACATGAAACGGACCATCGAAAAATACCATTTGCCTGGATTGCCGAAAGTCTATTTGGATCTTTTCTTCTCGGTCACGGACCGCATCGAGGATCTGGCTTCCAAATTGAACCGCGTGAAGATCGATATGGACGAAATTGATGCGATTTCCAAGATGTGCGAAGAGGACATCGAAATGTTGGATAACCAAACCCAAGCGATTGTGGACAATGCAATGCTGACGGAGTATATGATCCAGTACGCAAACCGTTTCCGTCATTCGCATGTGGAGATCGAAAATGCCATCAACAAAGCGTTGGTGCTTTTCCATCGCGAATATGACTACGAAGGTGCGTTGGAAGCCATCAAAATTCCGCTGAATCGCGTCGAAGCAGGGGCTGCCCGCAAAGTGGAAGAATCATACCAGGAAGAAAAAAATCGCCGCTACTACTAAACACATAACCAATAAAAATGCAGGGGTCGGGACATTGTCTCGGCCCCTTTTCCGATGCTGTCGGATGCGAACGGAAGAAATTTATGCCGGATGCTTTTAATGGTCGGGCATTTTCTATATAATGGATAGGATGTCCCGAAGAGAGTGCAAAGTTATTAAGGAAGTGTAGATAAAGATGATTTATTTTGACAACAGTGCAACAACAAAAATGTATCCGGAGGTTTTGGATACTTACCGGAAGGTGAATGAACAATTTTTTGGCAATCCTTCCAGTCTGCACAGATTAGGCAATGAAGCGGATGCTTTGCTTCAGCAATCGCGCAAACAGATTGCCCAATTGCTGGGTGCCCAGCCGGATGAAATTTTCTTCACCAGCGGTGGTACAGAGAGCGACAACTGGGCAATCAAAGGCACCGCGATGGAGAAATTCGCTGCAGGGAAGCACATGATCGCTTCTTCGGTCGAACATCCTGCAGTCACCAAATCATTGGAGCAGTTGGAAAAGTTAGGGTTTGAAATCAGCTATTTGCCTGTCGACGCGAACGGAATTGTGTCCATCGAGGAGCTTGAGAAAGCGATAAGAAAAGATACGGTCCTGCTGAGCGTCATGGCCATCAATAATGAAGTCGGCAGCATCCAACCGATCGAAGCTATCGGCGAGTTGCTGGAAAATTATCCTTGGGTCCATTTCCATGTTGATGCCGTGCAGGCTGTCGGTGAATGCGAGCCGCTGATCCGACATCCCCGTGTGGATCTCTTGTCGCTTTCAGCGCACAAATTCAACGGTCCCAAAGGCGTAGGCATCCTTTACAAGAAACATGGCAAACGGATCGCACCGCTGTTGACGGGAGGCGGGCAAGAATCGGGCATGCGCAGCACGACAGAGAATGTCGCAGGAGTCGCAGCGATGGCGAAAGCCTTGCGCATGACGCTTGAAAACAGCGCCTCAAGCCGTAAACAAGAACAGTTGGTTCGGAATAAGTTGGTTGCGGCCATTTCGGAATATGAGGATGTCCAAATCTTTTCGCCTGAAGATGGCGCCGGCCATATCCTCTGTTTTGCCATGAAAGGCGTCAGGGGAGAAGTGATGGTCCATGCTTTCGAAAGCCAAGGCATTTTCATTTCAACCACCAGCGCCTGCTCAAGCAGAAAGAAAGGCACTCCCTATACGTTGGGATCGATGGGCGTGCCGGTTTCCTGGAGCCAGTGTGCGGTCAGGATAAGCCTTTCCGGCGAGAATACGGAAGCGGAAGCGGAATCCTTCATTGAACATTTCCGGACGCTGCATGAACAGTTCCAAAAGATACAATAGAATAACTCACTGATTGGAAGAGAATATAAATGGAAACGCACATTCAAATCCGCTTTGGCGAATTGTCGACCAAAGGGAAAAATAAAAAACGTTTTGTCCAGCAATTGGCGCAAAATGTCAGGATGGTCACAAAGGATCATCCGGAGATCAAAATCAAACCCGAGCATGATTTTATGTTGTTGGAATTGAACGGAGCTGATGAGGCAGTCATTATCGACCGCTTAAAGCATGTGTTCGGCATCCAAAACTACTCGCCGGTCTATCTCGTTTCGCGTGATCTCAATGAAGTGAAAAGGGTTTTGGTGGAGTTGCTTGCCAAAATGGAGACGGCCGGAAAGACATTCAAAATAGCCACGCGCCGTTCGGATCATGACTATGAGCATGACACGACCTTCATGAATGCCGAGCTGGGGGCAACCGTACTGGGTGCATTTCCTGGCATTTCGGTCAAGATGAAGCAACCGGACATCCTTGTGCGGGTAGACATCAAGACCAGCGGCATCATGCTCAGCACGCAAACCTACCAGGGTGCTGGCGGTTTGCCTGTCGGTTCCAGCGGCAGAGGCATGCTCATGCTTTCCGGTGGCATCGATTCGCCAGTGGCTGGGTATCTTGCCATGAAACGCGGCGTAAAGATTGAGGCGATCCACTTCCACAGTCCGCCTTACACAAGTCCGCAAGCCTTGCAGAAAGCCAAAGATCTGGCTGCCAAATTGACTAAATTCGGCGGTGAAATCCAGTTCATCGAAGTTCCGTTCACAGAAATCCAGGAAGAAATCAAAGAGAAAGTGCCGGCGGATTATCTGATGACGATCACGCGCCGGATGATGATGCGGATCACGGATGCCATCAGAGCGGAACGCAAAGGGCTGGCTATCTTTAATGGAGAATCTTTGGCCCAAGTCGCTTCCCAGACGCTGGAGAGTATGATTGCCATCAATGATGTCACAACGACGCCGATCATTCGTCCTGTCGCAACGATGGACAAACTGGAAATCATCGAATTGGCGCAGAAAATCGATACCTTTGATTTGTCGGTGCAACCGTTCGAAGACTGCTGCACGATTTTTGCGCCGCCGTCACCAAAAACGAAACCGCATTTGGGTAAGGCCAGACGTTTTGAAGCGCTCCTTGATGTTGAACCGCTCGTGGCACGTGCGGTTGCGGGCATTGTAGTGTCGAGCATAACCGGCCGGGAGGACACCGCCAGCCAGGACGAGGCACTCTTTTCGGATTTGCTGTAATCCGCTTTGCATGAGCGTATCCTTACCATAAATCACTGCTTATCTGTATAATGAAAGTACTATCGGATTAGGGGGAATGTTTTCATGCAAGTGACATTAAAAGGTGAAATTGTTGAAGTTTTAGGGAATCAGCCCGTAGTCGGGGAGAAGGCGCCGGCATTTTCGTTGTACAACACAGAAGACGAAAAGGTATCCTTGTATGATTTGCGCGGTTCGGTTGTCTTGATCAGCGTATTCCCGGACATCAACACAAGCGTTTGCGACAAACAAACACGCAAATTCAACGAGACGGCAGCAAACATCGAAGGTTTGACACTGTTGTCGGTTTCGAAAAATACAAAAGAAGAATTGATCAACTGGTGCTCGGCAAACGGCATCGATATGCAGATGCTGCATGACGATGCAGGCGAGTTTGGGGAAGCTTATGGACTGAAAGTTCCCAAATTAGGCAACAAGTTGGCCCGCAGCGTATTCGTCATCGACAAGGAAGGCGTCCTTTCCTATATGGAGATCGTCCCTGAAATCGCGACGGAGCCGGATGAGGAAGCAGCATTGGCAGCTGCCAAAAAATTACTTTAATCGCATTGAGATTTCAATGAAAAGGTGCTAAACTAGTGAAGTATAAATAAAGCATCGATCAAGAAGAGTAGCTTACCCGGAACCACACAAGAGAGAAAAGCGTTTGGTGAAAGCTTTTTTGGGGAAGGAAAGTGAAGTAGCTTGTGAGCAAGTTGTGTGAAGGTCTGTGGACTGGGTAGCGCAGCTCGGAGTATTCTCCGTTATCAAAAAGAGAGACAGGAATCAGATTCCTGTAATTTAGGTGGTACCGCGATTCATATCGTCCTGCATATTCATATGCAGGGCGTTTTTTTTCGCAACAAATCAATGAAAAAGAGAGAGGGAGTGGCTGAATGTCTAAAGCAGACGCAATGCCGACAAAGTATCAACCCCAGCAAGTAGAATCTGGGAAATATCAACAATGGGTGGAAGCGGGGCTGTTCAAGCCTAGCGGAGACAAGAGCAAAAAACCTTATTCGATCGTGATTCCGCCTCCCAACGTAACCGGCAGACTGCACTTGGGCCATGCCTGGGATGTGACGCTGCAGGATATGCTGATCCGCCAAAAACGCATGCAAGGATTCGATACGTTGTGGTTGCCGGGTATGGACCACGCCGGCATCGCCACCCAAGCCAAAGTTGAAGCAAAACTGGCCGAGGACGGGCTTACCCGTTATGACTTGGGCCGCGAAGCCTTTGTCGACAAGGTTTGGGAATGGAAAGAGGACTACGCAAGCGTCATCCGCGAGCAATGGGGAAAAATGGGCATTTCCGTTGATTATGACCGTGAGCGATTCACTCTGGACGACGGTTTATCGGATGCAGTCCGCAAAGTCTTCGTCGGCTTGTACGAAAAAGGCTTGATCTACCGAGGCGCTTACATCATCAACTGGGATCCCAAAGCGAAAACGGCCTTATCCGATATTGAAGTCATCCACAAGGACGTTCAGGGCGCCTTCTATCACTTCCGCTATCCGATGACAGATGGTTCTGGCTACTTGGAGTTGGCGACTACCCGTCCGGAAACCATGTTGGGAGATACTGCCATTGCGGTTCATCCGGAAGATGAAAGATATCAGCAGTTCATCGGCAAGACAGTGACGTTGCCGCTTGTGAATCGGGAAATCCCGGTCATTGCGGATGATTATGTCGAGATGGACTTTGGGACTGGTGTCGTAAAAATCACACCGGCCCATGACCCGAACGACTTCGAAGTCGGTTTGCGCCATGATTTGCCGCAAGTGAACGTCATGAACGATGATGCGACGATGAACGAAGCAGCCGGAAAATATGCAGGCATGGACCGTTTCGCAGCGCGCAAAGCGATCGTAAAAGATATGGAAGAACTGGGCTATTTGGTCAAAATTGAGGAAATGACCCACAGTGTCGGACATTCGGAACGCACAAACGTTGTTGTGGAACCACGCATCTCGACACAATGGTTCGTCAAAATGCAACCGTTGGCTGAAAGGGCAGTCGGAAACCAATCCACAGAAGAAAAAGTTTCCTTCTATCCGGAACGTTTTGAAAATACTTTCCTGACTTGGATGGGCAACGTCCATGATTGGGTCATTTCTCGTCAATTATGGTGGGGACATCAAATCCCGGCTTGGTACCATAAGGAAACCGGCGAAATGTACGTAGGTATGGAGGCTCCAAGCGACAGCGAAAACTGGACGCAGGATGAGGATGTCCTGGATACATGGTTCAGTTCAGCGCTTTGGCCGTTCTCGACGATGGGATGGCCGGATGAAGAGGCGGAAGATTTCAAACGGTATTTCCCTACCAGCACTTTGGTGACCGGATATGACATCATCTTCTTCTGGGTAAGCCGGATGATCTTCCAGAGTCTGGAGTTCACGGAAAAGCGTCCGTTTGAGAATGTGCTGATCCATGGTCTGATCCGTGATGAGCAAGGCCGCAAGATGAGCAAATCGCTCGGAAACGGAATCGACCCGATGGATGTGGTCGAAAAATACGGGGCGGATGCCTTGCGTTGGTTCCTGGCGAACGGTTCCGCACCCGGTCAGGATGTCCGCTTCAGCTATGAGAAGATGGATGCATCCTGGAACTTCATCAACAAAATCTGGAATGCCAGCCGTTATGTGCTGCTTAATTTGGAAGATCTGACTTTCGACGATATCGACATTTCAGGGGAAAAGACAATCGCAGATAAATGGATCCTTTCCAGCCTGAACAAGACCATCACAAAAGTGACGGACCTGTTCGAGAAGTTTGAATTCGGGGAAGCCGGCCGCTTGCTGTACCGTTTCATCTGGGATGATTACTGCGACTGGTATATCGAAATGTCCAAAGAAGTTCTGCAAGGTGAAAACGAAGCGGCAAAACAGACAACCCGCAGCATTTTGGCTTATGTTTTGGATAACGTGTTGCGCTTGTTGCATCCGGTTATGCCGTTCGTCACCGAGGAAATCTGGCAAAATGTACCGCATCAAGGCGCTTCCATCGTGACGGCAGCCTATCCGGTAGCGGATGACAGCTATATCGATGAAGCCGCTGAAGAAGCGATGGAAAAACTGATCGAACTGATCCGCGGCGTCCGCAATGTCCGCGCTGAAATGAACACACCGCTGTCCAAGAAAGTTCCGATGCAGCTGAAAGTGAATGACGATGCGACCGAAGCGATTTTCCGCGCCAACGAATCGTACATCTTCCGCTTCTGCAATCCGGATACACTGGAAATCAGCCAACATATCCAGGCTGCCAGCGACGCTGTAACCGCAGTTTTCTCAGGCGGAGAGGTATACATGCCGTTGGCCGGTCTGATCAAATTGGAAGATGAGATTTCCCGTCTCGAAAAGGAAGCGGAGAAATTGACCAAAGAAGTCGACCGTGTGGAAAGCAAATTGAATAACGAAAAATTCGTCAGCAAAGCCCCGCAGGCTGTAATCGACGGGGAGAAACAAAAAGGGACGGAATACCGCGAAAAATTGGCGGCCGTTGAAGAACGCATCGCTGCCCTGAAAGAACAGTTAGCTTGATGAGTGAATCAAATTGAACAGGAAGAACCCTATTAGCAAGTTCCTTTGTAGATAGGGTTCTTCTTAAATAGAAATGGAGTGAAGAGGTAGATGTTTGCAACTTATGAAGAAGCGATGGAATGGATCCATACCCGCAAAGGCATGGGCCCTAAACCCGGAATAGTCCGGATGAAATGGTTGATGGAAAAACTGGATCACCCGGAACGTAAATTCAGATCCATCCATATTGCCGGAACAAACGGAAAAGGATCGAATGTTGCTTACTTAAGAAGCCTGTTCATGGCGGCTGGCTATACGGTGGGCACCTTCACCTCGCCGCATATCGTCAGTTTCAATGAAAGGATCGGGGTGAACGGGGAGAACATTCCGGATGAGGACGTGCTGGAGCAAGCGAACATCCTGCATGCACTCTATGAGGAAATCAGCCTGACGGATATGGGTCCGCTGACGGAATTCGAAGTGGTGACCGCCATGATGTTCTCCTATTTTGGATCCCACCCTTGCGATGTCGTATTGTTGGAAGTCGGCCTGGGCGGGCTTTACGACAGCACGAATGTTGCCGAGCCGGATTTGTCGCTCATCACGACGATAGGCAAAGACCACAGCAATATCCTCGGGGACACCCTTGCGGAGATTGCCTATCAGAAAGCTGGCATCATCAAGCAAGGGACACCGGTTGTCATCGGAAGATTGCCTGAAGATGCTTTGTCGGTGATGCGGGACACTGCGGAAAAACAGGCTGCACCTTTGTATGCATTCGGCATGGACTTCAGCATCTCCAATTGGCATGAGGGTTCTGATTACCATGAAGTCTTTGATTTCGCCTCTCCGTTGGGAACCTTCGAAAACCTTGAAATCGCACTGATGGGGGGCCATCAAGTCGACAATGCGGCTACTGCGCTGCAAACTTTCTTGCTGTTCTGCAAAAAATACGCTTTAAATTACTCGGAAACGACGATCAAATCAGGGCTTCTGGGGACGGCTTGGCCGGTCCGGATGGAGATCGTTTCGCAAGAACCGTTTGTCATGCTGGATGGCGCCCACAATATCCCGGCTATGGAAGTGCTGACTGAAGCGGTCAAAAAGAAGTTTTCTGATAAGGATATCACCATTCTGTTGGCGGCGTTGGCGGATAAGGACCTGGAGGAAATGGGCCAGTTGATCAAGTCGATTCCCGGCAGCAAGCTGCACGTGACCAGTTTCGATTTCCCAAGGGCTGCATCAGTCAAGGAACTGTGCGAGCGGATGGGCGTATCGGAAGCTGAAGCCTACGAAGATTGGCGCTTTGCGATCGATGATCTGAAGGCGAAACAATCCGAAGAGGGCATGTTATTGATTACGGGTTCGCTGTATTTTCTTTCCGAAGTAAGACATTATTTATTGATGAATAAGGAGTTTTGAGATGCGTAAAAAAGCGGTCATTTTTGATATGGATGGATTGATGTTCGATACCGAAACGTTGGGATATCAGGCACAAGGCGAATTGGCTGAAGAAATGGCTTTGCCGATAGCGTTCGACTTCGACTATTACCTGAAACAAGTAGGGCGATCCGATAAAGATGTGATGCCTGAATTGGCTTCCGACTTCGGCGATGCTGAGCTGGCGGAACGGTTCTTGAGAAAAATGAAGAAGAGGCAGACGGACATCGCCTCCGAGCAGGGCCTTCCGATCAAAAAAGGCCTTTATGATCTGCTGGCCTTTCTGAAGGAGGAAGGCGTGGTGTGCGTCGTTGCTTCCAGCAGCCGGAGGAGAGAGGTCAGCTTTTACCTCGAATTGGCTGATATTTCGCAGTACTTCCGCTACCAAGTCTGCGGGGATGAAGTGTCCTTCGCCAAACCGGATCCGGAAATTTTCCTGAGTGCCTGGAAACCCCTCGACATTCCGAAAGAAGACTGTCTGATCCTGGAAGATTCGCTTAATGGCATCCGTGCGGCCTACGATGCGGGCATTGAAGTGATCATGATCCCGGATCTGATCGTTCCTGATGACGAAGCGAAAGCGAAAACGATAGCCATTTTGCCGGACCTGCATGCGGTCATGGATTGGCTGAAAGAGAAATAACCTGTTCCGCTCCTTCCTGCGTATCTATTGAGTAGACGGAAGGAAAGGGGTAAAACAGGATGGTGCAAGAAACAAATCTGCTGATGGAGGTTCCGAAAGCCTCGCGCCCGCGTGAAAGATTGGATCAATTCGGAGAAAAAGCCCTGGCGACGCATGAATTATTGGCGATCATTCTGCGGACAGGGCCCAGAGACAGCAATGTCATGCAGTTGGCGTTACGGGTGCTGAATGAGTTCGAGGATCTGCATTCCTTGAAGATGGCTTCACTGGAAGAGTTGACTGCGATCAATGGAATCGGCCGAACCAAAGCGATCGAAATCAAGGCCTGTGTCGAATTGGGAGTCCGCGTAGCCAATGCCACGCAATTGAAGAGCGGAACGATCACCTCGACGCAAAGCGCCGGGACACTTCTGCAGAAAGAGATGCGCGATCTCCAGCAGGAGCATGTGGTGGCTGTCTATCTGAACACAAAGAACGAAATCATCAAGAAAAAGACGATCTTTATCGGCAGTCTGAACAGTTCGGTCGCGCATCCGCGCGAGATTTTCCGTGAGGCGGTAAGGTTTGCGGCGGCGCGGATCATCCTCGCGCACAATCATCCTTCCGGGAATCCCGATCCCTCGGAAGCCGATCTGGTATTCACCCGCAGGATGGTGGAATGCGGGGAAATGATGGGGATCGAGATCCTCGATCATTTCATCATCGGGGTCGATGACTATCTCAGCCTGCGCGAATACGGCATCATTTAGGATCCGGATCCGCAGGGGAAAATGAAAATCTGATGGCAAAAAACTTGCAATATCGGAAAACCTGATATATCATTATGTTAGTGTTTTTGTTTGGTAAAGAAAAGATTGTCGTGAACATTCCTATCGTACCAAAAGCAAGAATAACAATTTTGAGTGCTTTGCACGAGGAGGAATTTTTCATGGAAAAAGGAACAGTAAAATGGTTTAACGCAGAAAAAGGCTTTGGATTTATCGAACGCGAAAGCGGAGATGACGTATTCGTACATTTCTCAGCTATCTTGGGCGACGGATTCAAATCATTAGAAGAAGGACAAGCAGTTTCATTCGAAATCGTTGATGGAAACCGTGGACCGCAAGCTTCTAACGTAGAAAAAATCTAATTTTCCTTAAATTAAGCGATCAAAGGGTCCGGGACACTGTCTCGGGCCCTTTTTAAATGCTTGGCGAATGGGTTTGCCGCTTACCTGATGTTCATCAGGGAACGCCGCCCTGCTGGAGGTTTCACTGTGGTCCGTGTAGACATATTATGTCAATTAGGGCAGATTATTGACGACAGTATTACCGATCAACGGCATTCCTGTCAAATTGATTAATTCTTTCTTTTGTTTGTTACATTGATGTTTTTCTTGTTCCGGTTTGTGGTAAAATAGAAAAGAATTTGTTTGTGGGAGAGTTTGTAGTCAATCAGACGGAAGGATGAGAAGTACTTGGTAAGTTTGAATTTTAAAGGAAAAAACATCGGAATTGATTTAGGTACGGCCAATACGATCGTCTTCATAGCCGGCAAGGGCATCGTGATCAGAGAACCTTCTGTCGTAGCAAAAAATATCCACACGGGAGAGATTCTGTCCGTTGGGGAAGAGGCTTTCCAGATGCTTGGCAGGACACCCGGCACCATTGTGGCATCCCGCCCGATGAAAGAAGGCGTCATTGCGGATTATGATACAACTGTCGCAATGATGAAATATTTCATCAAAAAAGCGACTGGAAATGCATTCATCAAACCATACGTGATGGTCTGCGTACCGAGTGGCGTAACGGAAGTGGAGAAACGGGCAGTTCTTGATGCTACCCGGACAGCCGGTGCCAAAGAAGCTTTCATCATAGAGGAGCCTTTCGCTGCCGCTGTGGGTGCGGGTCTTCCGGTGCACGCGCCTACAGGCAATATGGTGGTGGACATCGGTGGCGGGACGACGGATGTTGCGACGATTTCACTTGGAGGAATCGTTACAAGCCGTTCCAGTACAGCCGGCGGCGATCGTATGGATGAGGCGATCATTCAATTCATACGCAAAAAGTACGGTCTGTTGATCGGTGAAAGGACTGCCGAGAACATCAAAATAACGATCGGCTGTGCCGATATCGAAAAGGCGGCTTCATACGGGTCCATGGAAATAAGAGGCCGGGATATGGTGAACGGCCTGCCCAAGACTTTGGAGATCCATGCCGAGGATGTAGCGGTTGCGATTCATGATGTGGTCGAGAATATCATCCTTTCCGTGAGGGAAGTTCTGGAAGAGACACCTCCCGAAATATCTGCTGACGTCATTGACCATGGCATCGTTTTGACAGGCGGTGGGGCTTTGTTGAAGAACATTGCTGAAGTCATTTCGGCGGAAGCGGAAGTTCCTGTATTTATCGCCAACGATCCATTGGACTGCGTTTCCATCGGAACAGGCGAAACATTGAAGAATATTAACGTGTACAAGCGTAAAAGTTTAAGGCATTAAGCACAATGAATGTAATTGAAAGTGATGTACGAAATGAGGTGTCAATGTGAATCAGTTTTTTAACAATAAAAAATTGATTATCCTATTGATCAGTGTGATCACCTTTATCAGCTTGATAGCATATTCTCTTACCAACAACAGAGAAGATACATCGATACCGCAACAAGTAGGGAACGATGTGACAGGCTCTATTGCGAGAATATTTTCTAAGCCAGCGGAAGTAGTGGCGAATTTTGTTGATTCAGTCGATAACCTGATGAATACGTATGAAGAAAATCAATCTTTAAAAAGTAAAATTGATACCGTTTATGAGCTGCAAGTGAAAGTCTATAATCTGGAGCAAGAAAATGCACGGATGCAGGAAGAACTTGAACTGAAAAGTACTTTATCAGAATATGAACAGATCAATGCTTCTGTGGTATCCCGCAATCCGGACAGTTGGCTGAACCAAATCGTCATCGACAAAGGTTCCCAGGACGGGGTAGAGGTCGATATGTCGGTGATGGCCGGAAACGGTCTGATCGGCCGTGTATCCGAAGTCAATTCAACCAGCGCGAAAGTCCTGCTTTTGACCACTTCTAACGATACGACTAACCGCGTGTCAGCTGAAATCCAAACTGAATCCGGACCTGTCCATGGCATCGTCAATGGCTATGATGAGGATACGAAGATGCTTTCCATGTCCCAGATTGCCCCTGATGCAGTGATCAATCCGGGCGACAGCGTGATCACATCGGGATTGGGAGGCGTTTCGCCAAGCGCCTTGTTGATCGGTACCGTCAAAGAAGTATCCATGGACAGCTACGGCCTGTTCAAGCAGGTGACGATCGAGCCTGCCGGAGAGGTTTACAATATCCGCTTCGTGACGGTCATCAAACGGCTGAGCGGGAGTGGTGAGTGATGGTGCAGAACAGATCTTTGCATCACACTTATTTCATCCCCGTGATGCTTTACTTGCTTTTGATATTGGATGGCTTTTTGATCAATGCCTTCCCGGGCCAGTTTGTCAGTGAAGAGTATATCCTCGTGCCCCACTTGGCGCTGTTCGGGTTCGTGCTTTTTTCCTACTATTTCCCCAAGCAGCCGATGCAGTTGTATGCGGTTTTGTTCGGGCTTTTGTTCGACAGTTATTACAGCGGCATTTTGGGCGTTTACGCAGTCGCTTTTGCGGTGATCGTGTACTTCGTGAAGAAAATGCAGAAATACCTGACGGAAAACGTCTTTGTGTTGGCGTTGTTGTTCATCCTCGCGATCGTTATGGTGGATTCATTCGTTTTTGGTTTTTACAGCTTGATGGACATTACGCAGCTTGATTTCAGCGCATTCGCTTCCGAGCGATTAGGGCCAACTATCGTGTTGAACATTGTGTTGTTCATTGTGATATATTATCCATTGTTCAAGCTTGTGGGCTGGATGTATGATTAATCATGATGAGAAATGAATGAGACCTTTTTTAATGAAATACTTGCATTTCCCGGACGCTGTGGTATCATTGTCTTAAATTCTAAATGCAATGAAGAGAAAAAGTAACTTTTGCCTATTTCCAGAGAGTTTGCGGGTGGTGCGAGCAAACAATAGAAATCAGTGAAATCACGTCTCTGAGCAAGGATGCCGAAAAGACAGCGCCTGTTGTCCTCAGTAGGCTGACTCGGTTGTGCCCGTTACAGCACTGACGTTTCAAACGGAACGTTATGAGGCGGTTTCTGTGAAGATGCCGCAAAAAAAGGTGGAACCACGACTTCAATCGTCCTTTAACTTTCAGCAGGAAGTTAGAGGGCTTTTTTTATTGGAACCGGCGTGATGGGGGACCACCACAAAAACAGGGTAGTAAAAAATACACACATATGGAGGAGAAGAATATGAAAAAATTAGCATTAATGTTGTTGGCATCTACAAGTTTATTGGCTGCATGCGGTGGAGGAGCTGCTGAGGATTCTTCTGCAACCGGATCGGAAGATTCAGGAATCAAAGAAACATTGGTGATGGGGTTGGACGATACTTTTGCACCGATGGGCTTTAAGGATGAAAGCGGCGAAATCGTCGGTTTCGATGTCGACTTGGCGAAAGAGGTTGCGGAACGCTTGGATGTGGAAATCACTTTCCAACCAATCGATTGGGCAATGAAGGAAACCGAATTGGCTTCCGGTAACATCGACATGATCTGGAATGGCTATACCATCACGGAAGAGCGCAAAGAGAAAGTACTTTTCACAGAACCTTATCTGAACAACAGCCAAATCATCGTCACGATGGCAGACAGTGATATCAAGACCAAAGCCGATTTGGCCGGAAAAGTAGTCGCGACGCAACAAGGATCTGCTGCATTCGATGCCATCATTGCCGATGAAACAGGAATTGCTGCTGAGTTTGATGGAGGAGCGCCGATTTTGTACCCTACTTTCAATGATGTGTTCAACGACCTGGAAAGCGGCCGCAGTGATGCAATCGTCGTTGACGAAGTGTTGGGCCGTTACACAATGAAACTAAAAGGTGAGGAAAAGTATACCGTTCTTACCGATAATTTTGGCGAGGAAGAGTATGGTGTGGGTGTACGCAAGGAAGATGTGGCGCTGAAAGAAGCGATTGACGAAACGATGAATGAAATGCGTGAAGATGGAACATACGATGAAATCTACGCAACTTGGTTCGCTGAATAATAAAATTGTTTGTTGAGGGGGAAAGCTGCATGTTGGATAAACTGAAAAGAGCTGCCTTGATCGGAACGGGTTTGTTGTTGTTGGCTGGATGCAGCGGTGGGGCTTCGGATGATGCTTCCGCCAGTTCGGAAGCTGTTGCTGAGGAAACGTTGACCGTGGGTTTGGATGACACTTTTGCGCCGATGGGATTCCGTGATGACAACAATGAAATCATCGGATTCGATGTCGATCTGGCGAAAGAGGTCGGTGAACGGATCGGGGCCGAAATGGTTTTTCAGCCGATTGATTGGGCTATGAAGGAAACTGAATTGGATTCCGGTAACATCGATATGATCTGGAATGGCTATGCCATCACGCCGGAAAGGGCTGAAAAAGTCCTTTTGAGCGAACCCTACATCGTGGATGCGCAATCCATCATCGTTTTGAAGGACAGCGATATCCAAACGAAAGCTGATTTGGAAGGGAAGTTGGTTTCGACACAACAATCCTCCAGCTCAGTGGATAAGATCATGGAAGATGAGTCAGGGATATTTGGAAAATTGGGCGGGGATCTGGTGCTCTATCCCTCCAATAATAATTCCTTCAGCGACCTGGAATCAGGCCGTGTGGATGCCATCGTCGTCGGTGAAGTCTACGGGCGCTACTACATGAAGCAGTCCGGGAAAGACATCTACCGTGTCCTGGAGGATAACTTCGGGGAAGACGAAATGGCGGTTGCCTTCAAAAAGGACAACACGGAACTGCAGGAGCGTGTCGATGCAGCATTGGCCGACATGAAGGAAGACGGAACCTTCGATGAAATTTACGACAAATGGTTCTATAGTGAATAACGAAAATAAAAGGTAAGAAAGAGGTTTATGAAATGGACTTGATACAGACGATACTGCCATCATTGCTTGACGGCTTGAAGATGACACTTACGTTATTCTTCATCATAGGGATCTCCAGCATTCCGTTAGGATTTCTGATCGCCGTCATCCGGGTTTACGGACCGAAGTGGCTGGGTTTTCTGATCCAGATATATGTCTTCATCATGAGAGGGACACCATTGCTTTTGCAATTGATGTTTGTTTTCTTCGGTTTGCCGCTGATAGGCATCACATTGGATCGTTTTTCGGCAGCAATTTTGGCATATATGATCAACTACGCTGCCTATTATGCGGAAATCTTCCGTGGAGGTATCACTGCTGTTCCGAAAGGACAGTTCGAGGCCATTTCGGTGTTGGGTATCGGTAAGGTCAGAGGATTTTTCAAAATCATCATTCCTCAGGTCACTAAGATCGTATTGCCATCTGTAGGGAATGAAGTGATTGCGCTAGTAAAAGATACATCTTTGGTTTATGTCATCGGTCTCGGGGAACTGTTGCGCGCAGGTCAGATTGCTGCGAATACGTATGCCTCGTTGGTGCCTTTCCTGGCAGTCGGTATCGTCTATTTATCCGTTACGGCTGTCATTACGGTGCTGCTGAATAAACTTGAATCCAAAGGGAACTTTTAGGGGGGAGCGGCAATCATGTTATTAAATGCGATGAATCTAAAAAAGTCTTATCATGACATAACCGTAATCGATGATTTTTCATTCCACATCGATTCCAGTGAGATCGTTGTGCTTGTGGGTCGTTCCGGAACGGGCAAAACGACCTTGATGCGCTTGCTCAACAATCTGGAAAAAGCAGACCAAGGCACCATTTCGATCGAGGATGCCGTCTTGTGCAAACAAGGTTTGAAGGGCGCAGAATATGTGGACCGCAAAAAAAGGCGCCTTTACCAAAACAAAATCGGCATGGTGTTTCAGGACTATGCTCTGTTCCCGAACCTTTCTGTGCTGGATAATCTGCTGGAAGCGCCGCTTGCCCAAAAACTGGGCAGCCGCGAAGAACTGGCAGCGAAAGCAGCCGGATTATTGGAGCAAATGGGATTGGACGACAAACTGGAGGCGATGCCGTCAACATTGTCCGGAGGCCAGAAGCAAAGGGTCGCGATCGCTCGGGCAATGATGCTGAATCCGCGCGTCCTTTGTTTTGATGAACCGACTTCTGCGCTCGACCGCGAATCTTCCGACAGCATCGGCAAGCTGATCCAGGAAATTGCTGCTGGAGGAACCGGCATCCTGATCGTTACGCATGATACCGAGTTCGGGCAACAATACGGCACTCGGATCGTGTCCTCAAGCGAATTCGTCAAGAACCGTTAAGGATAGGGCAAGGGCTGACAGTCCGGCAAAAAAACAGGGCAATTGCCCTGTTTTTTTGTTATATTTTTTTGTCGTCAGTGAAAGAATGGCAGTTTATTTCAACAATGTTTTCATTTAGGTTGACGGGAGCTTTTGTTTTTGGTAGACTATTAATGTTGTAAATGTGCGCACCACAGCTACAACCGCACGAATAGGAGTCATGAGACCTGCAAGGGCACTCCGTTTGGCGAGTCTAAGTAAAATAAGGAGGTGCAGAGAATATGTACGCAATTATCAAAACTGGTGGTAAACAATTAAAAGTTGAAGTTGGTCAAGCAATCTACATTGAAAAATTAGATGCTGAAGCTGGTGATAAAGTAACTTTTGATGAAATCGTATTTGTAGGCGGAGAAGAAACTAAAATTGGCGCTCCATTCGTAACAGGTGCTTCTGTAGAAGGCACTGTTGAAAAACAGGGCAAAGAAAAGAAAGTAACTACTTTCAAATACAAGAGAAGAAAAGATACACACCGCAAGCAAGGTCATCGTCAACCTTATACAAAAGTAATCATTGACGCAATCAACGCATAAGAGTGTGAATAACCATGATTGAAGTGAAATTTAAAGAAGATGACCATGGCAACCTGCTTTCTTTCGAGATTAAGGGACATGCCGGGTATGGAGTAGAAGGTGAAGATATTATCTGTGCCGCTGTTTCTGTACTGGCCATCGAAACTGTGAATAGCGTTGAACGTTTAGCCGGCTATCAGATGCTTGTTGATGAAGCGGATGACGAAGGCGGGTATCTCTATGCGGAAATACTTTCCGAAAGGGAAGCGGAACAGCAATACATTACGCAGATTTTACTGAAGCATCTATTCTATTCGCTGGAAGATGTCGCTCAGACATATCCAGATTATGTGACCATAAAAATGCAATAAAAACTGTACTACTTAATAAGGAGGTGCAAACCACATGTTGAAATTGAATCTACAATTGTTCGCCCACAAAAAAGGGGGCGGATCTACTACCAACGGACGTGAGTCCCAATCCAAACGTTTAGGCGCTAAACGTGCAGACGGACAAACAGTAACTGGCGGATCAATTTTGTACCGTCAACGCGGAACAAAAATCCATCCAGGTACTAACGTCGGTATCGGTGGAGATGACACTCTATTTGCAAAAGTTGACGGTGTCGTTCGTTTCGAACGTTTAGGCCGTGACAAAAAACAAGTTTCTGTATACCCTACAGCTAAATAATACTTGTACTTTTGCCGATCAACCAATTACATACACACAAAAAACCTTGCGGGGGCAAATGATCAGTCACTTCCTTCGCAGGTTTTTTTGTATTTTACAGAACAACAAAAAGTAAGGGACGGTGAACGACTTGAAAGCAACAAATGTTGAGAGTCTTTTCGGATTATTGGATGAAGCCATCAAACTACTTCAAACGGAAGCTGAACTTTCATATATAGAAGCGTTATCCGAAACGCTGGAAAATCTTTCCTTTGAAGGAAAAGCACAACAAGTGGAAGGGTTGCCTTCAAACGAGGCAGTCGAACGCTTGAACAGCCTCTACAAAAAGATGAATTTGGATGCATTGGATAAGGAAATCATCCGCAAGAGCATACAATTGACTTTCATCAAGGCAACGAAAGAAGACAAGCTCCAGATGAATCATCAAATGACACCGGACACGATTGCATATCTGATCGCTTATTTCATCGGAGAAATAAAAAAAGATAAGACAGAAAAACTGCATGTTTCAGATCTGACTGCAGGGACAGGGAATCTTCTTAATATCGTTGTGACGCATTTGGCCAACAGGGGAAATGAAGTGACTGCGGAAGCAGTTGACAACGATGACCTGTTGATCAGTGTCGCGGCCAACAGCGGATCCTTGCTGGGATTGTCGGAAAAAATCCATTACACCCATTCAGACAGCCTGCAGGAACTGCTGATCGCACCTTCTGATATCGTGGTATCGGATTTTCCGATCGGATATTATCCAGTAAATGAGCGCGCAAAAAACTACCAAACAGCTTTTTCAGAAGGGAATTCTTTTGCACATTTCTTAATGTTTGAACAAAATGTGAACTATCTGAAAGAATCCGGTTGGGGGATTTTTATCGTTCCTTCCGACATTTTTGAAACAGATAAAAGTTCTGTGTTAATGGGGTGGTTGAAAGAAAACGTTCATATACAGGCTTTTTTGAGCCTTCCGGCGGATCTGTTCCATAAAAATGGGATGAAAAAATCAATCATTATTGTTCAAAAAAATGGTGAAAAATCGATTCAAGCTGAACAAGTGCTTTTGGGGGAAATTCCAGATCTTAAAAACGCACAAAAGATGCAATCTTTCCTGGATATTTTCCACAATTGGAGCGCAAAGATGATATAATATTTATTAGAGATATAAGAAAAATCAGTCAATTTAAAGGAGAGAAAAAAATGTCAAAAATCATCGCTATCAATGCTGGTAGCTCAAGCTTGAAATTTACATTATATGCAATGCCTGAAAAGGATGTTCTCGCAAACGGTATTATCGAAAGAATCGGTTTGAACGATTCCGTCTTCACAATCAAACACGGAGAAGGCGAAAAATTCCAGGTAACCGAAGATATTGCGAACCATGAAATCGCAGTACAGAAATTGCTTGATCAATTATTGGCATTAAACATCATTTCAAGCTATGATGAAATCACGGGCGTTGGCCACCGCGTCGTTGCCGGCGGAGAAATCTTCAAAGATTCCGCGCTTGTGGATGACCTTGTTTTGGAACAAATCGAGGAATTGGGCGAATTGGCGCCGCTGCATAATCCAGCGAACGCTACCGGAATCCGCGCATTCAAAAAATTGTTGCCTGAGATCACAAGTGTGGCCGTATTCGACACTTCTTTCCACACAACAATGCCGAAAGTGAACTACTTGTACAGCATTCCGATGGAATACTACGAAAAATATGCTGCCAGAAAATACGGCGCGCACGGAACAAGCCACAAATACGTTGCGGAACGCGCTGCTGAAATGCTGGGCAGACCGATCGAGGAACTGAAAATCGTAACATGCCATATCGGTAACGGCGGTTCCATCACTGCTGTCCAAGGCGGAAAATCAATCGATACATCCATGGGCTTCACGCCATTGGCAGGTATCACGATGGGAACGCGTTCAGGGGACATCGATGCATCTTTGATCGCTTACCTGATGGGCAAACTGGGCATCACGGACATCAACGAATTCGTTGAGATCCTGAACAAAAAATCAGGTTTGTTGGGTCTATCCGGCGTTTCAAGCGACATGCGCGATGTTGAGACAGCAGCAGAAAACGGCAATGAGGACGCTCAAATCGCTTTGGATATCTTCCATAACCGTATCATAAAATACATCGGACAATATGTTGCAATCATGAACGGTGTGGATGCGATCGTCTTCACTGCCGGCGTCGGCGAAAATTCTGCGCCTACCCGCAAAATCATCATCGATGGCATTTCTTGGTTCGGTTGCGAAATCGACGAGGAGAAGAACAATGTCCGCGGTGTTGAGAGAATCATTTCGACTGACGATTCAAAAGTGAAAGTACTGTTGATCCCTACTGATGAAGAATTGATGATCGCTCGCGACGTCGTTCGTTTCAGCGAAAAACACTAATTTTAAATAAAAAAATTCCGGTACACCATCGAATGGTGTACCGGAATTTTTTTTGAATTGTTTTTGAGACAGAGGAGATTAGCGCCTCTGTCTGTCATTTTTTAGGTTTTGGTTTATTCTCGAGGTCGGTCCGGACGACAAGCACATCGCATGGTGCGTTGCGGATGACGTATTCGGATACGGAGCCGATGAACAGCCTCTCGACGGCATTAAGGCCAGTCGCACCGATCATAATCAGATCAACGCCGTACTCGGTAGGCAAATCTTTTGCGATGATGGCTTTTGGTGAACCATATTCGATGACGGTGTGGACATCGGTTATGCCTTCATTCGTAGCATAGGTTTTGTACTCTTCCATCAACGTTTTGGATTGGCGGACGATTTCATCCGTAAAGCTGCCCTCAAAACCTGTAGGGGTCTGTATGGCTCTTGTATCGATAATATGAGTGATGATGATGGCTGCTTTATTCCGTTTGGCCACTTCCACTGCTTTACGGAAGGATAATTCTGATTCTCTGGATCCGTCAACCGGTATCAAAATCTTCTTATACTCTTGAAACATATTAACCACTCCTTTAAACTAGTATCGCTTACAAGTTTATTTTACTTCACTTTCCATAAAAATGAAAGCGTATGCGGTTGTTTCCGGGAATTTAATGGTCAGCGGCCCTGATCTTTCATCATGCCGGCCAGTCGGATACTGAAGAGTGCTGTATACCCTGAAGCAATCACTACGGCAAATGCATAAAGCAGGGTACTCCTAAAGAAAATCGTCAGCAAGCAGAGGAATCCGATCAACATGTACAGGGCTCCGCCATTACGGAAAAAGAGCCAGATCTGATTGCGTTGTTGCTCGGTGATCCGGTCCGGAGCCAACACAAAAACAGTGGGGCCTTTCAATGTCATGAAAAGGCCGGTCGAAACCAGCAATAATGAAAAAAGGGCAATCAACAATTCTACCAATGTGCGTCCTCCTCAAAGGAATTGCAGAAAAAATGCTCAAGAAGCGCTTTTCCGTGCTTTCCAGTCTGCAAAAAAAGCTGCTCAAAGAGCAGCTCCAAAAGTATAAAACTTTATTAGAAATCCGATGGTGCCGGTGAGTATATTCTACTAGTTTTGAACCCGCATATAAGCAGGTGGGCTCCAATATCCAGTCTCTAACTACCAAATGATAAGGCGTGTTATCCACCGAAATAAACAGGATCCCAAGGTAGTAATAAATTGTTCGGTCAACACATTGAGAATATGTCGAACACCTCAGAAATCTATATACGTATAGTAGCATACTAATCAATCGTTGGCAAGCAAAACACACGAGTTTCAATCCAGAAACATAACAGCAGCAACAGGTTAAACGCTACCAATCAATCCTCAGGAATCTTTATTGAAGCGGTGTTGCAATTGGTTGGCCAAGGCCTGCTCGTATTTGCCCGTTGCAGCCGGCTCGTAGTAGCGGCGATTCTTCAGCGAGTCCGGCAAATACTGCTGTTTGACCCAGTGATCCGGGAAATCGTGAGGGTATTGGTAACCTATGCCGCGGCCCAACTTATTTGCTCCGCTGTAATGGGCATCACGCAAGCTATCCGGTATGTCGCCGGATTTTCCGGCGCGCACGTCCGCCAGGGCGCTGTCCAAGGCAAGGTAAGCCGAATTGGATTTCGGCGAAAGGGCCAGATCGACGACAGCGTTGGCCAAGGGAATGCGTGCTTCCGGCAAGCCCAACTTTTCGGCTGCCTGAACGGCCAAAACGGTACGGGACACAGCTTGCGGATTTCCTAAGCCGATGTCTTCATAGGCACAAACCATCAAACGTCTGCAGGCGATCAGCAATTCGCCGGCTTCCAGCAGCCTGGCCAAATAATGCATGGCCGCATCGACGTCGCTGCCGCGGATCGATTTTTGGAATGCCGATATGACATCATAATGGGCATCGCCGTTCTTATCGTGGACCAGCGCCTTCTTTTGGACACACTCCTCGGCGATGTCCAAGGTGATGTGGATGGTGCCGTCCGCATCCGGTTTGGTGGATAGGGCAGCCAATTCCAAGGCGTTCAGTGAGCCACGCACGTCACCCATCGTGCTCCTGGCGAAATGAAGCAAGGCATCTTCTTCGATCACAATCTTTTCTTTCCCCAAACCGCGCTTTTCATCGGCAATGGCCCGTTCCAGCGCCAATATGACGTCCTTTGTGGTAAGTGGCTTCAATTCGAAAATTTGGGTCCGGCTCCGGATTGCGGGACTGATGCTGATGTATGGATTTTCAGTGGTGGCGCCGATCAGGATGACTTGGCCGCTTTCAAGGTGCGGCAAGAGAAAATCCTGCTTGGGTTTGTCCAATCGATGCACCTCATCCAACAAGAGGATGACCTGGCCGGAAAATTTGGCCTCCTCCACGACAATCTGAAGGTCTTTTTTTGTGTCGGTGGCGGCGTTCAGTTGCCGAAAAGCGGAATGTGTCGATCCGGCAATGGCGCTCGCGATGCTGGTTTTGCCGATTCCCGGTGGGCCGTACAATATCATGGAAGAAAGCATCTTGGCATCGACCATGCGGCGGATGATCTTATTTTCACCCACCAGATGGCTCTGGCCGATGACTTCATCGATGTGTACGGGACGCATACGGTATGCTAAAGGTTGTTTCATTATTCTCCGCTCCTTTTTCTCTATCCATTATATGCCATCTGTTAAAAAAGAACAAACATTCGCCAGCGTATTTCTTTTTTCAGGTTCGTGAAAATTGATTGAAAAGAAAGGCAGGCAACATCTTTACTATTTACAAGCATAAAAGCTATAATGAATACATTGAAAATTGAAAGCAGAAAGTGAGCGTACATAATGACGGATTTCAAAGAGATCATTTTAACACATAAATTATCGACATTATTTTCGAAAGCCTCTTTTGGAATCGAAAAAGAAAGCCAACGGATAACGGGTGAGGGCACAATCGCCAAGACAAACCACCCGACGGTATTCGGGAATCGCAGTTTCCATCCTTACATACAGACTGACTTTGCGGAAAGCCAACCGGAATTGATCACACCACCGATGCAATCGATCGAGGAAATGCATGAATGGCTGACGGCTATCCACGATGTGGTGCTGCGTTCATTACCCGAAGATGAATATCTGTTGCCTTGCAGCATCCCGCCGACCATGCCAGCAAGTGAAGAAATCAAGGTAGCCAAATTGGATAATGCGGATGATGTCGCTTATCGGGAATATCTGGTATCGGTATACGGAAACAAGAAGCAGATGGTCAGCGGCATTCATTTCAACTTCGAATTGAATCCTGCCCTCATCAAAGAGCTTCATCAGCTTTCCGGTTCTGCCGGGACGCTTAAGGAGTTCCAATCGGATGTCTACTTGAAGATGGCGCATAACTTCATCCGTCACCAATGGATCATGACCTATCTTATGGGCGGATCCATATCAGCTGACAGCTCCTACTTTGAAAAAGAATCACAGCATAATCTGCCATTGGACCGGTATACAAGAAGCATCCGCAGCAGCAAGTACGGATACGTCAATAAAGCGGACGTGCATGTTTCGTTTGAATCGATTGATGCTTACGTGCAGGATATCGAAGAAATGGTGACAAGCGGCAAACTCATTGCCGAAAAAGAATTTTATTCGACTGTCCGTTTCAGGGGTGCCAATAAAGCGCGTGATTTGCTGACAAACGGAATCGCCTATCTCGAATTCAGGTTGTTCGATCTGAATCCATTTGCTGAGTTCGGCATGCATAAAGAGGACATGTACTTCATCCATTATTTCATGCTCTATTTATTGTGGATCGAGAAGGATGCCAGCGAAGAAGAGATGAAAATCGGGAAAGAAATGAACTACAGCACCGCTTTGGAGAATCCTTTGCAGCCATCCGCATTCCAATCGGAAGGGCTATCCTTCCTCGAAGGAATGCTGGATATGCTGGAAGCGATTGGCGCTGAAGAGAAGATAAGCGCAATCGTCAAAGATAAAATCGAAGCATTCCACAATCCGGAAAAGACAGTGGCTGGACAGATGGTCAAAGCAGTGGACGCGGCAGAAGACAAAGCGGTTTGGGCCGCATCCTTGGCCAAAAAATACAAAGAGGCTGCCTGGAAACGGCCGTATGCCTTGAGAGGCTTTGAGGATATGGAACTCTCCACTCAGATTCTGCTTTTCGACGCCATCCAAAAGGGTTTGAAGATCAACATGCTCGACCGATATGACCAATTCATCTCGCTGACTTACAAAAACCATCGCGAATACGTGAAGAACGGCAATATGACGGCAAAGGACAGCTATATCGGCCCGCTTATCATGGAAAATAAGGTTGTCACCAAAAAAATATTGGCGGAGAACGGATTTGCGGTTCCGGACAGCGGAGAGTACCACTCTGTGGAAGCCGCCTTGCGCGACTATCCTATCTTTGCCGGGAAAGGCATCGTCGTCAAACCTAAGTCCACGAACTACGGTCTAGGGATTTCCATTTTCAAAGACGGTGCTTCCTTTGAGAATTATGAGAAAGCCATCCATATGGCATTTGAAGAAGATGAAGATGTGCTTGTGGAAGATTACTTGTCCGGCACCGAATACCGTTTCTTTGTCATCGGCAATGAGACGAAGGCCGTATTGCTGCGTGTACCCGCCAATGTTGTAGGCGATGGCAGCCTGACTATCCGTCAATTGGTCGAGGAAAAGAATAAAGACAGCTTGCGCGGAAAAAATCATCGTACGCCGCTGGCATTGATCGGGACCGGGGAACTCGAGAAGTTGACGATCCAAGGTCAAGGGTATACTTTCGACAGTATTCCGCCTGCAGGAGAGACTGTACGATTGAGGGATAATTCCAATATCAGCACTGGTGGCGATTCGATTGATGTTACGGATCAGATGCACGACAGCTATAAAATGCTGGCCGTGCAGATGGCAGCCGCACTGGGTGTAGCGGTCTGCGGAGTGGATATCATCATTCCGGATCATTTGGTCCCGGCCTCGCAAGCGGAGCCGAATTATGGAGTGATCGAGGCGAATTTCAACCCGGCCATGCTGATCCACATTTATCCATACCAAGGGAAAAGCCGACGTTTGACGATGGAAATCCTGCGCTTATTGTTCCCGGAAATGAAGCTGGAGGAAGGGTAGTGCCAAAAATTCTATGGAAACTGCCCAAAATAACGAGGTGATGTGAAAAACCAAGCCCTGCTATTCAAAGTTAGGTGAAACAAACGCTCTTGACAACCGAGCCAATGGTTTCTTCCTTTGCCGTCAAGGGCGACGGTATACAAAAGGAGCAGCACAAAGTAGCCCTTGGCTTAGAAAATTCTAAACCATTGGCTTTTCGGATTGTAAAGAGTACGCTCCGCCGTTTGTTTAGTTTATTGGTTCTCTCTTTTTTAGAGGGCTCCGGTGCCAAAAGTTAAGGGGTTTGGTCCATCAGCCAATCTTGAGATAAAGAGATTAATTTTGTCCATTTAGCTGGCATGTTGGGAAGTT
>NZ_FONM01000008.1 GCF_900112935.1 Trichococcus pasteurii
CAGCAAGGATGTTGTTGAAAAAGCCTTCGGCAATTTAAAAGAGCGCCTCAACTTCAGAAGAATGCAAGTTTCATCCGAATTGTCCCTGAATGGGAAGCTTTTTGTGGAATTCATCGCCTTAATCTACTTATCCTACGTGAAAAAGAAGATGCAGGATGCCGAGCTATTTAACCAATGGACCCTTCAAGGTGTACTGGACGAACTGGACATGATTGAATTATTTGAGGCCCCCGGGCACGGTCGCGTGTTGGGAGAGGTTACGACGAAGCAGAAGGAATTATACGAGGCGTTAGGCGTTGCCCTTCCCTCGTTATAAATTCCGGGAATTCAGGTTATAAGTGGATATTTATTGATATAATCAAATTAGCATTATTTTGACTTCTTTTTATTATTTGGAAAATTGAGTATTACTCTAATATTTTTCAAGTTTTGATTAAATTAATTGAATGAAGGTGATAGGAATGGATAGTCAACTAGCTGAGCAACTAACCATCATTTTCCCAGACAAAGTGATACCTGATAACATTCAACAATTTTACAGAAAAATTGAAGACCACCATATTTTAGATGATATATCGGCATATTCCGTTCTGTATCAGGATAAGGAAAAATTAAAAAAACTGCTAAATTTACATGGATTTTCCTGCAATTGGCCAACAAAAGCCATAAACCATATGGGCCATAAACAGGGAGTGGGTACTTCTCCTGATCAAGAAAATGCAAACGTTATCAAGTTGGGTGCGGATAACCAAAGTAAGACCCTTACGGATACTCCGGCTTGGGATGATGATTTTGATCTTGATGATTTTTTGGAGTCCGAAGAGTTTTCCACGAGCATGCAACAAAATGCTGATTTAAGTGACTTTAGGTTTAATAAAGAAATGATACGTGACTATCAACAGGATAACCAAGAGGCTTTGAAGGAAGCAATCGTAGAAAATAATCAACGTTTGGTATGGAAAATTGTGAAGATGTACAGGCGCCACAATACTTCGATCAGCTTAACGGAGGAAGACCTGATGATATCAGGGAATATAGGCCTTCTAAAAGCTATTGAGAGATTTGATCCCGACATGGGTTTTGAATTTTCCACATATGCGACGAACTGGATACGACAAAGCATATCAAGAGATATCATGGATTTTGGATATATGATTCGACTCCCTGTACACTTAGGAGAAAAGTTGAATAAACTGAATCGTGTCGAGAGTGAGTTTCAAATCAAATATCCAAACTATTCAATTGAGGAGATTTGCTCTGCTTTGGAGATTGATAAAGAGGAGTACTTGAAACTCAAGACGTACGAATATCAATACCGAAATATGTCCAGTATTGATAAAGCCATAGGTCCAGATGGGGATACTGCGCTAATAGACTTACTCCAGAATAATCATGCTGTCTCATCGGATGATTCAGAAAATGAATTACTGAAAGCACCTGAGGAACTGACGGTCAGCAAAGCGGTAGCGCAAGAAATCAATAGCTTGTTGATTGATACTTTGACCGAGAGAGAATGCAGTGTTGTAAAAATGAGGCTTGGACTGGATGGCGAGGAAGAACATACTCTGGAGAAAATTGGAGAAAAATTTGGCGTGACCAGGGAACGCATTCGACAGATTGAATCAAAGGCTCTGGAGAAAATAAGAAATCATATGAACTTTTTATTAGCTACGAAGGGGGATTACTTGTGATTCAAATACTAACAGACCAGACACTACTAAACTATTCAACTGATCAAAAAACCTCAGATAGGAAAACAATCTATGTCTTGAAAGGATTCGACATCTCGCAGATTGAGTCTTTAAGTAATAAGCTGTTTCAGTTTCCTGTCTATGAGAACCTAGAAATATTACTTAAAAATAAAGCGAAAATGACAGTGGACATAGTGCTTAAAGCAACTGCAGCGGAATCAGAATATTATTGGTGTACCTACGAAGAATTTATGACAGCACAAGATACCCTCTATGATTTTTTTGAATGTGAATGCATTGAGAATAATCTGTACAACAAATTATACCCCTATCAAAACACGTTGACTGATATATTCGCGGTTTATGAAGAAATTTACCATAATGATGATGAGGAAATCTCTGCATCTCAGGAAGAGAAACTAAATGCTGTTTCGATTTACTATGGGAAAATCTACTACAATGCCTCGAATGAAAAGTATTACGTAACCTATGAAGCCCCAAAAATAGACTTCAATAAAATCATTCCATTCATCGACAAAAGCAATTTGAAAGTCGTTCCTATAATAAATGATTATTCGAGCGAGGAGGAGCTATATTCATTTGAGTTAGGCGATAGCGAAGATGAATTTCTTCATTTTACCGAAAAAATGGAAAATGGAAATATAGTTAAGAAAGTCAGGATATTTTTTGCTGATGAAAGAGGGAGCTTGCCCAACAACTATGATGAGCGGATCGCAATCATACAGTACCTTGCTGGGGAGGAATACCAGATATTTCTGGCTACGAAACAATTAAACTCACGAACAATCGAGCGCGAAAATGAATACAAAGAAATTTTGAAGGCCTATTGGGGTTATGACTCTTTTAAAGATTTAAAGATGTACAAGGACATTGAGACATTGGGGAAAGAAACGATTGAAGTGTCTCAAGCTCAGATTATTGATGATATCATTGAGCAATCGGAAAATTCTATCCAAGGTCAAAGTTTTCGAGACGTATATGTTACTTCTTCCACTGGATCCGGAAAATCTGTCATGTTTCAAATACCAGCGCTGTATTTAGCCAACAAGTTTAAAGATGACGGTTTTTTAACAATCGTAATCTCGCCTTTGATTGGCTTGATGGATGATCAAGTAAAAAGTATGGAGCTGCGCAATATAAGTAATGCTAAAACGATCCATTCAAACTTATCCCAAATGGAAAAAGAAGATATTATTTCGGGAGTACAAGCCGGTACGGTAGACATCCTGTATATATCAACGGAGACTTTGCAAAGTCGCTCGGACATCGGGATGCTGATTGGACAACGAAGAGTCGGCTTGTTGGTTGTGGATGAGGCCCATATTGTAACGACTTGGGGGAAATCATTCCGTGCGGATTACTGGTATATGGGTTCTTACTTGGCAAAAATGAGGAAGAAGCAAACTTTCCCCATCGTGACTTTTACTGCGACTGCAATATACGGCGGTAAAGAAGACATGTACTTAGAAACAAGAGACAGCTTGAACATGGTCAATCCAATCGCTTATTTCGGTTATGTAAAACGCGATGATATCCTCATGTGTGTGCAGTCATCACAAAAAGAGTTTACAAAATATTCCCGAGAATACATCAAAACAAAATTTGAAATAATGGGCAAACGTTTAACGAGCTTTGATCGCAAAAAGGAAAAAACGCTTGTCTATTTTCCTACCGTCAGAACTTTGAACATGTTCAACAGTCATTTAAAGCAGAATTATTCTTCGGTTGCGGAAAAGACAGCGCTTTATTATGGTAGCCTAGATAAACATGAGAAAAAAGAGAGCCTAAAGGAATTTAAAGACGGTGACGCTAAAGTGATGTTGGCGACTAAAGCATTCGGGATGGGAATAGACATACCCGACATCCACAATGTGTATCATTATGCACCTACAGGAAATGTCATAGATTACATTCAAGAAATTGGTAGAGCTGCGAGAAGTTTGCCTGAAGGTTATGCTTGGTTCGATTTTTTGCCGCAAGATTTCACAGAAGTAAAGAGATTGCATGGTATGTCTACTATAAAGAAACAGCAATTGATTGAGGTAATGAGAAAGATCGTTTCTCTTTATGAGCAAAAGAAAAACAGAAATATCGTGGTCAGTGCCGATGATTTCAAATACATATTCAATCAGAATGAATTAGAGGATTCGGATATCGACAATAAGCTGAAAATAACCTTATTGATGATCGAGAAAGATTTTGAATCCACGAAAAAATTGAGCTATTCACCATTTGTTGCCAGGCCTAGAGCCATGTATGGGAATGAGCTTGTTTTTCTCTCAAAAAAAGGAAAAAAATTATTGGAGTCATCAAAACTGAAAAAGTATTTTACGGAAGAAAAGCAACTTGATACTGACTATTATGATTCGATTTGTCAGATGAACTTCAAACAATTATGGGAAGACAGATATCCATCCATGTCTTTTCCACAATTCAAATATAAGATGTACACAGAAGTGGATGAACTAAAGGATCAAAAGATTCTCAAAGAAATCAGTCCTGCCATGGGCGTAGAAATCAATTATTTAAAGAATGATGTCCAAACCGTCATTGCGAGTATAAACCTCGTGCTGGCTGCCCTGGAAGAATTTCTACGAGGGAAAGTCTATTCCAAAACGTATTTCAATGAAAAAATGATCAGTGAATTTTTACAAACTAAGCTGGGTATTCAAAACAGATTTGAAGCACTAGGTTTGAGTAGTGTACTTCTGAATTCACTTATACAGGTCAGCAAGATAAAGAATGCCGGGTACATAAAGGCTCGTGATGAGCGCGGTGACCTATATAATGTAACTCCGCATTATATGACCTACTTTGACCAAATGAAAAGAACAATCAATGATTTATTCTATGGGGAAAAATTTGCTGATAAGTATGATGACAAGCTCGTTTTTTATGCCCAACGGAGCAGCAAAAACGAGAAGCTAGAGTTGGAACAGGTATTGTTGGGTGTCGCTGAAGCAGCGGGAGCATTGTCATATGAAATCATAAGTGGAAATTCCCCGCAAATCTATATCCGCATAAACAGCATATATCAATTAGAAAAAGTTATTAAGGCCCCTCAAAAATACAACAACCTGATTCTGAAAAGCGTTCATGAACGGCACAATATCAGTGTTGAACTGTTGTCCTATCTTTTTAAAATGGAGAAGGAAGGCGCAACCAAAGACGAAAAGCTTCGAAATTATACAGAAAAATTCTGGGATGTCATCGAGGATTACTTCTTAGGGAAGTTACCTGATTCTGTTCAGGCCAAGTTGTATAGGAATTAATATCAAAACATCTGGAGAACATGACCATAAACCAAAAAGGAGCCCATCCCATGAATGATACTATTTTCGATTTTCTGAGATCTTATGTGCCCAGTGACAAAAGAGACCCCAAAGAGGATTACCTGACGCAATTGTTTGCATGGTTGCTGATAAAAGTTAAAGGTTTAGACCTGAAGTATTGTGAGTACCTATTGAAAAAAATACCGAACAGCACATTTACTGTAACTGATTCTGACACCATCACTGTAGAGACGCAAAGAACGCTGGATAATGGGAAACGGATTGATTTGCTGATTAAAGTAAATGAAAATGGGTTCATTTGTGAGCATAAAATCTACAGTATGCTATCACCAAATCAAATTATGAATTACAGTAGCATGGCGCCTAGCATAGGAAAGGGGCAATTCCATACGGTGCTGATTACTTTAGGCACTTATCAATGGACACAGCCGGCGGACGTACGTATTTTGTGGAGCAGCTTATATCGGGATTTCCTGCAGATGGAAATAAAAAATTATGTAGATGATTCAGTTGATTATTTTATGTTGGACCAAACACTAAACTTTATGCAGAACAATAGTCTCGGGACATATGGAGAAATCACTCCGGGGGCGATAGCGGGGTATTGGGAAACGTTTGGGCTTAAAAATGTTGTCAATAATCTTGTTGAAAATCTAAGAGTCCGGGAATGGGATTCAAAGTGCAAAAATTTACAACATTGCAACACGCAAGGTTTTACTGAACCAATCTTCCGCAAGGAGCGATGGGGCAGAGTAGGACTTGAAATGTACAGCAATTGGAGTCCGGGAATCTTTGCGGGTATCCTGTGGGATTATTCGAATCATGGGATAGAACCTTTAAACGAAAAGAACGGTGGTCCTGATGTTGTTATCCTAGTGGATCTTCCTGAAGTAGGCTACGCCCAAGTTACCAGTACTCAAGCATGCACGGATTATTTTCAGAAACTGAACCAAAACCATGGTGATTTCGATCTGATTCATTTCCCTGAGCCAAAAGATCACTGGAGATTAATAGTTCTTAGAAAATCATTGGGTGATGTATTGCAAGGAAAGCAAGGTCAAAAAGAACAGGAAAATGCATTGTACGAAACATTTTGTGATGGAATCAAACTACTGACAAAGGACGGAGATTTGGGGAGATTGAATTGGTAAACGCCAAATAATATTTCATCAGCACGGAGTATCTGAGGGAAGTCCGAATCAAGTAGCAGTTCAATTCCCCCCCCATGATTACTATCAATTCACTACTGGTGAATTATCTTATTGTCAATTTCGCAGCTATCTTTTTTGCCGTCTATTTGGGTTGTTTAATGAATTTGAAAATTTGGTGTTAATATTTTGAAATCAAAATTGTGCTATGTGGAGGATCAAAAGATGAGAAACATCTTTATATCATACAGTTGGGATAATGAATCTCATAAAAGTTGGGTAAAAGAATTTGCAGACTTTCTTTCATCTAAAGGTTTTGAAGTTGCTTTAGATCAGGATGATCTTGTCCTAGGAGATGAGCTACCTGAGTATATGGAGGTTCAAATTAGAAGTGCAGATTACATCTTAGTAGTATGTACTCCAGAATATAAAAGGCGAGCTGACGAAAGAATCGGTGGAGCAGGCTACGAGAGTAGTTTGATTGCAGGAGAGCTCTACGCAAAGCAGCAAAAAAGAAAATTTATCCCAGTATTAAGGAAAGGGACATGGGAATCAGCGCAACCGTCCTTCTTGATTGGAAAAATGGGTGTGGAGTTCTGTTCTGGTAAATTTGAGGGGATATCGATGGATAATCTTCTTGCTACGTTAAATCAAGGTGAAAACACAACACCAGCATGGAAAAAAAGATATAGTCAAAGTTCAGTATCCGCTAAAAAGCAAGAGTCTGATAGTATCAATGAGTATGTAGATATAAAAATTACAGGAATACTTATTGATCAAGTCACATTACCTAAAATGGATGGCACTCAAGGCAGCGCTCTTTATAAAGTTCCATTTGGATTAAGCGCAAGACCAAGTGGAACTTGGGAAAAACTATTTATTCAAAATTGGAATTATCCATCCCGTTTTACAACCATGCACCGTCCGCGAATTGCCAGTGTGGTTGGGAAAACTGTGGTATTGAACGGGACTACCATTGAAGAAGTTGAAAAATATCATAAAGCTACACTTATACTTGCGGTGAATGCGGCGAATATTCAGGAACGTAGGATGTTAGAGGAACAAATGAATCGACAAGAATTGGAAAGAAAAAGAGAACAAGAGCACCGAAATCACATTTCCGATATTGCTTCCAAAATAACATTTGATTAATGTAATATCGGGATGCATGCATCAATCTGACAAGAAATTTAAAAACGTTCAGAATATATAAAAAATAAGTGTATCGGAACCTGAAAGTCCTAGGCGCAGGGCTTTCAGGTTCCGATACACTTATTGGATTGGTATGTAAGCGCATAATTTTTGGCGGGGTGTATGATTATTAGTATTTGAAAGGAGCCAGACAATGTCAGACAGCATAATTCGTGTAGGCAGAAGAGGCAGCAATTTTATCGACGCTAATCTCTTGGTATTTCCGACTAAGAAATATCCAAAAACCAAAAAGCGTGCTGGGAAAAAAGCAGCTGTACCGAAAGGAAAGAAAGCCAAACCAATCATAGTAAGTAAAGTAAACAAAGAAAAGCAAACGCTTTGCTTGATTAAGTATAGTCAAATGATTGCGGATGACCTAGAAAATCAAGGGAAGTATAAGCGGATGTTCTATGCATTTTATCCAGACTATCCTAAAGAAAACTTTAAAAAATTTGTGAATATGTATTATGCAGTCGTTAAAAATAAAAAATTCAAGTACGTGGCTCAATCTCAAGAAATCCGGCATTTACTCTCATATTTCACCAAGGAAGCCGAGCACGAATTATTGATACGATTCATTAATAAATTGTATCACTTTGAAAGTGAGCATCCCGATTCGGTCACGCCACGTGTGAAAAAACGCTGCAACCAACTGTTGGTAAGTAAAAATCATACAGAGCTTTTTGGCATCACCATGGGCTAGATAGATCGATTTCTTTTTTGTGCGCACTCTCCGCTCCTGGACTTATGTAGTGAAGTTTGACGGCATGGAAATCCTGAAACCGATTAGCTTTGATTTGAAGCGAATGGTGAAGGCCAAGAGCGACTGAATTCTCTGGGACGATTTCGCTATTATTCCCTAGGCATAGCCACTTCTCTACAGCAAAATTCGATAGACCCAGTAAGCCCCTAGTTCCCGACATCAGATCGGTGACTAAGGGCTTGCTGTTTTTATTTTGGGGGCATAGCTACACGTGCCTCATATGTATTTCGAGAATGATTCGGTCAACCTTTTCAGAAAGCGCCCGCATAAATTAATTACCGAAAGAGCGTCGTAAAGCCCCTTGCTTTAGCTTTGGGGATATAAGACGTGCACTTGGTTGTATTATATATATGATTGATGTATAATGTGTGTATGGAAAATAAAATATACAAATCAAATAATGACGTCATTTATTCTTGTACCTACCATGTTGTCTGGTGTCCAAAATATCGGCGAAAGGTCCTTGTCGGACCAGTAGCGGCACGCTTAAAGGAGCTCATTGTAGAAACGTGCACCGCTCTATCCGTCGAAATTCAGGAAATGGAGATCATGCCAGACCACGTTCATCTTATATTGGATATAGACCCACAATTCGGGGTTCACAAAGCAGTCAAACGCATCAAGGGAGTATCTTCCCGCGTGCTGAGACAGGAGTTTAAGGAACTGACGACGAAGCTACCCACTCTTTGGTCGAACAGCTATTTCGTTTCCACGGTGGGTGGGGCACCGCATGAAATGATTCAGCAATACATCCAAAGCCAAAAGACCTCACAACGCCAGTAAATACAAAGTAATCATCAAGAAGGGAGGAACACGTATGGCTAAAAGCAAAACAGCTTCATTTGTCGTAGAGCTGCGACTGGTCACGTATCAAAATGAACAAGCAGTGCTGGATAAGCGTTTCAAAATCGCTGAAAAACTGTATAATAAAGTCTTATACCATGCGCGGACGCAGCTGACAGAATTGTATAAGAACCGTCGATACCAAGACGTGCTGGCAGAACGCCGCTTGGCTATCAAAGCAAAGGACAAGAAACATGAGAGCGCGTGCAACAAGGAGTTGCAAGCTATCCAAAAGACCTTCGGGATGACGGAATACGCTTTGCATGCTTACATCGGACGGCTGCGCGAGGCGTATAAGAAGCATATCGACAGCTTCACAGCACAGAAAATCGCTTCTACGGTCTGGACAAGTGTGTCCTCCCTTCTGTATGGCAAAGGCAAAAAGGTACGCTTCAAAAAGTTCGGACAGCTGGAATCGTTGGAAGGCAAGTCGAACGCTACGGGCATACGCTTCAAAGGCGACCGTTTGGAGTGGAACGGGCTGGTTCTGCCCGTCACTATCCGTGCCAACGATTTATTTGTTCAGGAATCCCTTTCCTTGCACCGGGTGAAATACTGCCGTATCGTACGCAAGGCGTTCAAGGGCGGCAATCAGTACTTCCTGCAACTGGTGTTGGAAGGTATCCCGCCAGTGAAACGCAACAATAATACAGGGATGCCTCGCCGAAAACCCGCTCCGAATGCGGAAGTGGGCATCGACATCGGCACCTCTACGGTGGCGGTGGCAGGTGATGACGGCGTCATCTTGAAGGAATTATTTCCAGAAGGAGCGTCCTATGACCGCGCGATTCGTCTGTTGCAACGAAAACTGGACCGGAGTTGCCGTACAACAAACCCCGCCAACTTTAATGTCGACGGCACCGTCAAGCAGGGGGTCAAGTTGACCTGGGTACGGAGCAGGAACTACATGAAAATAATGTTTCGCTTGAAGGACCTCTACCGCCGTCGGGCGGTGGACTTAAAGGAAGCTCACAACAAAACCGCCAATGCCATCCTGGCACTGGGTAATCAGGTTTATGTGGAGGCCATGGATTTCCGCGCATTGATGAAGCGGGCCAAAGAGACCACAGTCAATAAAGGCGGGCGATTCAATCGTAAGGGGCGCTACGGCAAGTCCATCGGCTATCATGCGCCGGCTATGTTGGTCGGCATCGTGAAGCAAAAAGCACCCCAAGAAGGGGGTGCGCTGTACGAGGTGGATACCTTTAAATTCCGTGCCAGCCAGTATAACCACGCAAATGATACGTATATCAAAAAGACACGTGACGAACGTACGACCTTTGTTGGTGGGCAGCTTGTCCAACGGGATCTGTACAGTGCATTCCTCCTGAAAAATAGCCAACCGACACGCAATGAAACTGACCGCAAAAAATGTAGCACGACGTTCGCCACCTTCATGGCGCACCACGACACCTGCATCCAGACACTCTGCCAATCAACCGGACGCCAGTCCCGCAATTTCGGACTGCGAGACTTTCAATTTGCTTAACAAATGGATATAGCAACCAAAAGGTTCAGCTGCGAGCCTTCAACGTTAATGGTGCCACTGGGCGCCTTGTTGAGAAAGTCTACGGGCTATTGGGAATAGAACGGAAATAGAAAAACGACATCCCCATTTTTGTGGAAATGCCGCCAGTACGGTCCGTGACGTCCCAACCGCCCTTGGAACCCCCTGGATTTATCCATGGGGAGCAGTCAGATATGTGACAAAAGTATATAGACTGTGAGGTAGGAGAGTGATGATAGGGTGCGAAATGTAAGCAAAATGATGGTTATAATTGTCTCTGTTTGTGTCATCGCGGTTTCATCCATCTATTATAATTATAAATTCGTCAGATACGACAGTGAAAAAATTGTTTTTGGAGCCACTTATATGACCATGAACAACAGCTTTTACAAGGCCATAACAGATGAAATAGAAAAACAAATCAATGATCGTGGGGATATCTTATACACCCGTGATCCAGCTTTGGATGTCGATAAACAAAACGAACAAATCAATGACTTGATCGAGATGGGGATTGATGTATTGATCATCAACCCGGTTGATTATTCGAAAGTGAATGATTCTTTGAAAAAAGCCAAAGAAAAAGGTATCAAGATTATTGTCATTGATGCGCAGCTGGATGACGATACGATTGCGGATACGACGGTTTTGTCCAATAATTATGATGCTGGCGTGCAATGTGCCAAGGATATGATGCGCAATCTGTCTTCGGCAAAGATTGTGCTTTTAAAACACAGTGCTGCTTTATCGTCTGTTGACCGGATCAACGGTTTTCTGGATACGATCAAAGATAATCCTAATTATACGGTTGTTGCAAGTGAAGAGTGTTTGGGCCAAACGGAAGTCGCGATGCCCGTAATGATGGAAATCATTGATAAAAAAATCGATTTCGATGTTGTGATGGCTTTAAATGACCCCAGTGCATTGGGCGCTTTGGCTGCAATAAAAGATAAACAAATCAATCATGAAGTACTGGTTTATGGCGTGGATGGTTCCCCGGATATGAAAAAACTATTGATTGACAGTGATGAAGTCCAGGGAACTGCAGCACAATCGCCTACTACGATGGGGGCTAAAGCGATTGAAGCAGCTTATAAAATTGTTAATGATGAAAAATATGAGAAGTCGATTGTTGTGCCGGTTACCTTAATAACCAAGAACAACATCAGCGAATATGATATTTCGGGGTGGCAATAATGATCAATTTAGAGACGAAGCATATAGCTTATATTCATAATTCCTTATTGCTACTGAATTTTATCATCGTATTGTTTAATGCCTCCATCTTTTTGCTTTCGACAAAATACTTGCAGGCCCACGGATATGCCTCTGCGTTTTTGGAAAACCTGTCTTATGTCCCTCCGGCTCCGGAAAAGACTTTTTTTGGGGCGATCCTGTTGTTCTTGGTATTACTGGCGAGCATGTACTTCCGCACGAAAGACAGTTATATCGTTTATTGGCTGATTTATCTGGAAATTATCGTAATGATAACGTTGATAATCGTTTTGAACGGCAGTTACAATGGTATCGTGTTATTGGTGTTCGCTGATATTTTGTACAACACAAAGAAAATTAAATATTGGCCGGCATTGCTGATCATCAGCTTTGGCCTGCTGATCATCTCTGATTATGCCATTCTTTCGCTCATTGTCAGAATGCCATCGATTGAAACCTATATCAATTTTTATCCCAGCGGAGCCAGAACGTTGATCTTGTTCTTCAGAAATATCCTTGCCTCGCTGAATATCGTAGGCTTCATTTCTTTTCTGGCAACTTCTTTATTTGTCCAACAAAAAGAAAAACAACGTGTCGGAGAACAATTGGCGATGGTCTCACGCGTAAATGTCGAATTGAAGAATTATGCCAATCTGACTGAAAAAATCGGTGAAGATAACGAACGGAAAAGAATCTCCCGAGAAATACACGATACGCTGGGCCATGCTCTAACCGGAATATCTGCGGGTGTGGATGCCTGCATTGCCATCATTGATATTGACCCGGAAAAAACGAAACAGCAATTGCTGCTGGTCAGTGATGTTGTCAGGATGGGCATTAAAGATGTGCGGCGTTCCTTATATAAATTGCGCCCGGGCGTTTTGGAAGACAGCACGCTAAAAGATGGGTTGACCAAAATGATTGCCGAATATGAAGGCGTGTCCAATCTGAAAATAGATTTATATTACAAATGGGATAATGTTGATATTGAAAATACGAAAGAGGACATTATTTTCAGGATGATCCAAGAATCCATCACCAATGCTTTGCGGCATGGGCACGCCACAGAGATTGAAATCAATATGTTCGTCTACGATGATGAATATGTCATCATCATCCAAGATAATGGTACGGGCTGTGAAAGCATTAAATGTGGTTATGGGTTAAAGCAGATGTGTGAACGCGTATCGATTTTAAACGGTACGATCAGATTTTCTGGCGAGAACGGTTTTAGAACTGCCATAGAAATACCGATCGAAAGGGGAATAAATTATGATTAAAGTAATGATTGCCGATGATCAAGAGTTGATAAGACAGTCCCTGGAAATTGTCCTGTCAACGAAACCCGATCTTGAAGTTGTAGCCACTGTTGCGGATGGTTTTGAGGTGTTGGAAAGCATCAAGAAATGCAAACCGGATGTCATTCTGATGGACATCCGGATGCCCAAAATGGATGGCGTCTACTGCACGAAGATGGTGAAGGAACAATATCCTGAAATTAAAATCATTATCCTGACTACTTTCGATGACAATGAATTTGTGTTCAGTGCTTTAAAATACGGCGCCAGCGGGTATTTGTTGAAAGGCGTCAGCATGGACGGCTTGCACCAAGCCATTCTGACCGTCATCAATGGGGGCGCGATGATCAACCCGGATATCGCCACTAAAGTGTTCAAAAAATTCTCGCAAATGGCAACCAGCAGTTATGCGATCCAAGTGGATGACAAAAATGCTGCGGATATCTCCAACCGTGAGATGAAAGTCATCCAACAAGTGGGATTCGGCCTTTCCAACAAAGAAATATCGCAAAAACTGTTCCTGTCGGAGGGGACGGTCCGGAATTACCTCAGCACCATCTTGTCCAAATTGGATTTAAGGGATCGGACACAACTGGCTATTTGGGCAGTCCAAACGGGTCAAACGACAAAAGATTTCGGTAATGAACATGACTAAAATGAAAAAGCTATTCTTCGCTTTGATAGGCTGCGTTCTGTTGATGATCTATCTGTTTGTCAGATCTCAGAGGGAAATCACGATTACGCTAGGGATGTTCACCGGCAGCAATTGGGATGTCTACAATGCGGAAAGTTATAAAGTGATTGATGATGCCATCGAAAAATTTGAAAAGGAACATCCTAATGTAACGATAGAATATAAGAGCGGCATCTTGAAACAAGATTACTCAGCCTGGTTGGCATCCAATATCGCCAGCGGGGAGCAACCGGATGTTTTTATGGTATTGGCTGAAGATTTTAATAAGCTGTCTTCTTTAGGGGCATTAATGCCGTTGGATGATTTGATCAAAGCTAACAACGTAAGTACCGATATCTTCTATGAGAGTGCGCTCAGTTCGGGCAGTTACCAAAATACGCAATATGCCTTGCCCTATGAGATCAATCCGACCATGATGTGCGTCAATCGCGATCTGTTGGAAAAGGAAGGCATTGCTATACCTGAGGGAAATTGGACGATCGAAGAATTTTATCAGATATGTGCACAAGTAACCAAGGATACTGATGGTGATGGCACGATTGATCAATACGGCTCCTATGGTTTCAAATGGCAAGATGCGGTCAATGGTTATGGCATCAGTCTATTTGATGAGGCGGGTGCATCAAGCAATCTGAATCAAAGCAATGTAAGGGAAGCTTTATCCTATATTCAAAAACTGAAGGATCTGAATAAGGGCTATCAAGTATCGTCAGAGGACTTCGATAAAGGCAATGTCGCTTTTTGCCCGTTGACGTTTGCCCAATACCGGACCTATCAACCCTATCCTTATCGCGTCAGTAAATATTCTACTTTCAAATGGAGTTGCTTGGCGATGCCGGGGACAACCGCTAATCAAAAGACTTCCCAAATAGCCACCTCTTTGATAGCCATAAATTCCAAAACGACACAGCAACAATTAGCCTTTGAATTTCTTGAAACCTTGACGATTGACCAAGAAATTCAACAGGAACTATTTGAAAATTCTCAAGGGGCTTCCGCTTTGAAGAGTGTGATGGCCAGCGACAGCACCAAAGCGCTGCTGGATCAGGATGCCATGAGCAATTATTCCTTAAAACAAGATGTGCTGGATGATATCATCGAAAATGCGGTGATTGAACCGAAATTCAAAAAGTACAACAATGTCATTGAAAGATGCGATTATCTGATCACGAATGCTTTGAATGAAAATAAAATTGATGATGAGTTGGTCGACATCGAAAAAGAAATCGATAATCTTTTAAAATAATCGGAATGACAAATGTCACACGGAGGATGAGGTTTGTTAAGTCCGAGGAATCCGCGGTATACTGCACCACGAATAGAAGTTGTATCAAAGCCAGAACAGGATTTTCTGGCTTTGATACAGCTTTTTTTGTATTTATGTGCAGAGATAGCCCGCCAAAATCCCTTTGGCGGGGCAAAATGTCCAAGGGCAACGCGAGATAGCCCGCCAAAACCCTGATGGCGGGGAAAAACGTCCGCGGACAATACGAGATAGCCCTCCAAACCCAATTTGGCGGGGAAACGCACCGCCAAACCGCAGTCCGGTAGTGAACATTTTTAATTATTTCGTGTCAAATGTCACATGAATGTGTTGACACGCGACACGATGCAAGCGCTTCGATGGGTGGTATTCTTTAGAGGTTAATTCATATACGAGTAGGAGGAAATAATTTGAAATATGTGGTTCTGGTAAGCCACGGTGATTTTGCGACGGGCTTAAAGACATCGTTGGATATGCTGGCTGGAAAACGGGATGATGTGATCGCAGTTGGATTGCCTGACGGGAAAACAGCGGATGAGTTTGCTTTGATGTTCAAGGAAGGCATTCAAGCTGTGACTGCGGATGATGAAATCATCTTGCTTGCTGATATTGTAGGCGGCTCACCTTTGACAACTTCATTGAATGTTTTAGCGGATGCAGGCAAACTTGCCAATACAATCACTATCGGCGGCATGAACTTGCCACTGGCTTTAACTTCCGTTTTGATGAAAGACAGCTTGGATAAAGAAACTTTTACTGCTACGGTCGTATCCGAAGCGAAAGAAGCTTTGCAAGAATTCAAATTAGAACAACCAGAAGAAGACGACGAAATTTAGAGGAGGAAAGAGAAATGACAGTATCATTTATTCGGATTGATGATCGCATGATTCACGGGCAAACATGTACGCGTTGGGCAAAAGAGTTCCCTTGTGACGGGTTGGTAGCTGTGAATGATAAGGCGGCTCAGAGCGACGTTCTAAAAGCGGCCTATAAGAGTGCCAGCGGTTTAAAAACGTTCATTTGGACCAATGAGGAATGGCAACAAAAAAATCAAAAAGTATTGGACAGCAAAGATCGATATTTCCTGATCACCAAAGATCCTTTGGACATGAAAAAGATTTTGGTGGATCAAAAATTCAAACCCGGAATCGATACTGTGATCGTAGGTCCGTGCAATGACCGTGAAGGTGCTACGAAATTGGGAAATAACCAATCGATCACACAAGCAGAAGCAGAGGCCTTTGAAGCAATGTATCAAGCTGGTTATAAAATTAAATTTGCCTTACTGCCTGATGTTTCAATCGGAACATGGGAAAACTTCAGAAGCAAATTTGGTTTTAAATAAAAAAACAAAAGGGGAGAAGAAATTATGACAATTAGTTGGATTCAAGCAGCTATGCTAGGGCTGTTCGCCTGCTTATCAAGTATGCCTGGTTTAGGTGGTACATCATTCGGAAATTATACATTAGGTCGTCCTTTAATCGGTGGTTTAGTATCAGGTATTATTTTAGGCGATATCCAAACGGGTATTTTAGTCGGCGCGGCAATGCAAATCGTGTACATCGCATTGGTCACTCCTGGCGGAACGGTCTCAGCTGACGTTCGCGCAGTCAGTTATATCGGTATTCCGCTTGCAATGGTAGCTTTGAAAAGCTATGGTTTGACGGCTCTTAGCGTAGAAGGTGCAGCACTAGCTACATCATTCGGTACGATGGTCGGGACTTTGGGTACCGTATTATTTTACGGAACTGCAACGGCTAACTTGGCTTGGCAACACATCGGTTGGAAAGCGGTAGAAAAAGGAGAATTCCGTAAGTTATATGCAGTCAATATGGGCTTGCCTTGGATTTCCCATTTCTTCTTTTCGTTTATCCCAACCTTGATCATGTGTAAATTGGGAGCTGATGTTGTTGAGTTGATCAAAACAACCTTACCGATGGATGGTTTGGCAATGAAAACCTTATTCACAGTCGGATCCTTGCTTCCTTGCGTCGGGATTGCGATTCTGTTGAAACAAATCGTTACCAAAGCAGTAGACTTTATTCCCTTCTTCTTCGGCTTTACTTTGGCTGCTTCATTAGGGATCAACTTGGTTTCAGCGACAGTGGTTGCGGCTATGTTTGCATTAATCAACTATCGTATCAAACTGTTGTCATTGCAAAGAATGGTATCAGTGAGCGGCGATGAAGAGGAGGACATTTAAGATGGCGAAGGAATTAAGCAAAAAAACGTTAACTAAATCTTTCCACAATTGGTATTACGGAAACTTGACCTGTTTCTCCCAAGAACATATGCAAACATTTGGATATTTATGTTCGATGTTGCCGATCGTTGAAGAACTCTATGATAAAAAAGAAGATCAAGAAAGATCGATGAAGACCTATACTGCCTTCTTCAATACGGAACCTCAAATCGGTACAGTCGTAGTCGGTATTACTGCTGGCTTGGAAGTCGCTCGTGCCAATGGTTCAGCGGATGTCGATGATGAAACGATCAATGGTTTGCGTGCTGGTCTGATGGGACCTTTGGCGGGTATCGGCGATTCCCTGATCGTTGGGACTTTGATTCCGATTTTGCTTGGTATCGCACTGGGCTTGTCCACTGATGGTTCGCCATTAGGTGCAATTTTCTATATGATCGTATGGAATCTGATTGCCTACTTCGGGATGAAATTCCTTTACTTCAAAGGCTATGAATTAGGCGGTAAAGCTGTTGATTTCTTGGTAGGACCACAAGGGTTGGCGTTACGCGAATCGATCACTTTATTAGGCGGAATGGTCATCGGGGCGGTTGCTGCTACTTGGGTAAGTGTCAAAACATCGTTCGCGTTGGTTGGGTCGGACGGAAACAGCATTTTGACGCTGCAGGACAAATTCGATTCCGTATATCCGGGATTATTGACTGCTTCATTTGTAGTAGGCTGCTGGTATTTGCTGTCCAAAAAGAACATGTCACCGATTAAAGTCATGTTGATTTTGGTAGTCGTTGCCTTTGTCGGCGTTTTGGTAGGATTCTTCAACCCAGGATTGACTTATTAATCCAAAGAAATATTGTGGGGCCGTCTCTTGCGAGACGGCTCTTTTTTCGGGGAAGAGCAGAGGGTGCCTGGTAACCGGAGGAGCGCGACTTGAAATAGTCGTCAGCTCCGGTTAGGCTTCGCTCCCCGGAGAACAACGGTAACTTTCAGCCCTACCTTCGACGAAGCCAGCCTTATCGGAGAAGCAAGACGAAATGTTGGGCGAATTCCGGCGAATCCTGCGTTCACCGGAGGAGGACAGGGTGTGCCTGGTAGCCGGAGGAGCGCGACGGAACTGGGTCGTCAGCTCCGGTTAAGCTTCGCTCCCCGGAGAACAGCGGTAACTTTCATCCCCACCTTCGACGAAGCTGGCCTTATCGGAGAAGCAAGACGAAATGTTGGGTGACCTCCGGCGAGGCCTGCGTTCACCGGAGGAAAGACCGTGAGCAAATCGCGAGCAAATCATAGACCAGGGGTGAAAAATTCAGTACTTAGTCTGATGCCTTTGCGTGCAGCAGGGATTATAATGTAAGGGAAAGAGAGGTTGAGGATCATGAATTTCTTAATGAATCTGATTTGGTTTGTGTTAGGTGGTTTCATCAGTTTTATTTCTTGGATCGTTATCGGAATCCTATGGTGCCTGACCATCGTCGGGATCCCTATTGGCATGCAATGCTTCAAGTTCGCGGTGATGGCGGCTGTGCCGTTCGGTAGGGAAATCCGCATCAGCGAAAGCGGCACGTCTTTAGTGTTGAATATAATCTGGATGCTGTTGGGCGGCTTGGCATTGGCTGCTGAGGAAGTCATCCTGGGCATCGCCTTCTGTCTGACTATCGTAGGCATTCCGTTCGGGCTGCAGCACTTCAAACACGCCAAGCTGGCATTGTTTCCGTTTGGGGCGGAAATCTATCGGGTTGCATAACAGGCAATATCATTGTCGGATGAGTACGCTACCGAAGACTCTATTTTAAAAAGCAATGAGGCCCTTTATTTCCAGTCAATCACTGGGAATAAAGGACCTCATTTTTACGGTTCAATGCAATAATTAATTTTGCGTAATGCCATTTACGATTTGGCTCAAACCCTCATCGACCGGGGTTGCTGGACGGCCAAGGAGTTTTTCGAAATCATTGCTCTCAACATCCAGGGAGCCAACTCGAATGCTTCTTTGGATTTCAACAAGGATAGGGATGACGAAATCCGGCACCCCGGCAGCCTGCATAATATCAGCATAAGTAGCGTCATCAACCTGTTGGACAGTTATTTCTTTGCCCAATACACTTCCGAGGGCGGCTGCTATTTCTTCCTGAGTCAATACTTTGCCAGAAAGCTCGTAGATTGTATTTTCGTGCCCTTTACCGGAAAGTACAGCAGCCGCAGCCTCTGCATAATCTTGTTGAAGTGCCCAGCCGACCTTGCCGTTTTCTGCTGATGTGACCCATGGAGCTCCTGCCAGGACACCTTGAATACTTGAAATTTCATTCTCCAAGTACCAGTTGTTGCGTAAGAATGAGTAGGGAATCCCTGTTTTCAAAATTGCTTCTTCTGTGGCCTGATGCGTTGGAGCGAATAAATTTTTACTTTCTTTTGCATTCGCTAAACTGGTGTACGCGATGAAACCGACGCCGGCGCGTTCTGCCGCAGCTACCGCGTTGGCGTGCTGGCGAATTCTTGTTTCGTTATCCCCATCCGCAGAGACAAGCAATAAACGATCAACACCCGCAAAAGCAGCATCCAATGTTTCCGGATGATCAAAATCCCCTTGGCGGACTTCCACTCCACGAGCCCTTAATTCTTCCGCTTTTTCTGGATTACGAACACTGACAGCCAGTTGACTTGCCGGTACAGTCTTCAACAGCGTTTCTACAACCTTCGAGCCGAATTTTCCTGTTGCTCCCGTTACTAATAATTTCATATGGCATTTCTCCAATTCTTTTGTTTACTTATTTAATGTAAACTAATAGTATAGCAATAGACAGATTTTTGAAAGTAGGCACTTTTTTATGACCTAGTCATAAAAACAGTACCATTGTGGAAGAGAGGCGTTTATTATGGCAAGAAGTTGGTTCGGCGACCCCGCAGATGAACAATTGGAGGCGACGGTTTGTCCCATCACGCAAACGCAAGACATCATTGCGGGCAAATGGAAAATCATCATATTATGGAATCTAAGCACGCAGACGAGACGTTTTAATGAACTTCAACGATTGTTGCCGAATATTTCAAAAGGGATATTAACAAGGCAATTGCGGGAATTGGAAGAAGATCAGATGGTTCATAGAGAAGTCTATAAAGAGGTTCCGCCGAAAGTAGAATATTCCTTAACACCTTTGGGGCAAAGTTTTATTCCGATACTGCAGAGTATGGGCGAGTGGAGTAAGAAAAATTTGGTGAGTAAGTAAAAATTCGCTGTGATTGTGGCAGTGCCGTTCGGAGCGGAAATCTACCAGGGTGGGTAACAGTTGCGTTCAGAATCTAGCGACTCTGATTTTGTAAATATATTTATCGGTTTGTAGCGGGAATTGATTGTCGAGGGTGAGTCTGGTGTTTTCTGACTTGCATGAGACGGATCAGTTCCCGTTTTTTGTGTTGGATGCAAATAGATGATATATGTTAATGGAAGCAGCTTTTTGGCGTAGGATTCTGCCATTTGGTTAATCCGATTTGTAAATGATAACGAAATCATTTATAAATCAGATATATAAGATAGAGCGTCTGGCTGCCGGTTAAATGCCTGATTGTAAAATAATTGACTGTCTAAATCATCCGTTGACAACGCCCTATTTCTTGCGTAAGCTGTGAACTAAATTTAAGCTTAAGGCAGAAATGCAGACGAAAGGGATGGGGATATGAAGGCGGTACTATTTGATTTGGATGGTGTGATCACCGATACAGCGAAGTTTCATTTTTTGGCTTGGCGCGACTTGGGAGCGGAGCTGGGAATCGAAGTGGATGAGGCGTTCAACGAGGAGCTGAAGGGGGTAAGCCGCATTGATTCGCTGGAGCGCATATTGGCGCAAGGCGGGATTGCAGATAAATATTCCACAGTAGAAAAAGATGAATTGTGCGTGAAAAAGAATGCCCATTACTTGGAATTGATAAAGGAAATGACGCCGGATGACATTTTGCCGGGCATCATTCCGCTGTTGGAGGAACTGAAGGCTGCCGGCATCAAAATGGTTGTGACTTCTGCCAGCAAGAATGCACCGGGAATCCTTGATTTGTTGCAGGTGCGTCCTTACTTCGACGGCATCGTCGATCCGGCGACTGTTAAGGCTGGCAAACCTGCTCCGGATATTTTTCTGGCGGGCGCTCAGCTTGCGGGTGCCGATCCGGCTGACTGTGTAGGGGTCGAAGATGCGGCTTCTGGCGTTGAAGCCATCAAAGCTGCCGGCATCGTGGCGGTTGGGGTTGGCGATAAGCAGGTTTTGGCTTTGGCTGATCGCGTGCTGCCGAGCACCGCTGATCTGTCGCTTGCCGTTTTGCAGGAAGCGTGGGCGGAAAGCCACAAGTGACGGACGGATAGCTTTTTCAAAGATCGATAAAAGTGGACTTGCCAGGCGGCAAGTCTATTTTTGTTGTCATTTTTTTGGTGCGGATTTGCTGTGGTGGCCTCGCCGGAGCAGAGGCGAGCGCAAATCTATCACCTCCGACGAGCCTCTGTTCGTCGGAGGACAGCATGCGGCCGCGCACCCAGCTCCGGCCAACATTCGCTCGCAGGAGGAGAGCAAATCACCGGCACCGCAACTCCGTTGAGAAGGGCACTCATCGGAGGAAGTGCCCGCTCCCGCGGATACCTTAAAAAATGTCGGATATACACTATCAAATGGCATGGAATGCATGACGGGATAAGGCTAAACTGTAAAGTGAGCGTGGGGACACCTGCAAATGAAAGCGTATACCGGAGAGGGTGGATGGAATGATAGAGAAAAAATTTAATGACAAGTGGAAATTCTGGGAGAACAAAGACTCCTTTGCGTTGGTTTGGAACGTGCCGGAGACGGCCAAGGAAATCACGGTGCCCCATGATGCGATGTTTGAAAAGAACCCGCACGCGGAAAGCCTGAACGGCGGCAACACAGGTTATTATGACGGCGGATTCTATAACTATGTGAAGACGCTCCACGCTCCGGCCGAGTACAAGGAAAAGACGGTCATCCTGAAATTTGAAGGCGTGTATATGAACGCCATGGTGTACATAAACGGCGAGCTAGCGGGCAAAAACATGTTCGGGTATTCGACTTTTTACGTTCCGCTGAATGATTTTCTGCGCTACGGCGAAGAAAACGAGATCCGGGTCCAAGTCCGCAACGGCGCGATGACCAACAGCCGCTGGTATTCCGGTGGGGGGATCTATCGGGATGTCTACTTGTTGGTTTCGGATGTGACGCATCTGGTGCCGGAAGGGATCCAGATCAAAACGGCAGAAGCCGATGAAACATTAGCGGTATTGGACATAGCGACAGAAGTGAAGACACGGAAGTATGCTCCAAGCCGAGTTGTATTGGAAACCGTGATCCGCGATGCGGAAGGCAATGAAGTGGCGAAAGCACGCTCGCCTTTTGTGTTGTTTGAGCAAGAGGAGCGGGTCATCAAACAGCGCGTGACCGTGGACAACCCGGAACGCTGGTCGGACGAAAATCCGAGCTTGTATACTTGCGTAAGCAATCTTTACGTTGACGGAAAATTGGCGGATGAAGCGGAAACGACTTTCGGCATCCGCACGTTGCAAGTAGATGCGAGACGCGGGCTGCGTGTGAACGGTGAAACGGTGAAACTCCGCGGAGCCTGCATCCATCACGACAGCGGTCTGCTTGGGGCGGCCACATACGAGGATGCCCAATTCCGCCAGATCAAAATGCTGAAGGAAGCAGGATTCAATGCGGTCCGTATGTCCCATCACCCGATGGCGCCGGCGATGCTGCGGGCCTGCGACAGTCTGGGCATGTACGTGATGGACGAAACCTTCGACATGTGGAACCGGATGAAATCCGACTACGATTACGGCCTCTATTTCCAGGAATGGTGGGAAAAGGACGTGACGGCGATGGTCCGCAAGGATTTCAACCATCCGGCGGTGATCCTGTATTCGGTCGGCAATGAAATCCCGGAAATCGGGACCCCGCACGGCGCGAAAGTCTGCCACGAATTGTGCGCCAAAATTAAAGAGTTGGACGTCACCCGTTTCACATTGGCCGGCATCAACGGCGTCTTTGCGGCCGGAGACAAGGTCGATCAGATTGTCAGCGATGTTGTTTCGGACCTGCAGCAGTCAGGCGAAATCGAAGGCAACGTCAATGATTTCATGACGCTGATGGACGGCCATCTGGACGAAATCGTTGTGCATCCGGCCATCTCGGAACGTTTGGAAATGGCCTGCAGCGCCACCGATATCGCGGGCTACAACTATATGACGGCCCGTTACGAAGGCGACAGAGAAGCTTATCCGAACCGCATCATGGTCGGCAGCGAAACATACCCGCCGGAAATCGCCCGCAACTGGGACCTGGTCGAAAAACTGCCGCAAGTGATCGGCGATTTCACCTGGACCGGCTGGGATTACCTGGGTGAAGCTGGCGTCGGCGTGCCGGCCTATCAATGGGGCGAAGGCGGCTTTGGTGCCAAATTCCCTTGCCAATTGGCTTATGTCGGGGATTTCGACATCACCGGGATCCGCCGCCCGCTCTCCTATTTCCGCGAAATCGTCTTCGGGCTGCGGAATGATCCGTACATCACCGTCCAAAACCCGCACCGCTACGGTGAGCATCTGATCAAAACGCCTTGGATCATGAGCGATAACGTGTCGAGCTGGACATGGAACGGCTGCGAGTGGAACCCAGTGATTGTGGAAGTGTATGCGCCAGGAACGGAAATAGAACTGTTCCGCAACGGGGAATCGTTGGGCAAACAAGCTTCCGGCAAAGCGGTGGGCTATCGTGCGTTATTCGAAACGGCTTATGAGCCGGGCACACTGATGGCTGTCGCCTACGAAAATGGCCAGGAAATCGGCCGGATGGACTTGACGACTGCCGGCGATGATCGCACGTTTGTATTTGGCCAAGCGGAAATCATGGATGAACTCGTCTATGTTCCGGTTGCCTACTGCGATGCGGCTGGGACGGTGGCGACAGATGCCGACCAGACGATCCGTTTGACGGTTTCCGGTGATGCAGAGCTGATCGGCTTCGGCAGCGGCAATCCGAAACCGGCAGTCAATCCGGAAAAACAAGTGACGCAAACATTCCTTGGCCGAGCGATGATCATCCTCAAAAAAACTGCCGCTGCCGAAAATGTCGTCTTGACGCTTACTGCAGCGAACGGGGCTACGGAAAGGCTCAAGCTGGCGCTGTCTGAAGCAGACGCAAAACCAAAAACTACGATTTCCTAGAAAGAGTGAAGATATGATACAAAATCCAATTCTGCCGGGTTTCTACCCGGATCCATCAATCTGCCGGGTTGGCGACGATTTCTATCTCGTCACTTCCAGCTTCAGTTACTTTCCGGGCGTGCCGATCTTCCACAGCAAGGATTTGGAGCAGTGGGTACAGATCGGCCATGTGCTTGATCGACCGGAACAGTTGCCATTGACGCATGAAATGATCTCGGCCGGCATTTTTGCCCCAACAATCCGTCATCATGAAGGCACGTTCTACATGATCACGACCAACATGAGCATGGGCGTCGTCAATTTTGTCGTGACTGCCACCGATCCTGCCGGTCCGTGGTCGGACATGCACATCATCAAAGGCGCGGACGGCATCGATCCTTCCTTGTTCTGGGACGAAGACGGAAAGTGCTATTACACAGGGACGACCCGTTTCGATGACGAAGCGGGCTCCAGGCAAGGCATTTGGTGCTCCGAGATCGATCTGGAAACTTTCGAATTGATCGGCGAGCGCCACATCATCGGAACCGGGGCCCAGATAAACGCAGAAGCCCCGGAAGGTCCGCATTTGTACAAAAAAGACGGCTATTATTATTTGATGATCGCGGAAGGCGGGACCGAACATTTCCATGCGGTCACGATCAGCCGCAGCGAGTCGATTTTCGGGGAATATGAGAATCATCAAGGCAATCCGATCCTGACCCATCGCCACCTCGGAACAGGTTATCCGGTCTGGAATGTGGGCCATGGGGATTTGGTCGAACTGAAGAATGGCGATTGGTATATGGTTTGTCTTGGTTCGCGATTGAGCGAGGGCCAGCATAAACTGCTGGGCCGCGAAACCTTCCTTGTGCCGGTTGTGTGGGAGGACGGCTGGCCTGTCGTCAGCAAAGGCACAGGCAAAGTGGAGTGGACCTATCCCTCCCCGGGGCTGCCGAACTGGCAACCGGCTGGGCGTGCAGTCAATGATTTCAAGGCACCTGTCGTGGAGTATTTCGAAAATGAACTTGGCTTTGACTGGAACTTTTTGGGGACGCCCCGGGAAGAATTCGCCAAGGTTGAAGCGGGCCGTCTGCGCTTGAAGTTGTTGAAGAACGCGCTGGTCCCATGGGAATTCGACAATACGGACGGGAGCGTCTTCAGCCGCATCTCCAAGATCGGCAAAACAAAAGAGAACGTCAGCTTCGTCGGCAGACGCCAGCAGCACCTGGATTTCCAGGCAACGGTCACGATCCATTTTTCGCCTGAGGAAAACGAGGCGGCGGGCATCATTATCCTGCAGAATGACGCCAACCAATTGCGTCTGGAAATCACGGAAGGCCAAGAGGGCAATCCGGTCGTGCGCTGTATGCGGGTGGTCTCACATTACGACCAAGCCGGCATCCAGCACTTCACCGAAGCGCAGTTAGGCGAAGTCCTCGCGGCTCCGAATCAATCGGATCTTGTCCTGCAAGTGAAGGGAAACGGCTCACGCTACAATTTCTCAGCAGGGCTATCTGCAGACAAAATGGAGTCGGTTGCGGATGAGGTGGACGGGTCCTTCCTGGGTTCGGAAACAGCGGGCGGTTTTGTCGGCACCTATATCGGCCTGTTTGCTTCCGGAAACGGACAAGCGAAAGAGAAATACGCAGCATTCGACACCTTCATTTACGAGGCTTCGAACTGGAAGGAGAAACCAAGCAATGATGGATGTGCTGACACTAAAAATAGAAGCCTTGATCGGCGAAATGACTTTGGAGGAAAAAATCGGGCAGCTGCAGCAATGCGGGCCATCTCTGGTGGGTGCCTTCGAGGTCAGCTTCGAGGAACTGCTGGATATGATGTTCGACGGTCGGATCAGTCAGGAAGAATTCGGAAGGCTGATGAGCACGGCCGAAAAAGACTTCCATGAAGAGGATCTGCGTGCCGGAAAGATCGGTTCGTACAATGGCGTCGGGGATGCTCTGACAGCGAACCGGCTCCAGAAAATAGCCATGGAGGAAAGCCGTTTGGGCATTCCTTTGCTGTTCGGCTATGATGTGATCCATGGATTCCGGACAGTTACGCCGATTCCGTTGGCTGAAAGTTGCGCGTGGGATCCTGAACTGTGGCAGAAAACGGCTAGGATGTCTGCGGAAGAAGCGACGGCAGCGGGCGTTCACATGACGTTCGCCCCGATGGTGGATGTCGCGAAAGATGCGCGCTGGGGCCGTGTCAGTGAAGGCGCCGGCGAGGACACTCTGTTGAACGGCGACTATGGTGCAGCCAAGGTACGGGGATTTCAAGGCCAGAACTTGTCGCAAGCGGACGCGATGGCAGCCTGCCTGAAGCACTTTGCGGCATATGGGGCCGGAGAAGCAGGCAAAGATTATAATCGGGTGGATATGTCCGAGCAACGATTGCGGGAGGAATATTTGCCTGCCTACAAAGCCAGCGTCGATGCCGGGGCACGTGCGGTCATGCCTGCTTTCAACGATCTGAACGGCGTGCCGTGCACCGTGAACGAATGGCTGTTGCGGGATGTTTTGCGGGACGAATGGGGCTTCGACGGCATCACGGTAAGCGATGCGAATGCCATCGCTGAGTGCGTGAACCATGGCGTCGCAGCGGACCGGCAAGCGGCAGCCAAAGAAGCGCTGCAGGCAGGGATCGATATGGATATGACTTCGAATGTCTACGCTGAGAACCTTGCCGGACTGATCGAAGCCGGTGAACTCGCAGTAGATTTACTGGACCAAGCCGTGTACCGCATCCTCAAGCTTAAAGTCGAACTTGGCTTGTTTGAAAAGCCTTATCGGACGGATGAAGAAAAAGAAAAGGCGACATTGGTAAGGCCGGAGTACCGGGCGCTTGCCCGTGAAGCGGCAACCAAATCGATGGTTTTGTTGAAAAATGAGTCTGTCTTGCCGCTGAATCCGCAGCAAAAAATCGCCGTCTTCGGTGCGCTTGCAAACGATCCGGGCCAGATGACAGGCGCTTGGGCAATCGGTGCACAGGAAAAGGACTGCGTCAGTATGATTCAGGCCATGGATGCACAGGGAATTGCTTACGCCTATCATCCAGGCATCATCGACGGGAACGTGGCGACGGCTGAAATCAACCAAGCAGCGGAAACCGCGGATGTGGTGATTTTGGCCATCGGCGAGCAAAAAGAAGAGAGCGGGGAAGCCGCAAGCAAGGGCGACATCTCATTGCCAGCCGTCCAACTGGAGCTCTCAGAAGCGCTGCTTCGGACAGGAAAACCGGTTGTTGCCGTGCTGTTCAACGGCAGGCCGCTGGCGATTCCGACCATTGCGGAACAAGTCCCTGCCATCCTTGAGGCGTGGCATCCGGGGATCGAAGCCGGGAACGCGATCTTGGATATTCTCTATGGCGCGGTGAATCCGAGCGCCAAGTTGACGACAACCTTTCCTTACGCAACGGGACAATGCCCGCTGTACTATGACCACATTTCCACCGGACGTCCTGGCGGGAAGTCGAAATTCACATCGAAATATTTGGACACGCCGCTTGAACCCGTGTATCCGTTCGGCTATGGTTTGAGCTATACGACGTTTTCGTACAGTGATCTGCAGGTGGAAAAAGCAGGGGATGCGGTCCGGCTTACGGTGACCGTCTCGAACAGCGGCGCGCGTGAAGGCGAAGAAATCGTCCAATGCTACGTGCAAGACATTGTGGCCAAACGGGCGCGTCCGGTCAAGCAGTTGAAAGCCTATCGCAAGGTCTTGCTTCAGCCTGGGGAATCGGTCGTAGTGGAATTTGCAGTGCCGTTCGAAAAATTGGGCTACTATGATCAGAAAATGGACTACGTTTTGGAGGCTGGCGAATTCGCATTTTTTGTGGGCGGAAATTCCAGGGACGGCCTTTCGGAAACGATTCATCTATCATTCATTTAATGGGGAAGGCGCGCTGAAGATATATCGGCTGCGCCTTTTTTTTAATTTCAAATATAAATTTTTCGAATGTGAAAAGTTTATAAAACAACAAAGTAAACCCTTTCTGAAATAAAATGAGCAATATTAAAAAATGTCGGATTATCAGTAAATAATAACATGGCTGTTTGGTAAGCGGTTTTATATAATGTGATTATCAAGCTTGATAGAAAAAAAGGAGTGATATGTTATGGCAGAAAAGACAGAAGCAACAGTGTTGATGGAAACAGCCACAAAGGCACCAAAAGAAAAAGTCAGTAACTTATTTGCCTGGTCGCACGCTACGTCAGTAAGTGGAACCGCTATGTTGATAGCAGCTATTATCGGAAGTTATTTCTCAGTTTACATGACGGACACAATGATGATTCCGGCAGCGGCAGCATCCATGATCATGTTCGTTGCGACTTTATGGGATGCGATCAATGACCCGATGATGGGCGTCATCGCTGACCGAACCAAATCAAAATGGGGACGTTATCGCCCATACTTTGTGGTTGCACCGATCCTGCTTACTATTTTCGGGACACTGATCTGGTTGAATCCCGACTTTTCGACAAACGGGAAAATCATCTACGTGCTGTTGACGTATATCGGCTACGGCATGACGGTCACAATGTACACGATGCCGCAAATGGCCGTCTTGCCTGCGCATGTAAAGACAGATGATCAAAGAAACAAAGTCATCATGATGGGAGCAGGATCGACCGCGGTCATGTTCACTATCGGCGCATCCTTCACCCCACAAATGAAAGCGTTCTTTGAAGGCGCATTCGGAGTGTCAAACGGCTATATTCCATTGATGATTGTGCTTGGATTGATTTCCTGTCTCTCGTTCTGGGGATTGTTCGCAACCGCAAAAGAAAAATATATCGCTCCCGTGAGTGATACGCCGCTTACGCAAGATTTGAAAAAAATATTGCGCCACAAGGAATTGTCTCCATTCGTGATCGTTTGGATCATGGCTTCAATGGGGTACGGCCTGATGTTTGCGAGTTCCGTATTCTATGTCATGTATTACTTGGGCCGTCCGGATCTGATTTCCATCTACATGCTGGTCGTTTCCATGGGTGCCTTGGTTTCGATGGTTGTCTTGATGCCGATCTGCATGCGCATCTTCAAAACAGCCCAGAGAACATTGGTAGTCACGCAAATCGCAGCAATCATCTGCTATGTGACGCTGTTCTTCGTCGGCAGTAAGAGCATGACGTTGCTTTATGTCATCACTTTCATCGCTACATCCGTGGCATCCATGTCAAATGCACTGGTCAACGTATTGGTGAACGATGCCATCGATTATGTCCAATTCAAAGACGGTATCGCCGCAAACGGCGTCATCTCGTCCATCAAAGGATTTGCGCAAAAATGCGGGAATACCGTGACAAACTCAGGTATTCTGGCTGTGCTTGCTTGGGCAGGCTACAGAGCCGGTGAAATCGGCAACCAACCGGAGAGCACGATGTTTGCCATCAACTTCCTGCGTTTCGGCGCGCCAGCCATCATCGGCGGCATCCTGCTAATCGCCTTGAAGTTCAATCCGGTCGAAAAACACCGCGCTGACATTCTGGAGATGAAAGAGTTGATCCGCGATCATAGCGAAGACAATCATGATGCATAATCAGAAGTAATTTTAGTCTTAAAAAAGGGTGCTGTCTCCAAAAAGGGGCAGCACCTATGTTGGTTTATTGATGGGTAGCGTGATCTCTGGGGTGGCTTCGCCGGAGCAGAGGCGAGCGCAAATTTCTCACCTCCGATGAGTCCTCGTTCGTCGGAGAACAGCATCCGATCCAGCGCCCAGCTCCGGCCAACATTCGCTCACAGGAGGAGGGCAAATTACCGGAACCGCAACTCCGTTGAGAAGGGCACTCACCGGAGGAAAGCACCAGCTCCGATCAGGGTGGCCTAGCCGGAGATGAGTATCCCGCCGCTATCTCCGCGCAAAAAAACGGGCCGCCTCGGAAGCGAGGCGACCCATTATAAAAAGTTTAAATGAATGGATTGAAAGTATCCTCGGTGTGCGCGTGTTGTTTGCGGTATTGCACCGGTGAAATCTGATAGGTTGTGCGGAACACGCGCGAAAAATGATCGGTCGACTTGTAGCCTACCTGCGTTGCGATTTCGCTGATTTTCAGGTTGGAGTTCTCCAGATATTCGATCGCATGCGCCAAGCGCAAGCGTCGGACCAGATCGGTGAAATTGTAGCCGGTGTTTTCCCGGATCATCGTCGACAGATAAGGCTCGCTGTAATGGAATTCTTCGGCCAATCGGGACAGCGACAGCTCCTGGTAATGGTGCTGGATGTACTGCAGGATGACGGAAAAATCGGTGCCGATGTGATAGTTATGGAATTGCATGCTCTCGCTGTAATTGCGCAGCAAGTTGGAGAACATCAAGTTGATCCAATTGATGCAGCAACTGTTGCTGTAGTTGTCGTAGCGATGGCATTCAACCATGGCATTGCGGATAAGCGGTTTCAGCTGGTCGTTCTGATCGGTTTTGAATAAAAGGAAATTGGGACTCGTATCATCCTGAAGGATTTTGCGGAAAAAGTAAGAAAGCAGATCCTTTCCTGACAACAACGAGAAGAAGATCGTGTCGAAGGAACTTTTACGGAGCATAATCGTGTAAACAATCGATTCATCAACAATCAAAATATCATGCTTTGAGGAAGGCGCAATGATGCACAGTTCCCCTTCCTGCAAGGTGGATATTTCATCCTCAAAAGTGAACCGACAGCTACCCCGCACGACGTAATTGATTTCAAAAAAGTTATGCGTATGCGGATTCGGACGGGTGAACTTGGGATGGCGGATAACAAACACATCCCGTTTGTGAGGAATGATATCCGTTTCGACGACAGAGGACGTTGAAGGGATCTGCGGCGTCAGGAAAAGCACAAAAGAATCGATGATATCCTCAAACTCATCATCCGACATGTTCTCGAAAATGCCGGTTACATTGGGTATTTCGAGCGTCTGTTTCAACAAACCTTTTCGGTAAAGATAATCCGTCATTTCGGTAAACTGCATGCGTTTGCCGGCTTGGCGGTAATAATCGGTCATTTGTTTTTGAAATTCACCGTACGTGATATAGTAGGGCATAATTTTTTGATCCTCCCTATCAGAGCTAGATTAGCGGTTGTTGGAAAAGTATAGCAGACAAATTTTTGTTATTCAAGAAGGCTTAGATTACAGCAATCATTGGAAATAAATCAAGAACGAGCAAAAAAATGAAAACGGAGGCAAATCATGAAGATACAGAAATTACGCACCAACTATTTGGAAAATCCGCTGGGCTACTTGTTGGATACACTGAGCCTGTCCTGGATCGTGTCCGGCAAAAATGAGCCGGGCATGGAGACGAAAGTAGTGGTGGCAGCGGATGCTGCCTTCGCAGAAGTCCTGTTCGAAAGCGACTGGATCGAGGGAATCAACGCGTTGGACTTCCAACCGGAACTCAGCTTGCTGCCGCAAACGCGCTACTATTGGAAAGTTCAAGTGCAAGCAGGCGATGAACTGCTAGCTGAAAGCGAGCCGGCTTGGTTCGAAACAGCGAAACCGCTGGGATCGTGGACGGCGCAATGGATTACACCTGGCGAGGATCAAGCAGCGCAGCCGATTGTGAAAAAGCAATTTGTGCTGGAAAAAGAAGTCGCGGCTGCGCGTTTGTACATCTGCGGCTTGGGCTTGTATGAATTTGAGGTGAACGGACAGTGGACGCACGACGAGTACCTCCTGCCGGGCTATCACGCGTATGACTTTTGGCAACAATACCAGACGTTCGACGTGACGGACAGTCTCAAAAGCGGCGGCAATGCGCTCGGGATCATGCTCGGGGATGGCTGGTTCAAAGGCCGTTTCGGCTTTGACGGCGGCTACACGAATCTGTACGGGGAGCAACTGAAGCTGATCGCCGAACTGCACCTTGCCTACGCGGATGGAACAACCGAAACCATCGGCAGCGATGACTCCTGGCTGACACAACCGGGCCCGGTACTGAAAAGCAGCATCTACGACGGAGAAGTCTACGATGCGCGCAAAGAAGTTGTCGATTGGTCCGTTTATACGGAAGACCTCGCGGGATGGCAGCCAGTCACTGTGCTGCCGGATGCAACGGACCGGCTTTCCGCCCGCTTGAGCCCGGCTCTGAAATATGTCGAAAGCTTGGTTCCGGAAGTGATCCAGTCACCTGCCGGCGAAACGATCCTTGATTTCAAACAGAACATGGTCGGTTGGATAGCCTTCAAGACGCAGGCGCCAGCCGGAACGGAAGTCGGCTATGAAGTGGGGGAAGAACTGCAGGATGGCTGTTTCTACAACGACAACCTGCGGACTGCGGAAGCGAAGTTCACCTACATCAGCGACGGAAACGAAAGAGTCGTCCGTCCGCACTTCACATTTTATGGCTTCCGCTACGCAAGACTGAGTGGCTTCGATCACGATGTCAATCCGGCCGATTTCATCGGCTACGTGATCCATAGCGACTTGGAAGTGACCGGGAAAATCGAGACGGCGAATCCCCAAGTGAATCAATTGATTAAAAATGCGCTTTGGGGACAAAAAGGCAATTTCCTGGATGTGCCGACGGATTGCCCGCAACGGGATGAACGGATGGGCTGGACAGGCGATGCGCAGATTTTTGCCCGCACAGCCAGCTACAACATGTACACACCGGCGTTCTACCGGAAATTTATGCACGATCTGCGTCTGGAACAGGAACAATTGGACGGATCGATCCCTTTCGTCGTGCCGATGCTGAAACCGAAAAATTCGGAAGGCGGATTTATGGGAGCCGGGGCCGCGGCTTGGAGCGATGCCGCGACCGTGATTCCGTGGGTGCTGTATGAACAGCACGGCGATCTCTCGCTGTTGCGGGAGCAGTACGCCACGATGGTCGATTGGGTGGAATATGTCTACCGCGAGGATGAGCGCAGCGGTTCGAACAGACTTTGGACGACAGGGTTTCAGTTCGGCGATTGGCTGGCATTGGACGGAAAGAACCCGAACGCCCCGATTGGCGGAACCGATACGAAACTGGTCGCTTCTGTCTACTATTATTATTCGTCAACCCTTACGGCCAAGGCTGCCGCAGCGTTAGGCAAGCAGGCGGATGCCGAAAAGTACACGGCCTTGGCGGAAGATATCAAAGCCGCCATTCAGGCTGAATTTTTGACTGCGAAAGGGCGATTGGCTGTGAATACGCAGACCGCCTATGTCCTGTTCCTCTATTTCGATCTGGTCCCGCAAGCAAGCCTGAGCCGGGTCATTGACGATTTCGAAGCGAAACTGTTGGAGGATGATGTCCATCTAAAAACCGGCTTTGTCGGGACGCCTTATCTGTGCGAAGCGCTCACGAAGAGCGGTTTGACGGAGTTGGCCTACAGCATTTTGCTGAACGAGGATTATCCGAGCTGGCTGTACGCGGTAAATCTCGGCGCAACCACGATCTGGGAACGCTGGAATTCCGTCTTGCCGGACGGGAAAATCAGCGGCACCGAAATGAACTCGTTGAACCATTACGCCTACGGATCGATCGTCGAGTGGCTTTACCGTTCGGTGCTGGGCGTTCAAGCCGATCCGAAGCAAGCAGGCTACCGTCATTTTTATCTGAAACCTGCCCCAAGCGCGCAACTGGGCGCCGCAAGCGGGGAATACGCCTCCTCTTCCGGCAAAATCAAGAGTGCTTGGCGCATCCTGGAAGACGGGCAACTGCATTTCGCCTTCGAGGTGCCGACCCAAAGCACAGCTACAATCGAGCTTCCGCACTGCTTAGTCGATGAAATCGCGGGCCAATTGCAGGGCCTGGGCATTGCCCAAACGGAAATCATCCAAATAGGCGACAGCGTATCGTTTACGGTAGCCGGCGGAGCGTATGCATTTACCTACACACCGTTGAAAGCTTACAATGTCAACTATTCCATCGCGATGACATACAAAGAACTCTTGGCAATCAAAGCGACCCGCACGGTGATTTTCGACCATCTGCCGATGCTGAAAGGGAATGACCTGGCGCTGAACCAGTTGGATAGCCCGTTCGAAACTTTTTCCTCGGTCCCGATTGTGCAGCATTTTGTGAATGACCGCGTTCTCGGAGAAATCGATGAGGCATTGGCAAAACTTTAAAGCGATGCGTTGCCCAAATATCTTAAAAAATGTCGTGAACGTGAAAAGAATGGACCCTATGCGCTTGCGTTAATGGGTCGGGAACTGCTGTATAATTAGCGTTAAGAAGGAATAACAGTAAAGGTGTGATTTGATGGTACGTTTAACAGAAAAGCCGTTTTTTTTATCGGATGACCAAATTTCTTGGGTAGAAAATACACTAAGCGAGATGACAGTGGAAGAAAAAATCGGGCAAATTTTCTGCCCAATCGCCGGGAATCCGGAAGATCAGGCATTGACGGAATTTGTGCAGAAATATCAACCGGGCGGCATGATGTTCCGCCCGATGCCGGCAAAAGCGATCAGACAGGCGCATGGGGTTCTGCAGAACGAAAGTAAAATCCCATTGTTGTTGGCGGCCAATCTCGAAGCTGGTGGAAACGGGATCTGCTCGGACGGAACGTATTACGGCCGTCCGATGGGTGTCGCGGCGACAGCTGATGAGCAGGAAGCCTATCGATTGGGCTTTGTTTCCGGCCGTGAAGCGCAGGCTGTCGGCTGCAACTGGGCGTTTTCCCCGATCGTGGACATCGACATGAACTTCAAAAACCCGATCACGAACGTCAGGACGTTCGGCTCGGACGTCGATCAAGTGATCGGTTTTTCCCGTCAGCAAATGAAAGGCCTGCATGAGAACGGCATTGCGACGGCAGTCAAACATTTTCCGGGCGACGGCGTGGACGAGCGTGATCAGCATCTGGTGAGCACCGTGAACAGTCTGTCCGTTCCGGAATGGGATGAAAGTTACGGCAAAGTCTACAAAGCAATGATCGAAGAGGGCGCGTTGTCCGTCATGATCGGTCATATCCTGCAGCCGGCCTACAGCAAAGCGCTCAATCCCGCTTTGGCGGACAAAGATATTTTGCCGGCTTCCTTGTCGACGGAATTGGTGAACGGCTTGCTGCGCGACCGCTTGGGCTTCAATGGCGTAGCGGTGACGGATGCGACACCGATGATCGGCTACAATGCGGCGATGTCCCGCAAGAAGGCGATCCCGACAACGATCAATGCAGGCTGCGACATGATCCTGTTCAACAAGAACATCGACGAAGATTACCAAGCGATGCGCGATGCAGTAAACTGCGGCGACGTATCGATGGATCGGCTGGATGAAGCGGTCACCCGCATTCTGGCGATGAAAGCCAGCATGGGCTTGGTGGATAAGCAGCAAACAAACAGCCTGATCCCTGATGTGGAAGCGTTGGACAGCGTGGGCTGTCAGGAGCATCTTGATTTGGCAAGAAAGAGTGCGGACAAAGCCATCACCTTGGTGAAGGACACGCAAAATCTGCTGCCGATCTCACCGGAGAAAACACCGCGTGTGCGGGTCTATATGCTGGAAGACCGATTGAGCGGTGGCTTTAAGGATGGCGGGGCTTCCGAGGGGTCCTTCATAGGAAAACTGAGCGAAGCCGGCTTTCAGGTAGAAACATTCAATTATGAACAATTGAACTTCCATGAAATCTTTGAGGAGGGCGTGGACGATCTGAAGGCGAAAGTGGATCTGGTCATCTATGTGGCGAATTACGATACCGCGAGCAACCAGACGACACGCCGGATCGATTGGATCCGTCTGATGGCGGCCGACGCACCTTGGTTTGTTCAGGATGTCCCAACCTTGTTCGTATCCTTGGCGAACCCGTACCATCTTTTCGATGCGCCGATGATCCGGACCTACATCAACGGCTACTCTGCAAACGACACGGTCAACGAAATACTCGTGGAAAAATTGATCGGCAAGTCCGAATTCCAAGGCAAGAGCCCTGTCGATCCGTTCTGCAGCGTCTGGGGCACGAACTTATAAGGAGGCAAGAAGATGATTGTTGAAACGCTAAAATTGTATCCGGAACGGGCAGACGTCACGTTGACGACTTATGTCCTGCAGGATTCGCCGGAATTGTTGGACGGCGCAACCCGCCCGGCCGTGCTGATCTGCCCAGGCGGCGCTTATCTCTCCTGTTCCGACCGGGAAGCCGAGCCAGTGGCGATGCGGTTTGCGGCGATGGGCTATCATGCCTTTGTGCTGCGCTATTCCGTTTACTTGGATAAGCACGAACCTTTTGAATCCATTTTTGGTGGAGTTGAAAGGCGGGAGCATACAGTCTTTCCTGCCGCGATCCGGGACATCGGCAAAGCCATGTTGACGATTCATCAAAACAGCGAAGCGTGGCTGGTCGATACAGATCGCATCGCTCTCTGCGGCTTTTCGGCAGGCGCGCACAATGCCGCGACCTATTCGGTCTATTGGGACAAACCGATTCTGACCGAGCATTATCAAGTGTCGGAAGAAAGTCTTCGTCCCGCTGCCACAATTCTTGGGTATACGTTAAGCGACTACATCTTTATGAAAGAAACAGAAAAAGATGAAATGGCAACCTTGCTGTTCGATGCCTCCGCAATGTCGCTGCTGGGGGAAGCATCCTCGAGTGATGACAGATTGAAGGAAGTGAGCCCGGCGTTGTTGGTGACAGAAAAAACACCGCCCATGTTCTTGTGGGCAACCGCATCAGATGCGTTAGTCCCGGTCGGGCACACTCTGCGGATGGGCATGGCATTGTCAGAGAACAAAATCCCGTTCGAGATGCATGTATTCGAAGAAGGGCAGCACGGATTGAGCCTTGCCACGCAAGCCACAGCGAACGCCAAAACGCTGGTCGATCAGAATGCCGCCAAGTGGATCGATCTGGCGGACGCCTGGCTGTTGAAACGGTTCAGATTTGAACTGCAGGATGAAACCAGATGGGGTTAGGAACATTCAGATTGTGATCAAAAAAGATGGATAACAGACAGATATTCTTCTTTCTGCACTCTCCGGAAATCAATTAAATGTGGGAAATGCATCAAAAAAGTTAAGGGGTGTGTCGAACGAGGCACCCCTTAACTTTTTTCGTTTAAACAGATTTGTTTTCAAAAAACTTTAGAACCCGTGCCGTTCGACTTCCAACAGCGCGAAGGTTTTCGCCTCTGGATCGTATTCGTACTTGAAGACGCAGCAGTTGGTGATGCCATCCTTCATCACTTCATGGGGATCATGCCAAGCTCGCAGGAAGTGGATGCAGGCGCCGGCGTGGGAAACGGCGAGCACAGTCTGGTGGTCGTCCTGTTCCATGATTTCGGTGCAGGTCCGGACCATCCGTTCCATTACCTGATCACCGGATTCGCCGCCGTATTGCACGAAGAAGGTACTTTTGTCTTTGGGATTCAGATCTTCGCTTTCGCCTTCGAAGGTTCCGAAATGCATTTCCTTCAGGCCTTTCAGGCGTTGGTAGGGCATCAATTCGTTCGTCACGATTTCCAGCGTATCGCAGGCGCGCTCGGCTGTTGAACTATAGGCGTGGTCGAGGTCGATCTCATCAAAATAGGCGCTGGCGATTCCTGCTTGCTGGATGCCGAGCTCCGTCAAAGGCGAATCGCATGCGCCCTGGATTTTTCTGCGGACATTGAAAAGGGTCTGGCCATGGCGCATCAAGTACAATGTTTTTTTCATTTGGGTTCCTCCTGGGCTGTGAAGCGTATACAAATCAATTATACTACTTGCTTCGGGGGACAAGTCAACAAGGAGTGTCTTATCGTACTCTCCACTCTCTCTCATATGGCTGACGTGATGCGCCGCGCTGGTTTTTTCCTCCGGCGAACGGAGGCTACGCCGGAGCACGCCTCACATTATAAGTCTGTGCTCCGACGAGAACTGGCTCGCAGGAGAAGAGCCCGCAAGATACCGCTGTACTCCGATGGGAGAACCCTCACAGGAGGAGCGTACCGATTCCGGCGCTCAACTCCGGTCTGCGGCACCCGAACGTCCTCCTCCGGCGAACGGAGGCTACGCCGGAGCACGCCTCACATTATAAGTCTGTGCTCCGACGAGAACTGGCTCGCAGGAGAAGAGCCCGCAAGATACCGCTGTACTCCGGTGGGGGAACCCTCGCCGGAGGAGCGCACCGATTCCGTCGCTCAGCGCGGGAATTCGCTCGCCGCAAATATTTTTTCGAAAACCCTTGACCTAGAGTTCACTTCAGGTGTTATGCTTAGCCTAACAAGTTAGCGATTACAAATTTACGAGGTGCTTTGTCGCGGAAAGGCGGTATTCATTTGAAAAAAGACCTGCTATTGAAAATTTCCATCCTCTCGGCCTCGTTAGTCGTGGTGTCGGGAGGGGCCATCGCTGCCAATATTCCGGCCATGGCGAAAACGTTCGCGGATGTTCCGCTCCAAACTGTGGAAATGCTGTCGACCATCCCGTCCCTGTTCATCATTATTTCGGTATTGATGAGCAATCTGTTCGCGCGTTATTTGGGTTACAAACGCACGATCCTGATCGGAATCGCAATCGTCCTCGTCTCCGGCATCATCCCGGCGCTGATCGGCAATTTCTGGATCATTTTAGTTTCGCGGGCGCTCTTCGGTTTCGGTGTGGGCATGTTCAATTCACTCCTTGTCGCAATCATTAGTCATTTTTACGAAGGTGACGAGAGGGCGGCCATGATCGGTTACCAGAGTGCCTTCGAAGGGTTGAGCGGTATGTTTATGACTTTCGCCGTCGGACAGCTGCTGAAGGTCCATTGGCAAACCTCCTTTTGGGTCTATCTGATCGCATTGCCCGTCTTCATCCTGTTCCTGCTATTCGTCCCGAATGTCGCTTATGACGAAATAGGGAAAGAAAAGCCTGCGGACGGGGAAATGAAATCATCGGCCTTTCAAAAAAACAGCGAGCCCGCTCTCAGCAAACGAGACTTCCTGGGTTACATCGTGCTGCTGGTCATAGCCGTCATCATTTATATGTCCATCGCAGTGAAAGGGACGACATTGATGACCACATTGGGCTACGGCGATGCGACGGACGGCAGCAACATCCTGGCGCTGATCGGGGTGGGGGCCATGTCAGCCGGATTCCTTTTCGGGAAGGTGTACCGGATCACACGTACTTACACGCTGCCGATTTCCTTCTCCGTCATGAGCGTCGGCATGTTTTTGATCGCGTCATCGAACAGTGTGTTGCAGACCAGCATCGCAGCAGTCGTCTGCGGCTTTTCCTTCAGGACGTTCCTCCCTTATCTTTTCAACAAGGTCAGCACGTCCTCCGCCGGCAATGCGGCTTACCGGACTTCACTCATTCTGGTAGGCTTCAATATCGGCGCGGCCTTCTCACCATACGGCATCGTGGTATTGGAGCGGCTGTTCCAAGTGACCTCGGTGCGCGGTATCTTCTATATCGAAGCGGCGATTCTGCTTGGATTGGCGGTCTTCAGATTTGTGGTGAACTTGAGGAAACCAAGGGAAAATGCGCAGATAGCTGCGGCAGAATAGAATGAATAATAAAAAAAGACATAAAAAATCACCCGCGAAGGATCTTGAGGTCCTTTGTGGGTGATTTTTTGGGTAGAAGGCTATTTTTTAGTCTCATCCGGAGGGCAATCATTTTTTTCCTCAGGGCTGTCTTCAGTTTGTTCGGGCTTCATCGCTCCCAGGGGAAAGGTCGGCAAGATTTCTTCGGAGCCTTTCAAGCGGTACTTCAGCGCTCCGGATGGACAAGTGTGGATGACGCGCGCCACTTCTTCGGGCGTATCCGCATCAGCCAAAATCCAAGGTTTTCTTTTCGTGTCAAAGATGGCATTGTTCCCCCGCACGCAGTTGCCGGAGTACGTGCAGACGCTTAAATTGAAGTAGACATCGACCTTTTCTCCTGTATATTTCCGATAGCCACTCGCTAATAGTTCAGACTCGTTCATAATAATGGCTCCCCTCTCGGACCGCATTTTGATAGCGGATTCATTTGTGACTATTATATCACTTTGGCCATGAAATCCGTAAAGGAATACTTCTTTAGGCAAAGGTGGCCATACACGATGATAAGTAGTAGACTAAGTATGGAGAGCAGGGGGATTTATCGATATCCTTGTGCGTAATGAAAGAACAAAAAGATTGGGGTGAGAACAAATGGACGCAGATAGTAGTCAGGGTATAGCAGACAACCCACCTAGGCGCGGTTTTAGCCTGAATGGTTCCGTGTGGAGCCAGCCATCAGGTCTGTTTGTATCCTCAGCCCAATCGCAGATAATATAAACTGGAAACTTGTCGTCTCGAATCCGTCTGTTATGCCTTCAAAAAGAGGAATCAAATTGGAGGTATGGACATGGAATTGAACGAAATGTTATTGAATGCAGTAGAAAACAAAAATGTTTCAGAATTGAAGGAGCTCTTCGGCGATCACTATCCAGTGGATGTCGCGACGGCTCTGTTTGAGTTTGAAGATGAAGAATTGGCAGCTTTGCTCAATCTGTTGGAAGCGAAGGAAATCGCCGCCATCATAGAGGAAGCGGAAGAGGAACTCCAACAAGGCATGATCGGTTTGTTGGACTCGAAGAAAATCGTCAAGTTCTTCGCCTACATGTCGCCCGATGACATTGCCGATATCCTTGGAATGCTCGGTGTCGGGCAACGCAAAGAAATATTGGGAATGATGAAGAAAAGCGACTCGAATGAGATCCAGATGCTTTTGGGGTATGGTCCGGACACCGCCGGGGGGATCATGACGACGAAGTACATCGCTTTGAAAAGCGGGCTCAGCATGAAAGATGTGCTGCAGGAAATCCGACGCATCGGCCCTAAGACAGAAATCATCGAAACGATTTTTGTCGTCGATAAGGCGAATGAACTGATCGGTTCGGCTGACTTGCGGGATATTTTGGCCTCCGCTGAAGATGTCAGCTTGGAAGAGATCATGAATGACAATGTCCTTTCGGTCCGCCCGGAAACCGATCAGGAGGAAGTCTCTCTTATCGTTTCAAAATACGATCTGAAGGTCATCCCTGTCGTGAACCGCCGAAACGTCATCCTCGGCATCATCACGATTGATGACATCATCGACGTTATCGTCGAAGAACAAACAGAAGACTTGCTGATGCTGTCAGGGGTAAGCAAGGATGAAAAGGTCGGCAACAAAATCAGCACTTCTGTTGTCAGAAGGCTGCCTTGGTTGGTCATCAATTTGATGACTGCCTTCCTGGCTTCCTTTACGGTCGGGATGTTCGAGGATGTCATCATCCAAGTGGTCGCGCTTGCTGCTGCCATGCCAATTGTTACCGGAATGGGTGGAAATGCCGGCTCCCAGACGTTATCCGTGGTCATCCGGAGCATCGCCTTGGGGGAAGTCGATATAAAAAACGATTGGAAATATGTTTTCAACGAGGTCGGCTTGGGATTGATCAACGGGTCGGTGACCGGATTGATCACCGGCATCATTCTTTACTTCAGATATGATAATTTCTTTTTGGGACTCATCATTCTGATAGCTATGATCGGAAATCTCATCATCGCAGGCTTCTTCGGGTTCTTGATTCCGTTGGCTTTGAAAAAATGGGATCTGGATCCGGCGATTTCTTCCTCCATTTTCCTGACCACGGCGACTGATGTATTCGGCTTCTTCCTCTTTTTGAGCTTGGCGAAAATATTCTTGCCGCACTTGTTGTGAGAGGCATGCATAAAGGATTATCCGAGAGGCGCTTACGAGAAGCGGCCTCTCTTTCTTTCGATTTATGGCAGGTGTTATATAATGTAAGCAAATCAGTTTTCTTGCAAGTGGCCCGATGACATTTTGGAGGGGATGGACGATGTTCAACAGAAATCACAGCATGAAAGTCCTTTTTGCAACACTAATAATAGTGACGGCTATAGCCGGCTGCGCGAAGGAACCATACAGGGATTCCGCGGTCGAAGAATCGGTGGCAACCAAAGATGCTCTTCATACATTGGATGTATTCCATATAGCTTTTGCCCCCGGAGCGGATGAAACGGAGCGAACGTTCAGTTGGCATACCCGGGGCATGAACAAAAAAGGCGTAGTGAAGCTGAGCCAGCTGGATGAAGAAGGCAATGTCCTGTCGAGTGAAACGTTTGAGTCAAATGTCGAAGCTATTTTGCGCGGCTTTTCAAGACACAAAGCCACCATCACCGGACTGGAGGAGAACCAGCTTTATTCCTACCGTTTCGGCGATGGCCACCGGGCCTGGTCAGAATCCTATACCTTCCGGACGCAGTCGAACGAGGACGGTGACTTCAACTTCCTGTTCTTCGGCGATCCGCAGATTGGAGCGGGCGATGGCACCCAAATCGATGCGGCCGGCTGGGACCGGACGGTGACGACCGCGACGGAGATGTTTCCCGATACGGCCTTTCTTGTATCATCAGGAGATCAGGTGAACACAGCCTACAATCTGAAACAATATGATGGCTGGTTCTTCCCTGAAGAGCTGACCAACTATCCCATCATGCCCATTGTCGGTAACCATGATGCTGCCTCGTTTGCGGATTATTTTAATGTACCGAATGAAACAGGCTTGGGAGGGAATTCCGAAGGCAGTGATTTTTACTTTTCCTATGGGAGCACCTTGTTTCTGACGCTGAATACCCAAACGAACGACACCGAAGAGCATCGGGAAGCGATGGAGCAGGCGATCGCGGCAAATCCGGATGCCACCCATCGGATCGTACTCTTGCACAAGTCGCTCTACAGCAGCGCGGACCATGCGCTTGATGAAGATGTCCTGGCTTTGCGGACTGGGCTGGTGCCGGTTTTCGATGAATTGGATATAGATGCCGTTCTGATGGGCCACGACCACGTGTATGTGCGAACCTACCAGATGAAAGGCGATGTGGTAGTTGGTGAAATCACCTACAATGAGGATGGCGCGGTCGTCGATCCAGACGGCGCCGTCTATTTGACCGGCAACTCGGCTTCCGATTCGAAATATTACGAGATGCGGGAGCTGTCGGTTTATGAACGCTACTCCGCAGTCGCCCTCCAGCTTGAGGAGCCGACCTACATGAATGTCGAAGTGACTGACGATTCGCTCACTTTCACCACGTACAAAGTTTCCAATCTGTCTGTGGTGGATGCGTACAGTATCGTCAAGACGGTTGGGGAAGAGTAAATAGATAAATAATAGGGATTGAAAATAACAATTAAAAACATTCAAAATTTTATAGTTCTTTAGCTAGGAATAGCTGAGATTGTCTAGTAGTGATTTTTGATTTGGAAATATATCAAATATGATATATAATGAAAATGAAAACAAATCTGACAGGAGCTTCTATGAAAAAGTATGAAGTAGAGATTTATGAAGATGCAAAAGGCTCTAGCCAAATAATGGACTGGATTAAAGAACTTGATAGCAATCCGACTAAAGAAAACAAATCCACTCTAAAAAAGCTGTACTATCAAATTGAACGCCTCGAATATGATGGGACTTTTGTTGGAGAACCTATCGTAAAACAGATTGAAGGGAAGCTTTGGGAACTACGTCCAATTCCTAACCGAGTCTTCTTGGCAACCTTAGAAGATAATCATTTGATTTTACTACATCAATTCAGGAAAAAGACGCAAAAGACGCCCAAAAGAGAAATTGAACAAGCCAAACGTGAGTTAGCAGATTGGCTAGAACGTAAGAAAGGATGATCTTTATGAAATGGACAGACGTAAAGAAAGAAATCACCAGCATTTCTCCAGAAGATAAAAATCTCATCGAATTGATGGCCTTATTAGCCAGTATCCGTAAAGAAAAGAATATGACTCAAAAAGAATTGGCTGAGAAAGTTCATGTTTCTCAAGCTCAGATAGCTCGTTTAGAAAATTTCTCTTATGTTCCATCGCTCAAGACGGTTACAAAAATTGCAGATGGTTTAAATCTAGAGATTACGTTCGTTGATAAAAATACCAAACAACCGGTACGGAATTAACTTCAGAATGAATCCTCTTTTGTCGATGACTACAGCATTGTGAAGTCGATAGAGGAATAATAAGGACAATCAAAAGGCAAAAAGCTGGTCTCTTTTGGAGATTGGCTTTTTGCCTTTTGAGCGATATCAGGATTGCGGGGGCGCGTACGAAATAATCAAATGCAGGTGGGCTATTCGACTATTTTGCCCTCCTGCGCTTTGTTACTTTCTCTTTCGAGATATTTTTTTCTTATGTATCCTCCGTCTCAGTTCCCCATTCACATCCGTGACGATCCCTTTGGCGTTGCTGTTGAGGAGGCTGAGACTTCCGGTGATGACTTCATAACGGCTGTCTTCGTAAGGGGCATCGTTTTTGGCGGCCGTGCAGATCGGATAGGTCGTTCCTTCTACGGGAGCGAGAATTTTTTCGAGGACAATCTTATGTTGCCAATCATCGCCGAAGTCATATGTGTACCGAGCCTGGTCCTTCTCCACCAGAAAATGATCATGCAGATGCTCCTCGGTTTCAGAGAGGTATGTCTGTTCGTCATCAAAAAAGAGGCTGTCGAAGGGGGCTGAGGCCTCCTCGTCAGATTCGATGATGACATTTTTTTGGCGGACGCCGTTCGATTTTTGGACCCTGAAGTCGTGCAGATGGTCCTCTTGCCAATCGAAAAGGATCTGGATGATTTTATGCAGTTCCAGGAAAGTGCTGGCGCTATTGACCTGAACCTTCCGCCAGACAGGCACTCCGACGTTTTCAAGAGTGATTTTGAAGGAATAGATTTGTGGCTGCGTATGCGCTGTTGGCGTTTTGGATTTCCCGGAGGATGGATTCAATAGCTGCATTAAATCATCTAATTGTCTTTTTAAATCGTCATATTTTTCACCCTTCTCAGGTGATAAATCCATGATTCGGTTGAACTCAGCCAATAGGGCCTCTGCGGGAGATAACGTTCTGTTCAGGGTGATTGTGTATTCAGTTGGAACATCCTGAACGGAAATGTACGTTGCCGAATCCCCGGGTTTCTTGAAGAAGTCTTTGAGGGATGTGTCCTTCTCGTAGGAGCTTTCTTCAAAAAGAGAGGTATTCTCAGAGTCTTCGTTATACATAAAGGGATCTTCAGCCACTTGATCAGAGGTGGGTTGCTGCTTAATGGTGACACCGGACTGCTTTTTGCCGTTCGAGCGTACGATCTGGAAGGAATGATTTTTAGGGGCCTCTTCCTGGAAGGCTTTCAAAATCTCCTGATGCAGCTGCTCAAATGTTGAACTGTCTTCAACTCGAATTGTGTGTGAACTTGGACCGGTCAACGGTTGTCTTTTTATCGTCATTTCGTAAATCACATGAAAGCCTCCTCGGCAAATGAAATTACATTACTATGTGTGTTGGTATCCCTATCATAACCAATAATGGGATCGGGAAGCAACTTGATATTTTGCGGATGAGCATGCAGAAAATCGGTTTTTATTCTTAAAAGGCTATTCTTCCAACGTGCACCAAAGTCAATTTTGTGACATATTCACAAAATTGTTTCAGTGTGTATCTGGGTGTATGATAGATACATCGAAAGGTTGCAACCGTTTCGGATATCCATTTGTTTTTTTGAGCACTGTCCCTTGGGATTTATCATTCAGAGGAATGGAGTGTCGAGAATGACCAGACAAAAAAATCAGATAATGATCCAAAGTAAGTTCATTTGTCAGGAATGCGGAGCGCAGATGGTGCTTTACCGCAAAAGGGCGGAGCAGCGTAAATTGGGGCATGTCAAACATATGCATTGCCCGAGTTGCAAGGAAACAAGGGCCTTCACGGAAATCAAGGATTGGGACCGGAATGTCGTTTTTTGGCAAGATTACCAGGAGGCGCTAGTGGCCGAAGTGGAAACGGATGAACTCTGGGAGACACTCTGGCTGCGCAGTTCCGAATCATTGTTACACGGCTGAAAGGGAGGCAGACAAGAATGGATGAAGATAATATTTTTGAGGGCCATGAATTTGAGGCGAAAGCTGATTTTGAAATGGATTGGCAAGACTTATTGGACGAATTGCGCGATTACGGAACGACGGAGGAGCGATTGAACGAATTGGCAGCTCTGGATGAAGGCTTTCCGTTCCTGGAACTGAATTTCCAAGAACTGCGCTATCTGAATTTGATGGATGAACAGTCCTATGTTCGCGAAAACGAATCTGCAGAATTCTACACAAGCATGGCAAACACCTACGGCACCAGGGTGTTTGATGGTGTTGAATATGCCGTCATGGATGATTTCGCCTATCACTATTTCCATGAAATGATGACGGTTGAAGCAGTGGACCGCCAAGGCAGGCAGTTCGTCATGATTTACGGAATGCCCGATAATTGGGAGGAAATTGAGAGACAGGCAAAGGAAAAAGACTGGGACCCCGGTGATGAGGATGAAATGGCGGCAGCTGAAGGCACCGAAATGTGGACGCACGCGGATATGGTCATCAGCATGATCGATTTCCGCAACGAAATCATCAATCGGGCAGCGCTTGAGTTGCGCAAAAACGGAGTCCTGCTGGAACTGAATTTCCTATCCAAACGGATGTTCATTGACGATGTGCTCGTATCGAGGGCAATCACCCTTCAGATGCCGGGCATAATCGCGGCCTTTGAAAAGGTCTCCACGAACTTCAGCGAGGTCGACCATTTTGCGTTTTCGATGGATGAGAAAAGGATCTGCATCTTTTATGCCGACACGGATGAAACAATCGACCACATGCTTTCGACTTGCGGAAGAATAGCGCACGGATCGGCAAAACGCAGTGGAATCGGTGAAGTTTGTTATGACACTTTTTTGGATCGGGTCGAGCGTGCGCTGTTTGAACTGATTTTCCTTGTCAATAAAACCACTGATGAACTGGCTTTTGTGACCGGGGTTGAGATACAACGATTGGATGCGATTCGGTCAGGAGAACTGGAGTTGGGTGAACTGACCTTGGACGAGATCAACCGCCTGATGCTCAGTTTTCCAGAATTGCTGAATTTTGATTGGCTATTTGCTTAAAGACAAACGGTGCCATAGCTCCTCGATTGTATCAATATTTTCCCTTTCCAGCTGAAAAACGCTTGTAAATATGCCGTCAAAATGGTACATTCTCACTATAATCTAATGTTCGGAAGAGAGAAGGGAATCAACATGAATTATGTATTTATCTCACCCCATTTTCCAAGTAATTTCAAGAATTTCGCAGTCGGTCTGAAGCGTGCGGGCGTGAATGTTTTCGGCATCGCCAGCGAACCGTATGAATTATTGGATGCTGACTTGCGCGAGAGCCTGACCGAGTATTTCCGCGTCAATGATATGGAAAATTATGACGAAATGCTGCGCGCGGTGGCTTACTTGACTTACAAGCACGGCAAAATGGACCGTATCGAATCGCACAATGAATACTGGTTGGCACAGGATGCGCGTCTGCGCACTGATTTCAACGTGTTCGGCTTCAAAAATGAGGATATGGCCTTCGTAAAACTGAAGTCAGCCATGAAAGAAAAATTCAGCGAAGTCGGCATTCGGGTAGCGCGCGGGCGCGTCATCGGTGACTATCACGATGCCCTCGGGTTATGCCACGAATACGGCTTTCCGGTCTGCATTAAGCCTGATTCAGGCGTAGGTGCGGCGGACACGCACAAAATCCGTTCCGAAGAGGAACTAGGGCACTTTTTCCATGTGAAGAATCCTTATGAGTCCTACATTCTGGAGGAATTCATCGACGGAAAGATCGTCACGTATGACGGTCTGACCGATGCCGCGGGTAATATCCTTTTTGATGCCACGCTTGTTTACGAAAAAGCCGTGTTGGAAATCGTCGAAAAGAATGCGGATATGTTCTACTATGTCGACCGCAATATGCCGGAAGACTTGCGCGAAATCGGAACCAAGCTCGTTCAGGCCTTCAATGTCCGTGAGCGTTTCTTCCATTTTGAGTTTTTCCGTTTGCCTGACGGCAGCCTTGTTGCCCTGGAGGCCAACCTGCGTCCGCCTGGCGGGCATACGATGGACATGTGGAACTGGGCGAATGACGTCGATCTCTATGCCGCTTATGGCGAACTGGTCGCGACCGGAAATTTCACGGCGCAGATGCATTTTCCTTATTACTGCTGCTACGTCAGCCGCAAGGGCGTCCATCCTTACCGCTTCACACATGAGGAAGTGATGGCCCGTTACGGTGGCAACGTGGTCCTGTTTGAAGAAATGCCGGGGATTTTTGCGGCTATTATGGGGGATTTCGGCTACGTGATCCGTGCGGCAGAATATCAAGAACTGATGGACATCATCCACATGATTTCCGTAACCGAATAGACTGGGGGAAATAAGATGCACGTAGAATATTCATCACAATGGAGCGGTCACCTAAACCGTGAGATGCGTTTCAATCGCTATGGACATGCTGGTAAACCGATCATCGTCTTCCCATCATCCGGGGGAAGCCACAACGAATACGCGGACTTCGGCATGATTGAAGCTTGCCAGTGGTTCATCGACCAAGGCTTGGTGCAGTTTTATACGCCGGACAGCGTCGACAACGAATCCTGGCTGTGCGAATGGAAAAGTCCGTACGACCGCGCCAACATGCACGAACGCTATGACCGCTACATCATCGAGGAACTGGTGCCGCACATCAAGCATCAGACGAACCATCAGGGACCGATGATTGCGACCGGCTGCAGCATGGGCGGCTACCACAGCCTGAACTTTTACCTGCGCCATCCGGACGTTTTCGACAGCGTCATCGCGCTGAGCGGGCTCTACGATGTCCGTTACTTCTTTGGAGACTACCATGACCGCAACGCTTATGAGAACTCCCCGATCGACTACCTTTGGAATCTGAACGACGGCTGGTTCCTGGATAAATACCGTTCCGGAAACATCATCGTTGCGACCGGCCAAGGCAACTGGGAAGAAGTCAGCATCAAAGACACGAAGAAAATCGAAGAAGCCCTGCGCTTCAAGAACATCCCCGCCTGGATCGACTTCTGGGGCGAGAACGTTCACCACGACTGGGAATGGTGGCGCGTCCAGATGCCATATTTCCTCGGCAAACTGAATGAGCAAGGCAAACTATAAGAAGAAACTTCCGTCCTTTCGGCATTTTGCCGGGAGGGCCTTTTTGTTGCGCGTAAAGATGGATAACTGGCAGTTATCCATCTTTTTCAGCCGTCAGACACCCGAAAAGATGAATTCATAAATCTTATTCATCTTTTTCGCAAGTAAGACACTCAAAACCATGAATACTTTTCTGTTATTCATGGTTTTCCGCGCGGCTTATGCCGCGGAATGATGAATGACGGAGTCAAAAATGAAATTCTCTCGAATTCAGGATGCAGCAGCTTCAAAATTGATTATAATAATACTATTGTTCTGGATTGTCCAGAAAAAATAGACAAACGCTAGTAGCTGCAGCACGCCTTCAATCATTCATTTCCATTGGTATGAAAGCGTTTTTGGAATTGGGTCCAGTCGATTTTCGATTTCGGGAAAATGGTTGGACCGAGATAAGCTTCAAATGAAAAGGGTTGCAAGCTATACTAGGTTTCGTAAGGAGGGTGTACATGTACGACAATCGATTATTGATTCTCCTCAAAAAAATCATCGCCATGCCGCAGATGCATTATTGGGAATTGGGATTGAAGATGAACGAGCCGACGAACGTGCTCATGCAGGACTTAGCTACCTTGAATGAGTTGTTGGCCAAAAATGATTTTCCAACGGTGTCAGTTGATCCGGAAAAATACACCGTGCCCAAATCCTTGATTGCCATGGAGGATGCGCTTCAAAAAGTTTTTGCTTCACCGCAGATTTATCTCGATGAAGAGGAGCGGATGTATATGCTTTACCTGTATACATTCATCCGCAAAGATTTTATTTCCAATTTTCACTATCAGGATCTATTGAAAGTAAGCAAGAACACGACATTGGCCGATATCAAACGGCTGCGCTGCAAGTTGTCTGAGTACGGAACTACCTTGGAATATCAGCGTTCGAGAGGGTACTTTTTGGAGGGGAATGAGGCCGATAAACGGCGGATGGCTTTCCACAGCATCAGCCAGCTGTTGCGCCACGCTTCCGGAAATTGGGCATTGAACTATATTGCGGAAGATTGGCAGGAAACGATCAATCTTGAGCCGGTCATCCGGATCATCAAGGCCTACGCAAACGAACACAATATGCATTATGTGGAAGAACGGATCCGTGACTCGCTTTATCTTATCCTTTACACGAGGATCCGGGTAGCGCGTGTCCAAGGTCACCTGACTTTTACAGAGAAGCAGCAAGGAGTTCTGTCGGCAAGCCCGTTATGGGAGTTGGCAGAGAAGGTTTACCGCCACTTGTTCAAGGATTTCGAGATTCAAGGGGAGAAAGAGGAAATTGGCTTCATCGTGATGCTTTTCCTGGGAACGATCGAGGGCAAATGGGAAAGCAGCGAAGATGAAGCCCTCAAAAAAATCACAATGGCCATCATTTCCGAAATGGAACGGATCGCCGTCGTATCTTTCGAAAGGAAAGAGGAACTCTTCCGAAACCTGTATCTTCATCTGGTGCCTGCCTATTACCGCATTCTTTTCGGAATCGAGCTTGATAATGTCTTGACGGAAATGATCCAGGCCAAACACAAAAGGTTGTTCATTTTGGTGAAGCGTGCGCTTAAGCCGTTAGAAGAATATTCGGAAGGTGCGATGACCGATGATGAGATCGCTTATTTCACGATCCATTTCGGCGGCGAGATAGAAGGCCAAATCAATAAGAAGAGTACGTATCGGGCCGCGGTCATTTGTCCGAGCGGCATCAGTTCTTCTTTGATTCTGCTGTCGGAGCTGCGCCAAATGTTCGGAAACATCAGTTGGGTAGATGGACACAATTTGGAAAGTTTTTACGATCTCGATTCGAAGGAATATGATCTCGTCTTTTCAACCGTATATGTCGAATCCGCCAAACCCGTATTCATAGTGAACCCGATGATGAACGCGGAATCAAAAAGGCACCTGATCCGCGCAGTACTGGATGCTTTTCCGGTAGACAGTTATTTAGGGCCGGACCTGAATGCGCTCATAGCGATCATCAAGAAACATGCAAAAATTGAAAATGAAGGGGCCTTACGGAACGAGTTGAGCATGACTTTGAATCCAACAGATGCCTACGGAAGGAGATATACGCCTATGTTAAAAGATTTATTGGTAGCGGATACGATTCAATTTGCCGATCAGTGCGCTGATTGGGAGCAGGCGATCCGTTTTGCAGGAAACCCGTTATTGGAAAATGACACAATCTCGAGCGATTATATCGCAGCGATGATCAATAAAGTGAAAGAATTTGGTCCATTTATCGACTTGGGGAAAGGTGTTGCCATCCCGCACGCCAGACCGGAGGAAGGGGTCAACCGCATCGGTATGTCGATGCTGCGGCTCAAGGAACCGGTGAATCTATTGGGGGATGAGGCCCATGCAGTGGATACGATCATCTGTATCGCAGCTATCGACAACAAAACCCACCTGAAGGCATTGTCGGAATTGACCAGCATCCTGAGTTCAGAAGATAAATTGTCGGAATTGAAAGCAGCAACTACCAGCAAAGAAATCATAAATATGTTCAGTGAAGGGGAGAAAGTCAATGGTTAGATTTGGAGCAGCGTGTGGTTCAGGTTTGGGTTCGAGTTTTATGGTGGAAATGAACATTCAATCGATCTTAAGGGAACTGGGGGTAAGCGACAAAGTAACGGTGCAGCATTACGATCTAAGTTCTGCAAGTCCAGGTGAAGCGGATGTGTGGTTCGTTGGGCAAGACCTGGAGAATTCTGCGGGACATCTCGGCGATGTGCGCTTCTTGAAAAGCATTATTGACATGAATGAACTGCGCGAAAAAGTGACGCAAGCATGCAAAGACAAAGGTTTGGTCGGATAAAAATAAAATAGAAGAGGTGTAGAGATTATGAATGGACTATTAGATATCCTGATTGACATTGCCAGTACCCCTGCCATTTTAGTAGCATTGATCGCTGTTTTGGGTTCCGTTCTTCAAAAGAAATCAACCACAGATATCGTCAAAGGCGGCGTGAAAACGTTCGTCGGCTTCCTGGTTGTTACGGCAGGAGCGGGCGTTATCGTCGGTGCGTTGGAGCCTTTTGGGGAAATGTTCAAAGTAGCCTTCAACATGCAAGGTGTTATCCCGAATAATGAAGCAATTGTAGCAGTCGCATTGGATCAATACGGCACAAGTACAGCCCTTATCATGTTATCAGGTATGATTTTCAACATCCTGATTGCCCGCTTCACTAAATTCAAATACATCTTCTTGACCGGGCACCATACGCTTTACATGGCGTGCATGGTTGCCGTAATCATGTCCGTTGCCGGCTTCACTTCTGTGTCGCTTGTTCTATTAGGTGGATTGGTGCTAGGCATCATCATGTCTGTATCGCCAGCATTGGTTCAACGCTACATGGTTGAATTGACAGGCAATGACTCGGTAGCTTTGGGACACTTCAGTGCCGTCAGCTATGCTTTGAGTGGATATGTCGGTAAGTTAATCGGAAACAAAGAAAAATCTACGGAAGATATCAAATTCCCTAAGAGCCTTGGTTTCCTTCGTGATTCAACCGTCAGCATCGCGATTACGATGACTGTCCTCTACACCATAGTTGCCTTGTTTACAGGCTCTGCATACATCCAAGAAAACTTAAGCGGCGGGACGAACTATCTTATCTTCGCTTTGCAACAATCCGGTTCATTCGCTGCCGGTGTGTTCGTAATCCTTGCTGGTGTTCGTCTGATCCTGAATGAAATCGTTCCAGCATTCAAAGGAATTTCTGACAAGTTAGTACCTAATGCAAAACCAGCATTGGACTGCCCAATCGTTTATCCTTATGCACCAAATGCCGTATTGATCGGCTTCTTCTCAAGCTTTGTAGGTGGACTTGTCAGCATGGTCATCATGATTTTCACTGGCGGTGTCATCATCCTTCCGGGTGTAGTCCCACACTTCTTCGTTGGAGCGACTGCCGGTGTCATCGGGAATTCTTCGGGCGGATTAAGAGGAGCAATCGCTGGTTCATTCCTGCAAGGTATGTTGATCAGCTTCTTGCCTCTATTCCTTATGCCGGTATTGGGTGAATTAGGCTTTGCGGGTTCCACATTCTCAGATGCCGATTTTGCTTCATCAGGCATCATTCTTGGCAGCCTGGCTAATATGGGCGGTAAAACAGCAATCATGATCGGTATCGCAATCGTCATTGCAATCATGCTGGCTTTGACTGCACTCGATAAAAATAAAAAAGCAGTGAACGCAGAATAAAGGAGGATATTGAATAGATGGATAGCACAGCAATAAAAAACTTTGCAGCCCAGATTCGTTATTATACCTTAAAAGAATTGAACTATATGGGGTACGGGCATTACGGCGGCAGCCTCTCGATCGTGGAGACCTTAGCAGTGCTCTATGGAAATCAATTACAAGTCAGTCCGGAAACTAAGGATGACCTGAACCGCGATTTCTTCGTTCTTTCCAAAGGTCATGCTGGTCCTGCGCTGTACGCAACCCTATTTTTGAAAGGTTACATCTCGGAAGATTGGCTTTATACATTGAACCAGAATGGCACAAATTTACCGTCGCATCCGGACAAAAATAAAACACCAGGTGTGGATATGACAACTGGATCGCTGGGCCAAGGCATTTCCGCCGCTACGGGGATTGCATATGGTAACAAGATTGCTGGCCGAGAAAACTACACTTATTGCATCGTGGGTGACGGCGAATTAAATGAAGGGCAATGCTGGGAAGCAATCCAGTTTGCCGCTCATAGACAGCTTGATCATTTCGTCCTGTTCATCGACGACAACAAGAAACAACTGGATGGTTATACGACTGAAATCTGCAATCCGTTTGATTTCGAAGCTAAATTCGCTGCCTTCGGATTCCACACACTGAAGGCTGACGGTTCATCGGTTGAAGAAATCAACGAAGCGATTGAAAGAGCTAAATCCCTAACCGACAAACCAATTGCCATCGTCCTGGATACGGTAAAAGGTCAAGGAGTTCCGTTCATCGAAGACATGTACAGCAACCACCACCTTCGCTTGGATGATGCAGCGAAGGCCGCCATCGAAGCGACTACTGAAAAAATCGGCATTGAGATAGGAGTGAGATAAGGATGACTTTTGAAGCGAAAATAGGGAAAACAGAATTGCGTGAAGTATACCGTAAATTCTTGTTGGATAAAGCGAGAAAAGACGACAGCATCGTTGTGCTTGAAGCAGACTTATCGAGCTCGATGTCCACAGATAAAATCAAGGAAGAGTTGGGCGATCGCTACATCAACGTCGGAATCATGGAGGCGCAGGAAGTATCTTGCGCAGCTGGGCTTTCTGTAGCTGGGTTCAAACCCTATATCCATACTTTCGGGCCATTCGCCAGCAGACGGGTATTCGACCAGATCTTCATCTCGGTCGCTTATGCCGGAACGAATGTGACCATCATCGGATCGGATGCGGGCGTCACCGCGGAAGCCAATGGCGGAACGCATATGCCTTTCGAGGAGTTGTCCTTATTGCGTGCCATCCCGGATGCGCATGTCTATGAAGCCAGTGATGACAAGTGCTTACAGGCTATCCTGGAAGAAACGTACCGTACGGACGGCTTGAACTACGTGCGGATGATCCGTAAAAATGCGATCGAAATCTATCCGGAAGGCGAAACTTTTGAAGACGGCTACAAGTTGTTGCGGGAAGGCTCCGACGTCAGCATTGTGGCTTCGGGAATCATGGTAGCAGATGCCCTGCAAGCTGCGGATCGATTAGCGGAAGCTGGTATTTCAGCAACGGTCATCGACCTTTATCGGGTCAAACCCGTGAATGAGGCGGCTTTATTGAAGGCAGCTGAAACGGGCGCAATCGTAACTGCGGAAAACCACAATGTCATCGGTGGCATCGGCAGCGCTGTTGCCGAAACATTGGCCGAGCTGAAGCCGACTTTACAATATCGCGTAGGCGTCCGCGAAGCTTTCGGGCAAGTCGGGAAGGCGGATTATCTGAAGGAACAATACGGTCTGACCGTGGAAAATATCGTCGCACAGGCCAAAAAATTGGTGGATCAAAAAAATAAGGTTGGCGTGAACGTGTAACATGCGAAAAGGAACAGAAAGCAGGGAATGTCCTGTTTTCCGTTCCTTTTTTTGATTAATCTAAATAAGATTAGGGGTCGTCTCATCGCGAGGGGACTCTTTTTCCGTGGCGACTCCAACACCCAGCACAACCAAGCCGCTGTTCGGTTTTTCCTGTCAAACCTGTTCGGAATCGTGTGCTTTTCAGGCCGTGGCTGCGGTGATAGACTGTGTCTATGAATCACAGCCATACAGAAAAAAAGCAAAGAAGAGGAAAGTACTGGTTGGATAGTCCTTCAGAGAGCTCTTGGTCGGTGGAAAAGAGCGGACGGCAGCACAGGAAAAATGGCCTCGGAGTTGATGCGTTGACAGGGATTTTCCTGCAGACGTATCCGGACGCCCCCGTTAGTCAGGCAACGGTATCGAGCGCAGCAAAAGGCTCTGTACCGGTTGAGGCGGCAAGCGCAAGCTTTTCGCGAAAAAAGGTGGAACCACGATCTAACAGTCGTCCTTTCTGGAACAATCCAGGAAGGGCGGCTTTTTATTTTACATTTTAGGAGGAAAACATATGACAGAGACGAATAGAAAACAATTGATTTTTGACACTTTCGACAACAAGGAAACGGAGCGTGTGCCGGTTGGCTTTTGGTTTCACTTTGTTTTCGGTGATGCTCAATTCCGTGGTTTGGAGGACAGATCGATTTTGGATCGAGTGATCGCGGGGCACAAGGAATTCTATGACGCCTTCAAACCCGATTTCGTAAAGATCATGAGCGATGGCTTTTTCGGGCATCCGAGTCTGTTGGAAAAAAGGATTGAAATAGCGGATGACCTCTACAACGTCCAAGCAGTTGGGCCGAATCACCCTTGGATCACGGAGCAGGTCAAGACGGTGAAACGGATCAAGGAATCCTTCAACGGCGAAGTCGCAACTTTCTATAATATCTTTTCGCCGGCGAACTATATCCGGATCGCCTTCGAAGCATGGGACAAGGATCCCGAAAAATTCACCCGTTTCTTCGAAACCGAACCGGAAGCCCTCGCTTATGCGGCGAACGAAATCGCAAAAGACATCGCAGTCTTGACCCAGAGAGTCATTGAAGAGGCGGGCACGGACGGCATCTATCTGAGCGTGCAGAACGTCCAAAGCAGCACTGCCACCAAAGAAGCCTATCAAAATTATATCGCGCCTAGTGAATTGGCGGTATTGGCGGAGGCGAACAAAGTCAGCGACTACAATATCCTTCATATCTGCGGCTATGAGCATCATCAAAACGACTTGTCGTACTACCGGGATTATGAAGCAAAAGCCTACAACTGGGCGGTACACACCGAAAAAATCAGCCTGAAGGAAGGCAAAGATTTCTTCGGCAACAAAGCGGTGATCGGCGGCTTCGACAATAACACCGGTACATTGTTGGACTCGGGGAACAAGGTGGACATCGCCCAATTCACGGTCGACATCATCCACGAAATTGGCGATACAGGGGTCATCATCGGAGCGGATTGCACTGTCGATCCGCAGATTGAACTGGATCGTTTGGAATTGGTAAGGCAAACGGCGGCGGGTGTCTCAGGCAAAAACAACAAACAAACGACGTCGCTGCAAAAATAAAACAGGACGGCAGGAGCGGTGTTCGCCAAAGCCGGTCAACCCTGATAGACAATCGGTATTATTTTTAAAATAAGCACCGTGTTAGAATCAGACACATACTAAAAACGATAGCCATTCCGGTAAGCCGGAGTTCAGGAAGGAGGGGTCCCATGGTCGGGATCGTCATCATCGGTTGCGGGGATGTTTCGAAACAGCGGCACGCCCCTCTAAGCGATAAAAACGAAAAAGTCGATCTGGTTGGATTCTATAACCGTACGATCGCAAAAGCAGAAGCTTTCCAAAAGAAGTACGGCGGAAAAGTCTATCGGACTCTTGAGGAAATCTGGGAAGACGGAACGGTCGATGCCGTCATCGTCGCAACGAACGAACAATCGCACAGCCCCATCACCATTGCTGCGCTCGAAGCCGGTAAGCATGTGCTGTGTGAAAAGCCGATGGCGGATTCGGTGGCCGAGGCCGAACGCATGCAGCAGACAGCCGAAAAAACGGGGAAAAAGCTGATGATCATCCATAACCAACGACTTTATCCCGCACATCAGCTGCTGAAAAAGTTGCTGACGGAAGGGACACTCGGAAAGATTCATGCTTACCGGACGACATTGGCCAACCAAGGTCAGGAAAATGACGGTTGGGGTACGGCGGTCCCCGATTTCTACGATCAGATCGGCCATACGAACGGCGCTCTGGCGCAGGTGGGCGTCCACCGTATCGATTTGTTGAACTACTTATTCAGCGAAGATCCCGTCATTGCAGTGCTGGCCCAGACCGCGACACAAGGCAAGCAGTTGGCGGACGGAAGCCCGGTTCCTTATGAGGATTATGCAGTGTTGCAACTCCAACATCGCTCGGGCATCCAAGGAACCTTGCTGACCCACTGGTTTGATTATTCGAACGAAAGGCAGACCGTCATCTACGGCGAAAAGGCCACGGCCGTAACTTATGCGGACGGGCATCCGGTGGCACTTTACCGGAAGAACGGGGGAAAGACCTACCTGGATGATCCCTCGCAAGACGGTTTCTATACAGAACCATTGACACCGATCGTCGACAAGTTTGTCGAAAGCATCGAACAGGATACAGTTCCCTTCGTGACAGCGGAACAGGGGATAACGGCATTGCGTATTCTGGCCGCCGCTTACCGCTCGCAAGCAATACAGACATGGATACCCATCGAACAGGAGGATGCATAACATGACAGAAACATTTAATGGAAGAAAACGAATAGAAGCGGCACTCAAGAAGCAACCATTGGACAGACCGGCCATTTCCGGTTGGCGTCACATGCCGTTGGTGGATCGGGATGTTGAGGCGTTCGCCGAAGCGACGATCGCCTTCACGGATGAGAATGATTGGGACCTGATCAAGCTGATGTCGCAAGGCCAATTCTTCGCTGAAGCCTACGGAACGCCAATCACCTTCTCGACGGATGCGAAAGAATGGGCAGGCAAAATACTGGACTATCCGATCCGGAGCGCGGAAGATTTGACCCGTTTGGTGCCTCTCAAGGCGGACAATCCGGTGATCCAGCGCGAAGCCGCTTTTGCCAAGAAAATCGTGGAGCACTACAAAGGCGAAAAAGTGGTCGTCGGCACCGTGTTCTCGCCCTTGTCATGGGTGAAGCAATTTGCGCCAGGTAACGATTCGATCGCGCATATCGTCGACGGACCTGAAGAAAGCCCAATCGCAGATTTTCTGGAGCACCACCGTGAGGAATTGAAGACAGCGCTCGATGTGCTGCATGCCTCGAATAAAGTATTTGTGGACGAATTGATCGCTGCCGGCGTGGACGGCTTCTTCATCGCCGAGCAGTACAGCCAACGCGGCGATATCTCCGAAGCGGACTACGCAGCTTTCGCCAAACCTTATACGGATGACCTTTTGGCTTACATCAACGACCGCACGTGGTTCAACATCCTGCATGCACACGGGCATGTCGATCTGGCTGTGGAACGGTTCATTGATTACGATGTTCAGGCAATAAACTGGGAAGACGGAAGCGATCACGCTGAGGACCCGACCCGTTTGAGTTTCCGGAAGCTGCGGGCACTGACGGACAAGCTGCTGATCGGCGGTATCTCGCCGAAAACCGATCTGACGTTTTCGAACAATGCCCAGGAAGTCGAGGACTTGCTGGTCGATCGATTGGCGGACGTCCTCGCCGAAACAGGTGATACGGGCATCGTATTTGCACCGGGCTGCGCAATTTCATTGGATGCTAACCCGGATTTTTATCAACGCATCAACGCCGCCGCCCAAAAAGTGAGCGCGACAACCATAAACGCAACGAACCATTAAACGAATCGTAAACATACAGGAGGAGTAAATCATATGAAGAAAAGAAGATTATTGACGACAGTAAGTTTATTGGGGGCAGCCTTTTTGGCCGGCTGCGGCCAGACGGATGCGGAAACAACGAGTGAGGCAACGAGCAGTTCCGCAGCTGAGGCGGTGGAAGTGACAACAGTGACAGTGGCGCATACGCAAAGTTCCGCACCGATGAATTATGTGGATGAAAACGGCGAATCCACTGGCTATGAAGTCAGCGTTTTGAAGGCCATCGACGAGCTGTTGCCGCAGTATGAATTTGAATATGTGCCGACTTCCGACGAGGATCTGCTGATTGGGATCGAATCCGGCAAGTACGATGTCGGAACGAAAGGCGCTTGGTATACAGAGGAACGCGCTCAAAAGTTCATTTTCCCTGAGAATTATATCGGCGCCAGCAGCATCGGCGTGCTGATCCGTTCGGAAGATGCCGAAGAAATCACCGATTTGGAGTCGTTTGCGGCTGCGGGCAAGAGCCTGGTTCCGATTTCGCCGAATAATGCCCAGTACAACGTGATCGAGGACTTCAACGCGGAGCATCCGGATACGCCGATTGAACTGACTGCAGCAGATGTATTCGAAATTTCCGATGCCTATACTTGGTTGTTGGAAGGACGCTATGATGGCTACTTCGCCGTCAAGACCGCTTATGAAGTGAACGTGCTGGCGGAAGGCGCGCCGTACAGCCAATATAAGGATGATTTCTCTTACTTTGTCTACGAAGCGCTGCCGACTTGGCCGTTGTTCAACAAAGAACAGCAGGAACTGGCCGATGCATACGATGAAGCCTTCCTGCAATTGGAAGAGGACGGTACAATCGATGATTTGATGATCGAGTTCCTTGGCGAAAACACATTCCAATACGTGAAGGAATAACAACAGGAGCGCCACGGAGGATGACAAGACAGACAAGGAGGAGGCTAAAAGATGAATCGTCCATTCGACATCACTTATATTTGGAAGGCAGTGCCAGAAATTCTATCCGGTTTGGGCGTAACGCTGCAATTTTTGATCGGTACGATCGTGATCGGGGGGCTTTTGGGCTTCCTGGCGACCTGGGCAAGGCTCAGCGGTCCGAAATGGCTGCGGGCAATCGTCCATAGCTACATCTGGATCATCCGCTGCACGCCTTCGATCGTCATGATGTTCTTGGTCTTTTACGGCTTGCCGGAGGTGCTGTTGGGTGTCTTCGATGTCGATATCAACAGTTGGAATCGCCTCAACTTTGTCGTCATCGCCCTGTCGCTCCTGTTTTCGGCGCCTTGTTCGGAAATCATGCGTTCGGCTTACTTGGCAGTCGCTAAAGTGCAGCGTGAGGCTGCCCTCAGTATCGGCCTCACCGAAGCGCAAGCGTTCAGAAGGATTGTTTTGCCCCAGGCTCTTGTGAGTGCGTTGCCGAACCTCGGCAATTCGTTCATTCTGTTGATGAAGGAGGGGGCTTTGGCCTACACGATCGGCATCGTCGACATCATGGGCAAAGGCCAACTGATCATCGCGCGCAATCTCGGCGGTTATTCGATCGAGACCTACATCGCATTGGCGGGCATCTATTGGCTGCTGACACTGGCGATCGAGAAGACATTCAAGCTGGCGGAAGACAAATTGTCGGCAGGAAAACAACCGTTGCGTGCGGCATAAGAGAGAGGAGCGAGACGCATGACCATTGATTTACCTTATGTGCAGGAAATTCTGATCCTTGTGTTGAAGGGTATTCCGACAACGCTGCGCTTGACCTTCATCCCATTGCTCATCGCGCTGCCGTTCGCTTTCCTGATCGCGGTGGCGAGACAGCGGAACGTCAAGGGGCTGGCCCGTTTATCCCAAATTTACGTGTCCTTCATCAGAGGGACGCCCTTGATCGTCCAGATTCTGGTGATGTACAGCCTTTTCCCGAGTCTGTTGAACGCTCTCGTGAAAAGTCGGGGGCTCGATTACGACGTTTTCGGCATTAATCCGATCTATTATGCCTATATCGTTTTTACGTTGAATACGGTCGCGATCCTGTCGGAGGTTTTCCGTTCGGCCCTCGAAACGGTCGACAAACGCCAACTTGAGGCGGCTCTTTCAATCGGCCTGCTGCCGATTCAGGCATACCGTCGGATCGTGATTCCGCAAGCGCTGGTGGCGGCAACGCCGAACTTGTGCAACAGCACCGTCAATCTGCTGAAATCGACCTCGCTGGCCTTTCTGATGTCGGTTCAGGACATCACGGCCATCGCCAAGACTGAAGCAGCATTCGGCTACAACTATCTGGAGTCTTACCTTGTGATTTTCATTGTGTACATCGTCCTTTGTTCGCTCGTTCAGGTGGTTTTCCAATTGCTGGAGCAGCGTTTGTCCCTCTACAAGCGCGGACGTAAAATTACGGTGAAATCAGAAAATGATAAGCAACCGGAGTATTTTGAAGACGCACGAAAGGAGCGATACCATGCTGGCATTGAGGAATATTCATAAAAAATTCGGCGAACTGGAAGTCTTGAAAGGTGTGGATATCGCAGTCGAAAAAGGCGATATCGTCGTGATTCTGGGCCCAAGCGGCTCGGGCAAGACGACATTGCTGCGCTGCATCAACTTTCTGGAGCGCGCCGACGAAGGCTCCTTGCATTTCGACGAAATCCAGACCGATTTCTCGAAAGCAAGCAAGAAGGACATCAATGCGGTGCGGAAAAAATCTGCATTCGTTTTCCAGAATTACGGCCTGTTCGACAACAAGACGGTATTGGATAACGTCACTGAAGGCCTGATCGTCGGACGCAAAATTCCCAAAAAAGAAGCCATCGAAGCGGCCATCCGCGCCTTGGAAAAGGTCGGGCTGAGCGACCGCTTGGCCTACTATCCTTCGCAACTATCCGGAGGCCAACAGCAACGGGTGGGCATCGCCCGCGCCCTCGCGGTCAACCCGGACGTCATCCTGTTCGACGAGCCCACTTCGGCTTTGGATCCGGAACTTGTGGGCGAAGTGCTGCATGTGATCCGCAAACTGGCGGAGGAAGGCACCACTATGGTCATTGTCACGCATGAAATGACCTTCGCCAAGGAAGTGGCCAACCGCGTCATCTTCATGGATCAGGGGGTCATTGTGGAGGAAGGCGCCCCTGAAGCTATTTTCGGCAATCCGAAAGAAGCCCGCACCAGAGGGTTCCTGCAGCGGATTTTGGCCCGCGCTTGATCTAACTGGCAGCTCCCTTATTTAGCTCGTCCTACCGTTCGCAACGGGGGCGAGCTTTTTGTTTTCATTGGAAGTATCGGCGTTGCCTATCACAGTTGTTCGGAAATCGGAATTATCCTAAAGCATCCTGTGATGGTAAGCTACTTGTACATACATATCAAAGAAATGAATTCCAACATAGGGATAAAAATAATGAGAATCGTCAGGAGGAACAGTATGTTAAAAGATAAATGGGTCATCACGACAACGCTAGCGATAAGTTTGGTGTTGGCGGGCTGTTCGACCGGGGATGCCGCAAACACAGAAAGCAGCGAAGGAGCAACAGCTTCATCCACACCCGCCGCAGCCGAGCAAATCATCACAATCACGAATACGGGGGAATTGGCTTCCTTGGACAATGCCGTTTCCGCCGACAATTCCAGCCTGGTGGTGCTTGAGAACGCAAATGAAGGTCTTTACCGCGTCGGGGACGATGGCGCGTTTGAATTGGGTATCGCAGCCGAAGAGCCTGTTGTCAGCGAGGACGGGCTGGAATATATCTTCAAGATCAGGGAAGATGCGAATTGGTCGAACGGTGATCCGGTGACTGCGCAGGATTTCGTCTATACCTACCAAAAAATCGTCGATCCGGCGACGGCTTCCCCAAACATCAATAAACTGTACCCGTTGAAGAACGCCGAAGCGATCAACAACGGGGAGTTGGACAAAGCGGAACTGGGAGTCGAAGCGATCGATGAGAAGACCGTGAAGTTCACTTTGGGCAATCCGACCGCTTATTTCAAGGATTTGTTGGGGACGTCTTCCTACTTGCCGCAGAATCACCAAGTGGCGAGCGAGTTGGGCAGCGCCTACGGAACGAACAGTGAAAACACTGTGTACAATGGACCTTTCGTCGTGGAAGGTTGGGAAGGCACGGATCTGAACTGGTCGATGGTTCCAAACGAAGCTTATTGGGACGCGGAAAACGTCCAATTGGATCAGATTAACTGGGAAGTCAGCAAAGAAATCGCCACGAACATCAACTTGTTCGAATCCGGTGAAGTCCAGTTGACGCAGATCAGCAATCCTTACATTGAACAATATGCAGGATCCGACGCTTTGGTGACGGAACCGAAAGCTCTGTCCGGCTATGTCTGGTTTAACCAAGGCCGCACGAGCACAGCCAATGTCCATCTGCGGAAAGCTCTTTCTACTTCGTTCGACAAGGAAGCGTATGTGGATACCGTTTTGAATGACGGTTCCGTGCCTTCGAATGGTTTTGTGCCTTCCAATTACGCGTACAATCCTGAAACCGATGAAGATTTCCGCGAAGAGAGCGGCGATTTGGCAGTCTACGATCTGGAAACGGCACAGGCCGAGTGGGAAACCGCGAAGGAAGAGCTCGGAATCGAAACATTGTCGATCGAATTGCTGACTTCCGATACCGAAACTTCCAAGACGACTGCCGAATTTCTGCAATCACAATGGCAACAGAACTTGCCCGGTTTGACGATCACGATCCGCAATGTACCATTGAAGAGCCGGATGGAATCGACCACGAACGGTGATTACGACATCGCCTACGGAACGTATACCCCGAGTTACGCCGATCCGATTGCCTTTCTGGAGATGTATGAATCCACAAGCGGCCTGAACAGTTCGCGCTTTGCGGATGAAGGTTACGATGCCTTGTTGGACGACACCAGAAGCACGTATGCGAACGATGCGGAACAACGTTGGGAAACACTATTGGCGGCGGAAGAAACCTTGATTGCCGAGAACGCCGTGAATGCGCCGATCTATCAAGGCGCCAACGCCAACTTGGTCGATCCGTCCTTGAAGGATGTGCAGATCCAACCAGTGGGCGCAGCGATGTATTTCCGAACGGCTTACGTGGAAGAGTAAACGGACAATAGACTGAAAACAAGCACTTGAGAAAATATCCGCTTAACGGACTTGCCTTCAGAAGGCGACCGTTAGTCGGATATTTCCTTATATTGATATGAAAAGCGTCAAAGAAAGGCGGATGAGGTATATGTACGAAAATTTATTGGAAAGATTCATCGCATACGCAAAGGTCGACACGCGTTCGGATGACAGCAGCTACACGGTGCCGTCAACGCATAACCAGGTGACATTTGCCTTGGAGTTGGCAAAGGAACTGATCAGAATCGGTCTGGAGGAGGTCGAATATAATGAAACGAACGGCTTTCTGACCGCGACCCTGCCAAGCAATACGGCAGAAGCAGTGCCGGTCATCGGTTTCATTGCGCATCTGGACACGGCCGATTTCAACTCAGTCAATATCCATCCACAGGTCCATTGTGCTTATGATGGCGGCGATATCGTCTTGAACGAGGCTGAACAGATCATCCTTTCGCCGAAGGAATTCCCGCGCTTGCGTAACTATATCGGTGAGACGGTCATCACGACGGACGGCACGACCTTGTTGGGCGCCGACGACAAAGCCGGCATTGCCTCGATCGTGACTGCCTGCGAGCAATTCCTCGCGCATCCGGAACGGAAACACGGGAAGATCCGCCTCGCTTTCGGACCCGACGAAGAACTGGGAGCTCGCGGGGCGAAGCTATTCGATGTGGACCATTTCGCAGCCGACTTCGCCTACACAATCGATGGCGGACCGATCGGAAATCTGACTTACGACAACTTCAATGCAGCCCAAGCGGAACTCACCATCCGCGGCACGAGCGTCCATCCCGGTTCCGCGAAGGATACGATGGTCAACGCTTTGCTGGTCGCCAGTCAATTTGCGACGGCTTTGCCTCAAGAGGAGACTCCGGAACGCACCAGCGGCTACGAAGGCTACTACTTCCTGACTAGCCAGAGCGGGACCGTCGATGAAGTCAAACAGACCTACTACATCCGCGATCATGACCGGGAACACTTCGCTGCCCGCAAGCATTTCTTCACCGAACGGGTGGCGGCGTTGAATGCCCAGTTTGCCGAACCGCGGATTTCCTTGACGTTGTTCGATCAATACTACAATATGCGCGACATCATCGAGCAGCATCCGGTCGTCGTGGATCTGGCTGTGCAGGCTTATGAATCCTGCGGCATCACGCCGGTCTTTAAACCGATGCGCGGCGGAACGGACGGCTGCATCATCTCGCACAAAGGCTTGCCGACCCCGAATCTGTTCTCCGGCACTGAAAACGGCCACGGCAAATACGAATTCGTTACGCTGGAAACGATGGCGAAATCCGTCGACGTCATCATGGCGATCGTCGAACAGAGTGCCGTACTGAGTAAAACTTTTCAGCTGGAAGGTATCTTCTCCTTAACGCAAGCCGTCAAAAATCGGGTATAATATACTTAGCAAACTGCAATTGGGGAGGATGAATTGCATGAAAGAAACGGAAAAAGTATTGAAACAGTTGAACAAATTCATTTTGAATCACGTCGAGGATTACGACTCTGTGGATGAAGCAGTTGAAGCATTCACGAAGCTTTCCAACGAGGCCAGTGCCAAGGGCGAAACGTTCGTAATCGGAGAAATGACAAACGAGGAAAAAGCGACTGAAGAGCTGGAGAAGCTGGAGTTCGCGGCTTCCGAACGCGAATACGCAGCGATTTTGGAGCGTGCCTTGAAGTTGGATCCGGATAATTTGGAAGCCCGGCTATTTAAACTGGATCCTGAATCACTCGAATTCATTCATGAACTCAAGAAACTGGAGACACTCGGAAAGGCAGTGATGCAAAAGCGCGGTCTGGATGATGAGGAGTCCATCGGAAACTATTGGGGAATCGTCGAAACCAGGACATACTTGCGCATCAAGGCGCTGTATGCGGATGAATTGCAGAAACGCCGGATGTTGACGGCTTCCGTGAGGGAGTATGAAGATATTTTGCGGTTGAACGAAGCTGACAATATGGGGATCCGCTACATTCTGATGGGTATCTACTGTCAGTTGGAACAAATGGAAAAAGCCAAAGAGCTTTACCAGCGCTTCCCTGAAGCATCCGCTCAGATGCTGTTGCCGCTGATTCTGCTTTCATTGAAATACGATGACGAGTTGAGCGCGAAACGCTATTACAAAGATCTACAGAAAGAAAACAAAAGCTGCAAAAAAGTTTTTGGCCGGCGGGAGGTTGATCTGGAGAGCATGGTGGAAGCAATCGATGCTGTTGATTATCTTGCGGACAGCGAAGAAGAACTCTACATCGCGATTTCCAATGTAATGACCGACTTTGCGGTCGTGCCGGATATGTACTATTTCAACTGGCTGAAGAAAAATCTAATCAAACCGCCTTCATCTAAACCGACTAAGCCATCTAAGAAATGGATCCAGAAGAAAAAATAGTTGCCTTGGTGTTTGACAAAAGCTCGGTAAAAAAGCCGATAAGGAAACGGAATATCCGTGACCTTATCGGCTTTTTGTGTGCTTATGGTTGCTGCTTTCTACTTCAAACAGTCTTTATGGAATTGCAGATGGTCTTCGATGAAGGTAGCGATCGTAAAGTAACTGTGATCGTAACCGTCCAGTTTTTCGTAGCGCACTTTCTTGCCTTCAGCGGCTTGCAGGAAGGCTTCCTCGTTCAGTTGGACATCATAAAAATTGTCAGCTGTCCCTTGCGAAATAAGGATGGGCGGAGCTGCAGGGCTTTCCGCGATCAAGCTGGTCGCGTCCCACTCCGCCCAATTTGTTTCATCAGTCCCCAGGTAGGCGGTGAAGGCTTTTTGGCCCCAGGGAACCTGTGACGGATTCAGGATCGGTGCAAATGCCGAAATGGAGCGGAAGCGTTCCGGATTCTTCAAGCCGATGACCAACGTGCCGTGGCCACCCATCGAGTGTCCCATGATGCTCTCTTTTCCTGAAAAATTCGGAATCAGAGCATAGACAAGTTGAGGCAATTCTTCCGTCAAATAAGCATACATCCGATAATTTTTTGCCCACGGTTCCTGGGTGGCATTCAGATAGAAACCGGCGCCTTGGCCTAAGTCCCAACCTTCATCATCCGCCACAGCCGTTCCGCGTGGGGAGGTGTCGGGCATGACGACCGCCATGTGGTGCTGGTTTGCGTATTTTTGGAAGGCGCCTTTTTGGCTGAAGTTGTCGTCGGTGCACGTCAAGCCTGAAAGCCACCAGATTAAATCTGTCGGCTTATTGTCCGTTTGTTGGGGCAGGAATAGACTGAAAACCATATCGCAATCCAGTGTTTCAGAATAGTGGCGGTATTTTCTTTGTTCGCCCCCGAACGCTTTATGCGTTTCGATCAGAGTTGTTGTCATGTCCTTATTCTCCATAGGTCAAAATCGTGCGGATCGACTCGCCTTTGTGCAACAGGTCGAAGGCTTCATTGATGTCGGTGAAATTCAGGTGATGCGTGATGAAGCTGTCCAAGTCGATTTCGCCGTTCATGAAATCCTCAACCATTCCGGGCAGTTCCGTGCGGCCTTTGACACCGCCGAATGCAGAACCTCTCCAGACGCGTCCTGTCACCAATTGGAACGGACGGGTATGGATCTCTTTGCCGGCTCCCGCGACACCGATGATGATGCTTTCGCCCCAGCCTTTGTGGCAAGCTTCCAAAGCGGCTTTCATGACTTCGACATTTCCGATGCATTCAAAACTGTAATCCACGCCGCCGTTGGTCATTTCGATCAGGACTTCCTGGATCGGACGATCATGTTCGCTTGGGTTGACGAAATCAGTGGCGCCCATTTTTTTGGCCAGTTCCCATTTGTCGGGATTCATATCAATAGCGATGATGCGCTTGGCTTTGGCTTTTTTCAAACCTTGGATAACAGCCAGTCCGATCGCTCCAAGTCCGAAGACTGCAGTCACTGCGCCTTCTTCGACTTTTGCTGTGTTTTCGACAGCCCCGAGGCCGGTCGTCACGCCGCAACCGAACAAAGCAACTTTATCCAATGGCGCCTCTTTATCGATGTTGACTAGGTTGATTTCATTCACAACGGTGTATTCACTGAAAGTGCTTGTCCCCATATAGTGATAAATCGGCTCTCCGTTGTAAGAGAAACGGGTCGTTCCATCCGGCATCAAGCCCTTGCCTTGGGTTTCGCGGACGGCTGAACACAGATTTGTTTTGCCGGACAGACAGAATTCGCATTCCCCACATTCCGGCGTGTAAAGAGGAATGACATGGTCCCCGGGCTTCACGGAAGTGACTTCATCACCCACGGCAACGACCACACCGGCACCCTCATGGCCCAACACGGCAGGGAAAACACCTTCCGGATCTTCACCCGACAAAGTGAACGCATCGGTATGACAGACGGAAGTGTAAAGAATTTTCACCAATACTTCTTTGGCGTTTGGCTCTGCCACATCTATTTCCACGATTTCCAACGGTTTGCCTGGTCCAAAAGCGACAGCTGCTCTACTTTTCATAATTTTATTTCCTTCTTTCTTGAAAATGGTATTTCTTTCCATTTCAGAATACTATATAATGACTCTTGTGTGAATACTGACATAATTGTCACTATGATAAATTTTATGAAAAGAGGCAATCTAATGATCCAATACCAAGAGAAAGAATTTTATAATACAAAAGATTTAGCCTTATCTGTTGTAGGTGGAAGATGGAAAATTGCCATCATCTGGTCCTTGCTCCACAACGGCACACTGCGGCTGAGCGAGTTCAACAAGATCCTTCCTGACATCAACCAACGGATGCTGATCCGGCAGTTGCGGGAGCTGGAGCGCGACCTGATCATCGCAAGGACGGTCTATCCTGTTGTTCCCCCAAAAGTCGAGTATCATCTGACCGACATCGGCAAGGAATTGGCGCCTGTCGTCCAATCCATCTGCGATTGGGGAGACCAATATCTGAAAGTGATAACGGAAGAATAGACGCTTCAGCGCATTAGGGAACTCCTCAAAATGAAAAAGTAACCTCCGACCACCATAATAGTTGTACGAACAAATTAAATGTGATATCTTAATTTGTAAGTACATCTATTTTGTGCGGAATCAAATGTTAGCGGTTGCAATTATAAAGGAGGCGTTTTTTATCATTACCAGGTCAAGAATATCCAAGTTGTTGCTTTGCGGTATGGCCATCAGCATGGCTGCAACGGTCCAGTCCAAGTCACAGGTGCACGCGGCAGAATCAGATGAGCCTATAACTTTCTCGAATGCATCGGTCCACGATCCTTCCATCATCCAAGATCAGAAATCCGGGATGTATTACGTATTCGGCTCGCATATCGCAGCCGCGAAATCGCCGGATCTGATCAATTGGCAGAATTTCACCAACGGCTACACCAGTACGGACAACACGATTTACGGTGACCTGAGCGGAAACCTTTCCGAATCCTTCGCTTGGGCCGGGGAAGATGATGCTGACAGCAAAGGCGGTTATGCGGTCTGGGCGCCGGATGTCATCTGGAACAAGCAGTACAGAAATGCGGACGGCAGCAAAGGCGCCTACATGCTGTACTACAGCGTCTCCTCCACCTATATCCGCTCGGCAATCGGCCTGGCTGTGTCCAAGAATATCGAAGGACCCTACACATATGTCGATACGATCATCTATTCCGGATTCACGGAGGAAGAAACGTATGATGCGAACAGTGACGTCAACAAGCAATGGGAGAGCACAAATATCGATGAGCTGATCGAAGAGGGCGTACTGGAAGAGCCTAATCCAGAGTGGTTCACGGAAAACGGTGTCTACAACAATGCGGAATACACGAACGCCATCGATGCCAATGTCCTGTACGACAAGCAAGGGAAACTGTGGATGACGTATGGTTCGTGGTCGGGCGGGACCTTCATTCTTGAATTGGACAAAAAGACGGGCATTCCGCTTTACCCGGGCGAAGACGGCGTGACTAAGGATGGCCGAATGATCGACCGTTATTTCGGAACCAAGATCGCCGCCGGTTACGGGCGTTCTTCTGAAGGAACCTATGCCGTCTACGACAAAAAGGCCGGCTATTATTATCTTTACTTGACCTATGGTGGGTTGGCTTCGGACGGCGGTTACCAGATGCGTCAGTTCCGTTCGGAGTCGATTACGGGTCCGTATGTGGATGCTGCAGGCAATGAAGCCGTGTATCCTGAGTCCTTCGACAAAGGTGTAGGCAATTTCCCCGGAGTCAATGACCATCAGGATATCGGCAACAAACTGATCGGGAACTTCCTGTTCACCCGCGAATTGGGTGAGGACGGAACCGGGGACGGCGTCGGGTATCTGTCGGCGGGACACAATTCCTATTACATCGATGCCAAAGCTGATAAGGAATTTCTCGTGTTCCATACCCGCTTCCCGAACAAAGGCGAGACGCATGAAGTGCGTGTCCACCAAACGTTCAAGAACAGCTATGACTGGCCGGTTCCGACACCGTATCGCTATGCTGGCGAAACGATAACGGAAGTGACACAGGAAGAGGTCACCGGCACTTACAAGTTCATCAACCACGGCAACCAGATCACCGGCCAATTGACGGAATCCACGTTTGTGGAGCTGCAGGAAAACGGCACGGTCGCGGGTGCGCAGGAAGGCACATGGCGGCTTTACGATGGCTACCAGGCCGAGCTTACACTGGCGGACGGCACCTATGATGGGGTCTTCATCAGCCAGTGGGATCCGACGACAGAAGCGTGGGTCATGACTTTCAGCGGTATGTCCGAGAACGGGCATGTCATCTGGGGAAGTCAAACGAGCACGGCAACGGACTCGGAACAGATGGAGAAAATCAAAGCGGAACTTTCAGCTTCCATGCCGGAATCCGTCGTGAAGAACATCGAGTTGCCGACTACCGCTGCGGGTGGAACCACTATCCAATGGACTTCCTCCAATCCTGCGGTCATTTCGGAAGATGGCATTGTCACACGTCCCGAAGCTGGCGAACCGGCAGCGATCGTGACGTTGACGGCACTCATCCAAAACGCGTTGCAATCAGAGCAAGTCAGCTTCGAAATCCAAGTCGATCTGAAGGAAGCCGGCAAGCTCTCGGCGTACTATTCCTTTGATGAGACGTACCAGAATGCGGCAGGCGACCAGACCGATGCGCAAGTGACGGGAGACCGGATCAACAACACAGGTGGGACTGTACCGTTTGTGGAGGGTATAAAAGGACAAGCCGCTTCGTTCGACGGCAAATCCGGACTGTCGCTTGGAAAGGGCTTGATCACTCAGAATGCTTATACCGTAGCTTTCTGGATCAATCCAGCCGAGCTGAATCAGTTCACGACCGCCTTCTTCGGAGCGGCAACAGAGCAAAGTTGGATCAGCCTGACGCCTGTAGGGCCGGCCAATCAGACAATGCTCTGGTCCGGTCAGCAATGGTATGATGCGCCGATTGGTTCCACCATTCCAACTGGTGCATGGACCCACCTTGCCTTCACTGTGGATGCCGGTAAGATCGCCGTCTATGTCAACGGCGAGGAAAAGTTCACAGGAGAGGCATTCCCGAACATCTTCGAAGGTTCGGCAGCGTCGTTCAGTCTGGGTGTCAACTACTGGGATCAACCGTTCACCGGGTTGATTGATGAACTGTACATTCAAGACGGCATCGTCCTTCCGGCCGATGAAATCAAAGCACTGTACGATGAGGGCGCCGCAGAAAATCCGGATGCGGCCATCGCCGAAGAATCCGTCAGTCAATCGACCTTATTGTATGGCGCACTTGCATTCGGAGCTGTGGCAATTGCAAGAGTGCCGATGCACTACCGAAAAAAATCAGATGAATAGACTGTAGCAAGGATAAAAATCAGGGGAGGGCTCTTTAGGAGTTTTAGACCCTGATTTTTTTATTTTGATCGGATCAGCTGTGGTAAAATAAACACATAATAAATAAATCACAAATGGAAAAGGGGCGCACATATGGCTTATCGTGTTTTTCGGTCGCCTAGTCGGTATATTCAAGGAACAGGCGCTATTGACGTATTAGGGAAGGAAGCGGACGTCTACGGGAAGAAGGCGTTCCTGCTCACGGACGATTTCGTATGGGGGTTGCTTCAGGAAAAAGTGGAACGGGCTCTGGAGGGTTTTCCCTATCATTATGAAGCATTCACTGGCGAAGCCTCGCTGGAAGAAATGGTCCGTTTGGCTGACGCGGTCGCCGATGCAACGGCGGATGTGATCATTGGACTTGGAGGAGGCAAAATCATCGACGTTGCGAAAGGCATTGCAGCTGCATGCGAATTGCCGGTCGTTATTGTCCCCACCACTGTTTCCACAGATGCACCGACCAGCGCGATTTCGGTGCTCTATACGCAGGACGGGTTGTTCGACCATTATCGTTTCTATGCGAAGAGCCCTGATCTGGTGCTCGTAGATACGCAGATTGTCACCCAAGCGCCGATCCGATTCTTCGCAAGCGGGATGGCGGATGCCTTGGCGACATGTGCAGAAGCATTGGCAACGAAAGCTTCCGGGGAAAATGCATTGGCCGGGGGATTGCCTACCATCGCCGGCACTGCCATTGCGCAGGCTTGCGAGGAAACCTTATTCCGTGACGGCCTCAGCGCGTTCGCTGATGTCCAAAAGGGCTTGGTGACGCCGGCTGTTGAGGCGATTGTCGAGGCGAATACGCTGCTGTCGGGACTGGGCTTTGAGAACGGCGGCTTGGCGGCAGCACATGCCATCCATAATGGCTTCACGGCCATCAAAGGCGAGGTCCATCGCTTGACGCACGGGGAAATAGTCGGCTTTTGCCTGTTGGTCCAACTCGTGCTGGAAGAGCGCCCTTATGAAGAATTCCAAAAATACAGCCGTTTCTTGGCGGCGATCGGCATGCCGACGACTTTGTCCGAGATGCATCTGACCGGAGCCACGCATGAAGAACTCGTTAAAGTCGGAAAACTTGCGGTGGCGCCAAGCAACACAATGAGAAATCTAAACAAAAACATAACGGCTGAGCAAGTCGCCGATGCCATTTTGGCGGTGGACGGACTTGTCGGAAAGGAATGATCGGGATGATCATCGGAGTGCCGAAGGAAATAAAAAATAACGAAAACCGGGTGGGTGTGGTGCCTGCAGGCGTGCAATTGCTGGTCCAGAACGGCCACCAAGTCTGGGTCCAATCCGGCTGCGGTGTCGGATCGGGATTCGAAGACAAACAGTACGAAAAGGCAGGGGCGACGGTGTTGGAAGACGCAGCCAAAGTCTGGGCCGCCGAACTGATCATCAAAGTGAAAGAGCCTTTGGAATCGGAGTACCCATACCTCCGCGAGGACCTGATTCTGTTCACGTACCTGCATTTGGCGGCCGCACCGGAGTTGACGAAGGCGATGCTGCAAGCGGGCATGACCGCGATCGGCTACGAAACGATGGTCGGCAAAAAAGGTGATTTACCGTTGCTCACACCGATGAGCGTTATCGCGGGCCGTCTTTCCGTCCAAATCGGCGCGCAGTTCCTGGAAAAACCATACGGTGGCAAAGGCGTTCTGTTGAGCGGCGTTCCGGGTGTAGCGAACGGGAAAGTCGTCATCATCGGCGGCGGTGTGGCCGGGCGCAACGCGTTGCAGATCGCATTGGGACTCGGCGCCCATTGCACAATCCTGGACGTCAGACCGGAGATCTTGACGGAAATCGAGAATTTGTACGGGAACGCGGTCATCACCCTGCTTTCGAACGAGTGGAACATTGCCCACGCCATCAAGGATGCTGACGTCGTCATCGGGGCTGTCCTGATTCCCGGCCGGAAAGCGCCGACGTTAGTGACCGAAGAAATGGTCAAAAGTATGCAGCCGGGTTCCGTGATCGTTGATATCGCGGTGGATCAGGGCGGTATCTTTGAAACCGAAGACCGCACGACCACACATGATGATCCGGTTTATGAACGGCATGGCGTCCTGCATTATGCGGTGCCGAACATGCCAGGCGCCGTTCCGCGCACTGCTACGATTGCGTTGACGAATGTCACGTTGCCTTATGCAGTGGAAATCGCGAGTCAAGGCGCGCGGCAAGCGGCGGCAAAAAATCCGACCATCCTGACCGGATTCAACGTGCACAGAGGCAAGTTGACGAACAAAGATGTCGCCGAATCAATCGGCGCAGTCTATACCCCAATCGAAACTTTGTTGTAAAAGGCACCGGATTTCCTGAGATATCAAACAGGAAGTCCGGTTTTTGCATAGAATTCGTCAACGCGCACTTGTATTTTTCCGGTTGGTTTACTATACTATTTGTACGGACATATACAGAGGGAGAACATGCCATGAAAACAAAATACCAGGTGATTGCCGATGAGATACGCTCAAAAATACTTTCGAACGAATTTGTGGTAGGCAAAGTCATTCCGCCCGAACTGCAGCTGCAGAAGGATTATGGGGTCAGCCGCCATACCGTCCGGGAAGCGATCGCCTTGCTGGTGAATGAAGGCTTTTTGCGCAAGGAGAAAGGTTCCGGGACCTATGTCGACGATACGTATCAGAGGCGTGGTGACGGGGTGTCATCCAGCAAAACGATCGGCGTCATCACGACTTATCTGTCGGACTATATTTTCCCATCTATCATCCGCGGCATCGAGCAGAAGTTGCGGGAGAATGGCTACTCTTTGCTGCTGGCGAGCACGAACAACGACGTCGATCAGGAGCGGGAGTGTCTGGAACAGATGCTCAGCCAAGGCGTTTCGGGGCTGATCGTGGAACCGACAAAAAGTAACCAATACAATCCGAATTTGGCTTATTACCTTTCCTTCAAGGAACGCGGCATACCGGTCGTCATGATCAATGCCTATTACGAAGAACTTTCGGTCCCATTCATTTGCGTCAATGACACGAAAGCGGGCTACCTTGCCACGAAACATCTATTCGAGCAGGGCCATCAGCATTTGGCGCTGATCACGAAGATCGACGACCTGCAAGGGAAGTACCGGATGAAAGGCTTCATCAAAGCCCACGAAGAGATGCGTACAAATTTCGATCCGAAAAATGTGTATACATACACGACCGAAACCAAAGGGCAAGTGTTCCAGACGATTCGGGAGAAGCTGGCGAGCGATCAGGAAGTCACCGGCATCGTCTGCTACAACGATGAAGTGGCGCAGGGCTTGATCCAAGCGCTTGCTGACATGGGCAAACGGGTGCCGGAAGATTATTCGGTGATCGGCAATGATGACTCGTTCTTGAGCACGGCAGGCAGCATCAAGCTGACGACACTATCCCATCCGAAAGAGGAGTTGGGAGCGGCCGCTGCCGAGTGGATCATGTTGGCCGTACAGCAAGAAGTGACAGGCAATAAAATATTCGAGCCGGAACTGATCATCCGCGATTCGGTCAAACGGATCCAATAACTAAAAAAGAAGCTATCCCTTGAATCGGGATGGCTTCTTTTTTATTGCTGTATCAGGTTTTTGACCGATCTTGGGGCTGCGTTTCGGAAGTGAGCGATGCACAAACGACAGGAAGTCGCTTGTGCATTATTTTTTTGTGTTCGGACAAATATCCGATTTATCTCTTTACATGTACGGACATATAGAATATAATATGGCTAAGAAGAACGGACAGCATCCGGAAAGGGTGCACCGCAAAGAGGAGGAAATATTTTGACTGAGAAGTTACAAGCGATAGTCACTGATATCGAATCGCGGCAGACGAGCATCGGAATCGAATTCGGCTCCACCCGCATCAAGGCGGTACTGATCGACTCCCGCTTCGCTCCGATCGCATCCGGCAGCTACGAATGGGAAAACCAATTGGTGGACGGCATCTGGACGTATTCATTGGACCAGATTTGGAAGGGCCTTCAAACAAGCTACGCAGAATTGACGCGCGAGGTCAAAGAGAAATACGGCGTGACCCTGACCGCGGTCGGATCGATCGGTTTCAGCGCGATGATGCACGGTTACATGGCGTTCAATCAGGAAAATGAGTTATTGGTGCCGTTCCGGACTTGGCGCAATGCGACTACGGCTGATGCCGAAAAGGAATTGACCGCACTGTTCAAATACAATATCCCGCAGCGCTGGAGCATTGCCCACCTGTATCAAGCGGTTTTGAATAAGGAAGAGCATACAAATGAAGTCGCTTTCTTTACGACTTTGGCAGGCTACATCCATTGGCAACTGACAGGCAAGAAAGTTTTGGGGATCGGTGATGCATCCGGGATGTTCCCGATCGATGTCGAGAAGAAAAATTATGACGGAAGGATGATTGATCAGTTTGATGCATTAGTCGCAGAAAAAGGCGCGACTTGGAAATTGGCGGATCTGCTGCCGGAAGTATTGTTGGCAGGGGATGCGGCCGGGAAGCTGACGGAAGCGGGAGCCAAACTGCTCGATCCGACAGGCACACTCGAAGCGGGCATCCCGTTGTGTGCGCCGGAAGGGGACGCCGGAACCGGTATGGTCGCCACGAACAGCGTGGCGGAACGCACCGGAAATGTTTCCGCAGGGACCTCGGCATTTGCGATGATCGTCTTGGAGCAGGACTTGAACGAAGTGCATCCGGAAATCGATCTCGTGACGACACCGTCAGGCAGTCTGGTCGCAATGGTCCATACCAATAACTGTTCATCCGACATCAACGCCTGGGTCAAGCTTTTCCGGGAGTTCAGCGAGGCTGCCGGTTTCGCGATTGATACGGACAAATTATTCGCCACTCTGTTTAACAAAGCGCTTGAAGGCGATGCCGATTGCGGCGGATTGCTCTCGTATGGTTATTACTCAGGCGAGAACATCACTCACTTGGCGGAGGGCCGGCCGTTGTTTGTCCGCACACCGGAAAGCAACTTCAACTTGGCCAACTTCATGCGCGTGCACCTCTTCACAGCTTTCGGGGCAATGAAGATCGGCATGAACATCCTGAAGCAGGAACATGTCGCAATCGACAAGATCGTCGGCCATGGCGGCATCTTCAAAACCCCTGAAGTCGGACAGAAAGTGTTGGCTGCTGTCATGGACGCACCAGTCACCGTAATGGAGACGGCCGGAGAAGGCGGCGCATGGGGCATCGCATTGCTGGCTGCCTACACTGACCGCAAAGAACCGTCAGAGACTTTGGATGCATTTTTGGACAAGAAAGTATTCGGTGCCGATGAAGGCATCACGATCGCTCCCGATGCGCGCGATGTAGAAGGTTTCGGAACCTTCATCGAACGTTACCAAAAAGGATTGGCGATCGAACAGGCTGCAGTCGAGCATTTGAGTTTGAGATAGAAGGGAAGGAAACATCTTGCTGGAACAATTAAAAGAAGAAGTTTTTCAAGCCAATCTGGAATTGCCGGAACGGGGACTGATTAAATACACGTGGGGAAACGTCAGTGCGGTCGACCGAGAAAAAGGCTTGTTCGTCATCAAGCCCAGCGGTGTCGGCTATGACGACATGCAGGCGAGCGATATGGTTGTCTGCGACTTTGAAGGCAACGTCATCGAAGGGGATCTGAACCCGTCATCCGATATGCCGACCCATGCTGTCCTGTACAAAGAATTCCCGGAAATCGGTGCAGTTGTGCACACGCATTCGACTTGGGCAACGATTTGGGCGCAAGCTGGATTGGATGTGCCGGCCATGGGCACGACCCACGCCGATACCTTTTACGGCACGGTCCCCTGCGCCCGTTTCTTGACGCAAGCCGAAATCGACAGGGGTTACGAGGAAGAGACGGGAAACGCAATCGTGGAAACGTTCCGCGAACGCGGCATCAAACCGATGGAAGTTCCTGGCGTGTTGCTACATGGGCATGGACCCTTCACTTGGGCCAAAGACGCCAAAGGGGCAGTATTGAATGCGGTCGTATTGGATGAAGTCTGCAAAACCAATCTGTTCGCCCGTCAATTGAACGTCTTCGCGGAAGAACTGCCGCAACGCATTCTGGATAAACATTATTTGCGAAAACACGGAGAAAACGCCTATTACGGGCAAAAAAAATAGGGGAGCTGAAAATATGTTAGAAGTAGGAAAAAAAGAATTTTGGTTCGTAGTCGGTTCACAACATTTATACGGTGAGGAAGCTTTGCAAACAGTAAAAAACAATGCAGCGGTCATCGTGGAAAGCCTGAACAACAGCGGCAAACTGCCTTATCCGCTTGTGCTGCAAGAATTGGCGGTAACGCCCGATACAATCACGAAAATCATGAAAGAAGTGAATTACCGTGATGATGTGGCAGGTGTCATCACTTGGATGCATACCTTCTCGCCAGCCAAAATGTGGATCCGCGGCACGAAATTGTTGCAAAAACCGTTGTTGCATCTGGCGACTCAATTCAACGAAAGCATTCCATGGGCAACGATCGATATGGATTTCATGAACCTGAACCAAGCAGCACATGGCGACCGCGAGTACGGCTTCATCAACGCGCGCCTGAAAAAGAACAACAAAGTCGTTGTCGGCTATTGGGAACGTGAAAATGTCCAAACCCAAATCGCAGAATGGATGGACGTTGCGGTAGCTTACAATGAAAGCTTCTCCATCAAAGTGGCGCGTTTCGGCGATAACATGCGTAACGTTGCCGTGACCGAAGGCGATAAAGTGGAAGCACAAATCCAATTCGGCTGGACAGTCGATTACTACGGTATCAGGGATTTAGTGGACTATGTAGATGCGGTCGAAGATGCAGAAGTCGATGCTTTGTTCAATGAATACAAAGATTTGTATGATTTCGACTACGGCGACTATGAGCAAGGCAAATGGGAAGCGCACGTAAAAGTACAGGCACGTCAAGAAATCGGCATCCGTCGTTTCTTGGAAGCGGGCGGATACACTGCCTTTACTTCAAACTTCGAAGATCTGCATGGTCTGCAACAGCTGCCTGGTTTGGCTGTGCAACGTCTGATGGCAGAAGGCTACGGATTCGCAGGCGAAGGCGACTGGAAAACAGCAGCAATCGACCGCTTGATGAAAATAATGTCCCACAACATCGACACTGGCTTCATGGAAGACTACACGTATGAAATGGCTGAAGGCAGAGAAGCGATTCTGCAGTCGCATATGTTGGAAGTCGATCCAGGTCTGGCAGTCAACAAACCGAAAATTCTGATCGCACCATTATCGATGGGTAACCGTGAAGAGCCTGCCCGCCTTGTCTTCGATGGTAAAGCAGGGGACGGCGTTGTCGTTTCGATGGCTGACTTCGGAACGCACTACAAGTTGTTGGTGAATGAAGTTCTTGCTTTTGAACCGTCTGAGGCAGCTCCGAACCTCCCTGTCGCACGCGTCCTTTGGGAAGTGAAACCGAATTTCCATGACGGCATCCGCGCTTGGATCGAAGCTGGCGGCGGTCACCACACTGTCGTTTCATTGAGTTTGAGCACAGATCAGATTCTGGCTTGGGCAAAACTGGTCGGTCTTGAGGTAGCTTTAATCAAATAGTTTTTTTCGATCGGTTTGACAGGAAATCGTCAAACCGATTTTTTGGAGGATATTTGTGAAAGTGTTCGCAAGCGTTTTCAATAATAAAACTGAAAAGGAGCAACAAAAATGACTGCATTTGATTCAAAAGAGTATCTGGACAAGGTGGATGCCTTCTGGCGCGCCGCTAATTTCATCTCCGTGGGACAACTGTACCTGAAGGACAATCCCTTGCTGCAACGCCCGATCGAGGCGACCGATGTGAAGCTGCATCCGATCGGCCACTGGGGAACCATTTCCGGACAGAACTTCATCTATGCCCACTTGAACCGCGTCATCAACAAATATGACCTGAATATGTTCTACGTCGAAGGTCCGGGGCATGGCGGCCAGGTCATGGTTTCGAACTCCTATCTGGACGGTTCCTATACGGAAATCTATCCGGACATCACCGAGGATCTGGAAGGCTTGACGAAACTCTACAAACAATTCTCCTTCCCCGGCGGGGTCGCTTCCCATGCGGCACCGGAAACACCCGGATCGATCCATGAAGGCGGCGAACTCGGCTATTCGCTTTCACATGCAACAGGAGCCATCTTCGACAATCCGGAAGTGATCGCAGCGACTGTCGTTGGCGATGGGGAAGCCGAAACCGGCCCGTTGGCGGCAGGTTGGTTCTCCAATGTGTTCATCAACCCGGTCACGGACGGGGCTGTCTTGCCGATCCTGTATTTGAATGGCGGCAAAATCTCCAACCCGACCATCCTCGACCGCAAATCGAACGAAGAACTGACGCAGTACTTTGGCGGCATGGGCTGGGAGGCGTTGTTCGTGGAAGGAACCGAACCGGAAGCGGTGCATCCGATCATGGCGCAAGTGTTGGATACGGCTGTTGAAAAAATCAAAGCGATCCAAACGGAAGCCCGCAAAGGCGCCGCTGCCGAAGCGAAGATGCCGGTTTGGCCGGTCATCATTTTCCGCACACCGAAAGGCTGGACGGGTCCGCAAACTTGGGACGGCGAACCGATCGAAGGCGGCTTCCGTGCCCACCAAGTGCCGATTCCGGTGGATGCGCACCATATGGAACACATCGATGCGCTGGTGGACTGGATGCAGTCCTACCGTCCGGAAGAACTGTTCACTGCGGATGGCCAACTGGTGGCTGAATTGAAAGAAATGGCACCGAAAGGCGACCGACGGATGGCTACGAATCCGATCACGAACGGCGGGATCAATCCGAAACCGCTCATCATTCCGGATTGGAAGCAGTATGCTGTCGACACGACCGTACCGGGCGCAGTCATTGCCCAGGACATGATCGAATTCGGCAACTTCGCACGCGATCTGATCGTGGATAATCCGGATAATTTCCGCATCTTCGGACCGGATGAAACCAAATCGAACCGTCTGAACAAAGTCTTCGAAGTGACGAACCGCGTCTGGATGGAAGCGATCGATCCTGCTTATGATGAATGGCTTTCTCCATCCGGCCGTGTCATCGACTCGCAGTTGTCCGAACACCAGGCGGAAGGTTTCCTGGAAGGCTATGTCCTGACCGGTCGCCATGGTTTCTTCGCAAGTTACGAAGCCTTCCTGCGCGTGGTCGATTCGATGATCACCCAACATTTCAAATGGTTGCGCAAAGCCAAAGAACAGACGTGGCGCAAACGCTATCCGTCCTTGAACCTGATCGCGACTTCTACCGTGTTCCAACAGGACCACAATGGCTACACCCACCAAGATCCGGGTCTGTTGACGCACTTGGCTGAGAAGAAACCGGAATTCATCCGCGAATACTTGCCGGCAGATGCGAACTCCTTGATGGCCGTGATGGCGGAAACGATGGCTTCCGAGGAACAGATCAACCTGATCGTGTCTTCGAAACACCCGCGTCCGCAATTCTACTCGGCTGAAGAAGCAGAAGTATTGGTGAAGGATGGCCTGAAAGTGATCGACTGGGCTTCGACTTGCGGAGGCGAAGAACCGGATGTCGTGATCGCGGCAGCAGGAACGGAACCGAACCTGGAGGCACTTGCGGCAGTCACGATCCTGCACAAACAGTTCCCGGCATTGAAGATCCGTTTCATCAACATCGTGGACCTGTTGAAACTGCGCCATCCGGACGTGGATCCGCGTGGTTTGAGCGACGAAGAATTCGACGCCTATTTCACGGCCGACAAACCTATCGTCTTTGCCTTCCACGGCTTTGAAGGCTTGATCCGCGACATCTTCTTCGATCGCAACAACCATAACCTGCACATCCACGGCTACCGTGAGAACGGGGACATCACGACACCGTTCGACATGCGGGTATTGTCTGAGATGGACCGCTTCCACCTGGCGCAGGATGCGGCCAACGCCGTCTATGGCGAAGAAGCGGCAGACTTTTCGCAACGGATGACGGAAACAGTGGACTTCCATCACCAGTTCATCCGCGAGAACGGCGAGGACATTGCGGAAGTCATGGAATGGAAATGGGAAGCTTTGGAAGGTGCTGCAGCAACCAAAGAGCTGGTCGCAAACAAAGCGGACTGACGTAAGAAAGACTGTTAAACAATCAAAAAGATGCGTTTCCGGCCTTGGAGCAGTTGCTCCAACGGTCGGCAGCGCATCTTTTTCGGATATTTTTTGTAAATGGAGAAGCTGCCGGGAAATACGGCAATAATCATGTTAGTGGGACCGCGTTGCGGTCAGGTTGTCCGATTCAATCGGGTTATCGGACAACGCGGACTACTGAAACAAGTTGGATGTCCGATTCTATGGATTAATCGGACAATCCGATCAGCCGAAGCATGGTGGTTGTCCGATTCGATTGCGTTATCGGACAACCTGATCAGACAGTGCGTTCAGCTATGCGGCTACCGTCATTCACACGGCCTGCAGCAGGTCGTATTGGGATTGGTAGAGATGGTGATACAGGCCTTTTTGGGCCATCAGCTCTTCGTGGGTGCCGGCTTCGGCGATGTTGCCGCCTGCCACGTAGAAGATACGGGAGCTGTTTTTGATCGTCGATAGTCTATGGGCGATGATGAAGGAAGTCCGGTCTTTCAGCAATTTCTGGAGACCTTCCTGCAGCAGTTCCTCTGTCCGGGTGTCGATGCTGGCGGTCGCTTCGTCGAGAATCAGGATTTTCGGATCGGCAAGCAAGGCCCGCGCAAAGGAAAGCAACTGCCGTTGGCCGGCCGAAAGGGTGCTGCCGCGCTCCTCCACAACTGTATGGTAGCCGTCCTTCAGGTGTTGGATGAAGTCATGTGCGCGCACAACCTTCGCCGCTGCGATCACTTCCTCCTCGGTGGCATCCAGCTTGCCGTAGCGGATATTTTCCAGAATCGTACCGGAAAAGATGAAAGTATCCTGCAGCATGACGCCCATTTGGCTGCGCAAAGAGCCGAGCGTGACATCGCGGACATCGTGACCATCGATTTTGACGCTGCCTTCATTGATGTCGTAGAACCGGCTCAGCAGATTGATGACGGTTGTTTTGCCCGCACCCGTTGGCCCGACCAAAGCGATGCTCTGGCCAGGTTCGATATGGAAGTTGACCTTGTGCAGAATATCTTTGCCTTCTTCATAACGGAAGGTGACATTCTCGAAATCGACTGCACCTTTGACAGGAGGCAACTCATAGGCGTCCGGCGCATCCTGGATGGAAGGCACCTCGTCCAGTGTTTCAAAGATGCGCTCCAAATAGGCCGTGGCAGTGATCAAGGAATTATAGAAGTTCCCGATATTGATGACGGGATTCCAGAAATTATTGATGTAGCCGATGAAGGCAATCAATGTTCCGGTCGAAACGGATACACCAATCTGACGGATGCCCACAAAATAGATCAGACAGGTCGTCAGTACTGAAATATTCAGTACACCCGGCCACATCAGGAATTGGATTTTGACGGCTTTCATCCATGAAGTCCGGTATTCCTCGCTGACTTCATTGAAGATGTCATAATTGACCTGTTCGCGGGCAAACGATTGGGTGATTTTGATTCCCGAAATGCTTTCGTGGATATAGGCATTGAGATTGGACTGTTTGTTGCTCAAAATCTGAAAAGCTATCCGCTGGCGCTTCTTGATGAACAGCACCAATCCGAACAGTACCGGCAGTAAGGCCATACTGTATAAGGTCAATCGCACATCGATGAGGAGCATGAAGCCTAATGTGATCACTACGTTGAAAAGGTCCGAAATCAGATTGATGAGACCGTTACTCAACAGGTCGCTCAGCGTATTGATGTAATTGACTACGCGGATCAGGATTTTGCCGTGGGGCCTGTTGTCGAAGTAAGCGAACGGCAAGCGCTGCAGATGAGCAAAAATATCGTAGCGCATGTCCTTCAGAATATCCTGGCCGACTTCGGTGATGGCGTAGATCCGGTAGCGCATGCACCCGCCGATCAGGACAAGGGAAAGGATGAAGATGCCGCCCAGTCCCAGCAACTGTTGCACGTTTCCTGCGGGTATCAGGTCATCGATTGCGATTTTTGTGAAGTAAGGTCCCGCCATGCCGGCGATGTTCGCCAAAATGATGGTAGCCAATATTTTTGAAATTGGTTTTTTGTAGGGCTTGATGTAGCCGGCCAAGCGCCGGTAATGGCCCCAGTTGAATTCTTGCTCTAAACTTTCATCGACATCATACGTATTGCGTGCCATTGGTTTCCCCTCCCGTCAATCCGAGTTGTTTGCAGTAAACGTCATAGTATTTGCCGCGCTTCGCCAACAGTTCCGCATGGGTTCCTTGTTCGACGACTTGGCCTTTTTCCATCATCAGGATCAGATCCGCATCCCGCACCGACGAAATCCGGTGGGCGATGATGAAGGTCGTTTTGTTTTCCGTCAAGCCAAGCAATTCCTGCTGGATCTTCGATTCGGTTTCCATGTCGACCGCCGAAGTGGTGTCGTCCAAAATCAGGATGGCCGGATCCTTCGCCAATGCCCGGGCCAAGGAAATGCGTTGTTTTTGACCGCCCGACAAGCCCACTCCCCGTTCGCCGATGATAGTGGCGTATCCTTGGGGCATGCTGGTTATGAAGCCGTCCGCATCGGCAATCCGGGCCATCTGTTGGATATAGGAGCGGTCCACCTGCGGATTGCCGAAAGCGATGTTATCCTCGATCGTATCCGAAAACAAGAAGACATCCTGCATGACCATGGCGATGTTTTCCCGCAACTGGCGGACCGGATAGTCCTTGGCATTTTTGCCGTCGATAAGGACGGTTCCCGAAGTGGGATCGTAGAATCTTCCCACCAGATTAACAAGCGTCGTCTTGCCTGAGCCTGTTTCGCCCAAGATCCCCAACGTCTGTCCGGGACCTACCGTAAAGGAGACGTGCGACAGAATATCCGTTCCGGGATCATCGGAGAAGGCGAAAGAGACATCGTCGAATGTGACGGTCCCCTTGATCCGCTGGTGCTCTTGGACAGCCGTTACAGGAATCCGCGCCTCTGTGTCCAGCATGTCACGGATTTTGACGCAGGCGGCGGAGAAGCGTTGCACATCGTTGATGAGCCATCCGCTCATGCGCATCGGCATGTTCAGCATCCAGAGGAAGCCATTGAAGGCGACCAGGTCCCCCATCGACATTTCCCCGCGGATGACGTACAAGCCGCCGAGCACCAAAGCTATCGCGTTCAGTGTCCCGGCAAAGCCGTCGAGCCAAGGGAGATACGTGCGGGATACGGAAGCGGAATCCAGATTGCGGCGCTTGAAGTCCTCGTTGTGCTTCGTGAATTTTTCGATTTCATGGTCTTCCCTCGCGAACGCTTTGACGATGCGGTTGCCGCCGATGTTTTCTTCCACCATCGAATTCAGGCGGGAGAAGCTTTCCCTGATCTGGAAAAACAGCGGGAAGGCTTTCTGGGACATCTTTTGCGTCAGGATGAAGATGATCGGTGTGACTGCCACCAAAGCCAGCATCAGCGGAAGGTGGATTGTGCCCATGACTGCGACGGCCATCACGAACCAGAGGATGCTTTCCAGGATGTTGTAGGTGACCCAGGAAACAAAGTGACGGATAGCATCGGTATCCCCGGTCATCCGGGCCATGATATCCCCGACCCGGGTATGGTTGAAGAAGTCGAAGTCCAACTCCTGCAGTTTCCGGTACATATCCTGGCGCAGCACAAAGAGTGTGTTTTGGCCGATCCGCTCAAACAGCATCTGGTAGCTGTAGCGGATGGTCGTCCGGAAGAGCGTGATGCCGATCATCAATGCCAAAATCGGCACCAATAAATTATCCTGCCCGCCATCGATGACTTTGTCGATCAATTCCCCCGCCAAGAGCGGATTGACGATGATCAGGAGGGCATTCAGGAAAACAAATAATAAAGCCAGTAAGCTTTTGGATTTGTATGCACGTGCGTAGCGCCAAATCCATTGATAATGATTCATAAGACAGTCCTCCTCAAAAAAGTGTATGTTAACAGGTTACTGTTTTTTTTAGGAATGAGAATGGCTTTTCTTCGTCAGATTCCTGTACAATATAAGGGTATTCAACAGAAAGGACTTTTGCGATGGCCTATACACACGTACAAACATTCAATCCTGAAATTCTGTATGCTTTCGATCCGTTGAACGAAGCCGGAAACTATTCCAAAACGCACAGCCATAACTTTCTGGAAATCAGCATCCTGCTGGAAGGGGAGGCCGATTACTTGGTGGACGGGGAACGGCAGGACTTGGGAACCGGCACCGTCATGCTGTTCAACCCGGGCGTGAAACATGCGGAGCGACAAAAAGAGGGTACGTTTTCGCATCAATTGCATATCGGCTTGACGAATCTTTCACTGAACGGGCTTCCGCGCAATCATTTCCCGAATAAGCGCGCTTTGCTGGATCTCGGCTGTTATGCGGATGCCTTTATGGAGAAGGCCTGGCGGGTGACGAAGGAGTTCAACGAGCAGCGGAGCGAATATCAGCTGATGGGGAAAGGACTGATATTGGAGATGCTGGGGTTGTTGCTGCGCAGTCTGGAGGACGGATCCGACAATACGATCCCTTTGGCACTTTCGCAGACGGCCGTGCGTCAACAGCATCTGGTGAATCACGCTGTCTATTATCTGGAAAACCACCATTCCGAAGAAATCACATTGGAACAATTGGCGCAGCAACTCTTCGTCAGCCCGGCCCATCTTTCAAAAATCTTCAAGGAAACTACCGGATTGAGTCCGATCCATTACCTGATCCACGTGCGCCTGAAGCATGCGAGGGAACTGCTGAAGCAGGAAGAATGGACCATCAAAGAAGTGGCACAGGCTGTCGGTTACCAGGACGCGTACCACTTCAGCAAATTGTTCAAGAAATACTACGGAACCGCGCCTTCGCAAGTCGCCAAGGAACAGCGGACGGTGTAGGAAGTATCGTCAACAAGAAAAGGGCTGTATCAGAACCAGAACAGAATTTTCTGGATTTGATACAGCCTCTTTATATGGAAATTTAATTTACGCTCAGAGATAACCCGCCTAAACCCATTTGGCGGGCAAAAATGTCCAAGGGCACCACGAGATACCCCGCCAAAACCTATTAGGCGGGGTAAAACGTCTGAAGACAACACGATATTCCCCTTCAAAGACAATTTAGCGGGGAATTTCACGCCCTAACCCCCTAAACGCGAATCATCACGCTCTTGTAAACGCGTTCTGAATCCCAGAAATTTCCGCCTAAGCTGACTACCACACGAGGACAAAAAGCGTCCTCTTTGTGTTAGTCCTCTTAGTGCTCGATTTCTAGAGCGGGATTCATCACGCTCTTGTATGGGTACGGCGAAATTCTTTTGGAGTGACGCCTTCGCGCTTTTTGAACAGGTAGCTGAAATAATTGGGATCGTTGTAGCCGATGTCCATCGCGATGGCGGACAGTTTGTCATCCGTCCCGACCAACAACTCTTTCGCATGCTGCAGTCGGCATTCGGTCAGGAAGTCGATGAAAGTCTGCCCCAAGGACTGCGAGAAAATGGTACTGAAATGCGACGGGCTCAAGTTTACGGCCTCAGCCACGACATTCAGGGAGATATCCGGATCGGTAAAGTTCTCCTTTATGAATGCCAAGGCCTTTTGGATGACGCTCTGATACTTCACCATGGAAGGGTGGATGTGGGCCGCCATCAGGAAAGCCAGCAGCTTTTCGATGATCTGGGTATATTCCGCGGCATCGGCCGCCACCGCCGCCAATTGATCAAGGTCGTTCATTTTTTCAAGCAAAGGCTGCTCCGAACCGGGCTTCTTTTTTTGGACAAGATTGCCCAATTCGGTCAGCACGAAAAAGCGGAAGAGGCGGTTGCGTTCTTCAGTGTCCCCGGGCGTTCCCTGAAGCTCCAGTACCAGTTCCTCCAATTCATCCGCTTCGGTCTGGGCAATTTTCTGGGCCAGATCGAGTTTGAAAGGATTCGTCGGGGAAACTTCGCCGTCCTTGATGTCGTCCTCGTAGCTGATGATCCGTTCGGTACGCAGCACGCCGTAGGTCTGGAGCATATTCTGCGTGTAGCGGTAGGCCTGCGGAATTTCGCTGAGCCGTTCGACGATCGGTCCGATCGAAACGATCAGGTCCTCCGCTTCTTCGTCCTTCAGTTCATGGACGAGCGTCTGAGCCAGTTGGTAACTTTTTTCCAACAGCCTGTCCGTATCGCTGTCCATCAGCAGAAACTTGATGAAGCGCGATGAGATGCTGGAGAAAATGATGCTCTCGTCCGCTCCGAAAAGGAAATGCAGATAATTGCTGAAACGGAAGTAATCATCGAAATTTTTGTCGTAATGATTGGTGGCCAACACGACGCAGGTCTTTTTCCCGACCACAGAGCGCTTCAAGGCGGCGGATTCCTGCAGCACTTCCGGAACCGACAAATCACCGCGGAAGATACCGTTCAGAAAATGATTTTTTTTCAGCTCGAAGACGAAATTATCCGCATGCGTATCCCGTTCCATGACAGGCTCTTTTTGTTTGTCCAATACCGCGATGACGTTTTCGAGGGTTTGGATCAGCTCGGTGTCTTTGATCGGCTTCAGCAGATAGGCATCCGCCTGGACTTGGATGGCGGTGCGCGCGTATTCGAAGTCATCGAAGCCGCTGATGAAGATGATGCGGATCCAGGGGAAGATCTTCCGGACTTCCTTGGCCAGACTGAGGCCGTCCATGAAGGGCATCCGGATATCGGTCAGCAGGATATCCGGTTTGACGTCCATGATCGAAGCCAAGGCCATTTCTCCGTCTGAGGCTTCCCCTGAAAATATCAGCGGGTGTGTTTCGGCGAGGGACAGCAGTTGGTTCCGCAGGCTGTCGCGGATCAGGTGCTCATCCTCGACAATAAAAACTTTATACATGCTTGTTCGCTCCTTTTAGGTAATCTTAGGTACTGTCACTGTGACGGTCGTGCCTTTTCTGTAGGTGCTGTCGATATCCAGAGAAGCATGGTTGCCGTAATACAACAACAGACGCTTCCGGACGTTGTAAAGGCCATAACCGCCTTCGCCGGAATCATCGACAGTGGCTTGATCTAGCCGTTTCCGGATTTCGAGCAGACGCTCCGCCTGCATACCGATGCCGTTGTCCGCCACGAAGAATTGGATTGTGTCATTTGTATAGGTCGCCGCGACGGTCACTTTCCCGGCTCGGCGGACATGCTTGGTTCCGTGGTAGACCGCATTTTCGACCAACGGCTGCAGGATCATTTTCAGCACTTCCGTCTGGAGGATTTCCTCGGGGATATCGATGGCGAACGTCAGCATGGCGCCGTAGCGGATCTGCAGAATCGTCAGATAATCTTCGACGTGGCGGATTTCTTTCTCGATCGTGATCCAGTCCTGGCCTTTGCTCAAGGAAATGCGCAGGAAGTCGGAGAGGGCGTAGGTCATCGTCTTCACCTGCTCGCTGTTGCCTTGTTCAGCCAAGGACAGGATGGCATCCAGGGTATTGTAGATGAAGTGGGGCGTAATCTGCGCCTGCAGGACCCGCAGTTCGCTCTGGGCCAGATCGAATTGCTTCACGGCGTTTTCTTCGATCAGCACATGCAGATTCCGGGCCATGTCATTCATGCTTTCCGTAACGACGCGCAATTCAGCGACTTCCGGCTCTTTTGCGCGGTAATCCAGATGGCCTTGCGACAGTTCCTCGGAAAGGACGATCAGATCGTTCAACGGCTCCTGGATCTGCTGCGTCAAAAAGCGGTTGTTCTTCCGGGCATAATAGACGATTATCAGGACGATGACGAGCTCAAAGAGGATCAGATAATAGAGCGATACAAGCATGTCATCGCTGGTTTTCCCGGCAAGTTCGATTTCGACGCGCACAAAGTCCTGCAGGATAGCATAAAGCAGGACCGTGACGGCATCGACTTGGACCATGATGGCTTCATTTTCAGCGAACGGCCGTCCGTTGGCGATATTGCTTTCCATTTCGGAAATGTAATTGTCCAGTGTATCCAAGGTCCGCAAAGCGACATCCAGTGTGGCGGCTTCCTTGGCGGTGGTGGTGTTGGCCTGGATTTCTTCGATGGCCAGCCGCACCTTTCCTAGCTCGTTGCCGGACTCGTAATCGGTGACTTGGATGAGGCCGAAGACCAGGTCCCATAGTTCCTCCAAAACATTTTCCTGGACGATTGTCGAAACGGCATTCGCTTCCTCGACGTTCGCCAGTGCGCTGCGGTAGATCAGGATATTGCGCGTGTAAAAGATGCTTATGACCAGCAAGGGTATCAGGGTGATGCTGAAGAGCAGGCGATTGGTCTGCTGGAAAATATCTTTGATGCTGGCTATTTTTTCCATCACGTTGCCTCCCTAATATTCCCTTGGCGGAATGCTGTCGAGATTCCCTTTATCGGAGAAGACCGTTTCGGGCATGTAAATTTCATCAGGGATGGTATTGCCGTTCAAATAACGCTTGATGGTGTTGCGGACATACCAGCCGGCGTTCGGATTGCATTCGACGACGCAATTGACCTTGCCGGCGCGCAGGTTTTCGATCATCTCCGCTTGGCCGTCGATCGTGACGATGAGGATGTCCTGACCGGGGACGATGCCGTTTTCTTCCATGACCTCCAGCATACCCAGCGTCATCTCGTCGTTATGGCTGTAAAGGACATCGATGTCTTCCCAACCGTTCTCCTCGATGTATTTCCGGAAGACATCCTTCGCCTTGGAACGGATAAAGTCCCCTTCCAATGAGGCTTTGATGCTGATCCGCGAATCGCGGCTGATCACTTCCATGAACCCCTCGCTGCGGAAATTGGTCGGTGAAGTATTCGCAAGCCCTTTCATTTCCAAGATCTTCACGGAGGACTGGGAGCTGTTTTGGAAATGATTGGTGATGTAGAGTCCCGCCCGGTTTCCTTCAGCTTTGGAGCTGGAACCGATGTGCGTCAAATACAGATTCTCTTCCGCTGTGCGGATATGCCGGTCGACAATGATAACGGGTATGCCCGCAGCTTTTGCTTCCAACAAAACAGCATCCCAACCATCCTCCATGATCGGCGTGAAGACAATCATATCTACTTTATAGGCAATGAAGGTGCGCATGTCCTGGATTTGGCGGTCTTGGTTCATGAAGCCGTTCCGGTACAGCACTTCGTAGCCTTCTTTATCCAATTCTTCTCTTATTGATTCTGTGTGGCGCTTGCGCCAATTGCTCTCCGTTCCGGATTGCGAGAATCCGATGACGATGTTCCCCGGCTCTTCTTCCGCATCAGGGCTGTTCGCGCAGCCGCCGACAACAAAGAGCAACAGGAGCAAATGCAATAGGTACTTCATGGCGGGAAACTTCCTTCCTATATATATCGAAATTAAAACGCTGCCATCGAATAGTTTAGCACAGTTTATCAGGCCTTCGGAAAAAAACAAAGAAAATCGGAAAAAATCCATATGGAAACGGATACAAATCAGTAAGAATATCAAGAAACTGGAAAAGATAGTGAATGTAAGCGGTATCCGATAAAGGTACAATACGTATATCAAATAAAACAGCAGTGGAGGAATCAGGGATGAAATTCAATTGGAAGAAAAGTTTTCTTACAGCAGCAACGTTAGTATCTGCAGTAGCACTAGGTGCCTGCGGGGATGGCGAAGCATCCACAGGGGATGCCGGCTATGTCGGGATCGCGATGCCGACGAAGTCAGCCGAGAGATGGATTGCGGACGGCAACAACATGGTCACTGAGTTGGAAAAACTGGGCTATAAGACTGACCTTCAATACGGCGAGGACAAAGTAGAAAACCAAGTGGCCCAAATCGAAAACATGATCACAAAAGGTGTGGACGTTTTGGTAATCGCTTCCATCGACGGATCCGCCTTGACGGATGTACTTGGAAAAGCAGCGGACGAAGGTATCGAAGTCATCGCTTACGACCGCCTGTTGATGAATTCCGAACACGTGGACTACTATGCAACTTTCGATAATTTCGGAGTGGGTGTGCTGCAGGCTTCCTACATTGAAGATGCATTGAACTTGAGTGAAGGCGAAGGCCCGTACAATATCGAATTGTTCGGCGGCTCTCCTGATGACAACAACGCCTTGATCAATTACAACGGCGTCATGTCCGTCTTCCAACAATACGTCGACAGCGGCCAATTGGTAATCCCTTCCGAACAAACGAAATTCAACCAGATCGCAACCCTGCGTTGGGACGGATCGACTGCACAAGCGCGGATGGACAACTTGCTGAGCGCAAACTACACGGATAAAACATTGGATGCTGTCTTGTCTCCTTACGATCCAATCAGCTTGGGGATCATTTCTTCCTTGAAAGGCGTAGGTTACGGTTCAGCAGAAAAACCATTACCAGTCATCACTGGTCAAGATGCAACCCAGGCAGGCGTGAAATCGATCATTGCCGGCGAACAGACACAAACGATCTTCAAAGATACGCGCGTTTTGGCTCAAAACACAATCGAGATGATCGAAGCAATCTTCAACGAGGAAGAAGTGCCTGTAAACGATACAGAAACGTATGACAACGGCGTGAAGGTCGTACCGACTTACTTGGCTAATCCGGTTTCAGTGGACAAAGAAAATTACCAGGCGGAACTGATCGATACAGACTACTATTCTGAAGAAGATTTAGGCTTATAAAAATGTGAATAACGGAGACTTCCTTTGTGACGCCAAGGAAGTCTCTTCCATAGAGGAGGGGTATCATGGCGGATTATATATTGGAGATGCGGAATATCGTCAAAGAATTTTCTGGCATCCGGGCATTGAGTGATGTGAATCTGAAAATCGAACGCGGGGAAATTCATGCCCTATGCGGCGAAAATGGCGCGGGTAAATCCACGCTGATGAACGTGTTGAGCGGATTGTATCCATACGGCAGCTATGAGGGGGACATCATCTATAACGGTGAGACATGCAAATTCAAGGATCTGAAGGACAGCGAAAACAAAGGGATCGTCATCATCCACCAGGAGTTGGCACTCAGCCCGTATCTGTCCGTAAGTGAAAATATTTTTCTTGGAAATGAACAGGCGAAGCGCGGCATCATCGATTGGGACCTGACGGAAAAGAAGACAACCAATTTATTGAAGACGGTCGGGTTGAAAGTGAACCCCAATACGCTCGTTTCCCAGATTGGGGTCGGGCAGCAGCAATTGGTCGAAATCGCGAAAGCTTTCTCGAAATCGGTACGCCTGTTGATTTTGGATGAACCGACAGCCGCACTGAATGAGGAAGAGAGTGCCAATTTATTGGAGCTGATCAAGGAATTCAGAAGGCAAGGCATCACTTCCATCATCATTTCCCATAAGTTGAACGAGATCGTCAATGTGGCCGACCGCATCACCATCCTGCGCGACGGAAAAACGATTGAAACGTTGGAAAAAGAAGCCATCAACGAAGAACGCATCATCCGCGGCATGGTCGGAAGGGACTTGACGAACCGTTACCCTGAACGCCATCCGAACCTCGGCGACGTCTACTTTGAAGTGAAGGATTGGACGGTGCATCATCCGGTTGATGCGCACCGCATCATGAACGACAAGATCAACTTCAATATCCGCAAAGGCGAAATCGTCGGGATTGCCGGATTGATGGGGGCAGGCCGGACCGAATTCGCGATGAGCGTCTTCGGACATTCCTACGGCAGCAACATCTCCGGCAAAGTATTTAAAGAAGGTCAGGAGATTTCGGTCAAGGATGTGCCTGTAGCCATCGAAAACGGGCTTGCTTATGTATCCGAGGACAGGAAAGCGCTGGGTTTGAACCTCTTGATGGATATCCGTGAGAATACGACAATCGCAAGCTTAGGGAAAATCAGCAAGCAGGGCGTCTTGGACAAAGAAAAAGAAGTCCAGATAGCCGAAGAATACCGCAAAAAAATGCGGACAAAGACGAACTCGATTTACCAAAAAGTCAGCAGTCTCAGCGGCGGGAACCAGCAAAAGGTAGTCCTTGCCAAATGGCTGATGACGGAACCTGATGTGCTGTTCCTGGATGAACCGACACGCGGAATCGACGTCGGCGCCAAATACGAAATCTACACGATCATCGAGGAGATGGCGGCTGCAGGCAAATGTGTCTGCATCATCTCTTCCGAATTGCCTGAGATATTGGGGATGTGCGATCGCATTTACACAATGAATGACGGCAAATTCACAGGTGAGGTTTTACGCAAAGACGCGAACCAAGAATCGCTGATGAATCTAATGACTAGGGAAGAAGAGGGTGTGTTATAGATGGAAACGACGAACGGCGTAAAAAAGGAAAAGCAAACACTGGATCTAAAAACAAAGGCGCTTGATATTTTCAGCAAATACAGTATGGTAATTATTCTGATTGGGTTATTGATCGCATTTCAACTGATGACGGACGGCATCTTCTGGCGGCCGCTGAACATCACCAACATCGTGCTGCAGAACAGCCACATTCTGGTTCTGGCTGCTGGTATGCTATTGGTGGTCCTGTTGGGCCATGTCGATCTTTCGGTCGGTTCGGTGATGGCTTTCGTGGGTGCCATCTCCGGTATTTTGATGGTGAACTGGAACGTCAGCCCTTGGTTAGCGGTGCCGATCTGCATCGCGATCGGAGCGATCATCGGCGCTTGGCAAGGTTACTGGGTAGCCTACTTCGGCATCCCGGCCTTCATCGTCACTTTGGCGGGGCTGTTGATGTTCCGCGGGCTGACACAGGTTGTGTTGGGCGGGCAATCGTTGGCGCCTTTCCCTGAAATATTCCAAAAAATCTCTACAGGCTACCTGCCTGATTTGACTGACAGCAGTATCCATCTGCTGACGATGATCCTGGGAGTCCTCATCGCTGCGGCACTTGTTTTCGGACAATGGCGCACACGCGAAAAACGCAAAAATAATCTTTTCGAAGTGGAATCAATGAATACGTTCATGGTGAAAGCAGTCATGACAGCAGTTGTAATGATCGGGGTTACTTATATCTTCGCCTCTTACCAAGGTTATCCTGTCATTTTGGTAATCTTGGGAGTCATCGTAGCAGCCTATGCGTTCTTGACGAACAAAACCGTTGCGGGACGCCAAATCTATGCAACAGGCGGAAACCGTAAAGCGGCGGAATTGTCCGGTATCAAAACGAAAAAAATCACTTTCTGGGTATTCGTGAACATGGGTGCGATGGCTGCGTTGGCCGGCCTGATCTTGGCGGCGCGTCTGAATGCGGCCACACCGCAAGCGGGTACTTCCATGGAATTGGATGCGATGGCAGCCGTATACTTCGGCGGAGCCTCCACTTCAGGCGGGATCGGCACCATCGTGGGAACGATCGTCGGCGGTTTGGTTATGGGTGTCTTGAATAACGGGATGTCCATTCTCGGTGTCGGCGTCGACTGGCAGCAAGCAATCAAAGGTTTGATCCTCTTGTTGGCTGTCGTCCTGGATATCTACAACAAGAAAAAGAAAGCAGCGTAAGGGGTTGAGCAGATGACCGAACAAAAGACAGCCTTATTGATTTGTACGGCAGGCATCACGACCGGCTTGCTGGTGAAGAATGTGCAGAACGCGGCGGATGAGAGGGGACTGGACATCCATGTCTACTCCGCACCGGCGATCATCGCGGAGCAGGCGATCCAAAGCCAAGCGATCGATGCCCTGATGATCGGCCCGCAATCCAAATACGAAATCGCGCGGTTGAAAGATTTCCTGACCTATAAGGCAGTGCCTTACAAGCTGATCTCGAAGGAAAATTATGAGATCCTGGACGGGGAAGCTGTGCTGGAGGAGATCATCGCGTTGATCGGGGAATAATCACAAATAAGTATGGGAGCCGTCTCAAGTTGAGGCGGCTCTTTTTGCTGGGAACTTTTATAAGCCGGATAAAATATTTGCGAACGGTTTTTCGGCTCTCAGCTCCGGTGAACGGAGGCTTCGCCGGAGTTCGGCTTGCATTTTTTGTTGTTCTCCGGTGAGGATGCCTTCGCCGGAGAAGGTTCCGATAGTTACCGATGTCCTCCGGCGAGCGGGCGCCTCACCGGAGCTGTGATCAGAATCCGAATTGTCCTTCGATAGTGAGCGCGTCTGAGCATATTTTGCTGATAGTTCCTTCTTGACTTAAACTAACATCAAGGGTTTATGATGGAATCAGAAATTAAGATTCGGAACGGAGGAAAAAGAAATGAACAGACCTTACAGAACGATTTGCCATATGGCGATGTCGATAGACGGGCGTGCGGCGGGGCACTATTTAAGTGCAGCCGAATTCGGGCCGTACGGGAAAGCCTATGAGGAGACGCTACAAGCTTACGGTTCGGACAATTGGATCTGCGGGCGGATCACGTTCGAGCAGCACATCACGTTCGGCAACAAAGTGGATCTGTCCGATTACTCGGATGAAGCAATCCCAAGGGAAGATTACATTAACCCGGCTGCATTCAGCTCTTACGCAATCGCGGTCGATCCGGAAGGGAAACTGGGCTGGCAAACGAATGTGATCGGCGACGAGTATCCGGAACGAAGAGGCGATCACATCGTCACGATTTTGAGCGAGGCGGTCTCTGATCGGTATCTGGCCCATCTCAGGAAAGTGGGCGTTTCCTACATCTTTGCGGGGAAGAGCAAACCTTTGTCGATGACGGTTGCCTTGGATAAGCTTCACAAATATTTTGGCATCGAAACTTTCATGCTGGTCGGCGGCGGGTTTGTGAATGGATCGTTCGCAAGCGAAGGTTTGATCGATGAAATCAGCCTGATTATCGCACCGCTCGTCGAAGGCGTATCCGATTCCGTTTCGCTGTTCGAGTTCGGGAGCAGTTCCGATCAGCGTATCCGGAAGTTCAGACTGGATAAATTCGAGCGGATCGGTCCGGATGGCATCCGGCTGAATTATCTTTCGGAGTGAAACGAGGGTCATGCAGAACGAAAGAACCACCGGATCCAAGGCGTTTTCCCCTCGAATCCGGTGGTTCTTTATGTTGATGGCGTGATTTAGAGCGCTTGGTCCGCTTATTCAGCCGCCTCCCGGACGGCGTAGTAGTTGCCGTCCCGGTCGGGGAAGTTGAAGGTCCTGGTGCCGCCCATTTCGATTATTTCGCCGACCGTCTCATTGTTTTCCTTGAAGCGCGCGTACAGCCCATCGAAATCAGAGATGTCGAACAATAAGGAAGGCTTGTTGGAGGCCACTTCTGGTGAATTCTTTCTGATGAAATCGATATTGAAAAGCTGCAGATTGCACATCGGATTCACCGCCAGCACAATGCTGATGGAATCCCCAAAGTCATAGCGGCCGACTTCTTTGAACTCAAGATAGTGTTTCCAAAAATCGGCATTCGCTTCCACGTCCGCTACATAAAGCATGATATTCGCTGTGGTCATTTCATTTCCTCCGTTTCTGTTCGGTCATAAGCTCATTATACGCCGGGAATTATTCGGAGGCCAACGAGAGGGCTTTCGCGGCAGGTGTTTTTGGATGAAAGGCTTTGGATTCGTATTTCCCGCTTTGAATTGTTAGAATAGAGGTATAAAGGGAGCAACTAGAGAGAGGGCGAAAGCGATTGAACAGCAATAATGAGGCATTCCTGGATTATTTCAATGATATCGAAAGTTTCTTCAACAAGGAATACAAGCCCGACCGCGGGAAATCCTACTACAACTTTTATGAGTTGGTGGAGAACGCCTCGCGGTATGACAGCTATGTGAAAAGGAAACGGGATGACTTCCAGATATTGGGGGATCTGCGCAATTTCCTGAGCCACGGGAACCAGAGCGATCTGGTGCTCGTCAACGAGGCATCCCTGAATCTGATAAAAGCGATCCACGAACAACTGTTGAAACCGAAGACCACTTTCGACATCAAGTCGGATGATGTGAAATTCTTCAAGGAAACAACCCCGCTTTCCGCAGTCCTTGAAACAATCCGGAATACCGATCTGACCCAATTTCCGATCAAGGACGGAAACGGCAAAGTGATTGGGTTGTTGACGGAGAACGGCATCACCCACTGGCTGTCCCAACATGCGCATGAGGCAAGCATTTCCATCGGCGGAACGCTTGCGCGCGATATCCTTCTGTTGGACGAGAACAAAAATAATTTTGCCTTCATCAAGAAGGATGCGACCATCTATGAAGCCGAAGCACAGTTTGATAACCAAAAGATCGATGCGCTGTTGGTGACGGACAGCGGCAAAAATACAGAAAATCTGCTCGGCATCATCACGCGATTCGACTTGGTGGAAGTGTAACGACAGACTAATGATAAAGACAGGCTGCCCCATTTTTATGGGACAGCCTGTCTTTTTTTGAGCAGTGCGCCGAAATGCGCGCGCAGCTCCTGTGAGTGACGCCTTCGCCGGAGGACAATGGTATTAATCGCCCTCACCTCCGATTGAAGCGGGCTCGTCGGAGAACGCAACTCGGAATGATAGCCGTCCTCCGTCGAAGACTGCACTCGCCGGAGGAGGAAGACGATAAAGGGCCGCCTCGAGAGGCGGCCTTTGGGCATTCTTATTTTTCAGTGTGGATGGAGATCCGTTTGAAGAGGGCCGAACTTTGTGGGTTCGCGCCGGTGAAGGTCGTCTTCACGCCGCGCTTTTTGTTGCGGGTGATGAGCTTGTCGATTGCTTCGACAGCGGTTGAATCCCAAAGCGTCATGGCGCTGATGTCGATGACGACTTCCTCTTCGTGTTCGATCTCTTCGGCGAAGAATTCCAGGAATTTTTCTGCTGAAGCGAAGTAAAGGTGACCGTTCACTTTGTAGTGGTGGTCATCATCGGTTGTTCCGGCTTCAACTTGGAGATGGGCCATCTTGAAAGTGGTGAAGACGGCGCTGACCAAAGTGCCGGCTACGACACCGTAAGCCAAGTTGTGGGTTCCGACAACGATGGCGACGGTAAGGAGCATGGCGAAGCTTTCGTTTTTGGGATTGGTGCGCAGACGCTTGATCGAATCCCAATTGATCGTTTCAAAGGAAACCACGACCATCACAGCCGCCAGCGCGATGATAGGGATCTGGACGACGGCGCCGTTCAAAAGAACAACCGACAACAGCATCAAGGAACCGGACAAGAAAGTCGCCAATCGGCCGATGCCGCCGTAATTCAGGTTGATGATCGTCTGGCCGATCATGCCGCAACCAGCGATGCCTCCGAAGAAACCGGAAAGGATATTGCCCAGACCCTGACTCAAGGTTTCCTGATTTTTGTCGCTTTTGTCTTCTGTGATATCGTCGACAAGTTGAGCAGTCAGCAATGATTCAACCAGACCAACGATGGCAACGGAAAGCGCGGTAGGGAAAATGATCCGCAGCGTTTCCAGCGTCAGCGGAACAGCCGGGATGCCGAAGCGCGGCAAAGCGGTGGAGATCGATCCCATATCGCCCAATGTTTTCACATCCAGACCAAAGCCGAGCACGATCGCCGTGATGACGAGGATCGCAACGATGGGTGCAGGGATTTTCTTCGTGACTTTCGGGAACAGGAAAATGATCGCAATGCCCAAAAGCCCCAGGATCGGCAGAACCAGGCCACCATTGAAATGGTCAAGCTGCGAAGTGAACATCATGAGTCCCAAACCATTGACGAATCCTGTCATGACGGGCTTCGGGATGTAGCGCATCAAGGAACCGACTTTGAAGATTCCCAGGATGACCTGCAATACCCCCGCAAATATCGTTGTGGCGAATAGATATTGTACGCCATGTTCGGCGACCAGATGGGCCAAAACCAATGCTACGGAACCTGCCGCCGCTGAAATCATGCCCTTGCTGGAGCCGAAAAAGGCAGCCGTTGCAGTGATGAAGAAAGTGGCGTAAACGCCGACGATCGGTGCCACTCCTGCGGCAATCATGAATCCGATGACTTCCGGGAAAAGGGCCAGACACACGACGATGCCTGCCAGAATGTCCCCCCTGATATTGCCGAACCATTCGTTTTTGTATTGTTGCATAGATATCCTCCTTCTTGAAAAATAGTGATTAATTGAATTTCAAAATTATTTAACTTGTTTATAACAATACATATTAACACATAACTGAATCATAGACTCTAAAAATTTAGCCATAAGTGCACAATTTGAACAGTAAGTTCAAAAAGGATGAAAAATCTTATGTTTTGAGCGAGGGTGTGTTAGTATGTAAAAAAGCAAAGTTGAATCCAGGAACAAAGGAGCGGATCAGGATGGAAGTAGGCAGTCGCATTCAGGAATTGCGCAAACTGAACAAAATAACGGCGAAAGAATTGGCTGAGCAGATTGACGTCTCGCCTTCCTTCATTTCGGCAATTGAACACAATTCGACTAAGTTGTCCCTGAAGACGCTCAACCATATCTGCGAGGTGCTTGGGGTTACCTTGGCGGAATTCTTCAATTCAGAAATGAGCCCTGTGGAAAAGAAACTTACCGCTCAAATCAAAAAAATGCCGGAAGAGAAAAAGTACGAATTATTGGCCTTCCTGACAGGCCTGATTTCATAGCGACATAAAAAAAGGAAGTTGCATCCCGCTTCAATTATGAGGCTGGGGGCGTCTTCCTTTTTTTCGTTCATTCCATTTCAAGCAGCTGCTCGATTGCGGCCAGTACACCTTCTTCGTTGTTCGAAAGGGCCTGATATTTGGCGGCTTTTTTGACGTCATCGGCTGCGTTCGCCATCGCGAAACTGTAGGCCACATGCTCCAGCATCTCGATGTCATTCCCGCTGTCGCCGAATGCGGCGGTCTCCCCATCGGAGATGCCCCATAGCTTCTGCAGCAGTTGGATGCCGGAAGCCTTATGCATGCCGGGAATGATGAGGTCGATGGAGCCATGGCCGGTCGGTACAGGGGAGACGACATCGCCTACTTCGCGTATGAAGTGTTCCAAGAGGGCAGGGACTTCCTCTTCTGAGAAGCCTGATGCAAATTTGAAGATGATGTCATCTATTTCGGAAAAAGAATCCACCCGCTTCAAGCGATGATAGAAGCGTTTCGTATTTTGGTAAAAGTGATCGGAAACGGAACTGTTGACATAGGCACTGTTTTTGCCGCAAACGACCAATTTTGAATAGGCATCCAACTCCTTGAAGATCCAGAGCACCTTGTCAATCGTCTCCTGTGTCATCTCACCGACGGACAGCTCTTTGTTGCAATCCACGACGAAAGCGCCATTTTCCGCCACAAAAGCAATATTATCCTGTATTTCAGGAAAAAAAGAACGCAGTTGGTAGTATTGGTTTCCGCTGGCCACGACAAAACGGATATCCTTTTCGAGCATGCGTTTGTATAGGGCAGCGAAGCGCTCCTTGTTGAATTCCTTCCGGCTGTCCAGGAAAGTTCCGTCCATATCGACGGCGATCAGTTTGATGGGCATGGCGAATCTTCCTTTCGTAGGATGCAAAAGTCTTCCAGCTGGAACCGCCAGTTTTGAGCATCCACTTATGTTTACAACATCTTAACACGTTTCCTTACTATTCCCAAGAGGAAAAGAATGCCTTCAGCGGTTTTTCCGAGAAGGAAACAGTTGACAAAAAGAACGTGTGTTCGTATTATGATGTTAAAGGATGTGACTGATATGGAAAATGGGATTTGCCTGAAAGGTTCAGTGGAAAAAATAAAAATCCTCAAACTGGAGGAAACGCCGCTGATCCGTTTCACACTGACAGTGGACAAGCAAGAGAAGCAGAATTGCCTGATCCGCGCGCATTCGTTGGATTTTTTGTATCAGGTCACCGAAGGAAACGCAATCGTGATCTATGGCAGGAAGAACAAGCGCAATCAAGTCGTGGTGCAGAAATATCATGTAAATCAAAAATGATGGCTGATGGATAGGGTGAGGAAAATGAGGTTGATGCAAAAAGGAATCTGGAGAAAAAAGTTGGATGTCGCTGATCTGTTGGAACGAAAAGGCTGCTATGAGTTCACACTGTTGGAGGATAAGCTTTCCGTCAGGGAGGAGCTGTTTGAAATTTGGTGGTATGCCTATGGTGGAAACAATCATATTTTGGCAAAAAGCAAACGTTATCCAACCCGTCTCTATTTCATTTTGCTGGAGCCAGGCGATCTGTTCGCGGTGAATGATTTCCGCATTTATCTGGAAACAGGGGAATTGAAGCATCCTGTCGCCACCTATTACAAGAGAAACGGCCGGTAATCAGAACCAGCCGTTTTTCTTGAACCAACGATACATAGAGATGCCAATCAGGAGCATCAGGCCGATAGCCAGAAAATAGCCGTATCTCCAAGTCAACTCCGGCATGTGTTCGAAATTCATCCCATAGATTCCGGCGATCAAGGTCAGCGGCGAGAAGATCGAGGTGATGATGGTGAGGATCTTCATTACATTGTTGGTTTGATGGGAATTGAGCGACAGATAGCTGTCGCGCATATCCGTCGTCACCTCGCGGTTCGAGGTAATCATCTCGGATACCTTCAGCAGGTCATCGTGGATATCCGAAAAATAACTCCGTCTTTTGCGGACGCCCTCGAGATGCTGAGAATTCAGCATCCGATAAAGCAGATCCCGCATCGGATTGACGGTCTGCATCAGACTCAACAACAGGTGGCGGATATCGATCAGCTGCGGCATCTGATCGGGTGAGCGCCTGTTTTGGGTGCTGTCCTCGATGCGGATCAGTTCGTCTTCAACGTCATGCAGCAAAGGGAAATAATTGTCCACGATTTTGTCGAGCACTTGATAGAACACGTAGTGGGGATCCCACTTTTCAGGATTCTGCTGCGAAATCAGACGCTCGCGGATGTACTGCACCTCTTTTGAAGAGGCATAGTGGAAAGTCACGATGAAATTTTCCGCGACAAAAAAGTCCAGTTCTTCCTTGACGATTTTTTTCTGTTCCGTATGGACATGATGGGTGACGTAGAAGGTATAGCCTTCGTAATAATCCAGCTTCGGACGCTGCAACAGCTGGAGGCAGTCTTCAATCGCCAACGGATGGAAGTGGAAAGTATCCTTGAGATGCTGCACTTCCTCGGTTGTTGGATTTTCGAAGTCGATCCAGGTCCATTTGTAGGCGGAGAGATCTGCCGTATTCAGATCGAGGTCTGTTTTGATTTGATTTTCAGTCGTGATGCCGGTGGCCGTTATCATGTTTTTGCACCTTCTCTATTATGATTTCAAGCTTCATTATACGGGAATCGCACAAGCGGCGCCATCCGGAAGATTTTCTGCGCTTCAGCATACGGACTGTTGTGGACCGGAAAGTATGCGATAATGGAGGGAGAAATTTATCGGAACGGAGGACACTGGATGATCAAGTTGATTTTGACGGATATGGATGGTACTTTTTTGAACAGCCAAGGGGATTTCAACAGGGAACTTTTCAAGCAGGTCAAGCAGATGATGGCGGAAAAAGGAGTCGTTTTCGCGCCTTGTACGGGCAAGCAGAGTGAGCGTGTCGAAGAAATATTCGGCGAGGATGCTGCTGATTTTTGGATTCTCGGGGACAGTGCTTCCCGGATCAAACGCAACGGCACAGTCGTCTACGAATCGTTGTTGGAGAATACGACAGGCCTGGCCATCCTGCGCGAATTGGAGGAGATGCAGCTTGGGCATACGCTGATCGCCTGCACGAAGGAAGCCGCCATGATCAAAAATGATCTGTCGCCTGAAGAATCCGCGGCTGTCAGGAGATCCTACAAGAAAGTGATCACGGTAGCGGATTTCGGAGCCATCGAGGATGATTTCATAAAAATCACGGTCCGTGATATGCAAGAACGGTGCATCGGGACTGCTGAAAAATTGGCTGCTTTTCGTGACCGCGCGCATATCGTTGCTTCGGAGAAAGCTTGGCTGGACATCACCGACTTGAACGTGCATAAAGGGAGTACGGTAGCCCATCTGCAGGAGCTGCTGCAGGTCACCCCGGAAGAAACGATGGTGTTCGGTGACGGGATGAATGATGTCGAAATGATGAAGAGCGGCAGGTACAGCTTCGCTGTGCGGAACGCTTATCCAATCATCAAGGATACTGCGGCATTCACCACGGGAAGGTCGAATGATGAGGACGCGGTGTCGCATACAATCCTGCAGTTGCTTGCGTTGCAAGGCTGAAAGCTTGTCGAGGCGGGCCCCGCCCATTTGCCTGGAAATTCCATTTGACTTGGAGCCCACTCCAAGGTGTAGGATATAACTGAGGGTAACAGTCAGGACAGGTTTTGATGCCGAAAGGATGGACGAGATGATAAACATAAAGAAAGCCAGCGAGGAAACGGGTGTATCGGCCGATACGATCCGCTACTATGAGAGGATCGGTCTGATTCCGCCGATAAAAAGAAATGAAAACGGGGTCCGTGAATTCGATGAAGAAGATCTGAAGTGGATCGCCTTCAGTCGCCAGATGCGCAATGCGGGCTTATCGATCGAATCCTTGATCGAATATCTCGCACTCTTCCGCAGCGGAGAAGAGACTGTTCCGGCAAGGATGGATCTGTTGGTCGAACAACAGCATGAACTGCAGGAACGGATCGATGTGATGCAGCAGGCGATGGAACGGCTGACGTTCAAAATCGAAAATTATACGAGCCACATGGTTCCGAGTGAAAACAAGCTGAGAGAATTCAAGTAGATGTAACGACAAAAAAATCCCATCAGGCCTTGTTTGGCAGGCTGATGGGATTTTTTCATAATATATAATATTTTGAATCCGAAAGTGCGTCACCGTAGTTGTTTAATAGATTCGCAAAATGTTTCATGCAATCAAGTTAGATGGCTAGCTTCACGGGTAAGCCCTTCGGAAAGGAGAAAGGAACCCCTTGTCTCTGCGAGCCAAGGATACTATTCGACTAACCTGCTGATGCAGGAAGTCTCTCAGCATATTGCGCTCTACGATGCTCAGTTGCATGGGAGTCTTAGGGATTCATCCCTTAGAGTCCCAGTACAAGGTGACCGTAGGAAACGTTGCATGGCTCGATTTCCTAAATTTCTTTCAGGGCTGAATGAACCCGTTCCGCTTTTCTGATTTTTTTAATTGGTCCGGATCCACTGGGTTGACATGTCGACGCCCGCATCCAGCATGAGGTTGTAAACGGGGCATCTTCTTTCGACTTCAGCCGCCAGTTTCTCGATGGCTTCATCGGTCTCATCGGTCTCGATATGGTTGATGAGCGTGACTTCCTGGAAGTAGGTCCGGATATCATCTTCCCCGGCAAAACCGCGCGGATCAAAGGTGCCTTCGACGGTAAACGTCAGACCTCTGTAAGAGAGCCCTTGTTGTTCGGCTACATAATAGGCAATGATCGAGGTGCAGCCTGCCAGCGAACTTAAAAGATATTCCAACGGATTCGGCCCTTTGTTGTCGCCGCCCATCCGTTCCGATTCGTCTACGAAAAATTCAGGCAGGTTACGGACCTTCACCGTAGTGGTGATGCCTTGGTGTGATTGGCCAGTGATCCTCAATTTCGATAATTTTGTTTCTGTCATCTGGAATACCCCGTTTCTGTTTTTATTCAGTCAGCGCTTACAAGTTTATTTTATCATAGCAACTTGGGTTAGTCTTAACAGAAGCACTCCCTCCAAACGAGGAAGGGGGCTTGGGAAAATACCAGAAATATAGGTTTCATCTATTTCACGGCGGATGTGCAAAACTGTCATGGAGTGGTATACTATCCTTGAAGGAAAAAGTGCGGGCAAGTGTTGAAGTACAGGCCTGTGTTCACGTTTTTTAAGCAAATGATCATTTTGGTTGATTCACGAAGAAAAGGGGTTTTCTCAATGGAAAAGAAGGATTTGGAACTGATATTGGCTAATTTTGGACCGGAAAAGGAATTCATCGGCGATGGCTATTTCCGTATCCGCGACAAGGGCAACGAGCATTACGAAATCGCCTATCTTGTCTCAGCATGCTGCGGAACAACGAACTACTACCCACAAATCGCTGTCCATGTCGAAGGCGACAAAGTGGTTCCCGATTCCGTTCTGGATCTGGTATCCAATCCAGCAAAAATGCTCAGTTATTCACCTGAGACGAGTGCTGTGATGGAGCAGGAATTGGATAAACTCTGCCAAAAGTTTTTGGATATCAAGAACTTGAAAGCAACAAACGCCGGAACACCAGACTGATCTCTGGTGTTTTTTTTCATGTCAGGAATCAAAAAGGAGCAAGTGAGTGCGGCATTCCGCATTCCCTTGCTCCTTTTTGATTTTTTTGTTTGGGTCAATAAGGCTTTGCCGCTTCGAACGAACCTTTGATGACGCGATTGCAGTCTCCGCATTTCAGCCAGTGGCCAAGATCGTTGCTTTCCTGATAAACGCTCGATGGCTTCTTGCATTGGCAGTAAAGGATTTCGGTTTCTTGAGGGGGATCTTCGGGAATGATATCAAGATAGGGTTCTTCGGTCAACCAAGTGGCATCGATAGAATGATTGTCATCTTTTGATAATTTATCCATGATAACCCCTCCTATGGGTAAGTATCCGCTCTTGAGCGCAAAGTGTGGAAAATCTTCTTTGCTCACTTTGATGATACAACTTCTGTTGCTGAAGGCCAAATGATATGGTTCCGAACAGAATAAGAGGCGTCTTTTCGCTGATGCAGACGGCAATGATCAAATGCTGTCGCTGTAGGCTTTCATAAGTTCCTTTGCCATATCGATCATAGCCAGGTCGACTGAGGAAAGGGTTTTTTCTTTGCTGTAGGCGATGAAATAACGGGTGCGGACAATGCTGGTTTCGATATAGAAAATATTGTAGCTGTCCATCAATTCGCTGTTGTTGAGCGCACTCTTCGGCAAAAAGGTCAGTCCCATGCCCTTCCTTGCAAGAGCCGCTGCGGTTGAAATGTTCTGCGTTTCCATGACGATATCAGCCTTGATGTCCAGATGCTTCAGGAATTCGTTGGCCTGTTTACGGATCCCGGATTGGGAAGTAGTCAGCACATACTTTTCGTTCTTCAGCAAGTTCAAAGGATAAGGGAATTTTTCGATTTCCTTCAAGCCGGGCTGATACAGCGGGCTTGTGTCCGGAACGATGACGCACCATTTGTCTTCCGCGAGCATCGTGTAGGAAAGCTGTTCATTATGGATCGGCATCATGCCCAGATACAGATCGACTTTGTTTTCCAGCAGATCCATTTCCGTCGTTTTGGCGTCCTGTTCCATGATTTTCAGGACGATGCCTGGATATTTTTCATGGAACTTCGGCAGAATCAAAGGAAGCAGAAAAGAACCCATGATCGGATGGACGCCGATACGGATGCGGCCGTACTTCAGATTGGTGATCATGGTCAATTCGTTGACCATATCCTCGTACTGGTTCTGCATCTTTTTCATATGCGTCAGGAACCTTTCACCGGCATAGGTCAATTCCATCGGAGTCCGATTGCGCTCGACCAATTTGGTTTGCAGTTCCTCTTCCAATTTTGTGATGGTTTTGCTGAGGTAAGGCTGGGAAATATATAGAGACTTTGCCGCCTGAGTGAAGGTCCCTTCACTGACGATGGCATCCAGATAGGCAATGATAGTGGTCTGTTGCATCATTTTTTGTCATCCTTTCGATCGCGATGTTCTACTGTTGGTTATACTGGAAAACGATTAATAATTGCAAGCGTTATTGTACCTCACTTTATGATTGTGAAAGATAAAATAATCACAATTATAATATATAGGTTATGAAAATGATATCTATTCAGAACAAAAAAGATATGAAAAAAATACATTATCTCAAAAAGGAGGTGTATTATGTTTGTTCGTAAAATCAATAATAACGAGCTTTATATTCCGGATCAAACTATTTTATATAACCAAACGGTTATGATAAACCATTGAAGATTACTATTTCACAATAGTTCAGATAAATTCTATAATGCAATCATAAAGAGAAAAGGTGAGCAAACGGAACGGCAATTTCAGCCAAGCCTACAGACTCATCACTCACAATTCAAGGAAGAAGGAAAAACAAGATGACAACATTATGCGAAATGCTAGGAATAAAATATCCTATTTTTCAAGGAGCAATGGCCCGGATCGCAACGGCTGATATCGCTTCTGCCGTTTCAAATGCAGGCGGACTCGGCATCATCGCTTCAGGCGGGATGACAGCAGAGCAATTGCGTGCAGAGATCCAAAAATGCAAAACGATGACGGACAAGCCGTTTGCCGTCAACTTGATGCTGATGATGCGCAATTGTCCGGAATTGGTTGATGTCGTGATTGAAGAAGGCGTCAAAGTCGTGACGACTGGAGCGGGCACACCGAAACCATTCATGCCGAAATTCAAAGAAGCCGGCATCAAAGTCATTCCGGTAGTCGCTTCCGTGAAACATGCACAAAAAATGGAAGCTTTGGGCGCGGATGCAATCGTAGCTGAAGGAACAGAAGCGGGCGGACACGTCGGCGAAACAACAACCATGTGCTTAGTGCCGCAAGTAGTCAGCGCGGTCAATATCCCTGTGTTGGGAGCCGGCGGAGTCGGTGACGGCCGTGGGGTCGTTGCGATGTATGCAATGGGTGCTCAAGGAATCCAAGTGGGGACACTTTTCTTATCTGCTGAAGAATGCCCGGTTCCAGCTACATTCAAACAAGCGGTATTGGATGCTGATGATACAGCTACGGTCGTCACTGGACGCCGCAATGGAGCGCCTGTCCGTTCCATCAAAAACAAGATGCTTGCGAAATTCCAGGAACTGGAAAACAACAATGCATCCCGTGATGAATTGGAAGAATTATCTTTGGGCTCATTGAGCAAAGCCGTCTATGAAGGCGATGTCGAGAACGGATCGGTTATGGCCGGCCAAATCACCGGTATGGTCCGTGATATCCGTCCTGCTAAAGAAATCATCGAAACTTTATTCAAGGATGCTGAAGCAATCGCAGGATCATTGAAGATCGCTTATTAATCAAAACTGAAAAGCTCAGAGTAAGACTGAGCTTTTTTCTTAAATATTAGGAAATATAAAATATTTTCAATATAAAAGTGCATCACCGTAGGTGTTTCACGGATTTGTAAAATGTTTTATGCATCTAAAATAATGGCTAGCGGTCCAAGCCTGCCTCTCGGAAATTAGATAAATCTGACCCATTGCGCTCTACGATGCTCATTCAGGGCCAGATTTCCTAAATTTCTTTCGAGGCAGAGCGGGCTTGTCCCGCTTTTCTTACTTACTTATGTGAATGAACGAGCAAACAGGAGGGTACACTTATGACAAAAGTAATCACAGCTGCGGAAGCGGCAAAATTGATCAAAGACAACAGCACAGTGGCGTTGACCGGATTCGGTTTGGCCTGTGTAAATGAAGAAATGGCTATTTCCATCGAAGATCGCTTTAAAGCGGAAGGCCATCCGAACAATCTGACAGTCATCCATGCGAGTGCTGTAGGGGATCGCCGCACGAAAGGGATGAGCCATTTGGCGCACGAAGGTCTGATCAAACGTTGGATCGGCGGGATCGTCAGTGCTTCTCCGCAGATCAGTGATTTGATCGTCGAGAACAAATGCGAAGCCTACAACCTTCCGCAAGGGGTTATCACCCAATTGTACCGTGAAATCGCCGCAAAACGTCCGGGCTTGTTCACTAAAGTCGGCATGCGCACCTTCGTTGATCCGCGTCTGGAAGGCGGCAAGCTTTCGCCGCGCACGACCGAGGATATCGTCAAAGTGGTTGAAATCGAAAACGAAGAATGGTTATTCTACCCGACTTTCCCTATCAATGTCGGCCTGATCCGCGGAACGGTAGCCGATGAAAAAGGCAACTTGACGCTTGAAAAAGAAGGCTTGCACATGGAAGTCCTTCCGGTAGCTCAAGCAGTCAAAAACTCAGGCGGGATCGTGATCGCTCAGGTTGAAACGTTGGCGGCTGCAGGCACGCTGCATCCTAAAGACGTAAAAGTACCGGGCATCATGGTCGACTACATTGTCGTGGCACAGCCAGGCAATCAATTCCAAACAGAAAACACTGAGTACAATCCAGCTTTCTCCGGAGACACAAAAGTACCATTGGATGCTGTAACGGCACTTCCGTTGGATGCCCGTAAAGTTATCGCCCGTCGTGCAGCGATGGAGTTGGTTCCTTCCGCTGTCCTGAACCTTGGCGTAGGGATTCCGGTTAATGTCGCGACAGTCGGTGCCGAAGAAGGCATCAGCGATCAATTGGTGTTGACGACCGAAGCAGGTTCGATCGGCGGCGTTCCGGCAGGATTGCGGGATTTCGGACATGCCTTCAACAGTGAAGCAATCATGGATCATCATGCGCAATTCGACTTCTATGATGGTGGCGGCTTGGACTTATCCGTGTTGGGACTGGCCCAGACCGATGCCTGCGGAAACGTGAATGTATCCAAGTTCGGAAACCGTGTCGCTGGTTGCGGCGGATTCATCAATATTTCCCAAGCTGCCAAAAAATTGGTGTTCGCAGGAACCTTTACTGCCGGCGGTTTGCAGCAGGAGGTCAAAGATGGCCGTCTGACGATCATCCAGGAAGGCAAAGCGAAGAAATTCGTATCTGAAGTCGAACAAGTGACTTTCAGCGGGGAGTATGCGTCCGAAGTGGAGCAGGAAGTATTGTATGTGACTGAACGTGCGGTATTCGACCTTGAGAAAGGCAAATTGCGCTTGATCGAAATCGCTCCTGGTGTCGATCTTGAAAAAGATATTTTGGGACAAATGGGCTTCAAACCGGTCATTGCCGATGATCTGAAAGTGATGAACGAAGGCATGTTCCGCGAAAATTGGGGAGAACTAAAAAACATCGTCATGGCGAATGGAAAATAAGGGAGTGTTATTGATGAAAAAGGAAATTAATCGTTGGGCTGTCTTGATCAGCTCTATGGGTATCTTGATGTGTACGGGTGCAGTTTATGCTTTCAGCGTATTGGCAGGACCGTTGTCTGCTGCAAGAGGTTGGACAATGGCTGAGGTCATGGTGGCCTTCGCGATCAACGCGGCTTTAGGGCCGATTCCGATGATCTTGGGCGGCTTCTTGACTGACAAAGGTTGGTCAAAATGGAGCACGATGGCCGGAGCGGTATTGTTCGGTGTTGGTTTTGCTTTGGCGGGTACAGCAACAACTTTGACTGAATTGTACGTCTACTATGGTTTGATGGCCGGTTTCGGACAAGGTTTCGCTTACTCAGGCTGCCTAAGCAACACGATCCGTTTCTTCCCGGATAAAAAAGGTTTGGCTTCCGGATTGATCACAGCAGGTATGGGCGGAGCGGCCATCATCGCAGCTCCGATCGCGAACCAATTGATCCAAAGTATTGGTGTTGCCGACACTTTCGTGCGGATGGGTATCGCCTATGCCATCATCAGCTTTACTTGCAGCCTCTTCATCAAGGTTGCACCGAAAGATTACATGCCAAAAAATATGAACGCAGCGGCTACTGCAGCAGCGAATAAACCGGTCGTAAACAAGAACTGGAAAGAAATGCTGCAGGATCCAAAATTCTATCTGATCATCCTGATGTTCGCGATGGGAGCTTTCTCAGGCTTGATGATCGCTTCAAATGCTTCACCGATCGGACAATCCATGTTCGGCCTATCCGCAGCAGCGGCAGCAGTATATGTCAGCGTGTATTCGTTAAGTAATACGATGGGTCGTATTATCTGGGGAGCTGTTTCGGACAAACTTGGCCAACCAACGACTATCAGCATTATGTACAGTGTCATCATTCTTACTTTCTTGATCCTTATTTTCGTCAAATCGATTTTCGGTTTTACACTAGGAATCGTTGGTTTAGGCCTATGCTTCGGCGGTGTGATGGGCGTGTTCCCTTCATTAGTCATGGATAACTTCGGACCGAGATTCCAAGGCGTCAACTACGGTATCGTGTTCATCGGTTACTCGACATCCGCTTTCGTTGCACCTAAAGTAACAGCGGGTATCGCTGCTGCAAACAACGGTGACTTCACCAAAGCTTTCTATGTCGCGATTGTGGTTGCGGCTGCAGGTCTGATCCTGGATCTTGTCTATAAGAAAAAAACAGCAACCAAGTCGATCACAGAAACTGCTCAATAAACACAAAAAAAGCATCTCCTGCGCTCATATTCGAGCGTAGGAGATGCTTTTTTTGCTTCTCACAGATGGCCGCCGTCATCTTCCCATTCATCTTCGTCATCATCCAAAGCTATCCATTCATCTTCATCGAGCCCCGGCAGTCCTTCGCCAAGGCCGCTGACGTTCAGGTAGGCCAATTCTTCATTGATTGCTTTTGCGATTTCCCCGGAATCTGTATACGCAAGGTCCAATGTGCCGTCCGTGATGTCCAACCGGGTATGGTCTTCCTCAGGCGCCAGATTCTCTGCGCGCGCGCAACGGGGATAGAGCACGTCCGCCTTCGCTTCAAATGCTTTTTGCAGGACGATTTCATGTTCCCAGTTTTCTTCCATGTTATACGTGTAGATGATTTTATCGTCTTTTCCTTGAATGTGGTCCCGAAGACGATCGGTTTCTGCCAATTCATCTTTATGCGGCGAGGCAAACCTGAAAGTATGAGGGTGGAGATCGGACCAATTGAATGCACTTTGAAGAATGAAATGCAAATCGGAGAAAGTGGTGTCGTCATCCAATTGTATATCCCGCCAAACCGGTGTGCCGACATCCAAAAGCGTAATTCTGAGTTCGAACATCATCTGAAAAACCACCTTTTTTGTTTTCAGTATAACGTTTTCATAGAGCAAGTTCAAATAAGAAGGGTATCCGAAGCGCAAAGGGATTTTCTTCCGACAGTGCTGTAAAATCCGCAAAACGGACTTATTCCGATTCACGTGCTATAATGACAAAAAATGAAAGAGGAAGAAGGTCAATCTGTGTTTTATCCAAATAATTTTCAACAAGCAACTTCGATAGAAGAAATCCGTCACTTCATCGCTGCTAACAAATTGGCGTTTGTTTATATTTCCAGGACGAACTGTGGCGTCTGCCATGCGGTCCAACCGCAAGTGCAGGAAATGCTGGAAGAATTCCCGGCAATCAAAGCGATCCAAGCGAACGCCGATGACATCCCGGAAGTAGCGGGCGAATTCACCGTCTTCACCGTTCCGGCATTGCTGTTGTTCGTTGAAGGCAAAGAGATGATCCGTGAAGCACGCTTTGTGGTGATGGACGAGCTGCATCGCCAATTCCAGCGGATCGCGGATAATTTCTGACAGCTTGATAAAGGAACGATAGCCCGAAGCGCAAAGCCTGGGCTATCGTTTTTTGTGCGCAAATCAGTTGTTTCTGGTGTAAACTGAAGATAACCATTTTTCGGAGAGGAGCGGCCATGTTTAATTTATTCATTTTGATATTGGAGCGGGTCGGACTGATCATCATTTTGGCCTATCTTCTGATGAATGTCCATTATTTCAGGGACGAATTGGGCGAACGCCAACGCTTGAGCACCAAATTGACGCTGATAGTCGTATTCGGCATCTTCGCCGTCATCTCGAACTACACAGGCGTTGAGATCAGCCAGGACCGCATCGTATCCGATCAGGTGCTGATGAAGCTTTCGGAAGGCGCATCCTTGGCGAACACGCGGGTGCTCACGATCGGCGTCGCCGGCTTGATCGGCGGGCCGTTGGTCGGCACATCTGTCGGCATCATCTCGGGCATCATCCGCTTCTTCCAAGGCGGGGAAGAGGCTTATATTTACGTCATTTCTTCGATCTTGATCGGGCTCATTTCCGGCCTGTACGGCGCCAAAACGATGCGGAAAAATACCTATCCGACGATTAAAGAAGGCTTTATGATAGGAGCCATAACGGAAGGAGTCCAAATGCTCAGCATCCTGGTCTTGAGCCGCGATCTTCAGGCTGCTTGGGATCTGGTGACATTCATTGCGTTTCCGATGATTCTCGTCAACAGCATGGGGACCGGCATTTTCCTTTCCATCATCGGCTCCACGCTGCGTCAAGTCGAACAGACGAAAGCGGTGCAGACGCATGATGTGCTCCAATTGGCGAACCGAACGATGCCTTATTTCCGTTCCGGCATGAACGAAGCTTCGTGCACGGAAGCGGCAAAAATCATCCAACAATTGATGAAAGTGTCCGCTGTCAGCATCACGAACACCGATCGGATTTTGGCCTATGTCGGCGCGGCCAGCGACCACCACATCGCTTCGAATGAAATATTGACCGAATTGTCCAAAGAAGTGCTGCGGACTGGTGAAATCAGGGAAGTCCATTCCCACGACGAAATCGGCTGCAACCATCCGGGCTGTCCCTTGGAAGCGGCGCTTGTCATTCCGTTGAAAGCTCAGGGAAAAACGATCGGTACCTTGAAATTGTACTTCACGGATGCCACGAAGCTGACCTTTGTTGAAAGGCAGCTGGCGGAAGGGTTAGGCAATATTTTCTCCAGCCAGATCGAATTGGGCGAAATCGAACTTCAGAGCAAACTGCTCCAGGATGCCGAAATCAAGTCCTTGCAGGCGCAAGTGAATCCGCATTTCTTCTTCAATGCCATTAATACGGTCTCTGCTTTGATCCGGGTCGACAGCGAGAAGGCGCGCAGGCTGCTGATCCAGCTCAGCAACTTTTTCCGTGCCAATCTGCAGGGGGCCCGCACCAACTTGATTCCGTTGATGAAGGAACTCGCGCAAGTGGAAGCCTACCGTTCGTTGGAGCAGGCCCGTTTCCCTGATCGCTACCAAGTCGACATTTCCGTCGAGGAAGGCATGGAGGAAGTGCTGTTGCCGCCCTTCCTGATCCAGATTCTGTTGGAGAATGCGTTCAAGCATGCTTTCGGCAGCAGGAAAACCGACAATCGGGTATGGATCGACGTGAGAAGCAGTCCCGATGGGGTCTTCATTTCCGTCCGGGATAATGGGGAAGGCATCGATTCCGAGCGTCTGGAGAAATTGGGAAAAGAAGCAGTACCGTCCCAGGAAGGCACAGGATCGGCATTGGAGAACTTGAATAAACGGCTGATCAGCCTTTTCGGCGAATCAGCCAAACTGCATTTTGTATCTTCACCAACAGGGACGACCGTGTACTGCACGGTACCTTATCAAGAAAGGCAGGGATGAGTATGCGGGTATTGATTGTGGATGACGAACCATTGGCAAGGGATGAACTGGCTTACCTGCTTGGGAAATGCGAAGGCGTGAGCGCCATCGCCCAAGCGGATTCGATCGAAGAAGCGCTGGGAGCGATGCTTGAGGACCCTGTGGATCTGATCTTTTTGGACATTCACCTGACTAATGAGAGCGGCCTATCGTTGGCTGGCAAAATCAATAAACTGAAGAAACCGCCGATGATCATTTTTGCTACGGCCTATGATGATTATGCCGTCAAAGCGTTTGAACTGAATGCGACCGATTACGTCCTGAAGCCTTTTGAAATGGAGCGGATCCAGCAAGCGGTCAAAAAAGCCTACGGACAGTACCGCAAGCAACAGGTCGGAGAAGTGGAAGTACCGAAGCAGAAGGATATAGGACTGCAGGTCTTGCCCATCCAGATGGATGAACGTATCTATATGCTGCAGGTCCCGGAAATCATCGCAATCGGAGTCGAGAACGGCGAAACGACCATTTATACGAAAAATATGACCTACATCATTCATGAACCGCTCAGTGCGCTCGAGAAAAAAATCGATGGGCATCCTTTCCTGAGGGTTCATCGCGCCTTCCTCATCAATCTGAAGGAAATAAAGGAAATCCAGCCATGGTTCAACCATACATTCCAACTGACGATGAGCAACGGCTTGAAGATACCCGTCAGCCGTTCTTATATGAAGGAATTTAAGGAAAAAGTAGGTATCTGATCAAAAAGTGAATGAATTTCAGGACTGCAGGCGTGCAACTCGGCCTGCAGTTTTGTCGTTTCGGCCGTAAATGACCCAAAAGGTTCTTATTCTCCAGTAAAGTAAGGGCATAGAAAGAACGTGTTGGCCGCACATTTATTTTGAAGGAGGAAAAAAGATGCTTACTTTACTTGGAGGAATCGCCTTATTGGTTCTGGGTTACTTTACTTATGGGCGCTACATCGAAAAGAACTTTTCCATCGATCCGGAAAGAACGACTCCCGCTGAAGCACTGAAGGACGGATATGACTTTGTCCCGATGTCAAAATCAAAAAATGCCATCATTGAACTGTTGAATATTGCCGGGACAGGTCCTATTTTCGGACCGATAATGGGAGCGCTTTACGGACCGGTCGCCTACATCTGGATCATCGTCGGCTGCATCTTCGGAGGAGCCGTCCACGATTATATGGTCGGGATGATTTCCTTGCGGAACGACGGCGCGCACTTGCCGGAATTGACCAGCAAATATCTGGGCAAACCGGTCAAGCATATCGTCAACATCTTCGCCATGCTGCTGTTGATGTTGGTTGCAACCGTGTTTGTCACTTCACCCGCCAACCTGATTGCCAGCATCACACCCGATTGGATGACGATCGGTATCATTACCCTGTTGATTTTCGCTTACTATCTCATCTCAACCATCCTGCCGATCGACAAGGCGATGGGCAAAGTCTACCCTTGGTTCGGCGCGGTCCTGATCATCAGCACGATCGCAATCGGCATCAGCTTATTGACGGGCGGCCATAATCTGCCGGAATTGACGATGGGCGCTATGCAGAATTTCCATCCGAAAGGCACGCCGATATTCCCGGCAATCTTCTTTACGATTTCTTGTGGCGCCATTTCCGGTTTCCATGCGACCCAAGCTCCGATGGTTTCCCGGACGTCGACGAACGAGCGGGAAGGCCGCTTCCTTTTTTACGGCATGATGATCGCAGAGGGCGTCATCGCCATGATCTGGGCTGGAGCTTCCATGGCCCTGTTCGATGGCCAAACATTAAGCCAAATGATCGATGCCGGAACACCATCAGCTGTCGTCAACCAAGTTTCCACTATGTTATTGGGTAATGTCTTCGGTACGGTCGCCATCATCGGCGTCATCGTCTTGCCGATCTCTTCTGGCCTCTCCGCCTTCAGAAGTCTGCGCACAATCTTGGCTGACTACATGAGCATCAAACAGGATTCAATGAAAAAGATCCTGATGATGACGATCCCGTTGTTTGTCATCTCGTTCTTCCTTACTAAAGTGGATTTCAACCTGATCTGGAGATACTTCAACTGGGCAAACCAAGTCACAGCCGTCATCGCTTTGCTGATGTCGACGCGTTACTTGTATCTTAAAAATAAAAATTACCTGGTTACCTTATTGCCTGCAACATTCATGCTTTATGCCTGTGTCGTCTATATCCTGAGCGAGCCGATCGGATTCCGGATGGGGCTGCAGACGGCCACTTACTTGGTCGGTCTGGTTGCAACTGTTGCGATCATGGCACTTTACTGGACAACCGGCGTGAAACAGAAGGTTGCTTTGAGTCCTGAATCGGAACTCTTGAACGATCATCTGCCGATCGGGACGTTTTCTTCTATTGACGCAGTACCGGCAGCGGTAGCAGCCGAATAGCCCTATCTTTCAATTGAAACCTTATTGACCAAAAAACTCCCCGTAGCCGCTATAGGCCATCAGGGGAGTTTTTTGCTGTAGTTGGATTTTCAAATCTTCTCCATCAGTTGCGGTGCCTGCCCTTTTCAGGGCAAAGGGATACTTGTTGACGACAATATATCGGTGTGCTATAGTTTTGGCTGTAAGAAACGTTTCCCAACTTTCAGATGATTTAGGGGTTGAAGCGCATGGCATACACGGGAAGTTCAATGACAAAAGGACAAATCGAATCGAAATTGAGCGAAGCGATCAGTAAGTTTGAAATTGAACAAATGGGTAGGGGACCGGAGAAAATACGGACCGTTATCTTTCAGGATTTGATCTTGATAAGACTGAATGGTTTCCTGAGTATATCTGAGAAAAACTTGGCCAAGAATCCAGGTGGAATCCAGATGATAAAAAATGCTCGAACCGCATTGTTTGAGAATGCGCGTAAAGAACTCGAAACGACAATCAAAACAGTGCTTGATGTGAATATCGTAAGTACCTATTCCGACGTCAGCACCAAGACGGGCGAAAAAATCATCGCAATAGTTGTCGACCAAGATATAGAAAAATTGATTAAGTGAATACGGAAGATGCAACGAAAGGCAAACAGCCAGTCGACGCGTAAGCCAATAATAAGTACTCCGCAGGGGGCTTGTTATTGGTTTTTTTTTGCAGATCGGCATGTCAGTAAGGGAATTTATCCGGAAATTATAAGGAAAGAAGGCAGGGATGCAGATGCAACAGAAAATGAGAGTAGAAAAGCAAGTGATGTCAAAGGCAAGGTGGCTGTATGTAATTTTGGGACTGGTGATTATGATGGCACTTGGGACGGTGTATTCCTGGAGTGTTTTCCGTCTGCCGGTGGAGGTGTTGTATGATGTCGGGACTGCCCAAAGTGGATTACCCTACATGACGGCGCTATTGTTTTACTCGCTGTTCATGTTTTTGACCGGGAGGTTTTTTAAGGATTGGAGTCCGCGCAAGACCATACTGACAGGGACCCTCTTGGTTTCTGTCGGCTGGATTTTATCGGCATTCGCCCCGAATATTCAGACGTTGACTATTGCGTATGGTGTGATCAGTGGCGCGGGGGTCGGGATTGCTTATGGAGCTCCGCTGACGGTAGTGACTAGATGGTTCCCGGAAAAAAAGGGTATCGTGATTGGGCTGGTGCTACTCGGATTTGGACTCTCGCCGTTGCTTACAGCGCCGATTGCTAGGGCGTTGGTCGAACAATACGGAGTGACGCAAACATTCCTCATATTGGGAGTCGTCTTTGGAGTGCTGTTGCCCGTGTTGGCAATGCCATTCAAGTATCCTGAAGCGGATTGCGTCGGGGATGAGAAAGTCCTCGGGGCAGAGTCGAAGGAGAATGATATGGATAGCGCCGAAATGGTCAGATCCGCTAACTTCAAGGGGCTGTATTTCAATTTTATTATCGGAACGATGATTGGACTGATGATGATAGGGTTGACAAGCAACATCGGCATTGAATTGATAGGGATGGCGCAAAAGGATGTAGTGCTGTTTATATCCATGTTTGCAGTGTTCAATGGAGTCGGGCGTCCCGTGTTCGGATGGCTGACGGACAGGCTGTCGGCAAAGAAAGCGATGCTCTTTTCCTATGCTCAAATCATCCTGGCAGCATCTTTGATGTTGCTGGCAAAAAATGGCAGTATCGTTTTATTTTTCATCGCTTTTTCCATATTTTGGTTCAATGTTGGGGGGTGGTTGGCAATAGCGCCGACTGCCACTAATAATATGTACGGGCCGAAGCACTACAGCGAAAATTATGGTGTCGTATTTACAGCATACGGAATAGGTGCTGTTTTGGGTGTGGGTAGTTCAGGCCTGTTGCTGGATACTTTTCAGAATTTCGACTACATATTCTATCTGGTAATCGTTTCATGTCTGATCGGGTATCTTTTGACGTTGCTATTTTTTAAAGCGAAATTGGGAAACAAAACGAACCTGACGACGGTAAGCTCCTTATTTGATTCGGCTAGCCGCAACAATGGAGACCGTAGCGCTCCGTTGGATGAACTGCGCGAAACCAACAGTAAAGCGTAAGCTGGAATCGGCACTGTAAATGATCGGTTTCCGATTGAAACCTGAAACAATAAACAAAACTCCCTGAAGAGCTCTGCACTGTTGCAGGCACTTTGGGGAGTTTTTTTGACATATTATAGATATGTTTTTAAAGCTTCGGCGATGCTTTCAAGCATAGCTAGTTCATCATTTGACGGGTTTTCCAATGTGAGCAAAGCTTCCTCGGCGCGGGCTTCCGGGTTGCCATCTGCATCTGTTGCTACATCCAGTATCAGTAGCTCGGCAAACAGATCATCCAAATCCCTTTGCGGTTGCACAAGGAATTCAAACGTACCTTCGGGATGACTTGCTTTGAACGCTTCAATCTTTTCAATCAATTTTTCTAAGTTCATTTATTTCCGCCTTCTTTCTGTCCTTGTTCATTTACTGCACGGCTTATTATACATCATTCGGTCTGCGTATGTATCGCGTAACAGGTTTATAACGATCCGGAAAGCAGAATTTTGGGTTGCGGGATATATCGTTTTGAACCGGAAGCCGGTATACTGGATAGTGAAAAAGTACGCTTGCTAAAGAAAGCCAGTCCGGCTGTCGCTTTAAGCTTTGAGCAACTAGAACAACTTAATTTGTGCTTTTGTCACAATGCATCTTTTCAATTCGGCTTGGGCTGCTATGATTAACAATAGAATTCCAGATTACTTTAGACAAGGAAGGAGCCGCTCCATTATGCACTATTTAAAACAATTTACCGTCATCATTGCAATTTCGGCCTTAAGCGAATTGCTGGCCATCTTCATTCCGCTGCCCATTCCGGCCAGCATTTACGGCATGTCGCTGCTGTTCCTGTTGCTGATGACAGGAGTGTTGAAGCTCAAGCAAGTGGAAAGTGCCGCCAATCTGCTGTTGGGCATTATGCCTGCGCTGTTCGTCGTGAGCGGTGCCGGGCTCATCACGTCCTACGGGCAGATCGCCGAAAACTTCCTCAGCTGGGTAGCCGTCAACATCGGCTCCACCATCGTGATTTTGGCGACAACCGGGCTTTTGGCGCAAGGATTGATAAGAAGGAAGAAAGCAAAGGAGGCTGGCGGGAATGGTTGATCATCTGCTGGAAACGACAAAATATCTCGGCTTGTTCATCAGCTTAGGGGCCTTCATGATCGGCTTGAAGCTGAACAAAAAATATCCCTATGCATTCATGAACCCTTTGCTGATCGGGACGATCCTGGTGATGGTCTTGATTCTTGTCCTGGATGTCGAAGTTGTCGTTTTTCAAAAAAGTGCGCAAGTATTGTCCGATCTCCTGACGCCGGCAACGATATGCCTAGCTGTTCCGGTTTATCGGCAATTCAAGATTTTACGCGAGAACAGCTGGGTCGTATTGATCAGTTGTCTGGCGGGGATGATAAGCGGTCTGGTCACGATCATCAGCTTGGCTCTGATTCTTCGAATGAGCGAAATCACGACCATTTCCACATTGGCGCGCTCGAGCACGATGGCCATCGCGCTGGATACGACCGAACTGATCGGCGGGGTCGCGGGCATCATAGTGGCTGGGGTCATCTTCGCCGGCATTTTCGGGACGGTGGTTTCCGGAATGATTTTCAGCATCTTCAGGATCGAAGAACCAATCGCGAAAGGGTTGGCTTTGGGTGCGGCTTCCCATGCCATGGGGACTGCCGAATCATTGAAAGCGAGCGAACTGCAGGGCGCCATGAGCAGCCTGGCGATGGTCGTTTCCGGTGTCGTGATGGTCGGGTTGATCCCACTAGCGGCGCTGTTCGTCCAATGAGGGAAACAACTAAGAGAAAACATAAGAAGCAGCTCTAATTAAAAAAGAGACTGCTTCTTTTTGTGCACCGGGAAGGCTGTTTTCCATCAAGGGTTATCCGGTGCCAGACGTTGGGCTCTATGCTATACTGAACTCATAATGGGTATCAGTATCTTGAAGTTTTGTCGGGCTGTTCCGGAGTCGATCATTGCGAAAAGGAAGGTGGAGAAATGGAACAAACACTGCAGGCGCACATTCAATTACCAGCCGATCTGGATGTGAAATATGCGCTGTTGCCGGGTGATCCAGCCCGCGTGGAAAGAGTGAAACTGCTGTTGGATGACCCTGTCGATTTGGCGTTCAACCGTGAGTACAAGAGTGTTCTGGGGACCTATCAAGGAATGAAGGTTCTGGTCATTTCCTCTGGGATCGGCGGACCATCCACAGCAATAGCCATCGAAGAGTTGACAAGGATCGGAATAGAAGGGATCATCCGCATCGGCAGCTGCGGATCCTTGCATCCGGCAGTGCATCTGGGCGATGTGATCATCGCAACGGCAGCAGTCCGGGATGATGGCGCCAGCAAGGCCTATGTCGATTCCGCATATCCCGCCGTTGCCGATCTGGATTTGTTGATTTATCTGCGGTCAATCGCGGAAACGGAGCGGATCCCTCATCGTTTGGGGATTGTCCGCAGCCACGACAGTTTCTATACCGCCCGTGAAGAGCAGCTTACTGCTTATTGGAGCGGCAACGGCATCATCGGGTCGGATATGGAAACAGCCACGTTGTTTGTTGTTGGGGCGCTGAGGGGATTGAAGACCGCATCGCTGCTGAATGTCGTCGTTGGGCCGGATGAAGGGATGGAAGAAGGTGTCCGTCAATTCGTTTCAGGAGAAGCGGCCACCAAGCAAGGGGAACAGAATCAAATCAAACTGGCATTATCCGCTTTCCATGCATGGCATCAGGCAAAAGGAGGAGAATAAAATGAATGCAGAAACAAAAAACAAACTGAGCTACAAGTTGTCAACGGCTTCCATCGTATTGATTCCGATCGCGATTGGGATCAATTATCTCGGCAAATACATCGCGGGCGTATTGCGTCTGCCGCTTTGGTTGGATTCGATCGGAACGGTATTGTCCGGTATGTTGGCGGGTCCGGTAATCGGTGCCGCTTCCGGGATCATCAACAACGTCATCTACGGCGTGACGGCCGATCCGATTTCGACAGTGTATGCGGTCACCAGTGCAGTCATCGGTTTGATGGCGGGTCTGTTTGCCGCTAAAGGCTGGTTCAAGGACATCAAAACAGTGCTGTTGGCAGGTTTGATCATAGGTGTGGTTGCGGCCACAGTCTCGACGCCTTTGAACATCCTCTTTTGGGGCGGACAGACCGGTAATGTCTGGGGAGATGCCCTCTACGCTTTGCTGATTTCGAATGGGCAACCGCAATGGCTGGCTTCTTTCCTGGACAGCATCGTTGTGGATGTGCCGGACAAACTAGTGACGGTGCTCATCAGTTACTTTATCTTCAAAGGCTTACCGAAGAAACTTACGAACACCTTCCTGAAGGATGGCGCGATAGAAGAATTATAGGGGCTGATTTGAATGGATGCAATGACTTTGTATGTACCGCGAAACTCACTGATCCATCGCCTGGATCCGTTGACGAAGATGCTTTATATTATCGTGAGCATCGCTGCGGCCTATTTATTGGATAATCTGTGGGAAGTCGCGGCAGTCATGCTGATCAGTTTGGGCATCTTGTTGCTGGGGAAAGTTTTCCGCAATATTTTGCCGGTGATTGCCCTCAGTTTTTTATTGATTCTGTCGATCGTCATTGTGCAAGGATTCTTCAATCCTGCCAATGAAACGTTGCTTTATGAATTGGGTCCGATAAAATTCTACAAAGAGGGGCTGGTTATCGCCTTGCGTCTGACCATGCGCGTCATCAATATGGTCAGCGCCTTTGGGGTATTGGTGCTGACGACTTCGCCGACGGAACTTGTTGAACGACTGCAGCAGAAAGGCATGTCGCCGAAGATCGGCTATGTCATTCTTTCGGTCCTGCAGATTATTCCGCAGCTTCGAGCCACGTATGGAAAAATCCAGGATGCACAACGGTCGCGCGGGATGGAGACTGAGGGCAGCCTGTTTGTCCGGATAAAGGCATTCTTCCCGTTATTGGGACCGGTCATACTAAATGCGTTGAACGATACCCGGGAAAGAGCGATTGCGCTCGATGTCCGCGGCTTCGACAGGGACACGCCGAAAACCTATCTGAATGAAACAAAGTCTTATCGTCACAGTACTTTGTTGAATATTTTGCTCTTGTTGATTCTGGCCGGTTTGATCGTTTGGAGGGTGATGGGATGAGCATCATAGAAGTGAAGGGTCTGAAATACCGCTATCCCGACACGACAAAATTGGCGTTGGACGGCATCAGTTTTTCGGTCGAGGAGGGTGAATTCATCGGCCTGATAGGAAGGAATACCGCTGGAAAATCGACTTTGTGCTATGCGCTGAGCGGCTTGGTGCCGCACTTCTTTAAAGGTGCCTACGGCGGATCGGTAATGATAGCCGGTTTGGATGTGCGCACGACAGATGTGAGTGAAGTCACTGCAGCAGCCGGTTTGGTTTTCGAAAATCCGTTTTCCCAGATCACCGGCTCGCGTTTTACGGTATATGAGGAAATTGCCTTTGGTCTGGAGAACATGGGACTGCCGCGCAACGAAATCATCAAGCGGATCGAAGCAAGTTTGGACTTGCTGGACATCCGCAAAGTGAAGGACAAGAATCCATTCGATCTTTCCGGCGGGCAAATGCAGCGGGTTGCGATCGCCGGCGTGGTCGCGATGAAGCCGAAAGTGCTGATTTTGGATGAACCCACTTCACAACTGGATCCGCAAGGGTCGGAAGAGGTCTTCAAAGTGGTGGAGAACCTTACGAAAGAAGGCATTACGATCATCATGGCCGAGCAGAAGATGGAAAAAATCGCGCAGTACGCAGACAGGGTCCTGCTTTTGGATGACGCCAAATTGATCGCGTATGACACACCCGAAGCCATTTTTTCACGCGAGGACTTGGCGTCTTTGGGAGTGCAATCGCCCGCCGTTACCGCAATCGCCCGCCATTTGAACAGGCGGAAGACCAATGGGCATTATCCTGTGGAATTGGATGAGCTGAAGGGGTTGCTTGCGGAAGAAGGTGTCCCTCATGAATAAACTGGAAATAGAGAAGCTGCATTTTGCCTACGATAAAGCGACTCCCGTCATAAAAGGCATCGATCTGGTGTTGGATGACCGGAAAACGGCGATCATCGGGCAGAACGGATCGGGAAAAACGACCTTCGTGAAACTGCTGAAGGGACTATTGCGCCCCGATTCCGGCAGGATTCTGCTGGACGGGACCGACCTAAAAACTTTGACGGTTGCCCAGATTGCCAAGAAAATCGGTCTGGTTTTTCAGAACCCGGATGATCAGATTTTCAAGAATACCGTTTTGGATGAGGTCATGGTCGGTCCGTTGAACATCGGACAGTCACTGGATGAGGCAAGAGCCAGTTCCCGCGCGGCTTTAGCGCAAGTAGAACTGGTTGAGGTCGAGAAGGTGAACCCGTATGATCTCAATTTAGCGCAAAGAAAGATGGTGGCCTTGGCTTCGATTTTGGCGATGGATACTCCCATCGTCATTTTCGATGAACCTACGATGGGGCAGGATGTGGCCGGTAAAGCGATCATCAGAAAAGTGATCGAAAACCTGCAGGCAGAAGGGAAAGCCGTACTGTGCATTCTGCATGACATGGACTTTGCGGCAGCCGTTTTTGAACGCGTCGTCGTCTTTAGCCAAGGGCAATTGCTGCTCGAAGGCGAGGCAAGGGAAGTCTTCAGCAAAAAAGACACCCTGCAGCAAGCCTATCTGGATCAGCCCCAAGCCATGAAGATAGCGCAGGCATTGGGCATCCCGGGAAATCTACTGAGTGTGGAAGAAGTGATGACCGCGATAAAAGAGGATGAAGTGAAACTGCCATAACAGTGCAGTCAGAAAGCAGTCAAGGCATTATCCGTCAGGGATGTTGCCGCGACTGCTTTCTTTTATCTTCAATTTTTGTTCAAGATACTATGCAATTTGAATGCGAGGGACAGGATAGTGTAGCTGTCCAATTCGCGCGGGTTGTAGCCTGTCAATTTGTGAAGCTTGTTCAATTTGTATTGCAAAGTGTTTCTGTGGATGAACAAAGCATCGGCGCACCTGTAGATGCTGCCGTTATTGGAACCATAGACGGAGAAGATTTCAGTGTATTCTTCCAACTCTTTCCAATCCAAATTTCTTAAAATTTGGTGGACGAATTCTTCGGAGTTGTTCTTGGGAATGTTGGCGAGAATCATACCCAAGTCAAGCTTGGAATAATATTCGATGGTATTATGCGAGGTCAGGATTGACCAATCCAACGCCGCGCGAGCTTGTTCGTGGCTGATCCGGAGCGCGGCGGGTGTCTCGCTAGGCAGACCGACGCCTAAATGCAAATGCAAGTCATATCGCTCCTCTGCCTCACGGATAAGTTTGTTTAGCTGGTATGCAAGAGTAGGTTCCGGGAGGCTTTCTCTGAATAGAATGGTGATTTCAGACCCATCGACGGTATAAATCGTTTGTGTGTCGTTCAGTAGGACCGTCTTCAATAGCTTCATCATGTTCTCGATTTTATCGTTGCGATCGACGGAGAGATTTTTGATGTGGCCGGCGACGACGAGTCTCGGGATGGTCAAATCAAATCCTAGTAAGTTTGAAAGTGTCTGGACATTCTCCAAATCCGGACGGATCATCAATAACTCTTCAATCAGGATCCGGTAGTTATCGCGTTTTTTGAATGATACGTCTTTGAGCCAAGCTTCCTTCACGAGGATTTCGGTCATAGTCTTGATGATTTTGCCGTATTTTACTACTTCGTCTTTACTGCCGGTGATGCCGATCACGCCTAAAAGGTGTTGGTCACTGAAGATGGGGATGTTGATGCCCATTTTCGTACCTTCGAAATGGGTGTCATCTTTCACAATCAGATCGGTTTTCGTTTCGATCACTCTTTTTGCCCCGGCGTGTTGTGCGCCAATTCGGGTATCATCCGTGCTTGCGATAATGACACCGTCGATGTCGATGAAATTCAATTCCTGATGGATGATTTCTTTCATGCTGACTACTATCCTTTGCGCCAATTCGGAAGCTATTTCCATAAGTTTCTGTCCCTCCGGTTCGAAAAAAGATGCAATGTGTGCTGGGTGACATATTTATCTTCGATTTTACAGTAAATGTTTGGTTTGTAAAATATATAATCCGGAAACAGAAATCGTTACACTATAGATATTCAAACACGTACCAAAAGTCAATGGAATCTACAATAAGCGTGTAGCGGATTATAACGTTTGGGCGATGCTAAAAATACGGTAAATGCTGAAGGGAAGGGACTAATCAATGCAAAAAAAATTCAAAATAGTCATCGCTGCTGATTCCTTTAAGGGCAGCGCGTCAACTATCCAGGTGGAGGACTACATCGAACAAGGAATCCTGCGTCTGAACCGCAACGTGGAAATCGTCAAGGTTCCTGTAGCTGACGGCGGCGAAGGGACCGTGGATGCTTTGGTGATCGGATGCAAGGGGGAATACCGCTATGCTGACGTCACGGGACCGATGGGCGACAAAGTCCAGGCAAAATTCGGCATCATCAAAGACAACATCGCTGTCGTCGAAATGGCTGAAGCGTCGGGATTGACCTTGGTTGACCTAGCGGATAACGACGTTTATCGCGCGACTACTTATGGAACAGGCGAATTGATCCGGGCTGCTTTGGATTGCGGCGTCAAAGAAATCTTCATCGGTGTCGGAGGCAGCGCCACCAATGACGGCGGAGTCGGAATGGCGCAAGCGCTGGGGGTCTCTTTCAAGGACAGCGAAGGGAATGAAATTCCGTTCGGTGCAGGCAAGCTGGGTGACGTTGCTTCTATAGATGACAGTGGTTTGGATAAACGCATCCATGACGTCACCTTTACGATCCTATCTGATGTGACGAACCCTTTATGCGGTGAGAATGGAGCATCTTATATTTATGGTCCTCAGAAGGGGGCGACCCCGGAGGATGTCCGGAAATTGGACCAGTTATTGTGTCACTATGGGGAAAAAGTTGAAGAATACTTAGGAATAGCTGTGCTTGAAGCTCCTGGAGCGGGTGCAGCAGGAGGATTGGGTGCTGGTTTGATGGCTTTTTGTGGAGCGAAAAGCTACAGCGGCATCTCGAAAGTACTGTCCATCCTCGAAATCGAATCACATTTCCAAAATGCCGATCTTGTCATCACCGGCGAAGGCAGAATGGATTCGCAATCATTGAACGGCAAAGCGCCGGTGGGCATCGCCCAGTTGGCGAAGAAATACCACTTGCCGGTCATCGCAGTGGTCGGCAGCAGCGATGATGATTTAGGCCCGATCTATGCGACAGGCATCGACCTGGTTTTGGACATCATCAACAAACCGATGGATTTGGATGCAGCCATTTCGCAAACGGAAAAACTGATCACAAATGCCGGAGAGACGGCTTTCCGCGCCTTTCTGTTGGCAAAGAAAGTGCCTATTTCTCTGTGAATGTTCGTGTAACACCTGCATCAGCAAGTCTTCCAGACTCCTTGGAAGTGTTTGCTGATGCAGGTGTTTTTTTGATTTGGGAGATTGGTAATGAGATGGTATACAAGTGAACTGTTTAACGGTAAAATGGTTTCAGTTTGAATATATGGAGGTGCACGATTTATGAAAGAAAAGAAGAATCTTCTGATCAGCCTGTCCAAGCTGTCAAAAATGTACCGAGCAGAAGTGAAGGCGGAGATGTCTGATTCGGATTTTTCTCCGAATGAGTTGGATCTGATCACCTTTTTGTCAAATAACGAAATGGATACATCCAAAGAAATAGCCGATTCCTTGGGGTTATCAAAGTCTTTGATCGCCAGGTCGGTCGATTCGCTTGTTGCCAAAGGCTATCTGGAGACAATGGTAGATAAGGGAGACCGCCGTTACATTCATCTTGTGTTGACTGATCATGCAAAGCCGATAGCGGACCGATTGCGGGATCGTCGAAAACAGTTTATCGCATCGATGACGGAAGGAATCAGTCAGGAACAATTCACACAGTTTGAAGAGGCGCTTGAAAAAATGATAGCGAATGTGGAACGGAAGGAGGAGGAGTGATCATGCAAGAAATGAAAGAATCCCGTATGGGGACGGAGGAAATCCCTAAACTGATGATGGAACTGGCCATACCTAGCATCATTGCCCAAGTCATCAATATTCTCTACAACATTGTGGACAGGATGTACATCGGACATATACCCGATATAGGGGCTGTTGCATTGACCGGTCTGGGCATCAGTGCACCGCTTGTGCTGATCATCTCTGCTTTCAGCAGCTTTGCCGGAGGTGGTGGAGCCCCTTTGGCAGCCATTGCGTTAGGGAAAAACGACAAAGAGGAAGCTGAAAAAATTCTCGGCAATGCTTTTTCGATGCTGTCGCTGATGGCAGTCGTTTTGACCATCGTCTTTACTTTGATCAAGGAGCCTTTATTATATTTATTCGGTGCCAGCGACATCACCTTCAACTATGCGGATGATTATACATCCATCTATATAATGGGCACGGTTTTTGTCCAATATGCGTTGGGTTTGAATCTATTCATCACGAGCCAAGGTAAAACCAAAAATGCCATGTTTTCAGTATTGATCGGTGCTATCGCCAATATCATCCTGGACCCGATTTTTATTTTCGCTTTTGGTATGGGTGTCAAAGGGGCGGCCATCGCTACGGTCATATCCCAGGCTCTGAGCGCGCTTTATGTCCTCCGATTCCTGACTTCCGAGCATTCGCTTATCCGGATCCGCAAGAAGAACATGGGACTTAAGTTCGGACTGATAAAGAAAATCGTGTCCTTGGGAATTTCGCCATTCATCATGCAGGCGACGGAAAGTGCAATCGTGATCGTTTTCAACACAGGGCTGCTGAAATATGGCGGCGATCTTTACGTAGGTTCCATGACGATCATGCAAAGCATCATGCAATTGCTGACGGTGCCTGTTCAAGGATTTACGCAAGGCGTTCAACCTATCATCAGCTATAATTACGGTGCGCAGCATTTCAACCGTGTGCGAGAAACGGTGCACCATTCCATGAAAGTCACAGTTGGAATTACGGCCTCCTATTTTTTATTGGTGCTGCTCGTGCCCGGATTGTTCGCACGCATCTTTACGACCAATCCGGATTTGTTGGCGTTGGTCACCCGTGTTCTGCCGATCTACATGGGCGGAATGTGGCTGTTCGGAGTACAGATGAGCGCGCAAATGTTCTTTGTCGGTGTAGGGGAGGCAAAAAAATCACTTTTCATTGCCCTGTTGCGCAAAGTGATCATCCTGATTCCGTTGGCGCTTGTTTTACCCAACTATTTTGATGTGATGGGAATCTACTATGCGGAACCGATAGCGGATATCCTATCTGCGACGACATCCGGCATACTTTTGTATATGACTTTGAGGAAACTGCCGAGGTGATGTTCCCGGCTTCGATGGATCTTTTCCTGAATAAGATGAAGTAAAAACGGACTGGCCCGAAACGGGACAGTCCGTTTTAGTTGGTATCGCAAAAAGTTCAGAAAAAGAATTGACAATGACGGCAGAAGAGTGATAGTATAAATGAGTTGTCTGAAGTGCCTAACAATTAAATGTAAGAAATATGTTGACAAGGCGACTTCGGAATGATATTATATAAAAGTTGCTGCTCGAGATATTTCGAGCCAAGAATAATAAGAATAAATAATTCAAAAAAGTTCTTGACGAAATCGAAAAGTTGCGATATTATGAATAAGCTGTCACGTAACAAGTGATGCGCGATTGACCTTTGAAAACTGAACAAAGAATGAACGAACCAAATGTGCAGGGAGCTTCGATTTCGGTCGAGGCAAACGAAGGCGATACTTAGTATCGCAAACATAAAGTCAGCAAGAAATTAAGAGCTATCAGCTTAACATGTAGGATTTCTGTACAAGAGTCCACATTTACATGAGAGTTTGATCCTGGCTCAGGACGAACGCTGGCGGCGTGCCTAATACATGCAAGTCGAACGGTCTTTTCTATGGAAGCTTGCTTCCACTGAGAAGATAGTGGCGAACGGGTGAGTAACACGTGGGTAACCTGCCCATAAGAGGGGGATAACATCCGGAAACGGGTGCTAATACCGCATAGTTTTCTTGATCGCATGATCGAGAAAGGAAAGACGGCCTTTGTGCTGTCGCTTATGGATGGACCCGCGGCGTATTAGTTAGTTGGTGAGGTAACGGCTCACCAAGACGATGATACGTAGCCGACCTGAGAGGGTGATCGGCCACATTGGGACTGAGACACGGCCCAAACTCCTACGGGAGGCAGCAGTAGGGAATCTTCCGCAATGGACGAAAGTCTGACGGAGCAACGCCGCGTGAGTGAAGAAGGTTTTCGGATCGTAAAACTCTGTTGTCAGAGAAGAACAAGT
>NZ_FONM01000010.1 GCF_900112935.1 Trichococcus pasteurii
AAGGGAAAAAATAACAGCTCTACCAAAAATCCAATATTGCAGATGAAATAGAGTTGTTCATATCAAGATTTGGGGTGGTATGAATAATTCAGGTAGTATACGCATAATTTGCTATATAGCTTCTATAATTTGAAGAAGTGGAGATTGTTTACGAAACCCAAAGTATGTTTCTACGCGAAACGAGGTGTGGTACCGCATCGTGCAGTGTGGTGTTACATACTGCGTCGGCTGCTCTGTGTTCTTCGCTATTCGTTCAGTCGACGATTTTTCTTCTTGTCGACTGTTCGGTATTCTTCACTCCTCGTTCAGTCGACACATCGGGTTTTCGTCGGCCCTTCAGTAACATTCATTCTTCGTTCAATTGACATTCTTCTCTTTCAGGTTTATCCAGACTAAAAAGGCAGACGCATCATCCAACGTTGGAGAGGCGGCTGCCTGGTTTTTGTGTATTTGTAGAGCATATATGTTGTTCTAGGGTGTTTTGTGCTTTCGATGGGCGTTAGCCTGACATACATAGTTTATCTCGGCTGTTCGGTATCCTTCGTCCTTCGTTCAGCCGACATATCACGCGGGCGTCGGCTATTCGGTGTTCTCCGACTTCCGTTCAGTCAACACATCGTGCGGGCGTCTGCTGTTCAATGTTCTTCGCTATTCGTTCAGTCAACACATCGCACGGGTGTCGGCTGTTCGGTAACATTTATTCTTCGTTCAGCCGACACCCTTAATCCATAGACGGTTATCCCCAGCCGTCAGCCACATCCATTGTTTCCATCGGCCCGCAGCTTGTACACAAGCCCCAACACTTGAACGGCGATGATTGGGGTCATCGCGACGAGGGCGATCATGCCGAAGCTTTCGGAGATGAGGTTGTCTTCGGCCATCGCGCTGGCGGCGCCTTGGACGAAGGAGAGGATGAAGGTCGCAGTCATCGGCCCGGATGCGACGCCGCCGGAATCGAAGGCGATGCCGATGAATATCTTGGGGACGAAAAAGGTCAGTGTCAGCGCAATGAGGTAGCCCGGCAGCAGATAGTGCCAAAGCTGGATTTGAGGGAATACAATCCGCAGCATCGCCAAGGCGACGGCCGTGCCGATGCCCAAGGACAGAACAGCTTTGACCGCATTCCTTTTGACAGCGCCGTTCGTGATGTCCTCGATTTGGTGCGTCAGGACATGGACGGCCGGTTCCGCCAAGACTGTGACCAAACCGAGCACAAAGCTGATCACAAGCAAATATAGTTTATTATCCAAAGAGGCGACGTTGAAACCGATCGTGCGTCCGACTTCCATGAAGCCGCCTTGCGCGCCGAGGAGGAACAGGAAGAGGCCGATGTAGGTCAGCAGCAGGCCGTAGATGATCCACGAGACGTTTTTGCGGGACAGCCGGAAGGAAACGCGCTGCAGCAGCATGAAAATCAGGAAGATGGGCAACAGCGCCAGCAGCACTTCTTCGGCTATGACAGGCACTTTGTCGAGAAATGGGCCCAACACTGTTTGCGAAACCGTTAAAGGCGTTCGGACCGGAGCCTCAGCGATTGGGGTTCCTTGCAAGGTTCCTCGAAAGCGGTCCATCACCAGAACCGACAGAATGGGACCGATCGAAACAACACCGATCAGCCCGAATCCGCAATCATTGGAAGCGAGGGTGCTCTTGCGCAGCAGCGTGACCCCCAGCGCCATCGACATGATGAAAGGCACCGTCATGGCGCCAGTCGTTGCGCCTGATGCATCGAAGGCGATGGCGAGGAATTCATCGGAGGCGGACAGCGCCAACAGGAACACGCCGGCGTAGAAACCTACGAGCAGTTTGTGGAGGGGGAAGGTTTTGACGATCCGGATCAATCCGATCGCAAGCATGACGGCGATGCCGACCGAAACGACGAGGATAATCCACCATTTCGATACCGTTCCCGCTGTCAGCCGTTCGACTTGCCCGGCCAGAATGTGCAGGTCGGGCTCCGCGATGGAAATGATGAAGCCCAAAGCCAGTCCCGCTCCTGCCAGCAGCAGGAGGCTATCCGTCTTGGCGAAAGTCCGCCCCATCGCCCGACCGATCAGGTTGACGCTCAAATCGATGGCGTAGAGAAAAATGGATAGCCCGGCTGTTATGCAGAGAGCGCCGAACAGAAAACGGGCAAGCTGCAGGCCGGTCAGCGGCGTCAAGGTGATATGCAGCAGCAGGACGATTCCGACGACCGGAAGGACCGCTTGCAGCACTTCCCTGACTTTTGACACGAACAGCTTCATCGTAGGCACCGCCTTTCCTGGATTAGGGCTTGGAGGAATCGCACTTGTTTCTTTATTATTGATGCTGCCGTTTCAATTTTTGTCTGACGTTAGTTGCCCGTCGTTTATGCAAGCAACAATATCCCGTGCAATCAGGGCGGGTTCTTCCCAATAGAGCATGTGGCCCGATCCGGGATACGCGATGAGCTTGGACCCCTTGATTGCTTCAGCCAGCGCGAGCTGGTCAGCCTTGGTGATGATGGGATCCTCTTCGCCCCAGACGATGAGCGTAGGCGCTTGGATTTTGGCGAGCTCGCCAGGAAAGGGTTCCTCAAACAGGCCGTTGCCGGTCTCCACCCATACGTGCGCGGGAGCCTTCAGGTTTTCGGCTATCATACTGGCCAAGCCTTCCGCAGGTGCCGCCCGGGAGAGGACTCTCTCCGAAAAACTTTTCACGAAACCGGGATCAATCGGATCCTTCAGCTCCGCAAACAAGTTCGGCCGTGCTGCCAACGAGGCGGGTGAGCCCAACAGGATCAGCCCCGCCGTCCGTTCCGGATGCGTTGCGGCGAAGCTGCGGGCCGCGAAACCACCGCTCGATGCCCCGACGATAATCGCCTTCTGGATTCGCAGTGCATCCATGAACAACCGCAAATCTTCCACGAAATCACGAGTGCGGTAGCCGGTAGCTGGCCGGTCGGAATCACCGTGTCCGCGTTGGCTCAAGGCGTAAGCATGGACGCTCTCCGGAAGTTCGGCAAGCAGCGGCTCGAAGATGCGCCAAGAATCCGCGATGCCATGCAACAAGATGATTGGTGTGCCGCTATTTGCTCCTTGTTCGGCGTAGCTCAGGTGCAAGCCGTTCGCCAGTTCGACCTGCTTTGCGATAGGTTTCATCGGGCACTTCCTTTCATAAAGATTGCTTTTTAAACATGCACCAAATTGCTGGGTAGGTACTCTTTTCTCATTCATTCTGGCTGACGATTATTTGTATGATTGCTTTCCGGTTGCCCAGGATTGCTTCCGGCATGCCGATGATTTCGCCTTCCATTTCGAACGTTCCGGATTTGTCGAGTTTACTTAGGATGGCGGGCGTCAGCTCTTCCCATTTGACCCAGTGCTGCGTATCGGTGCCGTCGTTGTAGCGGAGTGTGACGTAGGACGGGAACCCGACGAGTTGGCCGTGTTCGATGGCGTATTGGCCGGCTGCCAGCGTGAAAGTCGCATAATCCTGAGAAGCAATTTTCAGTTTATCGACTTGTTCGAAGTCTTCCGGCACTTTTTTCCAGACTTTCATATAATCGATCTGGAACACCTTCGGGTAAGGCGCGGCTGGGTCGAAAGGCCCCACCCACCAATTCTCACGCCCTTCGTAGGCCGAGAGGATGGAGATCATCGGATAGGCGACCTCGGCCTGGAACGTGCCGATTTCTTCGTCATCGAAATAAAAGACGAAACCTTCCGGCGTCCATTCGAAAGTGTAGAGATGGAATTCATTGCTCAAGTCGGCCTCGCCGACATCATAAATGAAATGCTGCTCCCTCGCCAGCGGATCCCGGTGCGCGTAAAGCGAAGCCGTGACGACATTACCGAAATTGAGGGCATTCTCAAAGACATCCACTTCCACATCCTGTTCCGGTGTGTCCTGGATCCCGACGAGCCACCAAGCGCACATATTGCCGAGGCTATTCATCATTTTCGCCCGAATTTCGAAGACGCCGTAATGCGAAATGAAGCCCATGAACGGCTCGATGTCGTTGCGGACTTCCAGACCTTGCTTGAACTCGTGGAGACCGGCCCGGTTGCCGGTCATCACGCTGGATGTGCGAGCGGTTCCATCGAACTCGGGATTCCATGGCTGCGTGTCCTCATTGATGATGAGATTCAGATTACCGTCCACCACTTCGTAGACGGCACGCGCGGACTCCATGTCCGGCGTCCAGGAAGCAAGATACTGTTCGTTCCAGATTGTGGGATCGAGCGGACTTTCGTCGAAATTCTCGTCGAATATCAATCGATAATCGCCGTTGTATATAGGAATCGCCTCTGTTTCATCACCGTTCGCCTGCCACCCGCGCAGAAGCGCGTAATCCGACTGGTGGAGCCAGAAAAAGAGTGCTGCAAGTAACGCAACGGTGATGAGCGGTTTGATTTGTTTCTTCATCAGGATTCATCTTCTCTCGTGGGTCTGAGGAGGATTAAAGGATTGGAGGATTGGAGGATTGAAGGTTTGAGACTGGCCGGAGGTGAAGGCAGTGTTTGTGGTTTTTCCTCCGGTGAGGGTTTGCTCATCGGAGGTGGTGTCTATTTTTGAAGGCTCAGCTCCGGCGAGGCAGGGTTCGTCGGAGTTGAGCCACTGTTACCTGGTTGTCCTCCGGTGAAGAGGTTTCTCGCCGGAGGACAGGTTCAGCTGGTTCGGCGGCAGCAGCCTTTCTTATGGCAGCCATTCGTAGTCTTCGGGCAGTTCGATAAGCTCCGGTGAGGCCGTGTCGCTTATTTCGATGACATCAAGATTGAACTCATTTTCCCCGGAGGTCGAGCGGATCCGTTTCAGGACTTCGCCCTCGAAATAATAAAACATCCGGTCCCCGTTTGCGGTGTAGTATTCTTCATAGATGAGGTTCTCATCCTCCCAGCTGCCCACATACGTGCTGCCGATGTCCTTGAATGGCGGCGCTTCGATGATGCCGTCGTCTGCCGTTTCCCCGGCAGGATCCTCACTTTCGTTACGCGCAATCGTCCGGTTCAGGTGATCAACCACATAAGCCTGCCCGTCCAAGGTGAGATAGGTCGTGTCCGTGTTCTCCCCGCTTATCCGGACTGCCTGATCCGCGCCGTCAACAGCTACAGTCATCAACCGGTCCTCCAGCTGATTCCCTGTGAACTCCTGGTAATGGTACTGCGCCACATATTGTCTGCTCGCAAAAATCATGAAATACGGATCGGCCAAATGAATGCTGGCTATGCTGGTATCGGCTTCTGCAGCTGATTCGCTGTCGCTTCCTGCGGTTGACTCAATTGCTTCGCTTTGGCTACTTGCGATGACGCTGCTTGATTCATCTGATGCAGCCCCGTCCTGCCCGCAAGCGGCTGAAAATATGGCGATTGCCGTCAAAGTCCCTATTAAAGCTATTTTTCTTTTCATTTAAAAAACCTCCTTACGCAAGGCACAAGGTTCTAACTATTGTTCTGGCTTTTGTTTCCTTGTGTCCATTATACGACGGAATGATTGTCGCCACTACGAAAAACACTCCGCATCCAAATGGTGGGCGTTCGGATGTCCGTTCCCTGTCATATCATTTGCATAACCCGCTCCAGTGGGCGCACAATACCTATAGAAGAAAAAAATTATTTTGCGGATGACCTCACCAACTATCCTAGCCCATTTCAGTATGCCATCAAGCAAAGGTTGTGGAAAAAATGATGTATGTGATTGTCTGCCTTGTTGCCCTTGGCGCATCTTTTTTGACCCTTTTCTCCGGATTCGGACTGAGCACCCTGCTGATGCCGGCATTCGCACTCTTTTTCCCGTTGGAAACAGCGATAGCCATGACGGCGGTCGTCCATCTGGCGAATAATGTCTTCAAGCTGGCGCTTGTGGGACGGAAAGTGGATAAGGAAGTGCTGCTGAAGTTCGCCCTACCTGGCATCGCTGCGGCTTTCGTGGGCGCGTGGCTGTTGACCTATTTTTCGGAATTGCCGTCGATTGCAAGCTACGCCTTCGGCCAAAGGGACTTCCAGATTTCGGTGGTCAAGGTCGTCATCGGGCTGCTGATGGTCGGTTTTGCGTTTCTTGAATTGCTTCCGCGCTTCGAAAAGATGGCATTCGCTAAGAACTGGTTGCCGTTGGGCGGAGCCGTCAGCGGCTTCTTCGGCGGCCTGTCCGGTCATCAGGGTGCCTTGCGCTCCGCCTTTCTTAGCAAGGCTGGCCTCGAGAAGGAAGGCTTCATCGCGACCGGCGTTGCCGCGGCCTTCTTGATCGACCTTACCCGGCTTTCCGTTTATGCGAACCATCTGGGCACCATCGGCACGGATGCCGACTGGGCGTTGGTTGCAGCTGCGATTGTTGCCGCTTTTGCGGGCGCCTTCGTCGGCTCGCGGCTTCTGGAAAAAGTGACCTTGCGGGTTGTGCAGCTTATCGTGGGCGTCATGCTTGCCTTGGTTGGTGTTTTGCTCGCTGTCGGGCTGATCTAAAAGCACTGTTGGTGAAGGGAGGATTTGTTTCATGAATGACATCATAACCATCGCCTTGAAGGCCTTTCCCGTCATTGCGCTGATAACGACAGGGGTTGTTCTGGAAAAGACTGCATTCATCAGCGCCGATGCCGTCAGAGGCATGAAGAAGCTGATTTTGAATCTGGCATTGCCCTGTCTTTTGTTTCTTATTTTGTTGGATGCCGACTTGCAAACGGACTACCTATGGGGCTCCGTCGCGGTCTTTATCACTTGCCTGTTGGCTTTTTCGATGGGATTTTTGTTCAAAAAAATGTGGAAATCGCCCAATGCGTTCTTCCCGTCGATCTATTCCAGCTTCGTCACCGGCATCATCGGCTATCCGCTCTTCATCTCCACATTCGGCGCCGAGCACCTCTACAGATTGGCCATCCTCGATATCGGAAATCTGTTGTTCATCTTTATCGTGCTCGCGACTTTTTTGGATAAAGTCGGCTGCAACCAAACCGGCAGAAAAAGGATGAGCCTGAAGGATCAGGTCAAACATATCGTCAAATCCCCTTTCCTGATCACGATTTTCTTGGGAATCCTCGCCTCTATGCTTGGCGGAAGGATGTTTTTCCACACGAATCCCGTGACCTCTGCCTTTGTGATTGCCGCCGGGATGCTCGCAGAAATCACCTTGCCGCTTATCCTGCTGGTGATTGGCTATGAGCTCCACTTCGATTTGAAACAGCTTTTGGTGCCGCTGCCGGCGGTTTTACTGAGGATCGGCATGATGCTCCTGTTCGCCTATCTGCTGAACACTTTCATCATCGACAGGCTGCTCGGATTGGACCGGCTGTTCCAGATGGCCGTCTACACGATGTTCATCTGTCCGCCCTCCTTCATCATTCCTGTCTTCATCGAAGGCGATTGCCCCGACAAGAGCTTTATCCTGAATTTCCTCTCGCTGAACGTCATCCTCTCCATCATGACGTTCATCATTCTGATGACGGTGCTGCTTTGACAGTTCAAGCTGGGGCGGGAGTTTCCCCGCCAAACAGACTTTGGCGGTTTATTTCGGGCCGCACGATGCTGATTTAGCCCGCCAAATCAATTTTGGCGGGGAACTTTGAGCCCCACACGACGTTGTCTCCCCGCCAAACGGCCTTTGGCGGGGAAACTACGCCCGATCTGACATCCGAGATCCACATCTCCGCACATCCGCCACCAATCTTCGGAAACTGCTTGCTTGTTTCCGATTTACACCGTAAGATGGAACCAAAACTACAGTAAAGGAGCGGATAGAGTGGATTCGGTTTTTGAAATCTTTAAACACAAAATCCAGAACAACGAAAAACTGACGCCGAAGATGCAGGCCATTTTGAGCGCCAGTCTGGAGTTGTTCGCGGAAAAAGGCTATTCGAACACATCGACAAAGGACATCGCCCGCTTGGCGGATGTCGCGGAAGGCACCATCTTCAAGCATTTCGGTTCGAAGGAGAATCTGCTGTACGCCAGCATTTTGCCGATCCTCAGCAAGTCGCTCGAAGTGTTGATTCCTGCAGAACTGCAGAAAAATAAAGAGAATATGGCTGACTTATCCTTCCATAATTTTCTCCACCATGTCCTGCCCGACAGGATCGATTTCGCCGGCAACAACATTAAGATCTGGAAAATCTTTCTGACGGAATATCTGTACCAGGAAAACATGCGCGACAATCTGCTGACGCTGATTCCGGGAGCTCTGTTCCAGGAGATCAACCAACTTCTGAATCTGTTCAAACAAAAGCAAGAGATCGTCGACTGGCCGAATGAGGAAATCATCCGCCTGATCATCAGCACGGTTGCTGGCTTTGTCGTCGCGAAATCGATGGGTCTCTCCAGCACCGCCGATGCGAATGTCGAAACCGATCACCTGATTCTTTTTCTCGAAAAAGGCCTCCAGCCGTAATCAGTCCTTGACAGTATCCTCTGTTAAGGACTATACTGTACCCACAAGATAAAAGTGAGTGATTACTCACTTATTTATTTAAGAGGAGGAACAGTTATATGGCATTTTTGGAAGTAAACAACTTAAACAAATATTATCCCATCACCGACAGCGAACGTTTCCACGCATTGAAGGACGTCCAGTTGTCCTTCGAAAAAGGCGAATTGGTTTCGATCATCGGTGAATCAGGCAGCGGCAAGTCGACGCTGATGAATTTGTTGGGCGGCTTGGATTCGCAATTCGACGGTGAAATACTGGTGGACGGCGAGAATATCGGCCAGTTCAAGGAAAAGGAAATGGTCGCTTTCCACAAAGAGAAAATCGGCTTCATTTTCCAAAGTTTCAATCTCGTCCCTCACCTTTCCATTTTGGACAACGTCACCTTGGCGATGACTCTTTCGAACATCGACAGCAAAACCCGAAAAGCGCGCGCCAAAGAGGTGCTGGAGCAACTGGGATTGAAGGACCATTACCAAAAGAAACCGAACCAATTATCCGGCGGGCAAAAGCAACGGGTGGCGATAGCGCGGGCCCTTGTCAACGACCCGGACATCATCATCGCCGACGAACCTACCGGGGCGCTCGATTCCCAGACGTCGGATCAAGTGCTGGACATCATCCAGGACATCGCGAAAACCGGCAAACTGGTCATCATGGTCACCCACTCGGAGCGTGTCGCTTCCCGTTCCACCCGCATCGTGACAATCGATGACGGCAAAATCATCAATGACGAAAAACGCCCGCCGCTGCAGTTCCACGACAACGCCTTCCAAATAAAGGCAAAGCAGGAAAATAAAAACCTGAGTTTCCTCGCGGCCATCCGCATGGCCTTGTTGAACATGAAAGAGAAATTGAGCCGCAACATCCTGATCGCGTTGGGCGGAAGCATCGGCATCATGAGCATCATCCTGATGCTCGCGCTCGGCAAAGGCGTGAACGACTACTTGACCGACACGATGAACGAAAACGTCAATCCGATCATCAGTGAAGCGCGGATGACCGAGGAGACGCAATACGACGCCGCTGCAAGCGTCGAAACCGTCGCGGAAACTGCCCCTGCGCAACCAGGTGGCATGGGAGGGGGTGGCGGAATCGGCGGCACACTGATCGCCGATAATCCGGCTGCGCAGCTTTCGAAGAACATCCCGTTTGAAGAAGCGAATATTGCCGAATTGGAAGCCATTCCGAATGTCGAAAAGTTGGAATTGTCCTACGCTTCCTTCTCGATGGGCAGCGATACGGTCGTTTATGAAGGCGAAAATTATCCGTTCATGAACTTCGGCACGACTTCGGAGTTTATGACCGACTCCAACATCTTGTACGGCGAATTCCCGGGGCAGGATGAAGTCCTGATCACCGAGGAAATGGCAGATGGGATGGCCGGCACCCCAGAGGATATGATCGGCAAGGAAATCGAAGTCAAGCTTTCCGTCAACGGCAATCCTTTGAACGGCACCTACACGGTCAGCGGGATCTACACAGCCGGAAACGCAATCGGTCCTTCCGGCGCTTTCGACTCGGTCTTCATGACGATGGACACGTTCTCGGACATGAACGCTGAAAACGGCTTGACCGTCGAACCGAATGTCGCGTATCTATTCGCGGATGAAACAAGCAATTCCCAAGACATCAAAGATGCGATCAACGGATTGGGTTATGCAGGCTCTTCCACCGACACGCTGGCAAAAACCTTCACGAAATTGCTGGATATCTTCACGTATATCCTAGCCGGTGTGGCTGGCATTTCCTTGTTCGTATCGGCAATCATGATCCTGACCGTCCTCTACATCAGCGTCGTTGAGCGGACACAAGAAATCGGCGTCATCAAAGCGATCGGCGGGCGCAACAAAGATATCCGTCGCATCTTCGTCTCTGAATCTTTCCTGATTGGCCTGTTCAGCGGCCTGTTGGGTGTCGGTATCGCGGCTCTCCTTTCCACAATCGGAAACGTGGCGGTCGAGCGCATCTTCGGGACGACCATCCTGCACATGACCCCGACCTATGCCTTGTTGGGCATCCTGGCCAGCGTCATCATCAGCGTCATCGCCGGTGTCTTCCCTGCCAACAAAGCAGCGAAACTCGATCCGATCGAAGCTTTGCGTCATGACTAAGTTTTAGGGCAACTAAGGAACAGCCATCCAGCCTCGTTTTGAGGTTGGATGGCTGTTTTTTTGGCGTAAAGGAAAAAAAATTCAGAATGTTTCCAACCACGGGGCGGGGATTCCCCGCCAAACAGACTTTGGCGGTTTATTTCGGGCCGCCCGAAGTTGATTTAGCCCTCCAAATCAGTTTTGGCGGGCTATTTTGAACTGTGCACAATAGGAATACCCCGTCGAAACCGGTTTTGACGGGGTATTCCTTGTTATGTGGAAAGAAAAAAGCAGCCGGTTACGGCTGCTCCACATATATATCTTTCTTGGTCAACGTCCCGAACAGATCATAGAGGATGTCATCCGTGATCTTCACTGGATTGTTCTCGAGGTTCGGATGATGGGAAAGCTGAACCAACTCATCAATCTGGGCATCGGACAAGTCCAAATCCGTCAGATCCGTCCGCAAGCCAATCTGTTTTTTCAGCGCTGTGATGGCGTTTGCCATTTCATCTGCATCGGTGAAGCCGATTGCTTTGGCGAAGGCGGTCACGCGGCCATCCGTCTCCAGCAGGGCGTTCACTTTGGCGAAGTAATCGATCGTCAATCCGCAGGCTTCACCGTGCGGGATGCCGTACAAGTTCGTCAGCGGATAGGACATGGCGTGCGAAGAGGTCGTCTTCGGCAGCGCGAAAGCCAGGCCGGCGATGACGGAGGCTTCGGCCATTTTCTCGCGCGCTGTGGCATCGGTCGGGTTTGCATAGGCGACCGGCAGATGCTCGAACACCAATTTGGCGGCATGGATCGCGAGCGCGTCGCAGATCGGCTGGTGGTTCACGCTCCAGTAACCTTCGATTGCTTGGCACAGGACATCGATCCCGGAGCAGGCAGTCACGGTCGGCGGACATGTGTAGGTCAATTCCGGATCGACGACGGCGTAGGCCGGGAAGAAGTTCGGCGACAGGATCGGCGCTTTTTTCCCGGTTTCGTAGTCGGAAAGGACCGAAACGCTCGTGACTTCGCTGCCGGTTCCGGAAGTCGTCGGCACGGCGATCAAAGGCAGGAATGTTTCCGGCAAGGCTTTGCCGGTACCGTGGTAGAGCCTGATTGAATCGTCCACCGTAGCGATTGTCGCGGCGGCTTTGGCGAGGTCCATCACGCTTCCTCCACCCAGAGCGACCACGAATTTGGAGCCCTGCTCGCGCATCAGCTCGGCGCAGGCATCGACTTCGCTCACCTCAGGGTTGGGCGAAACATCGCTGTAGACGGCGGTCAAAAGGCCGTCCGCTTCCGCCATGACTTTGTCGGCCAGGCCGGATTTGCGGAAGGAACGCGAACAGATCAGGATGCCGTCCGTTTCCCCGAGCTCCGCGATGACCTCCTTCAAAGCGGACAGCTTGCCGTTTCCGAAGATGATTTTCACTGGTTGTTGATAATTCCAATCCATTCCATGCACCCTTTCTGCAGTAAGTTTTTCTCTATCAAGCAGTAATCCGAAAGGCGCGCCGTCTAGGCCTGCCCTTCGAATTATTTTTTATTTATTATATCACACAGCCAGCTCGTCTTTTTGGTTGATGACGTTCAGGATCGATTCGCGCATCGTCATGTATTGCTTGGAGTAGCGGGCGCTTTCGCTGTTGGCGCCGTCCATGTCGTAGGTGAAGTCGGTGTCGAGCACCTTCACGATGCGGCCGGGCCGGCTGGACATGACGATGACTTTCGTCGCCAACGACAGGGCTTCGTCCACGTCATGGGTGATGAAGAAGACGGTGCTCTGGTTCTTCATCCAGATGCGGCGGATCAGCGCCTGCATCTTATCGCGGGTCAGGGCGTCGAGCGCGCCGAACGGTTCGTCCATCAGGATCATGCCCGGTTCGTTGACGAGCACTTTGGCCAAGGAAGCGCGTTGCTTCATCCCGCCGGAAAGTTCATAAGGTTTGCGGTTGGCGAAGTCCGTAAGTCCGACGATTTCCAGGTATTCCGCCGTGATCGCCTCACGTTCCTTTTCCGGAATGTTGCGCATGCGCAGTCCGAAATTGACGTTCTCTTTGATCGTCAGCCACGGATAGAGCGGCGGCGACTGGAAGACAACCCCGCGCTGCCAATCCGGTCCTTCGATCGGCCTGCCGTTCATCAAGGCTTGCCCGTCAGTCGGCTGCATGAAGCCCGCGATGATGTTCAAGAGCGTGCTCTTGCCACAGCCGGATGGTCCCATTACGCAGATGAACTCACCTTCTTGGATGTCGAGATTGACTTGGGCCAAGGCCGTCACTGTCCCGATTTCGCTGTTGTAGACCAGTTCGACATCCTCCAGTTTTACCACTGTCTTTCCGTTTATTCCGTCATAAGCTCTCTGCATAGCGGCTCCCCCTATTCTTTGGAATCCAAGTAAGCTTGGATGTATGTCGTGTTGATGCCTTCAGCGAAAGCTTCTTCGCTCGGCAAATCGGTGATGTTGCCTTGATCCAAATAGAACTGGCCCATGTCAAGCATCGTAGCGGCCATTGCGCCGACTGCCTCGGAAGTGCCCAGGTTGGCTGCATCCAATTGTTCCGCTGCGGAAATCCAGTTCTGGCCTTCCATTTGCAGCTTAGCGGACTCTTCAGTGATGTTCAGCGATTTAGCGATGATGGAGATGGCTTGGTCAGGGTCTTCTCGGTAAAGCGTTACGGCTTTATCGACTGAGGCGATGTACTTCTCGACGATTTCCGGATAGGCTTCACCGAATTCGCTGCGGACGATTTCCACGTTGGCTGTCATATAACCCATTTCCGCCACGTCTCCACTGTGCAGAACGATGTTGCCGTCAGCCAGCAATTCGCTGAGGGTAGGCTCCCAAACATATGCAGCATCGATGTCGCCACGTTGCCATGCCGCAAAGATATCGGAAGGCTGCAGATCGATCAGTGTGAAATCAGTCTCTTCAAAACCGCTGGCCGTAATGGCGCGCAACAGGCTGTAGTGGGCCGTACTGGCGAAAGGAACGCCGATGTTCTTGCCTTTCAGGTCTTCCAAGGAGGTAGCGTTCAGCGCGTTTTTCGCTGCCAAAGCCTCTACCGAACCGAGTGTCTCATGGATCCAGATCATTTCGATCGGGATGCCTGAAGCGATGCCCAATACGGCCGAGCCCGAACCGGTCAAGCCGAAGTCGACGGCACCGGAAACCATGGCCTGGTTGATGGCTTTTCCACTTTCGAATTGGACGACTTCGACTGGCACACCCAGTTCATCTTCAAAATAGCCTTCCGCTTTCGCGATGCCTTCATCATTCGGCATTTCCAGGGTCGCGATGACGACTTTCTCAGGCAGATCGCCATCAGCTGAAGCTGTGGAAGAGTCGGTCGCGCTGGACGCGCCTCCGCAAGCCGCGAACAAAAGAGCCGAGCAAGATAAGAACAGTAGTTTAGAGAACATGTGGTTTTTTTTCATAAAAGCCTCCGATTATTTTCCTGCCCAAGGGACAAATTTATTTTGTATGATGACGATGATTTTATCCAAAAGAATGCCGGTGATGCCCATGATGATGATGCCGACGAAGACGATGTCGCTGCGCAGATAGTTGCTGGCATCAAGGACCAGCCAGCCGATTCCGGTCATTGCGGCAACCATTTCCGCCGAAACAAGGGTCGTATAAGCGACGCTGAGTGCGGTGCGCAGGCTCGTCAGGATATCCGGCAAGCAAGAAGGCAGGATGACATGGAAGAACACTTGCGTCTGGCTGGCGCCGACCGTTTTCGCGCTGTTGATGAAGTCTGTGTTGACTTTCGCAACGGCAGAGACGCAGCTGACGTAGATCGGTGCGAAGGCCGCCAGGAAAAGCAAGGCGACTTTCGAAGCATCCGCGATCCCTAGCCCCATTACCAACAGAGTGTAGTAAGCCAATGGCGGCAGCGGGCGGTAGAAGTTGATGATCGGATCCAAGGCGGCTTTGATCTTCGTGTTGTAGCCGCTGAGCAGGCCCAACGGAATCGCGGCGATGATCGCCAATCCGAAGGCACTGAGCAGGCGCCATAAGCTGGTGCCGATGTGCTGCAGCAAGGAGAAGCCTTTATAGCCGTTGAAGAGGATCTCCACGAAGGCCGTCCAAACCGCCAACGGGCTCGGCAGCAGCATCGGGCTGACCAGCCCCAGCGCGGTAACGACATACCAGAGTACCATGATCGTTGCGACGGTGCCGACGGTGATCATTTTTTCCGGCTGGATCCTCTTTCGTCTTTTCTTAACCGCGATCGCGGACGTGCTTTGCTCGGGAATCAGTGCATCGCTTGTGAGCGTATCTGCTTTCTTCATAAAATTGTCCTCCTTGGTCTCTTTTCGCCTAACCTGTTTCATGCGCGGCGTACCTGATATTCGCGGGCGATCGTTTGCACGAAAATTTTGCCGTCCCCCGCCTGGCCGGTGCTGTTGACCGCCAGCAGGATGCCGATCACATTTTCCACATGCTCATCCTCCGTCACGATCGTAAACATCCGTTTCGGCATCAGCACGCTGTGTCCGACTGTTTCGCGGAAGTCTCTCCCTATCAGCGGGTTCTTGCCGCGTCCGAAGACTTTTCGGCAAGTGAAGCCCGGAAAACCGCCTGCAGCCAGTTTTTGTTTCGTTTCCGTCACCTTGTTCAGGCGAATGATCGCTGTCACTTCCTTCATACAATTCCCACCTTTACAGTCCTTCTATTAAAGTCCTTCTGCGCCGCTACTGATTGTATAGGCACTTTCGATTGCGTGTACGAATATTCTGCCGTCGCCGTAATTCCCCAGATCGCTTGTGCGCGCCTGGGTGGTGATGACGTCGACGATTTCCTTTTCATGGGCTGCCTCGGCAACCAGGAACAGCAATTCCTTCGGCAGCTCGTCGTAGAAAACGTCGCCGATATGGATGCCAGCCTGTTTCCCACGTCCGTACACATCCATCCGTGTCACGGCGGTGTGCCCTTTTTCAGCAAGTTTCGCCAAAATCTGTTCGGTCTTCTCCGGCCTCACGATGGCCTCAATTTTCACTAGCATGCGCTCCACTCCTTTTATCCAGTAGATTTTTTGAAATGTGGTGCGGCCGGGATCCGGCGCAGTTTACATATATTGCTCATCGACAAGCGTCAGCACTTCATCCAGGATTGGCATCACTTCAGCCAACTCTGCTTCGGTGATCGTAAGCGGAGGGCAGACGCTGATCGTCGTTTCGCGGCCGAAAGTCGAGAATCCTCGGTCCTTGAGTTCCTTGTAGATGGCCGGCATGATCCGATTCGGCGTGTTGAACGGCACGAGCGGCTCGCGCGTTTCCTTGTCGAGCACCAGCTCCACTCCGCAGAAGAGTCCATAAGTTCGGACATCGCCGACGCAAGGATGCTTGGCTTTCATCTCATCCAGGTAGTCCTTCAAGATTGCGCCGATCTTTTCAACGTTGGCGGCGATGTTTTCATCTTCGTAGACTTCCAATGTCGCCAAGCCAGCCGCGCAAGCCAATGTGTGGCCGCTGTAGGTCAAGCCGCATTGGAGTTGGTTCTCGGTGAAATATTCACTGATCCATTCGGAGACGATCACGCCACCCAACGGCACATAACCTGATGTCACCCCTTTGGCAAAAGTGATCATGTCCGGCGTAAACGCGTATTGCTGGAAAGCGAAAGCCGTTCCGGTCCGGTAGAAGCCGGCCATGACTTCATCACAGATCATCACGATGCCGTAGCTGTTGCAAAGGTTGCGCACCCCTTCCAGATAGCCTTTCGGGTAGGCGATGATGCCGTTCGCGCCGATGACCGTTTCCAAGAGGATGGCCGCCACGTTGTACGGGCCTTCGTATTGGATCTGTTCACCCAGTTTCTTAAGGTAGAAGGCCGTCAATGCCTCTTCGGTTTCAAATGGAAGGTTGTCGCGGTAAGGCGACGGATTGGAGAATTTCACGAAGCCGTTCGCGCCGCCGATTTCAGCCGCGAACCTGCGCGAATCCCCGGAAGCATTCGATGCTGCAAGTGTAGCGCCGTGGTAGCTGTGGTAGCCGCTGAACACTTTCGTGCGCCCCGTCGCGATCCGCGCCATCTTGATCGCATTCTCGTTCGCATCCGCTCCGGCATTCGTGAAGAACACGCGCGCCATATCCCCGCCGGCCAGCTCGACCAGTTTCTTCGCCAACAGAGACTTCACATCGGTCGCATAACTCGGTGCCATGAAGCACATCTTTGCAGCCTGATCCTGGATCGCCTTCACGACTTTCGGATGCTGATGGCCGATGTTCGCGTTCACCAATAAGGAGGACATATCCACTTGACGGTTGCCTTCATAGTCCCAGAAATAAATGCCTTCCGCCTTTTCGACTGCCATCGCCGCTTGGCCCTGCTTCGACCAGGCCCGCATCACGTACTGTTGATCCATCGCTATTACTTCTTCTCCGGTTAGAGTTGTTGCTGTCGTTGTATTCCATGTTGCGTTCACTGTCATGCTGTTACCTCCCGATAAAATTTATTTTAATCAATTTCTAATATGTCCCCATAATACGGGGATTCGGATTCATCGTAAATAAAAAGCTCTAATTTGATGATAGCATTTATGGCATTTCTGCTTTCATCAGGAAAATATTCCGCTTACAACGGGGAATATTTCTTGCTGTTTGTCAGTGATGTAAGGTTTTCCTGAAAAGAAACTGACTTTCTCGGCTGGCTAATTGTGAGGGGTTTCAAGATTGCTATGAGTGAAATGAGGCGAAATAACTATCGATATATTTTAACGACGTTACAGAAAATGACGCCAGTTTCTAGGAATGTGCGTCAGGTTTACTGACATGTTTTGATTGCGGATGAGTTTTTTGGCGTTTATTAAGTGGAAGCATGTGAGGTATTCTGCCGTTGATAGGGTCGAGTTTGGGATAATATTCGGAAGTTTACCTAATAAATAAAAAGACAAAATGTTCAAAAGAACGCAAAAAAGCGAAGACAGCCAGCCTCCTTCAGCTAGTTATCTTCGCTTCTTTCTATTGGGAATCAAACCCAATAATTGGATCCCATAATCATTTTCGGTTTTCAAACTTTTATCCTTCGACTCTGAAATTATCACATCAACGAAAAAAGGTATGTACTGCGTATATTCCTTTTGACATTTCATTTTAAAGCCTATTCAACAAGAGATAGCGACCCATTTGACACATACGTACTAAGTACGTACAATACTATTGAAGAGGAGTTCATTAAATTGAAAACCCGTGACCTTATTAAACTTTTCGAGCAAAATGGCTGGTGGTTTCTGAACCATGGCGACAATCATGATATTTACACGAACGGAAATGTGAAAGAACAGATTGTTCGACACAGGGAAACAAATGAACGCTTGGCAAATGCTCTCATCAGAAAGCACGGACTTAAATAAAACCTAAATTTTACACTTATCATGAATCAACAGGAGGACTTATCATGATTGAAGACAAAGTATACATCTATCCCATCTACATAACCGTCGATTTGGCCGAGGAATACCCTTATTTCGTCGAGATACCGGATGTGGAAGGCTACACACAAGGGAAAGATTTGGCGGAGGCTATCACGATGGCCAGGGATTATATCGGTTTTGCAGTAATCGATAAACTGGAGCAAAACGAGCCTCTGCCCTTGCCAGATCAAATCGCCTATCAACAAAAAAATACTCAGATTAAGACGCTTGTGGATATTAATTTTAAAAAGTATAAAGCCCAGCGCGACAACAAGGTCGTGAAAAAGACACTGACGATTCCAAATTATCTGAATGAGCTCGGCATCGAAAGAGGCATCAACTTCTCGTTGACTTTGACAGAGGCTTTAAAGGAAAAATTGGGCGTCTGATGCAGCGGCATTATTGAATAAATAGTTGTATAATCATTAGGAAGCAAGTTACTTTTCCATTTGAAATGGGGTTTTAGTTATGGAATATTCAGAAGGCAAATTACCACCCAGCTATGATGTCGCGGAAAATGAGCTGCCTTACCAAATAAAATTGGCGTTATGGCAGACGGCATTCGGTCTGCAAAAAGTCGATGGCCTCAGCCCATCCGAGTACATGGTTGAGCTGGCCTACGAAAATATAGAAGGAAAAAAAGGATACGATGCCATTTATCGCGAAATTTCGGATTACCACCTGAAAGAACATGTAGATGCAAACACAGTCGAAGCGGATATCGTTTCGCTCCGGATTGCGGAATTATTGGCCGAAGATCATTTCCTGCTCTCCCCTTCCACGCTGTTGGGAATCCACAGGCATTTGTTCACTGATGTTTTCCCGGAGGAAATTCCTGTGGGCAAGTTCCGGACGGTGAATATCACAAAGAATGAGCCTGTGCTCAATGGGGAGACGGTCGCTGTTTTCGGTATCCAATATTTGAGAAAATTAGGGCTACATATCGACTATTCGCTCTTCAGCGAACATGTTGCCTTCTTCAGGAATGCCCTCGTGCTCTACTATTATCAGGGCGAGAAACAGGATAAACAGTACTTGAAAATGTTTTTCGAAAATCTGTTGTTGGGCAAACAGAACGTGCTGTCGGATGAAGCATTGCGCATGAAAGAATAGGACAAAATGTTCAAAAGAACGCAAAAAAGCGAAGACGATCAGCATGCGGATGCTGATGGCCTTCGCTTTTTTTCGTGAAGTAAACGAATTTCCTGTGGTTATCCGGTTTCCGCGTCTCACCATTGTGCTTTGAACATTTGGATCGAATGTTCGAAGGTTGTCCGATAACGTCGATGAATCGGACATCCGCTGTACGTTCAGTTCGTAGCTTGTCCGATAACACCAATGAATCGGACAACCGGAGCAGGTTCAGATCGATGGTTGTCCGATAACGTCGATTAATCGGACAACCGTTGCACGTTCGGTTCGTAGCTTGTCCGATAACGCCGAAGAATCGGACAACCCAGGCTACTTTTACCAAAAAAGCAAGAGCTGCTACCTCATTCCGAGGCAGCAGCTCCTGCTAGTGTTCAATATTCTGTTTATTCGGCTACACCGGCAGTCCATTCTGCGACTAAATCCGGATTAGCTTCCACGAAGGCTTCGGCAGCGTCTTCAGCTGATTCGCCTTCATAGATTTGGAGCATCAAAGCTTCGACATCTTCGATAGTCCATTGGAATTGATCCAATACTTGGTAAGCTTCAGGCATGTCTGTTTCGAGTCCTTCACGAACCATCGTGTGGACCGTCTCTTCGCCGCCGAAAGTTCCGTTGGGATCATCCAGGTATTTCAGGTCATAAGCCGAGAATTTCCAGTGCGGGTTCCAAGCTGTGATGATGATATCTTCTTCATTTTCGATCGCTTGCCCGAGTGTGACGGTCATGGCGCCCGACGAGGACGTTTCGATTGACCAATCGCTCAAGTTCGGATACTCAGCCAACGCGCGTTCAGCGGCTGCTACGATACCGGCACCTGGCTCGATTCCGGTGATGGATTTGCCGGCTTGATCGGTCAAATCTGCGATCGAGTCGACATCCATGTACGCAGGAACGGCCAGACCGATTTTCGCGCCTTCAAGGTTTCCGCCCAGGTCGACCATCTTGTCACCGTATTCTTCCATTTGCGCGCCGTGCGTTCCTGGCAGCCAAGCGCTCAGCATGGCATCCGCTTCGCCAGTGGAAACGGCTTCCCACATGATTGCGTTGTCCAATGGGGTCAAGGTCACATCGTAACCGAGGTCTTCCAATACTTTGGCAACGACATGGTTTGTGGCCACTGCGTCATCCCATTCGACGTAAGCCAGTTCGATTTCCTGGCCTTTGCCGACTGTATCTTCCATGGAGGCTGTATCTTCTGTCGCACCGCAGCCAGCGGCGATGAGTGTTACACCCAAGCCCAATCCGGCGGTAAGTCCAAGGCGTTTCCAGTTACGTTTTGTAGTTTTAAACATATGTATATTTCTCTCCTTTTTGTTTGGCAATTAGGAATAGTTGAGTCGTTATGCTGCGCTCTTTTTGCTGAATTTTTGGGTCAGACGGTCGATGATGATGGCAAGCACAACCAAAGCCAACCCGGATACGAAACCGGAACCGATTTTGGCGCGCTGCAAGGCGGAAAGTACATTACGGCCCAATCCAGGAGCACCGATCATCGAAGCGATGACGACCATCGACAAGGACAGCATAACGGTTTGGTTGATGCCGGCCATGATCGTGGATTTCGCCAACGGCAACTCGACTTTGAACAACCGCTGTGCGCCGGTGCTGCCGAATGATTCGGCTGCTTCAACCAGTTCGGTGGAAACTTGTCTGATTCCCAGATTCGTGAAGCGGACAGTCGGCGGGATCGCGAAAATAAGTGACGCAAGCACCCCGGGAACCATCCCGATTCCGAAGAAAGCTACGGCCGGAATCAGATAAACGAAGGCTGGCATTGTCTGCATGAAATCCAAGACCGGATTGATGATGCTGTTCGCAAGTTTGTTTTTCGCCATCAGGATACCGAAAGGCACGCCGATCAGGACGGACAGCAAGCTCGAGAACAAGACCAGCGTCAAGGTGAACATCAAGTCTTCCCATAGTCCTTGGTTATAAATGAACCAGAGACCGACGACAGAAAAGATGGACAGTCCGAATTTTTTCCCTGAGGCAAAGAATGCCAACAGAGCCACTAATGCGATCAGGATGACTGCCGGTATGGCCGTCAACGTTGAAGTCATCAGATCGATCAAAGTCTGCGAAGACGCTTTGATCGGATCGAACAGGAAACTGAACGTGTCAGCGGTCTTGTCCGTGACGTATTCAGTGAACTCGGCAACCGGCAATTCAGGAATAAAATTTAATAGATTATCCATTTACGGACACCTCGCTTTCTCCTGCCAAAGCGGCTATGACGGCGCCTCTGACAAGTACACCCACCAATCTGTCGTTTTCGATGACAGCGACCGGCGAGCTTGAATCATGGATGATCGGGAAAATATCGCTCAAGGTAGTATCTTTGGAGACTGTCGGGATATCTTCTCTGAGGATGCCATCCACTCTAGTAGTGTTGGCTTTCAACGCTTTCGAAGCGTCCTCGGCAGTGATGTACCCTTTCAGTCTGCGGTGATTGTCCACCACAAGGATTGTTGAAATCCCTTCTTGGCGCAATAATTCCAATGCGAAGAGCGGGCCATGTTTTTCGATATTCATGACGATTGGACGCTTCATGATGTGTTCGGCAGTCAATACTTTAGAACGGTCGACGTCCTCCACGAATTTTTCGACATAGCGTGTTGCCGGATTGGTCAAAATTTCCTCCGGCGTACCTATTTGGACCAATTCCCCATCTTTCAGCAGCGCAATCCGGTCTCCGATGCGCAAAGCTTCGTTCAGATCATGGGTGATGAAGATGATGGTCTTTTTGACGTTTGCCTGCAGATCCAACAGTTCATCCTGCATCTCACGACGGATCAATGGATCCAAAGCCGAGAAGGCCTCGTCCATCAACAGGATTTCCGGGTCATTCGCCAAAGCACGGGCCAAACCGACCCTTTGCTGCATCCCGCCTGATAATTGGTTCGGATACTGATGACTGTAATCGCCAAGGCCGGAATTTTCCAAGGCCTGTTGCGCTCGTTCCTTGCGCTCGGCTTTTACGACACCTTGAACTTCCAATCCGTATTCGGTGTTCTCCAAAATCGTGCGATGCGGGAATAAGCCGAAGTTCTGGAAAACCATACTCATTTTTTCCCGACGGACTTGGCGCAATTCCTTCTTGTCCATGATTGATAAGTTCTCTCCGTCGATCAGGATGTTCCCCTTTGTCGGTTCGATCAAACGGTTGAACATCCGCACAAGTGTGGACTTCCCGCTTCCGGAAAGACCCATGATGACGAAGATTTCCCCTTCTTCTATGGAAAGACTGACGTTGTTGACCCCTACTGTCGCCCCAGTGGCGCGCAGGATGTCTTGCTTGCTCTTCTTTTGTTCAAGAAGCTCCAGAGCCTTCTCTGCTTTTTTTCCAAAAATTTTCGTTACGTTCTCTATTTTTATTTTCGGCAAGTGCATTGCTCCTCTCAAATTTTTAATGCTATATGCGTGGATTCTGTTGGTAATGGGAATGAAAGCCCGAATCCGATTGTGCGTCTCCGTAATGTACAAATATAGTGTTACATTTTCATTTATTCCGAAAATATAAATTGAAGATAATTTCGTTACATCACAAAGCTATAACCACTATTATCCAGTTATGGCGCGGATATGCAAATCAAAAATGAATTATTTGTGAAATTCCCGTGAAAAAGTATGCGTTTACACGCGCTTCCTAAAGGTAACCGTGAAGAATCCGAAATTTTTTAAATTAACTTCTTGGATGAATCGTTATGTTGACATATATACAACGCAACATGCGGATATCTCCGATGATTTTGCTGTGCTTAGAGCTCAAGTTGTCGAATGTGTTCACGGCATTCGACAGTGCGGCAGATGATAATGTCAAAATTGTCGAATGTCATCAGCTATTCGACAATTTCGCCGTTTCCAGAGTACAGATTGTCGAATATCGGTGGTTCATTCGACAATTCTCAAAAATACAGGAACTCGTGGCTCCCATTCAGTTGGCCGTAGTTCCGAAGAGCGCGCTGACAGGTCGTTTGGCAATCAAATGTTGCAAGAAAACCCGCCAAAATGACTTTGGCGGGTTTTCTTGGGTCTCGGTTGGCTGTTTTTCCCCGCCAAGCCGATTTTGACGGGGAATTTCATGTTGTCCGGTGACGTTTTTCCCCGCCAAACCGCTGTTGGCGGGTTTTTCCGCGCCTCCGCGCCCCCAACGCAAAAAACGCACCACCCCTTCGCTCTGCCAAACAGAACTAAAAGGGTGGTGCATTCAACTGTCATTTCCCGCTTCTTCAGGCCAATTCCCAAAGATCTAGGCGATAATCGATAGTGCTGCCTGCCGCGAGCGACAGGCAGGTTTCTCCCGCTTCAGGGAATACGCGGGAGGTGAAGGTGCCTTCGCCGTCGTTGACGAAGATTTCGATCGAACTGGTGTCGACGAAAATTTGCAGTTTCACTGCATCCATCTGTTCGACCGCAAGCGTGCGGGTCGTTCCGAAGTCTTCGGCGAACGGGATGCCGCACTGGCTGCGGTCGATCGTGATTTTCTTGGCGGATGGATCCAAGGTGATGCGGAAACGTTTGTCGTTGGCGGCATCTTCGCAGAGATCCAATGTCACCGGCGCGTGGTCGGCTGACGCCAGGAATGTCACATCAAGTTGGAGTTCGTAGCAGTTTGCGCCACTGCGCTCGAAACGCTTAGCCTCAGACAACAATCCGGATTCAGACAAGGCCTGCTTTTTACGCAACGCAACCAGTTCGCGGACCGGTTGCTGGATTAATTTGCCTTCCTTGATGGCCAACTCGCGCGGCAAAGTCAGGCAGTGGGCCCAGTCTTCGCTGTCGGTCGGGTAAGCGACGTCCGGCAAGCCCATCCAGGCCGTCAGGATGCGGCGGCCGTCCGGGCTTTCGGCGGTCTGGGTGGCGTAGAAATCGAAACCGGCATCCAGTTCCTGGAAGCCTTCATGCTCCAATTTCAGCTCATCCATCCGGAAATCATCAGCGATGACATAACCGGTCTGAAAAATGTTGTGGTAACGGTCGCCTTCCGGCTCCAGTCCTTGCGGTGAAAACAGTAACACCGTTTTGCCATCGATTTCGAACAGGTCCGGGCATTCCCACATGAAGCCAAAGTCCGGCAAGCCAGCATCAACTTCACCCATTAATTCCCATTCCAAGGCATCCTTGGAACGGTACATCAGGATTGTGCCGGTTTCGTCGGTGCGTTGGGCACCGATGACGGCATAGTAGATGCCGTGCTGCTCCCAGACTTTTGGATCGCGGACATGGTCGGTATAGCCTTCAGGATTGCCGGCGATAGCAGGCGGCAGGAACTTCGTGAAGCTGCCGTCCGCCTCCATGCGGGCAACGATTTGGTTCGGCACCCTTTCCCATTCTTCCGTGCGGACATTGCCGGTGTACATGATGTGCAGCTGGCCGTCCTTGACGAAGCCGCTGCCGGAATAGACGCCGTGGCTGTCGTACTCCGTGTCAGGCAACAGCGCGACGCCCTCCTCTTTCCATTGCACGAGATCTGTCGAAGTCAGATGGAACCAGTGCTTCAGGCCGTGGACCGCGCCCATCGGAAACCATTGATAGAAGAGATGCCATTTGCCGTCGAAATAGGTGAAGCCGTTCGGATCGTTCAAAAGGCCTGTGTTCGGTTGGATGTGGTAGTGCTGGCGGAAGGGCGACTGCGCCACCCTTTTCGCCAATTCTTCCATATAGTCGTCGGAATAATCCGAGAGTTTTTTATAGCGCTCCTCGCGCGTCCATTCTTTCATCGTGTTATTCCTTTCCGTATCAAATTAGTCGTATGTCCAGCAGTCCAAGCCTGCCTCTCGGAAATTAGACCGATTGGGTCACAGTGTTTCCTTATTCAAAGTTGAAGGAACTTGTTCTTCATTTCTTTTTTTCGCTTCGTCTTTTGTCCAGTCGCGTTTGCTTAAGACGTATGTCATGGATACTGTCGTGAGTGTCGCGATCAGCATGCCCAAGACGTAGATCCACAAGTCTTCTTGTTTGATTGAGATGACGCCCGGCAGGCCGGCTGCGCCCATTGCGATCGCTTTAACCTTGAAGAAGGAGATGAACGCGCTGCTGACGCCGGAACCGATCATCGTTGCGTAGAACGGGTAGCGGTATTTCAAGTTGATACCGAACATCGCAGGCTCAGTGATCCCCAAGTAAGCGGAGATTGCGGAAGCGGAAGCCAAGCTTTTCGCTTTTTGTTCCTTGATAATGAAGAACATCGCCAATGCGGCAGCTCCTTGAGCCACGTTTGACATAGCAGCGATCGGGAAGATGAACGTACCGCCTGTTTTGGCGATATCAGCCAACAATTGCGTTTCGACAGCGATGAAGCTGTGGTGCATACCGGTAACGACCAGTGGAGCGTAGAAGAAACCGATGATGGCTCCGCCGATGGCACCTGTTGTGTCATACAACCATACAAGGCTGTTTGTCATCACGTCGCCGAGCGTGCGCGTCAGAGGTCCCACCAAAGTGAAAGTCAGGAAGCCAGTGCTGATTATAGCGAACAGCGGTGTGACCAGGTTATCCAATGATGTGTGCACGCGTTTGTGCAAGAAAGTTTCGATTTTTGCCAAGATGTAAGATGCGAATAAGATCGGCAGTACTGTTCCTTGGTAACCGACTTTCGCGATTTCGAAGCCGAAGATATTCCAGAAAGGCACTTCGCCTGCAGCCAAAACTGATGGATAGGCGTAGGCATTGACAAGATCCGGGTGGACCATCAACATCCCCAAAACAGCTCCCAAGTATGGATTTCCGCCGAATTTCTGCGTTGCGCTGAAACCGATCAGGACTGGAAGGAAGACATATGCCGCGTTGGAGAAAGTGTTGATCATCGCTGCAAAACCTTCGATGGCCGGATAAGCTTCAATCAGCGATTTTCCGGTAACAAACAAATCCGGTGCCGTGAATACGTTGTTCAATCCCATCATCAAACCACAAGCTACGATGGCCGGGATGATCGGTACGAAGATATCCGAAAGCAATTTGACGCCTTGTTGGATCGGATTCAATTTTTGCGTGCCGGCTGTTTTGACTTCTTCTTTGCTCATGGCGTCGATTCCGGCCATTTTGATGAATTCTTTGTAGACTTCATTGACGATCCCGGATCCCAGGATGATCTGGTATTGACCAGCCGTTGAGAAAGTCCCTTTTACTTCGTCGCGTTCATCCAAGCCCGCTTGATCGACTTTGCTTTCATCTTTCAAAACCAAGCGTAGTCGTGTCGCGCAGTGCGTCGCCGCCTGTACGTTGTCTTTTCCACCGATGTCCATCAACAATTCTTCTGCAATCTTTTTGTAATCCATTTTTTCTCCCTCTTCCCTTTAATCTGTTCTGCCTAAGAATAAGTGCAATAATAACAATACTTCGCTTCCATGCGGAACCGGTTCCTTTTCGGTTCAAAACGATAAGGAGCAGGTTTTCAGTGTTTGTGAAACCGGTTCCTATTAATAAGAAGAGTAAACCCTTTCAAAGATAAAGTCAAGCGTTTTCTAAAAATTTATTTTGTATTTTTTATAGATCGGCTGACGATGGCCTTTCCGCTCGATTCGGCCTCCGCGTAATCCGCTGAGGCTGAAGATAGTCATGTGGAAGGAAAAAGAAGGAACTTCCGACAATTACAGGGAGCAGGTTTTATTGAGTGCTGCATAAAGTCTCTTTTTTTGAATGTCCTTGACATTGGGTCCACATTATCAGTACCACCCAACGATTTGTTGCTTTCTTCATTAAAGCCTGAGATGGACTTTCACCACAAAGTTATCACCCGTTCCGGGCGCACGTTAGAAGGGGGTGTCTCAATAGGAGGCAGCCTCTTATTTGCGGTTTGGCGGGGTAGGTCTGCCCATAAACCTAGAAAAGGGAGTGCCTCAGAACCAGAAAAGGATTTTCTGGTTCTGAGGCACTCCCCTCTTTCTTTATTTAATTAATCTAAATTAAGCTGCTCTGAAATTTTATTCGACTGTACTTTCACAGCAATGAACCCTGTCACAAATGCTCCTACAATGACAACTAGGTACTGGATCATAGATGCGAAACTACTGGTGTAAAGCAACAGTCCAGGAATAAAGGTGATTCCCATACCTGTAGCAGATAGGCCAAAGATATACGTAAGCAGACCACCCACAGCTCCTCCCAACATGCCGGAAACCAGTATTCTCAAACTTCTCAGATTCACACCGAAGAGAAGAGGTTCTGTAATTCCAAATAAGGTAGATGTGGAAGAAGAAATAGCGTTAGTTCTCTTTAGTTTAACATTCATTAGTAAAGCTGCACTGATTGCTGCCCCTAATTGTCCAGCCATACTGGCTGTCATAAGTGGATTCAGCACATTTTCACCCGTATCGGCAAGTAACTGAAGCTCAATGATTGATAAAGTGTGATGAAGGCCTGTAATAACCAAGAGTTGTTGAAGTGCGCCAAAAAGGATATATCCAATACCTAAAGGTGCATTGATCAGCATGACGATAAAGTCACTGACTGCAATCTCGAATGTATGAGTGATAGGACCTAAGATAAAGAGCATTAGAAAAATGGTTACTGTTAATGTTACAAACGGCGTTACAATCAGGTCGATGATTTGAGGAACAACTTTTCGTAGCTCTTTCTCAATTCTTGATATTAGATACCCTGCTACGATAGCGGGGATGATAGATCCTTGATAACCTACAATAGGAATATTAAGTCCTAAGAAAGAAACGTTGATTGCTTCAGCGCTTCCACCGGCTACAGCCCAAGCATTAGGCAAATTAGGAGATACCATCATAAGGCCAACTACGATACCGATGATGGGATTTCCACCAAATTTACGAGTGGCACTATAGGCAATAAGTACTGGTAGGAAAGCAAATGCGGTATCTGTCAGCATCTGGAACATGCTCAACATAAATGGACTAAATTCTACACCCAGCTCCACAAGAAGTCCTCTTAAACCCATTAATAGTCCCGTTGTAACCAGTGCAGGAATTAGAGGAATTAGAATATCCGCCAAAGTTCGAACGACTCTCTGAACGGGAGTCATGTTGGAGTAAACGTCTTCTTTAAACGCTGTATCCGCTGATTCATCCATCTTTGTATATTGCTTAAATTCAGAATAGACTTCATTTACCTTTCCAGTTCCGAAAATAAACTGGTGTTGTCCTGTATTAAAGAAGTAACCTTTGCTTCCAGTGACAGCTTCCGCTTTTTCCTTGCTCACCTTGCTGTTATCTCTTAAGATAATTCGAAGTCTTGTAGCACAGTGTTCAAAATTTTTGACATTATCCTGGCCTCCCACAGCGTCAAGAATGTCTTTGATGGTTTGTTCATTTTTCATTAATAATTCCTCCTTTTTTTTAGATCTACCCCTAGTAACAATCCAATTTTTTTCTTGTAGCGATTCTATAGAGCCTATGGTTATGTACCTGTTCCATTTCGGGTAAAAAATGTGCTCACGTCATGAGTTTCATTAAGCTTCCATCTTCGTTGAAGGTATAAATAGTAGCTAAATAATTTCATGTTCACTTCTAAGAAACAAAAGCTCTCTGATATCAAAACACACCGAACGGAACCGGTTCCTCTACAACTGAATAGTAAACCCTTTCAAAAATAATGTCAAGCGTTTTCTCAAAAATTTTTTTTAGTATTTTCTGGATCGGTAAATCAAAATCGCGCCAGTTTTTTCGGTGCATTGGACACCTATTGCGACGTGATAATTGCTCTGCTGCTCCTATGCTTTCGGATCGCGCACATGATCGGTGTAGCTTTCGGATTGCCAACTTTAGCAAGCGGCAGGAAGTTCCTAAAGCTCTTTTTTTCTTCCAAGCTGGCGACGCTTTTGCTCGGCACCCTATCCCATTTCCACACCGGTATCCGTCAACACTTATCCTGCAATTTTTTGGTGATCTGTTTTTTTCTCCTTCCTTTTTTTGATCTGTTGTTCCTAAGAATAAGTGCAATAAAAGCTTTGTTTTACTTTATTTCGGAACCGGTTCCTTTCCGATTTAAAATGATAAGGAGCAGGTTTTTCATGTTGTTGAAACCGGTTCCTCTTGATATGAATAGTAAACCCTTTCAAAGATAAAGTCAAGCGTTTTCTAAAAATTTATTTTATTTTTTTGTGGACCGTCTTGCGATGGTCTTTATTTGCCAAAAGCGTTAAAATGAAGGTAAAGAGCGACATGACATAGGTTTGGGAGGTTCTTTGACCATGACGATAAATGAGAAAATGTCCGAAAAATTTGATGGTTTGGCGGCTTTGATCGGCCACACCCCGATGCTGGAAATTTCCTTGCTCTACAAAGGCGAACCGCGGGTCGTATACGCAAAGGCGGAATACTACAATTATTCAGGCAGCATCAAGGACCGGGTCGCCTGCCACATCCTCCGCCAGGCCTATGAAACAAGCGCGATCACTGAAGGGATGCCCATCGCTGAGGCGACCAGTGGAAACACTGGCATCGCTTTTGCTGCAATCGGCGCTTATTTGGGCAATCCTGTCACGATTTTCATGCCCGACTGGATGAGCAAGGAGCGGATTAACTTGATCGAAAGTTTCGGTGCAACGATTCGGCTCGTTTCCAAAGCGGAAGGCGGCTTCACCGGTTCGATTGCCCTCGCTGACAGGATGGGTGAAAACGAAGGCGCCTTCCTGCCGCACCAATTCTCCAATCCTGAAAATTGTGCCGCCCACTACGCGACAACGGGAAAAGAGATTCTGGCTCAACTGGCGGCTTTCGGCAAAAGACCGCAAGGCTTCGTCGCCGGCGTCGGCACAGGCGGAACGCTGATGGGCGTCAAAGATGTTCTGCAGGAAACCTACCCGAACTGCCTGGCTTTCCCGCTCGATCCGGCTTCTTCCCCGACGATGGCGACTTGCGGAAAAGTCGTCAGCCCGCACCGGATTTTCGGCATTGGTGACGAGTTCGTGCCGGCTATCGTCAAACTGGATCAGCTGGACAACATCCTCCTTATCGATGATTGTGATGCCATCAATATGTCCCGCAAACTCGCGCGCGTGCTCGGACTCGGCGTCGGCATCTCATCCGGTGCCAACTTTTTGGGCGTCCTGAAAGCGCAGGATCTGCTGGGGAACAAGGATGCAGTCGTCGCGACCGTCTTTGCCGACGACAACAAAAAATACCTCTCCACCGATCTGATGTACGAACAAACCGTTTCTGCGGATCATTTGGCTTGCGACGTCGAGCTGATTAGTATGCGGGCTATCCGATAAATCTTACAGAGGCATGCAAAAAAACTTCCAGCTATTCTGAACGATTAGCTGGAAGTTTTTTTATTTGTAGTCGGGGGGCGGCTGGCGCCCGCTCCTCCGATGAACGCAGGCTTCGCCGGAGTTCAACCTGCATTTAAGTCTTGTCCTCCGAGGAGACGGTGCCCCCCGGAGTTGAAGCCCACGAGTTACCGGCGTCCTCCGGGGAGCACACCCCTCACCGGAGCAGGGAGCTGCGAATGAAGCTGCGCAGATTCTTTCATTCATCATTCAACCACTTTCCACTCGGCCGCGACCGGATCACTGGTGACGGCAAGCCATCCCCACACCAATTCTGGTACGTACAGTTTAGGACTTTGCCACGTAATATACCGTCTTCTGCCGTCGAACCAGCAAACTAGATCCCGAACTGTTGCTCTTTCTCGTATTTTAAGAAGTCTCCCTGTTTCCAGGCTATTCCAATTCCAATTCGATCTGCAGCAGGTCGCGGACGCGCGTCAGTTCGGCTTCATCCACGAAATTGTAGTAGATGTCGTTCATCATATCGCCTGTACCGCCGAGTTGCTGCTGTTCGATGTTGCCTACCGCGCCGAGGTAATCCTGATTTTGGAGCGTGTAGAAATCGGACAGTTGGAAGCTTGTCTGCATGTTGGCTGAAAGAGTTTCTAAGACCGCCTGGTAGTTCAGCAAGGTTTCCGGTGTCGCCAATTTGCGGATGACGCCTTCAATGACCTGGCGTTGTCTGCCTTGGCGACCGGTATCGCCGGCCGGATCTTCGTAGCGCATGCGTGCGAACGCCAACGCTGCCTCGCCATCCAATTGGTTCGTGCCTTGGACGAAATCGTAGCCGTTCTGGTTGAAGGCAAGCGGGCTCTCGACAGTGATGCCGCCGACCGCATCCACGATTTCCTGGATCCCCGCCATGTTGACCATCACGTAGAAATCGATCGGGATATCCAGCATCTGCTGCACTGTATTGATCGACATCGCGGTGCCTCCGAGTGCATAGGCGTGATTGATTTTGTCGGAAGTGCCGTACCCGATTATTTCGGTGTACGTATCGCGTGGGATACTCAACAGTGTCGTCTTTTGCGTATGCGGATTGATGGTGACGACCACCATTGAGTCGGAACGGCCCTGTTCCGTGCGGCCCAAATCACCGGTGTCTACGCCTAGCAATAGGATTGAAACCGGCTCGCCGGCTTCCAGGAGTTCAGATGGTGTTAATGCTCGAACATCGGCTCCGCTTTCTTCATCAGCCGTTTCCGAAGCGTCGGCTTCCGTACCGGTGTTCGTTGTCCGGAAGGTCTCGACTTCGACAGGCGTATAAGCTGTGTCCATCGTGTCTTTCACATTTGCATAGATCGAGTAGACATACCCGAGGACACCGATCACCAGAATTGCCAGAATACTGATGAATATTTTCAAACCGTTCTTATTCCGTTTATTTGATTGCATTGTTCCCTCTCCTCTACCCAAAAAGCTCATTGTAAGATGATTGTTGATGTTTATTGCATTTCAGCTGGATCAGTCCGGATAGTAAAGCCGATGCGTTGGCTGCTTATTCGTACCAACTGATATCGCAGTCCGGCAGAACACTCTGCAGCATTGTTTGTTGTTCAGCATTGATGTCCGCCTTGCTGATATGCAGTTTCCCCAACTTAGCCAAACTCGACAAAGGTGCGATATCACTGATTGGATTTCCCTTCAAATCGAGGTACCACAGATCCGCCAAATCCGATAATGCTGTGATATCGCTTATCTGATTTCCAGACAGATTCAAGTGCCGTATTTTGGTGAGACTGGCCAAGCTGTCGATGGTGCTGATCCTATTCTGGGCCAGGTCTAGGTAGACCAATCCCGTCATATTTGCCAAGGCAGCGACGTCGCTCACTTGCGCTCCGCTGATTTCGAGATGCGTCAGCCCGGTTATTTCCGCCAAACTGCCGATGTCCTCAATTTTTTTGGCGTTCAAATCCAAGCGCGTCAGCTTCGTCAGTCCTGCCAGTGGCGAAATGTCGCTTATTTCTGTGCCACTAAGGTCCAACGTCAGCAGATTGCCGAGACCCGCCAAGGCGCTGACATCGGCTATTTCAGTCCCACTCATGTTCAACTCCATCAACTGCGTCAAATCCGCTAAGGCTACGGTGTCACGGATGAGTGTATTGTCCAGTTCCAGGATAGTCAGCTGCGTCAAGCCCGATAGCGCCGTGAGATCTTTGACTTTGGTGTTCCCTAGGCTCAGATAGCGTAACTGGGTCAAATCTGCTACAACTCCGACATCTTCAACTTCGGTGTTACGCAGCTTCAGCGACTGCAGGCCGGTCAAGTCGGCTAACGGGCGGATATCAACGACTTGTGTGTCATTCAGATAGAGCGCCTCAAGCTTCTTCAATCCGGCTAATGCTGTGATGTCCTCCAATTGGTTGTTGTTGAGGTAAAGGGTTTTGAGTTTCGCCAAATCCGTTAAAGCTGTGAGGTCCTGGATTTGGGTGCGGCTGATGTCGAGATATTCCAGCTGCGTCAAACCGGCCAGCGCGCTGATGTCATTAATTTGCGTATCATTCAGATGCAGTATCCGCAGGTTCGTAAAATGTTCGATTCCGCTGATGCTGTTGATATCTTTATTGCCCAGATAGAGCGCATCGACCGACTCGATATCGCTCGCAGTCAGGTCGCCCTCTTCTTTGCCGATCAATTTACGCACATAATCTTCAATCGCTTCATCCGCGAAAGTCAGCGGCCGATTTTCTTTTGCGGTTTCTGCGTCAGTTTCCGGTTTGCTGTTGGCTTGAGACGTGCTCTCTTGGCTGCTTTTTGCTGAATCCAGGCCCGATTCCATTGTGTCGGAGCAGCTCGCCAAAAAAATCAAGCTGAATAGGGTCACCAGCATCGTTCTATTTTTCATATAAATCACTCCTCCTAAAAGTACACTGGAGCTAACGATGGAATCCATAATGGCTGGATTCTCTCAGGAGATGGTCGTGGGAACGGGTTAATTTATATCTTGATTATAAGCCTCCTCTGCTCGGATCGCTAACTTTACGGGCTTAATACTTGTAGACACTTATTCGCAAATTGTGTGCCACAACTCTTTTCATTCAGAAAAATAGCCCGCGTTGAGGAGAACTTCTCTCCTCAACGCGGGCTATTTTCAATGAAGTGTCTTTTAAACAGTTTCCGCTGCAAGCTTGGCCACAGTTTTTCTTTTTGCATAGACAAGGCTCAAGCCCAGTCCCAGCAGGACGACGGCAATCGCGACATAGAAAGCTTTCGTGAAGTCACCGTCGTTCGCGGCAGCCAATGACGCAGTCACTTTCGGAGCGACGAATGCGGCGCTCGAAAAGCCGATGAAGACGATGCCGTAATTGACGCCCTGATTCGCCGGACCAAACTTATCCATGACCAATCCCGGGAAGACGCCCATCACGCCGCCGAAGCAAAGGCCCAAGGTGACGATCCCGATAGCGAAGGCCCACACTTGGTTGACGCTGACGAGCAGGATGAAGGCAAAAATGATGGCACTGTAGATGATGATGACCGCGCGGATTTGGCCGATGCGATCAGAAATCGCGCCCCAGAATACCCGGCCTGACGTGTTGCTCAAGGAATAGAGGCTGACATAAGCGGCAGCTGCCGATGCCGACAAACCGAACATCGATTGCCCGATCAATGAGGCGTTCGAAGCAATCATCAGACCGGAAAAGGCGCCCATCGCGAACATCAGGATAAGCAGGTAGAATGCGTGACTCGCCAACATTTCCTTCCAGTTTTTGTTTGCGGTGATGGTTTTTGCTGGTGCTGGAGCCTTTTCGGAGGCCACAGCCGTTTGTGGAACTGCCTGTTTCGGTGCCGAGCGGATGAAAAGACTGAAAAAGAATCCGATCAGCGCATACGCCAAGCCCATGCGCCAGAAGGCTTGGCTGACTCCGTAGCGTTCGATCAGCGTGTTCGCGATCGGTGCCGCGATGATCGCCGCTCCGCCCATTCCCCCCGTGATCAGACCGGAAGCCAAGCCTTTTTTATCCGGGAAAAAGCGGATTGTGTTGCTGAGACAGGCGGAATAGGCAAAGTTCTGCGCAAAGCCGCCGAAGATGCCGTAGATCAGGTACAACTGAAAAATGCTCGTCGCTTGCCCGGTGAAAGCGAAGCTGATACCGAAAAGCACAACGCCGATGCGGGCGATCCATTTTGCCCAGCCACGGTCCGTAAAATAGCCGCCGAAGATCATCGGGATCGGCCCCACTGCGGAGTTGATTGCGAACGCCATCATGATATCCGGTACCGCCCATCCCCGCAATTCCGCCAAAGGTCCTGCGAAAACACTGAACGTGTAGACGATACCGGTGCACAACAAGATCCCCATCGAGCTGATCAGGACCACCCAACGATTTGTTTCTTTTTTCATTACTGTTCCCCCTTTTCCTAGTTGTTTTGTATTATCAGGGATAACGGTGCAAATAATTGCGCCGCTATCCCAATATTTGCTGATGCCTTTCATTTATGAAGGTTGTTCCAGTATGCCATGGAATCCGATTATAGGGTAACACTTAAATGATATATTCAGTTATAGGTTGATGTTATATGTTTGTGCTGCTGGCCAGGTTGGCCGGAGCTGAACGATACGTGCGGCGCCCTGCTCCGGCGAGGGGGTGCTCACCGGAGGACGACAGTAACATCTTAGGGCCAACTTCGGCGAGCGCCCCCTCATCGGAGGAAAAGAGGCATATGTTGACCGAACTCCGGCGTAACCTGCGTTCGACGGAGGAAACAAATTCCGCCCAACAAAAAACCACCCGCTACACAAGAACGGATGGTTTTGAATTTTTTTCATTTGACATTTTTATCCCATGACCGCCAAAACGAGCGGCAGCGCGAAGATTCCGATCAGGATGGAAACGGAATTCATGAAGGCGGAGGTTTCGACGTCCCCGCCTGCTTCGTCGGTGAATCCGGTCGCCATGGATGCGATCGGCGAAAAGAACAGCATGCAGAGGATCGTCTTCACGACCATTGATACCGGCAGGAAGAGCACGGTCAGGATGGAGAAAATCAGCGAAAAGCCGTAGCGGATGGCCAAGTATTTGAAGGCCAGCTTGAAGCGGTGCGCATCCAAGCCCAATTCCAAACCGATTCCGATCATCAGCATCGCCAGGAATGTGTTGGCGCCGCCCACCGTGGACGTAAAGGTGATGACCTCATCCGGTAATTGCAGCCCGAGGAGGCGCATCAGCAACAGGATCAAGTATGTATCGAACAACGGCGAAAGAAACATGAGTTTGAGGAAGCCGCCTAAGGTTGTTTTTTGCTTCTCATCCGCAACAGAACGGGACCAACCATAGCCAATTCCGGCAGCTCCGAATGAATTGCCGACATCGAAAAGGGATGCGAAAATGATCGACTGCGGGCCCATCAATCCGGCGATATATGGCATCGCAAAGGCCCCGACATTGTAGCTGCCGAGGTTGATGATTCCGAAAGCCTGCGCTATACCGCCTTTCCGTTGGTTCACCAGATAGCCGGTGATTTGCAGGATCAAGTTAGCGAGGAGGCCGATTGCGGTCAAAAACAGCAAGTTGGAGGTGATGTCGAACGTGTTGAAACTGGTGATCAGTGCGCAGGGCAACGTGATCCGCAGTACGATTTTCGAAAATTTCGGAAAATCAGCTGCGCTCACCCACCCGATCCGTTTGATGACGTAGCCGATCACGATGATCAAAATCAATGATGCGGCTTTTGCTGCTATTTCCCCCATTACGTTCCCCCTGCTCGCGTTTTTCCTTAATTATAACAAAAAAATGCCTTCGCATATGTTCTTTCTTTATTTTGTAATCGCGTTACCGATTCCTTTGCATCCTCTATCAGAGCATTCAAAAAAGTTCCGCCCGCACCAATATGAATCGGGGGGACGGAACTTTTTCAGCCAAGGCGATCAAATCGCCAAAACAGGCTCGTTATTCTTCATATTTCAGAACGGAACGCTCGCCCAATGGTTGGACCTCTCTGTTGTTGCCTTCATAGTATTCGTTGAAGGCTGCAATTTGTTCCGCGGAAACTTCCACAGGGTTCGCCATCACGTACCACTCGACATTTTCGGTCAGCGGCGGTGTCGTCAAGGAACCTAGGTAATGGTAGTAGCTTTTGTTGGCTGGAAGTAGCTCGGCAACGTTCAGGCTGAGGCCGCTCGCAACGTCTGATTCTTCGTTTGCCTGCACATCATCCAGGATCGCCTGGAAGGCAGCGTTCTCTGTTCCTTCTTTAAAGAAGACCGCGATGACCGCCAAGCGTCCGTCCTGTGCCTTGTGGACAAAATGCAGTTCGATCGGGAAACTTTCGCCATCCACTGTATGCTCGCTCGGGGAATGCAGATGGAATTGCGCCAGTTCAAAACTGCGTCCGGCAATCGTCGCCTGCCCGCCGTCCTCGATTTCGATGCTGTGCCCGTTGTCGACCACATCGATGATCTCTTCCGCATAGTCCAACGTCAGGGAGCCATCTTCGACCATCGCTTCGGCTGCACTCGTTTCGATATTGATCGGGGATTGCATCTCGCCGGATTCGAAGTCCCACTCATCCTGGTTCTCGTAATCCAAATACGCTTCAGTTGCTGCTTCGGTTGTTTCTTCAACTACCGCTTCGGAAGTCTGTTCCGTCGTCTCCTGCACGCTGCTGTCCGTTTCCGCCGTTTGTTCTTGGCCGCAGCCGCTCAATCCCAATAAGGCGAACGCCCCCAGAACCGCCAAATATTTTTTTAATCCTTTTGCATCATTCATTTTTCGATCTTCCTCCTCTAACGCAATATCCATTTATTATATAATAATCCGCAATTAAATTATCGAATCAATCGAGAAAAACAATAAATCAATAGAGAATCCCTTTCGTGCCCTATGTTCAAAAGGATATTGCGATGAGAGGACTGGCGGGGCTATCCCGTCCCATGTGCGGTTCCGGATGTCGTCAACAGCTAGTTGCCGAGGATTTCCGCGATGGCCTCGGCGCAGATAACGACTGCTTCATCCAGTTCGGCTTCGGTTATCGTCAGCGGCGGATTGAAATAGAGCACATTGCCGAGCGGGCGCAGGATCAAGCCTTTCTCCAAAGCCTTTTTGTAAATCTGATAGCCGATCCGCAGATCCGCGTCAAACGCGGTCTTCGCCTGCTTGTCGGTCACCAGCTCGATGGCATGGATGAGGCCGATATGGCGGATTTCGCCCACGTTCGGGTGGTCCAGCAGCGTTTCGTTCAGACGCTTGGTCAGATGTTCGGCGCGGACGGCGGCTTTTTCAAGGATCCGCTCTTCGCGGAGCACCTTCTGGACCGCCAGCGCCGCTGAGCAGCCCAGCGGATTGCCGCTGTAGGTGTGGCTGTGCATAAAGGCCTTGCCTTCGCTGTATTCGGCGTAGAAAGCATCGTAGATTTTGTCCGTCGTGATCGTGATCGCCATCGGCAAGTAGCCGCCGGTGAGCCCTTTGGAGACGCACATGATGTCGGGGCTGACGCCGGCATGGTCGAAGGCGAACATCTTGCCGGTCCGGCCGAAACCGGTCGCGATTTCGTCAGCGATCAGCAGGACACCGTAAAGGTCGCAGAGTGCACGCAGTTTTTTCAGATACAGCGGCGGATAGATGCGCATGCCCGCGCTGCCTTGCACCAAAGGCTCGACGATCATGGCGCAGGTTTCGTCACCGTAGTCCGCAAAGGCTTTTTCGGCATAAGCAAAACATTCGCAATTGCAGCTGTCCCGGTTTTGCTTGAACGGGCACCTGTAGCAATCCGGCGCCTCGATCTGGTTTGTGTCCATCAGCATCGGCTTGTACATTTTGGCGTACAGATCCATGCTGCCGACAGCCAGCGCCCCCAAGGTTTCGCCGTGGTACCCTTCGGTCAAGCACATGAATTTTGTCTTCTCCTTGTGGCCGGTCTGGTATTGGTACTGGAAGCTCATCTTCAGCGCGCATTCCACAGCCGCAGATCCGTTGTCGGAAAAGTTGAACTTCGAGAGTCCGGCCGGGATGATCTCCATCAGCTGTTCGCACAAAGCGATCGCCGGTTCATGCGAAAAGTTCGCGAAAATCACATGCTCCAGCCGGCCAATCTGGTCGATGAGTGCTGCGTTGATCGTTGGATTGCAATGCCCCAGCAGGTTGCACCACCACGAGCTGACGATGTCAAGGTACGCTTTCCCTTCCTTGTCGTAAAGAAACACGCCTTCGCCCCGGTCGATGATGACCGGCTTGAGTTCCTCATAATCCTTCATCTGCGAGCAAGGGTGCCAGATGTATTTCAGGTCCTTTTCGACTAGATCCATCCGACAGCCCCTATCCATACAATCCGGCCAGTGTCGCCGCATCGATGGCGATGGCCGCTTCATCCTTTTTCACACAGGCAATGACGGGCACGCGGGTGAGAATCTCGACCATTTTCTTGTTGTCGCGCATCACCGCATCGGCCGCGTCGTAGCGGTTCAGGATGATCCCCTTCACCGGGATGCCGCGCCTTTTCATGTAGTCGACCGTGAGCACAGTCGCATTGATTGTGCCGAGGCCAGCATCAGCGACGACGAGGGCGCTCAACCCCAAAGCCGTAATCACATCCTCAAGCAAAAGCTGCGCATCGTCGTCGTAGCGGAGCGGGCAGACGATGCCGCCACTGCCTTCCATCGTGACGTAGTCGTATCGGGCCAGCGCCTGTTGATAAGCGGCCATCACGACAGCCATTTTGACGGGATTGCCCTCCAGCTGCGCGGCCAAGTGCGGCGAGACAGCCTTTTCGTAGACGTAGGAAACGAAATTTCCCGTTTCCTCTTCGGCTATTCCCGCAACATCCGCGACGTAGCCAGCATCCCCGGCGCGGAAGCCTGCCGCTGTCTTTTCGACTCCGCTGAGCGCGGCCTTGTAATATCCGGCGGAATGACCGGCTTCGCGCAATTTTTTGACGATCAGCGCCGTGACATAAGTCTTCCCGACATCCGTCCCGGTCGCAGTGATGAACAACCCTTTCCCATCAGTCATCGCGCAGTACCACCTCGTAACCGAGTTCGCCCAGCATGCGCATGTCCTGTTCGATCGTGATGCCGTCCGTCGTCAGCATATCGCCGGAAATGGCCGCATTGGCGCCGGAAAGGAAGCACTGCCTGCCTTTATCCGCAAGCAGCCCCCTTCCGCCGGCCAAGCGGATATAGGCATCGGGAACCAGCATCCGGAAAATCGCGATGATGCGAATCATCTCGGCGTCGCCGACGACTTCGTTTTCTTCGAATGGCGTGCCCGGAATGGGACTCAGCAGGTTGACCGGAATCGAGCGGATGCCCATTTCGCGCAGATCAATGGCCATATCAATGCGGTCCTCCATCGTTTCGCCCAAGCCGATGATGCCGCCGCTGCAGACGGTCAGACCAGCCTGTTGCGCGGCGCGGATGGCAGCGATTTTGTCGTCGTAAGTATGGGTCGTGCAGACATTCGGGAAGTTCCGCCGCGAAGTTTCCAGATTGTTGTGGACGCGCGTCAATCCGGCCTGCTTCAGTTTGGCGAATTCCGGTTCCTCCAAAAGTCCGAACGAGCCGCAGAGCGCGATGTCCGATTCCTTTTGGACTGCTTCCAGGCTTTCGCAGACCCTGTCCACTTCCTTAGGGGACAAGGCTCTGCCCGAGGTCACGATGGAATAACGCAGCACGCCGCGCTCTTCGTTGTATTTCGCCTGCTCGACGATCGTTTCCGATCCGATGAGCGAGTAAGCATCCACTTTCGTGCGGTAATAGCGGGATTGGGCGCAGAACTTGCAGTTTTCCGAGCATTTTCCGCTCTTGCCATTGATGATTGTACAGACGTCGAACACATTTCCGCAGAAATGCGCGCGCACCTCATTGGCGGCTGCGCAAAGTTCTTCGAGCGGCACTTCCGTCAAAGTCATGGCTTCCTGCTTGGTGAGGCGTCCGCCGGCGTAAAGCTTGTTTTTGATTGCTTCCATTGTCGTCATTTTCGTAGTCCTTCCTTTCCTAGAGCCCTTTTCTGATGACCGGGATCAGCCGTTTGCCGAGTGATGCTCCCAGGAAGCAGAGCGCGATGTCACCGGGCACTGACAAAACGAAGCCGTACAGGAACAACGGTCCCATCGCGATCGGGGCACCGATGACGTAATTACAGATGATGTAGTAATAGATCAACCCAAACACATACACGATGCCCAGACCGGTCAGGCTGGCCAATAGCAGTCGATTGAATGATGGTTGTGCCACCTTATGCGCGATCACGCCTGTCACATAAGTGCCGACGCAAAAGCCGATCAAGTATCCGAAGCTCGGTTTCAGGATATAGCCGATGCCGCCGCCTTCAGCGAACACGGGCAAGCCGGCCAGACCCATCAGCAGATAAAGCGACACGCTCGTTGCCCCGAGCCTTCCACCCAATAACACACCGGCCAGCATCGTGAACAGGAATTGCAGCGTGAACGGCACGACCGGCACCGGCACGCGGATAAAGGCGCCGACTGCGATCAGGGCGGCGAACAAGGCGCACAGGACCATCTCCTTCGTAGTCAGTTTGCTGCTGGCTCGCTCTTCATTTTTTACGGATAAAATAGTCTCTTTTTCGCTCATCATCATTCTCCATTCGTTCTGATATTGTACTTGCATCAATAATTACATAGGCGGAAAACTATGTCAACCACATAAATTCAATGGGTAACAATGAAAAGGAATGAGAAAACGTACACCTCTTACGATTTGGGTGTTATTGGAGCGGTTGCACAGATTTGCACTTTTTCTGTTTTTAGCGTACGAACCAAAAAAAGACCCGTAAGCAAAATTTGCTTACGGGCTTTTAATTGTTGAAATCTGTTGCTAGTCGTATAGGCTGGGGCTATTCTTTTCTCATTGTCGATTCCCGGATCAACAGCTCATTGTCCAGTGTTTGGATCTGGGCGACTTCTTTTTTCAAAATCAATTCCATCAGGATTTTCGCCGCCAATTCGCCGGATTCCATGAACGGATAATGAACCGTGGTGATGCGCGGATAGACCGCCTCGGTGATTTCGTAGCCCCCGAAGCCCGCCAAGGAAAGCTGATCCGGTATTTCGATCTGCAGTTCGTGGGCCGCGCGCATGATCCCGATCGCGATATTGTCGGTCGCGCCGATCACGAAGGTCGCTTTTGATTGCGGCAGGATTTCCAGCGCCTTTTCGTAGGCGTCCTTCATGGCAAAGCTCGTTTTGACAAAAGTATAGTCGATGTCGTGGCCTTCGAAAGCCCGCTCGATGCCGTTGCGCCGGGTCACCCCGACCGCCTTATCGGATTCGTCGACCCCGAAGACAAGGATGTTGTTGTGCCCGTTCGCCACCGCATAGGAGCCGACCGAATGGCCCGCCTTTTCGTCATCATGGATGATGCAGTGGAAATCGGGATGCGATTGCCCGACGATGACGACAGGAACATCAGCATCTTCGAATGCCTTCACATGAGCCGGCGTGATGGCCGCCGCGAAGAAGACGATGCCGTCGACGCGCTGCTTCGCCAAGGTGGAGATGGCTTCAATTTCGCGCTCGCGGCTCTGATCCGCATTCGTGATCAACAATTGGTTTTTGGAAAGGCGCAGGCTGTTCTCCAAGCCCCGCAACGCTTCATTCGTCGCAAAGGAATTCAGACGCGGAATGATCGTCCCGACCATGTGCGTTCGCTTCGCTTTCAGGCTTTGGGCAAATTTATTCGGTTTATAGTCGTTCTCGGCAACGATTTCATCCAGTTTCGCCTTTGTTTTTTCGCTGACCGCCCCGCCGTTCAGATAGCGGGAAACGGTGCTCTTCGCCACACCTGCCATTTTGGCGATGTCATTGATGGTGACCATAATTAGCATGCACCCCTTTCTTGTGTTGCATAGCGGACTTTGTTCCGTATCCGCATACATATTCGTTCTCTGTCTTTGATTATACAGGTGCGCGGGGTTCGCCGCAACGGACCGGGGAAGGAAATCTGCCTGTTGGGACTAGCGAACGCGCGAGTGGACGCAGTTCGCAGCGCTGTCCTCCGGCGACCGTCGGCTTGGCCGGAGTTCCCGTCTGCTTTCCGATCGAACAAAAAAATCCGCACGCCGCCGCGGACAGCCCCAGCAAGCGCGGTTTCGGGCTGTCCTTCCGGCAGAATGCGGAAAGTTTTCCAGTTTATTCTGTTGGCTTTTGTTCTGTTGGCTTGCGGCGCGCACCTTTGTTTTTCAGCGTCTTGGTGCGGACTTTTTTCTTTTTGATTTTCTTGGCTGGCGCTTGCGGGGACGCCTCTTCCTCTTTCAAGGCAGCTTTTTTCTGGATTTTGGCTGCTTTGGCTGCGGCCGGTTTCTGCGCATCGCGGATGGCGTCACGTGATTCGCGGCTCGGCAGTTCGTTGACGAGCTCACCGCCGTAGATGAAGAATTCTTTTACTTCATCCGGATGCGGTGCGAAGCGTTTGATATCGCGACTGTTGCGGTCATTTACGAGTGACAGCACGACCCCTTTTTTGCCCATCCGGCCCGTACGTCCGGAGCGGTGCAAGTAGGTTTCCTTCGAAAGCGGCAGATCGTAATGGATGACGTAAGGCAGATCCTGGATGTCGATCCCGCGGGCGGAAACATCCGTCGTCAGAAGGAAAGTCGCGTTGCCTTTGCGGAATTCTTCCATAGCGCTCTTACGCTGTGCCTTGCCGTAATCGCTGTGCAGCATGCGGACATTGATGCCCTCGAACTGCAGTTTTCCCGCCAAATAATCAAGTTCTTGCGTAGAATTCACGAAAACGAGCGCCTGCATGCCTTCCAAGTTGCCCAAACGGCGCAGCATTTCCGCACGTTTACGCGTCGGCGCCTCGATGAAGCCATGGACAGTCTGGTCCATGAATTGGCCTTCTTTGGTCGTGTCGAACCAAAGCGGCTCCGTATTGAACCATTTCTGGATATCCTTCAGGTTTTCGCTGTTCGTAGCCGAAAAGAAACCCATCTGGCGGGCACCCGGCATTTTTTTGATCAATTCGCGCAAAGCACTCAGATGCTCTTCCTGCATCAAGTAGTCGGCTTCATCCAAGATGACCGTTTTGATGTTGTGCAGTCTGAGTTTTTTCTGGTTGGCCAATTCCAGTAATCGTCCCGGTGTTCCGACTACGATTTCCGGTTTTTCCTTCAGCTTGTCGATCTGACGGCCCACGTTCGCGCCACCGATGATCACTTGCGCGGTCAAGTCCTTCAGGGAACCCCATTCCGCCAATACGTGCCCTACTTGGTGCGCCAATTCCTGCGAAGGCACGAGCACCAACAATTGCAATTCCTTGTTGGCATCCGTTTTTTGCAGCAACGGGATAGCATAAGCCAACGTCTTGCCGGTACCGGTCGGCGATAGGCCAACAACATCCTTGCCTTCCATCAATGGCTTGAAGACATTTTCTTGGATCGGCGTCGGCAGCTGAAAACTCATCTCGTTCCAGTATTTCTCGAATGGCATTGCCATTTCTTCCATCATCATCATTTATTTCCTCATTTCTTATAATGCAGCCTGTTTTTAGGCTGCGGTGCATACCTCGCGCGGAAGCATCCGTCCGACCTATGCCTCATCTAAATCCGCTGGGTAAACGATGCCTGCTTTTTTACGCAGAGCTTCCATTGTCCGGTTGACGTCTCGGCTGATCTGCGTCCAACGTTCATAGTCTTCTATAGTATCAGGATTTTCCGGATCATTCAAGACGCGCGCGAATGCACGGACCTCATCATCCATAAAATGTCCGGATGCTTTTTCGGCCAATTGGTACCGTTCGTTGGTCTCGCCGTCCACCAGTTCCACCGATTGGATCAAATTGACCCCATCGAGAATCAGTGTTTTTTTGGCACTGTATATTTCTGAATCGGCGAAGGAATTGTAAATTTTTGACGTGTGCAGGCTGGCTGTGAAATACGGATATTTCAGCAGCATCGTGCCGGCTCCGTCAACGCCCGTCTGGATTTTCTTGGCGGCATAATCGACTTCCTCTGGCACACCGAACCATGCGATGGCAGCATACAGCAAGTACACGCCCAAATCGGAGAGTGCCCCACCGGAAAAATTCAGTGAGAAGATGTTCGGTTCCTCGCCGGCCAAAACCTGGTCGTAGCGGGAGGAATATTTGGCATAAGTGAAGCTGGCGCCGTCGATTTCGCCCAATTTGGCGATTTCATTCTTGACCAGCGCGAAGTTCGGTTCATGCAAGTGGCGGGCGGCTTCAAACAGGAAAACATTGTTGGCTTTCGCTGCGGAGAAGGCTGCCTCCCATTCCTTCGTGTTCGAGAAGATCGGCTTCTCCACGATGAGATGCTTGCCGTTTGCGATGGCCGACATGGCTTGTTCAAAATGGAGGCTGTTCGGCGATGCGATATAGATGGCATCCACTTCCTCCAAGGCTGTGAATTTGTCCAATTCCGTGACGAACAGGTCCGCACCGTAGCCTTCCCCGAAACTTTGGGCGTTGAACTGGGTGCGGCTGTATACCGCTTTTATTTCGAATTGTCCGGATGCTTTTGCTGCTGTGGCGAATTCATGCGCGATGCTGCTCGTTCCGATGATGCCTAATCTGATCATGGCTTTATCCCCTCACTCGTTGTTTTCTTTTGAACATTCTATCCCTATTCTACACTAATCGGGGTCGGATTGCTTAGCGATACCACCTTTTTAGGGCACAAACCGCATCAGAAAAGAAAAAAGCATCCCGATGCAGCTGGGATGCTCTCCTCATATTTATAGCAGTTGCTTTTCCGCCCGTTTCAGCTCTTGGCGCTGCTTCAGTCGTTTCTTCTTTTCGGCTTCCGACAGCGGCGCGTAGTCCTTCAGATCCGGTAGGACGCCGACGGACACTTCCCACAGATAGAGGCTCGCGATCGAACCGTACGGCGCGTAACGCCGTTTGTATTTTTGGAACAATGGCTTCGTGATTTTGCGGTGATGGTACACCATCCGCAGTCCGCGATGAATGGCGAGGTCATCCCAGCTCAGCACATCCTGACGCCCCATCGAAAAGATCAGCAGCATCTCGGCTGTCCATTTGCCGATGCCGCGCAGTTGCGACAGTTCGGCGATGACTTCTTCATCGTTCATGTCCTTCAGCGCCTCCAGATTGCATTCGCCGGAAAGGACTTTTTCAGCTGCTTCACGGATATAGGTCGCTTTGCGGGTCGACAAACCGCACTGCTGGATTTCTTCGACGCTCACTCGGCAAAGATTCTCCGGTGTGATTGCCCCGAAAGCGGCAAGCATCCTTTTCCAGACGGTTTCCTGGGCCTTCATCGAAATCTGCTGGCCGACGATATTGTTGATGAGCGCCGAAAAGAGATCCGCATCGATCGGCCTTTCGATCGGCCCGATCCGGTCGATGATATCCGCCAAGATCGGATCTTTGGCCTTCAGATAGCGGATTGCTTCTTCGTCATAATAAAAATTCATATAATCCACCCTTGTTCTGCATATTTACAGCCATTATATCATTTTCCAGGCAGCCACACAGTAACACTACCTCTAGTTCTCAGTAACGACCCGCGAGAGATATAACGCATATCCCACAGATATGAACACCATCACGAGGCTGCTGACGAGCTGGACGGATCCATTTCCTTCCACTGCAAAGAGGCTCGTTGCGTTGATGAATGCGTGCGCAATAATGCCCGGCCACAAGCTTTTTGTCTTTATGAACAGTACCGTAAAAAGGAAACCGATTGCGCTCGCGTAACCGATCTGCAGCAACGTCGGAAGAAAATCCGCCCCGTTCAGCAGGTTTACGATATGGCCCATCCCAAATGTGACGCTGGAGATGAGCGTTGCCGAGCGGATGCTTTTCCTGGATAAGGCTTTAAACAGAAAGCCCCTGAAGATGACTTCCTCAAGGAATCCGATGAACAGCATACTGGCAATGAATAAGGCCGTTTCAAGGAAAGAATGTTCAAAGACGGCGCCGTTCCAAAAATTGGCTGTCGACAGGACCAGCAGCGGCAAAAAATACAGATACTTACGGAAATCGATAGATGTGATCCGCCGTAGCCCGTAGTACTGTTGCAGCTTGTTCTTCCGGATCCATCCGTAAAGAAAGAAACTCAACACTAGCGCCACAGGTAACGTGATCACTTTCAGGATCCCGATCTCTTCGGACAGCCCATCGGCGGCGCTGATGCTTAAGACATAGACGGCAATCCAGATCAGAGCAAAAAACAATTCATTTTTCTTGTAGAAATTTTGCATTCAGCACGTCCTTTTTTTAAACAATGTTCACATCCAAAAAAAAGCTGGAGACCCGGAAGCCCCCAGCTTTAATTTGATTGGCATCACTTGATGTTATGGGTGTCGACCCCGATTCTCTTGCCGAGGTTGTGGTCTTGGTGCCCCTTCACGAAGTTGCTGTCTTTCTTGATGCGGGTGATTCTCTCCAATTCCTCATCCGTCAAGGTGAAGTCGAACAGATCAAGATTATCTTTCATGCGGTCGGCATCCTTCGTTTTCGGAATCGGAATGATGTCGCGCTGCACGGCCCATTTCAATACGATCTGAGCCGGCGTTTTGTTGTATTTTTCAGCGATTTTCATGACTTTTCCGTCATCCAATACTCTGCCCTTAGCCAATGGACTGTAAGCCATCGTCATGATGTTGTTGTCGTAGCCGAAATCGTCCACTTCCTCCATGAGATTGAACGGATTGATCTCCAATTGGTTCACGACTGGTTTGATGCGGGAATTCTCCAACAAGTCCTTCAGGTCTCCGCGCATGAAGTTGGAGACACCGATGCTGCGGACGATTCCGGAATCCTTGGCTTCCTCAAGGGCTTTCCAAGTTGCTGCTGTCACGCCTTCGTCAGGGTTTGGGAAGTGGATCAGGAACAGGTCGATGTATTTTAGTCCGAGACGATCGTAGCTGGCACGGATAGCATCTGATGCTTTTTCATATCCCATATCGTCTTTACCGAGTTTGGTCACGACAAAAATATCATCTCTGGAAATTCCTGCGTTGATGGCTTTATGGATACCGCGGCCTACGCCGACTTCATTTTCGTACATGCTGCCTGTATCAATCAGGCGGAATCCGCGCATGATGGCCATGAAGACTAACTCCTCAGCTTCATCATTACTCACGCCCCATGTGCCGTATCCAATACCGGGGATTGTAAAACCGTCATTCAAAGGCATTCTATCCATTGCGCTCTTTACCATGATAATCCACGCTCCTTCTACTTATTACCTTAAGTGTAACGCAATTCCGTCAGAAATACAAAAATTATTAATGCGCTTTCATAACAAACCTGAGGGAAAAATTTTCCCTCTCCACTTTCAGAAAATCAAAACGGGTGCGTCTACAAGATTTCTGAAAGGGAGCCGTTCGTCAGAGTCACGACAATCAACTCCGGACGGTTGTTGATGCGGAACGGGAAAGAGGATCCGCCGAGACCGCGGCTGACGACCAGTTTCTTTTCCGGGTCCGTGGGCAACAAATATACCCCATCAGTATGCTGCGGCATCCTTCCTTGTCCCGGTGCATATAGTCCGCCCAGTCTAGGGATGCGGATCTGGCCGCCGTGCGCATGGCCGGCAAACGTGATGTCAGCTGATTTTTCCGGATCGATATGGTACTTCAGGAAATATTCAGGTCGATGTGCCAGCAGAAGGCGCGTTTGGCCTTGCCAATCTTTTCTCAGCCGGATCTTCTTCAGGAAGTCTTTCGTGATTTTTTGGATGGCCGAGCTTTTGTCGCTCAATCCCATGATCACGACAGGCTTTCGTCCCTTTGCAAGGACACTGATCGCTTCATCGTCCAGATAGCGGATCCCTGTTTTCTTGTACAGATCCAACGCAATCTGGAACATCGGCGAATGACGGTCATGGTTGCCGTTGATGGCATAGGTCGGCGCGATCGCCGCCAATTTCCGGAACAGTTTTTCCACAACCGATGGGTCAAAGGTATCATTGCCTTGGATCTGGTCGCCAGTCAGGAAAATGAAGTCCGGATCCGCTTCTTTGGTCATGCTGACCAGCTTGTTCAGATCGATTTTCTCTTTCGGCAGATGGAGATCGGAAATCTGAACGATCTTCAGCCCTTCGTTTTCCGGCGCAAGGTTCTTTACCGGAATCGTGTACTCGGTCTTCTGGATCCACGTGTTTTGGAGATGAAGATAGGCCGCCGCGCCAGCCAAAACGGCAGTCTTCAGCAGGCTTTTGTTTTTTATGTTCATCATAATCATCCTTCTTGAAACCCTATTGTTTCCTTTATTCTAATGCTTTGGGGCGCTTCCGTCAAAATAAAACGACTGGCTCTTGCGGCCGGCGGAGCCAGCAGAATTTTCTGGAAGAATAACTATATTGCCTGATCCGCTACAAAATAGTCCGTTTCACTTCCTATTTAATAGTTGGCATGTTATGTTTTATGTATGGATATTACTCTTCAACATTATAACATCAATATGAAAGGATTGAATCTATGCGTATATTTACAGAAAAATTAAGGGAAGTCATGCAGTCGGTGATGCCGATCACGCTGCTGGTCGTCCTGCTCCACTTTACTTTGACTCCGCTCGAGACGATTGACCTGCAGCGGTTCCTGTTCGGGGCGCTGCTCATCATCATCGGCTTATCCATCTTCCTTTTCGGAGTGGACATCGGCATCACGCCGATCGGGAAATTCCTCGGGAAAGGCTTGGCCCGCAGCGGCAGCATGAAATACGTGCTTGGAATGGGGCTTGTACTCGGTTTCTTCATCTCGATTGCGGAGCCGGATCTGCATATTTTGGCGGCGCAGGTTTCCGAGGTCACGAACGGCATGTATCCGAAGAATATGCTCCTGCTTGTCGTTTCCGTCGGCATCGCCGTGATGCTGACGATTGGATTGTTCCGGATCGTTTACCGCTATCCGCTGAACAAGACGTTCACGTTCCTCTACCTTGCCATCTTCGGCTTGGCTTACTTCAGCACGAACGACCTGTTCGCCATCGCTTTTGATGCATCGGGATCGACTACCGGCGCTTTGACCGTGCCCTTCATGTTGGCGCTGGCTGTCGGGGTCGCCTCCCTGAACCGGCGGACGCAATCAGCGGAAGAGGACAGCTTCGGCTTGGTGGGGATCGCCTCAGCCGGCGCCATTCTGGCCGTATTAATCCTGGGTTTATTCGTCCGTTCCGACGAACCGCTCTCGGGATCGATGCCTACAAGCTCAGCTACGGTGACCCACTGGCTTGCGCCATTCCTGCACGAACTGCCGAAAATCGCGGGCGAAATCCTGTTGGCCGTTTCGCCTATATTGATCATATTCGTGCTCAATCATGTTTTTTTCGCTGATGAGAAGCTTTCGAAACGCGCATTCCGCCGAATTTTCTTGGGGATGGCTTATCTGTTCGTCGGACTGGTCCTTTTCCTGACCGGCGTGAATGCCGGTTTCATGGAAGTCGGGCGCAAGCTCGGCATGCTGATCGCTGGGATGGACAGTTCCATTCCGGTCCTGATCGTCGGTTTTGTGCTGGGGGTATTGGTCATTTTGGCGGAACCTGCGGTATATGTATTGACGCATCAAATAGAAGATGTTACAACAGGGTATGTAAAGCGCGGTATTGTACTGGGATTCCTGTCCATCGGAGTCGGGCTCGCCGTCCTCTTGTCGGTCGTGCGTGTGCTCATCCCTTGGCTGCAACTGTGGCACTATCTTGTCCCCGGCTATCTGATCATCCTCGCCCTCTCCTACAAAGTCCCGAAGTTGTTCGTCGGGATAGCCTTTGATGCGGGCGGCGTCGCTTCCGGGCCGATGACGGCCACTTTCATCCTGGCGTTCATCCAAGGTGTCGCGGAAATCACGCCGGATGCCAACGTGCTCTTGGAAGGCTTCGGGATGATCGCAATGGTGGCGATGATGCCGATCATCTCGCTGCAATTGCTAGGCGCCATCTACCAGCGCAATAGTGTAAAGGAGGGTCTTTAAATGACCAAACAAGTTGAAAACACAAAATTCTACGACGTCATTTTTGTCGTCGTCAACATCGGCAAAGCCAGCCGGGTGCTTGAGGAAGCGAAGAAATGCGGCATCACCGGAGGAACCATCATGCATGGTTCCGGCACGGTTTCCAGCACTTTATTGCGCACAATCGGTTTTCATGAAGTAAAAAAAGAGATCCTCTTTATGGTCTGCGCTCGTGAAAAAACGCAGCCTGCCATCGAACACATCAGCTCACTCTTCCATTTCGAGTTGCCGAATCGCGGCATCCTCTTCACGAGTCCGGTTTCGCATCTGCTGGGCACTCACGGCGAACGCCTGCACATGGATGAACAGGAAGCCCATCTGCTGGCCGATCACGAAGTTTTCTTCACGCTCGTCGCCGCAGGATTGGGAGACGAAGTCGTCGAAGCTGCAGCAGCGGCAGGCGCACGCGGCGGCACCCTCTTCCACGGTACCGGAGCCTTCGCAGAAAAATGCCGAAAAGTGTTCGGGATCGAAGTGGATGCCGGCAAAGACATCATCATGAACCTCGTCACCTCCGCTGTCGCTCCGGCGGTGGAAACCGCCATCGTCGAGCAGATGCAACTGGATGTGCCGGGTAATGGCATCCTGTTCAGTTTCGATGCCGAAAATGTGCGCGGGGTGCGTTAAGAAAAACACGATTTGATAGACAAACTTAATGGACCCGGATTGGTGTTTGATGCCGATCCGGGTTTTTGTTTTGCATGCGGTGCTGGATCATATTCTGGTTGTCCGATTCTTCGCGGTTATCAGACAACACCGCTATATAGCTTGTTCCGCTTGTCCGATTCTTCCCGGTAATCGGACAATCCTAAACATTTTTTGTTTTCAGTAACTTTCGTTGCATATTGCGAAGGCTGTTCCCCACTTCACAATCTGTTTTGCGAACTGTACCAACATCCCAAGCGAATGTTCGGAACCACATAACAAGACATGTTCATTTTGTTCAATCTTTCCGATGAAAATGATTTATAACAGTTTTTAAAACTGTATTATTTTTATAGATAAAACGGTTGCTTTCATCCCTGATACGTGCTATCTTATGTCTAGTTCTTATTCGAGGAAAAAGGAGAGGTTTCACGGATGGTAAAGAAAAAGAGAGTTTTATTTGGCGGTTTGACAGCATTACTAGGTTTGACTTTGGCGGCCTGCGGGAGCGGCGAAACTGCCGACAGCAGCGCTACTGATACAGCAGTATTAACTGATTCAGAAACAGCATGGGACAAGATCGAGGAAGCCGGGGTTTTGAAGGCAGCCACTTCCGGAACGCTTTACCCTAATTCTTATCACGACAAAGAAACCGACGAATTGACCGGTTACGAGGTGGAAATCCTCCGTGAAATCGCTGAGCGCATCGGCGTGGAAGTGGAATTCACAGAAATGGGCGTGGACGGTATGCTTACTTCCGTCAACAGCGGCGCAGTGGATGTTGCAGCATTCGGGATCGACCGCAATGGCGAAAATGCCGACAAATACAATTACACAACTCCATACAAATATTCATTCGGTGCCATGGTTGTCCGTGAATCCGATAATTCCGGCATCGAAACGCTGGAAGATTTGAAAGGCAAAATCGCTGCCGGTGCGGCAACGACGACTTACATGAAAGTCGCGCGTTACTTCGGCGCGGAAGAAAAAATCTACGACAACGCGACAAACGATATGTACCTTTCGGACGTTGCGAACGGACGGACCGACGTTATCCTGAACGACTACTACGCACAAAAACTGGCGACTGCCGCTTTGCCGGATATCCCGGTAAAAGTGCATGACATTTTCTACAACCCATCCGAAACTAATTTCTCCATCAAAAAAGGCAACGACGAATTGACCGAAAAATTCAACGAAGCATTGGACGAAATGCGTGCTGACGGCACTTTGGCGGAATTGTCGAAACAGTTCTACGACGGCGCGGACGTAACCGTACAGATCGAATATGATTTCCCTGTGATTGATGTAAGCGACGTAGAATAGAAACATGAAGTAAATACGTAGAACAGAAAGGTGGGCAAGACATGTCAGGCATCCAATGGCAGTATATCTTCAATCCGGAGTTGGCTCTAGAAAGCCTTCCGTACGTCCTGAAAGGGATGGGCTATACACTTGGAATCGCGTTGACCAGCATGGTGAATGGCACGCTGCTTGGCTTTGTTCTTGCGATGCTGCAGTTGGCCAAGTTGAAACCACTACGCTGGCTAGCGCGGCTCTACATCTCCTTCATGAGGGGAACCCCTACTTTGGTCATTTTGTTCCTACTTTACTTCGGCTTTCCGTTCATCGGCATCCAATTCACTGCAGTTACGGCGGCCATCATCGGCTTCAGCATGAGTTCAGCCGCCTACAGCGCGGAAATCATCCGCTCATCATTGAATTCCGTCAATCACGGTCAATGGGAAGCGGCTTATGCGCTGGGGCTGAAGTGGTCGTTCATCATGCGGAAAGTGATCGTGCCGCAAGCGCTGCGGATCGCCATCCCGCCGATGAGCAATGTGCTTTTGGACCTGATCAAAGGCTCGTCTTTGGCGGCGATGATTACCGTTCCGGAAATGTTCCAGAACGCCAAGATTGTCGGCGGCCGCGAGTTCGATTATATGACCATGTACATCCTGGTCGCGCTCATCTACTGGGCGGTCTGCAGCGTCTTCGCTGCTTTCCAGACACGTATCGAGAAGAAATTATCTATGTATGTGGAATGACAAAAGAGGCAACCTCATTTTTTTTGAGGTTGCCTCTTTTTCAGTTTAATACGCAAAAAGCAGGCTGTTACGGGCCTGCTTTTTGCGTATTCTGGAAGCCGGAGTCGGGGCCGGCTCCTTCTATTTATCGATTACTCGGAATAGCATGTTAAGAAAAGCTTATTTGATCTTGTTTCTGAGCACCATCGGCAAAATCCCTTTGTTGCGGTAGTAGTCGATTTCGATTTCAGAATCCAGCCTTGCGATTGCTTGGAATGTTTTTTCCGTTCCATCCGCAGCTTGCGCTGTCACAGTGATCACTTCATTCGGTTTTACCTCATCCGTGATTGCGATCGCGTACTCTTCCAAGCCGGTCAATCCCAGCGTGTCCGCATCTTCGCCTTTCAGAAATTCCAGTGGAAGCGCACCCACCATGATCAGGTTGGAGCGGTGGATCCGTTCGAAACTTTTCGCGATGACCGCATCGACGCCCAACAGTCTGGCGCCTTTTGCCGCCCAGTCACGGGAAGATCCCATCCCATAGTCGTCGCCGGCCAGGATGACCAATCCCGTGCCATCTTCTTTATATTTCACGCTGGCATCGAAAATCGGCATGATTTCATTGGTCGGGATGTATTTGGTGAATCCACCCTCCAGTCCGTCAGCCAAAGCATTTCTCAGGCGGATATTCGAGAAGGTACCGCGCACCATCACTTCATGGTGTCCTCTTCGGCTTCCGTATGAGTTGAAATCTTTCGGTTTCACGCCATGCTCCATCAGATATTTTCCGGCAGGAGACTTCATTGCGATCGCCCCGACAGGTGAAATATGGTCGGTTGTGATCGAATCCTGGAATCTCCCTAAAACGCGCAATCCTTTCAGGGTCGTAATCGGCTCTGTTTCCAATTGGAAGTTTTCGAAGTATGGCGGATTTGCGATATAGGTCGAATCGGCATCCCAATCGTAGACTGGTTTATCTGCAGATTCAATTTTGTTCCACAAGTCGTTTGAATCGAATACAGAACGATATTCTTCTTTGAACATATCCGCCAGAACCGATTCATTCACAACTTTTTGGACTTCTTCGTTGCTCGGTAAAATGTCCTTGAAATAGACAGGCTGGCCTTCTTTGTCTGTACCGATCGGGTCAGTGGCCAGATTCACTTTGACATTTCCTGCTAAAGCATAGGCGATGACCAAGTGCGGCGCTGCCAGGTAGCCAGCTTTCACTTCCGCATGGATGCGTCCTTCGAAGTTGCGGTTACCGCTCAATACAGCCGAAAGCAGGATGTTGCCCTCTTTGGCCGCTTCGCTGACTTCCGGTCTCAGCGGTCCGGAGTTGCCCACACAAGTCATGCAGCCGTAGCCGATGATATTGAAGCCCAACGCTTCCAGATAAGGCAATAAGCCCGATTTTTCATAATAGCGCGCCGTCACTTTCGATCCCGGCGACATGGATGTTTTGACGTAGCGTTTGACTGACAGGCCTTTTTCAACCGCATTTTTTGCCAACAAAGCCGCGCTGAGCATCAGGTACGGGTTGCTAGTATTCGTACAGCTTGTGATGGCTGCGATCGATACGGCTCCGTTTTCCATTTCTTCTTGATAGCCGTCTTCATAAGTGATGGTAACTTTATGGTCGATATCGGCTGCATCCAACCCGTAGCCTTGATTTCCCATCGGCGCGGCGTATGCCTCTTTGAATTTCTGGCTGACATCGGACAGTTTCACTAAGTCCTGCGGTCTTTTCGGACCGGCCAAGCTTGGTTCCACTGTTGAAAGGTCGATTTCGATCAGTTCGGAGTACTCTGGTTCGATTGCATCATTGTAGTAAAGGTTGTTCGCTTTGACGTAGGCTTCGATCCTGTCGACTTTCGCATCTTCCCTACCAGTGAAGCGCAGATAGCCCAATGTTTCGTCATCAACCGGGAAGAAGCCGCAGGTCGCACCGTATTCCGGCGCCATGTTGGCAATGACAGATCTGTCGGCGATCGTCAGGTTTTTCAGGCCGTCGCCGAAATATTCGACGAATTTCCCGACTACTTTTTGCTCACGCAACACTTGGGTCATTTTTAAAGCCAAGTCAGTTGCCGTTGCCCCATTTTGCAGTTTGCCTGTGAAGCGTACGCCAACGACATCCGGCATCTGCAGGTAGCACGGTTGACCCAACATGCCTGCCTCCGCTTCGATACCGCCGACGCCCCAACCAAGGACACCCAAAGCGTTGATCATGGTCGTGTGTGAATCGGTTCCTACCAAAGTATCCGGGTAGAGGATGGTTTCCCCATCGGTTTCGGCTTCCTTGACGACATCCGCCAGGTATTCCAAGTTCACCTGATGGACGATTCCTGTTGCTGGCGGCACGACACTGAAGGAATCAAATGATTTTTCCGCCCAGCTGAAGAATTCGTAACGCTCGCGGTTCCGATCGAATTCAATTTCCGCATTCATTCTGAAGGCATCATTGAATCCGGAGTAGTCGACTTGAACAGAATGGTCAATGACCAAATCCACCGGTATGTCCGGATTGATGATTGCCGAATCTTTGCCCAATTTATCGGTCACATAACGCAGGGCCGCCAAATCCACAATCGCCGCTCCGCCTGTCAAATCCTGCAGAATGACACGGGATGGTTTGAAGGGGATCTCAGTTTTCACTTCGTTTACAGGTTTCCAGTTGGCTAAGGACAGGACGTGTTGTTCAGTGATGACTTTGCCGTCCTCTTGTCGCAACAAGTTTTCCAGCAAGACACGGATGGAATATGGCAATTTGGCGATCGCCACTTGTCCATTTTCCAGTGATTTCAGATCGTAGTACTTATACTCCTTCCCATTTGTATTGATGGTTTTGATTGATTTCTGCTTGCTGTTCATAGTATAGTACCTCTCCAATTTTTAATTTCTTGTATTTACTTAACGTGATTGTATCCCTATAATAAACATAAATGAAATATATATTTTTTATGTATATCATAACCAAAACTTATGATAAGGGGATGATTCTATGGAAATGAAAGATATCGAATACGTGAAGGCGATTAACGACTGCGGCAGTTTGACAAGGGCAGCTGAGTCTCTTTACATCTCACAGCCCTCATTGAGCATGTACATCAAAAACATGCAGGCCCGCTTGGGATTTCCAGTCTTCAATCAAATCGGAAAGAAATACGAACTGACTTTCCTTGGTGAACGTTTTTTGGCTGCCGGAATCGAGATTCTGCGCATGCGCGAAAACTTTTACGATGAAGCTGCCCATATATTGGACAACAAAATCGGCCGTCTGCGCGTTTCCATTCCATTCATGCGCGGCTCCTATCTGGCTCCGGATATCTTGCCGAAGTTCAATGAAATCTACCCAAATATCGAAGTCGAATTGCTCGAAGAATCTTCCAAAGTTGTCGAAGAAAAAATAAACAACGGCGAAGCGGATATCGCAATCATGAATATGCCGCATCACGCGTTGAATTTGGACTTTGAAATCATCAAATCGGAAGAGATCCTGTTGGCTGTGCCCTCAGGACATCCTTGCATCAATCAAGGGAAGCCTAATCCGAAGAGCAGCTACCCTTCCATTGATCTGCATTTGTTCAAAAAGGATCGGTTCATTCTGCATTTCCCCGATCAGCGCACCGGCCAGATCGCCGAAGCGATTTTTGCGGAACACCATTTCGTCCCCAATAAAGTGACGCATACGCGGAATATCGAGACAGCAGTCAACCTGACGATGACGGGATATGGCATCTCTTTTTTGAATGAGACCCATATCCGTCACTTGAAATTCGGCAATGCCCCGCGCTTTTTCTCTTTCGAGGGTAAGCCACATTATGCCGATATGATTGTGGCTTACCGAAAAGGGCGAAAACTGCCTCCTTACATCAGAACGTTGATTGATCTTTGCCGGGAAGTCGTTTGATGATTAATTAAACAAGAAAGGCAACGGAATCGCACCGATCAGAATGGCGATGACTGTTTGGATCACAAAGCTTGGAAGACCCCATTTCAGGTATTCTTTTGAGTAATCGCCAAAGCTGACTTCTGTTCTGTCAACCAAAACATAAAGGAAGGCCACTAATGGACTTGCAAAACGGATGGCTTGACCCATCATGGAAGCGACACCGATTTCAGTCGGTGTTGCACCGTATTGATAAGCGATTGGTGCCAATACCGGCAGGATACCGAAGTAGAAAGCGTCATTTGGCAAGAAGAACAAACCAGGTAAAGAAATCAAAGCCAGGAAGAAAGGAATGTAGGCACCCATAGTTTCTGGAATCATGCCAGCCATTTGTTGTGCGATGGCTTCACTCATGCCGCTGCCGTTCAGAACACCCATGATGATACCTGCTCCATAAACCAAACTTACTGGACCTAATGCTTCTCCACCATTTGCGATCAGACGGGAAGACTGCAGATTCAACTGTCTGTAGTTGACCAGCAACGCGATGGCTGTACCAAGCACGAAGAGGATACCGCCATTGATGATGTCCATGATCAACATTGTCATGATTGCCGCTGTAAGAATAAAGTTGAACCAAATCAATTTAGGGCGTTTCAAATACGCATCTTTTTCGTTGATTTCTTTAATGATGTGTTCCAAGTCACTGTCATGGATGATGCCGCTGCCTTGAACGTAGCCCAGACGAGCACGCTCTTTTTTACCGTAGTAGTAGCACATATACAATGCCAGGATTGTTGCGCCGATCATACCCGGAATAACGGGTACGAAGAATTCCTTCGGTGTCAAGTTCAGCACCGGCATGGCACGCGCCATCGGGCCACTCCAAGGGACTAAGTTCATTACCGAGTTACAGAAACCGATGATTACCGCCAAGTAGAGCTGGTTCATCCTCATTTTCTTGAAAAGCGTCAGAACTGCTGTTGTTACGATCAAAACAGTCGTTGTCCCGTCACCATCCAGTGACACGATTAATGAGATAACACCAGTTGCGACACAAATCTTCATTGGATCGCCTTTTGCCCATTTGATCATCTTCGTAGCCAAGGGATCGAATAGACCGACGTCCAACATAACCGAGAAGTAAAGAATGGCGAACAGCAATAATGTAATCGTTGGGGCCACACCTTTACTGATAAGTGTCTTGTTCTCATCCAGCGAGTAATACAAACCTCCAAAAATCCAATCAAATACTTCCAAAAGTGGTGTTCCACTTATAAATGCTGCAGCTAAACCAAAAACGACGGGAACTAAAATTAATGCTGCAAAAGGTGACATTTTCTTGGTTAATAACAAAACCATGAAGGTAATAATCATTCCATAGCCTAACAACGCTAACATTTCAACACTTCCTATTCTTTGTGTTATTTCTATCCTTTGTAGTAGACTTTACCGACCATGATTTTTCGCGCGGTCCTGTGACTCGATACGGAGTCTATTTTTATCGTCCCATTTTCATTTTTGTACTTCATGGCAACCGAAATGATGCCGTCGCTGTGCCCAAGCACAAGCTCATTCTTCACATTTTCATTCCCCAGCACTTCATTCGGGATGGTGCCCGGAATCGCGCAGGCGGCGGCTGTACACAACGCCCCTGTCAAAGCGATGGTTTTGTGGGCTTTTTGCATGCTCATCATCCGGATGGAAAGGTCATATTCGGAAGCGTTTATTTCTTTTCCGCTATCCGTAATGAAATCCTGTGTTGATGATATGATCGTCATTTTGGGTACTCCTGGCGTCACCGTAGCGGCTGCTTCCCAATTTTCGGCCAAGCCCATTTTGACTGCTGCTTCTCCCCTGATTTTTTCCAACAGCACCAGATTGGCCGGGTCTGCGTCAATCATGGCCGCCGTCTCTGTTCCTGCAAAACCGATAGCTTCTGCTTTGACATACACCAGCGGGTTTGCTGCATCGACAATCGATACTTCGACTTCTCCGTAATCAGCAATTTTCAGCACGTCTTTGGTTTGCCCTGTCGGCAACAGTTTGCCGGTGAAGGAACCTTCCGGATTCAAAAACTCCAATTCGATCTTCGAGCCAGTTCCTGGAACACCTGAAATACTGAAGTCGCCTTCATAAGTGATTTCTCCGTTCGGCGTGGGGATATGCTCGTGAATGATTTTCTTTGTGTTTGTATTATATACTCTTACAGTCGTGATTGGGGAGGTAATATCCACCAGATTATTTTCAAGTGCGAAGACTCCTACTGCAGATGAAATGTTCCCGCAGTTCCCTGCATAGGAGACAAAAGGTTTATCGATTTGAACTTGCGCAAATGTATAATTGACATCCCAATCTTCGGTTGTTTCTTTTGAAATTATGGCGACTTTACTGGTTGTGGAGACTGCCCCACCCAAACCATCAATTTGGCGTTGATCAGGGCTGCCCATGATTTTTAATAGGATCTGATCACGTTCCTCTTTGTTTTCCGGTAAATCTTCTTCCATTACGAATGCACCTTTGCTTGTGCCACCGCGAAAGATGCTGCATTGTAGCTCTCTTAACATATCGTCCCTCCAAATGTTTGCGTTTTCATATATCCATGGATTTGTATTTATCCAGTTGAATCCTTATAGTAACAAGTTCCTATAGACTGCAGTTCTATTGATTGCTCATTACTCAACTTGATATCTGAAGTATAGTTTCTGGCTAGCCAAATATCCAATCAATCATTTTTATCCGAATCATAGGTTTAACTTATGATGATAACGGATACAATTAACGATATTGGATATTTGTTTTTTTTCGCGCTTAACCGCCAACATTCTTTAGCTCCATTTAGACATCATATGCATTTCCACAAAGAAAAAAGAGCCGGGAACAATAGGTTCCTGGCTCTTTTCTGAATTTTCAGATTAGTTTCTGCTGGATTTCATTTCAATTTATTACTATATGGCGACGTTTTCCCTTTACCTTTACGACAGCATGGATGCCCATTTATCATCCTCTTATTGAGAATATTCATCATAATTGAGAATCCCTTCTCCCAATGATTCAGATATCCGCTTTGATCAAACCTTTCTCGATTGCAACCTTTGTCTCATGATTCAGCAAATATTCCTTCAGATGCAACCCGCCGGCATAGCCAACCAGTTTGCCGTTCGTGCCGATGACGCGGTGGCAAGGGGTGATGATCGAGATTGGGTTGCGGTTGTTTGCCATGCCGATTGCGCGGACGCCTTTCGGATTTTCGACAGCGATGGCTATTTCCTTGTAGCTACGCGTCTCGCCGTAAGGAATTTGGCGCAAAGCTTCCCACACTTTCAATTGGAAAGGCGTACCGGCTGCATCCAAAGGCAGCTCGAATTCCTGACGCTCACCATTGAAATATTGCTGCAATTGGCGTTCCCCTTCAAGCAACAAAGGTGTGTCCGCCTCCAACATTTCTCCAGCCGCGATTTCCTTTTCGATCCGCGGATCCAATTCCATTGCAACATGCTCCAGAAACGTGATGCCCTTGCCGTTTTCGGCCAGCAAGTACTTCCCGAGCGGCGTTTGGATATATTTATATGCTTTCATACTGTTCATCAGTCCTTTTTTTGTAATCACAAAATCTCTCTGCTCCATTATACACAGCGGTGGCGGCAACAGGAAGCATTCTCCATTTGTCATTCCCTCGCCAGGCCCTTATACTGGTGTTGTATACACACATCATTTCATCATCTACAGAAAAGAGTGGATTGTATTGCGTACATTTGATAACCCATTGAACAGGCGCGGGAACGGATCAAAAAAATGGGACAAGGATTATATCCAGCGGCGTTTCAGAACAGCGCGCGAGGACGTCTATCCCCTTTTCATCGCCGATATGGATTTCCGTCAGGACGCGGCGGTGCTGCAGGCTTTCCATGCGTTCGTCGAGACCGGGGACTTCGGTTATTTCGATGTGCCGGACAGCTTCTACGACACGATCCAAGCCTGGTACCGGGACAAGCTGAAGACACCGATCGAAAAGGAATGGCTCGTTCCGGCGAACGGGACCATCGCTTCCATGCATTTCGCGGCCGACCTTGTCAGCAAAGGCCAGCCGATCATGATGCTGACGCCGGTCTACGGCGTCTTTAAGGATATCGCGACGAATTTCGGCGGGATGGTGACCGTTCCGCTGCTGGAGGCGGATGACGCCTACCGGATCGACACCAAGCGGATGGAACAGGAAATCGTGTCTCAATCTGTCGGGACACTGCTTTTCTGCAATCCGCATAATCCTTCCGGCCGGATCTGGTCCTATGAAGAGTTGCAGGAAGTCGTCCGAATCTGCAAAGAGCACGGCGTCATAATCCTTTCCGATGAAATCCATGGCGAACTGAACCTCACGGAGAAACCGTTCATTTCGCTGATTTCGTTCATGGATGAATACGAAGACATCATCGTGGCCAGTTCGCCGAACAAAACCTTCAACTTGTCGGGATTGACGGCCTCCTACGTGATCATCCGGAATCCCGAGTTGCGGCAAGCCTACCAGCACGAATTGGCCCGCTTCCACATAACCATCAATCGCGCCGGCATGGCCTTCATTTCTGCAGCCTATGAACATGGGGGCGATTGGCATAACGATTTGATTGCCTACTTGAAGGGAAATATGGCTCTGATGGAAGAACAGTTGGCCGGTTTGGACCTGGAATGGATGCAGCCAGATTCAGGCTTTCTGGTCTGGATCCGTTTGAACAAAGTCACAGATGTCGACCGGTTCGTCCTGGAATTGGCGCAGCAAACGGGTGTCCTTGTGGAGACCGGAAGCCGCTTCGTGGCGGATTATGGGAACCATATCCGTTTGAATTGCGCCACCAGCCGCGGATTCCTCGGGGAGGCTCTCGATAAGTTCCGGGATTTCTATCAGCACTACACAAACTGAATGTTTTGACGCACGCAAGCGCGCGGGGAAATCTCCCTGGAACGCTTGCGTGCGTTTCTTTATTTTCGGATCAACCGCTGTCTTCCGGGGATCGGCTGATTTGTCTTTTCCTCTGGTGAGCGCAGGCTTCACCGGAGTTCGCCCCGCATTCCGAGCGCTCTCCTCCGGGGAGACGGGCTTCCCCGGAGGTGGGGACAATTTTTTGAGTGCTCCTCCGGGCAGCGGCCCCTAGTCGGAGCTGAAGCCCCTCCCGGACGCCGTCCTCCGACGAGCGAAGCACGCCGCAAACATTTCTTATGAAATTATTTCAAGCATCTTCATGATTTCTTCACACGCGCGCTCTATAGTAGGTTCACAACATTCCTGTTTGGTATGAATCTTTACGATTTACTTAAGAGTAAGTTGAACCGCTTGCACGAATAATGTTTTTGAACTAGAATAGTTTTACATCACAACTATTATCCGGCAAAGGAGCGGATTTCAAAATGAAAATTGATTTTTTAAAAAAAGAGATCTGGGATCTGATGCGGACCATCCAAGTTTCCAAGGATACCGTGACGTGCCCGGTCGCTAAAGACTATTGCATCACCCCGCTGCAATTGCGGATTTTGATGGAAATCAAGCTGAGCGAAGATCTGTCACTCAACCGTTTGGCGAAAGTGATGGATATGAACAACGGCAACGTCTCCACCATCTGCAAAAAACTGGAACAGCAAGGTTATCTCACGCGGGAGCGGCGCGCGGACGACGAGCGTTTCATCACGCTGAAACTCACTCCGAATGGCCAAGCGATCCTTCAGAAAATGGAGCAGGATATCGAAAGCAAATACTGCTCGCTGATGGAAGGCGTATCCGAAGAGCGGCTTGAAAAAATTTCTGCCGGCATCAAGGAACTGCAGCTTCTGATAGAGGAAATGAACGAACAACAACGAGAGGATTGAACAAACATAAATGGCAGATGATAAAAATAAAAACAATCGAAAATGGAATCTGAATTTGAATAACGAAAACCCCGATAAACGCAGAACGACAGCCTATTACTTGTTGATGGCATTGAGCGTCCTGATGTTTTTGAACTATTTCGTGTTGCCTAGCTACATGAACCGAAGCGTGGAGGAAGTGACCTACAGCACGTTCCTGAACCAGGTATCGGCGGGTGACGTATCCGAGGTCAAACTGGAGGATACCCAAATCACCTTCGTAGCGACTGATGACGCGGGCGACAAACAAGTCTACATGACCGGCCTGATCGATGATCCGACACTCGTCACCCGCTTGGAAGAAGCCGATGTGACCTTCAGCAAGGACATCCCGACTGAAGCCTCCCCGATCCTTTCCATCTTGGTTTCTTGGGTCTTACCGCTCCTGCTGTTCTGGGGATTGGGTAGCCTATTAGGCAAACAGATGGCGAAACGGATGGGCGGCGGAGCCAGTGGCGCCTTGTCATTCGGCAAGTCGAACGCCAAAGTCTACGTGAAGGCAGGCGATTCGAAAACATTCAAGGATGTCGCCGGACAGGACGAAGCCAAAGAAGCACTCAGCGAAGTCGTCGATTACCTGCATCAACCGAAAAAATACCAGGATATCGGTGCCAAGAATCCGAAAGGCATCCTGCTTGTCGGACCTCCAGGAACTGGTAAAACCCTTTTGGCCCGCGCTGTCGCAGGCGAAGCCGATGTGCCGTTCTTCAGCATATCCGGTTCCGAATTCGTCGAAATGTTCGTCGGACGCGGCGCCGCCAAAGTCCGCGACCTCTTCAAGGAAGCCAACGAAAAAGCCCCATGTATCGTCTTCATCGACGAGATCGACACGATCGGTAAGAAACGCGATAACGGCGGCTACGGCGGGGGTAACGATGAGCGTGAGCAGACCTTGAACCAACTGCTGGCGGAAATGGACGGTTTCGAAGCCAATAAAGGCATCATCCTCCTGGCCGCCACCAACCGGCCGGAATCGCTTGACGCTGCCCTACTGCGCCCGGGTCGTTTTGACCGTCGCGTACCGGTCGAACTGCCGGACTTGGCAGGACGCGAAGCCATCCTGAAAGTGCATGCAACGAACTACAAGATGGATCCTTCCATCAACTACAATACGATTGCCCGCGCCACATCCGGTGCTTCCGGTGCCGAATTGGCGAACATCATCAACGAGGGTGGCCTGCGAGCAGTCCGTGAAGGCCGCAACGCCGTCACCCAAAGTGATTTGGAAGAGTCGGTGGAAACCGTCATCGCCGGTTACCAACGCAAGAACGCGGTCATTTCACCGAAAGAAAAGGAAATCGTATCTTACCATGAAATCGGTCATGCGCTGGTCGCAGCCAAACAGACGGAATCCGCGCCGGTCCACAAGATCACCATCATTCCGCGCACTTCCGGTGCTTTGGGCTACACGATGCAGATCGAAGAAGGCGAAAAATCGCTGATGACGAAACAGGAACTGTTCAACAAAATCGTCACCTTGGCAGGTGGCCGCGCCGCCGAAGAGATCGTCTTCGGCAGCATCACGACCGGAGCCTCTAACGATATTGAGCAGATGACCCGGATGGCGCGCGCCATGATTACGCGCTATGGGATGAGCGACACGTTCGACATGATGCAGATCGAAACCCAGACGAACAAATATTTGGGCGGCGACACTTCCATAAACGTCTCCGCCGGGATGGCCGAGCAGGTCGACCGCGAAGTATTGGACATCATCAAGCAGGCACATGAGAAAGCCATTGCCATATTGAACGAAAACAGCGAGAAGCTACATGAGCTTTCCCATTATCTGCTGGTCGAAGAGACCATCACTGGTGCTGAGTTCATGAAAATATTAGGGGAATAATGTCTTCAACTGATCCCTAACCACAAGAAACCGGGCTGCCCTCATTTGAGGGCAGCCCGGTTTCTTGTGGTTTGATGGATTGAATGTCTAATTATTTGTTTTTGGGTTCGAGTTCGTGTCGCGATTGCCCGTTAAAATGATTTTGATGGAGAATATTGAGGTTACTGTGGACAAATTCCTTATCAAGTCAATTTTGGCGGGTTTTCTGACTGAGATTCGAACTGATTTCCCTGCTGACATTGTTATTGCAGGTTATTTATGAACCTAAATTCAGTGCTGCATTTATTCCCCTTCCAAGCTCAACACTTCTTGCAGGGTCGGGATGGATTGCATGCCGCCTGGTCGCGTCGTCACCAATGCGGCCACACGGTTGGCGAACAGGCCCATCTCGCCTATTTCATCCAAACTACAGTCTTCCCAATCAGCCCTGTTAGCAATCTGATAGAGGAAAGCACCGATGAACGAATCGCCTGCCCCTGTCGTATCAACCGCTTTGACGCTGATCCCTTCCACACTGGCCTTCTCGCCTTTGAAGTACAGGTCAGCTCCCTTGCTGCCTTTTGTAAAGATCAGCAATTTCGGCTCCGTCTTCAGCAATGCCGCAAGCCCATCAGCTTCCGAATCCATGCCTGTAATGAAGGCCAATTCGTCGTCGCTGATTTTCAGGATGTCGGCATACGGCAGGAATTGCTGGATCGTCTGCTTCAGCATTTCCGGATCCGGCCAGAGATTCAAGCGGACATTCGGATCAAAAACGATTGTCCCACCTGCCTGCTGCATTTTTTCCAGCGCCGCAAGATGCGCATACTTTACGGGTGCTTCGATCAGATCGACCGAGCAAAAATGCAGGATGTCTGCAGCCGTGAAAACAAGCTCATTCAGTTCTTCCTTGTCCAATAGCATATCCGCGCTGGGATTGCGGTAGAAACTGAATTCGCGCTCCCCATTTTCCTGGAGCGACACAAAAGCCAGCGCCGTGTTTGCCTCAGCGGTCCGGAACAGGTGACGGGTATCCACCTGATTCTGTTTGAGCACATCGGTCAGATAATCCCCGAAGGCATCCTGGCCCACTTTGCCGATGAAGCTCGCGTTCCCGCCCAGACGGCTGACAGTCACCGCGACATTCGCGGGCGCACCTCCCGGTTGTTTGGTGAAACCGTGGACCTCTTTCAAGGGCACCCCGATTTCACTCGGGAAAAAATCAATCAGTATTTCTCCAATAGTATAAACTCTCCGCATAACGTCTCCTTCATTCCTAAAATATTTGTCCGGCACAGCTAACTGCACACCCGATTAAATGAAGGGCGTAAAAGTTGCTTCCTCAAATACCGCTTTGCCGCTGCACTCAAAGGAGATGCCCGTCGCTGTCTCGGTTGGATATACGTTTGTGGTCATGACCGCTTCGCCGTTTTTCTCAAACACTTCAACCGACGAACTGTCCAGGTAAATGGCGAGTTCAAGATAATCGCTCTTTCCGGACAATGCTACTTTCCGGCTGACAGGAGGGTGTGCTTCCTCCCCCTTCAGTTCGATGCCGCTAGCGGATCGGTCGATACTCAATTCATTCTTTGCTTTGTCGAAGGACACTACTGTTCTTTCGTTCTCGTTCTCACGGAGATGGATGGACAGTTTTTCCAATTCGGACGTGTCCACTTTCAGCGTCAGCAATCCGCAATCCCCTGCGATACCAGGGATTGTTTCTTTGGCATCTGCCATCGTGAGCACCGGGCTGATTTCTCCCTGATTGTCACTGTTCGCTACGATGCCGATCGGATATTGCTTCAACTTGCCATCTTCCCATTTCAGCTCTCTCGGGATCGTCATCGATCCTGTCCAGCCGTGGCCCAGCTCATCTGTAGGGAAATTTCTTCCCCACATCTGCATCCAACCGATGCAGATCCTTCTGCCTTTGTCGTCCTCAAGGCTTTGGGGAGCATAGTAATCCAAACCGTGATCTAACTCTTGATAACTTTCCGGGTGGAACTGTTTCGTCGCCCAATCCACCTCGCCGACAGCCAATACTGACGCATTCAGATTCTGATAATCATCCCCATCCTGCGGCCATTGCATCGGCGAGAAGATCAGGCAATCTTTCCCATCCAAGCGGAAGAAATCCGGGCATTCCCACATGACCCCTTGTTGCTTGTTCCCCTTCAGGAAGACGGAGGCAAACTCCCATTCCACCAAGTCAGCAGATTGGTAAAGCAAAATCTGCCCTGTCTCGTCGCCAGCTTTGGAGGCGACTACCGTATAGTACATGCCTTCGTGTTCAAAAACTTTCGGATCCCGGAAATCAATCTGGGAAGCATCTGCCGGTAAAGCCGCAACCGGGATGACCGGATTTTGCTGCACTTTCTCGAAGTGCAGACCATCCTCCGACACCGCCAGGCACTGCACCTGGTGATGGACGCCTTCTTCATTGGCTTCGGTCACACCTGTATAAAGCAGATATAGTTTTCCGTCCCGCTCGATGGCGCTTCCTGAGAAACAACCGGACCGGTCATACGCTTGATCCGGCGCCAAGGCCACAGGCAAGTCTTCCCAATGGATCAAGTCAGTCGACTTCATGTGGCCCCAATGCATAGGGCCCCATTTCGCATCATACGGGTGGAATTGATAAAACAGGTGGTACGCCCCTTGGAACTGGACGAAGCCGTTCGGATCGTTCATCCAGCCCACTGGCGGTGATGCATGGTAGTGATTCCGGTAAAGAGGATTCACTGACCCTTTATTTTCTGCTATGTATCGGTTGGCCCTCTCTATTGAATAGGCTGTTTGACTTTGGATGCTCACGCTACCCCTCATTTCTTGGATTTGATTTTATTTTCTTTATGGTTATTTATTGTTTGATAGGTATGTATCATAAGCATCTTGTTTGATTTGCATCCATTCTTCCAGTCCCAAACGGTTCAGCTCTTCTACATAGGCATCCCATTCTTCGGCAATTTTGCCGTTAGCGATCCATTCTGCACGTTTTCTGTTGACGAACGGCATCAAATCCGCTTCGATTTGAGCGATCCGGTCTGCTTGTTCCAATGACAAGAATACGCGTGGATAATTGAATTGATTATGAACATCTGCTAAGTAAGTGTCTTTGAAGATATCCAAACGCCATTTTGCATCATCAGGCATTGTCGTCACAGTTCCGTAGTATTCATCCAAGATTGCCAAAGGTCCGCCAGCTTCTGTTTTTTGGCGCAATTCGCCTGGTGCAGTGCCTTCCAACGGCAGATGCTTCAACGAATTGGTAGCTTCTACATATTCAAAGATATTTTGCTGCGTCTCATCTCCGTATGTGCCCCAGTTGTTCTGCACAGATTGGATAGGCACGTACATTTGATCAGCCCATTTGGCAGTCAATTCCAGGTTTTTGTTGGCGCTTGTGATTACGAAACGGTCACGGCTGAATCCGAAGCCGTTCGTACGCGTAACATGTTTTTCTCCGCTCGGACCAGCCAGTGCAGGAAGCGGCTCGTAGGAATCATTCGCTCCCGAAACGTTGGCTTTATCCCATGAGAAATACACGCCGAACAGTTGCTCTTTCCCTTTCGCTACGTAGGCATTCCAATCCTGTTCAAAAGCTTCCACATCAATCAGGTTTTTGTTGTACAGTTCGTTGAAATAAGTGACGCCATTTTTGAATTCTTCGTTGTCGGCAGTAAAGTCGATTGTGCCGTCATCATTGACTACCAAGTGATCATCGTTGTCACCGATGCCAAATGCGCCGAAGAGGAACTTCATGTCTTCATTTCCGCCATCGTTGATGAAGGACATAGGGATTTCATCCGCTTTGCCATTGCCGTTCGGGTCTTGGGTTTTGAATGCTTCCAATACAACCATCAATTCTTCCGTTGTTTGCGGCATCTCCAAGCCCAATGTTTCCAACCAATCCACATTGATCCACGGAATATCATTTACGGTATGGATGGACTCTTTATCCTGACCCAATTCTTCGATCCATGGCAGGGAGTAGATATGGCCGTCCGGCGCTGTGACCATGGCCAAATATTCCGGATTTTCGTCCAATACTTTTTTGAAGTTCGGCATATGTTCATTGATCAGGTCTTCCAAGGGAATGATGATGCCGTCTTCCGCCCAGGAAAGCAGATCATAGTCGCTGGCGCCAGCATTCCACATGGCATCAGGCAAGTCGCCGCTGGAAATGTCCAGATTCCGTTTTTCAATGTAGTCCGAAGAATAGTTTTTCCATTCGACTTGCACGCCCGATTGCTCCTGCAAACGCTGGAAGATCAACTTCTCATTCGGATCAGCCGGTGCCAATGGCGAACTGGAAGTGGACATCTTCAAGGTCACTTCTTCCTTCAAAGGGAACGATACATTGGTCAATTCGTAATCGGGGGAAGAGGCCCCGCCGGAAGAACCGCATGCTGCTAAAGTCAAAACTGTTGCTGTGGATAATAGTGCTGTGCCAAGGTATTTTACTCTCATTTTGTATTTCTCCTTTATAGTGTATTTAATTTGTGTTGCGTATTGCCTAACCTTTGAGTGAACCTGCCATCATCCCTTTATCGAAGTACTTCTGGAAGAATGGATACATGATCAGAAGCGGTAAGCTGGAGATGACGATTGTTGAGTATTTGATCAGTTCAGCCAACTGAGCCATTTCCGCCATTTGAGTCGCCGATCCGATCATATCTTGTTGCGGTTGGTTTTGAATCAGTATTTTTCGTAGCACAATTTGGAGTGGCTGCAGGTCCGCATCATTCAGGTAAATCATGGCATCGAAGTAAGAATTCCACTGACCCACGAAAGCGTAGAGGAACAGCACGAAAATGATTGGTTTCGCCAATGGCAGCATGATCTTAAAGAATATCTGCAGTTCATTCGCGCCATCAATGATGGCTGCCTCCTCCAACTCGGCGGGCAATTGTTGAAAGTACGTCCGGGCCAAGATAATGTTCCAAACATTGATTGAGCCTGGAAGGACAATTGCCCAGACGGTGTTCAACATGCCCAGGTTTTTCACTAATAAATAAGTAGGAACCAACCCGCCACCTATGAACATCGTGATTATAAAAAAGATTGTTAGCGGTCGTTTGCCTACCAGTTTTTTTCTTGATAAAGGATAGGCAGTCAAGATCGATACCCCCACGGTCAATGCACTGTAAGTGAACGAATAGAAAATCGAATTCACAAAACCTCTTATGATTGCCGGATCCTTCAGCACCCGGTTATAGCCATCCAAACTCCAATTCGCAGGATTCAGACTCAGGCCTTGCGAGCGGAGGATGAAGGGATCCATGAAGGAAGCAATCAATACATACAGCAACGGCGATAGAGTGATCAATACCAGAAGCCCTATCAGAATGCGGTTCAGCAGCAGGACACTGCGGTCAAATTTTGTCAACGTTATCATTTTGTTCTCCTCTCTCTATAAAGCCGCGTCATCAGTGCTTACTTTGTTTGCTATCATGTTTACGGCCAACAGCAAGATGACATTGATGACTGTATTGAATAACCCGACTGCCGTTGAATATCCGTAATCCCCCATTTGCAACCCGACTTTGTAGACGTAGGTCGAGATGATCTCCGAAACAGGCAGGTTCATAGATGTTTGCATCAGGAAAGCTTTCTCATAACCAACGTTCATGATCCCCCCGACAGAAAGGATGAACTGGATGACCATGATCGGGCGTAGCGCCGGAAGATCGATGTACCAGATCCGGTACAAGATATTGGCGCCATCCATGTGAGCTGCATCGATCAGATCTTGGCTGACGTTTGCCAGTGTGGCTGTGTAGAGGACCGATGCCCAGCCCATTCCTTGCCAAATGCCGGATAGGATGTACAAAGTCCGGAAATAATTCGGGTCGGTCATGAACGTGATCCGCGAACCGGTGATGGTTTCAATTAATCCGTTGATCGGGCCATCTGCGGCCAGGAACATGAACAACATCCCCACAACGATGACCAAGGAAATAAAGTTCGGTGCATACAGGATCAGTTGGAATCGCTTCTTCCATTTTGTGCTGATCAGATGGTTCAAGGATAATGCCAAGAGGATTGGTGGAAAGAATCCCAAGATCAGTCCGTATATGCTTATTTTGAGCGTGTTCTCCAACAGTATGCCGAAGTTGGGAGAGTCGATGAACTGTACGAAGTTTTCCACTCCCACCCATTCGCTTCCCATGATTCCACGCAGCGGGTTGTAATCCTTGAAAGCCAAGAGAATGCCGTACATCGGGAAATATTTAAATACCAGTGTGAGTAACAGTCCCGGCAACAGCATATAGTAGAGCATTCGGTGCTGTTTGATGAATTCCCATTTTGTTTGTGTGCCCTTTGGTTTGATGCTTGTCTGGCTTTTTTTCATGACTGATCTAACTCCTCCTTTTGGAATTTGAAACGTTTCCACTTTGCTTCAAAAAAATGTGGAAAGGTTCATATTCGATAATTGAAACGTTTCCACTTTCATTCAAAAAAATAGTTTCTGAAGAATTCCAGCGACTGGTTCAATCACTTGGCTCAGCCAGCACCACAGGATCGGCACGCTACTTTTGAAATCGGTGCCGTTGATGGATCATCAAACTGCCCGCGATTTCAAAAATAGGGAAACGTTCATTCGATAATTGAAACGTTTCCACTTCGCTTCAAAAAAATATGTTTTTGATTTAAACATATAATAATTCAGTAACCGTTTTCTGTCAATACCAAAAACATATTATTTTGACATTTGATTTTTCGTGGTCGGTCCTTCTACGTAATGGACAGGCAACGTGATCTTCGTTTTGACGGATTCGCCATCGATCACTAGGATGATTTTTTCGACTGCGGCCTTGGCCATCAAATCCACAGGCTGACGGATTGTCGACAGGAACTGTTTGCGACCCGCTTCCATCTTGATGCCATCACAACCGATGATCTGCACTTCCTCCGGCACTTTGCGATTCATTTCCTCCAAAACTTCCAGAATATCCAAAGCAATAAAATCTGTGTGGGCAAAGACGCCATCCACATCCGGATTTTCTTCGAAAAAGGTTCGTATCTCCTGCTTGAATTCCACAACAGGGTCTTCCCCATCGTAGATGGCATAAGGAATTTCCATAAGCTCAGCTTGCTCTACAAAGCCACTCCTTCTCTTTGTCGTCTCAGTAGGAAAGCGTGAATGGGTTCCGATATAGCCGAGTTTTTTGCACCCCTTCTCGACCAGCTTTTCTGCTGCTAACTCACCTGCATGAAAGTTGTCCGATGTGACGCAAACCGTTTCTTCCTTGAAATGACGGTCAATCGTGACGAAAGGCAAATGCGACGAGACAAAACTATCCAAATCCGAATAGGTGATGCCGATGATGCCGTCCACTTTGTTTTCTTGAACCATTTGAATATATTCCAGCTCCTTGTCATTGCTGACATCGGAGTTGCATAAGAGCATCTTGTATTTATGCTCGGATAGATTCCGCTCCACATAGTAGGCGAATTCCGAAAAAAATGGATGCCAAATCGTTGGAATGATCAATGCGATCGTGTGCGTCTTGTTCATCTTCAGGCCGCGCGCATAGGCATTAGGAATATAATTCAACTCTTTCATCGCCGCTTCCACTTTTCGGCGCGTCGATTCTTTTACGGCTCCGGAATTGTTCAGCACACGCGATACGGTACCGACACCCACCTTGGCTAAAGCAGCTACGTCTTTCATTGTTCCCAATTGAAACACCTCCTTTCCTGTATACACTTACAATCTAATTATCATGATAGCAGAGTCAACAAAATAAGTATAGCTGTTCTTTGGGAGCATTCCTTTATCAAAGATCGTGCCATGCTTGATTCCATTCTATTATTTTAGCGATTTTTTTGGGAGAATGGGTTAACTTTATTCGATTGCTGCCGACTATTATACAGGTATTTTGATTTTGGTTTATAAGTTATTACATCGGCATTGTGCAAACAGTTTGTTTGCACTGTATAAATACATCACTACTCGAAGGAGGCTAATTATGCGGAAACGAACGCTTTTCAAAAGAGGGTTGCTGATAATTATTATCGTCAGTACATTATCCATCAGGCTTGCACCCCCTGAAAGCGCATCTGTGTTGGATGATCTGGCAGCTGTAGCAGAAGCCCCAAAAGAAGTTTTATTGGATGTCCCTCTATTGAATCAAATGGATTATCCCATTTTATATAACGGTTGCGAGGTAACTTCGCTTACAATGATACTGCAGTACAACAACGTTGATGTATCGAAAAATGATGTCGCTGCTTGGCTCCCTTCTGTTCCGATCATTTATGAGAACGGCCTGCGCGGCAACCCAAACGATGCTTTCGTAGGGGACATTACCGGTTATGATTCTGGCTTCAGTGTCTACCATGGGCCGATAGCTGTCTTGGCTGCTAATTTCGTGTCATCAGATCGCATAAAGGATATCACCGGCAGCCCATTTGAGGCTGTGATTGATGCCTTGAATCAAGGATACCCAGTCTGGACAATCACCAGCACAAGCTATGCCCCAGTAGCTGATATGGAAGTGTGGCAAACACCAACCGGGGAAGTCAGCATCAGTTATAATGAGCACAGTGTCGTTGTAGTTGGCTATGATGATACCTTTTTTTACGTAAATGATCCTTATGGCAAAAAAAACCAAGCTGTGGAAAAAAGTGCATTTATTGCCTCTTGGGAGCAATTCGGCAGCCAGGCTATCTATATTGAATAAGCGAATCCACAAAAAAAAATCTCTCGAGTAAGCTCTTGCTGCTAGCTTACTCGAGAGATTTTTTGGCTTTCTGTTTTGGATTAAAATTTAAATTCTTTGACCAACAGATTCAGCAAATCTGCAAGGCCTGCGATTCTTTCGGAATTCATCGAAACTTCTTCCATGGAACTGCTGATTTCCTGGCTGGCAGCCGATGTCTCTTCGACTCCGGCAGCGGATTCTTCCGAGATTGAAGCAATCTCTTCGATGGACGTACTCATGTTATTTGTATTCTCAGCCAACAGCGCCAAATTATTGGTTACGCCGGAAATATTCGTCACCATACTGTCCAATTGCATTTTCATCGTATTGAATGTATGGCTCGTCTTATCAATCTGGGCAGCACCTGACTTCACTTCCGTATAGCCCGATTGTAGGGATGAACTTACATTTTTGGATTCTTTTTGGATAGTATCCACAAAACCTGTTATATCCATGACTGAAGTGGCGACTTGTTCAGACAGCTTTCTGACTTCATCGGCAACGACAGCAAAGCCTCGACCATGTTCTCCAGCTCGCGCCGCTTCTATTGCAGCATTCAATGCCAGCAAATTGGTTTGATCCGCTACATTCTGAATAAGCCCAACCAGTTTATTGATTTCTTGTGTCTGATTTTCCAGAATGTTCATCTTATCAACAGCCTCTTGCATAATCTCCTGAATTTTATTCATCTGCAAACTTGATTTTTGCATAAGTTCCTCGCCTTGATTTGTATTTGCAAGGATTTCCTGGGAACCTTCTGCGATTTGCATGGCGTTTTCATTAACAGCCTGGAACTCGTCATTGAATACGTCAATGACAGTCGCTAAGTTACTGGCACTGCTCGCCTGGGTCTCAGATCCGGTCGCCAACTCCTGCATTGTGGCAGCCACTTGTTCCGTTCCTACCTTCACTTCGTTTGAAGCCTGATAGAGATCCCGACTGTTTTCCTCCAGCGTATTCGACGCTTCTGAAATGCTGACAATAATGGATTTTAATTGTTGCTGCATCTGATTGATTGCATCACCCAGTTTGCCTAATTCGTCAAAATGTTTGATGTCGATAGGTTCTCCATTCAGTTTTCCAGTTGTCAGTTCGGTTGTTTTGTCCATCAATAGCTTGATACGCTTCATCAAATCGGAAGAAATCAATAATGCGATAGCGATACTCAGCAATAGTGCAATTATGGATATAATGAAGGTCACTCTCATTGCTTGATCTCCATTTGCAATAACACTGTCGCCTTCCTCATGAATGGAAACAATTCTGGCATCTAGTGATCGCTCCATGGCGCTTATGTTCTCATTTCCAAGTTGCTCTGATTTTTCAAATAATGCCTTTATCGCTTGTTCCTGATTACCTGCTTGGTAGACATTAATGACTTCTTCACGTGTGATCCGGGTCCATTCATTAATTCCTTCGAATAAATCGACAATCACTTGTTTATTGCCGTTTGCCTGCAGAATCTCCGCTTGGATAGCTTCGCTTTGCTGCGTGTACAAATCAAATAATTCCACATACGTTGTATCCCCGGACAATAAATAGCTGCGAACGACGGACATGCGGCTTGCCACTAGATAGTTGATTTCAGCACCCTGTTCCAAAATAGGAACGCCGACATTTACAATTTGATCAGTATCTGCATTAATATCGTTGGATGTTTTGTAACTATTGTATCCCAACAAAAAAATAGACACTAAGATTATTGAAAATCCAACGAGTAAATTTGTGCGGATACTTTTAAATTGCAATAATTGGACCTTAAATTTTCTTTTCATTTTTGATTTTGCGCTTGTTGCTTCCAGATTTGATGCTTGCACTTATCTCACTTCCCTTTACCATCTCTCTCCTGCTCCAATCCCTAGAGAATGAATTAGGCTCTTAACATTAATTCGGTAGTGTTTGTGAATAGTTAATAGCGGATTGTTGGAAATTCCATAATAAAGTTTACATATCAATATAAATAAAAAAACTACTGCGCAAATAAATGCACAGCAGCTCTCACTTTTTTATGGATCAAAAAACACCATTTATTATACGATGAAATACTCTTTTTCTTTAAAATCATATTGGAGCGTATTCTGTTCCTTTTTCTCTTGATCTTTTATCAGATGGCCATTCTTCATTTCCAGAACACGGAAACGGAATTTTTCGATGATGCCTTGGTCATGCGTGGCCATCAGGATAGTTGTGCCGCTTTTGTTGATTCTGTAGAACAAACGGAAAATTTCCAGAGAAGTCCGCGGGTCCAAGTTCCCTGTAGGTTCATCTGCAAGAATAATTTTCGGAGAATGTACAACAGCACGTGCAATCGCAACCCGTTGCTTTTCACCGCCGGACAGTTGGTCCGGGTAACTGTTGGCTTTATCCGCCAACCCTACCGTTTCAAGCGAGCGATGTACTTTATCCGCAATAGCCTCAGGATCTTCTCCCATGACCTCCAGCGCGAAAGCGATATTCTCAAAAACTGTTTTACCAGTCAACAATTTACAATCCTGAAACACAATGCCAATTTCCCGCCGCAGATGGTGTATGACGTGATTTTTCATTTTGCCGACATTGTGTCCACAAACTGTCACCGTTCCTTTTGTGGGTTTGATATCCCGATAAAGTAACTTAATGAAACTGGACTTACCTGATCCACTGGCGCCTAATACATACACAAACTCTCCTGCTTCGATGGTAACCGATACATCCTTTAGGCTTGTGATGCCCCTAGGATATTCTTTTGTTACGCCAGCCACTTCGATTATTGCCATCTTCTCTCTCTTCCTCCATCTTTTGCTCCCACAGGAGATCCTTTCACGCTGCTGTATTATCTCTTGAATCCGTTTATGACACCCATAATCTCATCTGAAGTTTGCGCTGCTTTCAAATTCATTGAATACGCGCGTTGGGTCACGATCATATCGGTGAACGCAGCTGCCAAATCCACATTGGAGGTTTCCAAATAATGTTGCTGGATTCCTCCCATGGCGAATCCTTCTGCCGAGGAATACATACGCGTTCCCTCCGCCACTGTATATTGGTTTTCTCCGGCTGGGACAAGGGCGTCTGCAGACGCTGGATAAAACAGCGGAATCCTTCCCGCCATTGTCGCAGCGCCATTGCTTCCTACCCAAATTTCGCCATTTTCCGAAATCGAAAGGGTCGCGTCGGAAAGATCAAGCGTCGGCAACAGGTTTTGCTCGATTGCGAGGGTATTCCCTGCTGAGTTGGTCACCACGCCATCCTGTCCCAATTGGAATGCGCCATCCCGCGTATAAAAAACATTCCCATTCTCATCATTGACTCTGAAGAAGCCCTCTCCGGAAATTGCCAGGTGAAAATCGCCAGCACTTTCGACCAGACTTCCTTGGGAAAGATCCATTCCGGAAACATTGCTCGATACCCCAGTGGAAATCGTTAATTCCCCAACGCCCTCAGAAAATAACAAGTTTTGATTTTCTGTTTGATTGTTGACTAGCAGTTCCTGGAAATTTACATTTTTTGCTTTATAGGAATTTGTGTTGACATTCGCAATATTGTTCGCAATGTTATCCATTCCTGTCTGGAATGCTTTCATCGCTGTTTTTGAAATACTCATGGGTAGACTCATCGTCGCTGGCCTCCTTCTTCCTACACTTTTCCGATTTCATTGACTGCTTTGCTTAACGTCTCATCTGAAGCATGCAGTATTTTTTGATTCGCTTCAAACTCTCTTGTCAGCTGCATCATTTGGACCATATGATCTGTCATGTCAACATTGGAAGTTTCCAAATATTTTTGAAGGACAAGCGTGTCATCGTCCGTTGTCATCCCAGCCTGATAAGAAAATAACGTATCCCCAATCGATTGAAGGTTTTCTGCTTCCACATTATCCGTCAACAAAAAACGGACGCCGGTAGCGTTGACATTTCCTGTCTGGTCGACAGTAAATGGCACACTGCCTGCTGGAATGGTAGCTATTTGTCCAGCTTGGTTTCTGCCGAGCACCAAGTAGCCTTCCTGAGTAGTCAGATTGCCCGTTGCATCAACCGCAAAATTGCCGTTTCTTGTAACAGCTTGTCCGCCGTTTGGCATCTGAACTGTAAAAAAAGCATCCCCCATCAAAGCAAAATCATTGCTTGAATTCGTGCCCTTCAGGCCGCCTTGGCTCAGATTGCGGTAAGCTGTATCTATCTGATTTCCGAAATTCAGTCCATCGATTGGATTCTGCTGATTCAGCATCGGACCGTTTAAGTTATTCCCAAATTGAAAAGTTTCAGTTGTACTTTGGACAAGCTCTTGATATTTGTACCCGCTGGTATTCACGTTGGCGATATTTGTGCTCAGGTTTTCTTGCTTTTTCTGCAATAAGTTGAACTGATGGCCAACTGTATCCAAACTTCTAATCAAGTTCTTCCCTCCTCATTTCTTCTTTCAATTTCAATATCATTTTCCCATGGATCTGAGAAACTCTAGGGACGGAAACTTCCAGTATGAAGGCAATTTCCTTGAGCGGCAGTTTTTCCACATAATACAGTTGCAGAATCAATTGTTCGCGTTCTTTCAAGCGACCGATTGCGCCTTTCAATGCTTCCATCTGCTCGTTCTTCAGCAACTCTTCCTCAACAGAAATGGCATGCGTATCGACGAGCATATCCCCCAACTCTACGCCATTGCCTTCATCATTAAAGATCATTTTTTCCAATGACTGCGTAGCCAGATAAGACGCCGTATCATATACCTGGCCTAATTGTTTGGCAGTAATCTGAAGTTCTCGGCATATTTCCTCTTCAGTGGGTATTCTTTTTAAGCTGTGCTGGAGCGACTCTACCGCAAGCCTGTAATCCTTAAGTTTATTCATTCCTGTTCGGGAAACCGGGCCATTACGACGAATCTCATCGATGATGGTCCCTTTGATCCGAATAAATGCATAATTTTCAAAAGGCACTTTTTTGTCTTCATCGTATTTATCGATGGCATCCATGAGTCCGATGACACCGATATTCACCAAATCGCTCTTCTCGTAATCAGGATTACTCAATCCAATGTGTCGGACCACTTTTTCGACTAGAGGCACGTACTTCAATATGATGGCTTCTCTGTCCTCTATATTTTGCATATCCTGCTCCCATCTTCAGGTGATTGAAAATTCATTTTGTATACTGACCCTCAAGTGAAATTAAATAGCAATATCCTCAACCATACCAACTGATTCGATTGCGATTTCGTTCGGTACTTCATTCAAAGATAATACTGCTATTTCCGGAAAATTAAATGTCAACAGATTTTTTAAAGAGGGTCTTATTTTTGGAGACACCAGCAGGACATGCGGTCTACCCTCAGCTTCCAGATGGTTATGGATTTTCTTGATGCTGTCGAATAATTTTGTGACATTATTTCCTTGAATCAGTGGAATCGATCCCGATGAAGATTTTTGGATATTTTTACCGAGCATTTCCTCGGTGTTTGGATGGATCGTAACAACATTCAGCACTGCATTCTCATCCAAATAATTTTTAACTATGGTTTGCTTCAGTGCTTGACGGACGTATTCCGTCAGTAGTTCAATGTCTTTTACCGTGGTGCCATAGTCAGCCAACGTCTCCAATACAGTAACCATGTCGGTGATCGGTATATTTTCCTTCAGCAAGTTCTGAAGCACTTTTTGCACTTCGCCCAATCTAAGGATATCCGGTATCAACTCATCGATGACAACGTTATGCGTTTCTTTCAGCGTTTCCAATAGTTGCTTCACTTCTTGCCTGCCGAGCAGTTCCTGACTATGCTGAAAAATGGTTTCTTTAAGGTGTGTAACGAACACAGTAAGTGGGTCTACCACCGTATACCCTTGCAAATCTGCCATTTCCCGATCATCCCCAGTTATCCACATGGCATCCAGCCCGAACGATGGCTCTTTTGTTGCGATACCATTAAAAGCAAACTCTGTATCTCCTGGCGACAAGATCAAATAGCGATCCATATACAACTCACCCTGTGCGTAGACGTTCCCTTTAATTTTGATTACATATTGGTTCATACTCAGTTGCAGATTATCTTTGATACGAATCGGCTTCAATAGAATGCCAATTTCCGTGGCACACTGTTTTCGGATGCTATGTATTTGGTTCATCAGATTATCGTCTTTTGATTCATCAGCAATTGAAATCAGACCATAGCCGATTTCGATGGATATAGGATCCACTTGATGGGCAGTGACCGTTTCTTCATTTGACTGGTTTTGAAGCATACGCTCTCCTGCCAGAACACGCTGTTCCTCGGTTATTCTTTCAAACTGTGCTTTCTTTTCATTTTGCTGAATAAGATAGCTCGACCCGCCCAATAGTATCGCCATCATTGAAAAGGTGAATGTTGGAAACCCTGGCAATAGTGCGAACACGAGTAAAATAGCGGAAACCAGATAGAGTACTTTTGAACTGGACATCAATTCCGGCATCAGTGATGTCCCGAATGTTTTCGCGTTTCCCGATCTTGTAACCAAGATTCCTGAGCCGATTGAAATCAACAAGGAAGGAATCTGACTGACCAATCCATCACCGATTGTCAATCTCCCGAATTTATCCATCGCTTCCATGATGGGCATGCCTTGTTGCAGTGAATAAATAAGCGTTCCGCCGATCAAGTTGATGAACGTAATAATGATGCCCGCGGTAGCATCGCCCTTAACAAACTTACTTGCTCCATCCATTGCCCCAAAAAATTGTGTTTCTCGTTCTAAGTCGTTGCGTCGCTGCTTCGCTTGCTGTTCATTGATCAAGCCGGAATTCAAATCCGAGTCGATCGACATTTGCTTTCCGGGCATCGCATCCAATGTGAAACGTGCGGATACTTCCGATACCCGACCCGCACCGTTCGTCACGACAATCATTTGAATGATGAAAATGATGATAAAAATGACGGCGCCAACTATGATATTGTTTCCGGCAACCAAATTCGCAAACGTATCGATAACCTTACCCGCATCGCCCTCAGTCAGAACCAACCGCGTTGAAGAAATATTCAACCCCAATCTGAACATGGTTGTCAGTAAAAGGAGCGTCGGAAAAGTTGAAAATTCCAGGACATTTTTAGTGAATAACGTCAACAACAGGATTGTCATGGACAAGGCTAGATTCACAATCAACAACAAATCGAGAAGTGGTGCAGGTAATGGAATAATGATCATCGCCAAAATGAGGACGACAAACGTTGCAATCCCTACATCCATAAACGCTGAGGCATTCCCATTTTTTTTGGTTAGTTGTGCAGCCATTACATCACTCTTTCTCTCACTTATATTTTCCTCTTGTTGCTTTCATCGATCTGATAGATCAACGCAATCATCTCAGCTATCGCTTCATAAAAGTCCAATGGTATCGGCTGACCGATCTCAACTGATCGGTACATGGCGCGTGCCACTGGTTTGTTTTCCATAATCGGAATATTATTTTTTTTGGCTGCTTCCCTGATTTTTTCCGCCACATAGTCTGCACCTTTGGCGACGACTACGGGCACTTGGTCGCGTTTTTTATCATAACGCACGGCAATCGCCAAGTGCGTTGGGTTTGTGATGATGACGGTCGCAGACTCAACATCCTTCAGCATTTGTTTACTGAATTGTTTATATTTTTGACGTCTTAATGATTTTATGTAGGGGTCGCCTTCTGATTCTTTGTATTCATCTTTTATTTCTTGTTTGGTCATATTCAAATTCTTTTTATAGTCATATTTTTGATAGATGAAATCCACCATCCCTAAAAGAAACAACAAGATGGCAAGATTCGTGCTGATATCTTTGACAAGTTCCAGAATCAAAAAATAGAGTTTTTCGGTCCCCACTGCAGACGAGTTGATGATGTAGTAACCCGATTTTTCGAACGATATGTAACAGACGTAACCAATCAGGATCATCTTAAGAATATTTTTGATCAAAGTGAATAGCGCCTTTTTACTGAACATATTTTTAAGACCACTCACCGGGTTCAGTCGGCTCATTTTAAATTTTAGGGCTTCTGTTGAGAACAATAATCCTGTTTGGATGATATTTGCAATCAAAGCCCCTATAAAAGCAATTACTAAGAACGGTCCCGCTAAGATGAATATGTATAAGATAGCCTTCATCCCGATATCATTGAGATTATTTTCAAGGCCACCCACATCATAAACAACCGCAAATTCACTTTTCAGATAAACATACCCGTATTGAAGGGTATGCGTAGATAGCGCGATCGCGAACATCATGAACATGATATAAGTAAAGGCGGAATTGAATTCTTGGCTCTTGGCTATCTCTCCACGTTTTCGGGCATCCTTCAGCTTTTTGGGGGTGGGTTTCTCAGTCTTTCCATCTTTCTCACTCACATGATCACCTCTTCATCAGCTTAGTGACTGGATAAATTCAGTCATGTATTTCACCATCAATGGCAGCATTTCTGTCATGCTGTCCATCAGATTAGGCAACAGAACCAGCATAAGTGACATACTGACCAGAATCTTTAAAGGCATACTAAGCATCAACACATTTATCTGAGGCACAGTCCGAGAGAGCACTCCCAAAACGACTTCCGTCAACAAGGCCGCAATAACGATAGGGGCCGAGAGATTCAACGCTATCTCAAACATCATCGAGAACAGAGTGACAATCCCTTTCACTCCAAAATCCCCTACGGAAAACGCCTCGATGGGGAAAACCGCGAATCCGGACACCAATGCCCTCAAGACATGATGGTGCATATCCGTAAAAAAGAAGATGGACAGCGCCATCCAATAATATATTTTCCCGAAATAAGAAGCCTGGAACCCTAAAGCAGGATCAAAGACTGCAGACATCGAAAAACCGACCTGGAAATCGGCAAAATTCCCGGCTATCTCAACCGCATAAAAGAAGAGGTTTGTGATATAGCCTAGCGCCAAGCCGACCAACGATTCCTTCAGCGCGAAAAGCGCCAGTTGCACCAAACCCAGCTCGGACTCCATGGCGGGTATCATGATGTAAACCGGCAAACTCAAGCCCAAAGAAATGGCAATCTTCACAACAGTTGGTACACCTTTGAATGAAAATCCCTTACTTATAAAAACGAAAGAACCTATCCGCATAAAGATCAATATGAGTTTCTGTAATGTAATCAGCATCCTTTAGCCATCACAATCCAGCGATCAACTCGAATATTTTTTCTGTATAAGCGATCAATGCGTTCAGCATAAAATTGCCGAACACAACCAAGGCTCCGATTACGGCCAATATTTTTGGAACAAAACTCAATGTCTGTTCCTGCAGCTGTGTTGCTGCTTGAATAATACTGATGATCAAGCCTACCACCAAGGCGATGGCCAGCGTCGGTCCGGCAACTATCAGAATGGTCATGAAGCCTTCTCTCAAAACATCTAAAACTTTTTCTATCGACATTCATGCACCCCTATTGAAAACCTAATACCAGCGACTCAACGACCAAATACCAACCATCCACCAAGACGAACAGAAGTAACTTAAACGGCAACGAAATCATTACCGGCGACAACATGAACATCCCCATGGACATCAGAATACTTGCAACCACGATGTCTATCACCAGAAAGGGAATGAAGATCAAAAACCCGATCGTAAAGGCCGTCCGCAATTCGCTGATCGCAAAGGCCGGAATGAGACTGAGCAAACTTACATCTCCCGTATTGGTTGGCATGTCATCCCCCTGCAGATCCAGAAAGAGGGTAAGATCCTTCTCCCTCGTCTGCTTCAGCATAAAGTCCCGGATCGGGTCCTCTGCTATATAAAAGAACTCTTCGATGCCGATCTGATCCTCCATCAACGGAACCGCCGCCTCATGGTAAACTTCCGTATAGGCTGGCCTCATGATAAAAAATGTCAAGAAGGCCGCCAAGCCTATCAAGACAGTATTGGGAGGATTTTGCTGTGTGCCTAACGAACTTCTCAAAAAAGAAAAGACAATGATGATCCGCGTAAAACACGTAGTCAATATCAAAAATGCCGGTATGACACTCAGAAGACCTATCAACACATACATTTTTACAGCATCCGATGTCCCGCCCAGAGCATTTTGAACCGTGTCTACGATTTCCGCCGCATGAACTTTTTGAGGAAATGTCAGAAATAACAATCCAACGCCGCTTGTGACAATCCCTTTTTTCACCATCCTATTTTCTCATCCCTCTTCGTGAAATTCTGCCACCCTCATCAACTTCATCAAATAATACTGGGCTTTTTGGACCGAATTTTTTATGCTGCATTGGGTCCAAAACTGCTTTTTCTTCTTTTATCTCCTCAATGTTCAATTCCTTTAAAATTTCATTCTTTGAATCTGTGCAACTCATCAAAAAATAGGAATCAGCTACTTTAACGACACAAAGAGAAGATGTGCGGTTCAATGGGATGCGCTCTATCATGGTGATGTATTTGCCGTTTTTATTGACGAATCGATCCAATAGTTTCAACAGGTAATTTATGGCAAAAATAACAAAAATCAACACGATAAAACTTTTCCCGATGTATAATATTTCATTTTCCATTTCCTTGACGCACACCTTCCAATTTGCTATTGCATGACAATATTTGTAATGTATAAATCACTCGCAACTTCCGAACCCAAACTTTGATTGATTTTCGAAATGATCTCGTGCTTGATGACTAAGACACCTTCAGATTCATCAAAAATGTTGGCTGTAGATTTATTTCTGAGCACGCTGATGATCGCATCGCGCACAATTGCCGCCTTTTCAGTCAGAATTGTTTCTTTCTCTTTATCATTTGTTTCTACGGACATTTCGATTTTTAAAAAATCACCCAACGTGCCATCATTGGCTTTTAAATTCACAACAAATTCCTCTTGGGGAACCAGGATGCTCTCTACTTCTTTTTTATTGAAGCTAGTGATCCATTCTTTGGCTTTCCCGCTCGTTATCAAAGAACCGATTGTTCCTCCACCGATCATCAGAGCCACCGAAATCACAGCTATCAGAATGAGCCGCGGAACGTTCTTTTTTTTAGGCAACTGCGCTTCTTTTTCCATTATTCTGCCCCCTCCGGTTCATAGACCAACACAATATTGACTCTTCTATTTTCAGCACGCTGTTCAGCTGTGTCATTTGGAACAAGCGGATTGTATTCTCCGTAGCCGACAGCGGATAAACGTGCGGGGTCAATACTTCGTTGTTCAGCCAAGTGTCTGAGAACGGCAATGGCTCTGCCAGCCGATAATTCCCAGTTACTCTCAAATTTTTGATCGTGGTGGGGAATGTTATCTGTATGCCCTTCAATCACGACCTTATTTTCAAAATTACCGATTAATTCTGCTACTTTTTGTAAAGCCGCTGTGCCACTTTCAGTTATGACCGCACTGCCCGGAGTGAACAAGATTGCTGCCTTCACGTTCATGTAGACACCATCTGCATCCATGCTCATACTGATTTCTTCGGACAATCCATTCTTTTCGACAAAATCTTTGACTTCTTGATACATTTTGATGACTTCTGGATCCACCGCAATCATCGTTTGCCCTTCAGTGGCAAACAACTCAGCCTGAGCGTCCTCTGCTTTTGCCGCTTCAATAGCTGCTGCCTCCATTTCTAATATGGATGCGGAATCTCCAGTTGCGGCATTCTCATTTTCCTCAGGGACCCATTGCCCTCCAGTCAAAATACTATTTTGACCAGATCCTACAAATGAATATTTTAAAGAATCTGCGGCTTGTGAGAACTTTTCATTGTTGACACTGGACATCGAGTACAGCAAAATGAAGAAAGTCAGTAAAAGCGTCATCAAATCTGAGAATGTTGTCATCCATTCCGGAGCCCCCCCTGATTCAGGAGCTCGTTTCCGCTTTTTCCTCATATATTAATTTACCTCACTTTGAACAGCAGGAACGTTCGTATTCCTATTTTTCTTACTATTTTTTGCAGGCTTGTTTTCCAGGTATCCATTCAATTTCTGTTCGATTGTTCTAGGATTTTGCCCCGCTTGAATAGATAGGACACCCTCGATGATCATGTCACAAACTTCCAACTCGGATTCGGTCTGCATTTTAAGGTTTGTCGCTATAGGAATAAATAATAAATTAGCAAAAAAGCTTCCATAGAAAGTCGTTATCAAAGCTACTGCCATTCCACTCCCTATTGTACTGGGATCACTTAACTGACTTAACATATTTATCAAACCGATCAATGTTCCAATCATGCCGAACGCAGGAGCCAGCTCTCCCCACTTCAGGAAAATTGCTTGTCCGACTCCATGCCTCGATTCCATATTTGTGATTTTTATTTCCAGAATACTTTTGATATCGATAGGATCCATCCCATCCACTGCCATTTGAAGGCCATCCCGTAATATCAGATTGTCTATTCGGCTGATTTCTTGTTCCAAAGTCAAAATCCCATTACTACGGGACAAACGAGAGAGTTCTGTGAACTTTTGAATCAGATCATTTTTATCCTCCTTGGATGTACTGATCACTTTCTTGAATATAATTGGAATTTTTTTTATATCAGAAAATGGAAAGCTGATCAGCAAGGCACAGAATGAGCCCACTAAAGTTATGATTAAAGATGGTACATCGATAAAGCCACCAATACTTCCGCCCTGATTAATGGACCAGATAATTAAAGCTACCCCTATGACAAGAGCCATTAGGGGGATCGGATTTTTCTTTATTTTCATTTCCCAACCTCCGGTACAGCAAGATAAATTTTTCTCCTATAGTCCACTATTTTTTCCACTATTTGGTTTGCCGGTTCGCTCACTCGAATATGCTGACCATCGGACAAGGTAATTATCGTATCGTGCATTTCATCGATACGGTAAATTAAGTCACAGTTCAAAAAAAATGCCTCGCCTGAAACACTGGTTAAAGCTATCATGGACTCTCCTCATTTCAACTTGAAGTTTAGCGTTTCAATGCCAATAACTCTTCCAACATCGAGTCAGAAGTTGTTATGCTTCTTGAGTTTGCTTGATAGGCTCTGTTGGCAATGATCATTTCTGTAAACTCATTCGCGAGATCGACATTTGACATTTCCAAAAAGCCTGATCGGATGACGCCATAGCTATCATCTGCTGGAAAACCCAGCTCTGGAGCACCAGAGTTTGCTGATTCACTGTACAGATTACCGCCTACTTTTTCCAAACCAGCGGCATTCGCGAACTTAGCTAAAGCGACTTGTCCGATTACATAGGATTCTCCATTCCCATAATTTCCGGTAATAACACCTTTACTGTCAATGGAATGACTATTCAAACCGAAAACGTTGGTTGCTCCATCCGGGACGCTGTCTGATGCTGAAATCGATCCATCAGCGTTGACCTGGATATAAGCAGGTATACTCAATTTTTCCAGCGTTTCAGTCCCATCCGGCTCAGTATTGTTTACGCCCATAACACTGTAACCAGCACTCGTCACCAAATTATTCTCGGCATCAAGGTAGAAACCGCCATCGCGTGTATACTGATTATTGACTCCTCCATCTCCACTCACTACAAAGAAAGAGCTGTCCCCGTTCTCAATCCCAAAATCCAGTTCCCTCCCCGTCGCTTGCAAAGAGCCGCCACTCATGATTGTATCGATGGCGCTTGTCTGGACACCGAGTCCAACTTGCTTCGCATTTATGCCTTCTTGGGCACTCGCAATCGATTGGCTGATCATATCTTCAAAACGTACCCTTCCGCGCTTGAATCCAGTGGTGTTTACGTTAGCTATATTATTTGAGATTACATCCATCTTTGTTTGTAAGTTTTTCATGCCTGTGACGCCAGAGTATAATGATTTTAACATTTGATTTCCTCCTAGTAGTTAACTTCTTGATCCTATCAGTCATTCAAGGATCTCACGGCTTCCTTATCGGTCCGGCCGCTTTAATCTTTGATGAACTTCGTGCTGTCGATGTTCATCACTGTATCCAATTCATTCTGATTCAATGCGGTGATGATCGTTCGATTGTCGATGCTTGCGATCAAAGCCATGTCTTTATAAAATAATAAAGAATTTTTTGAGCCTTTGTCATCCAGTTCATCCATCGCTTGGCTCAGGTTACTCATATCTTCACCCGCCAATGAGAATCCTCTTTGATCCAGACGTTTTTGAGCATGGTTGGAAATCTTCAACTCTTTGTCATCTGTGCTTTGGCTCAGCGCCTCTTGCATGATTGTTTGGAACTCACTTGATATTTGTTGTTTCTTATTATTCTGTCGGAGTGGCTCAACACTTTTGATATCGGCATTCGCTCTTATATCCATCCGGTTACTCTCCAATCGACTGTATGTCATTCAAATAGTAGTCCTTTCCTCCGATCATCACAGTTGCAAATCCATTTGCAAATTTCACCTTATCCACTACTCCTGTGACGATGCTCGCTTCCCCAGTCACAGTGACAGTTTTCCCGATCATTGCTAATGCCTGTTGTTGTTGGGTCATCAACATGGTCGTGTTCAATGATTCAGTCAAATCCTTCAACTGTTCCATCGTACTGAATTGGATCATTTGGGTCATGTAATCTGTGGAGCCGCTACTGCTTCCCCCTTCTTCTGACATGGCAGGCATTTTAATGGCTGCAGCCATGATCTGTAAAAAATCGTCCATGGAAAGGTCAGAATTGCTTTGACTCTTATTGCTCACCAACTGTTCTGTCGATCCGATCGTAAAATTTGATGTGATATCCATTTTCTGTTCACCTCCTCTTTATGCCAATAAACTCAGACCTCTTGAAGACTGCTTCGTCGTTGGTTTTTGTTTTGTTTCTGTCTTTTCTTTCGCTGTTCTTTTTCTGGATTCTTGCCGTTCCATTTTCCGCTGGCCGGGATCAGCTCCTTCTGAAAAGGAAAAAGCTAAACTTGCGTCTGCAACAACAGTGAGTGACAGCGGACTATCAGGAATACTGTGTTTGAAGGGCTCCATCAATAGTGGCAATTGATCCTCCAACAGCCCTTTCGTTTCTGTATCCTGGACATGCAGGACGGCCGTGATGCTGTCTTTCGTTTTAATCAGCTGCACATGGATATCTCCGATATTATCGGGAGTAAGCAGTATTTTAACGACTGTATTGCCCGATACAGTCGTTTTTTCTATCTGCATTTCGATTGTCTTTTGGATGTCTTCGATATGAGATGCAGTGACTTTTGAAGGTTTGTGTCCAAACACATTCTCTGTGGCTAGTTCACGGGTAATTGGTCCTTGATTTAAAGGTGCTTTATTTTCATTTAAATTCGGTGTTTTTCCCGCTGCTTCCGGTTGGTCTATATTTTCTTCTTCATCAGCAATCGGTTGTCGAATGGTTGTTTCCTTGATTTGCAGTTCAGTGGACTGTTCACCGAGTTGCAAATCCGGATACGGATCAGCATCTACTTTTGCTGACTTGTCCGGAAAGTTCGTCAAGGAGTCATCAGTCGGGCTGCTTTCCTGTAAGGGAAACGTACGCTCAGGCTGTCTCATTTTATACGCCCAAGGCATTGTGGCTGTATCTTTCAACAGATCATCCGCAGGTACTTGATCATCAGAAATCAAGCTATTCCCTGATTTCTTTTCTAGGGGGATTTCAGGATCTGCCAAAGAATAATCAGCTTGTTGGCTCCGAGTATCAACCTTGGCCGGATAGCGCTCTTTTTCTCCGTGTTCCCTGATCCCAATGCTTTCTGGAATGGATGTCTGCTCATCCGCTTGCGATCCGCTTGCGCCGGAAGTGGATGTGATAGCGGCGTCCGAAAGAGGTAGGCTTCCCAGGTGTGGTTTAGCTTCAATCTCCTCAGATCGTGTAGGCGTCTCTACTGCAGGCGCAGAGTAGCCAAGTTTATCCGTTATCACTTGCTGTTTCTCTGCCACGCTGACGAGCCACGTTCCCGTCTGATCTGCTTTTTCTTCTGTCGGAACATTCCTGACCGATACCGTATCTTTCCCATCCTGAAGGATTCTGTAGGGGAAGAGATTCAAATAGCCCTGTTCTGTTGCTTCCTGATCAGCGCTCTCTTCCGAATCCTTCATTTCCGGGGAAACAGTTGGCTCGTCTTGCGTGGAAGTCGCTGGTTCTTTGCCTTTTATCATGCCTGATAAAACACTGTCAAAAATTAAACCGTCTGCTTTTGTGGCAGATGACTGAGCCGGATTGAGAACTTGCGCCGAAATTCCGGATGATGCACCAGGAATCATCGTTTCACCTCCTTTCGATACCCACCCTATACTATATCGACTTAAAAGTAGCTTTTTTTATACTGTAGGGTAGCGATTTCGTCAAGTTCCTTTTGTTCTTCACTTTTTACTTGCGCAAGCACCTGCACACTTTCGCGTTCTTTTAATTTTTCCATTATTTTGCGGTCTTTGTGCGCTTGTAGCAACGCTTCTTGAAGCTGATCCATGTCACTTTGCGCTTGATCGATCGCATTTTTTTGGATGACTATTTTTTCGTCGATCAGTCCTTTGAGGTGATGGTTATACCTCAAAGTGTGTATCTCCGTCAACTTCATTTGTTCGTGCTTCAATTTTGTGTTTTCATTAACCAGATGCCTGAGTTGTTGCTGCTGCTGTTGCATCTGATTTTGGGCATGGAGAACGGATTTCCTTGCGTTCTCTTCTTCAGTGATTCGCCACTCCAGAATTTTTTCCATTGAGAACTGATGTCTTTTCACCTATATCACCTTGATTTTCTGATCATTTGAATAAATTTTGCAAAGTAGTCACAATCTCACTATGAGAATGCGGTTCATCCACGCGCTGTCTCAAGAAGTTTTTGATGACGGGTGCAAGCGAAATAGCCCGATCAATTTCAGGGCTGCTCCCTTTCCGATAGGCACCTACATCGATCAAGTCCTTCGCTTCTGCATAGATGGCCATATTCTCTTTCAGCATTCCGGCTGCACGGCTGTGGGATTCCGGAACGATATCTTTCATCAAACGACTCACACTGTTTTGGACATCGATTGCCGGATATTGATTCTCTGCGGCAATTTTTCTCGAAAGGATGATGTGTCCGTCCAAAATTCCTCGAACCGCATCTGCGATTGGCTCGTTCATGTCATCCCCTTCAACCAATACTGTGTAAAAGGCAGTAATGGAACCATGCTCGGACATGCCGCTTCTCTCCAATAATTTCGGAAGCACGGTGAACACTGACGGCGTATAGCCTTTCGATGTCGGCGGTTCTCCTGTAGCCAATCCGATTTCTCTTTGTGCCATGGCGACACGCGTCACGGAGTCCATCATCAAAATCACTTTTTTCCCTTGATCCCTGTAGTACTCTGCTATCGCGGTGGCAACATACGCACCCTTTAGCCGGACCAACGGCGGAGAGTCTGAAGTAGCGCAGACGACCACCGATTTACGGTAGCCTTCTTCACCCAAATCCTTTTCAATGAATTCCAACACTTCACGTCCACGCTCTCCGATGAGGCCGATCACAATGACGTCCGCTTCGCAGTATCGTGCGATCATCCCTAACAGGGTACTTTTCCCGACCCCACTACCTGCAAAGATACCCACACGCTGTCCTTCACCAATTGTAAGCAGCCCATCGATCGCTTTGATTCCGGTAGGTATGACCCGCTCTATTCGGTTGCGCGTGAATGGATCTGGTGCGCTTCTGTTCACTTTGAATGGAACACCACTCAATTGCTTCGTTTGATCCATCGGTCTTCCCAAACCATCCAGTGTGGTTCCCAACAGCTCATCACTGACTTCAATCTGAAGTGTCTTTCCGGTTGGACGCACCAAGCAGCCCGGTCCTATTCCATCGATTTCATCAAGTGGCATCAGTAATACGGTTGCATCCACAAAGCCGACCACTTCGCTCAAGACAGTGGTCCCGGTCGACTTGATCTGAATCTCGCAAACTTCACCAATAAAAGCTTCCAGACCCTCTACTCTGATGATCAGTCCCGTGACTTGACTGACCTTGCCCATTTTTAGATAGAATTTTTTTTTTTTGATTTGTTTATGATACGTTTCAAAAGGAATTTCAAACATGGCTAGCATCTCCCAGAATATTCAAATCTGTGACAATTGCAGCCAGTTGTTTCTTTATCTGCAGATCGATGATGGAACGGCTGCTCTCAATGATGCAGCCATTCTTTTCCAATGTGTCATCGCTCAAAACGACATACCGCGCAGTAAATTCATCCGTTCCGTGCTCGGCGACGTTTGATTTGGTCGCTTCAGCATCTTCCGGACGCACCGTAATCGTAATGAATGGCTCGTTTTTTTCCATTCTTTTTAGGATCGGATCGAGCAGAAGCATGATTTTTTCATCGGCAAGATCAATCGAATGGTGCACGATTTGTTCGGCCATCTGCGCAGCCAGTTCTATAATCGCCTCTTTATTTTTTTGATAATAGGCCGATACAAGTATATCGGTCTCTTTCAATTGATTCAGCAGGCTTGCCCGGATTTTGGACACTGTCGCTAATCCCTCTTGCCGACCTTTTTCATAGCCGGCTAGAAAGCCTTCTTGCCTGCCCAATTCTTTCCCTTGCAGCAGCCCTTCTTCTTTTGCCTTCTGCTTGATGCGGTCTGCTTCTTCAACCGCTTGAGCAATGACGCTTTGTCCCTCTTCCTGGGCCTCCAGCAACAATAGTTCAATCTGATCCGCTTGAGCAGCGAAAGGGTTGGTGGTATCGGCTTTTCGGTTTTCATTCATCCCTTTTTTGGTGGCTGAGAGCAATGACACTTTGTGGCTCACAGATAATTTTGTGTCGATATCTGAAGTTGTTTCATCCGACCTCCATTGATGCGACTTAATGATATTATGAGATGATGGCATCTTGTTCACCTCTTCTTAAGTAAATTTCTCCAACATCATCCAGCCTTCTGATGACTGAAACAACCTTCTGTTGCGCTTCTTCTACAGCAGATAAGCGGGCCGGTCCCATAAACTGCAGCTCTTCCTGTAAGGTTTCGACGGCACGGCTGGACAGGTTTTGGAAAATGAATTTCTTGATTTCTTCCGATACGCCTTTGAGCGCCAAGGCCAATTGGTCATTATCCACTTCACGGAGAACTTTTTGGACATCCTCACGCTCCAGGCTGACGATGTCTTCAAACGTAAACAAGTTGGCCTTGATTTCATCTGCCAATTCAGGTTGCTTCTCCTCTAACATATTGATAATATTTTTTTCGGTACTTCGACCAACCGAGTTGAGTATTTCGACCAAGGTATGAACACCACCAACTGATTCCGTTTCATTATTGATGAAATTCCAAAATTTGGCCTCAATCACTTTTTCGATTTTTTCGATTACTGCAGGTGTAGTGCGTGTAATCCTGCCGATTCTTTCCGCAATCTCAGATTGTTTTTCTAAAGAGAATTGAGATAGAATCATCCCCGCTTTGTCAGGCTGCATATAACAGAGAATCAAAGCTACTGTTTGCGGTTGCTCTTGTAAAAGCAAATTCGTCAACTGCTGTGGATCGGCTTTTCTCGCTATGTCAAACGGTCGTTCCCGTAATTGGATTTGGTTCAGCATGTCAATGACTTCTTTTGCTCGTTGCGCTCCCAAGGCCGTATTCAACAAATTTCGAGCGTAGTCCACACCGCCATCTATGACATGCTCTCTCGCTTGTGCCATTTCCAAGAATTCGGTGACAATTTCATCCACTTCGTCCGGATTGACATAATCGATATTCGCTATTTCGTAGCTTACTTTTTGAATGTAGCTTTCAGGCAGTTGCCTCATTATTTCTGAAGAGATTTCTGTTCCTAACGAGATAAGCAAAATTGCCGCCTTCTTGACACCAGCTATATCACTCACTTTTATAACACCTACTTATCTTTCATCCATATTTTTATCATTTCTGCAGACATTTCCGGATTTGCTTTCACGTAATCCTTTACTTTTGCATCCCGCATGAACCTAGGATTTTGAGTGAAATCAAACAAATCATCCTCCAGATTGTTCACAGAAGGTGGTTGAGGAACCTTTTTTTCTTCAACAATGCGTGTTGCATTAGCCATTTCCTCATCAAACGCGCGGTATTTCTTTTCCTTACTGTTGCGGAAAATGAAAGCGATCAGAGACAGGATAAACAGCCCAGCTATACCCGCCGCAATATACAAACCATACTCTTTTAGGTAATAGGCAAGTCCTAACTCAGTGTCGACTATTGTGTCCGCAGCCTCATCAGTAGCAAGGAACGGAATCCCTTCCACTTGAACCTCATCTGTCCGCGTATTATTTACTGTATATCCGATCGTTGTTTTGGTGATGCTGTCCAATTGGGCTTTTTGCTCGTCACTCAGTGTTCCGTTATAAACAACTGTTGCGGTTAATCTCGTGATTGTCCCTGGAGCGCTTACACGGACAGTAGTAGTCGAATCCAACTCATTATTGATCGTCTGTTCGTAGGATGACTGCCCTCCGTCTTCTCCCGAGATGACAGAGTTTATCGTGTTATCATTCGCAGTCTCCCCTGCCGCTTCATTCACATCAACGGTTCCACCGGTAGCTGCAACATTCTGACTTCGAACCGCCGCATCTCCATAATTCACGATTTCTTGTTCCAGAGAATCAAAATCCATCTCGGCAGTCAAAGCGATGGATAGATTGTCCATCCCATAGATTGGCGCGAGTGCTGCCATCAATTTCTGTTGCAATTGCTGTTCGTAATTTGTGACGATTGCGTTGTACCGGGTAACCAACTCAGGAGAGTAGTCATCCGAACCTGCCATTGCTGCGTTTCCCAGGATGTTCCCACTTTTGTCGACGATTTTGATGTTATTGGTCGGTAAATTTTCTACCGCACCAGATACCAACGAGACTACCCCTTGAATCGTGGCAGAAGATAGCTGTTGATTACCCTTAGTCGCGATCACAACGGATGCACTGGCTTCCGGTTGTTCCGTCCCAAAGACACTCACCTCTGGAATGGATAAGATGACTTTGGCTGACTCAACGGATTGGAGAGAGGTGATGGCACGTTCCAATTCCCCTGTCACCGCCCGTTGGTACATGATGTTGCGGTCCTCGTCCGTCGCCATCATGCTCGTCTCATCAAAAATTTCGAAACCTGTCGAGGTCTCCGGCATCATCCCATCGACAGCCAGTTGAATCCGATATTTATCAAGTTGCGTGTCATCGATCAGAATCGTTCTCCCGTTATCCTCAAGCTTATAAGAGATCGCTTTTGCTTCCAGATCATTTACGATTATGCCTGCATCTGCCTCTTCCAAGCCGGAAAATAAAGTTGTGTATTCCACGCGTTGGGAATAATAAGAGAGTCCTGAAACAAGAAGAAAGATTGAAAGGAGCGCTGTGATCAGCCCTGCTTTCTTTGGAGTGCTGAGACCAAGCCATCCTTCTCGAATTGCCCCCATTGTGCTCTTCAATTGATTCATGTTGCTTATTCCCCTTGCTTATCATTAAAATTGCATATTTTTGATTTCATTGAAAGCTTCCAAACTTTTATTTCTGACCTGTACTGCCAAATCAAGAGCCAACTGCGCTTCAGTAGCCTTTATCATGACATCATGCAGGTTTTCACTGTCCCCCATGATCAGACTTTGCGTTGCAGCATCGGAGGCATTCTGTGTTTCATTCAGCAGCGTCATCGATTTTCCGAGAAGATTATCAAACGATGCTGTATCGTTATCAGTCTGAATGCCAACATTTGCACTCAATGAGCTGATTTCAGATGCAAGGTTGCTGCTGGTGGGACTGCTGCCTAAATTATATATTGGTAAACTGATAGCCATGTGACACTCCATTCACTCATTTATTGATCAATCGGCTGAAATTTGCAGCGCTCGCTTCAGCATATCTTTACTTGCTTCCAACGCAGTAGCATTCGCTTCGTAGGTACGCATCGTCAGCATCATGTCCACCATCTCGTCTGCCATATTCACATTCGGTTTGGTGACATATCCGTTCTCATCTGCGTCTATATGTGTTGGGTCATACTCCCTGATGACTGCCGTTTCATCCGAATCGATTGCAGTTGGGCGTACACCGAAGCTCTTTTCTGTCGAACCGTTCAGTCCCGGAGTCGTTGTCCTTTTCATGCTCTCCTCGAAAGAAACCGTCTTCTTCAAATACGGTCCACCTTCCTCTGTTCGCGTCGTATTGACATTCGCTATGTTTGTGGATATGACATCCAACTTCAACCGTTCCAAACTAAGGCCGCTTGAATTGATGTGCAGAGAATCAAAAATGGACATTCTTAATTTTAACCCCTTTCATTTTTTTAACTGGATATTGCAGTATTGAGAAGGCCTAATTTCGCATTCAATTGCGTCACAAGCGCATTATAGTATAGACTATTTTGAGCCTGATTCGTCATCTCCATGTCAATATCCACATTGTTCCCATTTTCTTTAACTGCAGTATCTGTTCTTTTTGTCACAAGCGGATCGATTTGAGACAAATCATCATAACCGATATGCAAATCGTTCGTTTGTTCCATTTTCAAACTATTGCTTGATTGACTTAAAAGCGATTCAAATTGAACTTGTCCTACTTTATAGTTGTCTGTATTAACATTCGAGATGTTACTCGAAATAATCTCTTGCCGCATAGAGGATGCGTTTAATGCATTTCTCAGCAAGTTATAATTTATGTCATTCATTCATTATCCCCGCTCTATGTACCGTTTTGTTCACATTTTCGTCATACAAATTTCATCAAGCTTATACATTATACCCCACTTTTACTTTACAAGTATTTAAAAATTGTAATTTCCTTCAAGCCTGTTCTTAAGTATTCATAAACCTTTAGGATAGCCTACGACTTAATACTATTTTCGATGTACTGTACGAAAGTATAAAAAAATAATTCCTAAAACTTTTCGAAAAATCAGTGGGCATACAAAAAGAACCTCAATCTGACATGATTAAGTCACCACAACACAACCATATCAGATTGAGGTTCTCTTTATGGATACACTACATGAAAAAAAGGTGAAATTCAATACTAAAATGACGATTTCAAATACAGATTGTTTGTTAGTTAAATTATAAAGAAGAAAAATACAATCCAATCCAATTAGTCGTATAGTACTATGAAGACCAAGAAGGTGGAACCAGCCTATCCTTCTGTAGCTTGCCAATCTCGGGTAAGGATGATAATTTTCCATTTTTAAAACCTGCAATGGCCTTTCACAATCAAGTTATCCCCCCCTCTGCCGGGCAGACCAAAAAAATAGAGCATGCACGAGGCATCCTCTATTACAATTATTTTTAATTAAACTTCAACCCACGATGCTCTCAAATCCTGCATAATAAGGCAACATTTTTTCACTTGATCCGCATCTTTGTCGATGTTCGCTTTTATCAACGCCGTATTCAGATGTCCATAAATCGTATCAAGCTCCTCAGCGATCGCTGCCCCGTCTTCAAAATTCAAGGTTCCCTTGAGTTCCATAACGATGTTCTGGGCCTTGATCAGATTAACGTGCGCATTCTCCATTTTGTTGTCCAGAATCGCCCGTTCCGCCAGATTAATGAATTTGATGCAACCATCATAAAGCAGGATGATCAATTTCTTTGGCGTTGCAGTCATGACTTGGTTCTGTAGATATACATTCTGTTTATTTCGATTATACATTTTTCTCTCCCATTCACATACCTCTATCAACAAAAACCGGCGTTTTTTTCATGTTTATGTAGCTTTCGATGATGCGGCTTTTTTGATTCACTTTTTTTGCTTGTTGAAGCAATTCTTCTTTATTGTTCCTTAAAGTATACATCACTAATTTCTGTTTTTGAATAACTTGAATGAGTAATTCATTTTCTGATTTTGAAAAAGGGCTCATACCTTCAACACTATCAAATTTTTGCAGAGAAGCGATATGTTCTTTATTTTTTTCGATCACTTTGATTCCGTGTGTCGCTGTGCCGTCCCATGAATCAAATAATTGCTTCATTTCCAGTAAAACATCCAATCTTTCCTTAGCGAAATCTGCGTTCTGCATCTTTCACGACACCTTCTTTCCTCCGTGATCATTAATCATTAGAACTCGTCAACTGGCTCGACAGATAAGACATCTGGGACTCAGCTTGCATCATCGCCGTGTCCAAAGCCGTAAACATTTTTACATAGCGCGCTCGCTGCGCTTCCATCCGTTCATTGAATGATTCCACCTTCTTGGAGATGTCATCCACCGCTTTATCGTAGGTCTTGTTTTTGGCGGTGATCATGCCGTCTTTGGAATCGACAAAACTGTTTACCATAGTCTGTAGCTTTTCCGCCAGGCCGACTTTTTTCTTTTCGGTGGTCCCATCAACCGTAATGCTTCTGCTGAAGAAGCCGGCAACACGGTCAGGTTCTTTTGTGATGACTTCCTTCAATTTAGTTTCATCGATAGCGGCTTTACCGTAACGGTCGACAGAAATGCCTAACGATCCGATAAAATCATATTTTTGTGTTTCAATGGTGTCGGAAGGATTAGTTTTTTGGATTTCCACTCCGCCGGTCAGCATTTGTCTCAGGCTGGATTGCAAGCGCAGCAAAGTGCTGTCACCGCTGAGCGCTCCTGCAACATTGGTCTCGGAAGACGGATTGCCGACCGACAGTTTTTCAGTGATGAAGCTCACTGTCGAGTTGTATTGCTCAATGAAATCCTTTACGACCTTCAAGGTATTATCTGTGTCATCCGCAACCGACAGGGATACAGCGGTTCCTGCTGTCGTTGCTTTCAGATTGAGCGTCATACCTTCAATTGCATCGGTGATCGTATTGGTATTGCGTTCCAACGTGATCATGTTGTTGACGGTAATTTTGGCTGTGTTTCCGGCCGCATGTGTCGCTTGTGCGGCACCAGTTGCTGCAGGATTCAAGGCCAGTTTATCAGCCAAATCGGTTGTGCTTGTCGCCGAAATCGTACGATCGCCCATCTGCGCGTCGGTAAGCGACAAGCGTCCATCGATGATGGTGGCGGAAATACCGCTATCTTTCGTTGTTACGTTGATTTTGGTGATGATGTCCTTCAAGGTATCCGTAGTGGCGACGGTGATATCCGCTTGTTTCAGCGTCGTCGGAGCGCTTGAACCGATTTCACTCGTATCCTGACTCGCAAGCTTGAAGGTGCCTTCAAATCCCAACGCCGAGGTGGAGGTTTGCTCTGCAGTCAAGATTTCTCCAGAAAACAATTGGGAAGTGGTCGCCAATCTTTCTATCATGATCGTATAATCGCCGGGAACGGCGTTTGTTCCTGCGGTTACAGCGAGTTTTGTCTCATCGGAACTCGTAGTTTTTTTCGAAAAGAAACTTTTTGGATCCATCAGAGTGTCCGTTTTGGTATTCAGATTGGTCAATCTGGTCTGGATATCGGCCCAGGCTGTTTTTTCTTTGGTCAAGGTTTCTTTTTGGTTGTTGTATTGGGTCAGTTTACCGGATTGCGCGGCAATCAAGGAATCGATTGTTTCGGAAGTGATCCCTGAATAGGATCCCAAAAAATTTATACTGCTAGATACACTCATTTTTTCACTCCGTTCCGTACAGCATTCGCTATTAGGGGTCTGGTTCTAATTATTTTGGCTGGATGGTGCCGCTTTACGACATGATAGTATTTTTAATCCTATAAAGCAATCAAAGGCCCGCCATACGGCCGGCCTTTGATCAGAAGCTATTATTGTAACAAAGAAAGTACAGATTGTGGCATTTGGTTCGCTTGCGCCAACATTGAAGTCGCAGCTTGTGCCAAGATGTTTGATTTTGTGAATGACGTCATTTCTTCAGCCATATCCACATCTGTGATGCGTGAGTTCGCTTCAGACAAGTTTTCTTTTGTTGTCGATAGGTTATTGATTGTGTGATCCAAGCGATTTTGGTTCGCACCCAAGGACGTACGTTGTGTAGAAACTGCTGTGATAGCAAGGTCTAAGTCCTCAATAGCACCAGTAGCATCAGTTGTAACATCCAAAGCATCGACGCCTAATCCTGCAGCAGACATATCCTCAATGCTGACTTCCATAGTATCTGCAGCTGTTGTCTTAGCCCCAATCTGTAGTACTACTCCAGAACCAGAAGTTAAGCTCCCATTTAGCAGTGCTTTTCCGTTGAATTCTGTTGTAGTAGCAATTCTGTTTATTTCAGTACTTAATGATGTCATTTCAGAATCAATTGCAGTAAGATCATCTGCACTGTTTGTTCCATTGGCAGCTTGGACAGACAAGTCACGCATACGGTTCAGGATGCTGTGTGTTTCTGACAGTCCGCCTTCAGCTGTTTGGATCAAAGAAATTCCATCCTGGGCATTGCGTTTTGCTTGCGTCAAGCCGCTGATTTGGTTTTTCATTTTTTCAGAGATTGACAGTCCCGCTGCGTCGTCCCCAGCTTTGTTGATGCGCAAGCCTGAAGACAGTTTTGCTAATGAACCTGCTTTTGAAGAGTTTGCTGCTGTCAAGCTGGAATATGTATTCGCTGCTGCTGTATTTGTTCCGATTCTCATGTGTGTTTCCTCCTAGTGTACGTTCGTTTTGTTAAGGCCTTGCCTATATCTATATAATCGGAGCGGGTCTGAAATAGTTAAGCGTTATTTTGCTGAATTTCAAAAAATAATATAAAAAAAGACTATCCTAAAGATAGTCTAAAATATTGGTTTGGAGAATCTTGGTGCCCATGGACAGCGCCGCCTGAAAGGCTTGCTGCTCCATCGTGAATTCCATGTATTTTTCGGCCAGGTCCACGTCTTGCTTGTTGGAACGGATCGACTTCAGTTGGATATTTTCGGTGGTGTTCCGCTCTTGGGCGGATTTCAAGCGATTGGAGATGGCTCCGATTTCGGTCCGCATATTGACGACGTTCTCGGTCTCCGCGTTTGAACGTGCCAACAGTTTGCCTGATAGGGCTTCTGTATCGTTCGCATCCAAAGCTTTCAGCGCATCCGCAAGGAAGGTGCCAAGATCATCTTTTCCGGCTGGCGTGCCCTGTTCATTCATCAGCTGTCTGCCATCTGTCTTCAGCGAGACATCCACACCTGTCGCGATTGCGCGCGATAAATTGGCATTGGTCGCAATCACGTTGCCGTTTGCGTCGGTTTCATCAACCGTCCCCTGATAAACGATGCCGTTCATCATTCCCGTATCGTCCGTACTGATTTCAAATGGCTTGGTCGTCGTATTCATGCCCGCAAAGACATATTTGCCGCCAAAATTTGTGTTAAGCGAGTCGACCATTGTGCTGATTTCGGTGGCCATTTCCGCTTTCACGGCTTGGCGATCTGAATCCGACATCGTTCCGGTGGAAGCCGACTGGATCAGCGTCGTGATCCGCCTGAGTGAATTGGTGGCATTTTCCAGCGCGGAATCCTGCATGTTGGTCCAATCGGTGGTGTCCGAGATCGTTACGGAAAACTCTTCATTTTGGATCAGGCTGTTGTTCAAATTCATGATCTGCGATGCCCGCAGCGGATCGTCTGATGGTTTGCTGATTTCCTTCATCGAAGATAATTGGTTATTGTATTTTTCCAACTTGCCTTGGCTTCGGTTAATGCTTTGGATCATGTTCGTTGTGGTTATTCTGTCCGTGATGCGCATGTTTTATACCCCTGTCCGATTGATCAAAGTATCCAGCATCTCGGAGGTGACCGCCAACACCTTAGCGTTTGCCTGAAACGCACTTTGGAATTTCATGATGTTCACAACTTCTTCGTTGATGGAGACGCCTGAAATGGAACTCTTTCTTTGCTCTAGAAAAGAGACCACCTCATTTTGGTTCTCCATCATGAAGTCGGCCTGTTGCTTCGAAATCCCCACTCGGGTGATGATGTCATTGTACGCATCCGCAGTAGTCGTGCCATTGGTCTGCGCTGTAATCTTCAACGTGTCCGCATCAAAAGCAAGCGCCTCTTCCGAGGAGTAGTTGAGTGCGGCTGATTGGATGTCGGAAATGGCGCGCGCCCTGGAACCATCACCGGCTATCTGGCCCGTAAGCGATTTGCCTGAAACAATCTTGCTCGGATCCTCCGTGATGGCGGGGTTCACTTTCAAATTGGAAATGACATTATCCGGATCATCGCCCAAATCAAAAAAGGGAATCCCGGTTCCATTGTCGCTATGGATCACGTTGACGGCTTCTGCGACCGTCGAGACCAGTTGGTTCAGTTCAAGGATGCCTCGGTCGATCTCAACCAGTGCTTCCTGCGAGCCGCTGATATGGCCGCTTTTACTGGATAGTTCCGTAAACCGGGTCGCCCCGTCCTCTGCAGTTTGCTTCAGCAACAACGTTCCGGCTGGGAAAGATTCGGATGATTCGACCGTTTTCGAAGTGCTGCCGTTTGTGGAGATGAGCGAGCCGTCTCCGGAAGTTTCTCCGATTGCTACACTTAACACTTGGCGCTTATTCGCTCCAAGAATTTCTTCGCCTTCAATGCTGATGAAGGTCCGTTGATAAGCATCCGTCTTCACTTCCACAGAAGTGATTCCTGATAGTTCTCCCACCAATTGATCCCGTTGATCCAATAAGGTATTCGGTATTTCGCCTTTTGTGGTAACAGAGAATATTTGCTTGTTGATCGACTCTAGTTGTTCGACTTTCGTGTTAAAGTCCAAAACCTTCTTTGAAATCGCCTGAACGGTGCCCTCCTGAAGACTGTCCAATTGAGCGCCCATATGCGAGACTGTATCCGTTAACGTCTGCGCCTGTTGGCTGACCATCGTCTTGGATGTTGTCAGTTCCGGATTGTCGCTCAAATATTTCCATGATTCATAGAACTCAGTCATTTTATTGTTCAAACCCGTTTCGGAAGGTTCGTTGAAAACAGCTTCCAATTGGCCCAGCACATCAGCTTTTTGCGTGTATTTTTCCAAGGAAGCATTTTCCGTAAAAGTTTGTTTCACTAAATAATCATCAACAATCCGTGTGACGGATTCCATGCGTACACCTGTCCCGAGTTGGCCCACACCTTCAAGCGTATAGGGATTGCTCGCAACCAAATTGACTCGTTGTCTGGAATAGCCTTCCGTGTTAGCATTCGAAATGTTGCTACTTGTTGTCTGCATGGCCGCCTGAGCTGCGCTCATGCCGTTCGTTCCTGCGTTTAGTATTCCAAATAGTCCTGCCATGGTACCTCCACCTTACACTGATTGATTGAACAGACCTACATTTTTGGAAGGGGATAGCTGCCCTTTTTTGGAGTATGTCCGGGATTTTTTTTCCATCCCATCCGTTAAAGCATCCAAAATGCTGTCATGAAAACTGATTGCTTGTTTTGTCAACAAAAGATTGCATTCCTGCAATTCCTTTATTTCAAGCACTTCCTGTTCGATTGCGACGCGGTTGCAGCCTTCAAAGGACGCTTCTTCCAAACGCCCCAAGAAATCTTGTTTTTCCGTGACGATGTTATCGAATGCAATGCTATCATTTGCCATCAACGCTTCTTTTTCGCGTTTCAAAGTGTCTTTGAGGGCTGTCAATAAAACTACACCATTTTGTCTGTTCTCCATTATTCCCAACCAGCTTCTTGCTCTTCGATTGTTTTCATCATGTTCGCTGCAATTTTTTCGGCACTTACTTTATACGTACCGTTTTGGATTGCTGATTTTATCTCTTGGGCTTTGGCGCTAGGGGCGCTATCGATTGCCTTTTCAGCTAAGCGCTTCGCTTCTTCTGAAATCTCGACTTTTACCGCCGCCTCATTTGCTCTTGGTTTAAGCGGTTCAGCCTTTATGGTTTCTTTATGTGATGTGTCCGTTTGGATTGCCTTAAGGTAACTGTTATAGCCGTTGCCGATTTTCATGCAACTCACTCCTTTTTACTGGTTAGTATGTATCTATCTTATTGTATCCACATCACTATTGTCGACCACTTTCCTGAAAAGTTAAGTCAAAATCCATGAAAAGCCGAAGATTGACAAAATAATCATCAAAGAAAGCTGCTGACCAAACAGGGGCCCATATGGAGGCGCCTCCTTTGATTCATCTGTCGACTGTTCGCCCAGGACAGGTTCGCGATCTATCGATAGATCACGCATCTGTCGACTGAACGGATACCGAAAACCGCGGAACAACCGAGAGATTGTTCCTCTGTCGGTTGTTCGCCCAAGATGGGTCCCCGAACTGTCGAGAGATCACGCATCTGTCGGCTGAACGGATACCGAAAACCGCAAAACAACCGACACCCACCTACCGGTAAGGCCACAAAAAAAGAAGTGCCCGGCTCATTGAGTCATGAGCTGGTCCCTTCTCTTCCTATAACGTTTCGATGCGTTGTTCTCTACTTAAGATATTCGTGATACGAACGCCGAAGTTTTCATTGATCACTACGACTTCTCCTTCGGCGATCCGTTTGCCGTTCACATAGATACTCAAAGGTTCTTCTGTCAGTTTGTTCAGTTCCACAATAGAGCCTGTGCCTAATGAAAGGATGTCTTTGATTGTTTTTTTGCTTTCTCCTAGCATCACACTGAATTCCAACGGAACATCCAGTATCAGCTCCAAATTTTGTGGAAGATGTTGTTTATCGGATTTATTCAATTCCTGAAAAGCAGGTTTTTGAATCGGAACCACATCTGCTTCTGTCTGCAAAAAAGGCTTCGATCGACGTTCTTCGTGCTTCCGTTCGACAGGCGCAAGCACTTCCCCTTGATCCGCCAACATGATCTCAGTGATTTCTTTAACGGCGTCCATGGTGAACACTTGCATGATTTCACTCTGCAGGATGCCTTCCACTTCCAGTTGGAACGCGATCAGACAGACGTCTGCGTTCAAATCCGCTATTCCGATATCGACATTAAAATGTTGTTTATCATCAACCAAATGAACTTCAGGTGGAAAGATATCGATCATTTTCCCCAGCATGGTCGCCATGGCTGTTGCGGAAGAACCCATCATCTGATTCATTGCTTCACCGACCGCACTCAGTTCCAATTCCGTTAATTCCGAAGTGGTCACTTGGCCATCTCCGCCCATCATCAAATTGGCAATGATCACGGAGTCCTGGGCATCCAGCAACAAAAGATTATTCCCTGTCAAGCCCTTTCTGAACCCGATCGAGGTAACAAGCTTAGGCTTAACCGCAGCATCAATCACCTGACGGATACTTTTGACGGATACTTTCGGTGTGGTGATATGGACTTTGTGGGCTAAAATTTCGGATAAGGTTGTAGCCGCTTGGGACATGGATATATTCCCGACCTCTCCGATGATATCGCTCTCCATTTGGCTGATGGTTGTGGCAACTGGCGTTTGGATTAATTCACTCATCATGCGATCAATTTCTTCTTGTGTTAGTTTTTCAGTGCTCATTTACTCAATGTCTCCTCCGATATAGTGTAATACCTCAGCCGCCATTTTATTCCCCAGCACACCAGGCTTTACCAAATAAGTTGGCAGTTTCTCTATGGACATGACCAATGGCTCGTGAGTGGGTTTATCTAAGGTGATGATATCACCCAACTCCAATTGTAAAAAACTATCTATCGATACGTTTGTCTTCCCAAGCAAAACCTCTACAGATACCTGAACGGATTGCAAATTTTTAGTTAAGTTATCTTTGTCTGAAGGATCCGTCGCGCGCCCTGAATGGAACCAATTACGAAAACTCAACTTTTCCAACATATTCTCAAAAAAGACATAAGGAATGCACAGGTTGATGAATGTCTGGTCCTCCAACAATTCAATAATGAACGTGGTCATGATGACAGGTTCATTCGGGGACATTGTCTGCAGAAGCTGCGCGTTCGTTTCCATTGCTTCCATCTTAACGCTCAACTCTACGATATCCCTGAAAGCCAACTGAAACGCATGCCCAAAATTAGCGACTACATCTTTGAGAATGGCAATCTCGATATCCGTAAAGCTCTCTTTGCCGTGTCCTGTACTTGCTAATTTTGTATCTGGGCTTCCACACAACAGCTGCAATAACTGCAGACAAACTTGAGAATTTATTTCGACAATCTGCATCCCCTCTTGTGGCTCTGAGCGGAATAGACCCATCAAAGTAAAGTGAGGAACCGAATGCAAAAACTCATCAAAACTGATTTGTTCAATCGAAGCTACGCGCAGCGAAACATTTGAACGCACCTGAGTTGTTATCAGACTGCTTACAATTTTAGCGTATTCTTCGAATAACATGGTTAAAGTCGTTATGTACTCTTTCGAAAGCCGTGACGGTCTTTTGAAATCGTAGGTTTTGATTTTAACGGGTTCTGTTTCCTCTACTAAGTCAGTATCAATCTTGCCACTTTTAACACTTTCCATCAACAAATCTATTTCCTGTTGAGATAGAACTTTACTCACGCTTACCCCTCATTTATAGAAAATAATGCTTCCATACTTATTAAACTGATCATTTTGTTGTTTAATCTGATGATGCCCGCTACTTCCTTTGCGCTCACGTAGTCAGTCATTTGTATGTCTTGTGAATCAATTTCCGAAACAGATTCAACAGAGTCCACCGCAAAAGCAACTTTTTTATCGTCGTTCTTCAAAATGATGATACTATTGTAACACAGTTCTTCTGTTTCACTAGTGTTACTAAGTAATTTATACAAATTAATCAAAGTGATGGCATTCCCTCGGATATTGATCAATCCTTCCACCCAGTACGGGGCTTTCGGCACATGCGTGAAAGGCATTTCCTTGACAATTTCTTCGACATCTTCAGTAGGTATAGCATAATACTTTTCTTTTAAAGTAAAGACGATTATTTGCATGTTGCCCTCCTGATCAAATGACTTTATCCAATGCTTTGATGACGCGGTCTGTGTCGAAAGGCTTCACGATAAAGTCCGCCGCCCCTGCGCGAATGGCATCCATTACCATACCTTGTTGGCCCATGGCACTGCACATAACCACTTTCGCATTTGCATCGATCACTTTGATTCCTTTTAAGGCTTCAATCCCGTCCATTTCTGGCATCGTGATGTCCATCGTCACAATTTCCGGACGCACTTCTTTGTATTTTTCGATCGCTTCGATGCCATTCTGCGCTTCCGCTACGACACTATACCCATTCTTTTCCAGAATGTCCTTCAGTTTCATCCTCATAAATGCTGCATCATCAACAATCATTACTCTTTTCGCCATAATCAATTCTCCTTTTCAGTTGTGATTCCATTTAATAATTCATCTAAAACGCCTTGCTTTGGGATAAAGTACAAGGATGCATCCAGGCGTTCTCCCAAATAAGAAAATTCATTCTTTATGATGAACAGATTTTCTTCATAAACACCTTGCTCCATGTAGATACTGCTGATGATTGCGCCGAACATGTCTTCTATCATGAAGGGGATGCCTGTCGTCACGGTCACATCAAACACTTGCGAGATTGCATTCAAAAAGGTGTTGACGATAATATTGACCAGTTCGATAAAAGCGGACGCGGCCATTTCATGATCACCCTGTGTCTCGCCCATCATCAAAGACACCAATTTGTCGGCTTCATCATCTCTGATCACAAATAAAAATGCGCCTTCCAGTTCTCCATGAATCATCGTAATTGCAGCATTCACGCTGCTCTCATCGGACATGATCCCTTCAAACAATTCGGAATAGTCCATCGTTTCCACTAACGGTACCGTCATTACGACAGGGTGATTGATCAACTGTGACAGACTTGTCGCTGCATTCCCTCCGCCTATCGAAAAAAACTCGGTTATGATGTCCAATTGCATCTCTGAATAATCTTTATGCATAGACAGCCACATTTCTTTCGTTGCATATTGCGGTGATATCCAGAATCAAAATGATATTCCCGTTCCCCATAATGGTGGCTCCCAAGTACTTATTGATATTTTTCAGTTCTTTGCCTAATTCTTTAATGACAATTTCCTGTTGACGGATCAGATTATCAACTGTCAAAGCATACAAGCGCTCATCAATTTTAACGATTATCAGATAAGGTTTTTCTTCCACTCCGGTATGGATGTCCAAACTATCCTGCAGGCGAATAACCGGAATCGTCTCATCTTCAAAATAGTATACCTCACCGGTGTGCGTCTGGACAATCTCTTCTGGCTCAGGGCGAATCACTTTTCTGACAACTCCCAGCGGAAGCGCAAACTGCGCTGTCCCTACTGTAACAAGCAAGGCTTGGATAATCGACAACGTAAGCGGCAAACTCATCCGGAATGAAGTTCCTTTATCGACTTCACTGATGATCTCAATCGTACCGCCCAGTTCATTGATTTTCTGCTTCACAACATCCATGCCAACTCCCCGTCCGGAAATGTTGGTCACGTTTTTTGCAGTTGAGAAACCCGGATGGAAAATCAATTGTTGGATTTCCTTATCGGACAAATGGTCTGTTTCGATCCCTTTTCGGGCAGCACTTTCTTTGATGACTGATGGATTCACCCCTTTGCCATCGTCGGAAACTGTCAGAAACACTCGGTTCCCTTCCTGGTATGCCGTTATCCGGATGGTTCCTTTAGGGTTCTTCCCTTTTGCGGTTCTGGCTTCAGGCGTTTCTACTCCGTGGTCCACAGCATTTCTCAGAAGATGGATGAGCGGCTCACCCAGTTCTGATACGACGGTCTTATCCAATTCCGTATCATCGCCTTCGATGACCAAATCAATATCTTTCTCCAACTCGTTGCTCAAGTCACGGATCATTCTGCCGAACCGATTCGTGACAACGCTGAGCGGCTGCATGCGGATCTTGAGCACCAAGTCCTGGAGATCCGTCGCAATCCGGCTCACTTGTTCCAAAGGCTCGCGTAGTTCGGACCTTTGCAGATCATCATTGATCTCTTCCAAGCGTGTACGATAGATGACCAATTCCGACACAAGATTCATAAAGGAATCCAATTTCTCGATATCAACCCGTATCGACTGATTCATCGCGTTGCTATGATTCGTGGCCTGTTTCGGCTTAGCTGTAATCGTTGGATTTATTTCGGTCTCTGCATTGTGTTCGTCTGCTTCTGGACGAAGCGCTGCTTCGACGACAGCAGTCTCTGCGTTGAGGTCCTCTGCCGTTATTTCGTGAATGACTACGCATTCTATTTCACTGGTTTCCAGAATTTGTTCTTCGACAGCCGTTTTTTCTGTCTTAGTCAGGTAGACGATGGTGAACTCATTCCCAAAGTCTTCATTCTCCATCGTCACAACATCGGGATCGGAATAAAGAATATCTCCGCTCTTCTCCAGTTTATTGATGACCACATAGACTCTGGCATTCTTCATCATGCTGGTCTCATCGAGACGGACCTTGATAAAAAAGGCATGGTAGTTTTTCTCGTGGGCATCGCGGATGACTGAAATATCCGAGGAATCAAGTTTTCCTAATGCAAAATTTGAATCATCCATCGTCGTCTCGTTTAAAGTGGGTTCGCTGACGGTCTCATCCTTTGGTGCTGCTTTTGTGCTTGCCAAAAGATTGTCCAATTTGTTTTTGAGCGTTGCAGTATCCTGCTCCCCTTCATTCCCGGCCCTCAGATCTTCCACAATGGCGGAGAGCTTATCCAGACAATCGAAGATCAACGTAACGATCCCTTCGTCTGCAGCTAGCTTGCCCGTTTTGAGCAATTCAAATACGTTTTCCATTTTGTGCGTCAATTCGGCCATGGTTGTATAGCCCATAGTAGCCGCCATGCCTTTAAGCGTGTGTGCGGAACGGAAAATCTCGTCCAAAATGCTTACTCTTTCCGGATCATTTTCCAGCTCCATCACTTGGTCATTCAAATTTTGCAGATGTTCATCGGTTTCTTCAAAGAAGAGTTCCCTGTATTTACTGTTATCGTCCATTGAATCCCAGCCTTCCTCTCGTAGTCCGCTGCTTTACTTATTTACACCTTTTCATACAGAAATGCAGCTACTTTTTTTAGCCCGTATTGTTCAGGTTTGTAGACAGACTCCGTAGCGCCTATAAAGAACAATCCCCCGGGCACTAACGAATCCGCGATGTTTCGGTATATCTTTTCTTTTACTTCATTCTTGAAATAGATTGTGACGTTTCTGCAGATAATGGCATGGTAGCCCTTTTCGTAGGAGTCCAGAATCAGATCATGTTTTTTGAAATGAACCGTTTTTTTGATGTCATCCGACAACGCATACCGGTTATTCTGCTCGGTAAAGTAGAGTCTTTTTTCCAGGGGCGGAACGTTCTGCACTTCCAATTTGGAGTACGTCCCAGCCTTAGCTTTTGACAGGATGGTTTCGTCTATATCTGTGGCGATTATTTTGCTGCTGGCAGTGAGCTTGTTTTTTTTCAGAATCATAGCGATCGAATAGGCCTCCGCTCCCGTCGAACAGGCCGCACTCCACACTTTCAAGGCTTTGAATTTCGAGGAAAGTCTGTTGATGAAGACTTCTTCAAATTCCTCAAATATTTCCTTGTTGCGATAGAATTCCGTCACGTTGATTGTGATATAATCCAAAAAATTCTTTTTTATGTTTTCATCGGTTTCGATCATTTTGGCAAATTGCTTCAAATCGGTTGCTCCGGATTTTTTCATGATGGTCTCAATCCGTCTTTGTAATTGCCCTTCTTTGTAGGCTATCAAATTCAAATGCAACGTTTTTTCTGACCAAGTATAAAACCAGTTAAAGTCCAACATTTATTTCCTCCCGCCTAGTACTTGGTTTAGCGCATCTGTCAATTCTTCCAGATTGACTACTTCGTCGATCACCTTATTCTGGATGGCATTGCCAGGCATGCCAAAAACCAAGGAAGATTCTTTGTCCTGAGCGAAGGTATATCCTCCATTAGTCTTTATTTTCTTTAGACCTTCCGTACCGTCTTTCCCCATCCCGGTAAGCACAACCCCAATCAGGCGGCTCCCGTAACTTTCGGCTGCTGAGCTGAAAAGATGGTCCACAGCTGGCCTCACACCATGAATTTTATCGGTTTGAGACAGTTGGATGCGGCGATTTTTCACTGTCATATGATAGTCTCCCGGAGCAACATAGGCCTTTCCGCCCTCAACCGGCATGCCATCGTAAGCCTCAACAACCTTTACTGGCGCTACCGCGTCCATACGTTGCGCAAATGATGCAGTGAATCCCTTGGGCATATGCTGCACAATAAAAATAGGCACATTGACCCCTTCCGGCAAATCCTTCATCACTTGCAGAAGCGCCCTTGGCCCGCCGGTTGATGCCCCTATCACTAAAGCCCGCACTGCATTTGGACGGGATTTAGCCGGGATCGATCCCTCATCATTACTCCGGAGAGCGGTCGTCTCTTGGGTTCTGTTGAAGAACTGCTTCATGACGAATTCAATTTGTTTTTTAAAAGACTCCCCTTGATTTCTTATGTCTGCGGGCTTTTCTATAAAATCAATCGCTCCAGCTTCCAACGCTTCAATCGTAATTTCTTTGCCGCTCAGGGAGCTCATCATCATCACGGGTATGTCGCAACTCGCTTTGATGACCTTCAATGTCTCCAGGCCATTCATCCCAGGCATTTCGATGTCCAACGTGATCAGATCCGGATTGAACTGCTTTATTTTTTGAAAAGCTTCTTGGCTGTTCCTTGCTGTCGCGATAACATTCAGCCCATCGATTTCCGCTATTTTCTCTTTTAGTATCTGCCGCATGAATGCTGAGTCATCCACTAATAAGATGTTTATTTCCATTACTGTTCCCCCCCCCGTCGAACGTTATAGATCAAAAACTTCTCGATTCCCCATCCTAACTTTCACTTGAAGCGTGTGAAGATCGAAGAACATGGATCTCCCCATTGAACCTCCTGTATGATTTGCCAGAATAGGGATTCCTTGTTCTTTGAGAATGGTTTCGACAGCAGCTACATTGCGCAACCCGATATTCGCTTGCGGCGTATTCAAAGAGTTTTTGAACATGCTTGAGCCGCCAGCTATTTTTGCAACCAGCCTTCTTTTTGGTGTTTTTTTTACAAGCTCCGAAATCATATGCGGAATGGCCAAATCGGCAAACTTTTCGATTTTTTTTTCCCCATTGAACATACTGCTGTCGGGGAGCATAATATGGCTTAATCCACCTACATGGGTGGTTGGATCATAAATCGCTATGCCTACACATGACCCTAGCCCGATTGTAAACAAGGACTGTGGTGCTTCTCCGATTTTGTAATCAGAAATCCCGACCTTTAGTTCCTTTTCCAAAGTATGTAATCAACCCCTTTTTGAACTTGACCCGTTATCCATTTAATGCAACTAACTCTTCTCTGCCATCAGGATGGAACAAAGCATTGATGTCGATGTGGATGATGATGTCTGTATCCGTCTTGAACAGGTGCTCGATATATTGGACTTTATTTTCGACATTGCCGTTTACTGTCGGAAGTTCTTCATCGAATTCGCTGACTGAAACGACACTGTCCACTGCAATTCCAAACCTCAAGTCATTGTCCGACACTACAATTATTTTGGAGAGTTCCGTAATCTCCATTTCGTTATCAAATAATCGCTTGCTCAGATCGACAATGGGCATGGTGTCGCCATTGTATTGGATAACACCCGCGACGTAGGGCGAAGCTTCCGGGATCAAGGTTGCCTTTCCTAAAGGCAATATTTTCTCAATGATTTCAATCGGAATGGCGAATTGTTGTTGACTACAGATAAACACGATAAATTTTTTCATGATGTGACTCCCATCAATTTTTTGGTATATGATCAATACTATTTTTGATTCAGGTATTCTTATCTTAATCGGCATACTTTTGAAATTATTTAGTCCTTCTGCATAATTACAGTTCTTCATACAACAGCAAAAGAGAGTCAACTGTCTTATTAAAAACAGTTGACTCTCTTTTATAGGAATCAGTTTTGTTACTGGAATTTAAAATGGTTAACAATCGCATGCAACATCTCTGCCAACCCGGAAATCTGTTCTGAATTGATGGATACTTCTTCCATGGAACTGTTGATTTGCTGTGTAGCAGCGGAAGTCTCTTCAACACCAGCTGCAGACTCTTGAGAAATGGACGCTATTTCTTCTATTGCCACACTCATGCTTGCCGTATTTTCCGTCAAACCGGACATTTTTTCGGAAACAAGCAAAATATTCTGAATCATCTCATTCAATGAATCTTCCATTTCATTCAATACATCAGTCGTTCTTTGGATTTGTTCCGCTCCTGCTTTAACCTCCGTATATCCTTGCTCCAAGGATACACTCACATCTCTGGACTCAGTCTGAATCTTTCCGACAAATCCCGTAATGTCTTTTACAGAAACAGCGACTTGCTCGGATAATTTCCGGACTTCATCAGCTACGACTGCAAATCCTCTTCCATGTTCACCAGCTCGTGCCGCTTCTATCGCTGCATTAAGAGCAAGCAGATTGGTTTGATCTGCAATATTTTGAATCAATCTCACCAGCGTTGTGATTTCTTGCGTTTGGAATTCCAAAGATTGCATTTTGACCACAGCTTGTTTCATGATTGTTTCTATATTATCCATTTGTTGACTGGACAAGTTCATCAGCTGTTCACTCTCATTTGATTGATCAATCACCTGACGGGAAGCATCCGCAATAATCAAAGAATTTTCGTTAACGGATTTGAATTCTTCATTAAAGGTTTCCATCACATTTGCAAGTGCGCTGGCATTGCTTGCTTGAGCCTCGGACCCCGTTGCCAATTCTTGCATGGTTAAAGCAACCTGCTCAGACCCAATTTTCACTTCATTTGCAGATTGAGTCAGTTCTTGACTATGACCTGCTAATTGTTCAGATGAATCCAGGATATTGACAACAATTGCAGTTAATTGTTCATGCATTGCATTGGTCGCGATTGCCAACTCAGCCAATTCATCTCGGCCTGCTATTTCTATCGGTTCGACATTCAGCCTACCATCAGCGATTAATCCCATCCGCTCCTTGATAATCTTGATTTTGCTGGAGATTTCATTTGAAAGTACGAACGCAATCACGATGCTCATAATTACAGCAGCCCCAGATAGTGCGACAACAAGCATCAGCGATTTTTGACCTCTCGCGATTATCTCGTGGCCATTTTTATCGATCGTTTGGGTTTTACTTTCCAGCATTCCGCTTACTGAATCAATCTGCTCCCGAGCGACAGGATCCGCAACGTTCACCATAGTCAGCACGGCTTCTTCCGCATTCCCTGCTTGATAAGATGCGAGAACTCCCGATTCCATCACTTCTGCCCATTCATCATTCGCTTCAAATAATGCGGCAGTTTTTTTTGAATTGTCTATGGCCAGTATTTCTGCTTTAATAACATCGCTCTCTTCCGTAAATTGTGTAAACATGTCCTTGAAAGCCACATCGCCTGTCATCAAGTACGCACGCGCCACTGCGATACGTTGAGAAATCAGAAATTTGAACTCTTCTCCGCTTTCTAAAACAATAATATCCTTTTCGATGATGTCCTTCGTGTTATCATTGATCTCTTTCGTCGTCACGTAACTGTTGACTCCTAAGATTGCTATCAAAGCAATGATAGTGAAGTACCCAGCCAACAATTTTATGCGGATACTTTTAAAATTCAATAATTTTGGCAGATTTATTTTCTTACTGTTGCTCATGATATTGCTGATAAAAGTTTCTCTTACTTCCAAATTTCCCACTCCCATTTCTATGCTGCTTCCATTTCCCTTTGTTTGTAATCGGTATCTTTTTTGTTTTGTTTATATCTGAATGGTTTTTTTAATGCAAAAAAAAGATCCATCCCCCGCTAACGAGTATGGACCTAAGTAAATATTCTTAAATTGATCAATCAGCTTCGTCGTTCAATATCGCTTCCCTGCGCTGGAATTGGTGTTCACTGAGTTTTCTGAAATGGTTCTGCAGTTCGGGATCGTCGGTCTTGTCGGCCATCTCCAACAACAGGTGTCCGTTGATGTCGAGATCACAGAGCGTCCCCAGACCCGTTTGGACTTTCTTCATCTCCTTGATGACCGTTTTGTCTTTCTCGCCTATGATAGGAGCGAGGTAGGTGGCCGCATAGCGCAGTTTTTTTGCATTGATCCGCAGACTATGGGTTTCTTCATGGTTGGAGAAATCCACCTCTTCCCATTTGCGCATCAGACGTTTTTTCATTTTCTCGAGTTTTTTGATCGTGGCTTTTTTCTGCTGCTCATCATCAAGGCTGATGGATTTCAGGAACTGGACCGTAGCGGCTTCCGCATCCAGGATGCGCTCGGTCAAAGCCCCGCTCGTGATCAGCTCATGGATACTGTCCTGTTCTGCTTGGCGCTCTTCCATCAGCCAAGTCATGACCTGGCCGTCCTCGGCCAGCATATCCGGATACAACCCGCGCAACTCGCGGCATTCTTCCATCAGCACATCCAATTCGCGCAGATAGCCGAAGGTAGTGGCGATGTCGCGCCAATCTTCGCCCGCTTCCCGGTAATATTTCTCCTCGCCGTTCGCCTTATTGAAATTCAACAACGCCCGCAGCTGTCGGATAGCCACACGCAACGCATGCGCCGATTCCGGCTCGACGGGATCCTGTTGGTAAGCCGCATAGGCGTGCTGAACGCCTACTATTTGCTCGTTGATGATGCCGGCGTACAATGTGCCTTCGCCGTCGCATGGGCCGCAATCCGCAGTCCCTTCGTGCTTATCCGCTGCATGCTTTTTGTCGGCGGCGTCTTCGTGTTTGCGTTTCGCTGATTCTCCCGGCGCCAACAGCCACTCCAGTTTGCCGATCGGATCCGCGTTCAAATCAATGGTAAAGTAGGCGACCGCCCCTTTTTTGAACGGGATCGCTGCACCAATAAACTCTTTCGTCCAGTTGCTCATGTACGGTTCGTGACCGACAAGCGCCAAGTTGAAGCCATCCTCTTCCAGTTCCAACGCTTCCCTGAAGGCCGCGTAATCGCCGGTCGCCAAAAATTCCTGTGGTTGGATTACTTCGACAGCAGCGGCCTCCGCCACCAATTCAGCTGTCTGACGCGCCCGCACCAACGGGCTCGTCCATATCTTTAAGTTCCCGGCCTCGGTCAGTAAGGGTGCGATGTCGGGCAGGAACGCAGTCATTTCCTCCACTCCCGCTTCCGTCAGTTTTCTGTAGAAGTCATCCCCCTCAGGCGTACGCTCTTCCGCGATCCCATGCCGAATCAGTATCAATTGTCCTCCCATACTGCTTATCCTCCTTTTTATTGGCCTCATCCTTGCGGTCATCAGCCCATAGACTGTAACCGCTCTCTCATAATGTAGTATACCATTTTCCAGCAAGCCATGTGAAAAAAATCCTCCTCTTTTTCAGAAAGAGGAGGACTAACCTAAAGCTCATTAAATTTGTTGGCGTACGCAAAAGGCCCTGTTTTTCTCGAGCGAACTTACGCCAATTTCATCTTTTTCCATTTACCGGACTGGAAACGCATTGCGATAAGGAACCAACGGATAATCTGATCCAACATGACAGCCAGCCAAGCGCCGAGAATACCAAGGCCGAGCACCTGAACGAAGAATGTGGCTGCTGCAACCCGGATGATCAAAATCCCAAGGAAAGTCGAAATCAGCGGGAAAATCGTATCCCCTGCTCCGCGCAACGAACCCGCAACAATCAGTTGGTGTGACTGGAAAGGCTGTGTGATGGCCGCAACCCGGATAGCGATTGCGGCGTTCCGGATGATTTCCGGATCGCTGGAATAGAAGCTGACGATGTACTCGGCTCCGAAGAAGAAGGCCACTCCAATGATTGCGCCCCACAGGCTCCCGATTTTAGCGGTCCGCGAGGCATATTTTTCGGCCAGATTCGCATCCCCTGCCCCCAAAGCCCTTCCGACCAGAGAGGATGCCGCAATCCCGAAGGCTTGGCCGAGCGTGAACGACAGCGTCAGGATGTTCATGCCGATGTTATGGGCGGCAAAGACGACAGTCCCCAAGCCCGACACGATCTGGATGAAAAGAATCATTCCGGAACGCAGCACCAGCTGTTCCAGCGCTGAAGGCAGTCCGATTTTCGCCAAACTTTTCATCGTTTTCATCGAAAAATGGAAAGGATGCGCGAAGGAAAAATTCAGCTTACTCTTGCCGGAACGCAGGTAACGGATCAGCAGGAAGCAGGCGACTGTGTTGGCGACGACGGTCGAGATCGCGGCGCCTTCGATGCCAAAAGCCGGCACTCCGAACAGTCCGTAGATCAGCAAAGCATTGCCGCCGACGTTCAGGAAATTCGCGCGCAAATTCACGCCCATCGGAATCTGCGTTTCGCCGATCCCGCGCAAGGAACCGGAAATACTGAAGTTGAAGGATTGCAACAGGTAACTTATGCAGATGATCCGGAAATAGAGCCTTCCGACTTCGACTGTATCGGGCTGCGCGCCCATAAAGGTCATGATCTGATCTGAGTAGACAAAGGCGGCCAGGGCTAACGGGGCGGAAAGGATCATGCTGATGATCATGACATGCTTCATGACGTTTTCCATCCGGTCATGTTTTCCGGCTCCGAAATAGCGGGCGATCAAGGCAGTGCCTCCGATGTTCAAAGCCTGCACTACGGACAGCCCTAAGAACAGCGGCTGATTCGTCACCCCGACCGCCGAAACGGCAGCTGCCGCATAGGCATGGTCCGCTATATTCCCCAACATCATCATGTTGATCATCCCGAACAACGAACTCAGGACCAGTTCAATCAGAACCGGCCACGCGATGTTCATGATTTCCTTATTGATCGGACTTTTCAGCTGTTTTATGTCCGTTTGCTTCTCTTCCCCCATAATCAACCTCCTACGACTCGTGCTCCGATGCAAAATACCGAAAAATCGTTTTAACTATTCAACTCTCTCCCTCTCAGTATAGCATATTTTTGCGCAACTATTTTGCACATAAATTTCTTTTCAATAAACTGTCATAAACAGTTCATTCCCTTTCATCCATACAGAAATCACGCACCCTCTCATAATATAATTATATTATGCTCACGCGTCTCCACTGCCTGCTGCAGGAACGAGCGGATAAGGCCACTACAAAATTAATCCAGTACTTTATCAATAATGGAACGTAATACCTTCTCCCGCAATTCGACCGTTTTGATTTTATTATTTATTTCATAGCCCCGCAACAGCGTCTCCGAAATGAACAATTGCGAAATTTTCCCGGCCAGTGATCCGCCATCAAAAAATTCCTCATTGGCGGTCTGTAGGACAATGTCACCCAATTCAGCAATGGGCGAGGATTTGAAATTGGTAATGGCAATGATGGGTGTATGGTTTTCTTTGGCTATTTTCAAAGAATCGTGGATATCCTTGGTACGACCGCTCAAAGAGAAACAGATCACGAGATCTTCTGGTCCCAGCAATGCTAAGGCATGGGCTTGAAAATGCGGATCAACGATATGGTTCGCATGCACACCTACCCGGAGCAACATCTTTTCCAATGAAGCTGCCGACAAGCCACTCGATCCAACACCGATGATGTAGATCCGTTTTGCTTTAGTGAGTGCTTCGATCGCAAGCAGAACCACTTCCGAATCGAGCAACTGCCGGGTCGATTCCAAAACTTTGATCTGGTTCTCCAAAATCCGGTCGTAAAATTGGCGATCGTTGTCCCCTTCATACTGGCTGGTGAATTCCTCCTTGGCAATAGCAATTTTCAAATCAGAAAAGCCATGGAAGCCGATCTTCTGGGAAAAGCGGATCAGCGTGGCATCGCCTACTTTTACCGCCTCGGTCACATCCTTCATTGTCTGATACACAGCCTGTTCTTGATTTTTCAATAAGTAATCCGCAATCCGTTTCTCGGATTTCGTCAACGCGTGATATTTTTCTTGAATCAGTTGAGCTAGTCCCATAAAGTCAGTCCTTTTCATGTTTATGCCTCTCATTATACACGAACTTTTAGAAATGCAAATTACCTGTTTACAAACATGAAAGCGTGTGCTATATTTCATTTACGGAGATAAACTCCGGAATAAAATAAATAACGGAGGAAATATCCATGAAGAAGGAAGATTTCATCAACAAAGTCCGTGGCGGCATCATTGTCTCATGTCAAGCGCAACCAGGAGAACCTTTATACACAGAAGAAGGCGGCATCATGCCTTTGATGGCTCTTGCAGCTGAACAAGCTGGTGCAGTCGGAATTCGTGCCGAATCGGTAAGGGATATTCAACAGATTAAGGAAAAAGTTGATTTACCGATCATCGGGATCATCAAACGCGATTACCCTCCTCAAGCGCCATTCATTACGGCTACCATGAAGGAAATCGATGAATTGGTTGAAACGGGTGTAGAAGTCATTGCATTGGATTGCACTTTGCGGGAACGCTATGACGGCAAAACAATCAATGCCTTCATCAAAGAAATTAAAGAAAAATATCCCGATCAATTGTTCATGGCGGATATCGCCACCTTTGAGGAAGGACTCAACGCTTTCCAGGAAGGAATCGATTTTGTCGGCACAACGCTAAGCGGTTACACAGAGGAAAGCACCCAACAGGATGGGCCGGATATCGCCTTGATGAAAAAACTGGTGGAAGCCGGTGTGGATGTCATCGCCGAAGGTAAAATCCATATGCCTGAACAAGCTAAAGCAATCCAGGAATTGGGTGTAGCAGGAATTGTCGTAGGAGGTGCAATCACACGGCCAAAAGAAATAGCGGAACGTTTCATTGACAACTTAAAATAAGGAGTGAAAAACATGTTTAAAAAATTCTCTCAAATCGGAAGAGCCATGATGCTCCCAATCGCCATTTTACCCGCTGCCGGCCTCTTGCTTGGTTTCGGTGGTGCATTGACAAATCCAAGCACCTTGGCGGCCTATCCGTTCCTTGACATTGAATGGTTGCAAGTGATCCTGAGCATCATGAGTTTTGCCGGAAGTGCCGTCTTTGCCAATTTGGCGCTCATCTTCACCATCGGGGTCGCTGTCGGTCTCGCGAATGGAGATAAAGGGACTGCTGGTTTGGCCGGCGGTGTGGGTTACGTTGTTTTCGTCGCAACCATCAGTGGTTTTCTGCAATTATTTTCCGCGGAAGGCGCTTCGATCGACACTGGGGTTGTTGGTTCAATAGCAGTCGGAAGTACCGTTGCCTTCCTGCATAATCGTTATCGTAAAATCGAACTGCCGCAGTTTTTGGGTTTCTTCGGAGGCTCGCGTTTTATCCCGATTGTAGCATCATTTGCAGCTATCATTCTTGGGGCATTCTTTTACCTGATTTGGCCACCTATCCAAGGCGCACTGACATCCGCCGGCACAGCCATCGCAGCTATGGGCAGTTTCGGAACGTTCTTGTACGGATTTTTGCTTCGTTTGACAGGTGCGGTCGGTTTGCACCATACGATTTATCCGCTGTTCTGGTACAGCTCTTTGGGCGGAGTTGAAGTTGTAGCGGGCGAAACCGTTGCCGGTGCCCAAAACATCTTCTTCGCGCAATTGGCCGATCCAAATCATACAGGTCTTTTCACTTACGGAACGCGCTTCTTCGCAGGTCGTTTCGCTACAATGATGTTCGGTTTGCCGGCTGCTTCTTTAGCCATGTACCACTCCATTCCGAAACAGAACCGCAAAGCCAATGGCGGTATCTATTTCAGTAGTGCTCTGACTTCATTCTTGACCGGTATTACCGAACCACTTGAATATATGTTCTTGTTCGTCGCACCTTGGTTGTATGTGGTCCATGCCTTCCTTGATGGCGTTTCCTTCTACGTGGCTGACTTACTGAGCATCCGTATCGGAAATACTTTCTCAGGCGGATTCATCGACTTCTTCCTGTTCGGTCCGCTGCAAGGTAATGCAAAAACAAACTGGGTATGGGTAATCCCCGTCGGTATTGTTTGGGCATTGATTTATTACTTCGTCTTCCGCTTCCTAATCACGAAATTCAAAGTGATGGTGCCTGGTATGGATGAGTCAGAATCTGACGCAAGCATTCCGGTCAGAGCCTCCGGAGAGGCTTCTACCTTGAATGATGAAGCGCATATCATCATCGAAGCATTAGGGAATGAAGCAAACATTGAATCCGTCAGCGCTTGTGCAACCCGTCTGCGTGTTTCCGTGAAGGACGGTTCGGTCGTTGATAAAAATGCCATCAAGAATCTCGGAGCAACTGCTGTTTTCGAAGTCCAAGGCGGCATCCAAGCTGTATTTGGCGGCAAGGCAGACTTGCTCTCACAAGAGATTAATCAAATATTAGGGACAGAAGACTGATTCAAATAGTTATTGACGATCAAAAGGGCTACCTCATTTAAGAGGTAGCCCTTTTGATCGGTTTGGCGGTGGAATTCCCCGTCAAATGGGTTTTGGCGGGGAATCTCCGAGTATAAACAAACAAAAAAAGCTGTATCAAAGCCAGAAAATTCTGTTCTGGTTCTGATGCAGCCTCTTTCGTTGCTATTTTGTCTTCAATCAGGCTTTAATGCCTCGCTTGCGTCGCTCCGCGAATTCTGCAGTCGCAGTGAAAAGGACATCGGTCGATGAGTTGAGGGCTGTTTCGAATGAATCCTGCAGGACACCGATGATGAATCCGACACCGACTATTTGCATAGCCACATCGTTCGGGATACCGAACAGACTTGCTGCTAACGGGATAAGCAAAAGTGAACCACCGGCAACACCCGATGCCCCGCAAGCGCTGACTGCTGCCAGGATGCTAAGGATAAGGGCAGTACCGAAATCAACAGGGATACCCAACGTGTTGACAGCTGCCAAGGTAAGGACGGAAATCGTAACCGCCGCCCCAGCCATGTTGATGGTCGCTCCAAGCGGAATGGATACAGAGTAAGTATCCCTGTCCAGTCCAAGATCCTCGCACAGCGTCATGTTCACGGGGATGTTCGCAGCAGAGCTTCTTGTGAAGAAGGCTGTGATGCCACTCTCCCGTAAGCATCTGAAGACGAGCGGGAACGGATTGGAACGGATGTAGATGTAGACGATGATCGGGTTGACGACCAAAGCGACGAACAGCATACAGCCTATCAGGACCGCAAGCAGTTTCCCATAGCCCAATAGAACGCCTATTCCGCTTGTCGCGATGACATCGAACACAAGCCCCATGATCCCCAAAGGAGCGAAGGCAATGACGATTCTGACCATTTCCGTCAGCGCATCAGAAACATTAGCCAGCATCAGCTTGGTTGAAGCTGCGGCATTCTTCAGAGTGAAACCGAGCATAAGAGCCCATGACAAGATGCCGATATAATTGGCATTGTAGAGAGCCTTGACTGGATTGTCCACGACGTTCAAGAGCAGCGCCTTCAGGACTTCCACCACGCCCCCAGGAGCAGCGATATCCTCGACACCAGCACCCAAGGTCAAAGTAACCGGGAAGATGAAGCTCGCGACCACTGCTACGAGTGCCGCCGAGAAGGTACCTAAAAGGTAGAGCACGATGACAGATTTCATGTTCGTCTGTTGGCCTTTTTTGTGCTGCGAAATCGCGGAAGCAACCAAGAAAAAGACTAGCATAGGCGCAATCGCTTTTAAAGCGCCGACAAACAGGGCTCCAAAAATGGTAATCGGCTGCGCGACATCCGGAATCGTTACGCCAAGGATGATGCCTATGATCAAACCGGCGATGATACGTTTGACAAGGCTCAGCTTGTACCATTGGTTCAATAGTTTATACAATTCAAATTCCTCCTGATGTATGTAAAAAATTACAATAAAATGAGTACATAGGGTCCCATTTTACCATAATTTAATCTGTTCAGGAAGGACTCATTTTACTGGGTGACTCCCGATTTGTCATAAACAAGCGCGTGTTCCGAAGTTTGTGGCTGTTTTTTTGTTATTTTTGCAAAATCTTCTTTTCTGATTGTCCGAAAAGCGTTATAATATCATTTATGGAGAATTACTCAAGTCCGGCTGAAGAGGACGCACTCGAAATGCGTTAGGTGTCGAAAGGCGCGCGGGGGTTCGAATCCCCCATTCTCCTTAAAAACTTTTAATATTGTCCGACAAAGGCCGGCACTCCCGAAATGGCAATGTCATTAACTTAAGGGTATTGACAAATAAGAGACAGTGGAAATGGGAGATAAATTCTCTCATTTCCACTGTCTCTTTCTTTTCTGACAATCCAAAGCACGACGAAGCAAGGCAACTCCATGAAGAAAGTCGCCCTAATAACTTCATCCCCGGATTATTATAACGTGGTTCAACAGGGAAACCTTGATTTATCAAGCTTTAAATGATCCCCGTTGTAATTTTATAGGGAATCCAAGTTAATATGTGTAACGATAAGATCGTCTGGATTTGTTCACCGGAGTCTTCCTTTTGGCCGCCCTATGTGGGCGGACGGGGACAAGGTGCTTGGTAAGCAACGCACTCATTTGTTCAAAACTTTCTCTCCGTTGTTCGCGTGTTTCACTCATGAACGATCGTATGAAATAGGTTTTCACGATTCCGATAGCGATGCTGAGATTTTGCTTCATTTCATATTTATAACGCTCTTGGGGGATTGCTCTTGTTTCGCTCACTTCGATTAAATGAAGCATTGTCAGGTTGTACAACCAAACACTACAATAAATGTCCTGAAGAATCAGCCGTTCCCGAATGCCACTGAACTCCTCTAACTTCATCCGGTTTTTCAGTACGTTGTAGGCAGTTTCGATTCCCCATCTCAATCGGTACACTTCATTCAAGTCGTCGGATGAAAATTCTGCGGGTGTTAGGTTCGTCAAAAGGACTTCGTCCTCTATCTTCTCGCTATCCTGCTTGCGAAGCGGGATTTTTACAAAACGCAAGGGATAAACCGTGCTCATCAAGGTCGCCCGGAAAATTCGGTCATTCCGGTAGTCGTCTGTCTGGGCTCTGTCAAAGGTGACTTCAAAGGTTTTATCTTGCCCGACAGATAGCTGACTGGAATATCGTTTTAATTTCTGGTGATCCATTCTCATCACAAATTTCTGCCCGTCCTGAATCAGTTGATGAACCAGGCGCAACGAAAAATAGCCGCGATCAAACACGGTAATGGTTGGTTGCCGCAGCGTTTCTTTCAATACGTGGAGGTGCTGCGAAGCCGAATCGCGCTCGCTGCTCTTGTACGGACCGACAAACGTGTCAATCACCAATTTGTTGATACAATCATAAAGCAAGGAGACGGAGGCCATCACCGGATTGGCGGATGCCTTTGCATTAAGAGCCACACCATATTTCTTGGCGTTTTCCTCCGTGGAGGGCAGGATGATGTCAGAGCCGTCTATCGCGGTGACAATGTAGCCGTTCAGCTTGACCAATTGGTCATCGTTTTCTTCATAAATCATGGACATGTAGTCAGTCATCATCAACCGGATAGCTTTGGGGTTATAGTTCATTCGGACCTTATAAAAAGCGACGGTCGAAATGTCGAGCGGTTTCCTCTGATTATCGTAGAAATTTAATAGTTCACAAAATTGGGAGTTCCCCTTTTGCGCAAACATTTGAAGCATCAATGTGAGCGGGGTCGTTTTCCTTTTTCGGGTAAAAGCTTGTGGGTTCCCTTCGCGGATATCTTCCAGATAAATCGTTTGGGCTTCTTCAATATATTCCTGAAATACCGTCAGTTGG
>NZ_FONM01000041.1 GCF_900112935.1 Trichococcus pasteurii
CAAGCAAACTGCAAATAACCCTACTACGATATGATATCCATATTGTAGCAGGGTTATTCGTGTTGCAGTATATACCTGGTTATTTGGCGCTTACTATTGATTAATGGAATCTTTAATGATTTTGATAAAATAATCTTTTTCTGGCGCCTCATTAACATTGTAAAGTACTAAAGCATCACGCACATATGCTGCTCTATCTCTTAATAGTTTTGAATTCAATGAAAATCCTTTTTAGGTAATATCTGCTTCTGCTTGATCGAGCAACGTTTGATCAGTAATACCAAGCTTATTTTTTAATACATTGGTTTCTGGGATTAAATCGGGATCAATCATGGGCCACAGCTAAATTTCTATATCGTTCAATCGTTTTTTCCAAAGCATCTGAAATTTCAATTTCGCCATCGACATATTGATCAACTAATTTCATCGTTTCATTCGTTGGTTCGGCAGCATCCAAGATGGAATAACTAAGTGCAATGTTGCGTAATTTCTCACGCTGATCAGTCGTTGTGTTCTTGACTGAATATTTGTAATTAGCCATAATATCCCTCCTATTCCTTCCAGTAAGTATATCATATATGAAATTGCGTATAGAGGAAAACACCCAAAAAGATCATCACCTCCGACCACCGCGGCTTCGCCGGAGTTCAGCCTCCCCACAACGCACTCACCTCCCGCCAGCGTTTGCTAGTCGGAGGTGAGCTTGTTATGCGGGTGCTTAGCTTCAGTTGGAGCAGTACTCGTCGGTGTTTGTATGCCACCGATTTAATTCTTTTATTTTTTTGCTGTAGACTAAGCAATCAAAATCAATCATTAGCGAATTTCGATATGCACATCTTTCCCCAATCCCTTAGCGATTTTGATGAGGAAGTCTAATGAAGGGTTGTAAGAACCACTCTCGAGTCTGGAAATGTTGGACTTTCTGGTTCCAGCTCTTTTAGCCAGCTCTTCTTGAGTCATCTTCATACTTTTTCTTGTTTCGATGATTTGTGAAATCAACTCGTATCTTGGCTGCAGCTTGTCGTATTCCTCTTGAAATTCAGCATCTTCCATCATTTGCGCTTTAATGTCATCAAACTTTACTCCTGCAGACTTTGTTTTAACATCCAATTTACTCATCACTGCACCTTCTTTCATAATCTTCTTTATTCTTCCTTGCTCTCTCTATTTCTCTTGGCGGAGTCTTATTAGTTTTTTTCACAAAACCATGAAGCAAAACAAAGGTACTGCCAGTATAGGAAAAATAAAATACTCTGGAGATATCCGTTGAGAACTTTACTCGCAATTCATAAATCCCCTTATTTTCTTTCCCTTTTATCGATTTGGTATGAGGCTCTCTTAGGTCAGGTCCATGATCTTTCAATAGTTCAATTTCTCGGAAAGTCTTAGCTCTTAATTTGGGAGGTAAGGATTCGAGGAAATCTCGTACCGGTACTTCCCCATTCTCTTTTTGATAAAATTCAACATCATATGCTAAGCTATTCCCCCCAAGAATATGACTTCCTTCAGCTACATGTTATCATATACGATAACTTATTTCAATGATGATTTTGGATTATACAAGCGTATTCCAGAATGAGGATGATGAATAATTGACCACACTCATCATAAACATACGCAAACTAGCTACCGAAGATACAGTACTCTTTCCTAAAATAAGAGATTCTCTGCCGGAGAAATCCACCCAAAAAGACTATCACCTCCGGCCACAGCGGCTTCGCCGGAGTTCGGCCGGCCGCCACGCACGCTCCTCCGGCCAGCATGCGCTCACCGGAGTTGAGATCGTAGGCGCAGTCTGTCTTCCGACGAGCGCCCCGCTCGTCGGAGCACGGAGGCTCGGAAGGCAGCCACCTCCGGTAATTCGTTCCAGCGCTAATTTTTTCATGACACTGTTGGTTCGGTTATTCTTTTTGGACTATTTTGCTCAAAATGGGAATCACGGCGGTAGAATTAGGTATAAGCTCACAGGATCAGCACAAAATCCCAAAGACGCGTACCAAAATAGGTTCGTCGCCTGGGAGCGCAAGGGAGCCGTCTTCAAAGAAGGCACATCCCAGTTGCGATGAGGCATCGCCTTCGGTCGCTGATGGTTTTAGGGCAATTGATTTTTTATGCACAGATGCAATCGAATAATCAACCGAATTCATTTATTTCAATCGGTGGAATTATTTAACTATAGGTTTCGGTCCAATTTAGTTTGACAGTTTGGTTTGCAGTGATCGGAAGGGGGAAAAAGGAATGGATAAGATGCAGGAGTTGTTAGATGATTTATATCTGGTATGTCAGCCAATCATGCTGTGTTCGCGTGCAAATGTTATCGATGGGTATGAAATTTTATTAAGATCCACAAAATTGCGGGCTTTCCCTGAAAAAATGTTTCTGTGGTTCATTGAAAAGGACGAACGTAATGCCAGGTTGATGGCTTATTATTTTAGGGAACTGAAAAAATTGGTGGACAAACACGGCAACACAAATCTGTCGCTGAATCTGCATCCACAACAGTTGCAGCATCCTTCGACTTGGGCATTTTTGGATAATATTTCCTCGATGAGAGAGAATGTCTCGATCGAATTAACTGAACATTGCTGCGAATTTGACCCGGCCGATGGAGCGGATGCCCTCCAAAACTATATCTCAAATCTGAAGAATAAAGGTTTTTCATTGGCGATCGATGATATAGGTAGTGGCCAAAACAACTTTGAATTGATATCAAAAAATGTTCAAAATATTCATACCATCAAAATTTCACTGCTGGATTTCAGAAACACCAACGAAGACAGCATGTTCTTTTTCTTGAATAACTGGCTTAACTTTTCCAATCGTTACAATCTTAAATTGGTTGTCGAAGGCGTTGAGTCGGAATGCATCAGCAACAAGCTTAAAAACCTGGGAATGGTTTATCAGCAAGGCTATTACCATGGGAAAGGCCAAGTTTTGTGCTGAACTTTCATCGCTAGCCCAATCCGGATGCGCCGGGTTGGGCTATTTTTTTGCAGCCGGAGTAGCCGGCCAAGCATGCTTGCGCTCTCTCCTGATTACGGCATTTAAAATGGTTCTTCCGCAAAAAGACGTTTCCTTAAATTTTAAACATTAATTTAGCCCGTAATAGTTCGAGACTTCCTCTACCGTACATTATTCGTTTAAT
>NZ_FONM01000003.1 GCF_900112935.1 Trichococcus pasteurii
CGATAGTCCAACTTATCAACTTTTTCGATCAAGGGCAGTTCATCGATCTTTAGCTTCTGGTAATTTAAATTGTCCGGAGCAGTTAACTGAGGCATGCGGGAGTTTCGCGTCAACAGGAGTACTAACTTCATCAACGCAAGAATAATCATTCGTTGACGCTTGATAATATCAACTAAATAGGTTAATAATAGAGGTAGCAACTTGTCATCTTCCTTTCTTTTGGGGAAATAGTGCGGTGTCGTTACCATCACTATTGACCAAAAATTGGGGGGTGGCAAGTTGTTTTTGTCGTTAACCCCGTTAAATCAACGAAAAAATACAAAATTGAACGTCTGGCAGAGCTAAACTTTGACAGTACGGGAGGAAGAGTAGGGGGAACTTTATGAAAAAGTCATTTCTAAGAATTGCCAGCTACATTTCAATTGCCTTCATCATGCTGTACGCATATCTGATCGCGAAAGGATTCAGCGACTGGGGGAAGCTTTTGTCTTTTGATCCCCTTCTCATTCCGATTCTTTCGGCAGGCTTGTTCCTATCCATCTACGTGCATATTTTTCTTCATGAAGCGGGACATTTTCTGTTCGGAAAACTGAGCGGTTATCGGCTGGTCAGTTTTCAAGTCAGACATTACAAATATAGCCAAACGGATCACAGCCTGCATCATATGCAGACTGCCTCGCCTGTGCTGGCGGGCCAATGCTTGATGGCGCCACCGAAAGGGGACTATGCGGAATTGCCGTATCGCAGTTATCTGCTGGGGGGCGTTATGGCAAATGCTTTGACGGGAGCATCCTTGTACGGATCGGCTTTTATGATGGAGCTGAAGCTGGGCTCCCTGTTCGTTTTGTTCAGTCTTGTGCCTGTCTGGATGGCTTTAGCGAATCTGCTTCCGAAGGCGCAGAACGATGGGGCCTTGTTGATGGAAGCAAGCCGATCTTTGCACGCGCGCAAGCTTATGTTCCGACAATTGGAAATGGCAAAGCTCATCGAAGAAAAAGTGCCCTTTGCTGATTTGCCGGATGCCTATTTCGCAAGCTTAAAAGACCCGCATTATCAAAAAAGCTTCTTGGTCGATTACTTCTACATGGTCGCTTATGTCCGTGCTTTGGGGGACTTGGATTTTGAAGAAGCCGATAGCTTGCTGCTGGCATTTTCAGCCAATCGTCCAGTCGAAGAATCGGTCTATTGGCCGGTTTATGTGATGGAATCTTTGTTTTGCGATGCGTTGTTCGGAAGGATCGAAGCTGCAAAGGGAAAATTCGTCCAAATACAAGCCCATCCTTTGTTGAAAAGGTACTGGATTGCAAACAGCAGAATCAGAGCGGCCTATGCGTTTTTCTGCCTTGCCGATATTGAAGAAACGAAGAAATTGCTGGGACAGGGACCGGCAGTTGCCCAGGATTCCTCTCCGGAAACGGATGCCAACATCGAACTGCGCCTGTACCGTTGGCTGAAGAGTTATTTTGAAAACTAGAAAGACAAGTGAAAGAAAGAAGGTAACAAATTGATCTATTTCGACCATGCCGCTACCACGCCGGTGCGCCCTGAAGTTGTGGCAGTCATTCAGGAATCGCTTATCGAAGATTACGGGAATCCTTCCAGCACCTATGCGCTTGGAAGACGAACAAGACAGCATATCGACCAAGCACGCAGAATTTTTGCGTCATCCGTCAAGGCGGATCCGGCTGACATCATCATCACAAGCTGCGGTACTGAATCAAACAATACCGCAATCATACCGACTGCGTTGGCTTTGGAAGGGAAAGGCAAACATCTGATCACTTCTGCAACGGAACACCACGCAGTCCTGCATCCGATGCATTATCTGGAAGAGCTAGGCTTTGAGGTGACGTATCTGTCTGTTGACGATACCGGGAGAGTAACTTTGCAATCCGTGATGGATGCGGTTCGCGAGGATACAATCCTGGTCTCATTGATGTATGCAAACAACGAGGTGGGCAGCATCAATCCGATTGCCGAAATCGGTTCATTTTTAGCGGAGAAGAACATCCTCTTCCACACGGATGCGGTTCAGGCATTTGGCAGCGAGACAATTGATGTTAGGCAACAGCACATCGATCTGTTGTCCGTTTCCGCGCATAAAATCAACGGACCTAAAGGTATCGGATTTTTATACCGCAAAAATAGCCTACATCTGCCTAATTTCATCCATGGCGGCAGTCAGGAAAACGACCACCGTGGCGGTACGGAAAATACGCCTTATATCAGGGGATTTGCCAAGGCCATCGCTCTGATGGAAATCGAAAGGGAAGAGAGCAACCGCAAAAAACGTGGACTGGGTAATTATTTTCTGAGCGAATTAGAAAAGAGCGGAGTCCCATTTGAATGCAATGGCGTTTATCCTGAAGGGGTTCCCCATATTCTGAACCTTTGGCTGCCGGGTATGAGATCCGACAAAATGCTGATCCAGTGCGATCTAAAAGGAATCATGCTGGCAGCAGGATCGGCCTGTACAGCCGGCAGCCTTGAACCGAGTCACGTTCTGGAAGCCATGTACGGAAAAGGGAACCCTCGTGCAACGGAATCCCTGCGCATTTCGTTCGGACCGGATAATACAACTGATGAGGCAGACACATTGATTTCCTTGCTGAAAAGTATCCACAATAAGCAATACAAGAATGGCTGAACAAAGAAAAAAGTATGTTATGATAGAGAAAACGTTATCTTGGAGGACTGCAAATGGCATTCGAAAATAATGTATCTTTAAAGGGATCAGGCAAAACTTTCCAAATGAATGAACAAGTGAAGCGCTACACTTTGCGCGACAATGGCTTTGAAGAAACCAAAAACGGCAATTTTCAAATGGTCCGCGATTTGGACAACAGCGTGCTGCATAAGCAAGGGATCAAAGTGAAGATTGTCGTCGCTTCCGATCTGAAAACTTTGAAAGTTTCCACAACGACGAGCAACGGATTGAAGATGGTGGATGTTTATGGCAAAGCAACCATGGCGGCTGCGAAAGAGCAGTTGGAATATATATTGGACAGTCTGGTCGAAAATGGCGTCCTGGCTGAAGTGACTGAATGACCAGACTCTTTTAAGAGTCCGATAATGGCTAAGGACCGGTTCTGTAAGAGCAATTCTTACGACCGGTTTTTTTGCAACAAAATTAAAAATGAAACCCGTTTGGATCCATGTGCACCAAAAAAACACGATACACACTATAAGTACATTAATATAATTATATAAACCGCTATTTTTTTCATTCCATTTCCTATGAAATATGATATACTTATTCAGAATCGCACAAACAATTCGGGAGATGAAGAAAGTGGAACAAAAATATCAAGGCGCAGCCATGACCACAGTTGATAAAAGCGCCCTCAAGAAGTCACATTTATTTGAGACTTCACAAGTAAAATATTTCATCAGATGTATGCTTGCCGGTATGTTTTTGACGTTGGGTACATCAATCGCTGTGATGGTCGCTGAAAAAGCAGAACACATGCTGCCCGGTAGCGGGAAATTTTTCTACTCATTCATGTTTGCATGGTCTTTGGTCATGATCAATTACATGAACACAGAATTGGGTACATCCAACATGATGTACATGACAGCAGCCATTTACCGCAAGGTGTTGGCGCCAAAAAGAGCTTTAGCAATTTTATTCGCTTGTATCCTATTCAACCTTATCGGTGGCACAATCGCATCATTCATCATGTCATTCACAAATATTTTCCAAGATTTACCGGCTGAGCACTTCCTCTTCCATGCAGTTGAAGGCAAGTTGCTCAAAACGCCTATCCAGATGGTAGCCGAGGGTATTTTCGCAAACGTCATCGTAAATACGACTGTATTTGTGAGCGCCCATATGAAGGATGACGCCGGCAAACTTTTCTCGACCATCTTCATCATCTTCATCTTTGCATTTTTAGGCTTTGAGCACGTTATCGCCAACTTCTCTTCCTTCAGCCTTGCGTTTTTCGCGTTCGGCGGCGCTTTGCCAGGGATGACGGTCGGCAGCGTTCTGACGAACTGGTTCTTCGCTATGATCGGAAATTACATCGGCGGCGGATTGATCATCGGGTTGCTTTACGCATGGATGAACAAAGATTCCGAAGTATACGTAGACTAAGCTTCACAACTGAAAACGAGAAGGGTCCTGATGCCGGATCCTTCTCGTTTTTTTCTGCGGATAAAAAACGGACCGAAAGAAGATTTGTTCGTTTTTCCGGGCGGATGCTTGCCCCAACCGGCGAGAACGCTTACGGATGGTTGACAAAAACGAAGATTATCTGTATTGTTTTACTGTTATTTGTAAACGGAAATAAGTCATGCTAGCCGACTGTCGCAAGCGGCTGATAGATAGAACGAAATGTGATGAAGGAGGATTTTTTTATGAAATTGCTTGAAGAACGCATACTGAAAGACGGCATCGTGTTGGGGGACAACGTGCTGAAGGTGGACAATTTCTTGAACCATCAGATCGACCCGGTATTGATGCAACAATTGGGGGATGAATTTGCACGGTATTTTGCCGACAAAAAAATCACCAAAATATTGACGGTGGAGACATCCGGCATTGTGCCCGCAGTATTCACAGGTTTGGCATTGGGAGTGAAAGTTGTTTTTGCAAGAAAACAAAAGAGTCTGACGATGAAAGACAATCTTTATTCAGCCACCGTCTACTCCTTCACGAAAGATGTCACAAACGAAATCACAATCTCCAAACAATATCTTGATGAGAACGATACTGTCCTTATCATCGACGACTTTTTGGCGAACGGACAAGCCACCAACGGCTTGATGGAGATCTGCAATCAGGCTGGAGCGGAGATTGCCGGTGTCGGTATCGTCATCGAGAAATCCTTCCAAAAAGGCAGAAAAATTCTGGAAGAGCAAGGCATGGATGTCTATTCATTGGCGCGCATTAAGGCCTTTGAAAACGGTACGGTACAGTTCATCGAAGAATAGCAAGTCCGGAAGACAGACACGCTCTGTCTTTTTTTGTTCCTCAGGATCTTTCAATCAAGCTTCAATATCTCCACAAAGCGTTTTGGAATTGTGGTAAAATGTTAAATATACATGAGATTATGAGCATTATCTTAATGAGGAGGTTCAACAATGAGAATTGAAACACAATGTTTACACGAAGGGTATCACCCAGGGAACGGTGAGCCAAGCGCTCTGCCGATTTACCAAAGCACGACATTCAGATATGACTCCACTGAGCATATCGGGAAATTATTTGATTTGACGGCTGCTGGACACATGTATTCGCGCATCTCAAATCCTACTGTTGCAGCTGTGGAAGAGAAAATTGCGGCGATGGAGGGTGGAGTAGGGGCTTTGTGCACAACTTCCGGACAGGCAGCCACTATGATCAGCTTGATGAACATCCTGAAGGAAGGCGATCATTTCATCAGCACCGCCTCCATTTATGGCGGAACCATCAATCTGTTTGCCGTAACCTTGAAGCGTTTCGGGATCGAATGCACCTTTGTCGATCAAGAACTGCCCGAGGAAGAAATCCAAAAAATGTTCAAACCTAACACAAAAGCAGTATTCGGCGAAACCATCGCAAATCCAGCATTATCCGTTCTGGATATCGAAAAATGGGCAACGATTGCGCACAAAAACAACGTGCCATTGATTGTGGACAACACGTTCCCGACGCCGTACCTCTGCAGACCGTTTGAGTTTGGAGCGGATATAGTGGTCCATTCCACTTCGAAATACATGGATGGCCACGCAGTGCAGATGGGCGGTGTCATTGTCGACAGCGGCAATTTTGATTGGAAAAACGGCAATTTCCCTGAATTCACCGAACCGGATGAGTCCTATCATGGCATCGTCTATACGGAAAGTTTTGAGAACGCTGCTTATATCACAAAAGCACGGGTACAAATGATGAGGGACATGGGGGCATACCCAACCGCCAACGCAGCCTTCTTGTTGAATCTGGGGCTTGAAACGCTCCCTGTAAGGATGGACAGACATTGCAGCAATGCCCTGAAAGTCGCTGAATATTTCAAACAGTCAGATAAAATCGAATTTGTGAATTATCCGGGCTTGGAGGGCGACAAGTACCACGAACTGGCAAATAAATATCTGCCGCTCGGAACTTGCGGCGTCATTTCGCTCTCGATCGAAGGAAGCCGGGAAAATGCCATCAAATTCATGGACAGTCTGAAATTGGCGTCCAATGAAGTGCATGTGGCCGACATCCGGACTTGCGTGCTCCATCCGGCAAGTTCGACCCACAGACAGCTGACCGACGAACAATTGGCAGCAGCAGGCATTACACCAGGTTTGATCCGCTTTTCGGTAGGACTTGAAAATGTGGATGATATCATCGAAGACATCGAGCAAGCTTTGGCACACTTGAATTTGGATGCAAAACCTTATACAGTCTGATTGAAAGTGCCCCTAACGATGAAGCAGAAATCCTTCCAAGGTTTTCTGCTTTGTTTTCTTTATTGCAAAAGATTTTTTCACTCATTCAATTTGAGAAGAACGGAAGTGACAGGATGGCGTACAACAACAAAACGGCACTCATCAAATGGATTGCGATCCTTACAATGACGATCGACCATATCGGTTATTATCTGTTCCCTTCACTGCTTTTTCTTCGTCTTGTCGGGCGCATCGCCTTCCCCTGTTTTTTGTATACAACCGTGAAAGGGGTCAGGGAAACGCGTGATTTTCGCAAGTATCTGCTGCGACTGGTCCTGACCGGGTTCATCAGCATGCCGATAACCGCCCAAACAGGGAATGTCTTCAATATCCTGTTCACCTTGGCTCTTTTTGCCTTATCGATCAAAGACTACCGGTTCATCTTGCCGGCAATTTTTTTGGTCCATTTTACGGAATACGGCTTGTACGGCTTTTTGATGGGCTGGACAATTTATGTGCTGTCGGAAAAACACACCGGAGCGGGCATTGTCTTGTTTTTGCTGGTGAATGGATTGCAATTCCCCTCGCTGCAGGCATTCGCTGCCTTGGCGCTCATTCCGATGCTCCTGCCGGTTACTTTCCCGATCAGACCGCTGCCGAAATGGGCCGGCTATGCCTATTATCCGATTCATCAAATTGTCCTGATGCTTATCGCCAAGCTGATGTGACAATGGGTTGTCTGCGGAAAGGCAAGAAAGCTTGAAATATGCGCCGGGATGGTGTAAACTGTTTTTTTGTATCGGGTTTAACTTATATATTGTAAGAAGTGATAAAATACACAAATCAAGTAAGGGTGTGATAGGCATGCAAGACAATTCAAAAATACGCGTGGTGGTCGGAATGAGCGGTGGCGTTGATTCTTCTGTCACAGCGTTGCTTTTGAAGGAACAAGGCTACGACGTCATCGGCATTTTCATGAAGAATTGGGATGATACGGATGAATTCGGATTCTGTACGGCAACGGAAGATTACAAGGATGTTCAGGCTGTCGCACAACAGATCGGTATTCCTTATTATTCCGTCAATTTCGAAAAGGAATACTGGGACAAGGTCTTCCAATATTTCCTGGACGAATACAAGAAGGGGAGGACTCCGAATCCGGATGTCATGTGCAATAAGGAAATCAAATTCAAGGCATTCCTGGATTACGCGATGGAACTGGGCGCGGATTATGTCGCAACCGGGCACTATGCGCAAGTCGTCCGTGACGAGGACGGTACCGCTCATCTGCTCAGAGGAGTGGATGACAATAAGGACCAAACCTATTTCCTGAATCAGCTATCCCAGGAGCAACTTTCCAAAACGATGTTTCCGCTGGGCGGAATCAAAAAACCGGAAGTGCGCCGCATTGCTGAAGAAGCGGGGTTGGCGACAGCCAAGAAAAAAGATTCTACAGGTATCTGTTTCATAGGCGAGAAGAACTTCAGAGAATTCTTGACGAACTTTCTGCCGGCGATCCCGGGGAAAATGGTCACTTTGAGCGGCGACGTGATGGGTGAGCATGCCGGATTGATGTACTATACAATCGGGCAAAGAAAAGGTTTGGGAATCGGCGGCGGCGGGGAATCCGATGATCCTTGGTTCGTCATCGGCAAAGACCTGACGACCAACACGCTTTACGTGGGGCAAGGCTACCATCATGAAAACCTGTACGCCGACAGTCTGGATGCGACCGATATCCATTTCACCTCCGAAACCAAGAAGCCATCCGTCTTCACCTGCACGGCTAAATTCCGTTACCGCCAACAAGACACTGCGGTCACTGTCTATCTGAACGAAGACCAAACGACCGCCCGTGTGGAATTTGCGGAACCGGTCCGTGCCATCACACCTGGCCAAGCTGTCGTGTTTTATGACGGTATGGAATGCTTGGGTGGGGGCACAATCGACAAGGCCTATCAAGCCGACCATGTCCTGCAGTACATCTAAATAATAAGCGAGAGGTCGGTTTTTTCTCCGGCCTCTCTTTAATTTGGGCGGGAATTGTGGTATCGTTCTTAAGGAATCTTGTTACAAGTCTGAATATTTTAAAAAAGGGAGGGGATCATCCGGATGGATACAGAACAAGGCTTTATCGTTGGAGAAATCAAAGCGATTTTCTTTGAAAACGCGAGTAATTTCTACAAAGTCATGCTGATTTCAGTCAGTGAATCGAATCTCCCGCAAAAAAATGATGAAATTGTTGTGACGGGAAGCTTCGGGCAGATAACCGAAGATACAGCCTACCGCTTTTTCGGCGAAATCGTGGAGCATCCGCGATACGGCGTCCAATTCCAAGCCACTTCCTATCAGCAGGAAAAACCCACCTCCAAAAATGGGTTGATTGCATTCTTGTCGGGAGAACGGTTCCCGGGCATCGGCAAACGGACAGCCGAAAAGATCGTGGAGACTTTTGGCGAGGAGGCAGTCGACGTTATCCTCGATGACCCTGAGGCTCTGAAAAACATCAGCGGCATGACGCCCAAAAAAAGAGAAATGATGCGCGATGTCCTGATGCAGACGCAAGGAACCGAGAAGATCCTGATCGCTTTGGCGAACTATGGCTTCTCCAATAACCAGGCAGCGAATATCTTTCATTTTTATCGGTCAGAAACACTGACCGTCCTGAACGAAAATCCATACCGCCTGCTTGAGGACATCGAAGGCATCGGTTTCAAGAAGTCCGATCAATTGGCGGAGGAGTTGAACTTCGCTCCGGACCACAGCAGCCGGCTGAAGGGTGGCTTGTTTGCGACATTGCAGGAACTTTGCCTGTCGAACGGGGATACGTATGTCGATGGGACTGTCCTGCTTGAACGGACGATCCACCTGCTTGAGCAGAGCAGGCGCTTCATCATCGAGGATGCGCCTGTCATCGAAGCGTTGATGGAAATGGTGATGGACATGAAAGTGGTCGAGGATCACAGTCGTTTTGCCATTCCATCCCTTTATTTCGCTGAAGAAGGCATCGCATCATCGATCGACAGACTGCTGAAACGGAAAACAAAAATTGCTTATCCAGGAGTGGATTTGGATCTGGAAATCGAGAATCTGCAATCAAACCTGCAGATCCGCTATGGGGCCTCCCAAATCGAAGCGATAAAAGCAGCTTTGCTTTCACCGTTCTTCATCCTGACAGGTGGCCCCGGTACCGGTAAAACGACTGTTCTGAAAGGGATCGTCCGCATGTTCTCCGAGTTGAACGATCTGCCGGACGACCCGAACGACTATAAAGGCGGACTTTTCCCGATATTGCTTGCCGCTCCGACTGGCCGTGCCGCAAAACGGATGCAGGAAACGACAGGTTTGCCCGGAAGCACGATTCATCGCTTGCTGGGCTTGACGGGCCAGGAAAAGGAATCCGATGAGCTTTATACGCAAGAGCTGGAAGGCAAATTGTTGATCATCGACGAAGTTTCGATGGTGGATACGTGGTTGATGCACAGGCTCCTGAAGTCCGTGCCGCCCGGTATGCAAGTGCTTTTTGTGGGTGATAAGGACCAATTGCCATCGGTCGGTCCGGGCCAGGTGTTGTTCGATCTATTGAACTGCAAATCATTGCCGCAAGTCGAGCTGAACGAGATATTCAGGCAATCCGGCGATTCCTCGATCATCCCGTTGGCGCACGAAATCAAGAACGGTATCCTGCCCCGCGATTTCCGGAACAATCAAGCTGACCGCTCGTTTCTGCCTTGCCAAACGCATCAGATCGAACCGGTGATCCGGCAAGTCGTCGAAAAGGCGAAATCAAAGGGTTTCACCGCGAAGGATATCCAGGTTCTGGCGCCGATGTACAAAGGCGCTGCCGGTATTGATGCCATCAATACGATGATGCAGGAAATCTTCAATCCGAAAGGGAACAAGAAAAGACGGGAAGTCGCTTTTTTTGATGTTGTCTATCGGGTAGGCGACAAAGTGCTCCAGTTGGTGAACCAGCCGGAAAATAACGTCTTCAACGGGGACATGGGAGAAATCACCGCCATCCAATTCGCAAAGGAAACGGAAGAGAAAGTCGATCAGATCACGATCCTGTTCGATACAGTCGAGGTCACCTACAATCGGAACAATTGGAACAAGTTTGTGTTGGCGTACTGCTGTTCCATCCATAAGTCCCAGGGAAGCGAATTTACGATGGTCATTCTGCCGATGGTGAAGCAGTACGGGCGGATGCTGCGGCGTAATCTGCTTTACACAGCCATCACCAGAAGCAAAAGCAAATTGATTTTGTGCGGGGATTACGAAGCTTTCGAAACGGCTGTTGTAAGCACGGGCGATATCCGGAAAACGATGCTGCATGAAAAACTGGAACGGAACCTAAACAATGACAAGGTCTTCACTGCGGAAGAACCTGCCGAGAGCAAGGAAAGGAAGGCACCCGACGCTGGGAATCAATCTGCTGAATCGACTGCCGAATCCGCAAGCTTAAAAGCAGAAGATAAAAAAGCTCCAAAAATAGTACCCGTCTACCATTTGACCAGCGAACAGATTTCCGATGGGAGCATCGATCCGATGGTCGGCATGGAAAATGTAACGCCGGAAATGTTCATGAATGAAAAATAATCCGGGAAAAGTCCGCAGGCAATGAAGAATGTGTCTGCGGACTTTTCTGCTTCCAGAAAATCATTAAGCGCAGGGCGCTCCAATCAACGAAGCAGCCAAAGTCGGTCGATTCCGAAATAGAAATTAACTACTCGCCGCCTCAATATTCTGCTATACTGACAGTAAAGCAAGTTACTGGTTTTCCAATACAGCTACAAGAAGAGAGTGGTATAATGGAACTATTTGATCAATTGATGAATCCGAACTGGAAGAACATCCCGATGGAGCACAAGCTTGTTCTTGCCAGCAGCGTTGTCCGTTATTTTGTGAATCCCCTGTTGCCTGTCGCGGGTATCTGTCCGGCGTATTACCAGATGGGTGGAATCAAGACCGAGACGTTTACAGTGGACATCAACGGCGCACCGTTTGTTTTTGTGCCCGGGCACAAGGAGGCCGTCCTCGGATGGGACAGCGGAATAAACGGCCTGGATCCATTGGACATCAGCTCCGACAGGAAAGAGATGTATCTCGCCATCGAAAATTGCCTGAAGCTGTCTGTTCAAGGCGCTGAGTTTTTGCATGACGATCATTGGATGAAGAAGAAAATCGAACCGATCCATTCTTTGGAGGAATTGGAAGATTTGGTCAACAGCCAAATGTCCCAGCTTCGGACGACAGAGATCCCCCCGCTTTTGGTGGAAGTCAGTCCGACTTATGTTGGAATGACGAAAGTCGGGAATTATGCAGTCATAAACGGAAAATTTGAAGGCCAGCGCGATTGGTTCGACATACACGAGAAGGCTATTCATCAGGCTTTGATGCCGAGCGCAAACGGCTCCTCGGTATTTGCGGACTTTCCGGCACATCTGGTCCAAAACGATGATTTCTTCCTGAGGCAGAACGAAGACTTGGATTCGTACACGGTTTTCGCGCCTTACCAGACCACTTATGCAGAGATGCGCAAGCAATTGGAGAAAGACGGCATGGGATTGCTGTCCAGCAATGAATGGGAATATTGCTGCGGGGCGTCGACCCGCAGGCTTTTCCGTTGGGGCAATCAGTTGCATCGCAACCTGTTCGAACCGGAAGACAGTCATCTCTACAAAAAAAACATGTTCGGTCTGGAAATCGCAAACATGGGTTGGGGACCGGAACTCGTCGAAGACGGCTTGTTGGTCAAGGGCGGCTGGATTTCCATCCAAGCCGAGAATATTCTGGAGAAACTACTGCCATACGCTACCTATTATGAAAACCATGCGGATGCTTTAAATGAGAAGCGGCAAGAGCCGCTGACACCCGGCTATTACTGCGCCAGACGTTCCATCCGCATAGAAATCTGACCTGTGCCGATTTTCTCAAGAACTGCTTGCATGCGGACGGGATTTTGGTTATACTAGTTTTTGATTGAAGCAGAGGATATAGGAATGGATAACAAAAGAGAGTTTCTGTTTGGTGAAAGGAAACGCATCCGTTTATGCTCCCTTTGCGTGAATATAGTAGAAATACTATCGCTTCCAGCGTTAACGGATCCGAGAGGTAATGAATGATCAAAACATTTCATTGCAAACAAGGTGGTACCGCGTGATTCGTCCTTGTATGCAGTGGGGTGTTTTTTATTTTTGTTCACTCAAAAAAACAATGAAGAGAAAAGGAAGGTAATAATGAAGAATCTGACAAGCAGTGACATCCGTCAAATGTATCTTGATTTTTGGGCAACAAAAGGGTCAAAAGTGGAGCCGAGTGCTTCGCTGATACCCGTCAACGACCCTACTTTATTATGGATCAATTCAGGCGTAGCGACATTGAAAAAATATTTTGATGGCACATTGATTCCTGAAAATCCGCGCATCACCAATGCCCAAAAGAGCATCCGCACAAACGATATCGAAAATGTTGGCGTGACCGCAAGACACCATACTTTATTCGAAATGTTGGGGAATTTCTCGATCGGGGACTACTTCAAAGAAGAAGCGATTCCTTGGGCTTGGGAATTCCTGACGGACGAAAAATGGTTGGCGTTCGATCCGGAGCTGCTTTATGTAACTTACTACCCTGAAGATACGGATACGAAACGCATTTGGCAGGAAAAAGTCGGTTTGCCGGAAAATCATATCGTTCCGATCGCGGACAACTTTTGGGATATCGGTGCAGGCCCGTGCGGACCGGATACGGAAATTTTCTACGACCGCGGCCCAGCATTCCAAGACTTGCCTGACGGTGACCCTGAAATGTATCCGGGTGGTGAAAATGAACGCTATCTTGAAATCTGGAACCTTGTGTTCTCCGAATTCAACCACAAACCGGACGGCACCTATGAGCCGCTTCCGCACAAGAACGTCGATACGGGGATGGGTCTGGAACGCGTCACGAGCGTAGTCCAAAACACACCGACCAACTTCGAAACGGATTTGTTCATGCCGATAATCAAAAAAATCGAAACGCTGAGTGACGGCAAGAAATACGGCGAAAACAAAATGCTGGATATTTCCTTCAAAGTCATCGCTGATCACGTGCGCGCCGTCAGTTTTGCGATCGGAGACCGTGCCTTGCCGTCCAATGAAGGCCGCGGCTACATTTTGCGTCGCTTGATCCGCCGATCTGTCATGCATGGCCAAAAATTGGGCATCGAAAAATTGTTCCTGAACGAATTGGTTCCGGTTGTGGCAGATATTATGGAATCCTATTATCCAGAAGTAAAAGCTGACCAGGATTTCATCATCAAAGTCATCACGAATGAAGAGCAACGTTTCCAGGAAACGATCCACGAAGGGATGGACATCCTGAACAGCGTCTTTGAAGAGATGAACGAAAAGGGCGAAACGGTCGTAAACGGCACAAATGCCTTCAAACTGTACGATACATACGGCTTCCCGTTGGAATTGACGAGCGAATATGCCGAAGAAAAAGGCTTCAAAGTCGATACAGAAGGATTTAACCAGGAGATGCAGGAGCAACGGAACCGCGCCCGTGCAGCTAGACAAGTGGAAGACTCCTTCTCCGTGCAATCCCCAGTCTGGGCTGAAGTACTGGTTCCGAGCACTTTTTCAGGATATGCTCAAACGAAAATTTCATCCGAGCTTTCAGTGATGGTGGCGAATGACGACATCGTCGAGAAAGCTGCTGCAGACGATCGCGTTCAGATCATTTTCCGCGAAACGCCTTTCTACGCAGAAATGGGTGGACAAGTTGCGGATAAAGGAACAATCGAAACCGAAACTGGTGAAGTGGTTGCAGAAATCGAAGATGTCAAACGCGCTCCTAATGGCCAAACGATGCACATCGCGCGTGTCCTGAAGGAAATCCATTCGAACGAAACTTATGTTCTGCACGTGGATGAATCCCGCAGAAGAAACATCACGAAAAACCATACAGCAACGCATCTGCTGCACCAAGCGCTGAAGGATGTTTTGGGAAATCATGCCAACCAAGCGGGCTCGTTGGTGAATCCGAATCAGCTTCGTTTTGACTTCACGCATTTCGGCCAAGTAACAGCAGAAGAGTTGGTGCGGATGGAAGAAATCGTGAATGAAAAAATTTGGGAGGCCTTGCCGGTTGTGACTGTCGAAACAACCATCGATAAGGCGAAAGAAATGGGCGCCATGGCTTTGTTCGGCGAGAAATACGGCAAAGAAGTCCGTGTAGTCGATGTCGGCGGCTATTCAGTCGAGCTTTGCGGCGGAGTCCATGTTCAAAATTCGCAGGATATCGGCGTCTTCAAGATTTTGTCCGAATCCGGAATAGGTGCAGGTGTTCGACGCATCGAAGCAGTGACCGGACAGGCAGCTTATCAGTATTTCCGTACAAAAGAAGCTGAATTGAACGAAGCGGCTCACCTTGTGAAAGCCCAACAAACAAAAGAAGTGGCCGGTAAAATCAATCAACTTAAGCAAGAAATGAAGGAAATGCAAGGCGAAAACGAGTCCTTGAAAGCAAAAATCATGAATGCCGAAGCCAAAGATCTCTTTGAGAACGTGGAAACCGTCAACGGCGTCACTTACATCACCTATGAAACAAAGAATCAAGATATGAATGCATTGCGTCAATTGGCTGACCAATGGCGTCAAAAGGCTGTCTCTGACCTTTTCGTGGCAGCTTCAGCTACAGACGGTAAAGTCAATATGCTGGCTGCAGTTTCCAAAGACAAGTTGGAACAAGGCCTGAAAGCCGGCGATCTGATCAAGACGCTCGCTCCGTTTGCTGGAGGCAAAGGCGGCGGACGTCCGGATATGGCACAAGCCGGCGGCAATAATCCAGCAGGCATCCCGGATGCGCTGAAACACGTTGCTGTCTGGATCGCTGACAATACAAAATAAGCATACTTTCCCTAGGGCAGGCATCCAACAATGGATGCCTGCCCCAGTTTGTAAGTCCGATCCGTATGCAAAAAAATGCGGAATATACAAACAGGAAGGAGAGTAGACAAGTTATGACGCCGATCCGCAAAGGCCAGCGTCATTTCTTTGTTGTAGTTTTTTGTGATTTCTTGTAAAATGGTAAATATACTAAAGAAAACTGGGGTGTCGCTATGAGTTCGAAAGATGAAACGATGTTGTTTAATTTTGATGACAATCTTAAAAAGAATGTACAAGAGACATTAGCCCTTGTTTATGACGCATTGGAAGAAAAAGGATACAACCCTATCAACCAGATTGTGGGCTATCTGCTTTCTGGCGATCCAGCTTATATCCCGCGTCATAACGATGCCAGAAACTTGATCCGTCGTCACGAACGTGATGAAATAATGGAAGAATTAGTGAAAAGCTATCTTTCTGGAACAGGCAGAATCATCCAATGAGGCTCATGGGCTTGGATGTCGGATCAAAAACGGTAGGAGTGGCCATCAGCGATCCGATGGGATGGACGGCGCAAGGGATAGAAATCGTCAAAATCGATGAGGCCAATGGAGAATTTGGACTTGATCGGATTGCCGAATTGGTTAAGCAGTATGAAGTTGAGAAGTTTGTACTCGGCTTGCCAAAAAACATGGATAACAGCATCGGTTTTCGGGCGGAAGCTTCCATCGCCTACGGAAAGTTGCTTGAAAAAGAGCTAGGCTTACCGGTCGATTACGTTGATGAGAGGCTGACCACTGTCCAAGCAGAAAAAATGTTGATCAATGAAGGAAACGTTTCCCGCAAAAAACGGAAAAAGGTAATCGACAAACTTGCTGCTGTCATACTTCTTCAGAATTATTTGGACAGCCAGTAAAGAGAGTGGTTTTTTTGTCCTATTTGCGTTACAATATCCTTTGTTTGAACGATAAAAACAATACTTAGATAAAGAGGTGCACACCATGACTGAACATAATCACGATCACGACCATAATCACGATCACGACCACGATCATGATCACGACCATAACCACGAGCACATCACTATCGTGGATGAGAACGGGAATGAAGAGTTATTCGAAATCCTGTTCACTTTCGAATCAGAAGATTTTGGAAAGTCCTATGTTCTGGTTTACCCAGCAGGAGCTCCTGAAGGGGAAGAAATCGAATTGCAGGCTTATTCCTATGTTGAAACAGAAGATGGCGGAGAAGGCGATTTGGAGCCAATCGAATCGGATGAAGAATGGGATATGATCGAAGAAGTCCTGAACACATTTATGGAAGACGAAGACCTTCAATAAAATTGTAAGTGACTTGTAAAGAAGATAAGAGAGGATCGGGACAATTGATGTCTGGATCCTCTTTTGTTTTGTGGCCGCTGGCTTGTTTTTGAGCGGTCCGGATCCGAACTGAAAAACTGATGAGAAAACTGTCCAATATGCTCCATATGTCTATGCAAATAACAAAAAAGATTCAATTTATATAGGTTTTCGTGTATAATTACGGAAGTCGAATGGCTGATAGTCAACAAATAGCCACATACTCAAGTTAGGAGGCCTCGTCTTTGTCACAAAATAATCAGCAAGAACCTCAAGAGCAAAAAAAACTCATTCGTCCTACATTGGAAAAAGAAGCCGTAGACAAAATGAAAATACGCAAAAAAGAACGGTCACTTGTGCGGAAAATTGTTTTTGCAATCGTAACGATAGGGATCCTGTTAGGGGTCATTGTTGGCTTTGCCGGCTACAAATATATAACAGACGCACTTCAGCCACTAGAGCCAGAAAGTACGGAAGTCGTTGAAGTGGAAATTCCGATAGGGACGTCCACAAAAGGGATCACACAACTGTTGGAAGAAGGCAGCGTCATAAAAAACGCGACCATCTTCAACTACTACATCAAGACGCAAAACGTTTCTGATTTCCAAGCGGGATTTTATGAATTATCGCCTTCCATGAGTCTGGACGACATCATTGCGACGCTTCAAGCGGGCGGCAGTCCTGTGCCACAATCGAGCGATCACAAAATCATCGTAAGAGAGGGAAATACGATCGAAGAAATCGCAGCGGAAGTCGAAGAGAAGACGGACTTCACAGCAGAGGAATTTTTGGCGAAAGTGAATGATGCGGAATTTTTGGCAAATGCTGCTGCACAATACCCTGGAATTTTGACGGAAGCCTCCCAACGTACCGATACGCGTTATCGTCTGGAAGGATACCTCTACCCGGCGACTTATGATTATATGACCGGAAATAGTTTGGATGAAGTCATTCTGCAAATGCTGCAGAAGACGAATGAAGTGCTTACGCCATATGCAGAGCAAATCGCTTCTTCGGGCCATACGCTTCATGAAATTCTGACAATTGCCTCGCTTGTCGAAAAAGAAGGCGTCACTCCGGAAGATCGTGCGAACATTGCCGGCGTATTCTTTAATCGTCTGGAAATCGATATGCCGATACAATCGGACATCAGTATTTTGTATGCATTGAATGAACACAAGGAATTAGTGACTTTTGAGGATCTTGAAATAGATTCACCATATAACCTGTATAAAAATACAGGAATGGGGCCTGGTCCGTTCAACAGTCCAAGCGAAGGATCCATTCAAGCTACATTGTCCCCAGCGGACACAGCCTATCTGTATTTCGTTGCAGACACAGAAACAGGCATTGTTTATTTTTCCGAAACATATGAAGAACATTTGCAATTGCAAAGCCAATACGTAGACAGCGAATAAGCCGAATAAAGTGAGCTGCAAGAAGAGAGGAAGAATACACCAGTGAAAAAACCTATCGTTATTGGGGTGACAGGGGGATCGGGAAGCGGGAAAACCAGTGTCAGCCGGGCCATCTTAGACAAGTTTACCGATGTTTCCATTTTGCTGTTGGAACAGGATTTTTATTATAAAGATCAAAGCGACCTACCGTTTGAGGAACGCCTGAAAACAAACTACGACCATCCATTTGCTTTTGATACGGATCTGTTCATCAAAGATCTTAAGAAATTAATCCAATATGAGAGCATTGAACAACCGGTTTACGACTATTCAAAACACACGCGCAGCGATCAAGTGATCCATCGCGAGCCGAAAGAAGTCATAATCGTTGAGGGAATACTCATTTTAGAGGATCAACGACTGCGTGATCTGATGGACATCAAAGTCTATGTGGATACGGATGATGATATCCGTATCATCCGCCGAATCAAACGCGACATGGAATCAAGAGGCCGGACCCTTGACTCTGTCATCCACCAATATCTGACAGTGGTCAAGCCGATGCATCAGCAATTCATCGAGCCGACCAAAAAATTTGCGGATATCATCATTCCTGAGGGTGGACAAAATCAAGTCGCAATCGATCTGATGACCACGAAAATTGCTTCAATTTTGTCTGAAAATGCAGAATAACAATAAATGCCTGTAATATTTTAAAAATATAATTGCTTTTACTGGAATTAAGTGGTATTTTATATTCACTATTAATTAGGCAGACAATTAACGATATAGAGCTACAGGAAATGATTATTTCTCTTTGGATGACATGCTACCTGTTCCGGATCCGTTTGACTTTCGAGGACAGCTAGCAACAGATAAAAAGGGAACTGCATACTTGTGCTGAATATTGTATATTGAATCATTACTTAAAAGGGGCATATTTCTTATGATCGAAAAAGCATATCCGATGACAGCTGAAGGTAAAGCTAAATTAGAAGCTGAACTTGAAGATTTAAAAGTGAATAAAAGAAAAGAAATCGTTGAACGCATCAAGATTGCCAGAAGCTATGGGGATTTATCCGAAAATTCGGAATATGAATCCGCGAAAGACGAACAAGCTTTCGTTGAAGGCCGCATCACTACATTGGAAAAAATGATCCGTTTTGCGGAAATCATCGAAGTACAAAACGTCGACACTGATATGGTTTCACTTGGACGCAAAGTAACATTCGTGGAATTGCCGGATGGCGATGAAGAAACGTACATTATTGTCGGTAGTGCAGAAGCAGATCCGCTTGAAGGTAAGATTTCAAACGATTCTCCGATCGCTAAAGCCTTGTTGGGCAAGCATATCGGTGAAGAAGTTGTCATTGGTACACCGGGCGGCGATATGAACGTGAAGATCGTCAGAGTGGAACAAGCTTAGACACAGCAATCAAGAAGAGGGTAGGACAAAAATCATTCCGTATGATTTTTGTCCTACCCTCTATTTGTTTATGTTTAGTTCCAACTCTTCGGGTATAATAAGTGGGTACATGATTTCAGTTGGCCTGTACGACTTTAGTCTTAGCGAACAATCCACCCTTAGCGCACTGTCAAATCGGTCCAGGTAATCTATAATGGAAGCAGATATTTAGGCTGAGATTCGGCGGGAAATGTATACAATTTTATGGAACACCATAGAGGAAGGAGGGCCTGGGATGAAAAAGAATGCCTTGAAATTATTTTTGCTCATTGAAGGGCTATTGGGGTTGGCTGTCCTGTTTCAATTGGTTCAGGACACAGATTTGCTGCTGGTCTTTGTGTTCGGGTTGATATTCATCAAAGTCGGCACCATTAAAGGCGAGCGGCGCCAGATTCTTGGCTTGGTCGGTTGGTTCATGGTAGGCATGAGCATACTCTCCACTTTCTCAGTGTGGCTGATGCTGATTCTTTTCATACTGTTCGTTGTCATCAATGGAAAAGGGATCTGGTCTGAGTTGAAGCTGGATGCTTATGTAGATGTTCCTTGGGAAGAAAAAGCATTCCGTACAGTCAAAACGAAAGAGCCGGAGCAGCGGAACGGTTCCAGAAAGCGTCAGAAATGGATCGGAAACACCAGTATCGGGACGGATGTCTATGAATGGGATGATGTCAATCTGACTGTATTCATGGGCGATACGATCATCGATTTGGGGAATACGTTGTTGCCGAAAGAGGAAAATATCATTCTGATCCGCAAAGGGTTCGGAAAGACCAGGGTAATCGTACCGTTGGGAATAGGGGTGTCTGTCCATCATTCCACCATCAAAGGCCAGCTTTTATTCAATGAAGATGAAATTGACTTGACCAATGAAACGGTCAAATTATACAGTCAGGGCTACGATGAGGCAAACAGAAAAATCAAAATCGTGTCCAATAGCCTGCTGGGTGATCTGGAGGTGATCTACCTATGAGGAGAAGCGCGGTTTTGATTCTGTTCAGCATGATACTCGGAGTCTTTGCATTGATCGTGGGCGGTGTTTTATTTGCCCTGAGGCCCTATTTAAGCTATCAGGAACTGATCGAGGTGGATCGTTTTTATGTGCCGGCATTTCTTTACATCATCGTATTGATGCTGTTTGCCGCCATCGTTGTAACTTGGATCGCCCACTTTTACTTGAAAAATCAAGAAAACCGCATCAAGGACAAACTGCATTGGCTTTACCTTGGCAATTATGAGCATACGGTATTCAACAAAAAGCGGGATAAATCATTGTTTTTGGATCAGTATTGTCATGCGATCCATATCGAAATCGAAATGCTCCGGAAAAAGATGCTCAGCCTTTCCCGGGAAGTGCAGCATTTAAGCGCAAATCCGAAACAGATCGGCAACGAAACGAAAGAAGAAATACTCGAACAGGAAAGGCATCGCATCGCAAGGGAACTGCATGATTCCGTGAGCCAACAACTCTTTGCCGCCATGATGATGTTATCCGCAGTCAATGAGCGGGCGGATGATTTTCCGGAAAAAATACAGAAACAGATGCGTCTTATAGAAGGGATCATCAATGAGTCCCAGTCGGAAATGAGGGCGTTGCTCCTGCATCTTCGTCCAACCAAACTCGAAGGGAAATCCCTGAAAAAAGGGATAGAACAGTTGCTGGTGGAATTGAAGTCGAAAGTCCAAATCATGATCAAATGGGAAATCGATGATGTGCATACAATGAGTGGCATCGAGGATCATTTATTCCGTATTGTGCAAGAGCTGCTTTCGAACACTCTGAGGCACGCAAAGGCTAGCCATCTGGAAGTGTATCTGAAACAAACCTTGCAGGAAATCAGTCTCCGGGTTTATGACGATGGCGTCGGCTTTGATACTTCGATTGAAAAATCCGGCAGTTATGGCCTTATGAACATCAAAGAACGTGTGCAAGGAATGGGAGGGAGCTGTAAAATCATCAGTTTCCCCAAAAAAGGGACCGTGATCGAAATACGGATCCCGAATACCAATGTGAATACAAACAATGCAAGTGCTGAATAGGATGACGGAAGTTTTTGAAAAAAGTTTCTTTAGGAGGGTTCAGGTTGATACGTGTATTGATTATCGACGATCACGAAATGGTAAGGTTGGGTTACTCGGCTTATTTATCCATCCAAGATGACATTGAAGTGATAGGGGAAGCGGAAAACGGTTTGGTCGGATATGAAATGGCCTTGAATTTGCGTCCGGACATCATTTTGATGGATCTGGTCATGGAAGTCATGGACGGCATTGCTGCGACAAAAGCGATATTGAATGAATGGCCGAAAGCGAAAATTATCATCGTCACCAGCTTCATCGATGACGAGAAGGTCTATCCGGCATTGGAAGCCGGGGCATCCAGTTACATGCTGAAAACCTCTTCAGCGCATGAAATTGCGGATGCTATCCGTTCCACTTACCACGGCGAGTCTGTCCTGGAGCCGGAAGTGACCGATAAGATGCTGGAGCGCTTCTCGAAAAGAAATATCCGTCCGTTGCATGAAGAGCTGACCGCCAGAGAGCGGGAAGTGTTGCTGCTCATAGCGCAAGGCTACTCCAACCAGGACATTGCCGATCAACTTTTCATCACACTGAAGACAGTCAAAACGCATGTCTCCAATATTTTGACAAAGTTGGAAGTGGATGACAGGACCCAAGCCACAATCTATGCTTTCAAGCATCATCTGATTCAGTGACTTTGAGCAAAGTGTTATAAAATGATGCTTCCTTATGATAAGATGAATACGATAGATAGCATTGAGAGGGGGCAGGCTGATCATCTGATCAGCGACCAGATGAAAATAGAAATCAGTGAACGCGCACAAAAGTGGTTTGAACAGGAAATGGGCATTTCAGGCAAAAAAGGGGTTCGTTTCCTTGGAAAGGTCTACGGCAGCAGCCAAATACATGAAGGGTTCTCCGTTGGGCTTGATGTGGATGAGCCAGTATCGCCGATCGGAAAAGCCGAATACAATGGCATTTTATATTATGTAGAGGATGCAGATGATTGGTTTTTTAATGGCTATGATCTGTATGTCGGATTCGATGAAAAACAACGCGAACCGGAGTATAACTTCATCGCACAAAATAAAGAGGACAAATAGAAAAAGAGGGCGCTGGATTTTTGATCCAGGCCCTCTTTTTCTATTCTGTTCAGGTTTTCAGGTTCAGACGCCCATGATGACGGGTACGATCATCGGACGGCGCTCCGTTTTTTCATACAGGTAAGGCTGGATGGCATTCGTAACGGTGTCCTTTAATTTTTTCTCGGTGACCGCATCGGCACCCTTCAGCAAAGAAAGAACATCTTGGCGGACGATTGCTTGCGCTTCATGGATCAGATCGCCTGATTCGCGCATATAGATGAATCCTCGGGAAAGGATGTCCGGTCCTGCCAACAAATCTTTGTTGCGGAAATCGACAGTCAATACCACGACCACAAGGCCATCTTCTGAAAGGACACGACGATCGCGCAATACGATGTTTCCGATGTCGCCGATGCCTTTTCCGTCCACATAGACATCCGTCGCCGTAAAGCTGCCGGCTCGTCTCGCGGAATCAGCCGTCAAAGCAAGGATTTCCCCGTTATCGGATATGAAGCAGTTCTCGGCTGGAATACCGACTGATTCTGCCAATTCTGTATGAATCTTCAGCATCCGGTACTCGCCATGAACTGGCATGAAGTATTTTGGTTTCATCAATGTCAACATCAGTTTCTGCTCTTGTTGGCCACCATGGCCGGAAGTGTGGACGTTGTTTACTTTACCGTGAATAACGGCTGCCCCAGCTTCCAAAAGTAGGTTGATGACGCGGTTGACACTGGTTGTGTTGCCCGGAATCGGAGAACTTGAGAAAATGACAGTATCGCCAGGTTGGATGGAAATCTGTCTATGTGTACCATTGGCTATTCGGCTCAAAGCAGCCATCGGCTCACCTTGGGAGCCTGTACACATGATCAGCACTTTATCCGCTGGAAGGCTGTTCAATTCGCGCGTGTCGATGAACAGGTCATCCGGAGCCACGATGAATCCCAATTCTCTGGCCGTGCGGAAGTTCGTCTCCATACTGCGTCCGAATATTGCGATTTTCCGGCCCGTTTCGAGCGCGACTTCAGTGACTTGCTGCAATCTGTAGATATTGGACGAGAAGGAAGCAAAAATGATTCTTCCCGAAACTTTTTGGATGATGTTTTTAAGGGATTGGCCAACAATTTGCTCTGATTGCGTAAATGTAGGTGTTTCTGCATTTGTGCTGTCGCTCAGAAGTAAAAGTACGCCTTCTTCCCCGATTTTCGCCATCTTATGGATATTCGCCGGTTTGCCGTTCGCAGGTGTGAAATCGAACTTGAAATCCCCTGTGAATACAATGTTACCTGGAGGAGTCTTGACCACGATCCCCATGGTGTCCGGTATGCTGTGCGTTGTTCCGAAGAAGCTGATGCTGGTTTTACGGAATTTGATGACAGAATCTTCATTGATTTCGTGCAGGATCGCATCCCTTAGCAAGCCGTGTTCATCCAGCTTGTTGCGGATCATGGCGAGCGCCAATTTGCCTGCATAGATAGGGACATTCAATTCTTTCAAAAGAAAAGGAACACCGCCGATATGATCTTCGTGTCCATGAGAAATGAACAATCCTTTGATTTTAGTTTGGTTTTGCACCAAATAACTGTAGTCGGGTATCACATAATCAATGCCCAGCAAATCATCTTCCGGAAACATGATCCCGGAATCAAGAATGATGATTTCATCCTGGAATTGTATGCCATACATATTTTTGCCGATTTCCCCTAAACCCCCGAGGGCAAATACACCGACTTCATTGTTTTTTATGTTAGGTTTCATACATTGAACTCCGTGATTGTAAAATCAGGATTTTTTTGTTCATATTCCAAATGATTGCCTTCCAAAGGCTGGATGAATTCAATGTTGTAGGGGGTATTTTGTTCGACTAATCTTCTGGCTATTACGATATCGGATGCCTCCACGTAAAGAGATTCCGTGTTCTCTCTAGTCGGTGCATCAAATTTTGCTGGTTGGTATGTTACTTTGAATATCATATAGTTCACTCCATTTTTCTTATTGTTTTTGATAGTACTGTACTTAAAAATTACAATCTTAGTTTGTTAACTTGGTCAATAGTTGTATTTTTTCATACAATCGGTACTGTAAGTTTACCACAATTAAGGCAGTTAGTATAGAAATGACTAGCAAAATCATTTTTGCCGGGGTGCAAGCCTTTCCAATAGTAAGGCAATTCTCTTTCGTTTTTTTTATCGAAAGCAATCAATATTTTTGTAGACTAAAACAGAGTAATTGGCTAGACTGGATACAGAGGGTTTGAGGGTTGGGCAGAAAGATGAGAACGTTCTTTTTTTTTGCCCTGAAGAAACCCGACGAATCGTTTCCATTAAGGTAGGTGTATGAAATGTCTTTAATTTGGCGTTATATCAGTCGGTATAACAAATTATTCTTATTAAATGTGTTGGGAGCTTTCGGGTTCGTGTTTGTGGAACTGGGGTTGCCCACAATGCTTGCAGGCTTGATCAATGAAACGGTTGCTGGCGGCGGAAAAGAGAATATTCTGCGCGCGACTGCGGTTATGATCGGCTTGGCCTTGGTCGGGTTTATGGGGAGAATCATTGTCGCCTATGCAACCGGCAAAATCACTACCAATATGGTAGCGGATATGCGCAATGACATGTACCAAAATATCCAGACTTTTTCCCACGAAGAGTACGACCGCATCGGCGTATCATCGTTGGTGACGCGGGTCACCAATGATGCCTTCATTCTGATGCAATTCGCCCAGATGCTGCTGCGGATGGGGTTGATGACTTTCATCATGATGTTCGCCAGCGCCTTCATGATAGCGCGCACGAGTCCGGACTTATCGATTATCCTGTTGCCGGCTTTTCCGGCGCTGCTTGTGATGATTGTTGTGATCGGCAAAAAATCACAGCCGTTATCTGAGGCGCAACAGCAAAGTCTTGATGACATCAACGGGAATTTGAGGGAATCCCTGTCCGGCATGCGCGTCATCAGGGCGTTCGTGAAGGAAGCATTTCAAGCTGAGCGTTTTGAGGGAGTCAACAAATCGTACAGCGTGGTTTCAAAAAAACTGTTCCGTCTGATGGCTTGGAATCAGCCCGTATTTTCACATGTCATCAATCTGATCATCATCGCCATCATGTGGTTTGGCTCCGGGCAGATCGAAGGAGGCAGCCTTCAACTAGGGGATATGACCGCCTTCATCGAATACAGTTTCCATGCCTTGTTCTCGTTTCTGAATTTTGCGGTCGTTTTCATGATGTATCCGCGGGCCTCGGTTTCTGCGAAGCGGGTCCGGGAAGTGTTGGAAACGACCAGCAGCATTTCCCCGAATGAGGGAGGGATCACGGAAACCAGTACGCATGGTTATCTGAGCTTTGAGGCTGTCAGTTTTGCTTATCCGGGGAATACCGAAACCCCTGTGATCAAAGATATTTCCTTTTCGGCGGGACCAGGGCAAACGATTGCCTTCATCGGGAGCACAGGGAGCGGCAAGTCGACGTTGATCCAGTTGATTCCGCGTTTTTATGATGTCACAAAAGGGCGCATCCTGATCGATGGGCACGATGTGCGCGACTATAATCTGAAAGCTCTACGCAAGAAAATCGGCTTCATTCCGCAGAAAGCCTTGCTTTTCACCGGAACGATCTCCGAAAACCTTCGTTACGGTAAATGGGACGCCTCAAAAAAAGAAATCGAAGAAGCCTCCGATATTTCCCAAGCCAAAGAATTCATTGCGCGCAAACCAAAACGTTTCGATGAGCATTTGGCGGAGGGCGGAAGCAATCTTTCCGGAGGACAAAAGCAGCGGCTGTCCATTGCCAGAGCCATCGTCCGCAAACCGGATATTTATATATTCGATGACAGCTTCTCTGCGTTGGATTACAAGACGGATGCGACCTTGCGCGCGCGGCTCAATAAAGAGACCGGGAAAGCGACGGTCATCATTGTGGCCCAACGCGTCAGCACAATCATGCATGCAGACAAGATCATTGTGATGAATGAAGGTGAGGTCGTCGGTCAGGGGACCCACAAAGAGCTGTTGCGGAATTGTGGGATCTATTATGATATTGCATCCTCTCAGATGAGCAAGGAGGAACTCGCATGAAAAAAGTGGACAAAAAAACGTTGCTCCGGGTATGGGATTACCTCAAATTTTACAAAATGAAGTTCTTCGGCTCCATCCTACTGACCATCGCAATGACGATACTGAACGTACTGGAGCCTTTTGTTATCGGATTTGCCATCACGGAAATCGGCAGAAATGTTTCGGATATGTTGAAAGGCGTGGAGGGCGCCGGCATCAATTATGATTATTTAGCGAAAGTGTTGCTCATATATTTTATTCGGGCACTGCTTTACCAAGCTACGAATCTCTACTCGCAATTGTTTATGACGGATGTCGTTCAGGAGGCCATGCATGATTTGCGCAAGGATTTGAGCGACAAATTGAACCGGTTGCCGATTGCCTATTTTGACCGCAACCAATTCGGGGACATATTGAGCAAAGTGACGAACGATGTCGACTCCATCGCCAATGCGCTGCAGCAATCCTTGCTGCAGGTGCTGAATGCTGTTTTGGGGATCACCTTCGCGCTCATCATGATGTTCACGATCAGTTGGAAGTTGGCTGTCGCCATGGTCGTGCTGATTCCGGTGGCGAGCGTCCTTTCCCAAAAAATCACGCAGCTGTCGCAGCCGTATTTCCGCGGACAGGCGAAATATCTGGGGCAACTGAACGGATTTGTTCAGGAATCGCTCACTGGCTTCTCCATCATCAAGCTTTACGGTAAAGAAGAGGATGTTTATGCCGACTTCCATTCCATCAATGATTCATTGAAAAAGAATGGTTTCAAGGCAGCCTTCATTTCCGGCTTGCTGTCACCGGCTGTGGCACTCGTAACCAATGCTTCCTATATACTAATTGCTGTGCTCGGGATCCTTCAAGCGATTGCCGGGGCGATGACGATCGGTAATGTGCAGGCCATGGTGCAGTACGTCTGGCAAGTCAACCAGCCGATCTCAACGATCACACAATTATCAGCCATCATCCAATCGGCTGCTTCTTCCATCCAACGCGTGTTCGATCTCCTTGATGAAGAAGAGGAGATGCAGGGTGCAGTGAAAGCGAGTTTGCCGAAGGAAATCCGCGGAGACGTCACTTTTGAAAATGTTTCCTTCAGCTATGACAAAGAAAACCCGCTGATCAAGAACTTCAACATCAATGTCAAAAGCGGGGAAACAGTGGCGATCGTCGGTCCGACCGGCGCCGGCAAGACCACGATGATCAATCTGCTGATGCGCTTCTATGAGGTGGATTCGGGCGCAATCAAAATAGATGGACACGACACAAAAGAACTGACCCGTGCTGATTTGCGCTCCCAGTTCGGGATGGTGCTGCAGGACGCATGGCTTTACAAGGACACGATCACAGGGAATATCCGCTTCGGAAAACTGGATGCAACCTTCGAAGAGGTAGTGGATGCCGCGACCACAGCCAATGTCCATCATTTCATCCAAACTTTGGGCGCAGGCTACGATACGGTCATAAACCAGGAGGCCTCCAATATCTCCTTGGGGCAAAAGCAATTGCTGACGATTGCCCGCGCCTTTATCGCGGATCCCAAAATCTTAATACTTGACGAAGCGACAAGTTCCGTAGATACTAGACTGGAAGCTTTGATCCAAAAAGCGATGAAACGCATCATGCAAGGCAGGACCAGTTTTGTGATCGCGCACCGCCTTTCCACCATCCGCGATGCCGATTTGATTCTCGTCATGGACCAAGGCGAAATAATCGAACATGGCAAACACGCAGAGCTGCTGGAAAGAAAAGGGTTTTACTACGATTTGTACACCAGTCAATTCAAAAACGAGTCAGAATAAGGGGAGCAGAAAATTTGAACAACAAAAAATTCATTTTCTTTGATATCGACGGAACATTGCTGAACGATGAAAAGACGCCGCTTGAGAGCACTGTCCAAGCATTGCGCCAACTGCAGAAGAATGGGCATGAAATCGCGATCGCGACAGGGCGGAATCTGTTTCTGGCGCGAGAGGTCATCGATACGTTCCAATTGGATAATTACATCGTCTGCAACGGCGCTGCAGGTTACTTCAAGCATGAACTAAAGTATGAAAACAAATTGGATTTGAATGCATTTGAAAAATTGCTGCAGATTTCCGATGAGAGCGGCCATCAGGTTGTCTACGAATCAGCGCATGCTCTGGCTCGTCGCCATGAATTGATCGAGAACAACGCAAGCGAAGCGATGCGCAGCATCGAGTTCGAAGTCCCTGACCACGATGTGTCTTTCTATCAAAACAATCCGCTTTATCAAGCACTTTTGTTCTACAAAGAAGAAGAGAAAGCAATCTATGAAGACGGCGCTTTTCCGGAATTCCGCTTTGTGCGTTGGCACGACGCAGGCGTCGATGTGTTGCCGAATCCGGGGTCCAAAGCACAAACTGCTCTGTGGATGGCGAAACACCTGGGTTTTGCGCATGAAGATACAATAGCTTTCGGGGACGGAAACAATGATTATGAACTCATTTCCAGCGTCGGCTATGGCGTCGCAATGGGAAATGCGGTCGATCCCGTCAAGGATGTCGCCAAATTTGTCACGAAAGATTGCAATTCAGGCGGAATTGCCTACGCACTTGAAAAATTAGGCTTGTTATAGAAGCGAAAATAGGGTATCATATTATTCATAAGGCGTTTTTGCTGAACGTCGTTGATACCCTGTTGTTTCGGGGGCGTAGCTCAGTTGGGAGAGTGCTTGACTGGCAGTCAAGAGGTCGTGGGTTCGAGCCCCATCGTCTCCATACATCATTAATTAAAAAGCCTTAGAAACGTTGATAGGACGCTACTTATCCAATGTTTCAAGGCTCTTTTTTTGTTTTCCACTCAGAAAAGCACTCAGATTGCATAAAATACCATCAAAAACCAACGAAGGCGGCGAACTTTTCAGCCGTTTTTTCTTTGGCTTTTTTTGTTACGTGCGTGTAAATGTTCATGGTGGTTTGAATATCCGAGTGTCCTAAGCGTTCCTTCACTTCCTGGATCGGCACACCCGCCTCAAACAATAAACTGCAATGGGTATGCCGTAGGCCGTGAGTAGTAATTTTCTTTAGATCATGCTTTTTTATGATCCGATTGATTCGGTTCGTTATGGTGGCATGCTGAATATATCCATTCTTGTAAGTGGTGAAAATTGGTTGCGTTTTACTCAGGGTATTGTAGCCGCATTTCAACAGATCAAGGGCCTGTTCTTTTTTCCAGTCCTTCAAGATGCCAAGCGTCACCTCATCAACGGCGATAGTCCTCATGCTGTTCTTAGTCTTCGGTAATTGGATGATAAGCGTGTTATCTGCCCCCCTGGCAAGCGTTTTGCTCACGGTAATAGTTCCGTGCAGGAAGTCGATATCTTTCCATTCTAGGGCCAAGGCTTCCCCTTTACGGAATCCAGTAAACGAGAGGAGACGGAAGAGGGCGAACCAGCGCAGCATGCCATCCGATCGGACACACTCCAGGAAGTGCTGCAACTCTTCTTTAGAGTAGAAGTTTTCTACTTTCTCCTCATCAACGTTTACTTTCCTCTTAGGTGTAACAACCTTCTTCATCGGATTATCGCGGATTAAGCCAAGCATAACAGCATAGTCCAGAACCGTAGAAACATAATTCTTCATGACCTTGTATTTAGAATGCGTATCACACCATGTTTTAACAGTACGCTGACAGTAGGTGACTGAAATCTTCTCAGCCCTCAGATGGCCAAAAGCGGGCAGAATGTGATTCTTGAATAATTCTTGTGTTTTAACGTAAGTACTTTCTTTTACATTATGCTTGTATACCGATTCGAACCACAATTCATAGAGTTCCCCAAAGGTGGTATAACTGGCCTTTTGATAGCCGCGGTCCTCAACTTCCACCTTCAAACGTGATATAGCAAGTTCTGCATCCTTCTTCGATGCGAACCCTTGCCGTGTCACGTTTATTTCTTTTCCCGTCTCCGGGTTCATGCCCATGTATGCTTTGATTTTATAGTACGTCTTGCCGTCTTTTTTCTTGTATTTGCTGATAATTGTAGCCATGATTTTTCCCTCTTTCCAACGCAGGCAGCGGTTTTCAAGAGGTGGCCTTGTTCCGGATGGTTACGGGTTCGACCATTATTATATATGCTAGTTCTTTTTGTACTTTTGAGTGAGTATTTCTGCAGAAATACGAGCATCCTCAATCAAATCATAGAGCTTAACTTCAAGTTCAGGATCCAATTTCTCGGTTATGATAGTTGTCGCTCTTTCTGGATCGTAAGAAAAATAGTCATCGATGAAAAATTGGATACTTTCTAGTTTATTTATTACAAGACTGATAGCATTTTCATTCGAAATAACTTCTTTTATAAAGTAATCATCGAAATGAATCTCAAACATTACCGTGATGTATTCCTTATATTTCGGAGACAGATAATCCATTCTTTTAGAAATGGGTGAATTTGTAACTCTTTGTAAAATATCCTCCATGATTGCTTCTCGTTTGTCTTCGCTGAGCACCTTTTTAGAAGCATCTAATTGATCGTATAGATCATTTATTAGATTGTAAGCATACTCGTATTGATTTCCGTGTAGTAATTCATCTACAGTGATTCCACCTAAATCAGCTATTATTTTTAATCGTTCATTGTTGGGTAGGCTTTGTCCTTTTTCCCATTTTGAAACAAGGCTTTTATGTGCGTTGCTAATTTTTTCCCCGAATAATTCTTGATTAAGTCCAAGCTGCTTTCTGATGCTAGATATTCGAAAACCTACTTCATTCTTGTTTATATCCATTCCAAGCCCCCATTTTGTTTATTTCCTTTATTATAAATAAAATAGCAAAAAGTAGCAAGTTAATCTTGACTTTTGAATAGTTATACTTTAACATTTAGTTTGTAAGTAGCAAAAAGTAGCGAAAAGAGGTGTGAGATATGTTAAAAGCAGTAGCGAAAACCAAGGTAAGAGGTTATAGGGTCATGCTAGGGAAAACTCAGCAAGAGATGGCAGATTTATTCAATATCTCGAAACAATCATATTCTGCAAAAGAAAGAGGTGTTACCCGATTTTCCGAAGATGAAATGATCACTTTAAAAGAAATGCTACAAGGCTTATTCCCTGGCATAACGATTGATGAAATTTTTTTAGTTAAAAAGTAGCAAATTGTAGCGTTTGGAGGCGGTGAGAACATGGCAGAACTGAGGGTAAAGATCGATGATGCCTTCAATGATGAATTCAAAGCAATGTTGCGAAGTGCGGCGAAGGAAGTTGTTGAAGAGGTAATCAGTCAAGAGACCAGGCTAAAAGATTGGGTAACGGTGAAGGAGATTCAAGAATACTTCGACGTTTCCCCTAACACTGTAGCCGCATGGATTAGAAGTGGATTAGCGGTTTCGACGGTCGGGCAAAAAAGGTTTGTCAGTAAAGCAAACTTAAGCAAATTTTTAGCGGATCACGAAAAATAAAACTAATCGCAGGCAGCGGTAAACACGCTAAAAAATAATGTTTCTGAGTGCAAAGTTGAGTGAAGTTTAACCCTTCATCAATAGAAGGACCGGGAAAAGCTGAATTATCAAGGATTTATATAAAATGGGTTGCGAGTGTAGGAGAATCGAACCCACTTAAAAAGAGGTGATGAAATGAACGGATTAGAGGAAGCCTTCACGGCCGGAATTATGTTATCGGTGCTGACCTGGGGAACGTTGAAGATCGTAGTTAAAAATATCAGAGAGGAGTGGAACCAATGAACGCAGCAGAGAAAGCGGCACTTGATCGGATTCGCGAAAGTCTGGAAGAATTCCCGGACAGTAGGATGGCGCAATATGTCACGGCTGAGGATTTGAAAACACTATTGAAGTTGGTTGAAAAAATGACTCACATTGAAAAGGAGCAGAAAACATGGGGAAAATAAAAAAAGCTTATTTAGAAGAAGTCGGTGCAGTTGATGCGGTAATAGAATCGCTTAGTAGTGCTTTGCAGTCCGATGATACAGAATTTGAAATCATCACAGACGAAGGGCAGCCGAATGAGAGAAGCGAGTGGATCAACCGGGAAGCATTTCTTGAATTCATGATTGAACATGCGATTAATATATTATCCGGAAGCGTTGGTTATCTATTCCAGGATGATGAAAAAAATGCAAAAAAATAACCCTCAGCAGCCGGACAAGCAAGAGAGGGTAAACGGATATTTGAAGCTTTAGGAGGCTTCTTTATCCCCAATTATACCACAAATTCGAATATAAGGGGAAATTAAAAATGGAAACAATTACTAATAAAGAACTAAAAACTCAAGCGAATGAAATCTTTCAACAAGTGCAATCACTAGGGAATTACGCAGCTATCATCCGATCAATGGATAACTCGATATTTGAATTAGCCTCATCGTATGACGTGATTGACGATAACCATCCTGAAGCGGAGAAGTTCAAACAGCATATAGGCGATTTAATAAGCCTCTCAGCAATTTTGCTATCTAGGTATGAGAATGATATAGAGAACCTTTCCGACATCGCTGACGGCTTGAGCACTTGCTTAGCGAAGGGCTTGGAATGAATACGAGACCCAGGAAGGCATAAACAAATACTTTAAAGGTGAGTAGGTGAAATTTTGCAAGGTTGGATAAAACTTTATAGGGAGTTAGGCGATAAGCCGATATGGTTGGAATCAACCCCGGAGCAAAAAGTCATTTTGATAACCTTGCTGATGATGGCTAATCACGATAGCAAGGAATGGGAATGGATGGGTAAACCATATAAGGCAGAAGCCGGGCAATTCGTTACTTCATTACAGAAGATAGCAGCTAAAAGTGGCAAAGGTATATCAATTCAGAATGTCAGAACTGCTTTAAAGCGATTCGAAAAATACGATTTTTTAACAGACGAATCAACAAAGGTGAATAGGCTTATAACCATTGTTAATTGGGGATTATATCAAGGTTCAGGCGATAGGGCTAACAAAGCAACTAACAGTCAGCTAACAGACGACCAACAGAGCGCTAACAGTCAGCTAACAACTAACAAGAATGTAAGAACTAAAGAAGGTAAGAATGAAAGAATAAAAGATAATGTCGAGCTAAAGCCCGACCCCATTCCTTACAAAGAGATTATCGACTATCTGAATCAAAAGGCCGGGAAGTCCTTCAGGCATTCCGCGCCAAGCAATAAGAAGCTTATTAAGGCACGATGGAACGAAGATTACACCTTAGAGCAATTCAAGCGGGTTATTGATAACAAGTGTGAAGACTGGCTCAATGATCCGCATTGGAGCCAATACTTGCAGCCGTCTACTCTCTTTGGAAATAAATTCGATCAGTACTTGAACCAACAGAGCAAAAACGTCAAGCGGATCCCCGAGAAGTCCGATGAGGAAAAAATGCTTGATGAACTATCCCGGCAACGGTTGGCAAATATCCCGATACCGGACGATTTTGAATTTCCATTTTGAGAGGTGAGAAGATGATTAACACAAATAGGATTATGTCCGATCGTAAAGAGTTTGAACGGTTGGCCATTGAAAAAGCCGGATTGCTACCAACAGGCGAATACAGTAAGTGCGACTGGCATGGCAAGTTTGAACTCTTTCAGATCCTGGCGACTGATGAAGTTGTCTGCCCCAAGTGTTACCTGGAAGCACGAAATAAACGCTTTGAGCAAACAGAAACGGCGGGCAGCATCCAATGGCAAGACAAGGAGAAAAAACGCTTCTTTGGACGGCATTCGATCTATGGGGGGCGTTCCTTTCTGGACAAAGGCTTCAAGAAGTTCGATGCCCATTCAAAGCAAGAGGTTGAAGCGCGAGACAAAGCAATGGCGGTCAGCAAAGATATTGCGGCCGGAAAAATATCGAATGTGATTCTGACCGGACCAGCAGGAACCGGAAAGAGCCATATAGCCCATGCGATGCTATTCAACATCAATGAAATGTCAGCTTCCTACAAGAAGCAGCTGACTTGCTTGTTCATTGACTTTACGAGCGTGATGGAGTTAATCCTTGCATCCTACAGCAACACGGCCACAGATAAGAAGACGGCAGATTATTACATAGACCTGATGAAAACGGTTGACGTGCTTGTTTTGGATGATTTAGGAACGGACGTAGGAAAGACCGATACCAAGAAGCAGGCAAGCGACCACACTTATAAAACACTCTTCAAGGTGCTGAATGCGAGGGAAGGCACGAAAAGCACAATCATCAGCACGAACCTCAGCTATGAACAACTGAAGGCGGCCTATGATGAGCGGATCACTTCCAGAATCTCCATGAATCTGATTCTACTGGATTTTTCTTCCATCCAGGATAAGCGGCCCGGCTTCGGGTTCTAAAATATCAAAATTAAGGGGCATTAGAAAGCTTTTGCCCCTTTAATGGGTAAATTGCTCAAAGTTGTAATAAAAATACCGTGTGACTTATAAGGCGAGGTGTGAGGGTGATAAATGAAGATATAATAGCTTATTATTTCAGTTTGAATAAACGTATCACGCGAATCAAGTGGCGGCTGAGGGAATTGCAGATAGACTTCTATCAGCAGACCATGTGCAGCTATTGCACATCAGACGAAAATAAGTTGTATAGCAAAGGCTTCCCCGTTGAAAGCAAAGTTATTGAATTGGTAGATAGCGAAGAACAAGCCAAGAGCCGAATGGCCGTGATGAAATTCAAGCAGAGGCATTTTCTCGCATACTTGAAGCAAATTTCAAGCGCGGACAGGTATTTCCTCACTCACAAATACAAATGGCAGGAAGGCGGTTCAAATGACCGTGTAGAACGTGAGTGTTTTGAGGAGATTCAAGAAATTGAAGAAGCTGCCCGGCATCGGTTCAAGTTGGTTGATGATAACCGGGGATCCAAACTTGAAAAAGTATGCGCAGCCCCCACTACTGGCGAACAATTCACGGCACATTTTGAGGATATGCTGAAACTATTGGAGGTATAACGATCATGAGTGAAACAAGGGAAACGCGGTATATTCTGCGGACGTGGTACAAAGCTTTACGAGATCCGGAGGGGTATTGGTTCAAGCGCAATCTGAAATGGCTATATGGTGGATTGAAGAACGTATCTGATGAAGACCGCCTTCTACTGGCCTATCACTACCTATCAAACGATGGCCGACCGTTGACCGTAGCGGAAGCTGCCAAAAGGAAGCAGATGAGCGTCAAGGATTATAACCGGATGCGTAAAGCGGCAGAAATGCGACTATCCAAAGAAGTGCAGCCGCTGATTGATGCGGACAGACCGAAGAGAAAGGAGTTCCCCATGAACCAGGCGAGAGCAGAACCCGGAAAGAGTTAAATGCGACAACGTTGTCGTATATGGACACACTACATAAAAAATAAAACGAGAAGAGGAAATAAAAATGAACGCATACACTAAAAAAGTAAGAGACACTTCACTAGCATTATACGCAGCACTGAATTTATACGATCAAAAGAAAGCCGAATTAGTGAAAAAACAAGCGGCCGGAATGATTGCGCCAGTGGATTCTATGAGACAACTAGAAGAAAATGCAGCGATTTTCAATAATGCAAAAAGTGCCCACTTCGTAAAATTGGATCAGCTTATAAATGAATATGCTGCCGCTTATGAATCATGGGCAACACCAAGCGGTAAAGACGTTACGGAAGATATGGCACTACTGACAAGCGGCCTGAAACTAAGCCCTGAGGATTATGAGAAGTTGGAAGCCAAATACAAAAATAATTACACCATGCTAAAAGCGATCAAGAGCAACGCGCAAACAAATAAAGTAGATTATGCTTCATCCGCAAGTATCGACAGAGACCAAAAAACGCGCGCGTTCCTGGAATTAGTCGGGGTTGCTAGGAAGGTTTATCAAGGCGCAGAAACAGGCTTTTCCCTGAATAACGTTATCTTTGAAGATGAATCCGAGTTTATGAAGTGGTATGGGGAATTAGATAGAATCATTGAATTGGGATAAATCGTAATTACAAAATAAGACGAAATGGGGAAATAATCATGACAGAAAACACATTACCGGAAATCAAAGGCCTGGCAGCACAAGTAAAAAATTTGAAAGACACATTCGGTGTCATGCAGCAAGATCTGGAAGAAATGGAAGCAAGACAAGCCGAGTTGCTGAATCAATTAGCAAATAAAGGCCTATTGAACCTATCTAGTGTGAAAAAGAATGCTGAACTGCAATTAGAGTATGACCAACTGACGGTTGCTATCCAAAGCCTGACCGACAGAATCAAAGAAATGAAGATGGCGCTCACGGCTTCCGATGGTTCCGGACTCTCTCAAGCAGAAACGATCACACGATTATTCTCAGAATATGGGCAGCAACTAGCAACGGAAAAACACCGGACATTGGTTGAGAAATTATCTCCCCTTTGGAATGAAATGGTGAAGATCCAGGTAGAAGCCTTAAAAGAAAATAACGAAATTCACAGCTTTATGGTTGATGAAGCATCTAAGGTTACTGGCTATCTACCGTTTGAGTCACAAGTAAGAATTAAAAATGCTATTGAGTCATGGGGTTATCCAGTCAAGAATGTTCTGGAAAGTCCACAAGCCATGTACAGCAATCCAGAGTTCACAAGAATTTAGCAAAAAAACATAGGGGTATCGTGCAACGCGAGCCCCTTTTCTAATAAAGTGAGCGTGATCTATATGAGGTTCATCCGCACGACAAACTGGGTGAGAGACGAGACACGAAAGCAAATACAAGAAACGAGGGGTAAAGCATGAAGCCAAATAAAGCGCTATTAAACCGACTAACGAAAGAAAAGGCCACAAGGAAAAGCATGATCGGAAAAACGGACAAACAGAAGGTTATCGAGATCCTGCAGGGATTGGATGACAGCGATGCTTTTGTCTTACTGACCGCAGGGAAAGAAAACAGGCTAGTAACCAATATCAGCGATCGAAATTATTATTATGGGGTCCTGATGAATGGCATGTTATCGGTCCCGAAAGAAGGTGAAATCTGATGCTAGAAAAATTACTGGCAAGCACAAAGGCGCTGACCGTCTTAATGCTCATGATCTTCTTGCTGGCATTAGCCGGAATAACGACATATAAGGGTGTTCTGCTTATCTGGAACGTTCTTCTATAGGGCCTATGGAAATAGGCAAATAACAAAGAAAACGAGGTGATAAAATGGCAACAGGTGGAGAGGTGACATACGTCATCAATTCAGACGACAAAGATTTCACGAGAGCGTTAGACTCAGCAGACTCCAAAATGGACGCATTCGACAAAAAAAGCCGCAATTTAGGCGGGCTGGTAAAAGGATTGTTCACCTATGACGCGATAAAAGGCGCGATTACCGGAATGGCCGATCTGGTGAGCAACACGCTCAGTTATACAGGCGCGCTTGAGCAGTCTCAAATAGCGTGGAACACGTTACTCGGTTCGCAAGAAGCTGCGAAAGAAATGCAGAAGGACCTGCAGGACCTGGCCGAAAAGACTCCCTTCGATTATGCCGGAGTGGATCAGATGGCTAAGAGCCTAAGCATGGCCGGGTTTGAGGGTCAAGACTTACTTGATGCCGTGGTGAGCATCGGGGATGCCGTGTCCGCAGTAGGTGGGAACACAGACACAGCTACAAGCGCGACCCGGGCGCTCTATCAAATGTATTCGAAAGGGAAAGTACAGGCCGAGGAGATGATGCAATTATCTGAGGCAGGCATCCCGGTATGGCAAATACTCGCAAAAGAAACAGGCAAGTCAGTTGCCGAATTGCAAGCAATGGGATCCGCGGGTGAATTATTGGCCGAGGACATCCTGCCGATGCTTGTCAAGGGTATGGGAACCGAATTCGGCGGGGCGATGGAAGAACAAAGCAAATCCTTCAATGGCCTCATGGCTACTTTCCAGGATCAACTCGGACAGGTTGGGTCATGGCTCACGTTACCGCTATTCGATGGCCTGAAAAAGGGCTTATCCGGCATTACAGGATGGGCTTCCGGGGTACTGGATATTATTCAAACAGAAGGCGCAAGCCGTCCGGAAATGTGGGATTCACTCAAAGATTACCTTTTCGAAACATTCAAGAGTATGACAAAAGGCGGTGGCATCAAGACAAAAATAGTCGAAATGCTGACGGGCGTTGTTGAAAGTATCAAAACAAACGCGCCGCAACTGATAGCGTCCGGCGGTGATATGATTGCCAATCTGATAACCGGGCTGCTGGATAATCTGCCAGTATTTTATGGGGCTTTGGGCACGCTGATTACTACCATTCTCGGATTGATTACCGAAAATCTGCCCCTGATATTGGAACAAGGGAGCAACATTCTGGGGGCGCTTGTCCAGGGGGTTTTTGAAAACCTTCCGAAAATTTTAGATGTTGTTTTCCAGATCATCGCAGCTTTAACGACTGCATTAATTGAGAACTTTCCGACCATCATGCAGTACGGTATGGAGATGCTTTTCAAACTGGTTGACGGCATTATCGAAAATCTTCCGGCCATTGGCGAGTCGGTCCTTCTAATTATTTCTAAATTGATTACCGGGATAACAGAAAATCTTCCGTCCATTGTCGATAAGGGCATGGAGATGCTGACAAGCCTAGTAAGCGGAATAGGCGAAAGACTGCCGGAAATAACAACGGCCGCAATGGAAATTATTCTAAAATTCCTGCAAATCATCGTTGACAACCTGCCGGAAATCATCAGCGCCGGGGTGGAGATCATCTTAAGTCTGATTGATGGACTCTTCGATATGTTCGATGATCTGGGCGGGGCGGTTGATGAAGCAGTAGCCATCATCATAGATGCGATTGCAGGTATTGACCTATTCGAAATCGGGGCGAATATCATCAAAGGCTTATGGGAAGGCATCAAATCCGTTTCGAAATGGCTGGGTGATAAAATCGGCGGCTTTGTGGACGGTATAACGGACGATATCAAAAATTTCTTTGGCATCGCATCCCCGTCGAAGCTCATGCGCGACGAGGTGGGGAAATGGATTCCTGAGGGGATTGCGGTAGGTATCGAAGGCAATGCAAGAAGCCTATTCGGGGCCATTGACAGCATGAATAAGAAGGTGCAGATGTCGGCTGAGGGAGTCGTAACGCCTTACAGCAAGGATATCGTTGCAACGAACGCGGCAACGGCGAAGGCTGGCAATGTATTCAATCAAACGAATACCTTTATCAGTCCGGATCCGATCAATGCGCGAGAGGCGGCAAGGTTGACACGTCTCCAAGCACAAAGAATGGGTTATGAAATGGGATTCTAGGCAATGAATGAGGGTGTCGGTGAAATGCCGATACCCTTCTTCTAAATAAAAGAGAGGTGAGAAAATGCAGAAACTTACTGCAAAACAAGAATTGTTCGTGCAAAATTTAATCAGCGGTATGAGCCAAAGTGAAGCCTATAAACAGGCATATCCTAATACCCGGATGAAAGATAAAACGATTCGAGAAGCCGCAAGCCGTCTAATGCGAAATAGCAACGTCATAGCAACATATAACGAAATGATGGACGAGCATAAGCAAAAGGCTTTATGGACCCGGGAACAGGCCTCTATGGAACTATTAGCGCTATTGGAAGAAGCTAAGAACGATGTGAAGGAAGTAGGCCTGACTCCGGTATCAAAATCAGCCCTTATTGATGCGATTAGGGAACTGAATAAGATCGAGGGAATCAATACCACTCGCGAGGAACAAAGGGAATTAATCAAGGCGCAAACGGAACATATCAAAGCCAAAACGAAATTGATCGTAGGCGCAGAACATGACTTCAGCTTAATGCAATCGTTAGTGGACGTTGTGAAAGGATATGAACCACACGAAACGAGTGCATATAGTTCTTATAACGATTGGCTATTAACAGAGGGGAGACAAGAAGATGGACCTGGAAATGAAATATAAAAAAATGAAGCTTTCCTTCGATCTGATGGAAAAAACGGCAATTAAGGCAATGGATGTACTGGCAGATTATCATTTTAACCCTGAGGAAGTGGACGAAAAAACGCTTCGAAATGCGAGATACCACATCGGCGAATACCTCAAAGAAAAGGAACGGATGCAGGATCTTGCTGAAATAGATAGCATCCAAAAGCGGACGGATGATATTTTATTGAAATTTGAATTATCAAGACAAGAGCAGCCTTAACAGGTTGCTTTTTTGCTCTTCCTGGTGTCGCGAATCACGACGGCATCCATCGCATAAAAATGGTGTCATTTCAAATGACGGCAGCCGGACGACCTAACGAAACGTTATGCCGCTATGGGGCAGAGCCATACCCGACAATTTAACGGATATGAAATCCGCTATCGGTTAAAGCGATAGCGGTTGGGCCGTAGCGATTTAAATTCCGCCACGTGGCACAATTTGCAAAAAGTTCCGTCGTAAATCGCGACGCATCCCATTGCAAAGCTATGTTCCCAAAATGGGAATGCAGATATGCTCAAAATTGAGCCGGACTCGATAACGATTTGTTATTGAGGTTCTCCTCAACATCAGATGTGTCCAAAATTGGACTGATCTATCCGCGCCTTAGCGAATCGCTACCCCGGCCAAAAGTGGATTGAGCGATGAGCTGAATTTTCAGCCGGTTCAATATGCAGGCTATCACACAAACATGTGCAACAGCTAAAAAGGTGTAGCGTTTTCATCCAGATAGATATATAATAAGTGAAGGCTGATTTATGCCCCCAAGGTTAATCAGTCTATTTTTTTGCAATAAAAAAGATCCCCTCAAAACTGAGGAGATCAGACCGCTGCCTACTAAAAAATGCACTCAGAAAAGCACTCGAAATGGTTTGAAGTGCTATCATTCCGTTTGAATAGGGTATTATTTCCCTTCTATTATATAAGCTTTTTATTTGATTGGGGTTGCTTCCGTTGAAACGCGGTACTTTAATACCCATCGTCTCCATACATCATTAATTAAAAAGCCTTGTAAACGTTGATAGGACGGCATTTCCTAAACGTTTATGAGGCTCTTTTTTTGCATTGAATACCAGATTGAATACCATATCTGTTTTTAGCCTAAAAATTGACGTATCTCGCGAAGTTTTCGGCCGTCTTTTCTTTTGCCTTTTCAGTTACGTGGGCATAGATATTCATGGTTGTTTGAATATCCGAGTGGCCGAGGCGGTCCTGCACTTCTTTTAATGAGGCGCCTGATTCGAAGAGTAGGCTGCAGTGAGTATGCCGGAAGCCGTGGACCGTTATTTTCTTCAGATCGTGCTTCTTGATAATACGGTGCAGACGAGTCAAAACATTACTAGGCTGCAAAAAGCCATTGCTGGTATTAGTGAAAATATACTGATCCGGCTGCATGGTATTGAAGCCCAGCTTCAGATAGTCTTTTGCCTGCGTTCTTCTCCAGGTCTGCAGCATGGATAGGGTGATTTCATCGAACGCGATCGTCCGGACTCCACTTTTTGTTTTTGGTTCCTGGATGATAAGCGCGTTTTTTTGGCCTCTCGTGAGCGTTTTATTAACCGTGACCGTTTGCTCCTGGAAGTCGATATCTTTCCAGGTGAGGGCTAAGACTTCGCCTACGCGCATCCCAGAGAAGGCGAGGACTCGGTAAATAGTGGTCCACTTATAAGACCAACCTTCTTCTTTGGCCAAACAGCTGAAAAACTCCTGCAGCTCTTCCTTGGTGAAGAACTTTTCTAGCTTTTCTCCGCTCACGTCCACTTTCTTTCTCGGCAAGATGACCTTCCGCATTGGGTTACTCTTAATCAATTCCAGGGTGACAGCATAGTCCAGGACTTTCGAAGTATAATTCTTCAGCTGCGGGAACTTCGATAATTTCTCAGCCCAGGCATTAACCGTTTTTTGGCAGTAGGGGATTGTTATCTTGTCCAGGTAAAGGGCGCCGAACTTCTTCAGGATGTGATTATTAAACAGTTCCTGCGTCTTTGTATAGGTGCTTTCCTTTACCGTGTTTCTGTATGCTGATTCGAACCATAACTCATAAAGTTCATTGAACGTGTATCGCTTTGTTTCCTTGAAGCCTTCTTCCTCTATCTCCAGTTTCAAGCGGGATAGGGCAAGCTGGGCTTCTTTTTTTGTCTGAAAACCGCGGCGGGTGGTCCGCTTCGGCTTTCCGGTTGCTGGATCTACTCCAAGATAAGCATTGAACTGATAGGCGGCGCTGCCGTCTTTTTTTGTGTATTTCTTGATGACTGTCATTTGTTTTTCCTCTTTCCACCGCGGGCAACGGGGCTATAAGAGGCGCCTGGAGACCAGGCATTATATTATTTTTGTTCTTGTAAATCCTTTACCTCAGCAATGAACTTTTCAATCAGTTGGATCCATCGCTCATACTCTTCTTTTTCGTCCTCGTGCAATAGCATGCCTTCTTTCAATCCGTTGATATGTTTTTCTAAGTCGTCGGTTAGGTAGACTGAGAACATACTCGGATCATATAAAGCGAAGTCGTTAAAATAATTGGTGATTATTCTTTCAAGTTCAGATTCAAGCTCTTTGCCTACTCTGTTGTGCGTACTTTCAATATAGCTGAGTAGCATGTTAGATATTGATTGCAGTTCTTGGGGCGCTTCTGATGCCAGGTCTTTTAAAGACTTGGCTAAAAAAGCATTTTCTCCATTATCCTGGTATTCCTTGATGAGAGAACTTACTAATTCAAGATCCTTAACATTATGCACAGAGTAATTTGCAGCGGACATTAGCAGCGTGAAAATAGATTCATAACTATGTACGGAGTTTTCCAGAGCCGCAGAAAGTTTTTTCACCAGATCTACACTAGGATTGTAGCGGTTGTTCTCAACGTCACTTAGATAAGTCCTAGAAACTCCGGCTGCTTTTGCAAGCCCTGCTTGTGTCATTTTAGCTTCTTTACGAAGCCTTTTTAAAACGTTTCCAAAATTCAAACATAGGCCCCCTTCCATTATATAAATCAATCATAGAATATAAATGACGGAAATACAAGTAATTCTTATTGACAATATGACGGAAATACCATACAATTAGACACATAAAAGGGCTAGGAGGTGTAAAAAATGTCAGATATCGGAACAGTACTTAAAAATGAACGGAAAAAGCGTGGACTAACCCAACTTGAGGCATCTAAATTAGTGGGGATATCTCGCTCTTATCTCGCCGATATTGAGGCCAACAGGTACAACCCAGGAGGCAAACTTATGATGAAGCTAGATAAGCAATTCAATCTTTTTTATTTACTTGTCAATGACGGAAAAACCTTGCAAAACGAAAGGCAGCCACCAGAAAATCGTTCGAAAGCAAAAGCCCGAAAGGGGAGTGATCCGCATGCTAAAACTGAAAAAGTATTACCTGGCGCATGAAGGCACCGGAGAGCCCGTTTTGGTTGGGTATAAGGTGAAGAACCTGGAAGAGCTGGAAGAACTCGGCTATCGCGTATCAAGATCGGCAGAAGAGGATTTCCTCAAGACCCGGCGGCGCGGACTGGTGTACATCAGTAGGGGACAATACGATGCAGCTGAACCGGAAGCGGCCCTTTACAACAATAAAGGAATGCAGATAGCAGTCGCGTATCGTATTAAGCCGGATTTAAGCGATACCAGGTATATAAAGGATTGCTATTCAATCGAGTTAGACGGCTACCAGGTAAAAGCGCTCCAGGCATACCTGGAAGAGACCTGGGAAGAAAGAAGCGCGCCGGACCAGCTGCCGCTTGAAACGCAGATAAGCCTGGCGGTCTACAATCTAATCGAAAATATTTAAGGGGGTGTATAGCACATGGCGACACTGAACATTGACAATATCGAGATAGGGGACCTTTTGCAGAAATCCCTGGAAGGTTCAGTAAAAGAAATGGTCCGCAAGGCCATCGATGAAGTTGCGGCTGATCCGCTACAGCGAAAAGATTACCTGAATAAACGCGAGGCGTGTGACTTCTTGGGAGTTTCCTTTACTACATTGCAGCGGCTTGAAGTTCTCGGCCTGCCGATTATCCATATCGAGGGCAAGCAACTAATCTCAAAAGAAACGCTAAAATCGTTCTTGAAAACTTTGGAAAAATAAAAATAGCCGCGGGCAAACGGGGCCAAAGGTATTCAATGAAGGTATTCAAAAGCGAAAAAAGAGAGAAGTTTCGGCTAGAATCGGCGGCCTATAAGCGTTATCCGGTTTTGAGGTTGGAGACAGTGAGTATAAAACCCACCGAAAAGAGGTGAAGAATTATGAATGATTTAGAGGCAGCCTTCACGGCTGGAATGATGCTCGCGTTCTTTACGTGGGGAGTTTGTAAGATCGTACTAAAAAATCTTCGGGAGGAGTGGAACCAATGAACGCGAACGAAAGCGAAAATGAACTAACCCGCGTTGAGGTTGTTTTGCATAATTTCAACAGGGCCGCCATCGACACGTTTCTTCAAGCTTACGGCTTTGAAACGGCTGACGATGATTGGGGACGGAAAATAAAAGTAGTGTTGCTGATAATCGATGAGGTTCAGCAAGGTGTTCGGAATGAAGAAAAATGTGCAAAAAAATAGCCTTGTACCCATGAGCAGCGAACTCAGTACAAGGCAACGAGGATATTTTAAGCTTTAGACGGCTTCTTTTATCCCTAATATTACAATACAAGGGAGCTAATTGCAATGACAAAAAATAATTTACATACAGTTGAGGGCCATAAGGCTGCTGCTGATGCGGTCAATAGAGAATCATTCATCATACTTTTTGGAAGAGCGCCTCAGGGCACAGAGCTGCAGGACTGGATCAGCGGACTGCGAGAAACTGCAGAGGCTGACATCGAGAGATCGTTTCCTGATAGACTAGTACAAATCAGAGAAGGCCAGTGGCGGGTGGAACGCGACCTATGTGCATGGCAGGAAGGGGGTATCTGACATGAGAGACCACAAATCACGTCTGAACTTCATCCCTACATTATTGGAGCAGGTGTTAGATAACACGGATCGGATAGGTTCCCTGGTAGCTGATGCCGAGAGTGCTGAATCAATCGACTTGTTGAAACGCGAGACCGAAAAGCTGAGTGCCCGAAACGAGAACCTGCTGCACCTCATAGCGAACCTATTGGAAGAAGAACAACACAAGCACCCGAGAGCGGCGCCTAAGGCAGAGGGAATGCTCATATATTAACCATAAAGTAAAGAAAGTGAGAAAGGAGGGTTATTGTTTGAACAAAGCTGATGAACAACAAGCGGCTTCACCGCCGCGCTTGAAGCATGACAAAGAAATAAATTTAGCAATGGCCAGCCGCAAAACGGCGACCGAATGGAAGAACAGGACAATGATCTGGAGTGAGTTCCTGCAGCGGCTATCTGAGCCGACCAGGACACAAGAAACGGCTGCAGAGTATAAAAGTATGCCCAAGTCTGAAAAGGACGCAGCCAAAGATGTTGGGGGCTATGTAGGAGGCTTCTTGAAAGGCGGGCGCCGAAAGGCCGATGCAGTGCAGTCCCGCAGCTTGCTAACACTGGATGCCGACCATCTGACTATGGACCTCTGGGAAAGCGTTCCGCTTCTGTTTGAACATGCGGCAGCGATATACAGCACTCATAGCCATACACCTGAGAAGCCCCGGGAACGGCTGATTATCCCACTATCCAGACCAGTAACACCGGACGAGTACGAACCGATAGCACGGAAAGTGGCTGAGATTTTTGGACTTAATCTCTTCGATGATACAACGTACCAGGCAAGCCGCCTTATGTTTTGGCCAAGCTGCCCGAGAGACGGCGAGTATATATTCGAGTACCAGGACGAAAATTTTCTAGATCCCGATACCATCCTTGCTAAATACGAGGACTGGACAGACATATCTTCCTGGCCGACCAGCGAGCGAGAGAATGCAGTAAAAGTTCATGAACGAAAGAAGGCGGGAGATCCTGCAGCGAAGCCGGGCATCATTGGTGCATTCTGCCGGGTGTACGACATAGCGACCGCGATCGAGACGTTCCTGCAGGACGTGTACGAGCCTACTAAACGAGCAGATCGATATTCCTTCATTGGTGGCAGCACCAGCGGCGGATTGGTCTTGTATGATAACCAGTTTGCTTATTCGAATCACGCAACGGATCCGACAGGCGGCAAGCTGACTAACGCGTTTGACCTGGTCCGTATCCACCGCTTCGGCGATCAAGACGAAGGGGCAAAGCTGGGAACGCCCAGCACGCGCTTACCTTCATTCCTGGCTATGAATGAGTTTGTTGCTGCAGATAAGAACGTTTCTTTTGAATTGAAAAGGCAGGCTCTTGCCAGTGCCGACGAAGATTTTGCCGCGTCTCTGCAGGATGATACTGGAGCCCGCTGGATAGCGGATCTGCGGACAACTAAAGCGGGCAAAGTGATGAACAATATTTACAATCTTACGTTAATCCTGGCGAATGATCCCGAGTTCAAAGGCTTGCTAGGCTTTAATGAATTTACCGGAACTATAGAGAAGGTACGAAAGCCTTCCTGGGAAACGGTTTTCCTGAAGGATTTCTCCGATCGTGATGCCTCAGAAATCCGAACTCGTGTAGATACCAGGTATGATTGCACGTTCTCCAGTAAAAACCTGGATGATGCGGTTGTAACTGAGGCCCGAAGGCAGGCTTTCAATCCAGTAAAGGATTACATCGAGAAAGCCGAGTGGGACCATATACCACGTATAGGCAAGTTGCTGATGGATTATTTCGGGGTTCCGGACGAGCCGCCCTATACAGCTGAAATAATGGAATTGTTCTTCGCTGGAGCAGTAAGCCGAATCTACAAGCCGGGGTGCAAGTTTGATTTTGTACTAACGCTGATCGGGACGCAGGGGATAGGAAAGAGTACGTTTTTCCGGAAGCTGGCGCCGGATTTCTTCACGGACTCACTCACAAGCTTGGACAGCAAGGACGATATTCAAATCATTTCGGATAACTGGCTGATCGAACTTGGAGAGCTGGCTGCTGCAAAGCGTACTGATATTACGAAACAGAAAAACTTCTTATCCAGGACCGAGGACGTGTATCGCAAGCCTTACGAGAAAAACAATATCCGCATGAAACGCCACTGCGTATTTGTGGCCACCACGAACGAATACAGACCACTGAAAGATGAGACAGGCGGCAGGCGCTGGCTATATGCCATATCCGATAAAGACAACCGAACTAAGTCAGTATTCGACGGCAGCCTGGAGGCGGTTATCGCTCAACTTTGGGCCGAGGCGGTGCATTTGTATAAGACCCGCTACAAATACGGTAACTGGCTGGACTTAACAGAAGAGGCCCAAAAAATCGCCAGAGAGAAGCAAAACGAGGCAAAAGCCGACGATCCCATGCGCGACGACATAGCTTTGTATTTGGAAATTCAAATACCTGAGGATTTCTATGAGTGGGGTGCAGGTGAGAAAAGCGACTACATCCAAAGCAGACTCCGCGGAGAAGAGGGATTCTATAAAAAGGAGTACGAAGAACTCGCGCCTCGGGAGAAAGTCACTTCCCGAGAGATTATGCAGGAGCTATTCAACTTCCAAGTCGGAAGTACTGATATGAGATCAGTGAGTGTGTCGAAAAAAATCGGCATGATAATGAATAACTCGATGCCAGGATGGAAAAGTTCGACTGTCAGGATACCAGGATTCGAGAAACCGATACAGGGCTTTAAGAGGGTAAATTGATTTGTAATATGTAATTTCGATGTAATATAGGACGTTCTGAAAGCACGTAATATGTAATAAGAGTGTAATACGTCCTATATTACAAAATCGAAGCCTTAAAAAGCCGATGCAACAACGTTTAACAAGCTATGTAATATGTAATATGTAATTTATATATAAAAGTATATTTAGATGATTAAAGGGTAATTAGGCTGTATATAGTACCTGTCGTCTCCTTAAATCAGTATTTTAACTTTTTTGGAAAGTTATATATTACATCCAAAATCAGGAATTAGAGAGGTGAGAATGTGAAACGAAAAAGACGGATTGAGGTTCTGGCAGAAGATCTGGGAGAAGCGTACAGCATTCAAATTATCGATGGGGTTGATTGTGTTTATCGTAAGTTAAATAAGTTCTGTGATGTCGAAATCTCAGGTGCCTTATCTAGAAAAAAGGTACCTGAAATGATGGTTTGCGTGTGGGATATCAGCCGAGGAGAGACGTATCGTTCCCGCAGCTTAGAGTACTTTTGGTTTGCTGGTATAGACGTTCTGAAGAAAGAATTACCCGGAATCATCGAGAAATATAAAGATTACAAGCCTGAAAATTAGAGAGGGGAAACCGTGATGAAAAAGATGGAAGAATATGAAATATTAGACTGGGTATGCGTGGTAGACGAATCGATGTATGACAAAGTGGCCTGGTTCCGTCTGAATGGGGTAGATACGAAACTGAAAGAGATCCGCTTGTATCATGATCGGGTGCAGCTCCACTACCTGCCACCGAAGGATACTAAAGGATATCATTTCACGTATCCTATGCACAAAATCATTAAGTACAAGATCATGAATGTAGATACAGCTGAATTCTTTGAATAGTAGCGACCGATGCCGCTAAGAAGGGTGGTGGTGTTTTGAGTGTTAAATGTGGACATGATCGAATATTATTTCTCTCTTCAATATAAACTGCCAAACGCGCGGTTGCGGGTATTGCAATACCGGGAAGAGTTTTACCGGAATCAAACGCTGCATAGTTATTTCACATACTCGGAAGGTCGCTGGATGGTAAGAGGCTTCCGGCAGGATGTTCAGGTAGTTAATCTGTTGGATACACTGTTAGCCCTGGAGCGGTATATCGAGATACTGGAGTTTAAGCTGAAGCATTTCCGGCTTTTTCTCCAGGAGCTGCCACGGGAAGATAGGGTAATGCTGAATAAGAAATACTTCCATAAACGCGAACTACCGGACACTGAGAACCTAAGGAATGTAGAGAAGCTATGCTTCAGCGAAGTACAAGAAATCGAAGAGGCCGCTTGCTTCCGGTTTAAGTTTTACGAGATGCCTGACTTCCTGATAGAGGCAGCGGAAATTCTTGATTTGGAAGATGAAAACTTCACGGAATCCTTCAGCGTGAACTTCGCCGCCATGCTGGAACTGCTAGGAGTTGGTTCCGAATAGAACCCTGGCAATTGGTCCTAAAAAAGTGGCCAAAATACCAAGCAAGACTAAGCAGCCTGAGCGAGTTGAACACACGGCGAGTGAAGAACCTATACCAGGCATTAAGCGCCATGAGTGAAGAAAACCGCCTGATTTTGGCGGAGAAATACTACACCCGAAATCAGATAAGCATCAGTGATCTGCGAATGGCTCAGATCAAAAAGATGAAGCTGAAGGATTATCAGAAAATTCTGAGAGCGGCCCAGGCGGAATTTTGTACGCATTATAACCCGCTGGATAAGCTGCTTATTGAAGAGTATGAGAACAAGCGCAGGCAGGAACAGGAAAGAAGAATTAAAGCATTTGAGAAATGGCAGCAGAACTGGAAAAACAGCAGTTACTGAGGGTAGCGTACTAAATGAAGTCTGAAGTGAACAGGGTAAACCAAAAAACGATGAGACGGGAAGGTGGGTATAAATGGACTACAGGACAAGGAAGAAGCTGGAGAGGCTAGAAGAAATCGCTGAGAGAGTGAAAGAGAATGCGTACATCGTTGATCTGATGGATGGGGGATATTCCGTGTTAAACGTGGTGAAGCATAAGTATCTGGGCGAGATGAGCCCGAAAGCTTTCGAAGCCTGGATGGTTACGATAAAGCAGAAAGAGCCGAACAGCGTCATCATTATAGACGATATCCCATGGGACTAGGGCGGTCGAAGCAGAAAGGAGAGGAGATATGAACGAAGATGAGAGCAATCAAAAGTTACTGAATCTGATTTGTAGCAATTTTACCGGGTTGACCATGACTGAGGCCATGATCGGGACTGGGCTTGATTATCAGTCAGTGAAGGATGCCGTAGAAGGTTTGTGTGCAGCCGGCCATCCAATCGGAGTTGTAAAAGTGGGTCGATCGATATGCAGGCTTTACCCTTTGGAAGATGCAGGATCTTCCTGAATCGATACGAAAATGCACAAATTTGAACGTTTGGAGGTGATTTTTTGACAAAAACTAATGCTAAGCATGAAAAATTTATCCTGGCGTTAATGAGTACCAGCACGATAGAGGACGCAGCGAAAATGGCGAAAATTGCAAGAGGTACCGCGTTTCAATATTTACGTGATCCCGAATTCAATGAAGCTTACCTGACCTTCAGAAGAGAAACCATGCAGCAAGTGACAGCTAACCTGCAGCGGGTCTCGCACAAAGCCCTAGCGACTTTGGAAGAGGTAATAGAAGATCAAGCGGCTCCGACTTCATCGCGCGTACAAGCTGCAAGAGCAGTGCTGGATAACGCCTATAAAGGTCTTGAATTAGACGACCTGATACAACGTCTGGCCAAAATAGAGGAAAGGTTAGGTTCATGATGAGAAAAGCGAGTGCAGACTCAATAAAACGGATCGCGCAGTTAGAAAAGCAGATCGGTAATAAAGGTGATACGGCAGAACTATTTCAGAAAGCTTTGTCCGAAGTTCTGCAGGAGGCGACAGATGAAGAATTAAGAACCGCCGCAGGATCCGGGAAGTTTGGGAAAGATCCTGCTCCTGACGAGCTGTTTGCCATGCACGAACTGTTTCGAAGTAGGGCAGAACGAAAAGTAAACCAATACAGAGACGAAAAGGGGAAAAATCATGATTAACCACGAAGAAGAAAAATTTCAAGCTGCATACAAAGAGAGCGTAATGGATTCCACGCAAGAGGTGCCACTTACCGAAGAAGAAGCTTACGCTAAAGAAAAGATTCTGGAGCATTACGATGACAAAGAAGAAGGTACGTTAGTATTCACGCAGGCAATGGCCGAAGCTGCAGCAGATGCCATCCTAAAGGCTGAATCTTATATATACAATACCAGAATTGAAAAGCATGAAAAAGTGGTCAACACTTTAGGCGAACAGGCCCAGGCACTATCCAATGAATTCAGCACAAAGAAAGAAGCCATCCTAAACCGTAATGAATATACGGACGTAGCGAAGGCTGAACGGCTGAACGATCTGTATGACGAGTACGAGAAGAAAATGAAAGCCATCATGGGTGAGCAATACACGGCAACGATGCAGCATCAGAAAGACCGCCGCGAAAAGGCGCAGCAAGCACTCGATGGCATCGTGAAAAAAGCGAGCATCAACGATTTTGACGCGAAGGATATGACTTATATTACTTACATGTTGGATCATGGGAGCAATGACGAAATTCTAAGCATCCTGAAGGAGTATAAGTTCCACCCGCATCTGCTGAAAATGGTAAATGCCCGGGACAGGAAGAAACCGCTGCAGTATGACGCGAAAGGCCGCCCGATGGATAACCGTTTGAGCATTAAGCACCCACTGCAGATGATTGCGGAGGAACAGCCTTATAGACCGAACACGAATACAATCAGCGTAGCCCTTGGCGACAGCCGACTACAACGGACTTTGACAGATATGATCCCTACTGCAGGTATTCCGAAAAAAGATGCCTGGTCTTTCCAGAATTTAGAAGGGGCGCAGCGTGACAAAAATTTGCGATTGGATCCGTGGGGGATGCCGTACTGAATCCGAGCCGAAAGGATGCGAATGAATGAGGATGAGTGAAAGAATCCGGAACCTGGAACAGAAAACGCATGTAGACGCACTGCCGGCCCTGATTATCGAGGTCTTGGAAGATGGAATGGTAGAAATCTATGGGGACAATGAAGGCGAGAAAGTCCGCATGACGGAAGCGGAATACACTTCCTGGGCGAAACGTTATCAGAAGAAACGGGATCAGATGAATATTACCATCGAAATGGGTGAATGGGATTTAGAGGAATAATTGTCCGTTAGTTCGGAGGGTGGGTGGCAGGGAATACTGAGGCATAGTTTTTTGATTTACGGTTTTCCTCCTTTTCGGGCCGTCGTCCAAGGCAGCGGCGGTCTGATAATTTTAAAATGCATATTCAGGCTATCGGATAATCCGGTAGCCTTCTTTTTGATTTATAATAGGCTCCAGAACAGCTACAAATTAAATAGCGGAGATGTGATCCTATGGCCCAAAAATTACAGTTAACTGTGGAGATACCTGATGAATATGTGCTGATAACGAAAGTCGAATATGAAAAGCTAAAAAAGAATGCAGATCGGGGGAACAGCTGGGAAACGATAGCCTGGTTCAAGCAGCAGGTAGGGATCAAGCATCCGGACACGCTGAAAACGAGGATTCTTTATCCGTACCGGAGCGAACTCGAGAAGTTTGTGAAGTACCCGGAAAAGAAGGGAAGTCCCTGGAGATTTCACAAGGGCGCTACCCTGGACTGGCTCGAAAACAATTTCGAAAGGCTCATCCGAGGAAACAACACGCTCCAGGGTACAAAATAAGGACGTTTGGGAGCGGGTCAATCTTTAAGACCGGGTAACAGATCAACAAATTTTTTCGTATTTATAACAGAGAAAGAGGTGCCTTTATCGGATGTTTTTTTAATTTAACGGGAAGGAAGACTTGAAAACGAGCCTCCGAGATAGCCGATTCATTAAGGGGGCTTATTAAATGAATGCCCTGTTGCAAATTTTTAAAAGTATGATAAAATGATAGTAGTTTACCAATGTGGTAAATCCTTTTTTGAGGGGTGCATTGATGGAAATAGGATACGATAAGCCGAAGTTAGAAAAATACTTCGATAATTATACAGAAATGCAGAAAAAGATTGGGCCGCCATTAACAAAGTGTGTTAAATTGAGGATCAATCAATTAGGTGCTGCTACTACATTTCAAGAATATTTAGATATTGGGTTAGGAAAACCCCATGATTTATCAGGAGTAGATCACGGATGTTATGGAATTAGTTTAACTGCTAATTATAGATTAGTTGTTTATCCTGACGCTGATGATTTAAGTTCGGAGTCCTTATCGAATTGCAAAAAGGTTTTTATAAAAGGAGTGATAGATTATCATGGCTCACACCGTTCCGTTCTTATCCCCTGAATTGATTATACATCCCGGAGAAACGCTTGAAGAATTACTACAGGACAGAGAAATGACACAAAAAGAGTTAGCCAGCAGGACTGGCACCTCTGAGAAACATGTAAGTCAGATTATTAACGGGAGAAAGAATATCTCTAATGCATTTGCTAAAAAGTTAGAGTACGCTTTGGGTGTAAATGCTCGTTTTTGGGTCAATCTACAATCAAACTACGACCAAGAACTTATTGAGTATCAAGAAGTTAACGGTATTTCTCAAGAAGAAATCGACATTCTCAAACCGTTGAAAGACATACTTAATTATTTTAAAGAGATCAGCTTGGTCCCTAATACGTCTAATAAACCAGAGTTAGTGCTGAATTTGAGAAGGTTATTAGGTGTAAGTGATTTGGCGGTTATCCCCTCGATTGAATCAAATGTTGCTTATCGTGCACAAGTCTCTGATAAGATTGATCCTTTCGTTCTTTTCGCATGGGAAAAATTATGCGAAGTTCAGACAAATGCTGCGAAGGTTGAAAGGCCTTTAGACTTAGAGGTTTTAAAATTACGTATTCCTGATATGAAGAGTATCATGGATGAGGATCCAAACGAAATCATCAAAAAGTTAACTGCTATTTTCGATGAGTGCGGAATATCCTTTAAAGTCGTGCGCAACTTTAAAGGAGCACCTGTGCAAGGGTTTATTAAAAAGACACATGACGGCAAGCTCTTATTGGGAATGACTATTAGGCAGCACTTCGCAGACATATTCTGGTTTACTCTTTTTCATGAAATAGGACATATCTTAAACGGGGATATCAAAAACAAATTTATAGATTTTGATAACTATGAATCGGATGTGGAGAGAAAAGCGGATTATTTCGCTAGAAATACCTTGATACCAGATTCGTTATTCGAAGAGTTTTGCTCAAAAAAAGACCTTTCCGAGGCTAGTATAAAAGATTTTTCTGCTGAATGTGGAGTACCCTCTTTTATACTTGTAGGGAGATTACAAAAGGAAGGCCATCTCGATTGGAATATGTCTCGTCTTAAACCTAGGTATGTTTGGGCTAATCATTAGTTGGAAATTAGACTAAAAAAAAGAGACTATAAAATAGCCTCGTTACCCGCTTATTTTGAATACTAATTGAATACGTGATTGAATACCAAATAGAATAACGCTATGGAATCGCATTTAATGATAAAGGAATTACTTCTATAGTATACGCTATTTCACGTAACCTTTTAAAACGTCACAAATTCGGAAACGTGGTACCCATCGTCTCCATCAAATTAAATTAACAGACCCTAGGAACTTTGATACAGAGCCATTTCTGTGTTTTCTAAGGTCTGTTTTTTTGATCATGCAATGGACCATGTAAGGCTAAAAATTCATATATGCATAAATATTCATAAGCACGGGTGTATCAATAACTTAAAGAGGCTAGCTAGAAGGAAGAGATGAAATGATGAGAAAAACAAAATATTATGTAACGACGAGGACGAATCGGAAAAATTTCCTTTTGAAATACGGTGACTGGATGTTTAAGTATGTTCCGGAGAGCAAAACCTGGGAAGCATCCGATTATTGGTACGAAGAAATAATCATGAACGCTTCTGCAGATTTTGAGGAGATAACCGAGGAGCGCGCGAAAAAGATAATCGCGGACGACGGTCTCTTTTAAATTTAGTGACAAAAATGGAAGCAGCATCTAAGGCATCCCCATAATACAGTAACAGGCAAAAAGGGAAGGTGGACACAGAGCGGTTTAAGCGTGTGGATATCCGCGAATGAAACTTTCCAAACTGCTGTCTTGGAGCTGAAACGCTCGTTAGGCAAGTTTAGAGTGTTCACCCAGAATCTCGTTGCTTCAGTGCTGATGCAATTCACCTGTTTATTTTTGCTTCTTTTTTAAATACTCCGCACGTATTTTTTCAAGTTGCTGCTTTCTATCAAATTTGGCAGGCGTCTGTTTTTCATGATACTTCGTCACAGCTGCCTGACCTTTGTAATCCAATTGATATTTCCCCATTTTGTTCACCTACTTTTCTTGTTCTTAAAGAGAAACTCTTCGACCAATAGATTATACCTTATTTTAGTGAAGTTAACCTTATTACTTTATTGTCACTGAGTGTAGTGAATTCGCTCTACTGAAGACAGTAGGTGGTCGGCTATCTAAACGTTATTTTTTTGTCCACTCCTATTTCCGCTGCATTCCAATCGGAATATACAGTTATCATGACAGGAAATGTTTTTTTCCGGACTTTCATCTTCAAAAAGTTATTGACATTATTCCCCGCAGAACGTAATGTGTGAATAATATATTATATTGGGATGAAGAGAGGATGAGAATTCGGGTGAAAAAATCGGTTTTGACTTTCCGCAACGCCAAGCAGAAGAATGAGCGGCTGACGATGCTGACTGCTTATGATTATTCCACTGCCAAACTGATCGATGCTTCAGGGATTGACTCGGTACTGGTGGGCGATTCGTTGGGAATGGTGATGTTGGGGTATGAAGACACCCTATCGGTAACGATGGAGGATATGATCCACCACACGAAAGCTGTCTCCAGAGGAGTGAAGGATGCCTTGGTCGTAAGCGATCTGCCGTTCATGTCCTATCAGACTTCCGTTTATGATGCGGTCACAAATGCAGGCCGGCTGATCAAGGAAGGCCGGGCACAGGCGGTCAAACTGGAAGGCGGGATTGAAGTCTGCCCGCAGATCAAAGCGATCGTGGAAGCTTCCATTCCGGTCATGGCGCATCTCGGCCTGACACCCCAATCCGTCAATGCTTTCGGCGGATTCAAGGTCCAAGGGAAAGATGAAGAAGCGGCGCGCAGCCTGATCGAGCAAGCGAAGGCAGTGGAAGCGGCAGGAGCTTTTGCGGTGGTGCTCGAATGCATCCCGGCCAAATTGGCTGAGCTGATCACACAAAGCATTTCGATTCCGACAATCGGCATCGGCGCCGGGAACGGCTGCGACGGCCAAGTGTTGGTCTACCAGGACATGCTGGGGCTCTATTCCGATTTCACGCCGAAGTTCGTCAAACGCTATGCAGAAATAGGACCGCAGATGGAGAAAGCCATCGAAAAATACATATCCGAAGTGAAAAGCGGCGCGTTCCCGGCAGCGGAGCACACGTTTGCGCTGTCCGATGCGGTCATCGAAAAATTATATTAGAGGGGTAATCACTGATGAAGATTGCAGCAACGGTTGAAGAAATCCGCAGTGCCGTGAAGGCCTGGAAAAAGGAAGGTTTGTCGGTCGGCTTCGTGCCGACGATGGGCTATCTGCATGAAGGCCATCAAAGTTTGATGCAGAAAGCCGTCAGCGAAAACGATCGGGTGGTCGTCAGTATTTTTGTGAATCCGATGCAGTTCGGCCCATCCGAAGACCTGGAAAGCTACCCAAGAGATCTGGAAAAGGATGCAACTTTGTGCGAAGCCAGTGGAGTGGATCTGATTTTCCATCCCGAGCCGAAGGAAATGTACCATCCCGATTTCAGCAGCTTTGTGGATATGCATAGTCTGACGGATAGCCTGTGCGGTAAGAGCAGACCGGCCCATTTCCGGGGCGTCTGCACCGTCGTGACAAAGTTGTTCAACATCGTGCAGCCGGACCGTGCCTATTTTGGGCAGAAGGACGCCCAACAATTGGCGGTCATCCAGCAGATGGTCCGCGATCTGAATATGGACGTCACTGTCATCGGCTGCCCGATCATCCGGGAAGCGGACGGTTTGGCGAAAAGCTCGCGCAACAGTTATCTTTCAGCGGATGAGCGGAAGGCAGCGTTGGTGCTGAGCCGAGCGCTTGAAGTCGCGAAGCAGCTGCTTGCGAACGGAGAACGGGATGCTGCCAAGATCCGCAACACGGTTTCGGAAACGATCCAAGCAGAATCGATGGCGAAGATCGACTATGTGGAGTTGGTGGATGCGCGAACGCTGCAGCAAGTGGACAGCGTCGAGCGACCTGTGTTGGTGGCTTTGGCGGTTTATATCGGGAAAACGCGTCTGATCGATAATTTTATCACGGAATAAGTGGGGGGAAAACAATGCAACTCAATATGCTAAAAAGTAAAATACACCGCGCCGTCGTGGTCCAGGCGGAGCTTTCTTATGTGGGCAGCATCACTGTCGACAAGGATCTGCTGGACGCTGCAGGGCTGATCGAATATGAAAAAGTGCAGATCGTCGACATCGATAATGGTGCCCGGTTTGAAACTTACGTCATTGCAGGCGAACGCGGATCGGGCATGATTTGTCTGAACGGTGCCGCCGCCCGTTGCGTTCAGGTGTCGGACAAAATCATCATCATGGCTTACTGCATGATGGATGAACAGGAAGCGAAGGAACATAAACCGCTTGTGGTGTTTGTGGATGAGCAGAATGCCATCACAACAGTGACAAGATATGAAGAACACGGAAGGCTCAGTATGTAGCCTGTCCTTACGGAAACAAAAGAAGCGCAACCGCATCGAGCCAATCGGCCATGACGCAGTTGCGCTTTTTCTTATCGTACGTTTTGCAAGGTGTGCTGAATATCTTTGATGGAGAGCTGCAGTTTTTCGTATTCCTCATCATCCAACGGCAAGGGAATCTGTTTCTCCAAGCCGTTCCTGCCGATGATGCAAGGCATGCTGAAGGCTGCTTCGCCATGACAATTGTAAAAGCCATCGACAGTTGCGGTCACTGGGAAGATGCTTTTCTCGTCCAGCATGACCGCGCGGGCCAGGGCCGCTGCGACTTCACCAATGCCTGAATTGGTCCAGCCTTTCCAGTTGAAGACATCGGAAGCTGTGTGCACCACTTCTTGGCTTACGAATTCCAAGTCCAATGGTTCCGCAGGGGCCAACAAGGCATCGCATTGGGCAAGGGTGAGTGCACCAACAGTCGTGCTGCTGAGTGCCGGGAAGGCGGTGCTGCCGTGTTCGCCCATGATATAACCGCTGACGTTTTTGGGATCGACCTGATAGTGGGCTGCAACAATTTGACGGTAACGGAAAGTATCCAAGGTCGTTCCGGTGCCGAAAATTTTGCCTTTCGGATAGTCAAACTCAGTTTCGGCGATATAGGTGATCGTATCTACCGGATTCGTTATCAGGATGATGATCGCATCCTTTGTGTGTTGGGTGATACCTGTCATGATTTTGCGTATTTCAATGGCATTCTCTTTGCCCATCAATGCTCTTGGCGGCATATCCTCACCCGGGCGGGGCTTCTCGCTGACTCCCGCGGAAATGATGATGATGTCGGCATCGGCGCAGTCCGCATAATCGCTGGCGTATATTTTGCTGTTTGTCCGGTAGCTGGCTGCCAGTGCGTGGCGGTGGTCCAGCGCCTCGCCTCTTGCCGTGTCATCATTGCTGTCGATCAGGACGATATCGGAAAATAGGTTGAGGTGGCTGCAGTCGGTCAATACTTGGGAACCGACATGACCGACCCCGATGATGGCTAATTTTGTCTGGTTCATAGGTCACATTTCCTTTCGTTTTGAGATGTTGTCATTTATGGCTTGGTGCATTTCCGCTACAGAATAGAAGGTTGGCTCCAACACCGCTTTTTCATCTTCCGGCTTCCGGCGATGGTTGAACCACAATGTTGTCCACCCGGCAGCCTGACCGCCGATGACATCCGTTTCGTAAGTGTCCCCGATGAAAAGCAGCTCGTCAGAAGTGGCCTTCAAAGCCTCCTGCACATGCGCGAATGCTTCGGCGTGGGGTTTTGGGAAACCGATTTTTTCGGAAATGAAGATGCGTGATGGCGGCAACCATCTCTCCAAACCCAAGGCATTGAATTTTTTCATTTGGTGCTTTTCAGGGCCGTTTGTGAAGACTGCAATCGGAATGTGTCGATTTTCCAACTCATTCAATAGCTGCTCGATGCCTGGGCTCAAGACGATTTCTCCCTGCCTTTTTTGGTAGGTTTCCTGGAAGTACATCGCCTCTTCGTCGGTGAGCGGAAGACCCAAGTCGGCGAACGTATGCTGTGTGCGCATGATGTGGGACTCGGCCAGGGTCAGCTCCCCGCTGGAGAACAGGTCGAAAGCGGCATCGCAATGCTCGCGGAAAAGTGCGAAGGTTTCTGCGTCGCTATGGCTGTGCTCCAAGCGGTAATTTCCCAACACTTGGAAGAACGGACTTGCTGTGTCGTATAAAGTATCGTCCAAATCGAATAGAATAGTAAGCATTATTAAGGTAGTTCCTCCCTTTTGTCGTTGCAGTCAGTATAGCATCCAAAACCGGTTTTTTAAAATGGACAAAATAGGGACGATCAACAATGGTGCCTGTCGCCGAGCGTGGTCCGTCGGATGGCGGGCCAAAGCGCTTTTTGTTGCAAATTAAAATCCCGTACAGTATAATAGCATACAATAATGTCATACGATCATACAATAATGGAAGAGGCTGCGAACATCAAGAGTAAAATGCCCGTTTGAAAGGGGTGTTCGCCGAAATACAGCGTTTGCTGTGTTGGGGTCAGGGTTAAGAATCCTGGCACTGTCAGAACGATTTGCCCAAAATCGTTTGTGGAGTACTTTCGGTATTGCGGGCAGAAGGAAGCTGGATTATAGGGCCTTTTGCTTTATAGTCTATTTTTTTGCACAAAAAGGGACTGAATTAGCATTGTTATGACGCTCTATGGGTCGAAAGGTGGACAAAAACGCAGCTGGATAAGAGGGTTATTTAATTATATTAAGGAATTAATGGAATTTTTTAACAAAAAAGCGCATCACCGTAGGTGTTGCATAAATTCGCAAAATGTTTCATGCATCTAAAATGATGGCTAGCGGTCCAAGCCTGCCTCTCGGAAATTAGATAAATCTGACCCATTGCGCTCTGCGATGCTCATTTGCATGGGAGTCTTAGGGATTCATTCCTTAGACTCCCAGTACAAGGTGACCGCAGGGAACGTTGCGAGGCCAGATTTCCTAAATTTCTTTCGAGGCAGAGCGGGCTTGTCCCGCATTTCTAAGCATGTAAAATAGGACTATAAACATTAGGAGGAAATAGAGATGAAAGTAAAAACATGGAAAAAAACAATGGCAGCTTTGATGGGTTTGTTTATTTTGGCGGGTTGCGGAAACGGAGCCACTGAGGAATCATCCGCAGCGAATGGTTCGGCGGATTCAGATACATTCGTGGTCGGAATGGAAGCAGGATACCCTCCTTTCAACTGGACCCAAAATGATGACAGCAACGGCGCGGTGAAAATCGAGGGAGCTGACGGTTACGCAAATGGCTATGATGTTCAGATGGCCCAAAAAGTGGCGGATGGCTTAGGCAAGGAATTGGTCATCGTCAAAACAGAATGGGATGGCCTGGTGCCGGCATTGGTTTCATCCAAAATCGATGCTATCGTTGCAGGTATGTCGCCGACAGACGAGCGCAAAGAAGCAATCGATTTCTCGGATTCCTACTATACAACTGAATTGGTAATGGTCGTAAAATCAGATGGAGCTTATGCAGATGCGACAACTTTGGCCGACTTTGCAGACGCAAAAGTCACAGCGCAGTTGAATACGTTGCACTATGGCGTTATCGATCAGATTGAAGGCGTGCAAAAGCAACCGGCAATGGACAGTTTCACTTCCATGCGCGTAGCTTTGGAATCGGGCACTATTGATGCCTACGTTTCGGAACGTCCTGAAGCCATCAGTGCTTCAGCAGCTAATTCTGCTTTCAAAATGGTCGAATTGGATGAAGCGGATACGTTTGAATTGTCCGTGGCTGATTCAGAAATCGCAATCGGTTTGATCAAAGAAAGCGAATTGAAAGATCAGATCAATGAGATTCTGAGCGGCATCACTGAAGAAGAACGCATCCAAATGATGGATGAAGCAATCCAAAACCAACCATCAGCTGAATAATCTAGGTGGACGGAACATCAAAAAGGGGCATAAATTAAATGGAGTTTAGTTGGGTTATCCGCATCATCGAAGAAAACTGGAGACAGTTTTTATCAGGTGCGTGGACAACATTATATATAGCTTTAATCGGAACAATCATCGGACTGGGGATCGGTCTGATGATCGGCGTCATCCGTACGATCCCGGTTGCTGAATCGGGATGGAAAAAACACGTGTACAACGTGGTGAATTTCTTGCTGTCATGCTACATCGAAATTTTCCGCGGAACGCCAATGATCGTGCAAGCGATGGTCATCTATTATGGGGCGGCTTTGGCGTTTGATATTGATATGAACCGCATCTTCGCAGCGTTGCTGATCGTATCGGTCAATACGGGTGCTTATATGTCGGAGATTGTCCGCGGCGGAATCATTTCCATCGACAAAGGGCAATTCGAAGCTGCTCAAGCAATCGGGATGAATCACTTGCAAACGATGCGGAATGTCGTCATGCCGCAAGTGATCCGGAATATCTTGCCGGCGACAGGGAACGAATTCGTCATCAACATCAAAGATACGTCCGTATTGAACGTCATCTCCGTTTCGGAACTGTTCTTTACGACCAAATCGATTTCCGGGAATAATTTCCGTTATTTCGAATCATTCTTCGTGGCTTCAATCATTTACTTCGTCATGACCTTCACAGTGACGCGCGTCCTGCGTGCCATCGAAAGAAAAATGCAAGGCCCTGATAATTATCAGATGATGGGTGCAGGTCAAGACCAATTGACTACACCAGAATTAATGGCTCGCAAAAAACAAGCAGGAAGAGACAGAGCAAATTAATTGCCACAGGAGGAATCATTTGATGGAAAAAGTAATTGACGTACAGCATCTGAAGAAGAGCTTCGGTCAACATGAAGTGCTGAAGGACATCGATTTCAGTGTGAACAAGGGAGAAGTTGTGTGCATCATCGGTTCATCGGGATCCGGTAAATCGACGCTGTTGCGCTGCATCAATCTGCTTGAAAAACCAACAGCGGGAGAAATCATCTACAACGGCGAGAACGTCTTGGACTCGAAGCATGATATCTTCAAATACCGCAGTAAATTGGGGATGGTGTTCCAGCAGTTCAATTTGTTCAACAACTTGGATGTGCTGCATAATTGTACGGTAGGGCCTGTGAAGATCCTGAAAAAGTCTCAGCAGGAAGCCGAAAAGATTGCCATGGGCTATCTGGAGCAGGTTGGGATGGGGAAATTCATAAACGCCAAACCGGATCAGTTGTCAGGCGGCCAAAAACAACGCGTCGCTATCGCCCGCGCTTTGACGATGGAGCCGGATGCGCTGTTGTTCGATGAGCCGACATCGGCTTTGGACCCGGAAATGGTGGGGGAAGTATTGAAGGTCATGAAGGACCTTGCCAACAGCGGCTTGACGATGATTGTCGTGACGCATGAAATGGAGTTCGCGAGGGAAGTTTCCGATCGCGTCATCTTCATGGATCAAGGCGTTATCCTTGAACAGGGAGCTCCTGAGGAAATCTTCTATCATCCAAAAGAGGATCGCACGAAGCAATTCCTGGAAAGATATCTTACAAAATAACAAAAGAAGAACGGTTCTGCAGAAACTGCAGGTTCCGTTCTTCTTTTTCATTTTTATTCGATGATGATGATATCGTCTGCAACTGCAAAGGGTGCTTGTTCATTGATGTGATCGTAGAACATGACGCCATTGAGATGATCGATTTCGTGCTGGACTACAATGGCCGTGTAGCCTTTGTAGCGGGCTTTGTGTGTCGCTCCTTCGGCATCTTGATAAGCTACCGTAATGCGGCTATGTCTGACGACGAATCCTGGTACTTCGCGATCCACTGAAAGGCAACCTTCGCCGCCTTTAAGGCAGGCACTTTCAACCGAGTGGCTGATGATTTTAGGGTTGAACATCACTTTAGCCAATTCCGGAGGATCATCTTCATATTCCCCTGGTATCAGCAGCGCAATAATGCGCTTGGATACGTCGATTTGCGGAGCTGCCAAACCGACACCTGCGCGCAAGTTGAGTTGCTCGGCGATTTTTTCATCCTGACTGTTCGAAAGGAACTCCATCATTTCTGCGGCGATTTTCCGATCCTCCGCGGATAAAGGGAAAGTGACCAAGTCAGCCGACCTCCGCAATGTAGGATGACCTTCACGGATGATGTTATCCATAGTGATCATGCATGCATTCCTCCTTTTGCTGGTTTTTATATTGAAATGATTGGGCTAGCAAACTGCAAAACACTTCACGTTACATAGTACACGTTTCGAAAAAAAAAAGCTAGACTCATCTTTTTCCTTGTAATAAAGAAGAGGTATGTGTAAAATAGGAAAATGAAAAAATGATTACACGACGGTGTGAGGTTTTTTTGACTCTATAGCGAAAGAAGAGATGGTTTTTATGACAGTTGCTAAAGATTACATTGAAAAAGTCTATAAAAAGGTTGAAGATAGAGGCCCGCATCAAAAAGAATTCTTACAGGCGGTAAGAGAGTTGTTCGACACGATCGAACCAGCTTTGGAAAAGAATCCGCACTACATAAAATGGAACATTCTTGAAAGAATGGTAGAACCTGAACGCATTGTTTCCTTCCGAGTTCCTTGGATGGATGACAAAGGGGATGTCCAAGTCAGCAAAGGTTTCCGGGTCCAGTTCAATTCAGCTATCGGACCATATAAAGGCGGTTTGCGCTTCCACCCGACCGTCAACGAAAGCATCCTGAAATTTTTAGGTTTTGAACAAATCTTCAAAAACAGCCTGACCGGATTACCGATCGGCGGAGGTAAAGGCGGATCCGATTTCGATCCTAAAGGCAAATCCGATGCTGAAGTGATGCGATTCTGCCAATCCTTCATGACTGAGCTGCAAAGACATATCGGTCCTACTCTGGACGTCCCTGCTGGGGATATCGGTGTGGGCGGACGCGAAATCGGCTACATGTATGGTCAATATAAGCGTTTGAATGGCGCTGAGACAGGTGTTCTTACCGGCAAACCGGTCGTCATGAACGGAAGTTTGGCGCGCACAGAAGCGACAGGATACGGTTTGGTCTATTACACACAAGAAATGCTGAAAGCGAACGGAAAATCGTTTGCCGGCCAAAAAGTGGTGGTATCCGGAAGCGGAAATGTTGCTATCTATGCTATCCAAAAAGTTCATGAATTTGGTGGAACAGTTGTGGCTTGTTCCGATTCGAATGGCTATATCTACGATGAATCAGGTATCGATGTCGCTCTGCTTCAAGATATCAAAGAAGTTCGTCGTGAAAGATTGACTGCCTACGCTGCCGAAAAAGCGACAGCGGTGTATAAAGAGGGCAGCGTCTGGGACTTCGACCTGAATTATGATATTGCCTTGCCAAGCGCAACACAAAATGAGATCGACAAAGACCAAGCTGAAAGATTAGTCAAAGCAGGCGTTTATTGTGTCAGTGAGGGCGCAAACATGCCGAGCACTTTGGAAGCTGTGGAAATCTATGCGGACAATAACATTTTTTATGGGCCGGCTAAAGCAGCCAATGCAGGCGGAGTAGCGACTTCCGCGCTGGAAATGGCTCAGAACAGTGCCCATAGCCATTGGACTTTCGAAGAAGTCGACGGCAAGCTGCAGGAGATTATGGCAAACATCTTTAAGACAGCTGAAAAAACAGCTGAAGAATATGGCATACCGGGCAACTATTTGGCGGGTGCCAACATCGCAGCGTTTGTGCAAGTTGCTGACGCCATGATTTATCAAGGTTTGGTTTAAAAAAATTCAGCACAAATTTTTACAAAAAAAGGTCATTTCTTAATTGAAATGGCCTTTTTTCTTTGTTTTTGAGAGGGTTGAGCCTGGGTTTTAATCGTATTTTCATAGTGGCGAGATTGTGATTTCGTGAATGAATGGAACGGCAGGGTATATTCCGCGAAAAAATAACAAACTGGTTATGAAAAGGTGCAGAAAATGGTTATCCAGAAAGAGGTAGTCATAATAAATAGACTGTTATACTTTTGAAAGCCCATTCCATCAATGAATCGCATATTTTTTAAAAACAGTTTCCAGGGTTAATTGATACAGTTGTTTTGCGTCTGATTGTGACAATCTGCAAACATACATAATTAAAATGAATCAATAAAGAAACATCAAGATAATGATCCTGCTCGTTAAACAGTGAACAAAACCTTTTTGTTAAACGCTTACAATTAAGTAGCAATCGATATTATGTGCACAAAAAGTGAAAACTGTCCTTTTGTCTTGCATATATTTCGGATGCGTGGTAAATTATTCATGTAACAACTGTGAATTGATACAGTTGAAATCATCTGTATAAACCTCATCGGCAGAGATGAAATATCAAGGGAATAGAGAGGAAAGTGTTAGCATGGCTACAAAACAAACAAAAATCGACATTGACGCATTATTAAGCAGCACGAACACAGATTTTCGCATGGTCCAAATCATGGACGAAGAAGGGAATATTGTGAACCCTGAACTTATGCCAGATCTTTCTGATGAACAATTGGTTCAATTCATGACAGATATGGTATGGTCCAGAATTTTACATGAACGTTCAACTGCGTTGAATCGTCAAGGTAGATTAGGCTTCTATGCACCGACAGCCGGTCAAGAAGCAAGCCAATTAGGAAGTATTGCAGCAATCGACAAGGAAGATGTCCTGTTGCCTGGTTACCGCGATGTTCCTCAATTGGTCAAACATGGTTTGCCATTATCACAAGCTTTCCTATGGTCAAGAGGCCACGTGGATGGCAATAAATATGCAGCTGACCTGCAAGCTTTGCCTCCTCAAATCATCATCGGCGCACAATACGTGCAAGCTGCAGGTGTTGCATTAGGCTTGAAGAAACGCAACAAGAAAAACGTAGTCATCACATATACTGGTGATGGAGGAAGTTCGCAAGGAGATTTCTATGAAGGAATCAACTTTGCCGGATCCTACAAAGCACCTGGCATCTTTTTCATCCAAAATAACGGATGGGCGATCTCAACTCCTCGCCACGTGCAGACAGCTGCTCAAACTTTGGCGCAGAAAGCTGTCGCAGCCGGAATTCCTGGTATCCAAGTGGATGGAATGGACATCCTTGCTGTTTATGCTGTCACTAAAAAAGCAAGAGAATATGCTGTTGCAGGCAATGGCCCTGTATTGATCGAAACAATCTGCTACCGCTTTGGTCCGCATACTTTATCAGGTGACGATCCAACACGTTACCGTGACACTGCTGAATTGGAAGGCTGGCAAGCAAAAGACCCGTTGATCCGCATGCGCAAATTCTTGACGGCAAAAGGTCTGTGGTCTGAAGAAAAAGAAAATGAAGTAATCGAATCAGTCAAAGAAGAAATCAAAGATGCCATTAAGGAAGCTGACCAAGCGCCTAAACAAAAAGTATCTGATTTCTTGAAGAGCATGTTCGAAGAACCGAATCAAACTATGGCAGAACAAATCGCGTACTACGAAGCAAAGGAGACTAAATAATCATGGCACAATTAACTATGATCCAAGCCATCACTGATGCGCTTGCAATTGAACTTGCAAACGATCCAAACGTTTTGATCTTCGGAGAAGACGTTGGTAAAAACGGCGGTGTATTCCGTGCAACACAAGGACTTCAAGAAAAATTCGGAGAAGACCGCGTGTTTGATACTCCTTTAGCTGAATCCGGTATCGGTGGTTTGGCATTCGGTTTGGCCTTGGAAGGTTTCCGTCCCGTTCCGGAAATCCAATTCTTCGGTTTCGTGTTTGAAGTAATGGATACAGTCGTAGCACAAGCTGCCCGTACACGTTACCGCATGGCAGGAACGCGTAATCTTCCTATCGTTTTCCGCTCACCTTTCGGTGGCGGTGTGCATACACCGGAATTGCACTCGGATAACTTGGAAGGCTTGATGGCTCAATCGCCAGGTTTGAAAGTGGTTATCCCTTCCAACCCATACGATGCAAAAGGTTTGTTGATCTCCGCTATCCGCGATAACGATCCAGTTGTGTTCTTGGAGCACATGAAATTGTACCGTTCATTCCGTGAGGAAGTTCCTGAAGAAGCGTACACTGTTCCTATCGGCAAAGCTGCCATCACAAAAGAAGGATCTGACGTGTCTGTCATCACTTACGGCGCAATGGTCCGCGAAGCAGTAAAAGCTGCAGAAACACTTGAAAAAGAAGGTATTTCGGTTGAAGTAATCGATTTGCGTACGGTTGCTCCACTTGATGTTGAAACGATCATTGCCTCTGTACAAAAAACAGGCCGTGTCGTAGTAGTCCAAGAAGCACAGCGTCAAGCTGGTGTGGGTGCAATGGTCATGTCCGAAATTTCTGAACGTGCCGTTTTATCGTTAGAAGCTCCTATCGGACGTGTAGCCGCTCCGGATACTGTCTTCCCATTTGGTCAAGCAGAAAACATTTGGTTACCGAATGCTACTGATATCGAGAATAAAGTAAGAGAAACTTATCATTTCTAAGAGCTGAAAGCTTGAACAAATACAATTCCATACCCTATAGAATTGTATTTGTTCGCTTTTGTGCGTCGGAAATCCAAAAATAGACAAATGAAGGGAAGTTAGGAAAATGTCTTTTAAATTCAAGTTGCCTGCTCTAGGTGAAGGTATCATGGAAGGTGAAATCGTTTCTTGGTCAATAAAAGAAGGCGACACCATCAATGAAGATGACACATTATTGGAAGTACAAAATGATAAATCAGTCGAAGAAATCCCATCCCCAGTAACCGGGAAAGTCTTGAAGATCGTTGCTCCAGTAGGTACGGTCGCAGTCATCGGTGATGTGTTGGTAGAAATCGATGCTCCAGGTCATGAAGAGGAAGGTTCTGCGGCACCTGCAGCAGCGACAGCCTCAGCAGCGTCAACTCCAGCAGCTCCAGCAGCTTCAACTGGCGGACTGTTCCAATTCAAATTGCCAGCATTGGGCGAAGGTATCATGGAAGGCGAAATCGTTTCTTGGCCTATCAAAGAAGGCGATATGATCAATGAAGATGATACATTGGTTGAAGTGCAGAACGACAAATCTGTTGAAGAGATCCCATCTCCTGTGACAGGTAAAGTAGTCCGCATCGTTGCGCCAGTAGGTACAGTAGCGGTCATCGGTGATGTATTGGTGGAAATCGATGCACCTGGTCAAAATGGTCCGGCGGCAGCAGCTCCAAAAGCAGCACCGGCAGAGGCAGCGGCTTCAAATGCGCCAGCATCAACAGGCGTGGTTGCGGCAGCAGCGAACCCTAACAAACAAGTCTTGGCTATGCCATCCGTCCGTCAATACGCACGCGAAAAAGGCATCGACATCACTTCTGTTGTACCGACTGGAAAAGGCGGACGCGTACTGAAGGAAGATATCGATAACTTCAGCGGAGTGGCTCCAGTGGCAGCAAAAGCTGTAGCTCCAGCAGTCCAAGCTCAAGCTTCAGCACAAGCGGCAGTCCAAGCGGCTCCTGTAGCAGCTGCTCAAGCGACACAAGCGGCAGCGCCAGCGCAACCATTCACTTCCAATATGGGCGAAGCGGAAACGCGCCAAAAAATGTCTCCGACAAGAAAAGCGATTGCGAAAGCAATGGTCAACAGCAAGCATACAGCGCCTCACGTAACCTTGTTTGATGAAGTAGAAGTGTCCAAATTATGGGATCACCGCAAAAAATTCAAAGATGTTGCTGCAGCACAAGGAACGAAACTTACGTTCTTGCCATACGTCGTTAAAGCTTTGGCAGCTACAGTACGCGATTTCCCTATCTTGAACGCATCCATCGACGATGCAGCTCAAGAAATCGTATTGAAAAACTACATCAACATCGGTATCGCTACTGACACCGACAATGGTCTATACGTACCGAACGTTAAAGATGCAAATACAAAAGGCATGTTCAAAATTGCCGATGAAATCAACAACATGGCAGCACAAGCCCACGACGGCAAATTGGCAGCTGCGGATATGAGAAATGGTTCAGTAACAATCAGCAACATCGGTTCTGTTGGCGGCGGGTTCTTCACTCCGGTCATCAACTACCCTGAAGTAGCCATCCTTGGTGTTGGGACGATCGCGCAACAAGCTATCGTCAATGCAGAAGGCGAGTTGGCAGTCGGTCGCGTAATGAAACTTTCATTGAGCTTCGACCACCGTATCGTTGACGGCGCAACTGCTCAAAAAGCAATGAACAACATTAAGAGATTATTGGCTGATCCAGAATTATTATTGATGGAAGGGTGAGAATAGACAATGGTAGTAGGCGATTTCGCAGTTGAATTAGATACAGTTGTTGTAGGGGCGGGACCTGGTGGCTATGTAGCTGCCATCCGCGCTGCACAATTAGGACAAAAAGTAGCAATCATCGAAAGAGAATGGATCGGAGGCGTTTGTTTGAACGTCGGTTGTATCCCTTCAAAAGCCTTGATTTCTGCTGGACATCATTATCAAGAAGCTTTGGATTCCTCCGTTTTCGGTATCACAACTGAAAATGTGAAACTGGACTTCTCGAAAACACAAGAATGGAAAGACAACAAAGTCGTCAAAACATTGACTTCCGGTGTTGAGTACTTGTTGAAGAAAAACAAAGTTGAAATCATCCGTGGGAATGCATTCTTCAATGACGGAGAAACATTGCGTGTCTTCACCGAAGATGCAGCACAAACGTATACTTTCAAAAATGCGATCATCGCTACTGGTAGCCGTCCGATCGAAATCAAAGGTTTCAAATTTGGCGGACGCGTCATCGATTCCACTGGCGGATTGAATTTGACCGAAGTTCCTAAGAAATTAGTCATCGTCGGTGGCGGTGTCATCGGTACTGAACTGGGCGGAGCGTATGCTAACCTAGGCGCTGAAGTGACTATCCTTGAAGGATCTCCACAAATTTTGCCGACATTCGAAAAAGATATGGTCAAGTTTGTTGAAAAATCGTTCCAAGAAAAAGGTGTTACAGTCGTCACGAAAGCAATGGCTAAAGAAGCCGTCGACAACGGAGACAGCGTAACAGTCAAATATGAAGCAAACGGTAAAGAAGAAGTTATCGAAGCTGACTACGTAATGGTTACTGTCGGCCGCCGTCCAAATACGGATGACTTGGGTCTTGAAGTAGTCGGAGTTGAAATGACTGATCGTGGGTTGGTTAAGGTCGATAATCAAGGCCGCACAAATGTAAAACACATTTTTGCGATTGGCGATATCGTTCCTGGTGCTGCCTTGGCTCATAAAGCCAGCTATGAAGCTAAAATTGCTGCTGAAGCTATTGCAGGACATCCTTCTGCAGTTGATTACCGTGCTATGCCAGGGGTTGCCTTTACGGATCCTGAATTAGCGACCATCGGCTTCACTGCTGCTGAAGCGAAAGACAAAGGACTGGATGTAAAAGCATCCAAATTCCCATTGTCAGGCAACGGACGCGCATTGTCGTTGAACCAGACAGAAGGCTTTGTCCGTTTGGTTACGACAAAAGAAGATAACGTGCTGGTCGGCGCACAAGTAGCCGGCGTGAATGCCAGCGAAATCATCGCTGAGCTTGGTTTGGCGATCGAAGCTGGAATGAACGCTGAAGATATCGCGTTGACGATCCACGGTCATCCATCGTTGTCCGAAACAATCATGGATGCTGCCGAATTGGCTTTGGGCATGCCGATCCACATCTAATTCCAAAATAGTCACATGTAGAGAGAATCCGGACCCGGATTCTCTTTATTTTTTTTGTCATGTATAATATAGTAGAAACAGGAATCAGATGGAGGTAAGAATATGCAACATTACGACTATCCGTTCGAAGTGGAGTGGTCCAAAGAGGAAATCGTCAAAGTCATCTCTTTGTGGAATGCTGTCGAGCGAGCTTACGAAAGTGGAATCAGCAAAGAAGAATTTATGCAGGCTTACCGTGAATTCAAAACGGTGTTGCCTTCTGTCGGCCAGGAAAAGAAATACGGCAATCAGTTCGAAAAAGAATCAGGATACTCTTTGTACAAAGTGCTGCAGGAAGTAAAGAAAAGCGAAAAAAACAAAATCTTCCTGGGAAAGCATTAAATGACTGGATAAGCCGCAGATAGAATTGCGGCAGAAGGGAGGGGCCGATTGGATCAGATCGATAAAAGACACAGCCTGATCAAGTCTTGGTTGCATGAAGCTGCAGACTTGCTGCGGGAATCGTTCAACAAGGAACTTGAAATTAAAGAAAAAACATCGCGAACGGATCTGGTGACAAACATGGATCGGGAAATCGAGGTGTTCCTGTATGAAAAAATCACCGAGCATTTCCCGGATGAGCGCATTTTGGGAGAAGAAAGTGTAGGGCATGATATACGGGATTTGGAAGGGATAGTTTGGATCATCGATCCGATCGATGGCACCCTCAATTTCATCAAGCAGAGAGCGAATTTTGCCATCATGATCGGTATCTATGAGGATGGTGTCGGCCATTTGGGTTATATTTATGATGTCGTCAGGGACGAGCTCTATTTTGCGATCCGGCATAACGGGGCTTTTTGCAATGATCGGAGGCTGCCGCTAGTTGAGGAACTGCCGTTATCGGAAGGATTGGTCGCAATCAGTAACCGATTGGTTGTCGCAGATGCGGATGAAGCACGCAGAATCGCCAAAAACAGCAGTGGCTTGCGCGTCAATGGCTCGGCCGGCTTGGAAACAGCTTGGGTTGCATCAGGTAAATTGGTAGCTTATATCGCTCCTTCCCTGGCGCCATGGGACATCGCTGCCGGAATGGTCATAGCTGAAGAGGTGGGCTTGGTCTATAGACAAGTAACTGGAGAAAAAATAAACCTGCTCCAGAATAATGCGGTGATTGTCGCCAACAGCCATGCTTTTCAGGAGATCCGGAACGAATGGCGATGAGTGTCAGAACCTCATTAAGATTAAAATAAAGTGGACAAGATACAGAATGATGTATTTTGTTCACTTTTTTTTGGTTAACGAAAGATGTCAGTATTTATGACATGAAAAGGCATGGTTTAAACGATTTTATTCACTTGTGTTGAAAAAAGAAATTACTTTTCTCAGAAAGAGAATTAGATTAAAAACAATAAATGTGAGAAAAATTCGAAAAATGATAAAAAAATGAGTATATAAGAGCTTTTTTAATAATGGTTGATGAGGGCGAATCTCATTTTAGGAGCGATCGGACGCGGCCTTCTCATTTTTTCTAATGAAAAACCTTACAAATTCATGTAAGGTTTTTCTGATTGTTCTCGCGTGCTTGCGGTATTTTTTTTATTTAAAACATTTACATTTGATTAAATTATGGTTATAATTTTCGTATTCAGTGAGTTGAATGTGAAACAGATGATAAATGGGGGTTATACAATGTCAGATTTTAATCAAAATGCCATAGCTTCTTTTAGTTTAAATGGTCATCAGTATGAATACTATAAATTAAAAAAATTAGAAAACAATGAAAAAATAAAAATTGCAAAAATGCCTTACTCGATTCGAGTTCTGCTTGAGTCGTTGTTACGTCAAGTGGGAGAAAGCGGCATCAAGGAAGAACATGTTGTCACTTTATCTAACTGGAGTGCAACTGAAACGAATGAAGGCGAAATACCTTTCAAACCATCCCGCGTTATTCTGCAGGATTTCACAGGGGTGCCGGCAGTCGTTGACTTGGCTTCCTTAAGAAAGACGGTCCATGATTTAGGCGGAGATCCAGCACTCATCAATCCGGAAGTGCCTGTTGACTTGGTCATCGACCACTCCGTACAAGTCGATAACTTCGGATCCCCGCAAGCCTTGATCGCGAACATGAAGATGGAATTCCTGCGTAACCAGGAACGTTACCAGTTTTTGAGCTGGGCCCAAAAAGCCTTCGACAACTACCGCGCTGTACCGCCTGCTACTGGGATCGTCCACCAAGTCAACATTGAGTATTTGGCATCCGTCGTCACAGAAAAAGCGATTGATGAAAACAGAAGCTTAGTTTTCCCTGATACTTTGGTGGGAACGGATTCCCATACGACGATGGCAAATGCACTAGGCGTATTGGGCTGGGGAGTCGGCGGAATCGAAGCGGAAGCGAGCATGCTTGGCGAACCTTCCTTCTTCCCTGTTCCTGAAGTAGTGGGTGTACGCTTCATCAATTCATTGCAAGAAGCAGCGACAGCAACTGACTTGGCCTTAAAAGTCACTCAGAAATTGCGTGAAATGAAAGTAGTCGGTAAATTTGTTGAATTCTTCGGTCCTGGGTTGACTTCCATGACTTTGGCGGACCGTGCGACAATCGCCAACATGGCGCCTGAATATGGTGCAACTTGCGGATTCTTCCCAGTTGACGATGAAGTTATTAACTACTTGACGCTGACTGGCAGAGATGAAAAACACGTCGCGATCGTTGAGCAATACGTCAAAGCCAACGACCTTTACTACAGCGTTGAAGATCCTGAACCGGAATATACGACTGTTGTTGAAATCGATCTGAGCACAATCGAAGCGAATGTTGCAGGACCGAAACGTCCTCAAGATCTGGTGCCTGTATCAAAATTAAAAGAAGATTTCCAAAGATCCCTGGTTGCGCCAAAAGGCAATGCCGGATTTGGATTAGCCGAAGATGAAACAGAAAAAGAAGTTTCGCTGATCCTTGATGGAGAAGAAGTGAAGATGAAGACAGGCGACATTGCAATCGCGGCCATCACTAGCTGTACGAACACATCGAATCCATACGTAATGTTGAGTGCCGGATTATTGGCGAAACGAGCAGTGGAATTGGGACTGAACGTTCCGAAATATGTCAAGACTTCGTTGGCACCCGGTTCAAAAGTAGTTACTGCTTATTTGGACAATGCCGGTTTGCTGCCTTATCTGGAAGAACTGGGCTTCAACACTGTCGGCTATGGCTGTACGACTTGTATCGGGAATTCAGGGCCGCTTTTGCCTGAAGTGGAAGAAGCAATCAAAAACAATGACTTATTGGTTTCAAGCGCACTGAGCGGAAACCGTAACTTTGAAGGGCGCATCCACGCATTAGTCAAAGCCAACTACTTGGCATCGCCGCCATTGGTAGTCGCTTATGCTTTGGCCGGTACAATGAACATCGATTTGAAAACCGAGCCGATCGGTAAAGGAAAAGACGGTCAACCCGTCTACTTAGCGGATCTGTGGCCGGAAAGACACGCTGTCGAAGCGATGATCCGTGATTTTGTGACTCCGGAGATATTCAAAGAGGAGTATCTGCATGTATTTGACGACAATGCTGAATGGAACGCGATCGAAACGAATGACGATGCTCTTTACCAGTGGGAAGAGGGATCAACTTACATAGCGAATCCACCGTTCTTCAATAATTTATCGCCGGAACCAAAAGCTATCGAATCTTTGAAGGAATTGGCAGTATTGGGTAAATTCGGTGATTCGGTAACGACCGACCACATTTCACCGGCAGGAAGCATCGGCGTCAACACACCAGCCGGAGAATATCTGTCTTCTAAAGGCTTAGGTGTCCGTGATTTCAATTCATACGGCGCAAGACGCGGAAACCATGAAGTGATGATGCGCGGTACGTTGGCGAATATCCGAATCCGCAATCAACTTGTTCCTGCTAAAGAGGGTGGTGTAACAATCTTCTGGCCGACAGGCACAGAGATGAGCATCTATGATGCATCGGAAAAATACCGTGAAAACGGTACTGGATTGATCATTCTTGCGGGGGATGACTATGGAATGGGCTCCTCGCGTGACTGGGCTGCCAAAGGTGTCAAACTACTTGGAGTCGAAGCGGTCATCGCCAAGAGCTATGAAAGAATCCACCGTTCGAATCTTGTGATGATGGGCGTGTTGCCTTTACAATACCAAGCAGGTCAAGATGCAGAAAGTCTAGGACTGGACGGATCGGAAAAGATCACAATCGATTTGAACGATAGTGTCGGCATCCATGCCGAAATTCCTGTGACGGCAGTCAAATCAGATGGTCAAGAAATCAAATTCACGACCATTGCCCGTTTTGATTCTGAAGTAGATATGACTTATTACCGTAACGGAGGCATCCTGCCGATGGTGATCCGTAAAAAAATGGGGCTTGCTTATTAAGCAGCAAGCCATCCAATTTGCTGAAGAGAGGTTTTTGAGAGGAGAGAAAAATCATGGAAGTACATAAAGGATTAGCAGATGTTGTCGTATCAGAAACCTCCCTAAGCGCAATTGTTGAGGGACAATTATCCTTCTCAGGATATAATATCGACGAATTAGTGGAAAAAGATGCATCGTTTGAGGAAATCATCTTTTTGTTGTGGAATTCAAGAATGCCTAGCCGGGAAGAATTTGCGCAGTTGCAGCACGATCTTCACACGCATATGGCCTTATCTGAAAGTGTCATTGCTTGCCTGAAAATACAGTGCCGCCAGAATCTGCACCCTATGAGTGTATTGCGCACGACAGTCTCACTATTGGGTGTGTTCGATCCGTACGCGGAAGAGATGGACGAGCGTTCTGTCTATATTCAAGCAATCTCGATACAAGCAAAAATTCCGACGATAGTAGCCGCATTCGCCCGATTACGCAAAGGTTTGGATCCGATCGCGCCACGCGAGGACCTTTCGTTCGGAGCCAATTTCCTGTACATGTTGACAGGTGAAGAGGCGAATCCGGATTTGGTCAGAGCGTATAATCATTGTTTGGTACTCCATGCCGATCACGATCTTAACGCATCAACCTTTACTGCACGCGTTGCAGCCTCCACATTGACGGATGTCTATTCTTGTATCACGGGTGCCATCGGAGCTCTCAAGGGTCCTTTGCACGGCGGAGCAAATGAGCGCGTATTCGATATGCTCTCCGAAATCGCTGAATCGGACACCAGGGATGTTGCCGGCTACTTGAAAACAAAATTGGACAATAAAGAAAAAATCATGGGATTCGGTCACCGTGTCTACAAAACGGAAGATCCCCGCAAGAAACACCTGAAACGCATGGCTAAGGAATTGACGCAGGAATTCGGAAAAGAAGATTTATATGATCTTTCCTGCGAAGTAGAGGACTATCTATTGAAGGAAAAAGGATTGATTCCGAATGTGGATTTCTACTCTGCTACTGTTTATCACTGCTTCGGGATAGAACACGACCTCTTCACGCTGTTGTTTTCGATGAGCCGTGTTTCCGGGTGGTTAGGGCATGTGTTTGAGCAAAAACGTGAAGCAACGTTGATCCGTCCGCGTTCAAAATATGTGGGACCCGTTAATCTGACTTACATCCCTTTGTCTGAAAAAGAAACTATTGGAGGTAATGCGCAATGACACTTGGCGAAAAAATTGTTATGAATGAAACAGGTTTGCATACACCTGATTTTCCGATCATCCCTTTCATCGAAGGGGATGGCATCGGTCCGGAAATTTGGCAAGCATCCAAAAAAGTATTCGAAGCCGCAGTTGAGAAAGCCTACGGCGATTCCCGTAAAGTAGTCTGGAAAGAAGTGCTTGCAGGAGGAAAAGCTTTTGATTTGACCGGTTCTTGGTTGCCTGATGAGACCATGGATGTCATCCGTGAACATTTGGTGGCCATCAAAGGACCGCTGACGACACCGATCGGCGGAGGGATCCGTTCCTTGAATGTCGCTTTGCGCCAGACATTGGACCTTTTCGTTTGCCTGCGTCCTGTCCGTTATTTCGAAGGCGTTCCGACACCATTGAAAGAACCTGAAAAAACCGATATGGTCATCTTCCGGGAAAATACCGAAGATTGCTATGCCGGAATCGAATTCGAAGCGCAAAGTGAAGAAGCGAAACGAATCATCGAGATTCTGCAGACCCAATTCGGCGTGGACAAAATCCGCTTCCCTGAGACATCGGCAATCGGCGTCAAGCCGGTTTCGATCGAAGGGTCGGAACGCTTGATCCGCAGCGCTATCCAATATGCATTGGAAAATGGTCGCACTTCCGTGACGTTGGTCCACAAAGGCAACATCATGAAATTCACGGAGGGCGGTTTCAAGAAGTGGGGCTATGCCTTAGCGGAACGCGAATTTGGCGATAAAGTCTTCACTTGGTCCCAATACGATGCCGTAAAAGCTGCGGACGGCAGAGCGGCAGCGGATAAAGCTTATGAAGATGCTGTTGCGGCAGGCAAGTTGATCATCAAAGACCGGATCGCGGACATCTTCCTGCAGGAGATTTTGATGAACCCTGAGAACTATGATGTCATCGCGACCTTGAACCTGAACGGTGACTACATTTCCGATGCGTTAGCTGCTCAAGTGGGCGGAATCGGGATTGCGCCAGGAGCGAACATCAACCAGAACACAGGTCATGCCATTTTTGAAGCAACACACGGTACTGCACCGGAATATGCCGGTTTGGATGAATTGAACCCGTCATCGGTGTTGTTGTCAGGCGCTATGTTGTTCGATTACATCGGTTGGAATGAAGTCAGCGACTTGATCACCCGTGGAATCGAGAAGACGATCGCGAACAAAACGGTCACACGCGATTTCTATTATCTGATGAAGGATGAAGCTGCCCAAAAAGTCAGCTGCTCTGGATTCGCGGAACTGGTCATCGAAAACATGTAGGAACCAATCAAAAAAAGCAGAGGCATAATCATTCGGGATTATGTCTCTTTTTGCGGAATTACCCATAATGGAGATCGGGCCCATGAATCCAAGCGGGCCATGGCAGTTGTGGCAGAGGGGCAGCCGAAAGAAAAAGTTTTTTAAGAAAGCCGTTACATTGAACTTTTTTCTTTCCAAATGGTTCTGGAGGTGATAGACTGGACAAGTTGATAGTTGTCTTCATGAGTTTTCAGCGGGTTTTCACCTATTCCGCAAACGAAAGCTGATGGGAAGTTCAAATTCAGAATTGTGATCGACTATATAATGGCAGTAGCAGTTGGCATATCAAACAGCAGTGAAAAACAAGTAAACATTTTGGAGGAAAACAACAAATGGAATTTAGAAAAGATATTCGTAATGTTGCAATCATCGCCCACGTTGACCATGGTAAAACAACATTAGTAGATGAATTGTTGAAACAATCGGATACATTGAATGCTAGAACCGAGCTTATGGAACGCGCAATGGACTCCAACGATCTTGAAAAAGAACGCGGAATCACAATCTTGGCGAAAAATACAGCCGTACAATACAAAGGCACGCGCATCAACATCATGGATACACCAGGGCACGCGGACTTCGGTGGAGAAGTAGAACGTATCATGCGTATGGTTGATGGTGTAGTGCTTGTTGTCGATGCTTACGAAGGTACGATGCCGCAAACGCGTTTCGTATTGAAAAAAGCTTTGGAGCAAAAACTGATCCCTATCGTCGTAGTAAACAAAATCGACAAACCGACTGCCAGACCGGCTGAAGTTGTGGATGAAGTCCTGGAATTATTCATCGAATTGGGCGCTGATGACGAACAATTGGAATTCCCGGTTGTCTATGCCTCTGCAATGCATGGTACTTCAAGCATGTCAGATGATCCAACTGAACAAGAAGACACAATGGATAACGTTTTTGATGCTATCATCGAACACATCCCGGCTCCAATCGACAACTCTGCTGAACCATTACAATTCCAAGTAGCTTTACTTGACTACAGTGACTTTGTTGGCCGTATCGGTATCGGACGCGTATTCCGTGGCACAATCAAAGTTGGGGACCAAGTATCCTTACTTAAATTGGACGGCACATTCAAGAACTTCCGTGTATCAAAACTGTTCGGCTACTTTGGTTTGGACCGCATCGAAATCGAAGAAGCAAAAGCGGGCGATTTGATTGCCATTTCCGGTATGGAAGATATCTTCGTTGGTGAAACAGTGACTCCTGTTGATCATCGTGAAGCTTTGCCGGTTCTGCACATCGACGAGCCTACATTGCAAATGACTTTCCTTACAAACAACTCTCCTTTCGCAGGCCGTGAAGGTAAATGGGTCACTTCCCGTAAAATCGAAGAGCGTTTGATGAAACAATTGCACACTGACGTATCATTGCGTGTTGATCCTACCGACTCTCCTGATGCTTGGATCGTTTCCGGACGTGGCGAATTGCATTTGTCCATCCTGATCGAAAACATGCGTCGTGAAGGCTACGAATTACAAGTATCCCGTCCAGAAGTTATCATCAGAGAAGTTGATGGCGTAAGATGCGAGCCGTTTGAACGTGTTCAGATCGACACCCCTGAAGAATACATGGGTTCCGTAATCGAAACAATCAGCCAACGCAAAGCTGAAATGCAGGATATGCAAAACAGCGGTAACGGCCAAGTCCGTATCATCTTCCTTGTTCCGTCACGTGGATTGATCGGTTACTCTACTGAATTCTTATCCATCACTCGCGGATATGGTATCATGGCGCATACGTTTGAAGCGTACTTACCAGAGTTGCCAGGAAAAATCGGCGGACGCAGCAAAGGCGCGCTTGTATCAACTGAAACAGGCAAAACAACAACCTACGGCATCATGGGCGTAGAGGATCGTGGAACGATCTTCATCGAACCTGGTGTGGATATCTACGAAGGTATGATTGTCGGCGAAAACGCCCGCGACAACGATATCGCTGTTAACATAACAAGAGCGAAACAAATGACAAATATCCGTTCTGCAAACAAAGATTCCACTAACGTGATCAAACGTCCGCGCACATTGACGCTGGAAGAATCGCTTGAATTCATGGGAGAAGATGAATATTGCGAAGTGACACCTGAAAGTGTACGTCTGCGTAAACAAATCTTAGACAAAAATGAACGCGAAAAAGCTGCTAAACGCAAGAAAAAAGCAGAATAATCCGACAGTAAGTTCTGGAAAAGGGTCCTTGGCAACCATTGCCTCGGGCCTTTTTCTCTTCAATCCGCCAGAAAAACCCGGCCTCAAGGGATGATAGGGGCATGCCCGATAAGCAGGCTGGCGATGAATGGCTGTAGGCGTCAGCCTATTTGTTTGGTATAATAAGCCAGAAAGACCATACAATTTTTGTATCAACCGCATGGACTGCGGGGTAGTTCAAGATATAAGGAATTAACTTTTGAGGGGAGGAATTAAAATGGATAGCATCAACAAAACAACTGCTTTGGAAATCTTGATGCAGGATGCTGAAAAGATCTACAAATTAATCAATAGCCAAAAAGAACACCTCTGCTTTGCGAACTGTCCAGCCTTCGAGGATGTGGTGGATACGCAAATGTACGGATTCTCCCGTGAAGTCGATTATGCCGTGAAATTGGGAATCATCTCGAAAGAAGAGGGGCACAAGATTTTGAGTGATTTGGAGGCTTCTTTGAACGCCATGTACACGAACTATTTTGATCAATCGAAAAACGATTCCGCCGACAAAGGGGTTTAGTTGTCTACATGATTAAAAACGCAATCAAGAAAAAATTCTCCTATATGGATTGGCGCCTGCTGATCCCATACATCATCCTGTCTGGTTTCGGGATACTGATGGTCTACAGTTCCAGCAGCTATCGTGCCATGACGGATTACAACAATTCGGAACATTTCTTTTACCGGCAAATTTTATTCGCTGTCCTGGGGCTGTTCGGTGCGCTATTCGTTTCATTTCTCTCGAAGCGTCTGTTCAAAAACGACAAGCTGCTGCATTACGGACTGATTGTTCTTTTCGGCATTTTGGCTTATCTGCTGCTTTGGCCGGGCACCGCAACGAAGGGGGCACGCGGTTGGATCTATATTGGATCTTTTGGGTTCCAACCCGCGGAGTTCATGAAGTTGAATCTGATTCTGTACTTGTCCTGGTTCATTTCCCGCCACCAGAACCACATTAATGATAATTTTTATGAAATGATGAAGAAACCTCTCGCGATTACGGCTGCCGCAATCCTGATGGTCTTCCTGCAACCCGATCTTGGCGGTGCCGCCATCATTGCTTTCATCTGTCTCGTGTTGTTCCTTCACAGCGGCATCAAAGTCAAGTATGGGGTAATGACTTTTGGGGCTATCGGAGCGATATACGGATTGATCATCGTCGTGGTGAAAGCATTCGGAAGCAGCATCCCTTTCTTCCAGTCCTATCAGATGGAAAGGATCACATCATTCATCGATCCTTTTGCCGACATACAGGATTCCGGGTACCAAGTGGTGAATTCGTACTACGCATTGAGCAGGGGTGGCCTTTTCGGTGTCGGCATCGGTGAAAGCATCCAGAAGTCCGGCTATCTGCCGGAACCCCACACCGATTTCATCTTGTCCATCGTTGGGGAAGAGTTGGGCCTGATGGGCGTCGCATTCGTTTTGGTGCTGTTTTTCTATATGGTTTACCGCATTTTTAAGAATGCAATCAAAATCAAAGATCCGTTTGCCCAACTGGTCTGCATCGGAATCGGCACTATGTTCCTGGTACAGGGAGTCATCAATGTCGGTGGCGCGACCGGCCTGATGCCATTGACCGGAGTCACTTTTCCGTTCGTCAGCTACGGAGGATCCAGCCTGTTGGTATCGGCCGTTTCAATCGGACTGGTCAACAATATGTACATCAACGATCAGATTTCCAAACAACCAAAATAAATGAGAAAAAAGAGCCGGGTTTCTGGCTCTTTTTTGAATGGATGCTTCGATTCTTCACCCAGCGGTTGCCTCAGTGCATAAGCCGCCGGAAAGCTATTCGCATCGAGCCAAAATAGGGTATAATAGTATTTATCGTGGTATCCTTTGCCATATTGAACGATCAGAAGTCACAAGGAGGGATCGGCGTGAAATTTTCCATCAAAGTAGTGTCATTGTTCATTTTGTTCATTTTCATAGCTTATGCACTCCCTCTCTATGTGGACAATGGAGAACGAACCGCGCCGCCTTCAAGCATCGCGAGGAACGAGCAAGCGTCCATTGATGAAAATGAAGGGTATCCTTTGCCGGTGACCGGCTATGAATCCTACATCGGTCAGCCTATTGAAGCCTACACAGCCAAGCATGGGGAACCGATTCGCGTCGGTAAAGCCTACGGAGACAGTGAATGGTGGGTATTCGGGACAAATGCCGCGGACTACATCCAAATAGGCGTCAAGGAGGATATCATCCGCTCCCTCTATGTTTTGGGAAACAAAATAGAAACAGGCATGTACACAATCGGCATGACGCAGGAGAATGTACTCGATGAGGGTTACCTGGCGCGGGATTTTCAACTGACTGTCGGCGATACGCCGTATGAGTTGGTTCTATCGAAGAAACAAAAAGAACGGACGCCGTTGATTCAGTTCGAGAATGACAGCTTTGTGATTTTGCTGTTTGATGATGTGACGAAAACGGTTTATGGGATGTATTTCCTTTCGAATGAGGCGTTGCTGGATTTGGAATATTATTCCGTCGTCTCAGATGAAGACTATGAAAGCGAGCGTGACGACTGGGAACGAAGCGTTGCCGCAGATGAAGAAAATGCCCAACAAATCAAAAGCATATTGGGCGTACTGCGGGAACGCAGGGGCTTGGCGATGTTCCAGGAATCCGAAGAGTTGATCATGGCTGCGGGCGACCTTATGCCGAGTGAAGCAGCAATCAATGATTTTACGGCAGCATTCACTTTATCGGATCAACGCATCGAGAAAAAATTAGCGGAGGTTGCCCCCGATACGAGAACGGCCTTTGTTTTTGATGATGAGTGCTATAGTGTCCCTTCGCTCTTCCTGAAGCTGCTGCAAGAAGATAACGTCATTTTTGATGATTATCTGACGCGTTACGCCGTTACCGCCAATGAACATTACCAATTGATCCTTTTGAGCGAGCAGCCTATAGGTCCATAAAAAACGGTTGAGTCGCCCGTCGTTTCAAGCTATACTAAAAAGTAGACATCATCAACACACACGAGGCAGGGGAATAAGATGATCATCAATGAAGCGTACTTTGCGTTGGAAGACCAAACATTCCGGCTTGTGGAAGCAATCTGCGGCGGAGACACCATGTCATCTTATAAGGAAGCAAAGCGTCTTCTGTCACAAAATAAAGAGGCTGACGCCAAGATAAGAGCATTCCATGATGCGAAAGAGGCGTACGAACGGGTCGAAGCCTATCCTGACTTTGCACCGGATTACGCAGAAATCAAACAACGCGTTTACCAGGCGAAGCGGATCATGGACTTGGATGAATCCGTCTATCGCTTTCGGACAGCGGAACGTGAATTACAAGTGCTTTTGGACAAGGTTTCCGAGCGATTGGCACATGCCATTTCACCGAATATATTGGTTTCGGCAGGGGACCCATTTTTTCAATCAGGGGATTCAAACATGCCTGCAGCTTGTCAGATACATATTTCCAGTAGGGGGTAAACATATGAGTTTAGAAGTGACCAAAAGGCAGGGCATCGTCGTCTGGGTCTATACCTTGAGACAGATCAAAAATTTGAAAAGATACGGTTATATCCATTATGTTTCCAACAGAATGAAGTATGTTTTATTGTACGTCGACCTAGAAGAGGCACAAGCCACGGCAGAAAAATTAAACAGTCTGCATTTTGTCAGGAAAGTGGAATTGTCGCATCGTCCTGAAATCGACATGACCCTGAAGAATGCTCTTCCTGGCAGGAAAGATCGCAGTAATCCTGAAGCGGAATACAACGTGTCCGCTTTTGAAACGAAAACTTATTCTTTTTAGAATACATACCGAAATAAAAAATATTTGTTTGTAGGTGAGGACAGATGCGAGTTATCGCAGGAGAATACAAAGGACGCAGATTGAAAAGCGTTCCTGGCAGCAATACACGCCCAACGACGGACAAGGTCAAAGAGTCCTTGTTCAACATCATCGGTCCGTTCTTTGATGGGGGAATCAGCCTGGATATGTTTGCAGGCAGCGGCGGCTTGTCGATCGAAGCGGTTTCCCGCGGGATCGACAGAGCGGTGTTGTTCGAAAAGAACCGAAAAGCGCTTGATACGATCAAGGAAAACATCGATATCACGAAGGAACCGGAGAAATTCACTGTTTATGCAGGGGATGCGCGAAAAAATCTGCGCGTCTTCGCCTCGGAAAATCCGAAGACGCAATTTTCTTTGGTCTTTCTTGATCCGCCGTATGCTGAAGAAAAGACGGTGGCTGACATCACTGAAATGATCGCTTTGCAGTTGGTCAACGAAGAAACTATATTTGTCTGCGAAATGGCAAAGGAGAATACGCTGCCGGAACAGATCGGCCCTTACGGAAAATGGAAGCGTGCCGTTTATGGAACCATCGCTATCGAAATGTTCGACTACTATCAGGAAGGGTGATTCCATGGGGAAAACAGCACTATTTGCAGGGAGTTTTGACCCTTTGACAAACGGGCACATCGATACGATCTCCCGTGCAGCCATTGTTTTCGACGAAATCGTCGTTGCGGTGTCGACCAATACATCCAAGCAATCATTATTTGACGGTGAGCAACGGATTCAGTTGGTTGCCGAAGCTTTGTGTGACTTTCCGAAGGTCCGGGTCATCCGCCATACCGGTGGGCTTACAATCGAAATGGCAAGGGATGTCGGTGCCTGTGCGCTTTTGCGCGGGGTGCGAAACGTAAAGGACTTCGAGTATGAACACAGCATTGCCTCGATGAATAAGCTGCAGGCTCCCGATCTTGAGACGGTGATTCTCTTGTCTTCGGAAAACTATCGTTACCTCAGTTCCAGCCTGATCAAGGAAGTTGCGATGTTCGGCGGGGATGTATCTACCTTGGTGCCGGCCAACATCAATGCTGCTATCCTTCAGAAATTCAAGGACAGTGCGTTCAAGGGAAATAAAATTACGGAATGAATCGAACATTTGCATAAGATAAGGTTGGGAGAGGAGCCGCGGGTTCCTTGCCCAACCTTTTTATTTTAATGCCTTTCTGAGGAAATTATTACGGATGGCTGAATGTTTCTGTGCCTTTTCGCGTATGTTATCAATGGATGCGAAAGGAGGGATAGCTTGGATGCTATTCGGGAATGGTTTGCTTGCCATAAGCGGGAAGCAATCAGATTTGCCGTTTTGTTTTTGTTTCTTGCTGTTAGTCTCTTTGGATTAGGCAGATTGTTATACGGCAATACGGCAGAAACCAGCCCAGAGGAGTTGTTGTTGGATGAAACCTATCTGGCGGCAAGTTCTGCTGAGTCAAACCTGTCGCCGGAGCAGCCGGAAGAGGAGGAGCCGATCCGGGAAATCATCATCGTCGACATCAAAGGCGCCGTAAAAAAGCCGGGAGTATACCGAGCTGAGGCGGATATGCGTGTCATTGACATAATTGATTTGGCGGGTGGCTTGAGCGAAACGGCTGATGCCGACACAGTGAATCTGTCCCAGCGGGTTGCGGATCAGATGGTGATCTATATTCCTGCAATCGGGGAAGCATCCGAGCATCTTATTGCGGCGCCGGCAAATACGGTGGCCGAGCAAGAAACCGGCAACGAGGAAGCTGAAACCGATAAAGTGGACATCAATAGGGCAGATGCGGTGTTGCTGCAGACATTGAATGGGATAGGTGAAAAAAAAGCTGCGCTCATCATCGCGTACCGTGAGGAGAACGGCTCTTTCCAGACGATCGAGGAAATAATGGCAGTTTCAGGAATCGGTGAAAAAACCTTCGAGGGGTTTAAAGATCTAATCACGGTCGGAGCAAAATAAAATTGAATCAAGGGAGCGGCTCTTGTATACTTAATTTTATATATGGATGGAGGTAACTACTGCATGGAAAGAATTCCTTGGAATCAATATTTTATGGCACAAAGCGTGCTGCTCTCGCTGCGGAGCACTTGTAAACGTCTGGAGGTCGGTGCCACAATCGTCAGGGACAAACGCATCATAGCCGGAGGATACAACGGGAGTGTTTCCGGCGATGTCCACTGCATCGATGAGGGCTGCTATGTCGTGAACGGGCATTGTGTCCGCACCATCCACGCGGAAATGAATGCGATCCTCCAGTGCGCCAAATTCGGCGCCCAGACCGAGGATGCGGAAATATATGTAACACATTTCCCTTGTCTGCAATGCACGAAAATGATTTTGCAGGCCGGCATCAAGAAAATCTACTATTTGGAAGACTATCATAACGACTCCTACGCCATCCATCTTTTGGATGCAATGGACATTCCGTATGAACAAGTCCCCCTCGATCCGGATTATTTTTATCAATTGCTGAAACGAAAAGAACAATCAGATGATGGCTCTGCTGCTTGTTGCGGTCATCATGACGACTGACCATTAAAGGCTATCTGCTTTTGCCTGCCTTGTTCGTCTTCCCGGTAACCGTTATTGGGTTTGACAAAAATAATTTCTTTGCATGGGTACTGCTGTTTGCCATTTTTGCGCGCCTATTCTTTATGCAAGCAAAGGTTCTGAATGTCATCGCTGCCGCGGTAGTGATCGCAACCATAGCGAGCTTGCTGATCCACCAGTGGTCAAATGCATCTGAGTTCACTGATAAGGAAGCGGAGTCGGTCAGAACAGCTGCGCTGCAGTTGGATCCGAATGATATGAGGATCAACGGCGATTTGCTGACTGGGCAAGCCTTGATGCAATCGGAAGGCAAGGAAGAGCAAGTTTATTTCTACTACACGATCGAAACGGAAGAAGAAAAGAGCAACTGGGAACAAAAACGATTTCCGCAGCGTGTCATTGCCACTGTCCAGTTGGAAGAGCCGGAAGCTGAACGGAATCTGTACCAATTTGATTTTGAAAATTATCTGAATGCGAAAAGCATCCATTGGGTCGTCACGATCGAAGCGATGCAGTTCCGGAGCGAAGATCGTTCTGTCTGGTCCTGGCCAAGCAGCATAAGGCGATCCATCATTTTGATGCTGGAAAAATTGCCTGCTGTCCAGACGACCGACTATATTCAAACCATGTTATTCAATCAATCGCATGCTATTGCGGGAGATACTTTGGATGCCTATCGCGGGATCGGTTTATTGCACCTTTTTTCCATTTCCGGCATGCATATCCAGTTGTTGCTGTCCCAGCTGCGCTATATCCTTTTGCGTATGAAAGTTAGCCATGAGACCACGGATAAGCTGCTGGTTGTATTTCTGATCGCTTATGGTGTGCTGACCGGGTGGGGGATCGGTGTCTTTCGGGCTATCTGTACGCATTTTATCCTTCTGATGGGTAAAATCACCGGCCATCGTGTTGAAGCGAAAGACGCCTTCGCGCTTACGGTGATGGTTGCTGTTTTATACAATCCGCTGCTGATCTATTCGGCAAGTTTTCAATTGAGCTATCTTTTGGCCGGGGTATTGTATTTCGTTGCGCCGATAAGTGCGGAATGGAAAATGAATGGGTTGTTGAAGGATATCTGCCTGACGGCGCTGATGACGATGGTTTCTTTTCCCGTTGTCGCTTATCATTTTTTTGAGGTTTCCTGGCTCGGGATCTTTGTGAATGTAATCTTTTCCTTCTTTTTTTCTTGGTTTCTTTTTCCGCTGTTTTGGATATTGTTCTTTGCAGTGCTCTTTTTCCCTGAAACCTCGTTGCTGGGATTGCTTTGCGCTGTGTCCGACAAAGTCCTCACCTTATTGGAAACCTTCGCTGGGAAAGCCGCTGATTTGGATTTTGCGTCACTCATTACAGGGCGGCCGCCTGCCTTTTATTTTGCGCTGGTCTGGATCGCCTTGCTGTCGCTCTTGCTCAGCGTTGAAAAGAAACGAAGGGATATCCGCGTGCTCAGTTTCCTGATTATTGCTGTCGGCTTGTTTTCGTTCGCCCACCAGCTGATGCCTTCCGGGAAAGTCGTCATGCTTGATGTGGGTCAGGGCGATGCCATTCTGTTCATAACGCCCTTTCATCGTCGGGCGGTGCTGATAGACACGGGCGGCATGATCACTTTCGAAAAAGAAGCTTGGCAAGTCCGCGAAACAGCGACCACTGCCGGCGAAAAGCTAGTATCTATCATAAAAGCGGAAGGCGTGAAAAAATTGGACATGGTCTTTCTGACGCATGCCGATCAGGATCATGTCGGTTCATTGCGCGAACTTGCCGAAGGGCTGCCGATCGCTGCAGTATATTTCCCTAAAGGAGCGGAGGGGAATGCGGCGTTCGCAGCAGTGCTGCTTGAACTGCAGAGTCAGCAACAAGCGTCACTCTATCCTGTGTTAGGGCAAGTCGATGTAAAGATTGATGCTGATTTTGTTTTTCATATCCTGGCACCTTTATCCCCCGGCGAAGGCGGAAATGAGGATTCATTGGTCATCCAAACAAGCTTAGGCGGCTTTGATTGGCTGTTCACGGGCGATCTCGGAGAAGAAGGGGAAGACTTGCTGATGCGCACTTACCCTGATCTGAAGACCGATATTCTGAAAATCGGTCATCATGGGAGCGCAACATCCAGTTCGGAAGGCTTCTTGGATCAGGTCCAACCTAAATTAGCCTTGATATCTGCAGGGAAAGAGAACAGGTACGGTCATCCGGATGCGGAAATACTGAAACGACTGAAATTGCGGGATATTTCGATTTTCCGCACGGATCAACAGGGCGCTATCCACTTCCTGTACGGATCGGAGAAAACAGAATGGCGAACCATTTTGGCGAACAAAAAATAAAAATGATGAATGGTGGTCCAAACGTGAATTATACAACGGAGATGTCCAAAATAAAAAAGGGTCAGCTGCAGCCGGTCTATTTGTTTTTGGGCAAAGAAGATTTTTTTATAGAAGAAGCGAAGCAACTGTTGTTGCAAACGGTGGTTGACGAAGCCGACAAGGATTTGAATGTCGGCATATTCAATATGGATGAGACACTGTTGGATCGGGCTCTTGAAGATGCGGAGTCGCTGCCGTTTTTTGGGGAAAGACGTTTGGTCATCATCGAAAACCCGCTGTTTTTGACGGCAGAAAAACCCAAGAATGGGCTTGAACATGATCTTGGTTGGCTTGAGAGTTATCTGGAGAACCCTTCGTCCTCAACGATTTTGGCTATTTTTGCACCGTATGAAAAATTGGACAGCAGAAAAAAATTGTCGAAACTCCTGACGAAGAAGGCCGTCACTGTGGACGTTTCTCCTTTGGCTGAAAAAGAAGCCCGTAAATTTTTAGGGGACATGATAAAAAATGAAGGCTATCAAATGAACCGCGATGCACTGGAATTGTTTTACGAGCGGATCGAAAATCAACTGTCGCGGGGAATGAGGGAGCTGCCTAAGCTGTTTTTGGCCGGATCCGAAGAAAAAAAAATCACCAAACAGATGGTGATCGACTTGATTCCGCGCAATCTGGAACAGAATATTTTTGAATTGGTTACGCAGGTGCTGAACAAGAACACATATCTGGCCATCCAGATTTATCGGGATCTCTTGCTCCAAAAAGAGGAGCCGATAAAAATAAACGCGATCCTTTTGGGGCAATTCCGTCTGTTGCTGCAAGTGAAGCTGCTTTCAAAAAATGGGTACCAACAAACGGACATCACCAAAGTACTGAAGATCCATCCTTATCGTGTGAAACTTGCTTTCCAACAAGTGAGGAACCTTTCCGAAAAGGTATTGGCGGATGCTTTTCAGGGATTGGTCGAGACGGAGTATAACATGAAGACAGGGCAGGGGTTGAAGGAGATACAATTTGAATTATTTCTGATCCGCTACGCAAACGCAATGCCCAAACAGTGAAATCAAAGGAGAAAAGCGCAACGGGTTCGTTCAGCCCTGAAAGAAATTTAGGAAATCGTGCCGACTGAGCATCGTAGAGCGCAATATGCTGAGAGACTTCCTGCGTCAGCAGGTTAGTCGAATAGTATCCTTGGCTCGTAGAGACAAGGGGTTCCTTTGTCCTTTCCGAAGGGCTAACCCGTGGAGCTGGACATCATTTTGGATGCATGAAATAAGTTGCAAATCAGTTTAACACCTGTGGTGATACGTTTTTAGTTTGATAAGTTATACAAATTACTTTACATACGAAAAAGGCCGAAGACGGACCAGTTGGACTGGTCTGTCTTCGGCCTTGCGTTTTGAAGTCTCTTAAATCAAAAAATTATTTTGCTAATTTTTTAGTTAAACGAGAAATGTCGCGAGACGCTTTGTTTTGATGAATTAAGTTTTTAGAAGCTGCTGAATCGATAGATTTAACTGCTGCCTTCAATAATTCTTCGCTATTTTCAGCGCCTTCTGCTACTGCAGCTTCAAATTTCTTGATAGCTGAACGCATAGCACTCTTTTGAGCGTTGTTTTTTAGGTTAGCTTTTTCGCTAGTGCGAACACGTTTGATTGCTGAATCGATATTTGGCATTGGGTTCACCCCTCTTTCCTTATTTCTATAACTATTAGGCTGTTTTGCCAACATGCCATATTATACATAATTTTGGAGGGTTGTGCAATAAAAAATGAAAGAGATTCCCTTTTTAATCATTGCGACCCGGAATTTCGAGACATATATTTTGAAATTTTTGGGTCAAAATCAGGCCATGCCATGGCAAAAGCTCCAAAGTGTACGAAAGTATGTTTGGGTGGTAAAATAGTTGTAACAGTGAGTGAAGAGGTGAATCATCCATATGAAAGATCAATTTGAATTAATTTCCCCCTACCAGCCCAGCGGTGATCAGCCGGAAGCCATCAAAGAGCTTGTCGGCGGATTGAATCTGGGCAGACGGGCGCAAACCTTGTTGGGCGCGACTGGGACCGGAAAGACTTTTACGGTAGCCAACGTCATCCAAGCAGTAAACAAGCCTACGCTCGTCATCGCGCACAATAAAACGTTGGCAGGGCAACTGTATGGCGAATTGAAGGAGTTTTTTCCGAACAATGCCGTCGAATATTTTGTGAGCTACTATGACTATTACCAACCCGAAGCTTATGTTCCCTCGAGTGACACTTATATAGAAAAAGAATCCAGCGTAAACGATGAAATCGATAAACTGCGTCATTCCGCCACCAGCTCCTTGCTGGAAAGGCGGGACGTGATTGTGGTCGCTTCTGTATCCTGCATTTATGGCCTGGTGAATCCCTTGGACTATAAAGAGCATACTTTATCGTTAAGGCAAGGGATGGAGATGGAACGGAATGAACTGCTGCGTAGGTTGGTGGAAATGCAGTTTGAACGCAATGATATCGATTTTCGGCGCGGCACGTTCCGTGTGCGCGGGGATGTTGTTGAAATTTTTCTGGCATCCCGCGACAACGAGGCCATCCGTGTCGAATTTTTTGGGGATGAAATCGATCGGATCAGGGAAGTGGATGTGCTCACCGGAGAAATCAAGAATGATGTCGAACATTTTCCTGTTTTCCCAGCCACTCACTTCGTGGCAAATGAAGAAAAGACCTTGCATGCAGTCGACATGATCCGGGCAGAATTGAAGGATCGCCTAAAGGTGTTGCGCGATGAAAACAAACTGCTGGAAGCCCAGCGATTGGAACAGCGCACCAACTACGACATGGAAATGTTGATGGAAATGGGATACTGCAACGGAATCGAAAACTATTCCAGACATATGGACGGGCGCGCTCCCGGAGAGCCTCCGTACACGTTGCTTGATTTTTTCCCGGATGATTATTTGACCGTCATCGACGAGTCGCACATCACAATGTCCCAAATACGCGGCATGTACAACGGTGACCGTTCGCGGAAAGAACAGTTGGTGGCTTACGGCTTCCGTTTGCCGAGCACCTTGGATAATCGCCCGTTGACGTTGAAGGAATTCGAAGAACGGGTCAACCAGATCATTTATATTTCAGCGACCCCTGGCCCATACGAGTATGAACAAAGCCCGTATGTTGCCCAACAGATCATCCGTCCGACAGGCTTGTTGGATCCGATTGTGGAGGTGCGGCCGATCAAAGGCCAAATCGATGATCTGATCAGTGAAATCAATTTGCGCGTCGAACGCAATGAGCGGGTATTCATCACGACTTTGACGAAGAAGATGTCCGAAGACTTGACCGATTATCTGAAGGAAGTCGGCATCAAAGTGAATTATCTGCACAGCGAAATCAAAACGATGGAGCGCGCGGAAATTATCCGGAATCTCCGATTGGGAGAATTTGATGTGTTGATCGGCATCAATCTATTGCGGGAAGGGTTGGATGTTCCCGAGGTTTCGCTTGTCGCCATCCTGGATGCCGACAAGGAAGGCTTCCTGCGGAGCGAGCGCTCGCTTGTCCAGACGATCGGCCGAGCCGCCCGGAACGAGAACGGAAAAGTCATCATGTATGCGGACCGCATAACGGATTCGATGGAGCGGGCCATAAATGAAACGAACAGGCGTCGTGCGACGCAGGAAGCCTACAACATTGAGCATGGCATCACGCCGAAAACGATCATCAAGGAAGTCCGTGACCGGATCAGCATCTCGCATACACCTGAAGATGCCGAAGGGGAAGTCAGCATCTTGAGCATCTATAAGGCGATGACGATGGAACAACGCCGCGAAGCGCTCGATCAACTGGATAAGGAAATGAGGGAAGCCGCCAAAGCCCTCAATTTTGAGAAAGCGGCAGAAATCCGTGACATGGTATTGGAGCTGAAAGCCGAATACAAAGGTTTATGAAAAAAGTGATTTTTACTTGCAATCGGTAAGGAATTACGATAAACTGTTTCTTGTATTATATATACGACCTTCAACTTGGTTAAACGAATCACCAACGTTTTACTCAGTTAAAGGTAACTTTATGAAAGAGGTGAAAAAAATGGCAATTTCAAAAGAACTTAAAAATGAAATCATCAAAGAATACGCTATTCACGAAGGAGATACTGGATCCCCTGAAGTGCAAATCGCAGTTCTTACGTATGAAATCAACCACTTGAACGAGCACGCACGCGTTCACAAAAAAGACCACCATTCTTACCGTGGTTTGATGAAAAAAGTTGGACACCGTCGTAACTTGTTGGCTTACTTGCGTAACAAAGACGTTCCCCGCTACCGTGAACTGATCCAAAGATTAGGCTTACGTCGTTAATTTCGTGGCTAAGATATATTAAGCGAGATTCCACTGTGAATCTCGCTTATTTTTTGGGATTTTTCGGACAATAAGTGCAAAAATGCTGGGCAATCAGCTATAATGGAATGAGGCTCCCGCTCTACAGATCGCTACTATACAAATGTGAGCTTATACGCATCAGTAAGTTGACATTTGTTTAGTAGTTGGTAGATGGGAAGCATCGCAAAAGGAGAATGATAACATGTCAGAAAAAAAAGTGTTCCAAATGGACTGGGCAGGTCGTTTGCTGCAAGTCGAAATCGGCCAATTGGCTAAGCAAGCGAACGGTGCGGTATTGGTGAGATACGGAGATACCGTTGTGTTGACGGCTGCTGTAGGTTCAAGAGAACCAAAAGATACCGATTTCTTCCCATTGACTGTGAACTATGAAGAAAAAATGTATTCAGTCGGGAAAATACCTGGAGGTTTCATCAAACGTGAAGGCCGCCCAAGCGAAAATGCAACATTGACGGCGCGTTTGATCGACCGTCCGATCCGCCCGATGTTCCCTGAAGGATTCCGCAACGAAGTGCAGATCACAAACGTTGTTATGTCCGTCGAACAGGATTGCGCACCTGAAATGGCCGCTATGTTCGGTTCCTCGTTGGCATTGGCGATTTCCGACATTCCTTTCTATGGGCCGATCGCTGGAGTGAACGTAGGCCGCGTGGATGGCGAATATGTTTTGAATCCAACCGCTCCACAGAATGAAGCATCCGATATTGAGTTGACCGTTGCCGGTTCGAGAGTTGCCATCAACATGGTTGAGAGCAGCGCTGCAATGGTTAATGAAGAAGATATGCTTGGAGCATTGATGTTCGGCCACAAAGCGATCCAGGAATTATGCGACTTCCAAGATAAAATCGTAGCCGAAGTAGGCAAAGAAAAAATGACCGTCAAGCTTTTGGCTTTAAACCCTGAACTTGTAACCGAAGTGACATCTGCTTACGGCGAAAAAATGACGGCAGCCATCATGACTGAAGAGAAATTGGCTCGTGAAGCCGCTATTGAAGACGTGAAAGCTGAAGCAATCTTGTTCTTCAACGAAAAGTATCAGGATGACGCCAACTTTGCACAAATTTCCAAAGAAGTCCGCCAAATCGTGGAAGACATGGAAAAAGACGAAGTGCGCCGTTTGATCACAGTCGATAAAATCCGTCCGGACGGCCGTAAAATCGACGAAATTCGCCCATTGGCTTCCGAAGTCGGTTTATTGCCGCGTGTACACGGTTCCGGCTTGTTCACGCGTGGACAGACGCAAGCATTGTCCACTTGTACTTTGGCTCCGTTGGGCGAACATCAGATCATCGATGGCCTGGGCATGGTGGACAGCAAACGATTCATCCACCATTACAACTTCCCACAATTCTCGGTCGGCAGCACCGGCAGAGCAGGAAGTCCGGGACGCCGCGAAATTGGTCATGGTGCCTTGGGTGAACGCGCATTGAAACAAGTCATCCCGACTGAAGCTGATTTCCCTTACACAATCCGTTTGGTTTCGGAAGTATTGGAATCCAACGGTTCCTCTTCACAGGCAAGTATCTGCGCGAGCACACTTGCTTTGATGGACGCTGGTGTACCGATCAAAGCACCGGTAGCGGGTATCGCAATGGGCTTAGTGATGGAAGGCGAGAACTACACAGTCTTGACGGATATCCAAGGGCTTGAAGACCACTTGGGCGACATGGACTTCAAAGTTGCCGGAACAAGCGAAGGCATCACTGCCTTGCAGATGGACATCAAAATCCAAGGGATCACAGAACAAATCCTGACTGAAGCGTTGATGCAAGCGAAAAAAGCGCGGATGGAAATCCTTGCTGAGCTGACAAGCACGATTGCAGCCCCACGCGAAGAACTGTCACAGTATGCTCCGAAGATCGAAATGATGCAAATCAAACCAGATAAGATCAAAGTCGTCATCGGCAAGGGCGGAGATACGATCAACAGCATCATTGAAGAAACCGGCGTTAAGATCGACATCGACCAAGAAGGTAACGTGAGCATCGCTTCAGCTGATACTGCGATGATTGCCCGCGCTAAACAAATCATCGAAGAATTGACGCATGAAGTGAAGGTCGGTGAAATCTACGATGGTACAGTAAAACGCATCGAAAAATTCGGCGCATTCGTTGAAATCACAAAAGGCAAAGACGGCATGGTCCATATATCCGAATTGGCTAACGAACGTGTCAAAGAAGTCGAAGACATCCTGGCGATCGGCGACAAAGTCAAAGTTAAAGTCATTGAAATCGATAGACAGGGCAGAATCAACCTTTCCCGTAAAGCGCTATTGCCTAAGGAAGAAAAATAAACTGCTGATAACAGAATAAGGCTGCTCGGAACGGTCTTCAGGAGAAGAACAATTTCTGAAGACCGTTCCGAAACGAAAAAAACAGGCATCACCTCACAAGAGGTATGCCTGTTTTTTTGTTGACGGCAGCCTAAGGGCCATGAGCAGAAAGAAAGCTTGTCACAATTATTCTAATAATCCTGACATATAGAGTAATATTGATTAATTATAGATTTTAATATTAAATCAATGAATTTTTTTCATAAAAGCGTTATTATAGGGTAAAGAGAAACATATTTTTACGCCAACATTTTATGGATATATTTTTTACTTATATCGCCCATATAAATGTAAGCGCTTTAAATGTTTTTTTGTGCATCGTGAGGCTCCCGTGTAAGTTTTAGTTACAAAGGATGGTATCATCATAATTATCGAACAAGCTGTTGCTCAATCGCAAAGAAGCACGAGATCGGATACACGGACAACCCGAAGAAGCAGAAAAACCAAACGGAAACAGCAACAAACTGGCTGCTCCGGTTCCGTTTGTCAGAAGGGAACAAAATAAAACAGTAAAGGATGAGTGCAATGGTGCCAGAATCTATTTTCTCACAAGGTCAAATGCCGACGCTCAAAGAAGTGTTGGCCTCAAGGGAACAACGTGCCTTTTTTGAAGAGGAAATCAGCAAGACAAATGCAAACCAGACGTTGATTTCCCTTAAATGCAATATTCCTGGACCCGTCAAATATAATGCCATCGTAAGGCAGATTTCTGAAATCGGCATCCAAGAAGTCAAAAATGCGATCCAAAAAAATAAATGGAAAGTCACTTATGAAAAATTGATGGATTTGGATACAGGTCCGGAATACTTTGTTGTCGTCGATACTTATCCGACTGCCGTGAAGCAAGCCGCCATCATGATAGAAGACGGCAGCTTGCTCGGGCAACTGTTCACGATCAGCGTATTCTATCTCGAAGAAGGCAAGATGATCGAGGTGCAGCGTATGGAAATCGGCTATGAACCGAGAAAGTGCATGATTTGTGGGGACGAAGCATTCGAATGCGAAAACGCGAATGTGCACAATAGGGACGAAATCCAGAAAAAAATCGAAGCCATTCTGCAGAAGGATGGAAGAGTGCGCTTGGATTAACAGACCTTATTTGCATCTTGCACAAGAAAAGGCATAGCTGATGAGTGCCTAATCGGATAAAATAAAATAGTCGACATTTCGCATTCCAATCAGAGATCCCGGGCAGGGTTTCTGATTGGAATGTTTTTTGGGGTAATTAAAAAATAGATTAAAAAATTCTAATAAAGTGTGGTAAAATGCTTAAGTGAAGGATGTCCAAATCCTAAAAAAATAGATAGTACAGAAAATGAATGAGTGAGGGATCAATGATGAAAGAGTATAATGTTGCCATTGTAGGTGCTACGGGTGCTGTTGGAGAAAAAATGCTGGGCTTGTTGGAGAATGCTTCTTTTCCGATAAAAAGTTTGAAGTTGTTGGCTTCTAAACGGTCTGTAGGGAAAGTTAAGACTTTCCGAGGACAGGAACTGCAGATTGAAGAAACGACTGACGACTCATTTGAAGGCATCGACATTGCCTTATTCAGCGCTGGGGGCGGCATCACGAAACAATTCTCCCCTGCAGCCATCAAAGCTGGAGCCATCGTCATCGACAACACGAGCGCTTTTCGTATGGATCCGGAAACGCCGTTGGTTGTTCCAGAAGTGAATCCGGAAGACTTGCGCAAACACAAAGGATTGATTGCTAATCCAAACTGTTCCACTATTCAGATGGTTGTAGCTTTGCAACCGATCCGCGAAAAATTTGGTTTGGATCGCGTCATCGTTTCCACGTACCAAGCAGTAAGCGGTGCTGGTCTGCATGCCTTGGAAGAATTGAAAGCTCAAACCCAAGCTGTCCTGAACGGTGAAGAGCCTGTTGCGAAGATCTTGCCTTGTGGTGGCGATAAGAAGCATTTCCCGATTGCATTCAACGCTTTACCGCAAATCGATGTGTTCAGCGAAGGCGGCTACACGTATGAAGAGTGGAAAATGATCAATGAAACCAAAAAAATCATGGGTGACCAGGATATCAAGGTTTCAGCAACCTGTGTGCGTATCCCTGTGATGTCCGGACACTCGGAATCTGTCTATTTTGAAGTAGACGACAAAAACGTTTCTGTCGCTGACATCTGGGAAGTGCTGAAAGACGCGCCAGGAGTCGTGCTTCAGGATGACACAGCTAATCAAGTTTATCCTACCGCCCGAGAATCCGTCGGAAAAAATGATACATTTGTCGGACGTATCCGTAAGGATGTGGATGTCGATAATGGTTTCCATATGTGGGTTGTTTCGGATAACCTGTTGAAGGGCGCTGCTTGGAATTCTGTGCAGATCGCTGAAAAAATGATCGAAATGGGCCTGCTGTAGAATTTTTTTGTACGAATGGTCCAGGCCGCATCAACTGAAGAATTGAATATGACAGGACCTGTCAAAGGATGGACCGGGAAGGGTGTTTGGTTAAACATCGTTCCCGGTCCGTTCCTTTTGTGAGGTCTTTTTTTTGACTTTCAGAAAACCGGAACAGAAACTGAAGCAAATGCTACAATTTTGCCGATAATCATGTATAATATAACAGAGAGGATATCGGTCACGTTTAGCCGGATGCGAAGAAAACGCATCCGCTTGTAGAATCTGAAGGCAGCTCGGCAAAGCAGCAGTGCTGATTTTCAGGGACGAAAATACGGAGAAAGGCATTCAAACGATTAATATAGATAACAGCATAGAAAGCTGAAAATAAGAGGTGGTACAATGAGTAAAGTAAGAATAATTTCTCTCGGAGGTGTGAGAGAAAGCGGTAAAAACATGTATTTAGTGGAAGTGGACGATTTAATTTTTGTATTGGATTGCGGTCTGCTCTATCCTGAAAACGAATTGTTGGGAATTGATGTTGTCATTCCTGATTTCACGTATCTGGAGGAAAACAAAAATAAGATAGCGGGTATTTTCCTGACGCATGGCCATGCGGATGCTGTAGGAGCATTGCCTTATTTATTGCAGAATATCGATGCACCCGTGTTCGGTACAGGTTTGACGATCGCGTTGGCTAAACTGGCGGTTGATTCAACCGGATTGGCTACAGGCTTTGAGGATTACCACGTCATCGATGAGAACACTGAAATTGAATTCGAAAACACCAGCGTCCGGTTCTTCAGAACAACGCATACCATCCCTGACTCTGTAGGGATCTGTGTGAAGACGGAAGAAGGCAGTGTCGTCTATACAGGCGACTTCAAGTTTGATCAAAGCGCATCCCCGATGTATCGGACCGATTACGGCAAAATTACGGATATCGGCGAAGGAAAAGTATTGGCGCTGTTGAGCGATTCCGGTGATGCCGAATCGACTACGGAAAATGTCAGCGACCGCAAGATTGAGGAAGAAATGCTGGATACCTTCATCAATGCTGAAGGACGCATCATCGTGTCCTGTGTTGCAAGCAACATTTTGCGCATTCAGCAAGTTTTTGATGTCGCTCTCCAAGCTAACCGTAAAATCTTTTTGACAGGTCCGACTTTGGTTGAAACAGTCGATGTCGCCATGAAACTAGGAAAACTAGTCCTGCCGACCCCAGATCTGCTTGTGAATGTAAAAAACATCAATGATTACCGTGATGGTCAAGTCTTGGTGCTGGAAACCGGCAATAGCGGGGAACCGTTGGAAGCATTGCAACGTATGTCCAAAGGCAGACACAAGCAAGTGAACCTTAAAGAGGGTGATTTGGTTTACATCACGACTACGCCTTCCACAGCGATGGAAACAACAGTCGCAAAAACCAAAAATTTGATTTACCGCGCCGGTGCGTCCGTGCGGGAAATATCGGGAACCTACAAAGCATCCGGACATGCTTCGCCGAACGATCTGAAATTGATGATCAACCTGCTAAGACCTACGTATTTCGTGCCTGTCCAAGGCGAGTACCGGATGCAGGCTGCACATGCCCAGTTGGCGAATGAAGTCGGCATTCCGTTCAAGAACATATTCATCCCCGGAAAAGGCGACGTCATCGAATATGCCAAAGGCCGTATGCATATGACGGGACAAGTCCCAGCCGGGAACGTACTGATCGATGGGATCGGCGTCGGCGATATCGGCAATATTGTCTTGCGCGACCGCAAACTGTTGTCGGAAGATGGCATCTTCGTTGTCGTTGTGACGATCTCGAGAAGATTGAACAAAATTTTATCGGGTCCGGAAATCGTTTCGCGTGGTTTCGTCTACATGAAAGCTAGCGAAGAGCTTGTCAAGGAAAGTTCGAATATCGTCCGGGAAGTAGTGGAAGAAAATCTGCATACGAAAGACTTTGATTGGGCCAAATTAAAACAAGAGATACGTGATTCGTTGAGCCGTTATCTTTTTGAAAAGACGAAGCGCAAACCGGTCATTTTACCGATCATCATGGAAGCATCAAATTATCAGAAGAAAAGCTGATGCCCGTTTGCCGGATAGGCAATGAAACGGATCGTTGTTGAAAAGGAGAGATTCATCTTTATGGGTTCTAATAGTACGAAGGCTTGGGCCGAGACAGCTCTGTTTGCTGTTCTCGCGATTGCCTTGGCATATGTGACGATGCCAGTTGGAGAATACAATCTTGTGTTTGCTTTGCTGCCGTTGCTTTTCATTTCCCTCCGCAGAGGCATGTTGCTCGGGCTGGTTTCAGGAACACTGACCGGTCTTGCTTTATTTGCACTCAAAGGAGAAGGAACGGATGTTGCCGGCGATATCCTCACCCAAGCGGCACCATTTATTTTCGTGGGCATCGCCGGATTTTTCGCGAAATTCACGCAACGCACATTGAACAATAAACGTTTTCCGAATGCAGCCTTGAATATACTGACGGCATCCTTTTTCGGAACGCTTGTCTATTTTGTTTGGTCGTTGATTTCGGACATATTCCTCAGCGAGGAAGCAGTCCCTGCCGGTGTTTCTGCCTTTGCGCACTTTCTTCCGGGACAAGCGCTGTCTTTTGCGGCAACTTTTGCCGTCAGCGCGGCCATTCTGCTGTTGCTTGCGAAAGTTGCGCCTAAAGCATTCATCCCAAAGGACAGCCGTTTCCTGAGCAGAAAAGAAAAATCGAAACTATTGAATGATTAATAAACAGAAGGCGAGGCACGGATTTCAATTATCCGGACTTCGCCTTTCTGTTTTTGTGGGCTCGTGTGCTATGATTAGTGGGTAACATGTTTTGTCATTATGTTGATTTGGAGTGGTCATATGGGTATTTGGTCAATGATATTTACGGCAGTCATCATTTTAAATACAATCGGTGCAATCATTACCGTTTTTAAAGAAAAAAGAGATGTCGCAGCCACTTGGGCATGGTTGTTGACATTAAACTTGCTGCCGGTAGCGGGTTTCATCATCTATCTCTTTATCGGCAAAAAGATCTCAAAGGAAAACATCTATGATATGCGGACACAAAAAAGCTTGGGGATGTCCCAGTTGGCGAAGGTACAGATTGAGATGCTGGAGGATGAAGATCTGGCGCAAGGTTTGGTCGAAACCGACTATGCAAAAAAAACAGCTATCCTTTTTCTGGAGAGTGACGAATCCATCCTGACCAAGGGGAATAAAATTGAAATATTCAAGACCGGTGAAGGTGTTTTTGATGCGCTTATTCAGGACATCTACAAAGCGGAAGATCATGTGCATATGCTCTACTACACTTTTCGATCAGACGATCTGGGCAAACGCATTCTTGCTGCATTGGAAGACAGGGCAGCGGCTGGTGTGGAGGTTCTGGTCGTTTATGACGCAATGGGCTGCAGAGGGAACGATCCGAAATTTTTCAACAACCTTGAAAAATTAGGCGGAAAGACGGAAGTTTTTTTTGGGTCAAAAATACCTTTCGTCAATTTACGGATGAACTATCGTAATCACCGCAAAATAATGGTGGTGGACGCCAAAGTTGCTTACCTTGGCGGGTTCAATATCGGCGATGAATATCTGGGGAAAGGGGAACTCGGCGAATGGCGGGACACGCATATGAAGATAGAAGGCAATGCGGTCCTGACGCTTCAAAGCCGTTTCTTCATGGATTGGAATGCTGTTGCCAAGCCAAAGAATCGGAAAGATTATGCAGAGGCCTATTTCCCGATTGCCGATAAAAAAGGCGATACAGCCATGCAGATTGTAGCGAGCGGTCCGGATGACGAAGATCAGACCATCAAGATGGGCTTCCTGAAGATGATCAGCCAAGCGAAAGAATCGATCTACATACAGACGCCTTATTTTATACCTGACGAAAGTTTGCACGAAATGCTCAAAATCGCGGCCTTATCCGGTGTAAGAGTCAAAATCATGATCCCTTCGAAGCCGGATCACCCGTTCGTCTATCGGGCAACGGAATACTTCGCCAAAGACATCATAGAGTATGGAGCCGAAGTCTATATGTATCAGAACGGTTTTCTGCATTCAAAAGTGATCGTGGTCGACGATGAAATTGTATCGATAGGCACGGCAAATATGGATGTACGAAGCTTCAGGCTGAATTTTGAGATCAATGCCTTTATTTATGATCGTGAAGTGGCCGAAGAATTGATTGCTAACTTTGAAGAAGATCAGGAAATGTGCATCCGCGCAACCCATGATTATTTCGCAAAACAATCGAAAGGCCGGAAATTTAAGCAAGCTTTTTCCAGGTTGCTTTCGCCGATACTTTAAGCAACAAAAGTGATTGAAATAAACAAAGGAGTACCAGCCGATTCCGTCTGTGACGGGATCGGTTGGTACTCCTTTTTGTTTTATGGACAGTCTCATGGCTGCCTGAGATTAACCCAGTTGAATCGCCAAGATTTGACTGATGTTCAGCAGGTAAGTCACTTTTTTATCGGCAGTTGTGAACATGATCTGTCTTTTCGGAGTTACGCGGGAATTGAAGGAACCCCAAACAAGCGTTCTTGTGTATGATTTCGGTCCATGTTTTTCTTCAATCACAACATACACAGGGGTGTGATTTTCAAAAGCTTGGTTAGCGAAACGGACAACTTGATGAATCGGCATCACTTTGTCCAGGATGGCCTCGTTGATGGATTGGACGGATGAAAGTGGGCGCAGGTATGATTTATTTGAAGTATTTTCATTATGATTGGATACCGGATAGATGTAGTTTTGCATGTTGGTTCCTCCGAACGTGTGTTTGTCTTGTATCTTTATTATAGGAACATCTGTTCTTTTTTGCAAGCAATTTATTTTGCGCTCAACAAAATTTAAGGACTGCTGGTTTGCAACTCAGCCCGCAGTTTTGCCGTTTCGGCCGAAAATGCTCCTGTTTCTCGGGTTTTCGGGTAAAGTAATAGTATGGAAAGAACATGTTGGCCGCACCTTAATTTTGAAGGAGGGAAAAAAAGTTGCATACATTATCTGGAGGAATCACCGAAAAAATAGGCCACAAAATAGACTCCCCGAGGAGGGTTTGCATCGATGCATGCTTCTTGGGGAGTTTTGTTCACAAAATGTTCATTAAACATTTTGAAAAAATTTCAGAAAGTTTCTTCCTATTAATGAAACTGCAGTGATTGTTGAAAGCGCTGAAAATCGCATACAAATAGATTTGAACGGCCTTTGCATTAAATGTATAATGAAAATACTGATTGGAAAAAATTTTTTTCCTAAGGAGAATCAAATGAGGGACGGAGGTGGAATGAAAGATGCAAATATTTGATGAAGTAAAAAAGATTGAGCAGGAAGCAACTGACCTGGAATTGGATTATCAGAACAAACTGCGCAAACTGGAACAGAACACGCAAGATAAAATTGGCGAAATGAAAAGGAATATCGAAAAGGAATTAGCTACTTTTCAATCCGAGGAACTTGCGAAAAAATCAGAGCAACTGGCAATTCTCAAGAACGCTTCCGCAGAAAGTGAAAAGTCGGAAATCGAGAAGTTGCAGACCCGTTTTGCAGCGAAAGAAGAAGAGCTTGTGAATGCCGTAATTGAGGAGGTGATGAGGAAATATGGCAATCGCTAAAATGAAAAAAATTACTCTCATTTCTTTTCACGAAAAAAAAGAGCAGCTATTGACGGCTATCCAAACATTGCAAAGCTTAGAAGTCATCGACTTGCCTGCTGCAAAAGAAAATTTGCAATCCTTATCGCCTAAAGAACGAGAGTCAATTGAACAAAACATCAAGAAGACCGAAAGCTATCTGGAAAATGTCACGGAAGCCTTATCTTTCTTGCAATCTTATTTAAAGAAAGAGTCTTTGCTCAAACAATACACAACCCCGAGACAATCCTTGTCTCTGGAAGAACTGGAAAAGGCTGTAAGCGAGTTTTCTTCCGACAATGTCCTGAATAAAGTGTTAGGTCTGAAGGCTGAACAGAAGAAATTGGAGGATGCCAAAAAACATCTGTATGAACAAGAGGATTTTCTGATTTTATGGAAGAAATTGTCATTCAATCCTAAGGAAACAGCAGCATTTGAACATGTCGCAGTCAAAGTAGGCACGATTCCTCAGACGCTGACCAATGACTACATCACTAACGTGACTTCCAATCCGCTGATCTATACGGAAGAAATCTTCCAGAACAAAGAATCATACGGCGCGGTGATTTTTTATGATCCGTCACAGATTAAGGATGTAAACGCTCTGTTGGACAGCAATCACTTCCAACCCTTGGCATATGAGTATGATCTGCCGCCTGCAGAGGCATTGACGGATATTCAAAGTCGCATTCAACAGAACCGTGAAGCGCACAAACAGCTGTTGGCGGATCTTTCCGTCATGAAAACAGAGGAGTGGCAGTTAATGCTACTGTCCGAGTTTTATTATGCAAAATTGCAGCGGATCAAAAGCCAGCAATTGCTGGTCAACGAGAAACATCTCTTCGTCATCCAAGGCTGGCTTGAGGAAGATAAGGTCAAAGAAATCAAGCAGGCATTGACTGAGACTGTCCCGGAGAATGAATACGCATTAACGGTTGATGATGCTGAAGAATCGGATGTTTCCGTTATTCCAACGGTTTTGAAGAATAACAAGTGGGTCACTCCTTTTGAGAACATCACTTCCATGTACAGTTTGCCGAAATATGATGAAATAGACCCCACGCCACTATTGACACCTTTCTATCTGCTGTTCTTCGGAATGATGATTGCGGATGTCGGGTACGGTCTGTTGCTCCTTATCGGAACATTTCTGGCTTTGAAGTTCCTGAACTTCAACAAAGGCATGCGCAACAATCTGCTGTTCTTTCACATCCTGTCCTATCCATCCATCTTGTGGGGACTGGTCTACGGCTCTTTCTTCGGAATAGAATTGCCTTTCGTGCTCCTGTCCACAAGCAATGACGCCAATACGATCCTGCTGATATCGGTTGTGTTCGGTATTGTTCAGATTATGTTCGGTCTGGGCATCAAAGCCTATCTATCCTTGCGCGATAAAAATCCGCTGGGTGCGATTTCCGACAGCATCGGTTGGTTGGGCATCTTTGTGGGGCTCATCTTCATCCTGTTCGGAAAGATGCTTTTCCCAAGTCAGGTATTGGTTACCGTAGGTGCTGCAGTTGCCATCACAAGTGCGGTCGCAATCGTGCTTGCTACCGCCATGGCATCGGATAACAAAGCATTGGGTGCAGGCGCCGGATTATATAACCTCTATGGAATCACCGGTTACATCGGCGACATGGTCAGCTACACCCGTCTGATGGCCTTAGGCGTATCCGGCGGAAGTATCGCGGTTGCCTTCAACATGATCATCGACTTCTTGCCGGTATGGGCAAGATTCACTATCGGTGCTGTATTGTTTGTTTTGTTGCACACCATCAACTTCGGTTTATCCATGCTGAGTGCTTATGTGCATGGTGCTCGACTTGTGTTCGTTGAATTTTTCGGGAAATTTTATGAAGGCGGCGGAAAAGCCTTGGAGCCTTTGAAGACAGAAGAAAAATACATTTACTTAAAAAATAAAAAAGAAGCTTAGCTATTGGAGGAATTATAAAATGGAAAATATGACATGGTTACAATATTTTATCGACAACAACGGTGGTATGATGTTCGCAGCTTTAGGCGTCGCTTTGGCGGTCGGATTGGCTGGTACAGGTTCGGCGAAAGGGGTTGGTATGACCGGTGAAGCTGCTGCTGCATTGATCAAGGAACAACCTGAGAAATTCGGTAAATCATTGATTCTGCAACTGTTGCCAGGTACGCAAGGTTTGTACGGATTCGTTATCGGATTCCTGATTTATCTGCAAATGTCTCCAGAGATGACTGTTGCCCAAGGACTGTACTATCTGATGGCCGGTCTGCCTATCGCAATCACTGGTTTGACTTCAGGTATCGCACAAGGTCGTGCTTCCACTGCTGGTCTGCAGATTTTGGCTAAAAGAGAAGAGCACAACACAAAAGGGATCATCTATGCTGCCATGGTTGAAACCTATGCGATCCTAGGCTTCGTTACATCATTCTTGTTGGTATTGAACGCTTAATTCTCAAAAGCTCCAGAAGAATGAAAGAAAAAGTAAGGAGATGAGAAAGCGTGAAAGATCTACAATCCTTGTCTGAACAGATCCTGAATAAGACAAAAGCAAAAGGACAAAGCAAACTGGAGGATGCTGAAAAAATTTCTGTCGCAAAGATAGAAGAGAGCAGACTGACTCTGGTTGAGCAACAAAAGGCGCGCAAAGCTGCCATTTTAAAGAAAGTTGCCAATGATTTTGATCGTGAGCAACAAACATTGAAGAATAAAGAGCGCAATGCGGTTTTGAGAGAGAAACAGGTCATCCTGAAGTCGGTATTCCAGCAGGCTCTAGAAAAAATGAACACTTGGGATGAAAGTCATTTTGCGCAATTCCTGAACGGGGTGCTTGCTCAAACTGATGCATCGAAAGCCTACAGCATTGTTCCGGGCGCAAAATCGATTTCTCATTTCAAGGGGAAAGAGCTGCAGCAGTTGTTGGCCAAATACCCGGCCGTCAAAATTTCTGAGGAGTCCATTCCGAATAAAGCCGGATTCATCCTTCAGGAAGGCGGAGTCGACTACAACTATTGCTTTGATGAACTGATCGAAGATGTAAAGAATGACTTCGCAGCAGAGCTGGCGACTTTAGCATTCCAAGACGAAAAGTAAAGGAGGGGCACTATGCAAGAGATTGATTACAAAGGCGTCAATACGGTACTTCGTACCTATGAATTAAAGTTATTGACGGAAGCGGATTACGATCGGATGCTGAAAGCCTCTTCTTTAAAAGATGCCTTGGAAGTTCTGAAAGGTACCGGTTATGAGTTTGATGAGAAAGAAACACTGGTGAACAAAAATTTCGAAGGTTTTCTCATGAAACATTTGGCTGAGGTCTACCAGGAATTGTTCAGCATCACGCCGGTTTCTGAGATTGTGGAATTATTCGCGCTGCGCTATACCTATCACAACCTCAAAGTGTTATTGAAACAACGTTTTTCGGGCGAAGATCTGGAGCAGCTGTTGATACCCATCGGCAAATATTCCGTAAGCAGCCTAAAGAAATTGGTCGAAACCGGCGACGGCAACGACGAACATCCGATAGTGGTGGAGGGCGTTCAGGAAGCGATCCGCGATTTCGATGAGGGCCATCGCATCGAAGCGGCCACTATCTTTATGGACACCTATTATTTCAGGCATTTGCGCTCCATCAGCGACAAAATCCAACATCCAAGCATCACGAAAATGGTGGACGGCATAATCGACCTTTACAATCTTTCGACTTTGATCCGAAGCCTGAAACAAAGTAAGCCCCGCGGTTTTCTCTATACGGTCTTATCCAGTTCAGGTTCGATTTCGAAACGCGATCTGATTGAAGAATCGATCAACGGGCCAAGCGCGGTCATGCGCAAGTATTATTTCAGCAAAGCATACGGCACGCGCTTATCCAACATGATTTCCGAGACAACAAATGAAGTGGACACACAAAAGCTGGATAAACTGGTGGATGAACTGACCTATGAATTGGTTGCGGAAGGCTTGTATCAACCGTTTGGTCCGATTCCCTTGTTGGGTTATCTGTTTGCCAAAGAGAAGGAAGTCACAAATATCCGCTTGATTTTGGTGGGTAAGGATAATCAGATAGATGAACAAATATTGAGAGAGAGGATGCGACCTGTATATGGCTCATAATATAGCAGTTGTGGGAGACAAAGATTCCATCCTTCCTTTTAAGATTTTAGGCTTCGCAGTGTTCGCGTGCCATAATGCCCAAACTGCCCGTGAAACGGTAGATCGTCTAGCGGCACAGAATTATGGGATCATTTATCTGACGGAAGAAATGGCAAAAGAAATACCTGATACAGTACGCAGGTATGACAGCAGTGTCCAACCAGCCATCATCCTGATTCCTAACCATAAAGGCACATTGAATATCGGGAAAAACCGCATTCAGGAGAATGTGGAAAAAGCAGTTGGACAGAATATCTTATAATCAGGAGGGGACTTTTTTGAAAAATGGAAATATAATAAAAGTTTCCGGACCTTTAGTTATGGCGGAAGGAATGGAAGAAGCGAACATCCAAGATATTTGCCGCGTCGGCGAATTAGGATTGATCGGCGAAATCATCGAGATGCGCAATGATGTCGCATCCATTCAAGTTTACGAGGAAACTTCCGGTATTGGTCCTGGAGAACCGGTAATCACAACAGGGGAGGCTTTATCTGTCGAATTGGGACCTGGTATCCTGTCGCAGATGTTTGACGGCATTCAGCGCCCTTTGGATACGTTCCGTGAGATCACCCAAAGCAATTATTTGGTGCGTGGGACGGATATCCCGTCACTGAAGAGAGAGAACGTCTGGGAATTCAAAGCCACGAAGAAAGTCGGCGATTATGTCGTAGCCGGTGATATTGTCGGTACCGTGCAGGAGACGAAAGTAATCGAGCACCGGATCATGGTTCCTTATGGCGTCTCCGGGAAGCTGACTGCCATTCAGGACGGCAGCTACACTTTGGATGAAACGGCTTATGTCGTCGAAACCGAAAATGGCCCGAAAGAATTGACTATGCTGCAAAGATGGCCAGTAAGACGCGGTCGTCCATTCAAGAAAAAAATGAATCCGCACACTCCGATGGTTACCGGACAACGGGTAATCGACACTTTCTTCCCGATCACAAAAGGTGGAGCAGCTGCTGTTCCAGGACCTTTCGGAGCAGGAAAAACCGTCGTACAGCACCAAATCGCAAAATACAGTGATGTGGACATCGTTATTTATGTCGGTTGCGGCGAACGCGGTAATGAAATGACGGACGTATTGAATGAATTTCCGGAATTGATCGATCCGAACACCGGTGAGTCATTGATGGAGCGTACGATTCTTATCGCCAACACCTCCAACATGCCGGTTGCGGCGCGTGAAGCCTCCATTTATACAGGCATCACGATCGCGGAATATTTCCGTGACATGGGCTACAGTGTAGCGATCATGGCTGACTCGACATCCCGTTGGGCGGAGGCCTTGCGTGAAATGTCGGGCCGCCTGGAAGAGATGCCTGGTGACGAAGGTTATCCAGCCTACCTAGGAAGCCGTGTAGCAGAGTATTATGAACGTGCAGGGCGAGTGTTGGCTTTAGGGTCGGAAGATCGTGAAGGAAGCATTACGGCCATTGGAGCGGTATCTCCTCCTGGAGGTGACATCTCTGAACCAGTAACGCAAAATACATTGCGCGTCGTTAAAGTTTTCTGGGCGCTTGATGCCACTTTGGCACAAAAAAGACATTTCCCATCCATGAACTGGTTGACTTCCTATTCTCTATACAATACCGAAGTAGGGGAATATCTGAATAATGCCTTACAGACAAGATGGTCAGAGATGGTTCAGCATGCGATGAACCTCCTGCAGGAAGAATCGGAATTGGAAGAGATCGTCCGCTTGGTCGGTATCGAATCCTTGTCCGAGAAAGACCGCATGACGATGGCAATCGCGGAATCGCTGCGTGAGGATTATCTCCAGCAGAACGCTTTCGATGATGTCGACACGTATACTTCCCGCGACAAACAATTGGCAATGTTGGATATGATTCTGAGCTTCGAAACTGAAGCACGTGAAGCGATGCGTTTAGGCGCTTACTTCAATGAAATCATTGAAGGCACAGTCGAATTGCGCGACCGGATCGCAAGAAGTAAATACATCAAGGAAGAAGACCTTGCCGAAATGGAAAACATCAAGGCAGACATGAAGAAAAGATTGCATGAAATCGTTGCGGAAGGAGGGATGACGCGCCATGCTTAAGGAATATAAAACAGTAACTGAAGTTGTAGGGCCGTTGATGGTCGTAGAGCAGATCGAGGGAGTCAAATTCGACGAATTGGTTGAAATCCAAATGCAGAACGGCGAAATCCGCCATGGTCAAGTTTTGGAAGTCAGCAAAGATAAAGCGATGGTGCAGATCTTTGAAGGCCCAAGCGGGATCAACATCAAGGACACCAAAGTTCGCTTCCGGGGGAAACCTCTTTCCATAGCTGTTTCGGAGGATATGGTAGGCCGTGTCTTCGATGGGATGGGAAATCCGATTGATGGCGGTCCGGAAATCATTCCGGAAATGAACTTGGATGTTAACGGACAGGCGATCAACCCTGTAGCGCGTGACTATCCGGATGAATTCATCCAGACGGGTATTTCCGCGATCGACCATCTGAACACACTGGTAAGGGGACAGAAACTTCCTGTGTTCTCCGGTTCAGGGTTGCCGCATAAAGAATTGGCTGCCCAAATCGCCCGTCAAGCGACGGTTTTGAACAGCGATGAAAAATTTGCGGTTGTATTCGCAGCCATGGGGATCACTTTTGAAGAAAAAGAATATTTCATGGAAGATTTCCGTAAGACCGGCGCGATCGATCGCTCCGTCATGTTCATCAACTTGGCGAACGATCCGGCAATCGAACGTATTGCCACACCAAAAATGGCTTTGACGGTCGCTGAATATTTGGCTTACGAAAAGGATATGCACGTGTTGGTCATCATGACTGACATGACCAACTACTGTGAGGCTTTGCGTGAAATTTCGGCAGCCCGTCGTGAGGTGCCGGGTCGTCGTGGCTATCCAGGGTATTTGTATACGAACCTTTCCACCTTGTATGAGCGTGCAGGCCGTATCATCGGCAAAAAAGGTTCAGTGACTCAAATCCCGATCCTTTCCATGCCGGAAGATGACATTACGCATCCGATTCCGGATTTGACCGGCTACATCACGGAAGGCCAGATCATCCTTTCGCGTGAGTTGAACAACTCAGGCATCAAGCCGCCGATCAACGTGTTGCCTTCCCTATCCCGTCTGAAAGACAAAGGTACCGGTGAAGGCAAGACAAGAAAAGACCATGCTCCAACCATGAACCAGTTGTTTGCGGCTTACGCAAAAGGCAAACAGGCAAAAGAATTGGCTGTCATCCTAGGGGAATCCGCCTTATCCAAGACGGACAAACTGTATGTGCAGTTCACAAAGCGTTTCGAAGAAGAATACATCAGTCAAGGATTCTATACGAACCGCACAATCGAAGAGACTTTGGCTTTGGGTTGGGAACTGTTGTCCATCCTGCCGGTAACGGAACTTAAGAGAATCAAGAGCGAAATGATCGATGAGTTTATGCCGAAGGGAGAGTGATCGTCCATGGCTAGATTGAATGTGAAGCCTACCCGGATGGAACTGTCCAATTTGAAATCACGTCTGGTGCTTTCCACCCGCGGCCATAAACTGCTGAAGGACAAACAAGATGAACTGATGCGTCAGTTCATCAATCTGATCCGCGAAAACAACCTCCTGAGGGATGAAGTCGAAAAAGAGTTGACCGCCTCCATGCGTTCATTCGTGGTCGCGAAGTCGCTTCTGAATGAGGCTTTCATTGAGGAATTGTTCGCTGTACCCGGTACGGCGGTGGAATTGGACATCCAGGAAAAAAACATCATGAGTGTCGTTGTTCCCCAAATGAATTTTTCGATAGTCGACCAAGACGAAAAATCCACGGATTTGCAGTACGGCTACGTGAACTCAAACGGCGAACTGGATGATGCGATCAAAAAGATCGAAGACATCCTTCCGAAATTGCTTAAATTATCGGAAATCGAAAAAACATGCCAACTTCTTGCCGATGAGATCGAAAAGACAAGAAGGCGCGTAAATGCATTGGAATACAAAATGATTCCGCAGTTGCAGGAGACGATCCGTTACATCCAAATGAAGCTCGAGGAGAACGAGCGATCCAGCATCGTCCGCATGATGAAAGTCAAAGACATGGGCGTTTCATGATGCCGCAAGAACAAGACAAGGGTATCCTTGTCTTGTTCTTTTTGTCTTTCCGGCGCTTTTGAGCGGCAAACGCATTCCGTTCAGGAGTTCAGCTGCTGAAAACGGTAACTAATAAAATGTTGGCGGAAGACTCCGGTAAAGGTTTTAACCTTGATGAAATTGTGTTAAACTATGAAATAATAAACAGAACGCCGCATTAGGCTGTACGATGCTGTAAAAATATAATTGGATGGTGGGCATTAAATGACAGAAAAAGGATTGTTGATTGTCTTATCCGGACCTTCGGGAGTAGGCAAAGGGACTGTGAGACAAGCAATTTTTTCTCGTGGTGAACGGGAGTTCATATATTCAATTTCCGCTACGACCCGCAAAGCGCGCGAAGGGGAAGTGGATGGCAAAGATTATTTCTTCAAGGAAAGAGAAGAATTCGAGAGAATGATCGCCGATAATGAACTGTTGGAATATACCGAGTATGTGGGGAATTACTATGGGACGCCAATCGACTATGTAAGAAGAACATTGGACACGGGAAAAGATATTTTTCTGGAGATCGAAGTTCAAGGTGCCATGCAAGTGAAGGAACGGATGCCTGAAGGGATATTCATCTTCTTGACGCCTCCTGATATGACGGAATTGGAATCACGGATCGTAAATCGCGGTACGGACGAGTCGCCGATCATCAAACAAAGAATGGAAAAGGCTATTGAAGAGCTCAGTTTGATGCGGTATTATGATTATGCGGTAGAAAACGACACAGTAGAGAATGCGGTACAGAAAGTGCTTGGCATCATCCAAAGCGAACACTTGAAAGTCTCACGGATTCTGGATACCATCTGTGCGGATGAAAGGGAGTAAAATAATATGATGTTATATCCTTCGATCGATAAATTGTTGGAGCAAGTGGATTCAAAATATTCAATGGTCATTCTTTCAAGCAAAAGAGCGCATCAATTGCATGATCGCTCTGAGCCTTTATTGGATACTTACCAGTCATTTAAGAATGTAGGACGTGCGCTGGAAGAAGTAGTTGCCGGCGAATTGGAAATCGATCCGAATTCCATCATCCCTGAAAGATAACAGAATAGGAATGAAAAAAGACTACTGTTTTTGAACTTCAAAATCAGTAGTTTTATTTTTTTGATGCCTAAGCAAATTATAAAACATTTTTAAACCAAAAGTGCATCACCATAGGTGTTTCACAGGTTCACAAAATGTTCCGTGCTTCCCAAAATAATGTCCAGCTTCACGGGTTAGCCCTTCGGAAATTAGATAAATCTGACCCATTGCGCTCTACGATGCTCATTCAGGGCCAGATTTCCTAAATTTCTTTCAGGGCTGAACGAACCCGTTCAGCTTTTCTGATGCCGAAAAACTCTGGGAAGACTTTATCGGCGTAATTTAGTAATATAGTTGTTAGAAAAAAGAATGGGAGGGCTATACTTGCAAATTGCAAAAGTGATTGTGGATATACCTGCAATGCAGACCAATCGTCCCTTTGATTATGCGATCCCTCCTGCTATGGAACAAAAGTTAGGAAAAGGGATGCGAGTTGAAGTGCCTTTCAACAATCGCATCATTCAAGGGTTCATAACGGAAATTTCTGATCATACCGATTTTGAGGGGGAACTGAAAGAAATCATCCAACCCTTGGATATCGAGCCGGCACTTACCGAAGAGCTGCTGCTGTTGGGCGAGGAAATGGCGGAAACCGTTTATGCCTATCGGATCCATTGTTACCAAACGATGCTGCCGACTATGATGAAGGCGAAGTATGAAAAAGAGATAGAGGTTGTCGATGAGCTGGATGAGGAGACCTTCTACGGACTTTTTCAAGGGAAAAGCAAAATGAGTTGGGAAAATGCCGTCGATCGCGGCATTTTGCCGCAACTGATCGAATTGAAGCGAGCCGGGAAGATTGAAGTCAATTACATCCTGAAAAACCAGGCGAAGGCAAAAACGGTGCAGGTCTATTATTCCGATCTGGAAACGGACAGCCTGGAAGACGAATACCGCAGCTTGAAAAAATCAGCCAAGCAACAGCAGGCCTTGTTGGCGGCAATCATGTCCATGAACGGAACCCCGCTGACAGCGAAGGAGTACAAGGAACAATTCGATATCGGTCCAAGCGCGATCCGGACCGGAGTGGAAAAGGGTTGGCTCAAATCAGCGGACCGGGAAGTTCTCCGGGATCCCTTTAAAGATAGACAGTTCAAACAAACCGAAGCGTTGCCCCTTTCGGATGAGCAAACGGCAGCTTTTCAGACGATGGGTGCCAGCATCAGGGACGAACGACACGAGGTTTTTCTGCTGCAAGGCGTTACGGGAAGCGGCAAGACCGAAGTCTATCTTCAGTTGATCGCTGAAGTGATCAAGCAAGGTAAAACGGCCTTGATGCTAGTACCCGAAATCGCTTTGACTCCGCAAATGGTCAACCACTTCAAGAGCCGCTTCGGAAACCGCGTGGCAGTGATGCACAGTGCGTTGTCATCAGGGGAGAAATACGACGAATGGCGCAAAATCCACCGCGGCGACGCCGATGTCGTAGTTGGCGCACGGTCTTCCATTTTTGCTCCAGTAGAGAATCTCGGCATCATCATTATGGACGAGGAACACGAGAGCACATACAAACAGGACGAAAATCCGAAGTATCATGCCCGGAACATAGCAATTTGGCGCGGGCAGCATCACCATTGTCCGGTTGTCCTGGGAAGCGCGACGCCTTCGCTGGAGTCGCGGGCCAGGGCCCAAAAGAAGGTTTACACATTGGTCGAATTGAAAGGGCGATTCAATCAACGCGCACTGCCCCAAGTCGAAATTGTCGACATGCGGGATGAGTTCAAAGCAAACAACCGCAGCAGTTTTTCCGTGCTGCTGCAGGAAAAGATTACTGATCGGCTGCAGAAAAAACAGCAGATTGTGCTGATGCTGAACAAAAGAGGCTATTCCTCTTTCATCATGTGCCGGGATTGCGGCTTTGTCCTCGAGTGCCCGAATTGTGACATCAGTCTGACTTTGCATATGGACAGCAAAACGATGAAGTGCCATTACTGCGGCCATGAAGAAGAAATTCCCAACACCTGTCCGAAATGCAAGGGCCACAATTTCCGTTATTATGGTACAGGAACCCAAAAAATAGAGGAAGAACTGCAGGCGCTCTTCCCGGATGCACGCATTTTGCGCATGGACGTGGATACCACCCGCAAGAAAGGCGGCCATGAGGCTATCCTCTCAGCTTTCGGAAGAGGGGAGGCCGACATCTTGCTGGGCACGCAGATGATCGCAAAAGGATTGGACTTTCCGAACATCACGTTGGTCGGCGTCATCAATGCGGATACTTCATTGGGGTTGCCTGATTTCCGGTCTTCGGAAAGGACGTTCCAGCTGCTGACCCAAGTCAGCGGTCGCGCGGGTCGCGCCGAGTTGTCCGGTGAAGTGGTCGTGCAATCCTATAATCCTGATCATTACGCCATCCTGTTTGCCCAACAGCACAACTACGAGGGCTTTTACCGTACCGAGATGTCGCTCCGGCATAAAGCGGGTTATCCACCGTATTTTTATACGGCGCTCATAACCGTCAGCAACCCTGACGAAAAGAAGGCGCAGAAGAAAATTTATGAAATCCATGAGATCCTTCAAAAAAAACTCGAGCCCGACACGATCATGCTCGGGCCATCAAAGGGATCCATCGCGAGAGTGAACAACCGCTATTATTTTCAGATATTAGTGAAATACAAACAGGAAACCAAACTACATCCGGCATTGAAACAGATTTTGGATGAGTCACAAAAAGAAAATGCACGCGGGCTCTATATTTCAATCGATTCAGAGCCGGTCAATTTCTTCTAGGAGGTATACAGATGAAAAAAATCATTTTTATGGGCACCCCTGAATTTTCAGTGCCCATTTTAGAGGCTCTATTGCAGCATGACTATGATGTGATTGCAGTTGTCACGCAACCGGACCGCCCGGTAGGCAGGAAGAAAATATTGACGCCTTCTCCGGTGAAGGAAGCCGCGCTGAAGCATGGTCTGCCGGTCTATCAGCCGGAAAAAATATCCGGTTCACCAGAAATGGATGAACTGATTGCGTTAAATCCGGATCTGATCGTTACAGCGGCATATGGGCAATTTCTGCCGGTCAAGCTGCTGAATGCTCCCCGTTTCCGCTCCATCAATGTGCACGCCTCTTTGTTACCGAAATATCGCGGCGGCGCACCGGTCCATTATGCCATCATCAACGGGGAAAAAGAGACCGGTGTCTCGATCATGTACATGGAGAAAAGGATGGATGCCGGAGCTGTTTTGGCGCAGAGAGCCATACCCATCACCGACGAAGATGATGTCGGAACGATGTTTTTGAAGTTGAGCGAACTGGGCAAGAATCTGTTGATCGAAACGTTGCCTGCATTTTTCCAAGGGAATCTCGTGGCGGAAGAACAGGATGAATCCAAAGCCACCTTCTCACCGAACATCAAGCGCGAAGAGGAACGCATCGATTGGTCCAAAACGGCTGCACAAGTGTCCTGCCAAGTCCGAGGCATGCGACCATGGCCAGTGGCGCATACGCTTTTGGAAGGACAACGGATCAAAGTATGGGCAGGACAAGCTGTCGAACTGACCACTGCCGATGAGCCCGGAACAGTGATCGCAACCGACAAGGAAGCCCTGTATGTAGCCTGCGGCGGGGGCACCGTCCTCAAAATGACGGAACTTCAGCCAGCCGGTAAAAAACGCATGTCAGCGGCGGATTACTTGCGGGGCGGCGCCTGCGAAATTCATGAAGGCACAAGGTTTGAAACGGATGGACAATAAACTAAAAAACAAAATCAAGCACACAGTCCGTTACCTGGCTGTCGATATATTGGAAAGCGTAGAGAATGAAGGCGCGTATTCCAATCTATTGCTGAACAAAGTCATTCAATCCGAAAAGTTGTCGCCGAAAGATGCCGGGCTGTTGACTGAGATTGTCTATGGCGTCATCCAGCGGAAAATGACCTTGGATTATGGGCTTTCGGCATACATCAAAGATCCAAAAAAGCAACTCTCTTGGGTCACTAATTTACTGCGTGTCTCCGCCTATCAGATGGTCTATTTGACGAAGGTTCCGGATCATGCCGTCCTTTTCGATGCGGTTGAGATTGCGAAAGCTAAGGGACATGCGGGCGTCGCCAGTTATGTGAACGGCGTGCTGCGCAATGTGCAACGGAATGGGCTGCGTGACTGGAAAACGATCAGCAACGCCAAGAAACGCATCAGCGTAGGTGCCAGCTTGCCGAAATGGCTCGTCGCTTATTTCATCGAAAAGATCGGTATCGAGGAGACCGAAAAAATGGCGTTTTCCCTATTGGAAGATCCATTCGTATCGGTCCGGCTGCAATCAAATGCACTGTCCCGGGAAGAAGCTCTTGAGCTGTTGCGATCAGACGGTTATGATGTGGTCCCAAGTCCAATTTCACCTTCAGGTATCCGCATCAATGGCGGGAAAATCGTTGACTCCCCGCTGTTCAAGGATGGCATCCTTACGATTCAGGACGAATCGAGCCAGTTGGTCGCACCGGTCGGAGAACTGGAAAAGGATTTTCTGGTTTTGGACAGCTGTGCCGCACCGGGTGGGAAGACGACGCACATGGCCAGTTATCTCTCGGCTTCGGAAAACGGCAAAGTCATCGCTTTGGATATGTATGAGCATAAGATTAGCTTGATCAACCAGAATGCTGAGCGTCTGCATGTGTCCGATCGCATCGAAACCCGGGTGATGGATGCGAAAGAAGCAGGCGAGTCGTTCGCACCCGAATCCTTTGATGTCATCTACGTCGATGCGCCCTGTTCGGGGCTGGGGTTGATGCGCAGGAAGCCGGAAATCAAATATGTGAAAAATGCACAGGACTTTTTGGACTTGCATCAAGAACAACTTCTGATCCTGGACTCGGTCAGTTCGTTGTTAAAAAAAGGTGGACGTTTGGTGTACAGTACATGTACACTAACTAAAGAAGAGAATCAAATGACTGTCCAGACATTCATTGGAAATCATGCCGAATTTGCAATCGTCCCGATACACGCCGATTATTTGGATAAAAAATCCTTCACACCTGAAGGATTCGTGCAGATCTATCCGCATGATTATGGAACTGATGGATTTTTCATCAGCTGTATGGTAAAAAGGTAAATGATAAGAAAGAATTGAGGGGAAAGAATGCAGATAGCCTTCAAAAGTGATAGAGGCCAAAATAGAGCAATCAATCAAGATTATGTGAGTTATTTCGTGAATGAGGCCCAGCAGCCGCTCATGATCGTATGTGATGGCATGGGTGGCCATAAGGCTGGTGACGTCGCCAGTGAAATGGGGGTATCCCATCTGGGAGCAGCCTGGAAAGGATCCCGTTTCACGAACAGCGAAGAATTGTCACGATGGCTGATCGCCAACATCCAGCGCGTCAATGATCTGGTTTTTCAAAAATCATTGGATTACAGCGATCTGGATGGAATGGGTACGACTTTGGTGGCGGCGGCCATCGTAGGCAAGGAAATCGTTTTTGCCAATATCGGCGATAGCCGGGCTTATGTCTACAGAAATTATAAACTCCGTCAAATCACAGAAGACCATTCCTTGGTGAATGAATTCATCAAATCAGGTGAAATAACCCCGGAAGAAGCGCAGCATCATCCAAGAAAGAACATTTTGACACGCTCCTTGGGCGTTTCCAGGAAACTGGATATCGATATCATAGCCATGCCGCTCGTGCAGGGTGACCTGTTGTTGCTTTGCTCAGATGGCTTAACCAACATGATGGATGATGAAGAGATTGCCCAAATGCTGAAGGAATGGCTTCCTCTTGAAGAAAAAGTCCTTTCCTTGGTCGATAAAGCGAATGCTGCTGGAGGGCTGGACAACATCACAGTCCTTTTGGCTGATTTTACGGATAGAGAGGGGGAACCACTGTGGAGGCAGGAAAGAAATTAGGCGGCCGCTACAAAATCGTGCGGCATATCGGAAGCGGCGGGATGGCGAACGTTTATCTGGGCCATGATCTGATTTTGGATCGCCCGGTCGCCATCAAAGTATTGCGCTTTGATTTCCGTAACAACAAGGATGCCCTGCGCCGTTTCCAGCGTGAAGCCCTCTCAGCTACGCAATTGATCCATCCCAATATCGTGGGTGTATATGATGTGGATGAAGAAGATGAATTGCAATACATCGTGATGGAATTCATCGATGGCACGGACCTGAAAAAATACATCGACATTCAAGGAAGGGTTTCGCCGGAGAAGTCGATCCATATCATGCACCAAGTTTTGTCGGCTGTGGCATTGGCCCACAAAAACCGGATCATCCATAGGGACATCAAACCACAAAATATTCTGATCGATAATCAGGATCGCATCAAAATCACCGACTTCGGTATTGCGGTTGCGCTGTCGGAAACATCGATCACACAGACGAATACGCTGTTGGGCTCCGTTCATTACTTGTCTCCGGAGCAAGCCAGAGGCAGCATGGCCACTTCAAAATCAGACATCTACGCTTTGGGCGTAGTCTTGTATGAATTGCTCAGCGGATCAGTTCCCTTCGATGGAGAGTCGGCTGTCAGTGTCGCCCTGAAGCATTTTCAGGAACCGATGCCTTCCATCAGGGAAAGCCACCCGGAAATACCGCAGAGCCTTGAAAATGTCATTCTGAAGGCCACTGCGAAAGAACCGCTCGATCGTTACGCTACCTGTGAAGAAATGATGGAGGACCTCGATACCTGTTTGAGCGAGGAGCGCAGGCATGAAGCACCGTTTATGCCAGTGTCGCTGTTGCAGGAAACTAAAGTACTCGCGCCTTTATCCGCTGAAGTGGTGGCCAAAGCGGATCTCGATAAAACGCTTGTTTCACCTCCACCAAGCGTGAAGGCTGAACCGATCCAGGAATACGAGTCAGGGCGAGAGGCAGCTGTAGGCAAGAAAAAACGAAAGAAATGGACATTAGTTCTTTTCTTATTGTTGCTGTTGGGCCTGATTGCCAGCTTTTTCTTTTTCTTTTACAATAACCAGGATGCGGATGCGGTGACTGTGCCGGATGTGTCCAATATGGATCAAGCCAGCGCACGCCTTGCATTGGAAGATGCGGGATTGGTATTAGGGGATATAACGGAAGAATACAGTGATGAAGTCGAAGAAGATTTTGTCATTGAAACCTCACCAAAAATCGGTTCATCCGTTGAAGCCGGTGATGAAATCGACCTCATCATCAGTCTGGGCGAGGAATTGTTCATGCTTCTCGACTATGAGGGTCAAGCATATGAAAGTGTATTGGAAGACTTGCGTAAAGAAGGTTTCACGATCGAAAGGACGCATGAATTCAGCAGCGAAGTCGCAGAAGGCAATATCATCAGCCAAAGCATAGAGCCTGGCGCGGAAGTCAAACCAAGCGAAACTACGCTGTCGTTTCTGGTGAGCGACGGAAATGAATCCTATACGATGCGCGATCTATCGGGATATACGAGAAAAAGCGTCGAGGATTATGCGGGGCAATACGGGCTCTCATTGACGGTCACTGAAGCTTATTCGGATACGGTTGCAGCAGGTCTGGTCGTAAGCCAAAGTCTTGCCGGCGGAACCGCTTTTGTATCCGGGGATGCCTTGAGTGTGGTGATTTCAATAGGTCCTGAAGAGCCGCAAGTGGTTTCCTTCAGCCGTACCATTACGATTCCCTATCTCGCGGCAGCTGTATCGGAACCCGCTTCTGAGAGCAGCAACAGTCAAGGCAATGAAAATGCCGACAGCAGTTCCTCCAACGAGCCGAACCATATCGTCATTTATATGCAGGATGAAGATCATGTCATCAGTGACGTATTCCGTGAGTTCGATATTTCAGCAGATGAAGTTGTGACATTAAACTTCCGTATTCTGGAAGGAAGCTCCGCTTCCTACCGAATCGAAAGGGATGGAGAAGTCATCAGCGAAGCTTCTGAACTGACACAATAGAAATGTATAGGCTACAAAAAATGACAAACATTAAAATGGTTTGTCATTTTTTTGTATAACAGTGTAGAATAGAGAGAAAGAATCAAACTAGGAGGCGTTGTCGATTTGCAAAAAGGACAAGTCAGGAAAGCAATAAGCGGATTTTATTATGTGTATGTGGATGGTCAAACGTATCAGACGAGAGGGAGAGGAAACTTCCGTGTGAAAAACATGGCTCCGCTTATTGGGGATTTTGTCGATTTCGAGAGTGACAACTTAACGGAGGGCGTTCTGTTGGACATCTACCCCAGGAAAAATGAATTGGTTCGTCCGACGGTGGCAAATGTCGATTGCGGCGTCATTGTGATGTCGGCGATCGAACCCGATTTTTCTTCCTATTTGGTGGATCGCTTCTTGGTTTATCTGGAAGCAAACAACATCAGCCCCATCATCTATGTTACAAAAATTGATCTGCTGGACGAAACGGCTAAGGCGGACATGCTTGAGTACAAAACTTATTATGAATCGATCGGCTACAAGATGATTTTATCGGATTATCCCGCTGGCGCCTCTTCTTTGGAGGCGTTGGTTACGAACATAGGCAAAGGGATGGCGGTATTTATGGGCCAATCCGGCGCCGGCAAATCCACTTTGTTGAATCAACTGATGCCCGAATTGGATTTGCAGACAGGTGAAATCTCGACTTCATTGGGCAGGGGCCGCCACACGACACGACACGTCGAGCTGCATCCAGTAGGGGATGCTCTGATTGCGGATACCCCTGGTTTCAGTACAATCGACTTGATCGACATTGAAGCGGTGGATCTGCCTTCATTTTTCCCGGATTTTGAAGCGTTGCGCGACCAATGCCGATTCGGCGGCTGCATGCACATCAACGAGCCGAATTGCCGGGTGAAAGAGGCTGTTGCATCCGGAGAAGTTGCCCCATACAGATACGAACACTATCTTCAGTTCCATGAGGAAATTGTCGGCCGCAAACCGATGTACATAAAAAAAAATAAGAGATAAGGTGCGTGTGAAAATGAAAATTGCTCCATCCATATTAAGTGCTGATTTCGCGAATTTAGAAAGGGACGTCAAGTTAGTCGAACAAGCCGGTGCCGATTATATCCACATCGATGCCATGGACGGCCAATTTGTTGCCAATTTGACTTTGGGCCCGAATGTTGTGCAGGCAATCCGGCCGCACACCAAGTTACCGTTGGATTGTCATTTGATGGTGAATACACCTGAAAAATTGATTCCGGCATTCGCCAGGGCTGGCGCCGATATCATCACGATCCATGCAGAAGCCACTGCCCATATCCATGGCGCGATCCAGATGATCAAAAATGAAAATATATCAGCCGGTGTCGTCATCAACCCAGGCACAAGCGTAGACGTCATCAAACCCGTGTTGGGTGATGTCGATATGGTGCTTGTCATGACTGTCAACCCGGGCTTCGGTGGCCAGGGCTTCATCGAAAGCACCTTGGGAAAAATCCAAGAGCTGGCTTCTTTGCGCGAAAAACATGGCTATCATTACGAAATCGAAGTCGACGGCGGCATTACTCATGAAACGATCATCAAGTGCATTCAGGCGGGTGCGGATGTGTTCGTAGCCGGCTCCTACATTTACGACGACGAAAATCCGGCAGCTGCCATCTGCAGACTGAAGGATGCTTGCCATAATGCAGTCTGAAAAAGTGTTGATTGTGGTCGGCGGCGACCAGACAGACGTCGCCGACTTGGTCCACCGTTATTCGGTAAGCCATCGCTTGATCGGTGCTGACCGCGGAGCGTTGAAGCTTGCAGAGCTGCTCACAAATTTCGATGCGGCCATCGGTGATTTTGATTCCGTCACCCCGACAGAAATGGAAGACATCAAAAAGAAAAGCCGCGTCTGCCGTGTACTCCCAGCGCAAAAAGATGAGACGGATACTGAGGCGGCTATTGCCTATGCGATCGAAGCGTTCCATCCGGAAGAAATCATTCTTTTGGGTGCTTTCGGAGGGCGTTTGGACCATCTGATGAGCAATTTGTGGTTGGCGTTCCATCCGCTCGTGAAAGGGATGGCAGGCAAAATCAGCCTGATTGATTTGCACAATACCTTGCGGTTTTATATGCCAGGCAGTTACGCTCTGGAAAAAGAAAGTGATAAAAAATATTTGTCATTCATAGGCTTGACACCCATCAAAAAATTGACATTGACGGAAGTTGTTTATCCTTTGCACGGAAAGGATTACGAATACCCGATAGCTTTGGTGAGCAACGAGTTTGAAGGGACCGAAATGCATTTTTCTTTTGAGTCGGGGCTGCTGGCAGTCATCCAAAGTTCCGACAAGCGCAAATAAGGAAAGAGGCCGCGCTTTTGGCGCGGCCTCTTTCCTTATTTTGGACGAAAAAAAAGATGAGCTGGAATCATGGCATGGTCCCTGGGCTCATCTATATTTTTATACTCTTTCAACTTTACCAGATTTCAAAGCTCGAGCTGAAACCCATACTTTTTTAGGTTTTCCATCGACTAAGATACGAACTTTTTGTAAGTTTGGTTTGAAAGTACGTTTTGTGTAGTTCATAGCGTGGGAACGGTTATTACCTGAACGGCTTTTACGTCCTGTTACGAAACATTCTTTTGACATTTTCTTTCCTCCTTTGCTGTTACAGAAGCAAAGCTTCTTTCCAATTCATACACTTGATTAATTTATCATAATTCAAAAGTGAATGCAACTGTTTTAAAGGAAAAATACTTGACAGCTGTTTTTTTTATCCTGCCCTCATCAAATATCCGTATTTGGCTGTCGCCAAAAAGGAGGGAGCGGGGATGAGAAAACGCTGGGAAATATTTCGAAAACAGACAGAAATGCTGTAAATCGACCGGAAATGAGAAATTTAAACGTAAAATGTTATTTCTTTCGTATAAAATATGCTATCATAATTTATAATTACGATTGTGTGCATACATTAAGGAGGCTATTATAAATGGCAGTTAAAATCCAAACACAATATGGGATGGTTGACTTATCGAACGACGTGATCGCTACGGTAGTGGGCGGCGCCGCAACGGACAATTATGGCGTTGTCGGCATGGCCAGCAAAAATCAAATCAGAGATAATATCAGTGAAATATTGAAAAAAGAGAACTATTCACGCGGTGCCGTGATTCGCCAGGAAGAGAATGGAGTAGCTGTCGATGTCTATATCATTGTACTCTACGGAACAAAAATTTCTGAAATTTGCCGGAATGTTCAAACCCAAGTCAAATATAATCTTGAAATGATGTTGGGTTTTTCCGCAAATACAGTGAATGTGTTCGTCCAAGGCGTTAGAGTATTAAAGGACTAAAGATTACAGATCACCATGCTTTTTGGTGAAGGAGGATTATAAGGTGAAGAAAACTGAATTAACAGCGGAAGACTTTAAAGCGATGGTCGCAGTCGGCGCCGAACGCCTTAGTGAGAATGCAGAATATGTGAATTCTTTGAATGTGTTCCCTGTTCCGGATGGAGACACGGGCACGAACATGAATCTATCATTCACATCCGGAGCTGAACGCGTCAGGCTGTCGAATGCTGCAACAATTGATCAATTAGGATCGGACTTGGCTAAAGGCTTATTGATGGGTGCGAGAGGGAACTCAGGCGTCATCTTATCCCAACTGTTCCGCGGCTTTTCGAAGGCGATCGAAGGCAAAACAACTTTGAATACAGCTGATTTTGCTGAGGCTTTTTCCCACGGCGTCGAGACAGCCTATAAAGCGGTCATGAAACCTGTGGAAGGCACCATTCTGACGGTTGCGCGCGAATCCGCCAAAGCCGGTGTGAAAAAAGCCGAACATACGGATGACATCATCGAATTGATGGGAACAGTCCTTAAAGTCGCGCAGATCGCGTTGGATAAGACACCGGATCTGTTGCCGGTATTGAAAGAGGTAGGCGTCGTCGACAGCGGCGGACAAGGCCTTGTATACATTTACGAAGGTTTCATGGAATCCTTGACCGGAGAGAAAGTGCCGTCAGCCGAAAAGGTCGTCTCACAAGCGGATGTGACCGAAATCGCTCACCAAGAAAATTATCATAACGTTTCGCACTCGATTGCGTCAGAAGATATTGAATTCGGTTATTGCACAGAAATCATGGTTAAACTGGGCGAAGGCGAAACAGTGACGGACACCTTTGATTATGACACATTCCGTAATCATCTGAACGAACTCGGAGATTCACTGTTGGTCGTCGCAGACGACGAAATCGTGAAGGTCCATGTGCATACCGAGTATCCAGGGGAAGTCATGAACTACGGCCAAAAATTCGGCTCCCTGATGAAAATAAAAGTGGACAATATGCGCATGCAGCATGATGCTGTTCTGGAAAAAGCGGATGCGCCCGCCAAGAAACCTGAAAAAGTACCCTATGGCGTGATAGCTGTAGCTGCCGGCGAGGGTGTACATGCCCTGTTCAAGAGCATGGGGGTCTCCACTATCATCAATGGCGGACAAACGATGAATCCTAGCACGGAGGACATCCTTAAGGCTATCGAAAACACAAATGCGGAGAAAACAATCATTTTGCCGAACAACAAAAATATTTTCATGGCTGCAGAGCAGGCCGCTGAAGTATCTGATGCGGATGTGGTTGTAGTGGCTTCAAAAACGATCTCACAAGGCCTGACAGCCATGCTTGCCTTCAATGATTCGGTGGACTTGGAAACGAATAAAGCCAACATGACTGCTGAACTGGAAAATGTTGTCAGCGGGCAAATCACGAATGCGGTGCGCGACACAGTCATCGACGGATTGGCGATCAGCAAAGACGACTTCATGGGAATCGTCGACGGAAAAATCCTGACGGCCGACAAGGACAGAAAAGCCGCAACAATAGAAACCTTGAAAAAAATGATCACGGATGACAGCGAAATCGTCACCATCATCTTCGGGGAAGACAGCGATGAGAACGAAAGCAAAGAGATTGCAGCGGCCATCGAATCGGAGTATGACTTCTTGGAAGTCGAAGTGCAAGAAGGAAATCAACCAGTATACAGTTATCTTCTTTCTGTAGAATAATCTGAAAAAGCTGAACGAGTTTCTCTGTTCGGCTTTTCTTTTTCAAAAACGGCCCGGAGCGTCCGGAATGTTTTTGGAAGTGGTTGGTCGGAGAAACTGTCCTGCTCCCATAAGAAAGGAGGCGAAAGGATGGGAACCGAAATCAACAAGCAATTGGATATTTACGATCCAGTCGGGGAATTGCCCCATGTAGGACCGAAGAGGGTTGAGGCGCTGCATTCGCTGGGCATTGATACGATCTACGATCTGATCACACATTTTCCTTTCCGTTATGAGGACATAAAAGTCAAAACATTGGACGAAATCGAGGATTCGGACAAAGTGACGCTGAAAGGACAAGTCGTGACGGCTCCGGTCGTTCATCATTACGGTTTTAAAAAAAGCAGGCTATCATTCAAGCTAGCCATTGAAGATGCCATCGTATCGGTAACGTTCTTCAATCAGCCTTACCTGAAACAAAAAATCCTGCTTGAGGATGAGGTCGCGATTTTCGGGAAATGGGAACGTGCACGTCAAAGTTTGGCAGGGATGAAGATCCTCGGCAGTTCGAATGGGCAGGATGACTATGCAGCCATCTATCACGTCAACAAGACAATCAAGCAACAGACGATCCTGAATCTGATCAAACAGGCGATCGAACTTTATTCTCCGGTCATTCCCGAGATTCTTCCGCAGCATCTGATGCAGACTTATCATCTGATGAGCCACAGGGAAGCCATCCGGGCGATGCACTTTCCCAAAAGTGATGAAGAATCGGAGCAAGCCAGACGGCAAATCATCTATCAGGAATTTTTCCTTTATCAAGTGCGCCTGCAATTGCTGCAGTTGAGCCGCAAAACGAACAACAGAGGCATTCCGATTCTGTATGATGTGGACAAACTGAAGGGATTCATAGCGACTTTGCCATTTGAACTGACGGATGGGCAAAAGAAGGTCGTCAACGAAATATGCCGGGATCTGCGCAAACCTTATGAAATGAACCGCCTGTTGCAGGGGGATGTCGGCAGCGGCAAAACGATCGTAGCGGTGATCGCCCTGATGGCTACCGTTTTGGGCGGTTACCAAGGGGCGTTTATGGTGCCCACTGAAATTTTGGCGGAACAGCATTATCGCAGTTTGCAGAGCCTGTTCGAATACACCGATGTCTCAATTGCCCTGCTTACAGGCAGCACGAAGGCGAAGGACAGAAAAGAATTGTTGAACCGCCTCGCTGCAGGGGACTTGCATATCCTCATCGGGACGCACGCACTGATCCAAGAGGATGTCGTTTTTGCCGACCTTGGCTTGGTCATCACCGATGAGCAGCACCGTTTCGGCGTGCAACAGAGACACAAACTGAACGAAAAAGGGAACAACCCGAATGTGTTATATATGACCGCCACGCCGATCCCAAGGACGTTGGCGATAACGACGATGGGCGAGATGGACGTTTCGGTGCTTGACCAGATGCCGGACGGCAGAAAACCGATCAAAACCATCTGGAACAAATCGGATAAGATTGAAAATGTACTTGAGTTCATCCGGAAACAGATGGATAATGGACAACAGGCGTACATCATCACGCCCCTGATCGAGAAATCCGAATCGTTGGATGTCAAGAATGCGGAAGACGTGCACCAAGCTGTGACGGCCTATTACAAAGGGGAATACCAGATCGGTCTGCTGCATGGCCGTCTGAAGTCCGATGAAAAAGATCAGATCATGCGCCGTTTTCAAAACAATGAGCTGCAGGTTCTGGTATCGACGACAGTTATCGAAGTCGGCCTGAACGTGCCGAATGCAACAGTGATGGTCATCCAAGATGCCGACCGGTTCGGGCTTTCCCAGCTCCATCAACTGCGCGGGCGAGTGGGCCGGGGGGACAAAGAGTCCTATTGTGTGCTGCTTGCTGATCCGAAAACCGATAACGGCAAGGAACGCATGCGCATCATGGTGGAGTCGACTGACGGTTTTTACCTGAGCCAACGGGATTTGGAATTGCGTGGGCCCGGCGATCTTTTCGGCAACAAGCAATCCGGCTTGCCCGATTTCAAATCAGGGGACATCGTACGGGATGCCGTCATACTGGATATTGCCCACAATGACGCTATCCAAATCACACGCGAACAAGACTTTGCAAGCAATCCGGCCTACGAAAGTTTGCGGGAAGCAGTCGAACGCGAAAAAGAAAAATTAAAGAGATTACAGTGAAACTAACAAAAGTGAGGTATAACATCTATGAAGATCGCTGTCGATGCGATGGGCGGAGATTTTGCGCCCCAAGCAATAGTAGAGGGCATTTTAATGGCTGCAAAAGAATTTAATGATTTAGAGTTTTTGCTTTTCGGTGACGAATCCAAAATACGCAAAGCTTTAGGGGACCAATATACCGATGGCGGGAAAATCAAAATCGTTCACACGACTGAAAAGATCGACAGCGACGATGAACCCGTCAAGGCAATCCGCAGAAAGAAACAAGCTTCCATGGTGTTGGCTGCTCAAGCAGTCAAAAACAAGGAGGCCGATGCTTTGTTTTCGGCAGGGAATACGGGTGCACTTTTGGCAGCCGGATTATTGATCATCGGCCGGATCAAAGGGATCGACAGACCCGGCTTGATGCCGATTTTGCCAGTCATCGGGAAGGATAATGAACAGTTCCTGTTGATGGATGCGGGCGCAAATGCTGATTGCAAACCGGAAAACATTTACCAGTTCGGCCTGTTGGGATCGTATTATGCCAAGTTTGTACAAGGCATCGAAAACCCAAGGATCGCTTTATTGAACAATGGTTCCGAAGCAACAAAAGGCAGCGAACTGTCCAAAAAAGCCTACGCATTGTTGGAAGAGGATTCCGAACTCAATTTCACGGGCAATGTTGAAGCGCGGGAAATTTTGCTCGGCGCTGCGGATGTCGTCGTGACTGATGGCTTCACCGGGAACGCTGTCCTGAAGACGATGGAAGGAACGGCAATGTCCTTGCTGAAGTTGATCAAAAACCAATTGCTTTCAGGCGGTCTGAAGACAAAAATCGGCGGAATGCTGATCAAGGATTCCTTTTCGGAAATCAAAGATACGATGGATTATTCGAAGCACGGAGGAGCTGTGCTGTTCGGATTGCGGGCGCCGGTCGTCAAGACGCATGGATCTGCGGATAAAGTCGCTGTCTACCATACGGTGAAGCAGATCCGTAAAATCATCAGTTCCCACGTCATCGATGATGTCGTGAAGCACTTTGATGAAAAGAATGCCCAGCCCGTAAGCCAAAATGAGCAGTAATAAAAAAATATAGACAAAAGATTAGCGTATGGGTAAAATAGATGTGAGCCTTTACAAAATATTTCCAGTAAATGTGATGTAATTGGTTATGGAACGATAATGGAGGTGTAACGCTTGGCAGATACAACTACTTTTGAGCGAGTAGCCAAGATGGTTATTGAACGATTCGGTGTCGATGAAGCAAAGGTTACGAGAGAGTTGACTTTCCAAAACGACCTTGGGGCGGATTCATTGGATATTGTCGAACTCGTTATGGAACTGGAAGATGTCTTTGCTGTACAGATTTCCGATGAAGATGCTGAGAGGATAATCACAGTAGGGGATGCAGTGGACTACATCGATTCTCAAAAATAAGGATCGCAATAATTTAACGACAAAAGCAACATTGACGGTTCTCCAATGCCAATGTTGCTTTTTTTTCAGGCCAAGAGGCTGATTATGGCAGAAATATGAAATGAATTAAAACTGGATGAAATGGCGGTTGTTTTTGGATGGGCTTAAACGTATAATGTTAGGAGATATTTCCTCAAGTTTGTTATATAAGCATGAAAGGAGGCGCACGATGGGACTTGGAAGACCCTTGCTGGAGATAAATGCATTGCATACTGCATTCCGGATGCAGGATAACTATTATGATGCAGTCGATGATGTTTCCTTCAGTCTGGAAAAGAATGAGATTTTGGCGATCGTAGGAGAGTCCGGCTGTGGGAAAAGTACCCTCGCGACAACGATCGTCGGACTCCATAATAAGGCGTATACCCGGATTTCGGGAGAGATCATTTATCAGAACCTGAATCTTATCGATTTGAACGAAACGCTTTATAACCGCATAAGAGGAAACGATATCGGGATGATTTTTCAAGATCCCCTAGCGGCACTTAATCCGTTGATGACGGTAAGTGAACAGATAGATGAAGTGCTGCTTTATCATTCCAGGATGACAAAAGAGGAACGTGCACTGCGTGTGAGCGAATTGCTGGTCCAAGTGAAGGTGGCGGATCCGGAAGGAACTGCCAACTGCTACCCGCACGAGCTGTCCGGGGAAGCGCGCCAGCGGGTCGGCATTGCCATCGCTATTGCCTGCGAACCGCCGATCATCATCGCGGATGAACCGACGACCTCTTTGGATGTCACGGTTCAAGCTCAAATATTGGATTTGTTGAGCGAAGTGAGGGACGACACGGGTGCCGGAATCATCTTGATCACCCATGATTTGGGTGTCGTAGCCGAGATTGCGGACAGGGTAGCCGTCATGTACGCTGGACAAATTGTCGAAACAGCGGGTGTCGTCGATCTTTTCACGGATCCGAAGCACCCTTATACCCGATCTTTGTTGCGTTCGATGCCGCAAGCGAATGAGGCGTTCGATTCGGATTCCGAGGAACTCTATGTGATCCAAGGGGATGTTCCGTCCTTGCAACAGTTGCCTAAAAAGGGCTGCCGTTTTGCCGGACGGATTCCATGGGTCCCGTTTTCCGCGCATGAAGAGTCACCAAAAATGCATGAGGTTTCCAAAGGTCATTTTGTCAGGTGCACGTGCCATGAGTCCTTCCGTTTTGAAGGGGAGAGTGAATAAGATGGGACTTTTGGAAATCAAAGATTTGAAGGTTCATTACCCGGTCAAGAGCGGCTTTTTATCCAGGGAACGGAGCCTTGCAGCCGTTGACGGCATCAGTCTGTCCCTGGAAGAAGGGAAAAATTACGGCTTGGTGGGCGAGTCAGGATCCGGAAAATCCACAGTCGGAAGAGCGATCGTCGGATTGGAGCGGATCACTGCCGGCCAAATCATTTATGAAGGGATTGACGTGACCACTGCGATAGGAAAGCGGAAATCAACCCACAAACGAAATGTCCAGATGATTTTTCAGGATTCGAGTGCGAGTTTGAATCCAAAAAAACAAATCGGGCAGATCATTTCCGAACCTTTGCATAATTTTGAGCAGCTTTCCCCACAGGAAGAGAAAAAACGGGTCCTGGAACTATTGGAAATGGTAGGATTGCCGGAAGATGCACTGCAGAGGTATCCTCACCAATTCACCGGGGGCCAAAGGCAACGCATTGCTTTGGCAAGGTCGGTTGCACTGCGGCCAAAATTTGTCATAGCTGATGAACCCGTTTCAGTATTGGACCTTTCCGTTCAGGCGCAAGTGCTGAATTACATGAAACGCATCCAGGAACAATACAAACTGAGCTATCTTTTCATTTCCCATGACCTTGGCGTCGTGAAGCAGATGTGCGATGAATTGGCAATCATGTACCGAGGAAGGTTCGTGGAATATGGAGACAAGCAGGACATCTATCTCAATCCGCAGCACATTTACACGAAAAGGCTCCTTTCCGCAATTCCGAATTTGGATCCGGGCAACCGGGAGTTGCACAAGCGTCTGCGGCGGGAAATAGAATCAGAATATGAACAAAGTATGGGGAGTTATCTGGCAAAGGACGGTCGTGTTGGGGATTTGATCACGTTGTCGGACACGCATCGGATTGCCGGTAAACCATTGAAAGGAGAGCGGTAGCGATGTGGAACAGAATTCTGAGACGCTTCTTCTTTATCATTCCGCAACTGTTGGCGTTCAGCTTGTTGGTGTTTGCGTTGGCGCAATGGATGCCCGGAGATCCGCTGACTGGGCTGATCATTCCGGGGATGGATCAGAGCAGCATTGACGCAATCCAAGCGAACGCGATCCTGGATGACCCTTGGTACATTCGGTATCTGCAGTGGATCGCAAATATGCTCAGAGGGGATTTCGGCCTCAGTTACACTTACCGGATGCCTGTGGAAGTTCTGGTTGGTGCAAGGTTTGGCAACACACTCTGGTTAGCGACGGCCTCCCTTTTGTTGTCTTATCTGATCGCGGTTCCGCTTGGCATTTATGCGGGGCGTTTTAACGGTTCTTTGGGTGATAAAGTCATTCGGTTTTTGAACAGCATCAGTTTTTCCTTGCCGGTATTTATTGTTGCCTTGGTGCTGGTTTGGCTTTTTGGATTTCAACTGGAATTGTTTCCGACTCGGGGGATGCCCTTGTTGCCGGAAACGCAGAGCGTATTTGCCTCTCTTTGGAATAGGCTCCACCACTTAGCGTTGCCGGCGCTGGCTTTTGCCCTCTCGGCATCCGCCGGCAACATCCAACGGTTAAGGTCGGGCATCATCGAAGCAAAACAAGAAGATTATGTTCTGACAGCACGCTCAAAAGGCGTTCCGGAGAGCATGGTTTATCGGAGGCACATTTTCAGGAACGCGAGTATGCCGGTAACGTCTCTGTTTGGCTATGACATTACCGGTTTTATAGGGAGCAGCATTTTTATCGAATACATCTTCTCCTACCCGGGGATCGGCCGATTGTTCATCAGCTCTTTAGAATCACGCGATTTCAGTGTCATCGTTGTCTTGTTGCTGATTTATGGGCTGGCTGCATTGATTGGCACGTTAGTATCTGACGTCATTTTGATCATTGCTGATCCGCGCGTCAGGATAAGATAGCAAGAGGAAAGGGGGGATATGTTGAATACGGAGGAAGAAAAGAAAGCAGGAAGAATGGAAGAGTTGAAGACGGAGATAGTCTCCGGTGCGGCAGGCGAGAACCGTTTGAGCCACGAAGTGAATGAGGAAACAAAAACGGTTGTCGATTTCCGCAGCATGCTTGAAGAATTCCGAAAAGACAAGTTGGCTGTCATTGCTTTGGGTACGCTCGTTTTGCTCTTGTTGCTGGTCTTTGTTGGATCCCTTTTTTTTGATGCGGGCCAAGTCATGCAGGTGGATCTGTTGAACAGGTACGCTTCGCCGGGCAAAGGGCATCTGTTGGGGACGGATGAAGCGGGACGGGATGTGCTGGGCCAGTTGTTGCTGGGAGCGCGCACCTCGCTGATGGCCGGAACCGCCGTGACAGTCTTGACTGGATTCATCGGAATCGGATTGGGTCTGCTGTCCGGCTATTACGGTGGTTTCCTGGATAGACTGCTTATGCGCTCCATTGATTTCATCATGGTGCTTCCAGCAAGTGTTTTGGTTCTCGTGCTGATGGCCATCGTATCGGAATACAATCTCTTTACGTTCATTTTGCTTATGAGCGCATTCAGTTGGGCGGGGAAATCAAAGGTTTTTCGAAACCGGACGCGTTCGGAGGCCAAACGTGATTATGTGCGGGCTTCCAAAACAGCAGGGACAAACGACTTGCTGATCATGTTCCGTGAAATCTTGCCTAATTTTAGTTCACTGGTCATCATCAATACGACTATGTCGTTGGCAAGGAATATCGGGATGGAAACAGGTTTGAGCTTTCTGGGCTTTGGGCTACCGTCCACCGTGCCGAGTATAGGCAATTTGCTGCGTTATGCAATTTCCCCAACCGTCTTTGAGAACTATGTATGGGTATGGTTACCAGCATCCACGCTCATCTTTGCAGTGTTGTTGTGCATCATTTATGTCGGACAGGCATTGCGGCGTGCGGCTGATGCTAAACAAATGCAAGGATAATAAGGAGGATGAGTATGCTGAATAAAATGATTGTTTCGTTCTTGTTGGCTGCGCTGTTGGCCGGTTGCGGAAACGAGGAAGTCCTATCGGAAAAGGACGGGAACTTGTCCGATTCATCCGCTGTCATACAGGAGTTCGACACTGTCATGAACAGCGATGCCCCTGCCGTTGCCGGCGGAGTGTTGAAATATGCGCTGGTTGCCGAATCTTCCTTCCAGGGTATCTTCAGCCCTGTTTTTTCTGAAGATGCCTATGACGAGGAACTCATGGGTTTTTCCCATGAATCCATTTTTTCGTATGATGAGGAGTTTCAGCTCACGCAAGATGGCATGGCCACTTTTGTTCTGAATGAAAATTTAAAAACAGTGTCGATCACTTTGCAGGATAACCTGAAGTGGTCGGACGGAGCAGCACTTACGGTAGATGATATCCTTTATGCCTATGAGGTGATCGGGCATCCGGACTATCCCGGTTCCCTTTATGGAGAGGCTTTTGCGAATGTCGTGGGCATGACCGAATACCATGAAGGCACTGCCGGTGCGATTGCCGGTATCGAAGTTTTGGATGATACGCACCTCACCATTGCTTTCAAAGAATTGAATCCGTCCATTCTGCAGGCGGGAGGAGCCTTATGGAGCCAACCGTTGCCAAGGCACCAACTGGAAAGTATCCCTGTATCGGAAATGGCGCGTTCATCCCAACTGCGTGAGCAACCTGTTGGGACAGGACCATTTCGGGTCAAAGCGATCGTTCCGGGAGAGTCGGTCCTTTTTGAAGCCAATGAATATTATTGGAAAGGGAAACCGAAGTTGGATAATATCCTCGTGGAAGTAGTCGGTTCGGCGACGATCGTATCCGAAATGGAAGCGGGAAATTACGACGTAGCTGTCATGCCGACAAGTTCTTACGAAACCTATAAAGATTTCGATAATATAACCTTGCTGGGCAGAGAAGAATTGGCGACAACTTATATCGGGTTCAAATTAGGATCCCGAGACGTTGGATCCGGCGCCAACAGCCTGAATCTGAGTTCCAAAATGGCGGATGCGGCATTGCGGCAAGCGATGGCATATGCGCTGGACAACGAATTTGTCGCTGCGGTCCTTTTCGATGGGCTGCGGCAGCCGGCGCACGGCATGATTCCACCAGTATTCGAAGGCTTCAGTGATGACGAGGCGGTTGGCTTCAGTTATGATCCTGTGAAGGCTGCAAGTCTGCTGGATGAGGCTGGCTATCTGGACAGCGACGGCGACGGTTTTCGGGAAACGCCGGACGGAGAGCCGCTCGAAATCAACTTTGCGGCAGTTGCAGGGGGAGACGCGGCTGAGACCGCTGTCGCTTACTATATCCAACAATGGAAAGAAATCGGTTTGGATGTCTCGCTCGCCACAGGGAGATTGATTGAATATCAGAAGTTCCATGACATGCTTGCATCCGACGATCCGGCTATTGATGCCTATCAGGCAACTTGGGTGACAGGCATGGATCCCAATCCGACCGAAATGTTCAGCCGTACCAGTGCTCTCAACTATACCCGTTGGATCAACGAAAAGAATGATGCTTTGTTGGATCAGCTCAACGCTGCGGGTGCCTTGGACGAAAATGCGCGGACGCAGATCTATCAACAATGGCAAGCTTTGCTGTTCGAGGAAGCGCCTGTCATCCCTACTTTCTGGCGGACACAGATTTTTGCCGTCAACAACCGCGTCAAGAACTTCAATATCCGCTATGGTGCAACCAGAGGATGGGAAACCATCGAACTGACATCGGAAGAACCTGCCCGGTAATGCGCGTTCAGGTAAATTGTCAAAAATGAGGAAGAGGCCCGGACTTTTGTCCTGGCCTCTTTCTCATGAGCAGCGGCAGTCTGTCGTTAACTAAATTTGCGTGCTTATGAAACGCATTTGTCGTATAATGAAAAAGGACTCTATTTTCAGAAGTGCCTTGACAGCAAGGAGTCCAGTCAAGGAAAGGAGGGAACGAATTGGAAAAAATAGTCAAACAAATAGCAGCTGACTTCTCGATTGTTTTTAGGAACGAGAAACTTTTGCATGAAGCATTTACCCATTCATCTTATGTGAATGAGCATCGTCATCTGGCATTGCAGGACAATGAGCGATTGGAATTTTTGGGCGACGCGGTCTTGGAAGTCATCATCTCCGATTATTTGTTTCATACTTATGATACGTGGCATGAAGGCAAAATGACCCGTCTGCGAGCTCAGATCGTCTGCGAACCAAGCTTATCCGCTTTCGCGAAGGACTGTCATTTCGACTCTTACATCCGTCTGGGTAAAGGGGAAGAGAATATGGGCGGAAGGCAACGTCCGGCTTTGCTGTGTGATGTATTCGAAGCGTTCATCGGGGCCGTTTACCTTGACCAAGGAATCGAAGCCGCCAGAAAATTCATTAACCAAGTCATGATCACGAAGTTAAACGAGGATGCTTTTTCACATGTGATGGATTATAAGACCAGCCTCCAGGAAGAATTGCAAAAAAATGGGGACGTGGACATCCAATATATCCTTCTGAACGAAGACGGGCCTGCGCATGCAAAACAGTTTGATGTGGAAGTGCGCGCATTCGGAAAAGTGATGGGTCAAGGGCAAGGCCCAAGCAAAAAAGCTGCTGAACAGAAAGCGGCACAAAACGCTTTGGAATCTCTAAAAAAATGAAAAGCAAGTTTCACCGGAAAGGATGTTATCTTTGCATCTTGAAAGAATAGAAATGTCGGGTTTCAAATCATTCGCCGACAAAACCGTAATCGAATTTGATGAAGGTGTGACAGCGGTAGTAGGGCCGAACGGAAGCGGCAAAAGCAACCTTTCGGAAGCTGTCCGCTGGGTATTGGGGGAACAATCCGCAAAAAATCTGCGCGGGAAAAAAATGGATGATATCGTATTTGCAGGCTCGCAGACCCGCAAGCCTGTCAATATTGCCGAAGTTACCCTCATCCTGAACAACGAGGACGGATTCCTGCCGCTGGAATTCAGCGAAGTGAGCATCACCAGGAGATACAACCGCAATGGCGACAGTGACTGTTTCATCAACAAAAAGCCATGCCGATTGAAAGACATAACGGAATTATTGATGGATTCGGGCATCGGAAAAGATTCTTTTTCCATGATTTCGCAAGGGAAAGTGGAACAAATTTTTCAAAATAAACCCGAGGACAGAAGGATCATACTTGAAGAGGCTGCCGGGGTAGCCAGATACAAGAACCGCAAAACGAGCGCTGAACGCAAGCTGTCCCAAACGGAAGAACATCTGAACCGGATTGAGGATATCCTGCATGAAATCAACAGCCAACTCGCTCCACTGGAAATTCAACGGAAAACGGCATTGGCTTACAAGGATAAAAAAGCGTTACTGAGCGAAATCGAAATTGCTTTGACCGCTTCCGAAATTGAACGGCTGAACGCGCAGTGGCAAACGAGCAAACGCGAACTGGCCGAGTATGACCGGAAAATCAGCACGGAAGAACGTTCCCTTGCGAGCACCCAGGCGGCTTTGCAGGAACTGAAGCAAAAGCTGGATGTGTGCGACGAGCAGTTGGAAGCCCTGCAGACCGGCTACGTCACTGTCATCCAGAAATTGGAACAGCTGGAAGGCCAAAAGCAAATTTTCCAGCAACGGGCGATGTACTCGTCAAAGAACCAAGAAGAGCAAGCCCAGATCATCGCTGAGAAAGAGGCGCTCATCAAGACGGAAAAAACCAACCTGACGGCATTGCGGACTGAACTTGCGGCGAAAGTGGAAGCCAGGAAGGAACTTTCGGAAAAAAGAGCGAGCCTTTCCGAAAAAGAAGCGCAACTGACGCAAAATAAGGCGGAGCTTGTCCAACAACTCCGGAACGATTATATCAACAGGCTGCAGGAACAATCCAGCAATCGGAACACAACCGTCCATCTTGAAAAAGAAATGACACTCGCAATGGAACAGGAGCAGCGTTTCCTTTCGAAAGGTGACGACCTCAGGAAGAGTCTGCGCCAACTGAAAGCGAAGCAGCAATCGTTGAATGAGGAATACGTCCAGTTTGTTGAAGAACATGCCAATATGGAATCGGAACTGCAGGATTGCAAACAAAATAATTTCCAACTAGTCTCAAAGCTTCAAAAACTGAACGCAGAGCTGGATAGCGTAACCAGGAATCTGCAGCAGGCGGAAGCGCGGCGTGAGAGCCAACAGGAGCTGGACGACAGCTATGCCAGCTATTATCAAGGTGTAAAGGAAATGTTGAGGCGAAGGGAAAGCGTTCCGGGTATCCGCGGTCCAGTCGCTGAATTGATCCAAGTTCCCGAAAAATACACTTTAGCCATAGAAATCGCTCTGGGTGCCACGATGCAACATATCGTGGTAGCCGATGAACGCACTGCTTCCCAATGCATCGGCATTCTGAAAGCCCAACACTTGGGACGCGCCACTTTTCTTCCGTTGACAGTCATCCAAGGCAAATCTTTGCCCGCGGCTATGCGGACGACATTGGCAAACAGTGCCGGATATATCGGCATCGCGAATGAACTGATCGGTCATGAGGAAATGTACAGCGCGATCGTCAGCAATTTGTTGGGGACGACAATCGTAGCATCAAATATCCAGGACGGCTTGCAGATTTCCAAGAAATTGCAGAGCCGCTATCGGATCGTAACCCTCGAAGGGGATGTCATTCATGCCGGCGGATCGATGACGGGTGGCGCAACGAGGCGTCAACAAGAGGCGTCTTTATTGGCCCGTAAAAACAATCTGAACAAGCTGACCGACTATGTGCAACAGTTATCGGTCCAATACAATCAGCTGAAAAGGGAACAGGAGAAATGGTCGCTGCAGCAACAAAGTCTGCAGGAAGAACTGGACGACAAACGCCAAAAAGCGACCATCAAGCAGTTCGAACTGCAGCAAAGGGAAGCTTCCCTGCAGCAAGTGACAGCCGAAATCGCGACGAAAGAAAAAGAATCGGCTGCACATGAATACGAAAAGCGCATGTTGTATGAAGAGAAAGAGGACAGGCAAACGCAGTTGGCCCAAGCCCAACGAAATCTGCTGATCCTCAACAGTGAAATCGATCAGCTTCAAAAGGATATAGCGGAATCCAGCCTGAATGAAGAGGAGCGCTTGAAACTGCTGCAGGACGTTCAGTTTAACCGTCAACAAGCAGACCAAGAGCTTGCGGTCCTGCAGGAGCAGGAAAAACAATTGCGGCGTGATGTGAAACTGTCGACTGAGCGCATCCAAACGGAGCAGGAAGCCATCAGCTCATTGAAGGGCAAGCAAGATCAAGTAGCCAAGTTGGCCGATACGGAGACGCTGACCATCCAAGAAATCACAGCGCAGCTGAAGTCCGCCAGTGCAGAAAAAGAGAGATTCGATGCAGATTTAAGGCAATTGCGGGAGCAAAAGAAGCAAACTGAACAAAACCGGGCCGTTCGGGAAACCGAGCAGAACGAAAAAAATAAAAATATCCAGAAATTATGGAGTGAGCACGCCAAGCTGGAAACAAATGCCGGGCGCTATGAAATCGCCATCGACCATCACCTTGCGCATTTGAGCGAGGAGTACGGGCTCAGCTTTGAAGCGGCAAAACAGGACCATCAGTTGACCCAAGAGCCCGAAGCGGCGGCACGCCAAGTGAAACAGCTGAAAAAGGACATCGAGGAGTTGGGGCCGATCAATATGGGTGCGATCGAGGAATATGACCGTATTTCCGAAAGATTCACTTTCCTTTCGGAACAGCAGACGGATCTGCTGTCCGCCCGAGGGAACCTTTTGAACACGATGAACGAAATGGACGATGAAGTCCGCTTGCGTTTCAAAGAGACTTTCATCCAGATCAAAAAGCAATTCGAAAAAACCTTCCCGAAATTATTCGGCGGCGGCAAAGCGACGCTGGAGCTGACAGATCCGAATGATCTGCTGGAGACCGGCATTGAAATTGTCGCGCAGCCGCCAGGCAAAAAGCTCCAACAGCTCAGCCTGCTCTCCGGAGGTGAAAAAGCTTTCACTGCGATTGCGCTCCTGTTTGCCATCATCGAGGTCAAACCGGTGCCGTTCTGCATTTTGGATGAGGTGGAGGCTGCCTTGGATGAAGCGAATGTATCCCGCTTCGGAAAATACTTGGCGGCATCAACCGAATTGACCCAGTTCATCGTGATCACCCACCGCAAGGGCACGATGGAAGAAGCGGATGCATTGTACGGTGTGACCATGCAGGATTCCGGGGTTTCCCGCCTGGCATCGGTCAAATTTGAAGATTACGAAGACATAGGTTAAGGAGATGGGTATAAATGATTAAATTGATAGCACTCGACTTGGATGGCACATTGCTGAATCCTGACAAAAAAATCAGCGATGCGAACAAGCAGGCAATCCACCGCGCCAGGGAAGCCGGTGTAAAGATTGTCCTTTGTACGGGACGCCCGCTCATGGGCATCAAGGCTTACGTGGATGAACTGGACCTGCTTCAAGCAGAAGATTACTCCATCACCTATAACGGCGGCCTGGTCCAAAAAAATAAAACATCGGAAATCATTTCCCAAAAAGTACTGAATTACGGACAGGTCGTGGAACTGTATGATCTGAGCAAAGAACTGAATATCCCGATGAACATGCTGGATCTGGAATTCGTATACGAACCGGAATACCCGGAAGGCAGGGAGTCCTTGTACAAGAGCCTGCAGAGCTCGAGCTTGCCGTTCGTTGAGAAGAAAATCGAAGACTTTCAGGAACAGCATGCGTTCAACAAAGTAGTTTTTTGCATCGCACCTGCTGTATTGGATGAAGCGATCGCGAAGATACCGGCGGACTTCTACAGCAAGTATTCGATGATGAAATCTCGCCCGCTTCTGTTTGAAGTCATGCATCCTGAAGTCGACAAAGGCAACGGCATCGCAGCTTTATGCGATCATCTGGGAATCACTGCCGATGAGGTCATGGCTTGCGGAGATGAAGAGAACGATTTGGCGATGCTGGATTTTGCGGGCGTAAGCGTCGCGATGGGCAACGCCCCAGATAAAATCAAAGAACGGGCGAGCTTCGTCACGAAGACAAACGGGGAAGATGGCGTCGCACACGCAATCGAAACGTTCGTCTTTGCGTAAATTCAGACTGGCATAAGAGAGGAAGTGTTCAAATGGGATTATTCGATCGAATAAAGCGCGCATTTACAGGTGAAGATGTCGTTCAGACACCGGTAACCGAAGAAAATAAGATTGTCATCGACAAATTCGACAAAGGCATGGAGAAGACGCGCAAAAGCTTTTCAGAGAAGATGAATGAACTATTCGCCGGCTTCAGGGAAGTGGATGAAGAGTTTTTTGACGACTTGGAGGAAACGCTGATTTCCGCAGACGTTGGTTTTGACATGACGTTGGCACTTTCGGATGTGCTGCGTGATGAAGTCAAAATGAAGAACGTGCGCACAGGAGAACAAGTGAAAAATGTGATCATCGAAAAAATGGTCGAAATCTATGAAAAAGGCCAGACAGAGTTGCCCACCATCAAAATAAATGAGAATAGGCCGACCGTCATCCTGTTTGTGGGAGTAAATGGGGTGGGGAAAACGACCACCATCGGTAAATATGCTTACCAGTTGAAGAACCAAGGGAATAAAGTCTTGTTGGCGGCCGGAGATACTTTCCGAGCCGGCGCAATCGAACAGCTGGAAGTTTGGGGCGAACGAGTAGGCGTTCCGGTCGTGACGAGCGACGCAAAAAGCGATCCGGCTTCCGTCGTATACGATGCCTTGAAGCAAGCCAAAGAAGAAAATTATGACTATCTGCTGATCGATACAGCGGGAAGACTCCAGAACAAAGTGAACCTGATGAAGGAATTGGAGAAAATCAATCGGATCATCGCAAGGGAAATCCCTGGCGGCGCAACCGAAACGTTGCTGGTGTTGGATGCTACGACCGGACAGAACGCTTTGATACAAGCGAAGCAATTCAAGGAGACGACTGATGTCACCGGCCTGATCCTGACGAAATTGGATGGCACTGCGAAAGGCGGCGTCATTTTAGCGATCCGCCAGGAATTGGACATACCCGTCAAATTCGTCGGTTTGGGCGAAGGCCTGGATGATCTGCAGGTCTTCGATCCGGAACAGTACATCTATGGATTGGTAAAGGACCTGCTTGAGAAAAAATAAGCTAGCGGTTTGTCCCGTCCGATGAAGCACGTTTTATAGCAAAAGGCGACAGTAGCATGGTCAGGCCGGCAATCCCGATACGATTGCCGGCCTGGCTTTACTTTTTGTTGCGGCAACACTGCTTCAGTGCAATTTATGGTTGACTAAGCTTGGCAAAATCGGTAATCTAATGAAGTGTAAAGATTTTTTCTTGACAATCCGTACGAGAAGGAAGGTATTCTGATGGAACTGGAAAAAACCAATAATATGAATACTCTTTATGAATTCTATAATGTCCTGTTGACGAACAAACAGAAAGGCTATCTTTCTTTGTATTATGGCGATGACTATTCGTTAGGCGAAATCGCTGAAGAATTCGAGGTCAGCCGGCAGGCAGTGTACGACAACATCAAGCGCACCGAAAAGATTCTGATGGATTATGAACAGAAGTTGAAACTGGCGCAAAACTATAGCCTCCGGAATAAAAAGTTGGACGAATTGGCGAATTACGCCGAAGAAAGATATCCCGACGACAAATCATTGCAGAGGCTGATCGCCAATCTGGAAGAACTTGATGACAGAGACGAATAAACAGTAAGGAAGTGGCAAATATGGCATTTGAAGGGTTATCCGAGCGTCTCCAAGGCGCGATGACCAAAATCGGCAAAAAAGGCAAGATTACGGAAGCCGATCTGAAGGAAATGATGCGTGAAGTACGTCTGGCTTTGCTGGAAGCTGACGTGAATTTTAAAGTAGTAAAAGAATTCGTCAAAAAAGTGAACGAACGGGCGTTGGGTTCTGATGTGCTCGAGTCACTTTCACCGACACAGCAAGTCATCAAAATCGTCAACGAAGAGCTGACGGAATTGATGGGCGGGCAGCAGGAACCATTCCAATTTTCTGCCAAGCCACCGACCGTCGTAATGATGGTCGGCCTGCAGGGGGCTGGTAAGACCACCACTGCCGGAAAGCTTGCCAATTACATGAAGAAAAAAGAGAACAAGCGCCCGATGCTGGTCGCAGCCGACGTTTACCGTCCGGCAGCAATCAACCAATTGCAGACTTTGGGCAAACAATTGGATTTCCCGGTCTACGCATTGGGGACGGAAGCAAATCCGGTCGATATAGCGAAGCAGGCCATTGAACAAGCCAAACTCGATGGACGCGATCTGGTCATCATCGATACGGCGGGACGACTGCACGTGGATGAAGTATTGATGACAGAGTTGAAGAACATCAAAGCTGCAGTAAATCCTACCGAGATCCTGTTTACGGTGGATGCGATGACCGGTCAGGATGCCGTCAACGTAGCGCAATCCTTCAATGAACAGCTCGGCATAACCGGTGTCATCCTGACCAAATTGGACGGGGACACTCGCGGTGGGGCTGCGCTGTCGATCCGTTCCGTAACCGGAAAGCCGATCAAATTTACGGGTCAAGGCGAAAAACTGGAAGACTTTGAACCGTTCTACCCTGAACGCATGTCTTCCAGAATCCTGGGCATGGGCGATCTGATGACGTTGATCGAACGCGCACAACAAGATTTCGATGAGACGAAAGCGGCGGAAATGGCCGCAAAAATCCGCGAAAATACCTTCAATTTCAATGACTTTATCGAGCAGATGGATCAGGTCACCAACATGGGGCCGCTTGAGGACCTCCTGAAGATGATTCCGGGCATGAGCAATGTTCCGGGGTTGGATCAAATGAAGATCGATCCTAAAGATGTGGCCCACATGAAGGCAATCGTGCTTTCGATGACGCCCGCTGAACGCGAAAACCCTGAGCTTCTGTCACAGAGCAGACGCAGACGGATTTCGAAAGGTTCCGCAAGATCGTTGGCGGAAGTCAATCGTTTGATCAAGCAGTTCAACGAATCCAGGGATATGATGAACAAGATGTCCAAAGGCAATTTTGCAGGGATGGAAGGCCTACTTGGACAAGGTCCGAAAGGCAAAATGGGTAAGCTTGCCATGCAGCAAATGGCAAGACGGATCACCAAAAAGAAGAAAAAGAAAAAATAATAGGTAGTGTAAAGAAAAAATACTTTACAACTAAAATGAAAACTGGTAATATATAAAAATGTGAGATATAGATATATGGAGGTGTTATATAAATGGCAGTTAAAATTCGTTTAAAACGTATGGGTTCTAAAAGAAACCCGTTTTACCGCGTCGTTGTAGCTGATTCACGTTCTCCACGTGATGGACGTTTCATCGAAAAAGTAGGTACATACAATCCAGTTGTTGAACCAGCTGAAGTTAAATTTGACGAAGAGTTGGTTTTGAAATGGTTAGCTGAGGGTGCACAACCTTCTGATACAGTTCGTAACTTACTTTCTCAACAAGGTATTATGAAAAAATTCCACGACTCTAAGTTAGCTAAATAAAAGGGTGGTTTAAATGCCTGAAATTTCAGATTTAATCCTGACAATTGTCAAACCTTTGATCGTCCATGATGATAAGATGTCCATCGAAATCAAAGAGACAAGTGAGTTCATGGAATATCACTTGCATCTTGATGCCGAAGATGTCGGCCGTGTGATCGGGAAACAGGGACGTGTCGCCAGAGCGATCCGTACAATTGTATACAGTGTCAGAACCAAAGGCACAAAACGTGTCCGCCTTGTGATTGAAGGGGCCGAATAATCCGCTTTAATTGCGGGTCCGGTCTTTTCCCCTCGGTGGATGCCTAACTTAATAGCGAATAGATAGAAGCGGATGATGATACAATTGTAGCACTTATCCCTTCTATTTTATTATGTACAGAAATTTTGGCAGGACGATTTATGTAAGGAGAGGTGAAAAATGGAAAAATTTTATGATGTCGGAAAAGTTGTAAATACCCAAGGGCTGAAGGGGGAAGTGCGTGTCATTTCCAGCACTGACTTTGCGGATGAACGCTACAAAAAAGGAGCTACGCTCTACTTGTTCCGCGATAACAGTGAGCCGATCACTCTGAAGGTAGCCAGCCACCGTGTGCACAAGAATTTCAATATGCTGACATTCGAAGGCTATAACCGGATCGAAGAGGTCGAGCCGTTCAAAGGGGGAACCCTGAAAGTTTCGGAATCGCAGTTGGAGGACCTTTCGGATCATGAGTTCTATTATCATGAAATCATCGGCTTGTCCGTTGTCAGTGATGCCGGCGAAAAATTGGGGACCATCAAAGAAATTTTGCCGCTTGGGGCAAACGATGTTTGGGTTGTATCCAGACCAGGCCAAAAAGATTTGTTGGTTCCCTATATCGCTTCTGTAGTTGAGAAGGTATCCTTGGAAGAACAACAGGTGACGATCCACCTTCTAGAAGGAATGATGGACTGATGAAGATAGATGTATTGACGTTGTTTCCGGCGATGTTCGAAGGCCCTATGTCCGAATCGATCATCGGAAAAGCGATCGAGAGCGGTCGCGTTTCGATCACTTGCACGAACTTCCGCGATTATTCCGAAAACAAACACAATTCCGTCGATGATTATCCTTTCGGAGGCGGGGCAGGCATGTTGTTGCGCGCGCAGCCGATTGTGGACGCGCTGACGGACATCGAGGTCCATTCGCCCGAAACAAAAAAAAGGATCGTTCTTTTGGATCCGTCCGGAAAAACCTTCAATCAGGAACTGGCGGAGGAATTCGCCGAGGAAGAGCACCTTGTCTTCATTTGCGGCCATTACGAGGGCTTTGATGAGCGAATCAAGCAACATGTGACGGATGAAATCTCGATCGGGGATTATGTTTTGACGGGCGGAGAACTGGGCGCGATGGTCATGATCGATGCTACAGTCCGTCTGTTGCCGGCAGTGTTGGGTAATGAACAGTCGAACAAGACCGATTCTTTCTCAACCGGCTTGCTCGAGCATCCCCAATATACGAGACCGCGCGATTTCCGGGGGGATGTCGTCCCTGAAGTGCTTTTCAGCGGCAACCACCAGAAAATAGCCGATTGGCAAGAAAAGGAATCTTTGCGCAAAACCTGGCTGAGGCGTCCGGAAATGTTGGAAAAGATCACCTTGTCGAAAAAACAGCAAGCGTGGTTGGCTGAGATATTTCTGGAAGAAAAGGCCGACAATTAAGCACAATATTGCGTCTTAAAATTCAAACAATGTAAACGAAAAATACTTTACACGTCAAAATTATTGTGGTAGAATTCTACAGGTGAGCAGAGAGACTGCTCGATAAAACGATATTCCGCTGTGCAGAATGATTGTGTATGAATGTCGGTTGGAAGGAGAAAAAAACATGAGTCAATTACCATTGATTGAAGCAATTACACAAGGACAATTACGTAGTGATATCCCTGCATTCCGTCCTGGAGACACTGTTCGCGTCCACGCTCGCGTAGTCGAAGGAACAAGAGAACGTATCCAATTATTCGAAGGCGTAGTAATCAAACGTCGCGGATTCGGAATCAGCGAAACATATACAGTACGTAAAATTTCCAACGGTATCGGTGTGGAACGTACATTCCCATTGCACACACCTCGTGTAGCTCAAATCGAAGTTGTTCGCTTCGGTAAAGTGCGTCGTGCAAAACTTTACTACTTGCGCGCATTACACGGAAAAGCTGCTCGTATCAGAGAAAGACGTCGTTAATATTCCGCATGTCATATGGAAAGGTCTGGACTTCGGTTCCGGACCTTTTTTGTATACCGTGATAAGCGTATTTCTTAGGGAAAATGTGCTATACTTGAAACACCATATATATGAAAAGAGTGATAGTTTTGACGATATTAGCAGCGCTTGATCAAAAATTCCAAGAAAAAGGCATGCCACTGAAAAGCCATCCCATCCAAAATGGTCAGTTTTTGTATCAAGGGAAATTCAATCTTGATAAAGAACATTCATTGCCGTTCGGTGTAGTCATCGCTAAAGATGAGGCTGAAAGTGACTTTCAGATCAGCTACAGGAAATTGGCTTACCTGAATAATTATGCTGATAAAGTTAGCCTGTTGGAATTGATCAATGAATTGAACCAAACCAAGACTTTTTATTATACACTGTGCCTGGCAGGTGATGGGGAGATTTTCCTTCGACTTTTGGGCCGCTCGACAACTGATGTCAAACCACTATATGAAATGCTCGTGATCGGATCGAATATCGCAAAGGTCATGACAGTAGAATTAAAAAGCAAATTTCCGTCACTTGGAAGCGAATAAGTAAGCATTCGGATGTCAGGCGGAAACCGCAGGAGGAACTATGAAACAAAAATTAATCGCTTTGGACTTGGATGGAACCACACTCAACAATCAGTCGTTGTTGAGTGATCGGACCAAAAATGTGCTGGCAACGTTGCAAAAAGATAATCATCTGGTTATGATTGCAACTGGCCGTCCATACAGAAACAGCAAAGAATTTTATGAGACGCTCAAGATGACTACTCCGTTGGTGAACTTCAACGGTGCGTTATGCCATAATCCAACCGACAGCAACTGGAGCAATTACTACCACAAGACACTTGACAAAGATTTTGCAATGGATCTGATCGAACAGCGTGAAGATATGGGGATCGATTTTATCTGCGTAGAAGGCAAGGAGACGCTTTTCGCATCCACCGCAACGTTGCCTTCAAACGAATATTTCCCGAAAAATTTGCTGGCGACTCAGATCACTTCAAAAGATACGCTGTCGGAAAACCCTACATCCATGAATATATTTTCCGAGGAACGGAATTTGCATGCCATCCGTGACCGGATTTTGGCGCGTTATGGAAATTCCATCGAAATCCGGACGTGGGGCGGCACGATGCCCTGCCTTGAGATCGTATCCGCAGGCGTCCAAAAAGCGCTTGGCGTGGAAGTGGTCGCGAATAACTACGGAATCAAGCGGGAAGATATTCTTGCTTTCGGTGACGAGGATAACGATATGGAAATGATCCGTTTTGCCGGACATGGTGTCGTCATGCAGAATGGCATCGCGGCATTAAAGCATATTGCAGACGATGTAACGACGCATACGAATCATGAGGACGGCTTGGCAATCTATTTGGAAAAATATTTTTGCCTATAGCCGCCGATCAGCGCTGAAAAAGAGGGATAAACTTGATTTCAATCGAAAGAAAAATCATAAATAATATACCGATTCTGGAAATCGTTGAAGAAGATAAGAAAAACGAGACGATTCCGCTCGCATTCTTTTATCATGGCATCACCAACCAAAAGGAGAGAGGCTTGGAGCCGGGTTATGCATTAGCCAGCAACGGCATGCGGGTTGTCATCCCTGATGCCTATCGTCATGGGGAACGCAAACATGAAGCCTATGCTGGTGAACCGGCGGCTGAGTTCTGGTCGGTAGTCCTGCAAAACATCAAGGAACTTCCGGCTATAGTAGAGGTTTACGTTGAAGCGGGGTTGGCACAAAAAGACAACGTTTCGGTCACGGGCCTTTCGATGGGAGGCATCACGACCTGCATCGCCTTGACGCAATATCCATGGATCCATTCGGCAGCCTGCCTGATGGGCAGTCCGGATCCGATCGGGTTATCCCATTGGGCATTGAAGTCCCGTTGGGTGGAAGGTCTGCCGCCGATCGATGATGAGAAGGTCAAAATATTGATGGCGCCTTTTGAAAGCCTGAGCCTCAAAGAACATCCGGAGTCGCTCGTGGACACGCCATTTTACATTTGGCACGGCACAGCCGACGAAAGCGTTCCTTACGATCAGATGGCTCAGTTCGTCAGCTCCATCAGCGGGGAAGCTTTTGCGGACAACGTTTGTTTCCGGTCAACGGAAGGCGCAGGCCATCGGGTCCCTTACGCTATTTTTGAGGAAATGGCAGCATTCTTGGGGAACGCATATTAGCATTGAATTTCTATGCACAAACTGTTATTATCTAATTAATCCAGAAAGGTAAGAGGTGTTTGCAATGACTGAAGAGACAACTCCCCAATATTCGCAAGAAGAATTGGAAAGCATAAAAGAACGCGTCTTAGCGGCGCTTGAGCAAGTGATAGATCCGGAATTAGGAATAGATATCGTCAACTTAGGTTTGATTTATGAAGTGGAACTGGAACAGGATGGATTCTGCCTGATCAAAATGACGCTCACCACGATGGGCTGTCCATTGGCTGATGTCATCACCGATGAAATTCATCGTGCTTTGAAAAGCGTTCCTGAAGTAACCGAAACGCAAGTGAAATTGGTATGGTATCCTGCCTGGACAACAGACAGAATGTCCCGATATGCACGTATCGCGCTGGGAATCCGATGATAAGAAGAGCAACAAAGGGAATCCACTTTGCTGCTCTTTTTTTTTAGGGTTATCATTTGACCAATTTTGACCATAGTCGTATACTTGTTATATAGCATGACAGCAATAGATTTTTGAGGAGGTCTCAGCATGGAAATGGAAAAAATGACGACGGCCCTGCAGCAGGCAATCGCAGAAGCGCAACGTATCGCCATGGTGCGCAAGCACCAGACCATCGATGTCGCGCATCTGTGGAAAATATTTTTGCAACCGGACAGTTTTGCGCGTAATTTTTATATCGATTCGGGTGTGGCGATCGATGCGTTTGAATCGGCCGTTGATAAGGAACTGGATAGATCAGTGGTGATTGAAGGCACTTCCGTCCAGTACGGGCAGACATTCAGTCAGAATCTGTACAACCTCTTTGTGGAAGCAGATCGCAAGCGGTCAGAGTTGAAGGATGATTTCATCTCAACGGATACGGTGCTTTTGAGCTTGATGACACTGAAAAACCATCCTTTGGCCAAATTCCTGGAAAAACAAGGCCTGACGGAAAAAATGATCGCCGAAAAAATAAAGGACATGAGAGGGGGAGAGCGCGTGACTTCGCAAAATCAGGAAGATCAATATGAAGCCTTGGAAAAATATGGCATAGATCTCGTGCAGGCGGTAAGGAGCGGGAAACAAGATCCGGTCATCGGCCGGGATGAAGAGATCAGGGATGTTATCCGCATTTTGTCGCGCAAAACCAAAAACAATCCGATCCTGATCGGAGAACCGGGTGTCGGCAAGACTGCTATCGTGGAAGGGTTGGCCCAGCGGATCGTGAAAAAAGACGTGCCGGACAACCTTAAGGATAAAACGATCTTTTCTTTGGATATGGGCTCATTGATTGCGGGAGCTAAGTACCGTGGGGAATTCGAGGAACGCCTGAAAGCGGTATTGAAGGAAGTGAAGAAAAGCGACGGCCGCATCATCCTTTTCATTGATGAGATCCATACGATCGTCGGGGCAGGAAAAACCGAGGGGAGTATGGATGCCGGCAATCTGCTGAAACCTATGCTGGCCAGAGGCGAATTGCACTGCATCGGAGCGACCACTTTGGATGAATACCGTCAAAATCTGGAGAAGGATAAGGCCTTGGAGCGAAGATTCCAAAAGGTGTTGGTGAAAGAACCGACAGTTTCTGATACAATCAGCATCTTGAGGGGGTTGAAGGAACGTTATGAGATCCACCACAGCGTCAACATCCATGACAACGCCCTTGTTGCGGCCGCGACCTTATCCGATCGTTACATCACTGACCGGTTTCTGCCGGATAAAGCGATCGATCTTGTCGATGAGGCTTGCGCGAACATAAAAGTGGAAATGAATTCGATGCCTACCGAGTTGGATCAGGTGAGCCGCAAATTGATGCAACTGGAGATAGAAGAGGCGGCCTTGAAAAAGGAATCCGATGATCAGAGCAAGAAAAGATTGGCGGCTTTGCAAGTCGAGTTGGCTGATCTGCGCGAAGAATCAAATGAGTTGCGCATGAAATGGGGTAATGAAAAAGAAGAAGTCGAAAAGCTGCGTGCCAAACGGGAGGACCTGGAGGACGCGCGCAGACAATTGGAGGATGCCGAGGCCAATTATGATTTGGAACGGGCGGCGGTTTTGCGCCACGGCAGTATCCCTCAGATGGAAAAAGATTTGGCGGCTCTTGAAAAAGAAAATGCAACCCGAAGGAATAAAGCAGGCAATCTAGTCCAGGAATCGGTCACCGAGAACGAAATCGCGACAGTGGTGGGACGGATGACAGGCATCCCTGTGACGAAGCTGGTTGAAGGTGAAAGGGATAAACTCCTGAAATTGGAGGAAACGCTGCACAAGCGTGTCATTGGCCAAGAAGAAGCAGTAGAAAGTGTCACGAATGCTGTTTTGCGTTCGCGTGCTGGCCTCCAATCGCCGAACCGTCCGATCGGGTCCTTCCTTTTCTTGGGACCGACAGGAGTCGGGAAAACGGAGTTGGCCAAAGCCTTGGCTGAAAATTTGTTCGACTCCGATGAACATATGGTTCGGATCGATATGAGCGAATACATGGAAAAATTTTCGGTTTCTCGACTCATCGGGGCACCCCCTGGCTATGTCGGCTACGAAGAGGGCGGCCAATTGACGGAAGCGGTCCGCCGAAGCCCCTATACGATCATTCTATTGGATGAAATCGAAAAGGCGCACCCGGATGTCTTCAATATTTTACTCCAAGTATTGGATGATGGACGTTTGACCGATTCGAAGGGACGTCTGATTGACTTCAAAAACACCGTCCTGATCATGACCAGCAACATCGGGTCGCAGCTCTTGCTGGAAGGCGTCCATCCCGACGGCACCATTCCGGATGCTGTTGCGAATGAGGTCATGAAAGTATTGAAGAGTTCGTTCAAGCCGGAATTTTTGAACAGAATCGATGACACCATTCTGTTTACGCCTTTAAGCAAAGAAGATGTCAAAAAGATCATCGTCAAAATGGTTAAGGAGCTATCCAGCCGATTGGTGGATAAACAGATTCAGCTTTCTGTTTCTGATGAGGTGACGAGTTGGATAGCGGAAAATGCTTACGATCCGATTTATGGCGCGCGGCCGCTCAGAAGATTCATTTCAGCCGAAATCGAAAATCCCTTGGCGCGGGCCATCATAAAAGGGGAAATTCATGAAAATCAGTCTGTGACGGTGACTTTGGTAGGGAATCAGGTCGGATTCCAGACCATCGATTTCGATGAATTTCAACAATAATTTGACATGTCTACAAACAGAGAGGAAGTCCTGAAAGGGATTTCCTTTTGTTATTTCTGTATTTGCGGTAAAATGATAGTATAAATTTTCTTATTTTTATGCGTACGACCGTTTGTTGTTTCTTTCGGAACAAAGCAGAAGGAGGCGTTCATATTGCTGTTTTTGGTCATCGGATTTTTGTGTCTGGTTTTTATGCTGTTCACTTCGAAGTATTATCTCTTCGGAGCTGCGGCGATTCTGAGTTTTTTGTTGTATTTCCTGTATTTTGGTAGTGGGAACTGGCTGACGTTGCTACTGTTCCTGTTTGGAATCATGTTATTGGTTGTTGAATTGTTCATACCCGATTTCGGGCTGGTGGGGATTGCGGGCTTCCTGATGGTAGCGGCCGGCCTGTTCTTGAACAATGAACGCATTTTGGAAAGTGTGCTGGATGTCAGTTTGGCGATCATCATTTCCGGGATTGCGACGTCAGTGCTGTTGAAAAAAGGCTATAAATTCCTGCCGGACCGCAGCAAATTGATTCTGGACACTTCCCTGAATCGGGATCGCGGGTATTCGTCCAGCAAAGACTATTCCGAATTCTTGGGAATGATCGGCACAGCCACGACGACGCTGCGGCCGGCCGGCAAAGTCGCTATCGGAGGTGTGGTGCTCGACGTAGTCAGTGACGGAAAGATCATATTGGAAGGGAAACAGATTCAGGTTATCCAGGTTGAAGGGGTCAAAATTACAGTCAAGGAGTTGGATGGAGAATGACAGAAGGATTGATAGGACTCATCTTTATTGCATTGTTTGTCGTACTGTTTTTATCTTTGTTTTTCCGTTTTGTGCCGGTTGGTCTATGGATCACAGCCTACTTTTCGGGAGTGAAAGTCAAAATTTCAAATCTGGTCGGCATGCGCTTGCGCCGGGTGGTTCCTTCCATGATCGTGCAGCCGATGATAAAAGCCACAAAAGCGGGACTGATAATTGATATAAATGAATTGGAGGCGCATCATCTTGCTGGCGGAGATGTCAATATGGTCATCGATGCGCTGATTGCGGCGCAGCGTGCCGATATCGATTTAGGTTTTGAAAAAGCGGCTGCCATCGATTTGGCCGGTCGTAACGTGCTGGAAGCGGTTAAGATGAGCGTTAACCCAAAAGTCATCGAAACGCCGATCATCGCGGGTGTCGCCATGAACGGAATTGAAGTAAAGGCCAAAGCAAAAGTAACGGTGCGTGCCAATATTGAGCGATTGGTCGGCGGTGCAGGCGAAGAAACGATCATCGCCCGTGTCGGCGAGGGGATTGTCACTACTGTCGGTTCTGCTGTCATGCACACTTCCGTCTTGGAAAATCCGGACTCCATTTCCCAAACGATCCTGAAAAAGGGACTGGATTCGGGTACTGCTTTTGAGATACTGTCCATCGATATCGCTGACGTCGATGTCGGCCGAAACGTAGGCGCAAAACTGCAGGCCGAACAAGCGGAGGCTGATAAACGGGTTGCGCAAGCAAAAGCGGAAGAACGACGTGCTTTTGCGGTCGCTGAAGAGCAGGAAATGATTGCTGAAGTGCAAAGGATGCGGGCGAAAGTAGTCGAATCCGAAGCGCAGGTGCCATTGGCGATGGCAGAAGCATTGCGTAACGGCAATATTGGGGTAATGGATTATTATAAAATGAAAAATATTATAGCGGATACCGAAATGAGGAGCAGCATCTCGGAGTTTCCGGCAGATAGAAGCGATCCGGAATGACGAGCCTAGCCTTTCTCTTGCCGATACTTTTGCCGATCCTGTTCCTTGTGATCTTTCTCTCGGTGCTCATTTCGATAGTCAGAAGGATCAACCGTTTTTCGGAGAACGCCAGACTTCGAGCGGGCACATCCCCAGCAGCTGCCCTGCAGCAGACATTTCGCCAGTCGTTGGATGGTGCCGGTAATGAAAATGCGAAACGACTGATCAACAAACTGGCAACAATGAAACCTGAACAGCTATACGGATTTTTCCAGGAGCGTCTGCCCGAAAAATATCTGGGTGAAGTCAGCCGGCTCTTGACCAACAGGAATTGGCGGAGGGAAATCCTGCTGTTCGTCAACCGCGAAAATTTATGGCAGTTGTTGTTGCGAGCGAATCCGCCAAAAACAGGCAACGGCGAAAACGGCATGGAACTTACGGATGAAACAGACCAGGGCCAGTTGGTTCCGGATTTTGAAATGGAGACTGCCGTTGGATTAGCTGATGACTTCACCGTCTTTTCTGCCGACAAAAAAGAATTGAAGACTGCCAAACGAATGGAAAAGTCCACCATCCAGAACAAGAAAAAATTTACCGGCAATCAAAAAGCATTGATGAGAGCAGTCATTGCCAAAGAAATACTGGATAGGCCGGACTTTGACCGCAAATAGGAAATTGAAGGAGACAGATGGATGCCCAGAGAAATTGGATTGAACACTTTAGCGTACATGCACAGATCTGCGGACAATAAAGTGGAACAAAAAGAAATACTGAAGGAAATCAAGGAAATGGGCTTCCCGATTGTGGAAGTCAGAAGAGAATACATCCTGTCGGGAAAAACGGAAATGAAGGAAATAGCTGAACTTGCCTCTGATGCTGGCTTGAAGGTGTTCTATTCCGTCCCAGCAGAGCTGTTTACAGCAGGCGCGTTAAATGAACAACTGGGCATCTATTTTGAGGAGGCCTCCCTATTAAGCGCAGTCCAGCTGAAATTGACATTAGGTGAATTCCAAGGATTCACAGCCGAGCTGGCTGAAAAATTACGGGAATTGTTGACGGCCTTTTCCGTCCATTTGACGATCGAAAACGACCAAACCGCCGAGAAGGGCAGCCCGGCTGCCCTGATGGCGTTTATTGCTGAAGCCCGCAAAGCCTCATTGGACATCGGATTGACTTTTGACACGGGTAATTTCGTATATATCGACACCGATCCATTCGTTGCAGCGAAGGAAATGAGCGAAGCCGTAACCTACATCCATATCAAAAATGTTGCCAATGCAGCCGATGGGATTGTTTTATCCGGGCTGGAATCCGGCTTGGTGGACATGCGCCGTCTTTTGTCGTTGTTTCCGGACTCAGTGCCTGCCAGCATCGAATATCCATGCGGCGTTGGCGAAGAAGTAACGGAAACCATCATCGCTGATTACAGAAAGATCCGGTCTTGGTGATCGGTCCTTTGCCGATATCGTTACGAATCAGGAATGCAATCCTTATCATCGGGATTGCATTTTTTAATAACGAACACAAGAAAATACTGCCTGACTGTGGTATACTGATTGCCGGATATCTATAAGAAAGAAGTGAATACATTGACTGAACCAGCGATTCGTTATCGCCTTATCAAAAAAGAAAAACATACAGGTGCGCGCTTGGGAGAGATCATCACCCCCCACGGTACTTTTCAGACACCCATGTTCATGCCGGTAGGCACTTTGGCCACCGTGAAGACGATGTCTCCTGAAGAATTGAAGGCAATGGGCTCCCAGATCATCCTGAGCAACACTTATCACCTTTGGCTCAGACCGGGTTCCGACTTGGTGGAAGAGGCAGGAGGCCTGCATAAATTCATGAATTGGGACAGAGGGATCTTGACCGATTCAGGCGGCTTCCAGGTCTTCTCATTAAGCGAGAACAGACAAATCACCGAGGCTGGCGTGCATTTCCGGAATCATCTGAACGGCTCGAAAATGTTCTTGTCACCGGAAAAAGCGATCCATATCGAAAATCAATTGGGTGCCGACATCATCATGAGTTTTGATGAATGCCCTCCTTACAGCGAAAGCTACGATTACATCAAAGCATCTGTCGAAAGAACGACCAGATGGGCAGAACGTGGTCTCGAAGCCCACAAAAAGCCCGATCAACAAGGTTTGTTCGGCATTATCCAAGGTGCCGGCTACAAGGATTTAAGGCTGCAGAGCGCCAAGGAATTGATTTCCCTGGATTTTCCAGGTTATTCGATCGGCGGACTGTCGGTCGGTGAAACGAAGGAAGAGATGAACGGTGTGCTAGATTATCTGGCGCCGGTCATGCCCGAGAACAAACCAAGGTATCTGATGGGCGTAGGTGCGCCGGATTCCTTGATCGACGGAGTCATCCGCGGAATCGACATGTTCGACTGCGTGCTGCCGACCCGTATAGCGCGAAATGGCACTTGTATGACAAGCAGCGGCCGTTTGGTCATCAAGAACGCGAAATATGAACGGGATTTCCGTCCATTGGATGAAAAATGCGAGTGTTACACCTGCAAAAACTATACACGTGCGTACATCCGTCATTTATTCAAAGCCGATGAAACATTTGGCTTGCGCTTGACCACGTATCACAATCTCCACTTCTTGATAAACCTGATGAACAACGTGCGCCAAGCCATCATGGATGACAATCTGTTGGAATTCAGGGAAGCATTCGTGGAAGAGTACGGCTTCAACGTTGAAAATCCGAAGAAGTTTTAGGTTTTGGGTGGTAGTCTAACTTAAAGTTTGGTAAAGTGGATGATAGATAAAAATAATCCACAGATGGAGGAAAATGTATGGATACAGTAATCATGATTGCCTTTTATGGGGTGCTTTTCGGCGTAATGTATTTCATCCTGATCAGACCACAAAAGAAACAAGCACAAAAAACGCAAGATATGCTGAGTCAAATCAAGCCAGGGGATAAAGTAGTCACCATCGGCGGCTTGCACGGAATTGTCGAAGAAATCAATTCCGCTGATAACACAGTCGTATTGGATTGCGAAGGGATCTTTCTGACTTTTGAAAAACGCGCTATTTCACGTATTTCGAAGGTTGCCACAATCACAACTGACGATGCGATTGTCGAAGATTTCACAGCGACCGAATCAGAGCAAACGCAAGAAGACAAGAGCGAAGAGTAAAGCGATTTGATTCATCGGAAAGGAGGGACGGCGGTTGCCGAATATATCAGAGAAACAATATGATCAATTGAAGCCTTGGTTCAAACTGAAAGCAACTGAGTTCAATCAACTGGGCTACGAAAACATCCAAGTCGACGATATTTACCGTTATTTTAAGGAATTTTCCTGGAAACACACTGTCCCTCCGCATTATTACCAGCAGATCCGGGATATCATGAAAACGACGGTAAACCATTACTTCGACTTTGTTGCATTGGAAGCACAAGTATATAAGGTCTCTTCATTGGATGAAATCAATTTTGATGATTTCCTGTAAATCGTTTCACGCCAAAAGCACAATACTTCAGAGTATTGTGCTTTTTTTTTAGGACATATCACTTCCTGACAGTATTATTTACCTTGATTTAATGAAACTGAATAATACCGTATGATTTGGAAAAGCAAACGCATTTTCGTATAATATCCTTGCGAGGTGATTGGTTTTTTTGATGGCAGCATCAAAGCGGGACGATTTCAGCCCTGAAAATCAAGCGAAATAATTTTATCACTCGAATATGAATCGCTAAATACAAAAAAAGGAGGTTTTGACTATTAGTAAGCGGATTTATTCAGTTCAGTTGCCTCGAGATTGCAGAAATCAATTGGATAGGGACGTTCAGCGGCCATATGTTTTTTTACCGTAAAAATTATTTCAAAAAAACTGTTTTTTAAATGAATCCCGAACAATGATAAAAAATTCACAAGAAGAAAGTTGAGATACAGAATGTTTCCATAAACTATTTGTGAAAACCAGCAGAGGCTAAAACATCCTTTGAACACGCTTACAGCGCCTGTGTAGAAAATACGTGAAGAATATCACATTTATTCGCTTTACAAACGAAATCCCATGAAATATAATAAGCATGTGAAAAGGATAACATACATTTTTAGGAGGATCTCACATGAGTAAAGAAAAAGTAGTTTTAGAGGAGAAAAAACCCATGATGACTGCCAAAGAAGAAATCAGCAACTACACTGCAAAAGCCCAAAAAGCTTTGACTCTGTTTGAAGATTATACCCAAGAACAAGTCGACCACATCGTCCACGAAATGGCATTAGCTGCAATGGAGCAACATATGCCACTTGCAAAAATGGCAGTTGAAGAAACAGGCCGAGGCGTTTATGAAGATAAATGCATCAAAAACATGTATGCCGCTGAAAACATTTGGCATTCAATCAGAAAAAATAAAACAGTCGGAATCATCGAAGACAATAAAGTTGATCAAATCATGAAAGTTGCCGCTCCTGTAGGCGTTGTTGCCGGTATCATCCCAACAACCAACCCAACTTCGACAACAATCTTCAAAGCAATGATCTGTATGAAAACAAGAAACCCGATCATCTTCTCTTTCCACCCAAGCGCAGAAAAATGTTCGGCTGCAACTGCAAAAGTTGTTTACGATGCTGCCATCAAAGCAGGCGCACCTGCTGACTGTATCCAATGGGTAGAAGGCGTATCAATGGAAAAAACAGCTGAATTGATCAACCATCCAGAAGTTGCTGTCGTATTGGCTACTGGTGGAGCTGCAATGGTAAAAGCTGCTTATTCTACAGGTAAACCAGCATTGGGAGTTGGACCTGGTAACGTTCCAGCTTACATCGAAAAAACAGCAAACATCAAACGTGCTGTAAACGACATCATCGTTTCAAAAACTTTCGACAACGGTATGATCTGTGCTTCAGAACAAGCTGCAATCGTCGACAGCGAAATCTATGATGAAGTCAAAAAAGAATTCCAATTGCACAATGTATACTTCGCTAAACCTGAAGAAATTCAACAATTGGAAGACGTCGTGATGAACGATGCCAAAACTGGCGTGAGACCGAATGTTGTCGGCATGCACGCTCGTAAAATCGCTGAATTGGCTGGATTGAACGTTCCTGCAAACACAAAAATGTTGATCGCTGAATTACCGGGCGTCGGACCAGAATACCCAATGTCAAGAGAAAAATTATCTCCTGTATTGGCTATGATGAAATCAGACAGCACTGAGCACGGAATCCAACTATGCAAACAAATGCTTGATTTGGGTGGCTTAGGTCACTCGGCTTCACTGCATACTCGCCGCAATGATTTGATTGAGCAATTCGGAAAAGAAATGAAAGCTTGCCGCGTTCTTATCAACTCTCCATCTTCTCAAGCTGGTATCGGTGACTTGTACAACAATAATATCGCTTCATTAACTTTGGGTTGCGGATCTTACGGCAGAAACTCAGTTTCTCATAACGTTTCTGCATTAGATTTATTGAACGTGAAAACTGTTGCTAAAAGGAGAAATAACATGCAGTGGATTAAATTGCCAGAGAAGGTTTACTTCGAAGAAAATTCAGTTAGATACTTACGTGACATGAAAGATGTCGAAAGAGTCTTCATCGTCTGCGACGACGGCATGGTCAAATTCGGCTATGTGGATGTAGTCATCGAACAATTGAAACAACGCAACAACAAAGTATCTTACGCAATCTTCTCAGATGTTGAACCTAACCCGACAACAAACACTGTAAACCGTGGTACTGAAAAAATGCGCGACTTCAAACCGGATACAATCATCGCAATCGGCGGAGGTTCGCCAATGGATGCTGCCAAAGCGATGTGGTTGTTCTATGAGCACCCAGAAAGCGACTTCTTCGGCGCTAAACAAAAATTCTTGGATATCCGCAAACGTACTTACAAGATCAAGGACATGGAAAAAGCGAAACTTGTCTGCATCCCTACCACATCAGGTACTGGTTCGGAAGTAACGCCATTCGCGGTTATCACAGACAGCGAAACACACATCAAGTACCCATTGGCTGATTACGCATTGACTCCGGATATTGCCATCGTGGATCCACAATTCGTATACAGTGTTCCTAAATCTGTAACTGCAGATACTGGTATGGACGTATTGACGCATGCCATCGAATCTTTTGTTTCCGTATTGGCAAACGACTACACTAAAGGTTTGAGCTTACAAGCCATCAAACTGGTATTCGAAAACCTTAGAAACTCATACAACTACGGCGATCAAGAGTCTCGCGAAAAAATGCACAATGCTTCTACTATGGCTGGTATGGCCTTCGCGAATGCGTTCCTGGGTATTTCCCACTCGATCGCACACAAAATCGGCGGACAATGGGATCTGATCCATGGCCGTACGAACGCTATCCTGTTACCGCATATCATCCGCTACAATGCAATCGATCCGCAAAAACATGCGTTGTGGGCTAAATACGAGTACTTCCGTGCAGACGAAGACTACGCTGAAATCGCTCGCTACCTAGGCTTCAAAGGCAACACGACTGCTGAGTTGGTCGAAGCTTTAGCAACAGAAATCACTAAATTAGGTCAAGACATCGGCATCAAGATGAACTTCCGTGATCAAGGCATCACTGAAGAAATGCTGGAACGCGATGCAGACCGCTTAGCTGAATTGGCATTCGAAGATCAATGTACAACTGCTAACCCTAAACAACCATTAATCTCAGAATTAAAAGAAATCATCTACGCTGCCTACAAAGGTTAATAGTAGATAAAGGAAAAGCCGGGACACGCTCCCGGCTTTTTTGTTTTCCAAAAATCGATTTTGGTAATACGGAAACAGCCAAAATATGCCGGATTGTCCATCTTGCCCAATATGCTCCGCCAGTTTGTCGCCGACCATCTTTCCCAAGTGCCCAAGCCTCGTATATACTGACAGAGAACGGGCCATTTTAGGTTTTAGTCTTGCAATCAAACCAGTTTGTCGTATAATATAAAATATAGTTTAGGTTAACCTAAAAAGAGGAGGGAGCGCATGACGCCGCACAAAGAGGATTATCTGAAAGTAATCATGGAATTGGGTGGAGACAAACAGCTTGTCAATAATAAGCAGATCGGGCAGGCCTTATCCGTATCTGCCGCTTCTGTGACCGAAATGTCCGTCAAGTTACTTAAGGATGGCCTGATCAGCCACATCCCATACCAAGGTGTGCAGATCACCGAAAAAGGCCAATTGATCGCAAATAAGCTGATCCGGAAACATCGACTTTGGGAAGTGTTCCTCTCGGAAAAATTGGATTTCAACTGGGACGAAGTACATGAAGAGGCAGAGCTGCTGGAGCATGTCTCCTCGGATCGCTTGATCGACAGGCTGGATGCCTATTTAGGTTTTCCTAAATATGATCCGCATGGTGGCGTGATACCCGACAAAGAGGGCCGGATAGAGGTTTATGAAAGCAAACCATTGATCGAACTGGAAGCCGGTAGCCGCTTCATCATCAGGGAAGTTGATGACGATCAGGAATTTCTGGCGTATCTGCTAAATAAGGATGTAAAGTTAAGCGTACCCTATCTCTTGACAAATGTGGAGCCGTACGAAGGCCCTTATACCTTTGAGGCGCAGAATCACCAGTCCTACCAAATCAGCTTCAAAGCTGCAAGTAAAATTTATGTGCAATGAATCCGGTTAAAATAAGGAGAACAGTATGCAGATTGGGATCTTGACCTTTAAGGAGCCCGAAAATGATAAAAGCAGGAAGATTATCCATGTGGATATGGATGCCTTCTACGCTTCGATCGAGGAAAGGGACCATCCGGAACATCGCGGCAAACCGATCGTTATAGCGAATCATCCGAGAGAGACCGGTCGCAAAGGGGTTGTGACCACGGCCAATTATGCCGCCAGGAAATTCGGGATCCACTCGGCGATGAGTGCGCAGAAGGCATTTGAACTCTGCCCGGAAGCCATCTTCATTTCTCCGCGAATGAGTCATTACAAGGCCGTTTCCCGACAGATCAGGGGAATATTTGCGCGCTATACCGATTTGATTGAACCTTTGTCGCTCGATGAAGCCTATCTGGATGTCACCAAGAATAAGCAGAATCTGTCGAGTGCGACCATGATTGCCCGAAGAATCCAAAGAGAGGTCTGGCAGGAAACCGGCCTTAGCTGCTCGGCCGGTGTTTCCTACAATAAGTTCATCGCAAAGATTGCTTCCGACTTTCAGAAACCGGCTGGCTTGACCGTGATCGCACCAAACGATGCAGCCCGCTTTTTGCGGGAGTTGCCTATCGAAAAATTTTATGGCGTCGGCAAGAAGACCGTCGAAAAGATGAAGCTGTTGGGCATCCATTCCGGAGAGGACCTCTATCTTTTTGATCAAAGTGAATTGCTTTCTAAATTCGGCAAGCATGGATATATCCTCTATCAACGGGTCCGAGGCATCGACAACCGCGTGGTGGAGCCCGACAGGGAAAGGAAATCGATCGGGAAAGAACACACCTTTACGCTGTTCCTGACTGATGAGGAGCAGGTCAGAGTGGAGCTGAAAGAAATCGCTCTGGCTGTACAAGGAGCGTTGCATAACAGCAAACTGCACGGTCGATCGATTGTGTTGAAGATCCGCTATGCCGATTTCGATACCATAACCAGAAGGAAAACCCGTATCGATCATTTTTCCCTAGCGGAGGATATTTTCCATCATGCCTGGGAACTTTGGTTGGACCACGGCACGATAGAAAGGCATGTGCGTTTATTGGGGATTACCATCACACAGCTTGACCCGATCCATTACGAGAACATTCAGTTGCCATTATGGGACACGTCGCATCTGTAACAGAAATCATTCATTATTACATTATAAAGGGGAGATAAAAATCATGTTAGAGTCATTCAGTCAATTAAATCCTGTTATGCAAGCATTCATAGCCGGATTGTTCACTTGGGGTTGTACCATCATCGGTGCCTCATTTGTGTTTTTCTTCAAATCCGTCAATCGCAAAGTCCTTGACGTCATGAGCGGCTTCGCTGCCGGGGTCATGATAGCGGCATCGTTCTGGTCGTTATTGGCACCATCCATTTCCCATGCCGAGGAGAATGGCTACGGCGTCTTGGCGTGGGTTCCCGCATCGGTCGGATTTTTGTTGGGTGGTGTATTCCTGCGCATGACTGATAAAATCGTTCCCCATCTGCATTTGGGTGAACCGATGGAAAACCGGGAAGGGCCGCAGACACAGGCTTCCCGAAACCTGTTGCTGTTCCTTGCGATCACAATCCATAACATTCCGGAAGGATTGGCAGTCGGAGTCGGTTTTGGAGCGGTCGCAGCAGGGATATCCCAGGACAATACGTTATTGAGCGCAATCGGATTGGCGATCGGTATCGGCATCCAGAACATACCCGAAGGCTCAGCCTTGTCCATGCCGATCCGGGCTGATGGAAACAGCAGGTTGAAAGCCTTCAATTACGGCCAACTTTCTGCCATCGTTGAACCGGTCGCAGCCGTCATCGGGGCAGCCGCCGTAATATCGATGAGCGCGATTTTACCGTACGCGCTCGCATTCGCAGCTGGAGCCATGATCTTTGTTGTCGTCGAGGAACTGATTCCGGAGTCGCAAACGAACGGCAACAGCGATATTGCCACGATGGGACTTATGGTCGGCTTCACGGTCATGATGGTCCTTGACGTTGCTTTAGGATGATGAAGAATACATTAAAAGGCCTTCCATGCGGAAGGCTTTTTAATGTAGGCAAAACAAAATAATATCGCTCGCTTTTAGTTGTACTAATAAACTGTTTCATGATACGATGAACACTGAATAATACAGTTTTTCGTTACAGAGAAAGGTGAGGAACCGTATGGAAATATCTTTTCACGGGCAAGCCTGCGTATGCATTGAAACAGCGGGACGAAAGCATCTGCTGATCGATCCGTTTATAACTGGGAACCCACTTAGCGATCTGGATCCGGACACGGTTCCATGCGATGTGATCCTGTTGACTCATGGACACGGTGATCATGTCGGTGATACAGAGAAGATCGCGCACAGAACACATCCGCTGATTATTTCGACGGTTGAACTAGCTGGCTATTTTGCCTCGAAAGGATTCCGTACACATGGCATGCAACCGGGAGGGGGGCATCTGTTCGACTTCGGGTATGTGAAACTGACGCAAGCAATCCATGGGTCGGCCATGACTGTCGATGGCTTGCCGTATACGTTTGGATTGGCAAGCGGGATCATCCTGAACGCTGAAGGGAAAACGATCTATCATGCGGGCGATACAGCGCTGTTTTCCGATATGAAGCTGATAGGGGAAGATTATCCGATCGATGTTGCGTTTCTGCCGATCGGGGACAACTACACAATGGGGCCGAAAGATGCCGCCAAAGCGGTTACGTTTTTGAAACCCCGAATCGCGGTTCCGATCCACTACAACACTTTTCCGTTGATCAAACAGGATCCGAATGAGTTCCTGTCCCTTTTGGATGATGGGGTCGGTCTCATCATGCAACCGGGGGATTTCATTTCACTATAAGAGAGAAAGTAAGGGAGTACACTATGGCAACGAAACACGAGCAAATCATTCAATACATCGAAACGATGCCGGTCGGGGAAAAGCTTTCCGTCCGCACGATAGCAAAAAATTTGAACATGTCTGAAGGGACAGCTTACCGGGCCATCAAGGATGCCGAGAACATCGGACTGGTTTCAACCATCGAACGTGTGGGCACCATCCGGATCGAACGCAAGTCGAAAGAGAACATCGAAACGCTGACTTTCGGCCAAATCTGCAAAATCATCGATGGGGATATTTTGGGCGGCAAGAAAGGCCTGGACAAGACCTTGAGCAAATTCATTATTGGTGCAATGCAACGCGAAGCCATGGAGCGATACATTTCGCCCGGATCGCTGATGATCGTCGGTAACCGGAATGATATCCAAGAATTCGCATTGGAGAAGGGGGCGGCGGTCCTGATCACGGGGGGGTTCGACACGGATGAGAGCATCGTCCATTTGGCGGATCATGTCGAAATGCCGATCCTGCGCACGACCTATGACACCTTCACCGTGGCGACAATGATCAACCGTGCCATGACGGATCAATTGATCAAAAAGGAAATTATGCTGGTGGAGGATATCTACACCCCGATTGATGAGACGAAATTTCTCTCATTGGACGATACCGTTTTCCAGTACCGCAATCTCAATACCGAAAGCACCCACTCGCGTTTCCCGATCGTCAATCATAATATGCGGCTTGTGGGAATCATCACTGCGAAGGACATCCTTGGAAAAGCAGATACACTTTCGCTGGAACGGGTAATGACCCGGGATCCGATAGTCGCAAAAACGCACATGAGTGTAGCGAGCGTGGCGCACCGGATGATCTGGGATGGCTTGGAAGTGATGCCGGTGGTGAAAGATAATCTGCAGCTGCTCGGCATCATTTCCCGCCAGGATGTCATGAAGGCCATGCAGCTTGCACAGCGTCAGCCGCAGGTCGGCAATACGATTGAGGACCAAGTCGTCGAAAACTTGTCTTTGATCAGCTCTGAAGAAGGGCATGCTTTGCCTTCCTATAGTTTCAGGATCACACCTCAAATGACGAACAGTCTGGGGACGGTGTCGTTCGGGGTGCTGAGCGAAGTGTTGGCGAGCACGACCAAGAAAATCTTGTATACCTTACAGAAACGGAATGCGGTGATCGAGCAGATGGACATCTATCATTTGAAGATGATACAGATAGACAGTGTCATTGAGATTCGGTCGAAAATGTTGGAGTTGGGCAGACGATCATCCAAACTGGATGTCGAAGTTTATTTAGAAAATTCATTGGTCGGCAAAGCGATCGTCATTTGCCAGCTGATGGAAAAATCCTAGGAGGTAAGCGAGTGGGAAATCCGATTTATGCAGATATAGTCAACAAGATTCAAGAATATACCACCATCATCATCCATCGGCACCTGCGTCCGGATCCGGATGCGTTGGGTTCGCAGAATGGTCTCGCCAGCTTGATCAGGCAAGCCTATCCTGAGAAAAAAGTCTTCGTTGCCGGCGAAAACGAAGACAGCCTCTCCTACCTCGGCAGCATGGACAGCATCCCGGATGAAGCCTATGAGGGTGCCTTGGTGATCGTCACGGATACCGCGAATCAACCGAGAGTCAGCGACAAACGTTTTGTCAAAGGGGATTATTTGATCAAAATCGATCATCATCCGAATGAAGATCCCTACGGAGATATTTGCCTTGTGGAGACGCAAGCCAGCAGCAGCAGCGAAATCATCGCAAAAATTTCCTTTTCAACTGGGGGTAAGCTGCCGATGAATGACGCAGCGGCGCGACTGTTGTATGCCGGTATCGTCGGCGATACCGGCAGATTCCTTTATCCGGCGACTACGGCAGTGACAATGGAGATAGCTTCGAAACTGATGCAGTTTGATTTTTCCGCGTCGGATATCAGTCAGATGATGAACACGAATTCTTTGAAAACGGCCAATTTATCAGGCTTTGTCCTGCAGAGTTTGACGATCAATGACGTCGGTGTTGCCAGCATCATCCTTTCCCAAGAAATTCTTGGGAAATTCGGTGCCGTCGACAGCGACACCGCACCGGTTGTCCCTTTGCCGGGCACCGTTGAGGGCGTTTTATGCTGGGGAATTTTTGTGGAGCAACCGAACGGTACCTATCGTTGCCGATTGCGCTCAAAAGGCCCGATCATCAATGAAGTCGCCAAACGGCATGGCGGAGGCGGCCACCCGCTTGCGAGCGGAGCGAACGCTAAGGATGAGTCGGAAATAAACGACATCATTTTGGAATTGGAAGAGTTGGCGATCGAATGGCAGAATACGCATTGATGCAGCAGAATTGAATCGAAAAAGGCCGGACAGAAGCGAAACGACGCTTTTGTCCGGCCTTTAGTTTTATTCGTTTTCCTGTTTTTCTTTGTAACTTTGGCTCCAATTGAATTCAGTCCAGCTGAATCCGTCCTGCTCAAGCAAAGCGTCACTTTCTTTTGGTCCCATTGAGTGGCTTTCATAGGCGAAAAGGGTATCCGTGCAATCTTCTTGGGCATCCCAAACTTTGCGGATTTCATCAACGAAATGCCAAGATTGGGCTACTTCATCCCAATGGGAAAAGTTCGTCGGATCGCCGTTCAAGCAATCCAATAAGAGGCGCTCATAGGCCTCAGGGCTGTTTGCCTGCGTTTCCTCGTCGTAGATGTGGTGCATGCGGATGTTCTTCATCTCAGTTCCTTGGCCGACCCGTTTGGCGTTCAGGCGTAAGGAGAAGCCTTCCAGCGGTGAAACATGGATGGTCAGTACATTCGGTTCAGCGATTTCGTCGACGCCTTCTGTAGGGAAGATATTCATCGATACATGTTTAAACTGGATATGAATGTAGGTTTCTTTTGAAGCCATTTGTTTGCCGGTTCGGATGTAGAAGGGGACACCTTTCCAACGGAAGTTATCCACTAATATTTTGCCGGCCACAAAGGTTTCTGTTGATGAAGCGGGATCGACGTTAGGTTCCTCGCGATAAGCTTGCAAAGCTTTTGCGGGGTTCCCGGCATACTGGGCCCGAATGAAGTTGCGGTTGACCTCTTCCGGTGTTTTGTACAGACGCAGGGAACGAAGCGCCTTGATTTTCTCGGAACGGACATCTTCGCCTTGCAAAGACAGCGGCGGTTCCATAACCAACAAAGCAACGATCTGAAGGATATGATTTTGCACCATATCGCGCAAAGCGCCATTGTTGTCGTAGTAAGCACCGCGTTCCTCCACGCCCACAGTTTCGGAGAGGGTGATTTGAACATTGTCGATGTATTTGTTGTTCCACAACGATTCGAAAATCATATTCGAGAATCGGACAGCAGAGATGTTCTGCACCATTTCTTTGCCCAAATAATGATCGATACGGAAAATTTGGTTTTCGTCAAACGATTTACGCAGCTTTGTGTTCAGCGCATCCGCAGATTCGAAATCGCGCCCGAAAGGTTTTTCGATGATTAAACGGTTGAATCCGTCTTCTGTGATCAATTTTTGTTCTTTCAATTTTTCAGCAATGATGCCGAAAAATTCAGGGGACATCGCCAAATAGAAAATGCGGTTTCCTGACAGCGAATACTTGGCATCCAAGGATTCGGACAAGACCTTCAATTTGACGTAGTGTTCCGAGTCGTTGACGTTGTGGGCGATGTAATAGAAATGGGCCGCAAAAGAAACAGCGTCTTCCTTATCCTCAATCAAATCTTTGATGGAATCGAGAACCACTTCACGGAAATGTTCGTCAGACCAGTCCCGCCTCGCGGTTCCGATAACGGCAAAATTATCTTTGATGAATCCTTTTTTGTATAAGCGAAATAATGATGGATACAGTTTACGGTGAGCCAAATCACCAGTTGCTCCAAAAATAGTGAATAGAGCAGTATTTTGGGTAATCATTACATGCCCCCCTTTTATTATGATTAGATTTTAATTCATTATATCATTATACTATTATCATTTACTGTTGGCAATGAAAGAAAGCGTCCGTTTTCATATCCATGGTGTCTTTGACGGGGTGCTTTCGTCCGTTTGTGTAAATATATTGCGAATAAATTTATGGGCTCGATTTTCACATTCTTATTTGAAATTAAGGTTTAAACCTTACGCGTGTGTTATAATGGTAAGGCATAAAATACGCAGAAGAAAAACAAGAGGTGTTAACGTGGAATTTAAAGACTTTCAATTGAAGCCATTTTTGCTGGAGGCAATCAGCAAATTGAATTTCAAAGAACCGACCGATATCCAAAAACAAATTATCCCGATCATTCGAACCGGCAAGAGCGTGATTGGTCAATCGCAGACAGGAACAGGAAAAAGCCATAGCTTCTTGCTGCCCCTGATCGATGCCATCGATCCATCAAAAAATGAAGTCCAAGTTGTCATCACTTCACCTAGCCGTGAGCTAGCTGAACAACTGTATCAGACAGCCAGTCAACTGGTCTCAAACGCGCCCGAGGAAATCCGTATCGTCAGCTACGTAGGCGGCACAGACAAAAAACGTCAAATGGCGAAACTGACCAACAACCAACCGCATATCGTCATCGGGACTCCCGGCAGGATCCTTGATCTGATCAATGAACAGGCCTTGAAGATCCATACTGCATCCAAAATGGTCATTGACGAAGCGGATATGACACTGGATCTGGGCTTCCTGCATGATGTCGACCAGATTGCCGGACGTTTGCCGGAGAAACTCCAGATGCTGGTATTCTCCGCTACGATTCCAGAGAAACTGAAGGGGTTCCTGAAGAAATACGTCGAAAACCCTGTAGTTGTCCAGTTGAAACCGGAACATATCATTGCGCCAGCAATCGATAATCTGTTGCTGTCCACTAAAGGCCAAGCAAAAATTGATGTTCTGTACCAAGTGTTGACAATGGGAGAACCGTATCTGGCATTGATTTTTGCCAATACAAAACAAAATGCCGAGGAAATCGCTGATGGACTGAGACAACGTGGTATTCAGCCTGCTGTATTGCATGGCGATGTTCCGGCTCGTGAGCGCAAACGCATCATGAGAAGAGTCCATAATCTGGAGTACCAATTCATGGTGGCTACCGATTTGGCGGCACGCGGCATCGACATCGAAGGTGTTTCGCACGTCATCAACTATGAGTTGCCGAAGGACATGGAATTTTTCGTACACCGTACGGGCAGGACGGGACGCAGCAACCTAAAAGGAACTGCGATCACGTTGTACGCACCGGGTGAGGAAAAAGCCATCGACGAGCTGGAGAAATACGGTATTGTTTTCAAACCAGTAACCATCGAAAAAGGTCAGCTGGTCGAAACCTACGAAAGAAAACGCCGTGAGATGAGAAACGCTCCGAGTCAATTGGAACCCGATCACCGGATCCGCGGAATGGTAAACAAAGCTAAGAAACAAGTGAAGCCTGGCTACAAACGCAAATTGAAAGAAAATATCGCCAGCCAGCAGAAACGCAAAAGAAGAGCAAGCAAAACCCGTAGCCACGGGTAAAAGATAAGAAAAGCGGAACGGTTTCGTTAAGGGCTTACCCGTGTAGCTAGCCAACAATATAATCAAAGAGGCCGCAGCAAAATGATCTTTCGATCATGTGCTGCGGCCTCTTTTTCTGTTAATCCTTAAGGGCTTTGTAGAAATAGAAAACACCGATGAGTGCTATTGCTTCATCCTGTACCATCGGGTAGATGTCGAATCCGTTCAACAAGCTGAAGAACAGCACTGGAACAACGGAGGCTACCAACGCCATCTTCAGGATTTCGCCGAGCGGGAGTTTTTTACGCATGAAGCCTGTCAATACATTGGCAAACAGCGCGATTATCATCAGTGTAAGCAGCACACTGAATGAAGAAATGAAAAGACTGAACAAAAGCATGATTACGCCAGAAAAAAGTTGGTCGCTGGAAAAATTGCGCAGCAACTTTTGGAACGACTGGTCGGTAATGTCAGCTGCCTGCTCATAAGGCAACCTGAATGAGACATCTTGCGCGTAGAGGGTGAAGGCATCTTTTGAAAAGACAAGGCTCAAAATCAAATCAGGCGATGACATTTCTTTTTCGATTTCTCTCTGCGTGTAAACTTCCTGACTATCGAAAGCCAACAGGACTGTATCGGTTTTATAAATGAAACCTTTTTCCGTGGAATTATCCAACTGCAATTCGCTGTCCGAAATAGTGAATGAAGGTATTTTATCTGCAATCAAACCCGCATCCGCCGAAAATTTTTGCAGCGTAGCATACCCATCCAGAAACAGGGGGATGCTGACGGTAAGTGAGAGCAAGAAGAAGAGCCAAAAGGCAAGGCCCTTTTTTAAAGACTTGGCCCCCAGCAATTTTTTTGGATCCATAAAACTGTCTTTGACTAAACTGACGATTGAGATTGTGATCACCGCTTTCTGCATCATACTTATCCAGTCTATCGAAAATGGATTCATTTAGCAATCAAAAATTAATACGGCTTCGAGGCATTATTTTTGATAAAGTAAGCAATTGATGATACAGTGAAATCAGTCAGAAATCACTAAACTATTTTAGGAGGAATTTAACATGGCTTTTACATTACCGGCATTACCTTATGCGTACGACGCTTTGACACCATATATCGATGAGGAAACGATGCACTTGCATCATGAAAAACATCATAATACCTACATTACGAATGTGAACGCTGCCTTGGAGAAACACCCTGAGTTGGCTGATAAAACGATCGAGGAATTATTGGCTGACTTGAACAGTATTCCGGAGGACATCCGTACTGCGGTGCGCAACAATGGCGGCGGACATGCGAACCACAGCTTATTCTGGACAGTTTTGGCGCCTAACGCGGGCGGAGAACCTACAGGAGCTGTTAAGGACGGAATCGAAGAAGCGTTCGGCAGCTTTGATGCCATGAAGGAAAAATTCACAGCGGCAGCAGTGGGCCGTTTCGGCTCAGGTTGGGCTTGGTTGGTAGTTTCCGATGGTAAATTGGAAATCACATCGACTCCAAACCAAGATTCGCCGATCAGCGAAGGCAAAACGCCGATTTTGGGTCTTGATGTATGGGAACATGCCTATTATTTGAACTACAAGAACGTGCGCCCTGAGTACATCAAAGCATTCTGGAACCTTGTGAACTGGGATGAAGTCAACAGACGTTTGGCGGCTGCAAAATAAGCAACAAAGTTATTGCAATCAACTTAAAGGATTCAGGGCACCCGCTCGGAATCCTTTTTTCTTACTATCATAATATTGTGGAGGCGGGTAGCCTGAAGTTTGCGGCGCTTCCAAGTGCGATTGTTTTACTTTCCGGATTCCATCGACTAAAATATATCTTGCAAGATGTATTTTAGTCGATGAGGATGATTTGGGAAGGAGTCGGTAGTCGGATGGAGGAATCTATTTTTGATAGGCCGCTTGAGGATCAGCTTTGTTTCGAGGTTTATCGGGCCGCAAATGGTTTCGGCAAAATGTATAACCGTGCTTTGAAAGATTTCCATTTGACATTCCCGCAGTATTTGGTCCTGCTGGCCTTATGGGATGAGGACAATATATTGATCAAACACATCGGGGATCGTTTGGGGATGGGGATCGGGACGTTGAACCCCATATTGAACCGTCTCGAGAAACAGGGGTGGCTCACAAAGGAACCGTCTCTTTTGGACAAGCGCGCTACGATCGTTTCCTTGAGTGAAAAAGGTGTCACTTCGAAGAAAGTGATCCATCTGGCCATTCTGGCCGAAGTGAATGAGTGTGACCTTGAAGGCGTGGATGGCCTGTTTTTGATGAAACAGTTGAAGCTGCTGAATAATGCGATGGAGCGCACAGACTAGTATGGTCTATGAAAAAATAAAGGAGTTGAAATGATGTTTTTAGCTTGGAAAGAAATTAAACATTCAAAAACAAGGTTTTCATTGATAATTGGAGTAATGGTGCTGGTATCGTATTTGGTGTTCTTCTTGGTGGGCCTTGCCTATGGGTTGGCACAGGATAATCGGACCAGCATTGATAAATGGGATGCGGACGGCATTATTCTGACGGACGAGTCGAATACGAACATAAATATGTCCATGATGCCAAAAGGAGCCATCGATGAGGTGGTTGCAGACGAAGCGGCCGTAATCGGAATAGCTCCTAATGTCATCAGAAAAAAAGGGACGTCAGGCGATGATGCAAAAATCAACACAACTTTTTTCGGTATCGAATCGGATCAATTCCTGATGCCTGAAGTGATCGAAGGAAGAGCTTTCCAAAATGATGATGAAGTCATTGCAGACATCAGTCTGAAGGAAGAGGAGGGCATAGTCATAGGGGATGTTCTTCAATTGGCAGGATCGGACAAGGAAGTGGAAGTAGTCGGGTTCACTGAAGATGCTAAGTTCAGTGTTGCGCCGGTTTTATACACGACTGTATCCTCCTATCAGGATGTGCGTTTTGAACAGATTGATGAGTCCGAGGAAGGGCGCATCAGTGCAATTGTAGTGCGGGGAATCGATGATACGATTGCAGGTGTGGGCTCTGGAAATGAAGACCTGAAAGTATATCCGATTGCGGATTACATCAATGAAATTCCGGGATACACTGCTCAGGTGTTGACATTCGGTTTGATGATCGGATTTTTGGTCGTCATTGCGGCAGTAGTGATCGGTATTTTCATCTATGTGCTTACCCTGCAGAAAACGAGTATGTTTGGGGTCATGAAGGCGCAAGGGATTTCAAGCGGTTATATCGCAAAATCAGTCGTCATCCAAACGTTCCTGTTGGCGGCAATCGGAGTCGGCATCGGGTTGATATTGACCGGAGCGACAGCGATAGTCTTGCCAGCTGCTGTTCCGTATCGCACCAACTTATATTTTCTGAGTGGCATAGCAGCGTTGTTGGTCATCATGGCCATGATCGGTGGAGTATTTTCCGTTAGGGCGGTTGTTAAAATAGACCCATTGAAGGCAATCGGATAGGAGAGATAGCAGATGAAATTAATCGAAATGATAGATGTTTCCCGGTCGTTCGGGGAAGGCGAACTCAAGATAGACGCGCTTAAAAAGACGAATATAGCCATAGAGGCCGGTGAGTTTGTCGCCGTCATCGGTCCGAGCGGATCAGGAAAGAGCACGTTCTTGACCATCACAGGAGGGCTGCAGACACCTTCTTCCGGAAAAGTCCTGATTAACGGGAAGCCATTCAGTGAGGTAACCGAGAAAAAACGCGCTAAACTAAGATTTGAAGAGATCGGATTTATTCTTCAAGCCTCAAATCTGGTCCCTTTTTTGACGGTCCAGGATCAGCTCCATTTGGCCAACAAAGTTGAACGGAGTAAAGTTGACAAACAAAAACGGGATGAATTATTGAAGGAATTGGGTATCTTCGAATTGAAGGATAAGTTTCCGAGTGACCTATCTGGAGGTCAAAGACAAAGGGTCGCCATAGCGAGAGCTCTATACCATGATCCGTCCGTTATCCTTGCGGATGAACCTACCGCCAGTCTGGACACGCAAAAGGCATTTGAAGTGGTGGAAATCCTTGCCCGAGAAACAAAATTAAAGAAAAAAGCGACCATCATGGTCACGCATGATGAGCGCCTGATAGCGTATTGCGATAAAGTCTTTGTAATGAAAGATGGTATCTTGTCTGAAAGAATCAGTGGCTGAAACAACATAGGATTACGGAAAAGGAGGAAGAAAAGATGGACAGCATCAAGTTGTATTTTCTGACATTTTTTGTGTTCTTTTTAGTGGATATTGTCTGGTTGGGAGTGTTATCCAAAAATATTTACAGCAAGTACTTGGGTCATCTCATGGCTCCGAATGTCAACTGGGCAGCGGCGCTGATCTTTTATCTCTTGTTCATAGGCGGTCTCGTATTTTTTGTGATCCATCCGGCCCTTTTGAAAGAAAGTCTGCAGTATGCCATATTGGCTGGCGGTTTTTTCGGATTGGTCGCCTACGCGACGTATGACTTGACCAATCTGGCCACTTTGAAGGATTGGCCGATCACGATCACCCTGATCGATTTGGCCTGGGGAACTTTTCTGAATGCGGCAACTGCCGGCATCACGTATATTGCGGCACAAAGATTTCTCTAAAAAACGAAAAAAGGCTAAGAAGCAGATGGAGGCAGAACAATGGATATTTCAACATTGGATAGCGAAAGGCTTTACAATTCTTTTGTGTCGGGTGCACAGGAGGTCATAAAGAACAAAAACAGCCTGAATGAAATCAATGTATTTCCGGTCGCTGACGGGGATACCGGCAGCAACCTCTCTTCAACGATGCATGCGATCATTTTGGAGGCGAAAATCTCCGGATCCGTCAAGGAAACGATGAACAGCATAGCCGATGCTGCTTTGACGGGTGCAAGGGGGAATTCCGGCATCATCATCGCCCAATACATCAACGGGATTTTTCTCAGTCTGATGGATGACGAGACAATCACCATCCCTTCGTTTGCGGAAACGGTCAAAAATGCTGTTCCTTATGCCTATCAGGCCATTTCCAATCCGGTGGAAGGGACAATCATCACAGTCATCCGGGAATGGGCGGATGCGGTATACAGCCATAAAGATCTTTCGGCTTCCTTCACCGAATTGTTTTCAAAATCGCTGATCACGGCCAACAAATCTTTGGAAGCGACAACTTCCCGTTTGAAAGTGCTCCAGGATTCCAAAGTCGTTGATTCCGGCGCGAAGGGGTTTGTCTACTTTCTGCAAGGATTTGCGGCTTTTTTGCGCACCGGAAAGTTGGACTTGGAGGTCAGCGGAGAATCGGAAGATCTTTCTTTTAATGAAGAATTGATCCACAGCCAAGGGGAGATACGCCACCGCTACTGTACCGAAGCGCTGTTGTCAGCGGATGCTATCGATCTGGAAGCATTGAAAGCTGAACTGGCACTTTACGGGGATTCGTTGATTGTGGCAGGCAACAACCGCAAAGCCAGAATCCATATCCATGCCAATGCGCCGGAGCAGATATTCCAGGTTTTGCGCAAAAAGGGCATCATTCTGCAGCAGAAGGCGGATGACATGATCAGGCAGAATGAATCAGCTTTTGACCGGAAATACGACATCGCACTGATTACGGACTCGATAGCGGACGTCCCGCAGGCAATTCTCGATTGCTATCAAGTGCATATGTTGCCGCTCAATCTGAATTTTGACAACACCTCTTATCTCGATAAGGTGACGATGACGCCTGAACTTTTCTATCCGTTGTTGGAAGAGGCCGTCGAATATCCGAAAAGTTCGCAACCGAATCCGATCGTTGTCGAAAAATATCTGGAAACGGTACTCTCGCATTACGATAAAGTCATCATTGTGACTGTCGCGAAAGAGCAGAGCGGAACCAACAGTGTGTTCCGGAATGCTGTCTCCAAAAAGCTGCGTGAAGGCAAAAAGATCGCTGTGATCGATTCAAAGCGGAATTCCGGGGCGGAAGGGTTGCTTGTCATGAAAGCGGCAGAAATGATTGCGGCAGCAGCACCTTTCGATGAAATCGTCGCAACGATTGAACGGTTGAGGGACCGGACAAATATCTTCGTCAGTGTCAACAATTTGAAATACATGGTGCGGTCCGGACGTTTAAGCAAAGTATCGGGTCTGGCCGCGATGTCGATCAATCTGAAGCCGGTCGTTTCCATTGATGCGGAAGGCAAAGGTTCGATAGCCGAGAAAGCGTTCAGCGAAAAAGGGAATGAAAAAAAACTGTTCAGATTGCTGGAAAAAATAAATACCCAAGAGAAGCTTTCGAGGTATGCGATTGTGCATGCCAATAATCCCGAAAAAGCTGAAGCATACCGCAAGCGCAGCGTCACATTGCTGGGAAAGGAACCTGAATATATCATGAACATTTCTACAATCGTCGGAATGAGTGCCGGAGTCGGCACTGTGGCGATTTCGTATATGTGTGAGGAGGAATGATCAGATGAATGCTTTTCTTGTTAAGCGCTCTGGCGATTGTGTTGTTAACGAAAAAATGAGGAAAGCGGCTGGGGCAAATCGCCAGCCGCTTTCCTTATTTATTTTTACGATATTTTTTTAATAGTAAGGCACCAACGATTGACGCGCCCGTCAGTGACAATCCGGTCATCAGATAAGGGGTGCGGTATGTCAACTCAACGGTATGTTTGCCTGCGCTGATCGGAACCGCCAGCAAGCCTTTCAGAGTGGTTTCCGTTTCAGCAGCCTCCCCATCGATCGTCACTGCCCAGCCTTCGCTGTAGGGGATTGTCGTCAGCAATACTTCATCTTCATCCGCAATCGTGACCGAACCTGTGATGTGGGTCTGGCTGAAAGAAGTGATCGTCATGCCTTCCTCTTGCCGCCCGGAAATGGTCTCCTCGAACAAAGCTTTGTTCAGTTCGTAAAGTTTCAGATCCTGCACACGTATCGAGTCCTCAAGCAGCTCGATCGTGAAGGTGATGTTTTCACCTTGCTGGTTGCTTGCAATGTTGATGACCTGGTCATTGCGGTAGGTCGTATAATAATCCAGCTTCACATTATTCACATAAAGGGTTGCGTTGTCATCGTCGATGCCGGCATCCAGGATCAGATAATAGGGATTTTCGCTAGTAGGAGTGAACTGGAATTCAATCCTTGAGATTGCGCCATCCACAGACCGGTAATAGGTTGTGTTCTGCGCATCGTCGGCAGCGGATGTGACATTCTGGAAAACGTTGGAATCGAACGGGCGCAAGGAGAAATAAGGTTCGATGCTTTCCTGATTGTTGAAGGCATCCAAGAGCTGTTCCTGCATCAATATGGGCTGATCCTCGATCAACTCAAGGTCCAATACGCTTTCGGAAACCCCGAATGCCAATGACAACGCATATGGATTTTCAAAGGTGGTCGATCTATCCGTTTCTGAATAGATACTGTACTGGGTCAAATCCGGGCGTGTGGAGTTGCGGTTCAAACGGTATATGCCGTCATTGAGGTCATAAAATGTTTCCGGCAACTTCTTGTCCTGAATGAAATACTTCACGCCGAAGAGCGCATCCGTGAATAAGGTCCCGGTTGAGTACACGATAAAGCCGTTCCCGTCAGGAAAGCCCAGTGAGCCGAACAAGGCGGGAATCTCCTTTTCAAATGTGGAACTGAAATGATTGATCCCTGCATAATTGGCTTGGAAACTGTCGTTTTTGGAGCGCTGGAACGTTTTTTCGATCCGGTAGAATGTATCCTCGGATGTCCGCACATCAGCAAGCATCGTATTCAGATTCGTCTGATAGTCGGCGAATTCATCCTGCTTGACGTAGCCCAAACGAAACAGGTCGATGGCTGCATTTGCCGTCATCTCTGCGGTGACCACGAAAAGCAAAGCGTAGGTCAGCCATTTTCTGGGCTGATCCCTGAGCATCAGCAACACCAGTACAAGGACAGAAATGACTGCAGTTATCAATACTTGGACAGGCTCCAGAAATTCAAAATCTTTTTTCAGGACATAGATGGCAGTGGCCGCATTCGCGATCAAAAGGCAGCAGGCCAGCGAAAACGGAAAAGGGCGATAGGAGCGCAATGCCCGAAAACCGTTCAACAGGAAAAAGAAACAAACGGTGAACGAAAAACGGTAAGGGTACCAGATCGGATATTGTCCGGCATGCCAAATTTTATTCAGAAACTGGACATTCATCGCCAGGAAAAAGAGGGCGGTCAGCGCAAACGAGGTAAACCGTTCTTTTATGGAAAAGGCGGGATGAAAAAAATAATAGATGTATGCAGTCAGAGCGACAGTGCCGATGAAGAGATTGGGATGTCCGCTGGGCATCTGGTCGAAATTGAATGCCCCGATATAGAACTTCGAAACGACCTCGAAGGGATCATAGGCGAAACTCCAATCGATCAGGTTGTTGGCATAGCTTGCCTTGCTTCCCAAGAGAGAAAAAAAAGTGGGCAGCAGCAGCACTGCGGCAAAGCCAGCTCCCAGCAAGGAATAGCCGATGAATCGGGCTGATTGGGCGAAGAAGTGCTTCAGGTGCGCCTTCAGATCATTCAGGCCGGCAATTTCTTGTCTGGAAAATGCGAACAGGTAATAGAAAACCAGGAAAATACAGATCATGAACCCGATATAATAATTTGAAATCAGCATCACTCCGAGAAAGAAGCTGTAGTACAGACCGCTTTCATCCGAAAGCATTTTTTCCAATCCCAAAATGATCAGAGGCAGGAAAACGAGTCCGTCCAGCCACATCACATTCAATTGATTGACGATGACATAACCCATCAAAGCATAGCTCAAGGCGAAGGACGGAACCAACAAGCCTTTGCCTGCGAAACGGGAAACCAACAAATGGGCAAAGGTCAATCCTGACGCGGAAACCTTCAGAAGGATCAAGATAGTCACCGCTAAGGGCAATTGGGACTGCGGGAAAAACAGAAAAATCAGATTGAAAGGACTCATCAGATAATAGGCCCATAACCCCAACATCTCTCCGCCGAATGACTTTGTGAACGAAAAGAAAATGGCGGAAGGGTCGGACAATAAGGTCGTCCGGTAATAACTGAAAAAATCCACATATTGTTGGCCGAGATCCACAGTCAGCAGCGTGCTGTTGCCGAAAGGGTAAACGCCCATGGTGGCATAAATGACCATCATTACAAATAAAGGCAGTAAAAATGAAAGGGAAAGCATATTTTTGTGCGGTGATAGGGTTGTGAAACGCTTCAGCATGCTGCACATTCCTCCTTTGGACCGAAAATTATATGGCGTTCCTGCAAAGTCAGTTGACCGTCAGGGAACGCTCGTGATGGTTGAAGCGAAAAATTCACAAGTGCTTCTGCTATTTTAGCATATCCCATTGGTTTTATGAAGAATGCGGGTATGTCTTGGGCTATCCTCCGAAGCTACATGTTAAAAATTTATTGCTTCGTTTGTAATGCATTCTTTTTTTGCTATAATAGGTTGTTGAACTATGGTTTTAGGAAGGTGTAAAATTGGAAGATAATACCCAAAGCAAAAGAAAAAGAAAATCGCATATCCCATTTCGATTGAACCTGCTCTTTTTCATCGTGTTCTCGCTTTTTTCCGCAGTGATATTCCGACTGGGATACCTGCAGATCGTTCGCGGAGATGAATTCGAAGCCATCGTGAAACGTACAGAAACGACACTTGTGACGGAATCGGTGCCGCGCGGTTTGATATATGACAGAGACGGTAACATACTTGTAGGCAATGAGCCGCAGCATTCCATAACCTTCACTAGAGGAGCAAACACTACAGCCGAGGAGATGGCAAAAGTCGCCTCGTCATTGGCAGGTTTGATAGACGTCAGCATTGAAGAACTGACGGAGCGTGATCTGAAGGATTATTGGATGGCCGTAAACAACGAAGTTATGTTGGAACGTCTGTCGGATGATGAAAAGCTGTTGCCGGGTTCTGAACTATATGAAGTGGAGCTCGAAAAAATAACAGCGGAAGATATCGCCTATTCGGATGAAGAAAAAGAAATTGCCGCTATTTTTAAGCGGATGAACAGCGCGTATGCCTTGTCGACGACCAGCATAAAAAACAAGGATGTTTCGGATGAGGAACTGGCTCGGGTGAGCGAAAATCTGTCCGGTTTGTCCGGGGTGGATGTCGCGACTGATTGGGTCAGGATCTATCCCGAATCGGACTTGCTGAAGAGTATTTTGGGTGGCGTGACCAGCGAAAAAATCGGTTTGCCGAGTGACCAGGTCGCTACTTATTTGGCAAAAGGGTACGCCAGGAACGACCGCGTCGGTAACTCCTATTTGGAGCAAGAATACGAATCGGTGCTCTCAGGCACGAAATCACAATGGGAAACGATCACGGATCAATCAGGCGAGGTTGTGACGCGGGAGGAATCCTATGAGGGAAAAGCCGGGGATAACCTGGTCCTGACCATCGATATCGATTTTCAGAAGGAAATCGAACAGATCGCGACCGATTTCCTGAACAGCAACGTCGATCCCTACAATGACCGGATATACATAGTGGCATCGGATCCGAATACAGGAGAAATCCTGGGCATGACCGGGAAGCAAATTTCGGCATCCAATGAAATTGTGGATGATGCATTGGGGGTCATCAATTCCAGTTACGGGATGGGTTCGGCTGTGAAGGGCGCGATGGTGCTGACCGGATACATGAGTGGAGTCATCAGCGCGGACAACAATGTCCTCGTCGATGAACCTTTGCAATTCCAAGGTTCAAATCTGAAGAAATCAGTTTTCAACCCGTCCGTCGGCAGTCAAGTGGCCATTAACGACATCGAGGCGTTAGCCCGCTCATCGAACGTTTACATGATCAAACTGGCGATGCTGATGGGGGGACAATCCAGCTATGAAGCGGGAGGTACCTTGAATATTTCCCCAGATCTGATCGACGAACTGCGCAGCTATTTTGCCCAGTTCGGCTTGGGTGTGAAGACGGGAATCGACCTGCCGAACGAAGGCAGCGGACTGACCGGGTTCAACCAAGCGGCAGTTAACGTAGTCGACCAATCATTCGGACAGTACGATCTATACACGACCTTGCAGTTGTCGCAATACATCAATACCATTGCCAATGGCGGCACCCGATACGCACCGCAGTTGGTTTCGGAAATCCGCAGCACGGATGCGAACGGATCGCTGGGAGCGTTGGAAACGACACTGGAGACAAAAGTGATGAATCAGGTCGACGTCGACACGGAAGCGATGGAACGAGTCCAACAAGGATTTTACCAAGTAACCCACAGCACGAACGGAACAGCGTATTCGACATTCGGAAAGGATTCGAACAACGTTGCAGCCAAAACGGGTACGGCAGAGGCCTTCTATGACGGCAACAATGAGAATCTGAAGGGCGAAAGCGTCTTTAACTCCACATTTGTCGGGTATGCGCCATTCGATAATCCGGAAATCACCGTCACCGTTGTGGTCCCGTATCTAAGTACGGAAACGGGCCGGGCTACGCCGATAGCCAAGAAAGTCTTTGATGCGTACTTCAACACAGGGGATTACAAAACAGCAGCCGAATAAACAAAATGAAGGTGCCGGAACAAGGATTGCAACATCCTTGTTCCGGCACCTTCATTTTGTTAGGCTGGATTATTATTCCAGGGTGATGATGTCGGCGATGACTTCATAGCCCATGTCCGGGGTCAATTGGTATTCTCCGACATTGATCTTCGTGACAAGATTCCGGTCGGTCAGATATTGTTCAAAGACAGCCCGGTCTGTAATGAGTCCCGCACTGACAAGATTGTCTATGACGACGGACATCGGTTGTCCGGAAGTGATGACAAATGTTACAGGTGCATTCGCAACCGGAGTGGTCGCACTGTCGGTGACGCTCGCTGCTTCAGTTGGGACACTGGAGGCTGCTGCAGCTCCATCGGCAGGCGTGCTGCTGGTTGCAGCTTCGTTAAGTTGTTTCTGCAATTCCAATTCAGCCAAAGTACTTTCATATTTCTCTTGATAATCCGTTGAATCGGCATTTGCTTCTCCGTTGAAGGTGCTGCCAGGGAGTGCTTCCGGATAGAAGAGCTGGAAGCCGGCCAAGAGCACGGCAGACAACAAAAAACCGATGGATATAAAACGAAGCTTTTGTTTGTTCACTTTATTTTCTCCTCTATACGATTGATTGTTCTATGTAGTTATCGACAACGAGTTGCACGGTGGTGATAGGGACGGACAGTTGCTCTGCAATCTCATCAAACGTTCTTCCGCTTGTATACAAAGTGATGATGTGCTGCTTTGTCAGGTTGTGTACTTTTTTAACGGTCTGCGAATCTTCGGAAACGGGAACTTCTTTTCCCAATTCCTCTTCCACAGCGATGAGTCGTTGCTTCAATTCATGGATTTCTTCCGTTAATTGTAATGTGTATTCACTCATCTCATCAGCGAATTTACGATCATTATCCTTAACGAAAAATGATGCAAACAGCAATATGATTGCGATTGTCAGCAAGACAATCACGATGGTCCATTGTTCCATCTTTGTCACCTCAATTCTTCTTTTTGACGCCTGATAACATTCTAATGAAATTCGTTTGTTTCTGCAACCTTATCTGGGATTTTATTGGGAGAAAGCTTAAAAAAATCGGGCGCAGGCATAACTTGTTCAAAAAATAGTGGCATTATTTTTTCATAAGTGATACAATGAGAAACGCAGAAGATGATTCGATCTTCAATTTTTTTATGTTTGGAGGGAAGAATATGCGGTTAAATATTACATTGGAATGTACGGAGTGTAAAGAACGTAATTACTTATCAAAGAAAAACAAACGTAACAACCCGGACCGTCTTGAAGTGAAAAAATATTGTCCACGTGAAAGACGCGTGACTTTGCATCGTGAAACAAAATAATTAAAATGACAACAGGATATCCTGTTGTTTTTTTATTTTATCCGGAAGGATGCATTATATAGTAGAAACGGCTTGCCAGGCCGCTTGAGGAGGGATTCTGATGAAAGAACAGATAAGAAAAGAGATGCTGGGGAGATTGAAGGATTTGCCATCCCAGGATCGGATCCGGATGGAGCAAGCGTTGACGACAAAAGTCTGCAGCAGCGACGAGTGGAAAGCTTCAAAGACGATCGGAGTCACCTGGTCCAATTTCCCGGAAATCGATACGCAAAAAATTATCCAAAAGGGGCTTGAAGAAGGCAAACGGATGGTCGTTCCCTACTCCGGCAAGGACCGCGTGATGACTTTTCATGAATATTTGCCGGATACCGCCATGTCAAGGAGCAAATTCGGCATCATGGAACCTGTCGACAGGAGTAACCCGGTTCCGCCCGAAGAAATCGATTTGTTGCTTGTTCCTGGTTTGGCGTTTTCGCAAGCGGGCTATCGCGTAGGGTTCGGCGGCGGCTACTACGATCGTTATCTGGCCGCTTACAATGGCCTTACCTTATCGATGCTGTTCCCGTTCCAATTGTTCAGGGAGCCGAATTGGGAAATCGAAGATTTTGATGTGCCGGTCCAAAAGTTGTTGACAGCAGCATTCTAGTTTAAAATAAGATAATAATGAAAGGAAGTGTCATGATGCGGTCATATAATACCAAAAGATCCTATTTACCGGATAAATTCTCTGTAACGCATTTGTTCTTGGCCACTCAGATTGTCATTTTCCTGCTGATGACCCTGAACGGGGGAAGCACCAATGTGCTTACGCTTATCCTTTTCGGCGCCAAATTCAACCCCGCCATCGCGCAAGGGGAATGGTGGCGTTTGATAGCGCCTATGTTCATCCACATAGGCTTCACGCACATTCTGGTCAACAGCATCACCCTGTATTACTTGGGTACGCAGATGGAAAGTCTCTATGGCTCTTTGCGTTTTGCGCTGATCTATCTCCTGAGTGGGTTGATGGGGAACCTCATGAGTTTCGCCTTCAATGATTCGATTTCCGCCGGTGCAAGCACCTCACTTTTCGGGTTGTTTGCCGCAGCCATCGTTCTGGGCCGTCAGTTTCCGTACAATTCGGGGATTCAGCAAATGGCCCGCAGTTTTACGATGCTGATTTTCCTGAATTTCTTCTTCGGATTTTTTTCCGCAGCAGTCGATAATTTCGGGCATCTTGGCGGGGCATTGGGAGGCGCGCTGGCGGCCGTGTTCATCGCGATGCCTAGGACTGCCAAAAGCCAAAACGGCCTAAGGTTGCTTTTTCTGGTCATTTATTTTGTGAGCGCTATATTCTTTGCTTATACGGGTTTTATGCGGACCGGTTTTGCGTTATACTAGACATAAATTGAACAATTGGAGGAAATGACGTGTACAAAAAATTTATCGGAATAGATTTAGGCGGTACTTCAGTGAAATTGGCTATCTTGACAGCAGAAGGCGATATCCAGCAAAAATGGAGCATCCCTACGAACATCAGTGATGAGGGGACGCACATCGTACCTGATATCATAGCTTCGATCAAACACCATCTAAATCTCTACCAAATGACTGCGGACGATTTTCAGGGCATCGGCATGGGCTCGCCGGGAGCGGTGGACCGTGAAGCGGGTACTGTCGATGGTGCCTTCAACCTGAACTGGAAAACGCCGCAGCCTGTACGTGAAGCAATCGAGCGGGAAATCGGCATCCCTATTTATATAGACAATGATGCAAACGTTGCCGCGCTCGGTGAGAAATGGCGAGGCGCCGGTGCGGATGATCGCGACGTCGTATTTGTGACACTTGGCACAGGTGTCGGCGGCGGAATCATTGCGGAAGGCAATCTTATCCACGGTACTGCAGGTTCAGGCGGCGAAATCGGACATATGACGGTCGAGCCGGGCGGATTTGACTGTACCTGCGGGAAGAAAGGCTGTCTGGAGACCGTCGCCAGCGCGACAGGCGTCGTCAAATTGGCCCGCAAACATGCGGAAGAATATGCCGGCAACTCGCAGCTCAAATTCATCATCGATGATGGCCAAGAAATCACTTCAAAAATGATTTTTGATTTGGCGAAAGAGGATGATGAACTGGCTGTTCTTGTCGTCGACCGTGCTGCCTACTATCTAGGATTGGCCTGCAGTCATATCGGAAATCTTTTGAACCCGGCTTATATCGTCATCGGTGGCGGTGTATCCGCAGCCGGGGAATACCTTTTGGAGCAAGTAAGAACCTATTTTGCTGACTTTTCATTCCCTAACGTCAAGAAGACTACGCATATCAAATTGGCCGCTCTTGGGAATGATGCCGGCATAGTTGGAGCAGCTTATCTTGCGCTGACGGAAATCAGCAAATAAATCATCCCAGGCAAATGGGACCTGAACATTTTCAGGGAAAGAAAATGCGGGAGGATGGAGGATGACATGGGAAAAAGAGGGCTAGTATGGTTCATTCTCTCACTCTCAAGTGTTCTTATTCTGGCGGCCTGTACACAACGGTTGAAGTATCCAGACCAGCCTGATGCAAGCGCTCCAAACCTTTCCTCCAGCATCGAAACCCCATCAATATCCAAGGATGAATTCCTTTATACTGTGGGCTGGCTGGACGACAGGACCCTCCTTGTTGCACTGGAAAAAAATGAAGAATACGGTTTGTACAGCCATGACTTGCTCACGGGGGAAGACCAGCCGATCCGGACTTTTTCAGATCGGCTTGTTTTTGCTGCACTTTCAGAAAATGGCCGACGGATGCTTGTGCAAGTCGCAAATCAGCAGGGAAGCAACGTCATGATGATCGACAAGTCGGGAAAATCACTGGCCGATTTTCATTTGTCGGAAGGGGTTTTGACGAACGTTTCCTGGAATCCGGAAAACGAAGGGCAGCTGTTCCTTTCCGTCCAAAAAACAATGGATAGATCCGTCAATAACCTTTGGGATCTGGCGGAAAGCGAGTGGGTGGAAATGGCTGATACAGAGGGAATGCCGGTTTGGTATTCGGAAAATATGTACCTGCACATGGAAAGCGGTCCGGATGGTGCCTCTGCGCTGGTGTTGAGTGACGTCCGATTTCCCGGCAAAGACACTGTCATCGATCGGGAAATCCTCGCATACGGACTGGAAGGCGAATCTGTATGGGTGGTGACCCCTTCAGATTTCAATGAGGAAGAGTTGATTGCCGTTTCCTATTATCCGCTTCTGATTGCCCAAGGCTATGTTGCCTTGCCGCGCATAACCGATGGGAGCGGGCTGGTCATCCCTGAATTCAAAAAAGGGAACGACTCGGATGAAACGTTTGCTGTCATCCCAAAACAGGAGCCGGAGAGCGTTGATGGCGTCATCTTCGAACTCGCAAAAATCGATTTTTCCGGCAACGCTTCAGAGGTGCTGACCATGGTCGAACGAATGGCTCCGATTTCCGTTTCACCAGAAGGAACCTATGTGCTTTACGGAGAGCGTTATGAGTATCTGTACGATGTGGAAGGCGATGGCTGGATACAATTGACGGAATAGAAAAAAGTCGTCAAAACTGTAGCAATGCGCCTTCCACAAGTGTAAAATAGGAGAGCAAGAGTATGGAAAGGGTGGATTTATTTGAATTTAACAGGAATTGATATTTTTAATATCGCATTATGGATATTCATTATCGGATATGCCATTTATCAAGCTTATTTTTATTTCCAAAGAAAGAATGCGGCGACTATTCTGACTGCAGAGGAGTTCAGAAAAGATCTGCGTAAAGCGCAATTGATCGATGTCCGCGAAAAGACGGAGTTCGATGCAGGCCACATATTGGGAGCGAGAAATATCGCTTATTCGGCTTTCAAGCAACGCTATCAAGAAATCCGCAAAGATCAACCGATTTATCTGTATGATCAAAATTCCATGTTGAGCGGACGTTGCGCGGCAATTTTGAAAAAAAATGGCTACAAAAATATTTTCATTCTGAAAGGCGGCTATGCCGGTTGGGATGGGAAAGTCAAAAAGAGCATCTGAGTCAATTAAAAAGGTTCCCGGAATCAGCTTGTGGATTCCGGGAACCTTTTTGAATGTTTCCTGTTACAGATTTATGAATAAAGAGTACAGCACGGAAATGATCGATCCGCCGACCATGGCCAGCAGCATGATCCAAATGATGAATTTGCTGAATTTATTGAATTTTGAAGAGGTAGCGCCAGTTTTCTTTGTCAACATTATTCCCACCTTTTGTTTTTTACATGGCATAGTTTACAACATTAAAATATAAAAGTAAATGTTGGGGAAGCAGGGGAAAGAAAAGAAAGCCATTATTTTCAATTGTTTGCTTTCCATTTAAGTAAATTTTTGTTAGGATTAAGATTATAGAATGATGTGTTTATCATGAAGGGAGAATTTATTTATGTCAAAACAGCAAATTGGCGTTGTCGGGATGGCCGTAATGGGCAAAAATCTAGCATTGAACATTGAAAGCAGAGGTTATTCTGTATCGGTATTCAACCGCTCCGGCTCAAAGACTGAGCAAGTCATCGCGGAAAATCCAGAGAAAAAACTGGTTCCTACTTATACAATCGAAGAGTTTGTTGAGTCTTTGGAAAAACCAAGAAGAATCATGATGATGGTAAAAGCTGGGGAGGCAACCGACAAAACGATTCAATCGTTGCTGCCTCATTTGGATAAAGGCGATATCCTGATCGACGGAGGGAATACTTTCTACAAGGATACAATCCGCCGCAGCAAGGAATTGGAAAATTCAGGCATCAATTTCATCGGAACTGGCGTTTCCGGTGGCGAAGAAGGCGCATTGAAAGGCCCTTCCATCATGCCGGGCGGACAGCGTGAGGCATACGATTTGGTTGCACCGATTTTGGAACAGATTTCCGCTAAAGCTCCGGATGGCGAGCCATGTGTAGCCTACATCGGCAAAGATGGCGCCGGCCATTTCGTTAAGATGGTCCACAACGGAATCGAGTACGGGGATATGCAATTGATCGCAGAAGCATATGACATCATGTTCAAGTACCTTGGCATGTCAGTCGAAGAAATTGCCGCGGTGTTCATCGAATGGAACAAAGGCGAGTTGGACAGCTTCCTGATCGACATCACTGCTGACATCTTGACTAAATACGACCCTGAAACAGGGAAACCAATGGTTGAGATCATCTTGGATCGCGCCGGCAACAAAGGCACGGGTAAATGGACTTCCCAAAGTGCATTGGACTTGGGCGTACCATTGCCGTTGATCACCGAATCCGTTTTTGCCCGTTACATTTCCGCTTTGAAGACAGAGCGTGTCGCTGCCAGCGAAATTCTGACTGGACCTGCTGTTGAAGGTAAAGAGGGTCTGGATAAAGCAGCCTTTATCGAAAGTATCCGCAAGGCACTCTACTTCAGCAAAATCATGAGCTATGCGCAAGGATTCGCTCAATTGCGCGTTGCCAGCGAAGAAAATGATTGGGATCTGAATTATGGCGAGATCGCTAAAATTTGGCGCGCAGGCTGCATCATCCGTGCGCAATTCCTACAAAACATTACAGATGCTTACGAGAAGAATCCTGAACTGCAGAACTTGTTGTTGGATGACTACTTCGTGGATATCACTAAACAATACCAGGGAGCTGTACGTGAAGTGGTTGCTACGGCTGTGGTTGCAGGCGTTCCTGTACCGACATTCTCATCTGCGGTAGCTTATTTCGATTCTTACCGTTCGGCTGTCTTGCCTGCGAACATCATCCAAGCGCAACGGGACTACTTTGGAGCGCATACGTATGAACGCACCGACAAAGCTGGTTCTTACCACTTTGAGTGGGACAAAGAAGTAGAAGTTCCACAAGACTAAAGGGATACAGCGCCATTCTGGCCTACACTTACGTCATCCGAAGCCGTGCTTCGGATGACATTTTACTATTATGATCATTTAATTAAGATAAATTCCCGACAGTATGTTAAAATAAAATGAAATTGTAATGGCATGTTGTTATTATTCAAATGAGACATTAGGGGAGAATTCTATGGAAAATAGAGACAAACAAAGAATATTGATTATCGAAGATGAAAAAAATCTGGCGCGTTTCATCGAGCTTGAGTTAAAACATGAAGGCTACGAAACGGAAATTTGCTACAACGGCAGAACCGGCCTTGAAGCTGCCATGAACCAGGATTGGGATGTCATCCTCTTGGATCTGATGTTGCCGGAATTGAACGGCATCGAAGTTTGCCGTCGCCTGCGCCCTGTCAAAGATACGCCGATCATCATCATGACCGCCCGCGATTCCGTCATCGACCGCGTGTCCGGTTTGGATCACGGAGCGGATGATTACATCGTGAAACCATTTGCCATCGAAGAACTTTTGGCAAGGGTGCGCGCTTTGTTGCGCCGCATCGATATCGAAGAAGAGCAACGCAAGGTGAAACAGACGACCGTCACTTATCGTGACTTGACGATCGAAAAGGAAAACCGTGTCGTGCGCCGTGGCGACGAGCACATCGAATTGACCAAACGCGAATACGAATTGTTGTTGATCCTGATGGAAAACATCAACGTTGTCCTATCAAGGGATGTATTGCTGAATAAAGTATGGGGATACAAGACAGAAGTGGAAACAAACGTAGTGGATGTATATATCCGTTATCTGCGCAACAAAATCGATGTAGCCGGCCAAGAAAGTTATATCCAAACGGTTCGTGGCACCGGATACGTCATGCGCTCATAATACTATGCGCAGAATCAATTATATGCCAACCAAAAAAAGAGGAAATCCCAAGTCCATTCGGTGGAAATGGGGTTTTCTTTTAAGTATCGCTTTCTTCCTGCTGTACTTTCTGTCCGCTTTGCTGATGCTGAATGTCTACAAAAGCTATCAATACGATCAACAAAAAAATGAAGCCGAGAATCTGTTGTATTCGGTCCAATCCGCCTTGTCCGAAATCGACACGAAGCTTTCAGTCAACAGCGTCGAGAGCATGTTCGAGAAGATCTCTGTTTCCACTGTGACGAAAGGGCTCCAGTCTGTAGGCAACTATCCGTTTTTGGAGGATCTCAAGAGCAGAGGGGCGAACATACGCGTATTCGATACAGATGGACAGCTGCTCTATGAAACGCAGAAGAGCTATACGACATTCATCAAAAATCCCGATACTTATTTACGCGAGACTAAGCTGAACGATCTTGAAGCGTTTGTCGCAGGTGGTCCGATACTCAGCCAGGAAGACTCCTTCCTGTTGGGGTATGTGCAGATCGTTTTCCGATTGAATGATTATCATAAAGTCGTCTCACAGATGACGCAGTATTTCTGGTTAGTGACGGCGCTTGTGCTCGTTTTGTCAGCGGCTGCCGGCTACGGCATCGCCTTTTACTTCTTCAGGCCGATCAAGCAGATGGTCGACACGATGGATGCGATCGAAGAGGATACGCTGTCAGAGACCCGTATCAAAATATCGAAAAGCAAGGACGAATTTACCGACCTTTCTGTACATATCAACGGACTCCTGGACAAGATGGCGCTTTATGTTACCCAGCAAAAGCAGTTTGTGGAAGATGTCTCGCATGAACTCCGGACCCCAACAGCCATTGTTGAGGGCCATCTGAAATTGCTGAACCGTTGGGGCAAGGAAGATCCGCAGATCCTGGATGAATCGCTTGCCGCTTCCTTGACCGAAATCCAGAGAATGAAGACCTTGGTTCAGGAAATGTTGGATCTTTCCCGCGCGGAACAAGTCGAAATGCATTATAAAAATGAAGTGACGCCGATCCGGAATGTCGTGCTGCATACGTTCCATAATTTTAAGATGCTGTATCCGGATTTCGTGTTTAATCTGGACGATGATTTGAGTCGCGAAATCTATGTGAACATCTACCGCAACCATTTTGAGCAAATCCTCGTGATATTGATGGACAACGCTGTTAAATATTCGACTGACCGGCATGAAATCCACCTTTCGATTTCCGAGTCCATGTCCTATGTCCAGATTGCCATCCAAGATTTTGGCGAGGGGATGTCCCAAGAAGATCAGCAGAAGATTTTTTCGCGTTTTTACCGCGTCGATAAAGCCAGATCGCGGAATAAAGGCGGAAACGGCTTGGGCCTCTCAATCGCGAAAGAATTGTTGGAAGGCTATAAAGGTGACATCACCGTCGAAAGCGTATTGGGCCACGGATCTGTTTTCCGCATCCAGTTGCCGATTCTGAAGAATTATGTGCCGGATGAGGAATTGTAGGCGTTCGACAGGAGAACGGCCCTTACCAAAAAATGAAATGCAAAAAAGCAGGAAGCGAACTCATGTGCGAGTCGCTTCCTGCTTTTTCTGCAGTTGCATTTAGGATTTTGATTGTTTGCCTGCGTTGCGGCCTTTTTTGCCATCCGTTTGTTGATTCTTGGCGGACAAAGCTTTTACCGTTTGCGTCGGTGCGGAAGGCGAAACTGGTTTGGCCATCTTCACATTCTTCTTGATCGGGCGATCCTTCATTTCTTCTTCAACTTGCTTCTGGATTTTAGGTTTGATCATGTGATTTTGAAGGGCAGTCTGGGCTGCGGCGAAAATACCGCCAGCCAGCCAGTATAATGCCAATCCCGCTGGTGAGGACCAAGAGAACATCAGAATCATGATCGGGTTCATCAGCAACATCGATTTCATCTGTGATTTGGTTTCCTGAGGCATACCGATTGTGGAAACGTAGCCTTGGATCACATAAGCCACACCTGCCAAGATTGCCAGCAGCGGGCTGCTTACACCAAGATTGATGCCAAGGAATGTGCTTTGGGAAATTTCCGGCGTCAAGTTGACGGCCTGGTACATAGCGGTAAAAATCGGCATCTGGATCAGAATCGGTAAGCAACCGACACCGCCTGTCATGCTGATGTTATTTTCTTTGTACAGCGCCATCATTTCTTGGGAAACTGCCGCTTTTTCTTCAGGCGTCTGGGCATTTTTTTGGCGGAATTGGATATCTTCCAATTCTGGTTTGATATATTTCATTTTTTCCTGTTGCACCATCGTTTTTTTGATTTGGGTAAAATTCATGGGCATGATGGCCAAACGGACGATGATTGTGATGGCGATGATGGCCAGTCCATAATTGCCGTTAAGCATTTCCGCCAGCATAACGATCAATTTTCCAGTAGGCACCACCAAATAGTCATATATAAAGCCAGTTGGGTTTTTATTCTCATCATATTGCATGCATCCTGTAAGAACCACTAACAGGGACAGCATTTCCGCGGAAAGCAATAACTTCTTTTTGAGTTTCATCATTCACGTTCCTTTCAATTTTTCGATAACATTACTACTATACCTGAAGGGGAAAATATATTCAATTGGTTACGCGAAAACTTATGTAATTCTCAATGTTGGCGTCCTCTTCGAGCTTGCAGGTATCGACTTTTCCGCTTGGCGAGGGGCTGCGTTTGACCGCCGCGATGAAAGCATCGATTTTATCGGTCGGTCCGACCGCTTCGATGTAGACACTTCCGTCATCCTCGTTCCTTACGATGCCGGAAACGCCGATCTGGTCCGCCACCATTTTTGTCATGTAACGGAACCCCACGCCCTGGACGCGGCCGCTCACTGTCATCTTGATTTTTTTCATGATAAATCTCCTCCAGATATTAGGCTGAGCATGCGCTTTAGCTTTTTAATTCAGTTTACAGTCTTCGTCAAGAAGTTTCAATCCCGATACCTTGCACGGGAATAATTTTCCGGGCTGTGCTATACTTTTTGCAACAAAGAAGGTGATAGCATGTACGAGGTGATACGGACCGAGGGAGAATATGAACCTTGGTGGTTTTTTGAAGATTGGATGGATTTTATTGTGGAATCGACAGAGTATGCCGATTTCCAGGAGGCAGTCGCCGCCTATGAGCAGGCTGCCGAAAAACTATCGGAAGCCTATCCATTCCAAAAAACGAAGGAAGCCTACCTGACTGCCTACTGGTCGGACGGAGAAATCCGGTTTTGTGAGAACTGTGATGACGATGTGCAATTATACCATGGACTGATGCTGTTGCAGGACAGGAAAAAACTGCGACCGGAATGATTGTTCAAGACCGAAAAAGCTTCAGCATCTCGCAAAGGCGGGTGCTGAAGCTTTTTTGTCCATGCTTTCCGATGAAAAAAATAGCCTCGTAAGGGTTCATTTTATAGTATAATGAACCGATACGGGTAATCAACCGAACCATTTATGGACCGCTGTTCTATGCAGATGTGCAGGGGTTTTGAGTAAATTATAAAAAGGAGTTGGCATGTTTGGCGAAACGAACGACGACAAGAAAGAAAAAGAAGGCGACCGGACAGAAGATATCCTACGAGCTTATCGGTGTGCTGTTTCTTTTCAGTGCAGCTTTAGGGATCGGGCAACTCGGTTTTGCCGGTATAGCGCTGGCGAATTTTTTCCGATTTTTTGTCGGCGAAACCTATCCGGTCAGCCTGGCGCTGTTCGGTGCCTACGGGTTGTACCTGATTTTGAGAGGGAAAGAACCAAAAATAAGAAAGAACTGGCTGATCAGCGGCATCCTGCTTTATTCAGCTGCGTTGCTTTATCTCCATTCACAGGCCTTTGAGACAGTCGTAACGGAGGGAGCATCGGTCATATCCGTTACGCTTGCCCGCTTTTTGGTCGACGTCAGGCAAGCGGATACGGCTTCAGAAATGGGCGGGGGATTGATCGGAGCGGCTTTTTATACTGGAACCCATTTTTTGGTTTCACAATGGGGCACTTACATCATCATCGGCCTGCTTATATTTTTTGGTGCGGCAGTCATTTTCGGGTTTACGACGCATGACGTCATGGAAGTGGTCCGCAAAGTTGCTTTGATCTTCGGGCACAACAGCAAACGAGCGGTGCTTTTCACGAAAGATAAAGTAGCCAGCTCGATCATCGATTCGAAAACAGTGAAGAAACCGACCAGGTCCAACAGCGTTCCGACCGAAAAGAAACCTTCAATAGTCGAAAAAGCAAAAAATCAGATCAAAAGTGAGTCGGCAGCAAAGAAATTGATGAAGGAAGAAGCTGAAGCTTTGAAAGCTTCAGAAAAGGAAACGCTCGCCGAGAAAGAGCGCGAACCCGTTCAGCTGAAAATCGACAGTTTCCAGCAGCAACTTGAAAAAGCAGCCGAACACAAACATGCGGATAATGAAAAGAGCGCGTCCGCCCAACAGGCCGCCCTTGCAAAAACAACGGCGGGAGGCGGTGAGGAAGACAACAGCGGCGATCTGGAGTTCGAAATCACTGCCGAGCAGGAAAACCGGGATTACCAATTGCCGCCGGTCACTTTATTGAATGAAATAAAAGCAATCGATCAATCGAATGAATATGCGACAATCGAAAAAAATGTCAAAAAACTGGAAGAAACGTTTGCAAGCTTCGGTGTGGAAGCCAAAGTCACGAAAGCGAATCTAGGGCCGGCCGTGACAAAATATGAAATCCAACCAGCTGTCGGGGTGAAGGTCAGCAAAATTGTGAACCTTAATGATGATCTGGCTTTGGCTTTAGCAGCAAAAGATATCCGCATCGAAGCACCGATACCCGGTAAATCCTTCATCGGCATAGAAGTGCCGAACAGTGAAGTCAGCGTCGTATCCTTCCGGGACGTTATGGAGGGCCAAAAGCACACAGACAAGCTGTTGGAGGTTCCGTTAGGCCGGGATATTTCCGGCGTTGTGCAAAGCGCAAATCTGACGAAGATGCCCCATCTGCTGATTGCGGGTGCGACCGGGAGCGGAAAATCGGTTTGCATCAATGGCATCATCACGAGCATATTGATGAAAGCCAAACCGAACGAAGTGAAGATGATGATGATCGATCCGAAAATGGTGGAATTGAACGTCTATAACGGGATTCCGCACTTGCTAACGCCGGTTGTTACGAATCCCCGCAAGGCGGCCCAAGCGCTCCACAAAGTTGTAACGGAAATGGAAAGAAGATACGAATTGTTTGCCGGTACCGGTATGCGCAACATCGACGGCTATAACAATCTGATTGTCGAATACAATCTGGAGAACGGGGAAAATAATCCTACCTTGCCGTACATAGTGGTCATTGTGGATGAGTTGGCCGATTTGATGATGGTGGCCAGCAATGAGGTCGAAGATGCGATCACCAGATTGGCTCAGATGGCACGGGCTGCGGGAATCCATATGATTTTGGCTACACAACGACCGAGTGTCGATGTCATCACCGGCATCATCAAAGCGAACGTCCCTTCCCGGATCGCTTTTGCTGTGTCCAGTTCAATCGATTCGAGAACGATAATCGATGGATCCGGGGCAGAGAAGCTGCTGGGCAGAGGCGATATGCTCTTCCGTCCGATGGGGGAAAACAAACCGATCCGTGTCCAAGGCGCGTTCATTTCCGACGAGGAAGTCGAGCACATTGTCACTTTCGTCAAAAATCAGCAAGAAGCGAACTATGTCGAGGAAATGATGCCGACCGAAACCGTGGCGGCTGCAAGCGAAGAGCCGGAAGATGAACTTTTCGGGGAAGCTGTAGAATTTATCAGATCGGATGAAACGGCGAGTATTTCCAAATTGCAGAGGAGATTCCGGATCGGCTATAATCGGGCAGCGCGGCTGATCGACGAGATGGAAGCAAGAGGCATCGTTGGGCCGGCTGATGGAAGCAAGCCCAGAAAGGTGAACATTAGCGAAGGTATTTATGAAAATGATACGGATATCCCCTATGATTCTGAGGTTTAACCCGGAGCTTTCTGAAAAATATATGGATATTAAATGAAAAAACGATTACAAAACAAGTCAATATCGTTTATTTTTTAAGAATTACATGATATGATATTTTTTGTAAGAAGCTTGTACTTACAAGTTCAAAAAATTGAAGTTTATTGGAGGGGTCATGGTGAAGAAGCAAAAATATGTTAGTTTATTGGCATTAGGGTTAGGTGTCAGCACAATCCTGGCAGCTTGCGGCGGAAACGGCGACACGGCTGACAGCAGTGCAACAGGTTCCAACGCAGCAGAGGGAACGGAAGATAACTTCACTATCGCGATGGTTACCGACGTCGGCGGCGTGGATGACAAATCATTCAACCAAAGCGCATGGGAAGGCCTTGTTGCATGGGGCGAAGAGAACGACAAAGAAAAAGGGATCGATGGATATGATTACATCCAATCAAATGCCGATTCGGAATTTGTGACGAACTTGAACACTGCCGTAAACAGTAATTTTGATCTTGTGTTCGGTATCGGATATAAATTGAAGTCAGCGATGCAGGATGTGGCAACACAAAACCCGGATACAATGTTTGCCATCATCGATGATGTCATCGAAGGCGAAAACACAGTATCTGTATCATTCAAAGACAATGAAGCTGCTTTCTTGGCTGGCGTCGCTGCTGCTAAAACAACCAAAACCAACCAGTTGGGCTTCATCGGCGGACAAGAGAGCGTCGTCATCGATCGCTTTGAAGCTGGATTCATAGCTGGTGCCCAATCCGTCAATCCTGATATAGATGTAAAAGTTGAATATGTCGGCTCATTCGGCGATGCAGCAGGCGGAAAATCAAAAGCTGCCGCAATGTACGCAAGCGGAATCGATGTCATTTATCAAGCTGCCGGAGATTCCGGAAACGGCGTATTCTCAGAAGCTAAAGATATCGTAAAAGCAGACCCTTCAAAAGAAATCTGGGTAATCGGTGTTGACCGTGACCAAACTGAAGAAGGCTTGTTGACTCTTGATGACGGCACTGAAAGAAACCTTACTTTGACCTCGACGTTGAAGGGTGTAGGCACTGCAGCCAAGGACATCGCTACGTTAACGATGAACGGCGAATTCCCGGCAGGGGAAGTGTTGAATTTCGGTTTGGCTGAAGAAGGCGTCGATTTGACTGAAGGCCAATTGAGCGAAGAAGCTTTGACTGCTGTCAACGATGCGAAAGCACAAATTTTGGACGGAACGCTTGTTGTTCCTGAAGCTCCAGAAAACTAATCGCGTTTTATTCTTTATTAGCGAAGCAACTTGATTCCGGTTAGGATATTGAGTTGCTTCGCTTTTTTTCTTCGCATCGCCGCAATAAATGATGATCCGCACAAAAATAAACAAATGTTCAGTTTGTGTGACAAACAAAAGTGGATAGGATTTTGGAAATACTTTATAATAGGTGTGAAATAGTGTTTTACGGTATTATATTTTATAAGCGTGTCTCACTGCTGCATGAGGGAATGCATGCATTCAATTTTAGTAAGGAGTGGAATCAGCATGACAGAAGGAAATTATGTCATTGAGATGATTGGCGTAACAAAAGCTTTCGGCAATTATAAAGCGAATGATGATATTTTTCTCAGCTTGAAAAAAGGTGAAATTCACGCTTTGTTGGGTGAAAATGGCGCGGGCAAGTCAACTTTGATGAATATTCTCTCAGGCCTTTTGGAGCCGACCAGCGGAACCATCAAGGTCAAAGGGCAAGAGGTCAAAATCAGTTCCCCGGGTGTTGCCGATAAATTGGGGATCGGAATGGTGCACCAACATTTTATGTTGGTCAAGGACTTCACGGTTACGGAGAACATCATTTTAGGCAGCGAGCCGAGCAGACTCGGCGTTTTAAATAAAAAGGCAGCCGCTGCCGTGATTGCTGACCTGTCCAACAGATACCGCTTGGCAGTCAATCCGTCCGCCAAAATCGAAGACACCACTGTGGGGATGCAGCAAAGGGTCGAAATCCTGAAAACATTGTACCGTGGGGCGGACGTCCTCATTTTCGACGAACCAACGGCAGTGTTGACACCCCAAGAAATCGACGAATTGATGTCGATCATGAGGGAATTGACGAAAGAAGGCAAGTCAATCATCCTGATCACGCATAAACTGGATGAAATCAAAGCCGTTGCGGACCGCTGCACAGTAATCCGTAAAGGCAAGAGCATCGGCACCGTCGATGTGAAGCAGACATCCCAGCAAGAACTGGCCGATATGATGGTGGGGCGTTCCGTTCTGTTCCGCACAGTCAAAAAACCATCCCAGCCAAAGCAGGCTGTTTTGGAAATTGAAGGATTGACGGTCAAAGAGAGCCGCGGACTGGAAGCCGTGCGCAATTTGAGTCTAACGGTACGGGCGGGCGAAATCGTTGGGATTGCCGGGATCGATGGGAACGGCCAAAGCGAATTGATCCAAGCCATCACTGGCTTGCGGAAGGCTGAGAGCGGAACCGTTAAGCTGAACGGTGAAATCATCACGAACTTGGCTCCGCGCAAAATCACTGAATCAGGTTTGGGACATATCCCTGAGGACCGACAAAAGTTCGGCCTGATCCTCCCGATGCGTTTGGATGAGAACATCGCCTTGCAGACTTATTATCAGGAACCTTACAGCAAAAACAGCTTCCTGAATGATACAGCCATCGAAAACCATGCCATCGAACTGATCAAAGAGTTTGATGTTCGGACCCAAAGCGAAAAATCGACAGCTGGTTCGTTGTCCGGCGGGAACCAACAAAAGGCGATCATCGCCCGTGAAGTCGATCGGAATCCTTCGTTGTTGATAGCAGCCCAACCGACCCGAGGATTGGATGTGGGGGCCATCGAATTTATCCATAAACGCTTGATCGAGCAAAGGGATAAGGATAAGGCGATCCTCCTGATGAGCTTCGAGTTGGATGAAATCTTGAATCTCTCCGATATCATCGCTGTGATGTTTGAAGGTGAAATTGTGGCCTACGTCAAGCCGGAGGAAACTTCTGAACAAGAACTGGGCTTATTGATGGCCGGTTCCTCTTTGGAAAAGGCCCGGGAAGAATTGGAAAAAAACAAGGAAGAGGAGGGAAGCCTTCATGAGTAATCAACAAGGAGCCACTCGCATCCAGGGGATTATCGTACCTTTGCTTTCAGTCATATTAGGCCTGTTGATCGGCGCGATCGTCATGTGGTCTTTCGGTTATGATGCCATCGCGGGTTATTCGGCAATGCTGAAGGGAGCTTTCGGATCGCCGTTTTACGTAGGCGAATTATTGCGTGAAGCTACCCCTTTGATTCTGGTCGCATTAGGTTTTGCGGTAGCCAACACAGCGGGTTTCTTCAACATCGGTGTAGCGGGTCAAACTTTGTTCGGCTGGTTGGCATCCGTCAGCGTAGCCCAGCTGTTGCCTGATTTGCCTAAAATGATTTTGTTGCCTTTATGCATTTTGGCGGGTGTAGCCGCCGGAGCTCTGTGGGCGGGTATCGCCGGAGTTTTGCGTGCCTATTTCAACACAAGTGAAGTAATTGTCACCATCATGCTGAATCATACAGCTTTGTACATCAACAACCACATCGTAAGAAATGTTTTGACGGATTCCGGGGATTCTACAGCCAGAATCACAGAAAATGCCAGTCTGAGGGTGCCATTCTTGTCAGAATTGACCCGTAATTCGACACTGCATGCCGGCATTTTCATTGCCCTCATCATGATTGCGGCGGTATGGGTGCTGATGAAGAAAACAACATATGGTTTCGAATTCCGTTCAGTCGGATTGAATCCTGACGCGGCCGATTACGCAGGGATGAACGCCAAAAAGAACATCATTTTGGCCATGTTGATCAGCGGCGGATTGGCCGGTTTGGGAGGAGCGATGGAAGGATTGGGGAATTTCCAGAATATGTTTGTTCAAGGTGCGATGCCGGCCGTCGGGTTCGATGGTATGGCAGTAGCTTTGTTGGGCATCGGTAGCCCGATCGGAATCCTCTTTGCTGCACTTCTGTTCAGCACGTTGAAAATCGGCGGAACCAGTATGCCGCTTATGTCCGGCGTGCCGGTAGAGATTGTCGATATCGTGATTGCATCGATCATCTTCTTCGTCGGCGCGAGCTATATCATCCGACTATTGGTGAATAAGCTGTCCAAAGTCAATAAAAAGGAGGTGGCGTGAGATGGATATGCTAGCGATTCTGTCGATCATCGTATCTTCGGCTTTGATTTATTCGGCACCATTGATCTTTACTGGCCTTGGCGGAACATTCTCGGAACGGAGCGGTATCGTCAACGTGGGGTTGGAAGGCACTATGGTAATGGGGGCATTTTCGGCCATAGTCTTTAATTTGAACTACGCCGACAACCTGGGCAAAATGACCCCTTGGGTTGCGTTGCTGGTTGCTGGTGCAGTGGGCATCTTCTTTTCGGTCCTTCATGCCGTTGCCACCATCAATTTAAGAGCGAACCACATCGTTTCCGGAACGGTCATCAATATGCTTGCCCCTGCTTTGGCGGTATTTTTGACTAAGGTTCTTTATGAAGGAAAAGGGCAAACAGCCTTCATCGTCCAAAACTTCGGTAAGACAAGTTTTCCTGTTTTGAAGGACATCCCGATCATCGGTCAGATATTCTTCACGAACACATCAGCACCAGCCTATGCAGCGATCGCAACGGCGCTCGTCTGCTACTTCATCATCTTCAAGACGACTTTCGGCTTGCGTCTGCGCTCGGTCGGGGAACACCCGCAGGCGGCAGATACATTGGGGATCAATGTCTACGTGATGCGCTACGCTGGCGTTTTGATTTCCGGCTTTTTGGGCGGTGTGGGTGGCGCCATCGTTTCCCAGTCGATCAGCCTGAATTTTTCCGGATCAACGATCGCCGGTCAAGGATTCATTGCCATGGCTGCCATGATTTTCGGCAAATGGAATCCTATCGGAGTGATGGGCGCAGCGATTTTCTTCGGTTTTGCCCAGAGTTTGGGGGTCATCGGCAGCTATATTCCGGTCATCCAGAATATCCCTTCCGTCTACCTCCAGATCGCACCTTACGTCATCACGATTATTGTGCTTGTAGGTTTTATCGGCAAATCAAGAGGCCCGGCCGCTAACGGTACGACTTACATCAAATCAAAGTAATCTCTGTCAGTGAGAAGGGTTGGCTCAACACGAGTCAGCCTTTTCTTTTTGTGGAAATGAAAACCATGGGCTAGGCCCATGGTTCCGGAGAGCTTCCAGCGGTGTATTAAAAAATCCTCGCTAAGTGCTAGAATATATTTGGTTCGCCAACCAATATTCATGACTTAGGAGGATTCTTTATATGTCTCAAGACAAAAATAGTTTAGCACATACCACTTGGAATTGTAAGTATCACATAGTTTTTGCGCCCAAATACCGGAGGCAAGCAATTTACGGAAAGATAAAACAAGATATAGGAGTCATACTTCGGCAGTTATGCGAAAGAAAAGGTGTAGAAATAAT